>NZ_BOPB01000005.1 GCF_016863535.1 Micromonospora lutea
GTCACCGGTAGGTGACGCCCGCCGCGCGGGGGAGGTGATCGAAGTCAGCGGAGCCAGCCGAACCGCTGGACGATCGGCAGCCGCGCCCAGGTGCGGCCCAGGCCCCAGGTGTCGCCGGCGTTGGTCACCGCGAGCAGGGCCAGCACGCCGGCGTAGATGAGGTGGTCGTCCATGAAGGGGTTGTTCGGGGGAGGCAGGACGGCCGTCCACATCAGCACCAGCAGCAGACCGCCGGCCACGGCGGCGACGCGGACCCCGATACCGACCAGCAGTGCCGTACCGATGGCGGCCAAGCCGATCATGAAGAGCCAATCAGCCCAGGCGGCGCCCGCGATGCCGTTGTAGAAGCCCTGGAACGGGCCGGTGGCACCGAAGCTGAGGAAGCCCTTGGTCGGGCTGCCCCCGTTGATCCAGGCGTTCTTCCCCTCGGTGGCGAAGCCCAGGCCGAACACCTTGTCCAGGAAGGCCCAGAGGAAGATCCAACCGAGCGCCAGGCGGAGGCCGGCGAGCAGGTAGCGGGTGGCCCGCATCCGGAGGTTCTGCTCCTGGCTGGTCTCGGCCACCGGGGCCTCGGCGGCGGCGGTGTTCCGCTCGATCATCGCGGTCATGATGTCCACGTCCCTTCTCTGCTTCGCACCGCGTGTCCCGGTGGCACTTCTATTGGACGCCCGGGGCGTGCGCGGCGGTCAGGGCCGGCGGGCCGGTGCCGACCGGGACCTTCGGCCCGTGTTCACCAGGACCCGCGACCGATGCAGCCGCCGGCATGATCGTCAACCTAGACTCGGTCGGCCGGCGCGAGGAAAACCCTTGTCGACCTGCTCGCACACCAGTGTCCGGCCCGGCCGGCAGGGGGAGGGATTCATGGGTACGACGATGACCGGTGACCACGACCACGGACTGTCGCCGGTGCCGGAGGACGCCGGGCGGGGCCCCGTGCTGGTTCGCGGGGAGCAGCGGGTGCACGCCGGGCTGCGTCTGGGCGAGATCGTCCGGCGACGTCCACCGGGCCTCACGGCGAGCCAGTGGAACACGGCCAGCCGGACGCTGTTCGACCACGTGGTCTGCACGGCGACGACCGGACGGCCCGAGTTCGCCGTCGAGTTCCGGTCACCGTCGACCGATGCCACCGCCAGGCGGGCCGAGCGGACCACGGAGGCCGTCACCGCCGCGATCGGCCTGCCGCTGCTGCGGGTCGTCTCCGCCACCCTGCGCACCGCCGGACACGGGCCACGGATCGTCGCGTACGTCGTCGACGCCCGCCGCTACGTCGCCGGCGCCGCCGGTTCGGACGTGCCGGCCGTGGGATTCCGGGACATCGTCGGCCGGTTGCCCGACGGACGTGAGGGCGCGGTGAACGACCTCGGCGCACTCGCCCGGGCCGAGGCGGTGGAAGCGTACGTGGTCCGACGGCTGACCGATCCCATCCTGCGTGGACTGCACGTGCGCTGGGCGCGGGGCCCGGTCGAGGGCTGGAGCTGGGCCGAGGTCCGCCCGGGCGGTGTGCTGCTGGAACGGGTGACCGTGCAGGCGTTCGACGTCTCCTGCGGCGTCGAACCCGCCCGGTTCGCCGAGGACCTGGCCGTCCTCGCCGTCGGTGAGCGGCTGCGGACGATCGAGGCCGGCGCGCCGTCGCTGATGTCGCGTGAGGATCTGCTCGCCGACATTCGGCGGCTACGGGATCGTCGCGTGGAACTCGTCGGCGACTTCGCCTATGACCATCTCTGCCAGCTGACCGCGCCCTGAGTCAACCGGGCGAGGGCGCACGGTCACCGACCGGGCGCAGAAAGAAACATCGAAAAAAAGTTGGCGGCCTTTGAACCACCGCCGAAGCAGGCCCGTACCTCACCGGGAATGGACAGGATCTCCCCAACCCGCACCGGCAGGCGCGGGAGACGGTGCGGAAAGGGCATCGTCGTTTGTCGACGTGCCACCGGCGCGTTCAGGCGGTCCCCGTCGAGCGTGCCAACAAGATTCCGTTCGGTCCGTCGAGTCACGAATCAGGAACCGGATCGAGAAGGAGAGCAATTCGATGCGCAGGTCAACCCGGTCGCGCCGACCATCCGGTAACGCGCGGACCAAGCGACTCCTGGCCGTTGGCGCCACGCTCGCTGTCTTCGGCGGCGTCGTCGCCGTGACCCAGATCTCGTCGGCCGGTGACCGACGGTCAAACCAGCAGAAGCGACCGGTGGCGGCCGAATGCGTCGCACCGAGCCCCGGCGCCACCGCGCCGACCGCTCGCGGTGTCACCACGACTCGCACCTGGCAGAACGGTCGCTGGGTGGTCAACCACTGGGGTGACGGTCAGCAGACCATCGAGGAGTGCCAGGAGACCCGCAACGGCACCGGCGGTACCACCGCCGGGGCTTTCGCGGTGGCCTGCCCGGACGTGGTCAGCCGGCTCCCGCAGGTGCCCGACCGGGCCCGCGCCGAGGTGGACCGTAACCTGAACGCGTTGCAGACCCAGATCACCGAGGCGGACGCGCGACTCGCCGCCGAGGGCGACCGAGGCCAGCGGTTCATCCGTAGCGCCATTCTCGACCCGCTGGCCAGCAAGCGTCGGGCGACCCTCGGCCGGATCACGACCGCCATCGACCGGTTCGGCCCCCGGCCGCGTGGTCTGGCCAATCTCGCCACCTGTCAGGTGCAGCCGGTCGACAACAACGACGGCGGCAACAACGGCGGTACCGACGGTGGTGACAACAACGGCGGCAACAACGGTGGTGACAACAACGGCGGCAACAACAACGGCCTCGACGTGCTGGCGAACAACTGCGACAACAGCCAGCTGCAGCGGCACGACGGTTTCCAGAACGGCAACCGCTGCATCAGCACCGCCTTCGGTGAGGTGGGCGCAGCGGCCAACAACCCGTCACTGCTGATCACCGACTTCCCGCAGCAGATCAACCGCAACGAGGGCTTCTCGATCCGGGTCAGCACCCGCAACCTCGTCCGGGACCGGTTCCTGCCGGCCGGCCAGGGCGGTTACTACCTGGAGAGCTCGCTGCTCGACGGGCAGGGCATGACCCGTGGACACTTCCACACCGCCTGCCGGATGCTGAACAACACGAACGAGGCGCCCGCGCCTGAGCCGGTGCCGGCCTTCTTCGTGGCCACCGAGGACGGCGGCGGCGGTGCCGAGCCGGACGAGGTGACCATCCAGATTCCGGGCCTGCCGGACTCCGGTACCGCACAGTGCGCAGTGTGGGCCGGCGACGGTTCGCACCGTATCCCGATGTCGGAGCGGGCCAACCAGACCCCCGCCTTCGACGCGGTGCGTATCCAGGTCAACTGAGGTCGAAGGCCGAGGCCGTGAGCCGACGGTGAACTGCGGGGCCGCCCGGAATTGTCCGGGCGGCCCCGCCGCATGTTGGAAAGCTGGGTAACCCTGCTCTGGTGCTGGCACTAACCGTGCCACAGCGACAAACCGCTGCTCACCGGTTCTTGTACGCCTCGACCACCTCGACCGGAATCCGACCGCGTTCGGAAATCTTGTAGCCGTTCCGGACAGCCCATTCGCGGACGGCGCGGTTCTGCTCACGGTTCATTCCCGGGGTGCCCGAACCGAGGCTGCGACGCGGGTTGCGGCCAGCGTCGCCGGCACCACGGCCGAGGCGCCGGCCGGCATTGATAAACGGATCCAACGCCTTACGCAGGACACCCGCGTTCTCGTCGGAAACGTCGATGGTGTACGCCACGCCATCCAGGCTGAACTCGACCGTACGGTCGGCCTTTCCGCCATCGAGGTCGTCCGTCAGCACCGTGATTACTTGTTTGGCCATCGTCGATTACTCCCTGTGTCCGACGGGGTGTGCTCAAAGTTTGACTGATCATCCGCCAATTGCGCAACAAAGCGTCCGCTACGGCGGTTCGCGTTTTGCGCGGCATCGAAATCCCCGATTTTGGATCTGCTCGGCGTGGGCGCGGTCATCCGATGGGCGGTGGAACCATCGCCCGGGGTGCCGCCGCATCGTGTACTAGCTCACATCGCGGAACAACCGGAGTCCAACGTGACTTGAGTCAGACACGCTCAACTCAATGCGATGGCAGGTGTTCGATGGCAACTCTTCCGGTACTTCCACTGACCGACGCCGTACTGCTGCCCGGAATGGCCATCCCGGTGACCCTCGACCCGAGCACCCAGGCCGCAGTCGACGCGGCCCGGGCCACGGGAGATCGCAAGCTGCTGGCCGTGCCGCGTCTGGACGGCGAATACGGCTCCGTCGGCGCGATCGCCACGATCGAGAAGGTGGGGCGACTGCCCAGTGGCGAGCCGGCCGCCGTCATCCGTGGCCTCGCCCGGGCCCGCATCGGCTCCGGTGTGCCCGGCCCCGGCGCCGCCCTCTGGGTCGAGGCGACCGAGATCGACGAACCCGCCCCGGCCGGTCGGGCCCGCGAACTCGCCCGTGAGTACCGCGCGCTGATGACCTCCGTGCTCCAGCAGCGTGGCGCCTGGCAGGTCATCGACGCGATGGAACGGATGACCGACCTCTCCGAGCTGGCCGACTCGGCCGGCTACGCGCCCTGGCTGAGCCTGGGGCAGAAGACCGAACTGCTCGCCGCACCGGACGTCACCGCCCGGTTGGAACTGCTCGTCGGCTGGGTCAAGGACCATCTGGCCGAGCAGGAGGTCACCGAGCAGATCAACTCCGACGTCCGCGAGGGGCTGGAGAAGTCGCAGCGGGAGTTCCTGCTGCGCCAGCAGCTCGCCGCGATCCGTAAGGAACTGGGCGAGGACGCCCCGGAAGGCTCGGCCGACTACCGGGCCCGCGTCGAGGCCGCCGAGCTGCCCGAGAAGGTACGCGAGGCGGCGCTGCGCGAGGTCGGCAAGTTGGAGCGGGCCAGTGACGCCTCCCCGGAGGCGGGCTGGATCCGTACCTGGCTCGACACGGTGCTGGAGATGCCGTGGAGCACGCGTACCACCGACAACACCGACCTGGCCGCGGCGCGGGCCGTGCTCGACGCCGACCACGCCGGTCTGGCCGACGTCAAGGACCGCATCCTGGAGTACCTCGCCGTGCGCAACCGGCGCGCCGAGCGTCAGCTCGACGTCGTCGGTGGGCGCGGCTCCGGTGCCGTGCTGGCGCTGGCCGGCCCACCCGGCGTCGGCAAGACCAGCCTCGGCGAGTCGGTCGCCCGGGCGCTCGGCCGGAAGTTCGTCCGGCTCTCCCTCGGCGGCATCCGCGACGAGGCGGAGATCCGCGGACACCGGCGCACCTACGTGGGCGCGCTGCCCGGCCGGATCGTCCGGGCGCTGCGCGAGGCGGGCTCGATGAACCCGGTGGTGCTGCTCGACGAGGTCGACAAGCTCTCCGTGGGGTACGCCGGAGACCCGGCCGCAGCCCTGTTGGAGGTGCTCGACCCGGCCCAGAACCACACGTTCCGGGACCACTACCTGGAGGTCGACCTCGACCTGTCCGATGTGCTGTTCCTGGCCACCGCCAACGTGGTGGAGGCCATCCCCGGCCCGTTGCTGGACCGGATGGAACTGGTCACTCTGGATGGGTACACCGAGGACGAGAAGGTCGCCATCGCCCGCGATCACCTGCTGCCAAGGCAACGGGAGCGGGCCGGACTGACCGCCGACGAGATCGATGTGGACGCTTCGGCGCTGGGCCGGATCGCGGGGGAGTACACCCGGGAAGCCGGCGTACGGCAACTCGAGCGCGCCCTCGCGAAGATCATGCGGAAGGTCGCGGTCACCCTGACCGACGACTCGACGCCGCTCCGCGTCGGCGCGGACGACCTGGTCGGCTACCTCGGTCGGCCGAAGCACACGCCGGAGTCGGCGGAGCGGACGGCGGTGCCGGGCGTGGCCACCGGACTGGCGGTCACCGGCACCGGAGGTGACGTGCTGTTCATCGAGGCGACCAGCATGGAGGGTGAGCCGGGGCTGACCCTCACCGGTCAGCTCGGCGACGTGATGAAGGAGTCCGCGCACATCGCCCTCTCCTACCTGCGCGCCAACGGCCGCCGCCTCGGCCTGGACCCGAACGCCCTCGCCGGGCGGCGGATCCACCTGCACGTCCCGGCGGGCGCGGTACCCAAGGACGGCCCCAGCGCCGGTATCACCATGGTCACCGCCCTCGCGTCACTGGCCAGTGGCCGGCCGGTACGCCCCGAGTTCGGCATGACCGGCGAGGTGACCCTCTCCGGGCGGGTGCTGCCCATCGGCGGCGTCAAGCAGAAGCTCCTCGCCGCCCACCGGGCCGGTCTGACCGAGGTGATCATCCCGGCCCGCAACGAACCGGACCTGGACGATCTGCCGACCGAGGTCCGCGAGGCGCTGACCGTGCACGTCCTGGCCGACGTCGCCGACGTGCTCGCCCTGGCGCTGCGCCCGGCCGAGATCGACCCGGCGTCCCTGAGCAGCCAGCACCTCACCACCACCTGATGACGTGTAAGGAAGGGCACCTTATTAACGCCTGCGGTAGAGCAGGGGCCCCTTCTTAACAGGAGCGTCCGGCGACAGGCACCGCCTCGGCAGGGGTGGCGCCTGTTGCCGAGCGGCTGGGGTGGCGCGGTGAGAAGGGTTCCCCTCTATACACCAGGCGTTAATAAGGTGCCCTTCCTTACTCCCGGGCTCAGCTGCGGTCGCGGCGGACGGTGGCCTTACGACCCTTGATGGTGCTGCCGCGAAGACCGGCGATGACCTCGTCGGCCACGGCGACGGGCACCTCGACCAGCGAGAAGCGATCGGCGATCTCGATCGAGCCGATGTCCCTGCCCCGGACTCCGGTCTCCCCGGTGATCGCACCCACCAGATCCTGTGGACGCACTCCGGCGCGCCGACCCACGCCGATGAACACCTGGGTGGTGCCGGCGGTGCGGGGACGCGACGGCCGGCGCTCGCCCCGGCTCTCGTACCCGGACGGCCGGCCTTCCCGGGGCGAGCGGACCGCGACCTGTGGGATCTCCTCCTCGGCCTCGTCCGAACCGGGCAGGGTCGCCTCGTGAGCGAGCTTCACCGCGGCGAGCGCCACCTCCATCAGGTCGAACTCGTCGCTGAGCGTCTCGACGATCACCCGGAACGGGTCGAGGTCGTCCTCCAGCAGGCTCTCCCGCAGCGCGGCCTGAGTCAGTTCCAGCCGACGGGTCCGGAGATCGGCGACCGTGGGAATCTTGTCGATCGTGATCCGCTGCCCGGTGACCCGTTCGATGGTCTTGAGCATCCGATGCTCCCGGGGCTCAGCCAGGGTGATCGCCACACCCTCGCGGCCGGCCCGGCCCACCCGGCCGATGCGGTGCACGTACGACTCCGGTGCCGACGGCACGTCGAAGTTGACCACGTGGCTGAGCTGCTCGACGTCGAGGCCACGGGCCGCCACGTCCGTGGCGACCAGCAGGTCGGCGGTGCCGGCGCGGAGCCGCCCCATCACCCGGTCGCGCTGTTCCTGACTCATTCCCCCGTGCAGCGCCTCGGCCCGGTAGCCGCGACCGTTCATCGTCTCGGTGAGCCGGTCGACCTCCTCCCGGCTGCGGCAGAACACGATCGCCGCCGTGGGGGACTCGACGTCGAGCACGCGCCCCAGCGCCGCCGGCTTGTGCGCCCGCGCCACCAGGTACGCGCTCTGCCGAACCCGGGGCGCCTCCCCGGCCAACGGCTGCTCGCGGGCGATCAGGATGCGTACCGGATCGGTCAGGTGCGCTCGGGCCATCCCGTCGATACGCGCCGGCATGGTGGCGGAGAACAGCACCGTCTGCCGTTGCTCGGGGGTGTGTTCGAGGATCGCCTCGATGTCCTCGGCGAAGCCCATGTCGAGCATCTCGTCGGCCTCGTCGAGCACCACCGTGGCGAGGTTGCCCAGCCGCAGCGTGCCCCGGGCGATGTGGTCCAGGGCGCGACCGGGAGTGGCCACCACGACGTCGATGCCGCCGTCCAGCGCCCGCAGCTGCCGACCGATCGGCTGCCCACCGTAGATCGGCAACACCCGCGCACCGAGGTCCTTGCCGTAGCGGTGGAACGCCTCGGAGACCTGCACCGCGAGTTCCCGGGTCGGCACCAGCACCAGCGCGAGCGGGTCGTCGCCCGCCCGGTCGTCCGGCATCCGCTGCAACAGCGGTAGCGCGAACGCCGCCGTCTTGCCCGTGCCCGTCGCCGCTTGGCCGAGCAGGTCCCGGCCGCTGAGCAGGGGCGGGATCGCCTCCCGCTGAATCGGCGTGGGCTCCTCGTACCCGAGCGCGGAGAGTGCGCCGAGCAGTTCGGGCCGTAGGCCGAGGTCGGTGAAGGCGGGCGACTCGGTGGACGGGTCGGGCAGTACGGGCGTGGAACTCATGGGTCAAGTTTTTCATCACGTCCACCCGCCCTCTGCGGCGACCACCCGAACAGGTGCGCGGGGCCGCCGACGACGGCCCCGCACGTCTGACCGGCCCCTCAGGCGGTGAGCAGCGCCACCATGATCGTGATCCCCAGCACGACGTCGATGACGGCGCAGCACTCGGCGTAGGCGCGTGGCACCACCCGCCGGGTGCGGTGGTGGAACAGGTCCCAGGCCGCGTGGACCAACCAGCCGAGCCCCACCAACCAGTACGCCGCAGCGCCGCCCACCAGCGCGGCGACCAGGGCCAGCGTCGACCAGCCGGCCAGGCCGACGAGCTGGAGCCGGAGGTTGCCGGGCGCGCCCCACTGTCGGCGGAGGGTCCCGATCACCAGGTAGCCCACCGGCAGGACCAGCAGCGTGTACGCGCCCAACAGGCCCGGCGTGGTCCAGCTGTCGGCGGTCAGCAGCAGCGCCAGCCCGGTGGGCCAGCGGTGCGCCACCAACCGCACCAACGGGTGCCGAACGGCCGGCCGGGCGTCCGGATGCCGGACGTACTCGGCGCGGCGACGGAGCAGCGCCGCCGCCATGGCCGGCACCATCACCAGGTGGGCGCCGACCAGCAGGAGGTCCGCGTCGAGCAGCCCGGCCCGGTGACCGGCCAGCAGGAGCAGGACCGGCGCGTACATGGCCAGCACCATCTCGCCGATCAGGGTGGTCGAGTGCCCGCGGTACGCCATCCAGACGGCCATGCCGATGCTCATGTCGGTGGCCATGAGCAGCGCGCCGACACCCGGCGAGGCCGGGGCGAGCCCGAGCGCCGTACCCAGGGCGGCTCGTGCCGGACCGAGCACCAGCATGCCGGCCACCATGGCCAGCACCATCTCCAGCAGGTGCCGGGCCAGTGGCCGGAACCGCGCGGCCCGACCGGTCCTGGCCGGACGTCTGGACGTGGTGGTCTCCGAACAGCTGGGATCGGAAACGGTCGGTGTCACTGCGGTTGTCAGCTCTGCCATGTCACCGAGCCTGGTGGCGGCCGTGCGTGGCAACCATCCCCGTGCTGTCACCGGTCGGCCGGGTGAAACGCCCGGCCGGCTCGGGCGAACCGACGGGTCCACCGCCGTGGCGGCGCGCTCTACCCTGGCGACCGTGGTGACCGACGCGTTGGTGGCGGGCAACGGGCGGACGCTGTCCCGCGCTCGGGCCGCGACCCTGGTGTCCCTCACCTCCGGCATGGCCGCCACCCTGCTGCTGCCGGCGGTCGGGCTGACCCGGGAACCGGACGCCTGGCAGGTGGTGGCGGGCACGGTCGGGCTGTCCGCGTTCGCGCTGGTGCTGGCGGTGGCGTTGTACGCGACGGTCACCCCGGCTCCGCCCAGCAGACTGCGTCGATGGTTGGTGGCCGGGTATGCCGGGGTGGCGGTGCTCAGCGTGCCGCTCGTCGCGCCGGTCGCCGGTGCCGTGTGGCCCACCTGGGCCTGGCTCGGCGCGGCGATCGTCGGTGGGCTCGCGTTGCTCGTACCGCTGCGGCTGGTGATCCCGGCGGCGCTGGCCACCGTCGCGGTGTCCGGGGCGGTGGCCATGCTCACCGGCGCCTCCGTCAGCCGGTCGATGCTGCTCACCGGCTCCATCGGGGTCGGCATCGCGCTGGTCAACGGCTTCCAGGTGTGGTTCTGGCGGCTGCTGGTGCAGGCCGAACAGGGACGGGCGGCACAGGCCCGGCTGGTCGCCGCGCAGGAGCGGCTGCGCTTCGCCGCCGACGTGCACGACCTGCTCGGACATCACCTGACCGTCATCGCCCTCAAGTCCGAGCTGGCCGCCCGGCTCGCGGCGGGCGACCCGGCTCGTGCGGGTCGGGCGGCGGGCGAGGCGCAACGGTTGGCCGCCACGGCCCTGACCGAGCTGCGTCGTACGGTGCACGGCTACCGTCGGATCGACCTGACCGAGCAGCTCACCGCCGTCGGGGAGGTGCTGCGCTCGTCCGGGGTGCGGTGCACCGTCGTGGCGCCCGACGGTGAGCTGTCGTCCGAGGCGGCGACCCAGCTCGCGGCGGTGCTCCGGGAGGCCGGCACCAATGTGCTCAGACACAGCCGGGCGGGCTGGTGCCGGATCGAGTTCACGCAGGAGGAACAGGTGACGCGGATGATCGTGACCAATGACGGGGCGCCCGCCACGGCGGCGCCGGACCGGCACAGCCACGGACTACGTGGTCTGGCCGACCGCCTGGCCGGGGTCGGCGGGCGACTGCGCACCCGCTGCGCGGACGGTGTGTTCACCCTCGAGGCGACGGTACCGACGGCCGTATGATCCGTGTCCTGCTGGCCGACGACGAGGAGTTGATCCGTACCGCTCTCGCCGCACTGCTCGATCTTGAGGAGGATCTGTCGGTCGTCGCCCAGGCCGCTGACGGAGAGGCGGCGGTGACCGCGGCTCTTGCCCATCGACCTGACGTGGCGGTGATCGACCTGACCATGCCCCGGCGGGACGGGTTCCAGGTCGCCACCGAGCTGGCTCGGGCGTTACCGGAGTGTGCGGTGGTCATCCTCACCGGTCAGGGCCGACCGGCCCACCTGACCCGCGCGCTCGCCGCGGGTGCCCGCGGCTACCTGCCCAAGGGTGCGCCCGGGGGCGCGCTCGCCGACGTGATCCGCCGGGTGCACGCGGGTGGCCGGTACGTGGACCCGGCCCTGGCGGCGGACGCGCTCACCATCCCGCCCTGCCCGCTGACCCCGCGTGAGTTGGAGACGCTCCGGCTCTCCGGGGACGACGCCCCGGTCGCCGCGATCGCCCGCCGGGCACACCTGTCGCCGGGGACGGTGCGGAACTATCTCGCCCTGGCGGTGCAGAAGCTCGACGCGGGAACCCGTGCGGAGGCGCTGCGGATCGCGCGGGACAACGGCTGGTTGTGATCGGCCCGCCGGTGAGGCTCCAAGGCGGCAACCCGGGCGGTCTGCCACGCCTTAGGGGGATACGGGAGTATTGCTCGCACTAATCCGGATCGGTGCCGTTACGTTCTGTCACAGGCGATCATCGCGGCGGCAGAGAGGACCGATCATGCGAGTGCCCAGCCGAAGCCCGGGACATCGGCCCGGTCCGCCCGTCACTCCGGCCCGCCGCCGGCCCCGAGGGACGGTGCGTCCGCTCGCCACTCCGCCCGACCTGGCGGCCTACCGCGACGCCGTGGCCGAGCTCCTGGTGGAGGTGAGCGCCCTCGCCGGAACGGGCAGCGCGAAGGCGCGACAGGTGCTGATCGACCAGCGGCTGCGCGAACCCGCCATCATGCAGGTGCTCGACGCCACCTCCCAGGGGTTGATCGGCGCCCGCGAGACCCTGCTGCTGGAGATGGCCCGCTACCAGCCGAACGAGCGCAGTTCCGCCGGAGACCTGGCCGCGTTGGTGCGCATCTACCTGCTGTCGCGCATCGACGTGATGTGGTGGCGCGACGCCGCCACCTTCCTCACCGACACGGAGGTCAACCACAGCGCCGAACTGGTCGACCTGGAGTGGTTGCGGCGGCGGGGGCTGCTGCGGTTCCAGTACACCGAGCAGCCTCGCACGGTCGTCGGTCGGGGCGTACGGGCGCTGCGCCGCCGGATGCTGCCCGACGCCACTCCGCGTACCGCCGGGTTGCTGTTCCGCCGGGCCCGGCGTGAGGTGATCGCCCTGCTCAACGACATCGGTCGCGAGTTCGCCGCCGCCACCCCGGCGGGCACCCCGCCGTTGTGGGTGACCAGCCTGGTCCGTAGCGCGGAACACCAGTACCGGTTGCGGCGTCTCGGATACGCCGCGATGGTGCCCAGCGGCCACTGTCTGGGCTGGGCGGTGGACGTGGAGATGGCCTGGTTCGACCGCTTCGGGGTCCGGGACACCCTGGCCGGGCTGCTGTTGAACCGGCAGCGGGCGGGCGAGATCAATGTGGTGGACGAGGGGCAGGCGTGGCACCTCTGCCTCGCGCCGTCGGCGACCCTGCGGCTGCGCCGGGCCTACGAAGCCGAGATGGGAATCTGAGCGATGTGCGGGATCATGCTCTGCATCGGCCCGGAGGCGGATCCGGCGATCTTCCGCCGGATGCTCGACACGCTCGCGCCACGGGGCGAGGTGACCGAGACGCGGCACGAGAGCGGTCTGCTCGCCGGGGTCCGGCGGCTGCGCGTGGTGGACCGTGAGCGCGCGGTGCAGCCCTGGGTCTCCGCCGACGAGCGCTGGCTGCTCTGCTACAACGGCGAGGTCTTCAACCACCACGAGTTGCGGGCCGAGCTGACCGCTCTCGGTCACCGGTTCCGCGGCGTCAGCGACACCGAGGTGGTGCTCGCCGCGTTCGAGCACTGGGGCGAGCGGATGGTCACCCGGTTGCGCGGCGAGTACGCCTTCGCCGTGGTGGAACGGGCCACCGGGCGCGCGTACCTGGTCCGGGATCCACTCGGTGTGAAGCCGCTGTACTGGGCCCGGACGCCGGGATGTCTGCACCTCGCCAGCGAGGTCAAGGCGCTGGTCCGGCTGGGGGCACCGGTGTCCGAGGTGCCGCCGGGGCACCACGGCTGGACCGACGCCGACGGCCACCCCCGGCTGCGAGCGTACGTGGACCTGCTCGCCCTCGGCGCGGGCCTGCCGGTGGTGGCGGATCCGGACGAGGCCGCCCTGCTCGTCCGTGCCGCCCTCACCGACAGTCTCCGGGTGCGGCTGGACACCGACCTCACGGTGGGCGTGGTGCTCTCCGGTGGACTGGACAGCTCGTTGGCGCTGCTGCACGCCGCACAGCTGCATCCGGACTGCGTCGCCGTCACGGTCGGAGTGCCGCAGAGCCCGGATCTGGCGTACGCCCGGCGGTTGGCGAAGGACCTCGGCGTGGCGCACGAGGTGGTGGAGCTGCGTCCGCGTGACATCCGGCTCGCCGACGTGCGGGAGGCGATCCGGATCTCCGAGCTGACCGAGTACGGCGACATCATCAACGCGGTCGTCTCGGTGCCGATCTTCCGGCGGCTGCGGGAGTTGGGCGTCAAGGTGGTGCTCACCGGCGACGGCTCGGACGAACTGTTCGGTGGCTACCCCATGTACCACGAGGTCGGTCCGGAAGCGTCCCGACGACTCTTCCTGCACAAGATCCGCAACCTGTGCCGGACCGAGTTGCAGCGGGTCGACCGGACCAGCATGGCCTTCGGCGTCGAGGCCCGGGTGCCCTTCCTCGACCTCGCGCTCGTCGAGTTGGCGATGCGGCTGCCGATCGACCTGAAGCTCCGTGACGGCCAGGAGAAGTGGATCGTCCGCCGGGCCTTCGCCGACCTGCTGCCCGACTACATCCGGCGCCGGCCGAAGAATCCCATGTCGTACTCCTCGGGGCTGCACGAGCGTGCCCGGCTGTACAAGCCGCTCTTCGCCCGGGTGCACCGCTCGTTCGGCTACCACCTGTTGGAGCCGGTCCGCCGCGACTTCGACAGCGTGTTGACGCGCTGCGGCAACGACCTGGACGCCGCGCTCGCCGCCGGCCGGGCGAGACCGGACTACACCGTGCTCGAACACGCCCGCGACCTGGTCGGTGCGGCGAAGTGGAACGCCACCCCGATCATGCGCCGGCTGGTGTCCCCCCGCCGCAACCGCGGCGACGAGGCCCCACTGCCCGGCTGACTCGTTGCCCGACCCGATGGGCCACGGTTGACTCTGACACGGTGTCAGCGCCGACCGTGGAGGGACCATGTTCACCATCGGAGACTTCGCCAGCCTCGGTCGGGTGTCGGTACGGATGCTGCGGCACTACGACAGCATCGGCCTGCTTCCGCCCGCCGCGGTCGACCCGCACAGCGGCTACCGCTACTACACGGCGGACCAGTTGGGCCGGCTGAACCGGGTGATCGCCCTCAAGGACCTGGGGCTCACTCTGGCTCAGGTGCGGGCGATCCTCGACGACGCCGTCGACCTGGTCGAGCTGCGGGGCATGCTGCGGTTGCGCCGTGCTCAACTGGAGGCGCAGCTGGCGGCCGACACCGCCCGACTGTCCAGCGTGGAGGCGAGGCTCCATATGATCGAAACGGAGGGTCGGATGACCAGCCAGGATGTTGTGATCAAGAAGATCCCGCCGATCCGGGTGGCGGAGTTGAGCGAGGTCGCCCGAAGCTACGACGGTGCGGACATCGGCCCGGTGCTGACCCCGCTCTACCCGGAGCTGTTCCGCCGGCTGGAGACCGCCGGGGTCAACCCGGCCGGGCCGGCGCTGGCCTGGTACGACCGGGCGGAAGACGGCGACGGTGTCGTCGTGCACGCGGGTGTGGGAATCGAGGAGGGATTGGCGGCGGCCGGTGACGTCGCGGTGGTGGAGCTGCCGGCGATCACGGCGGCGACGACGATCCACCACGGGTCGATGGACACGGCCGACCGGAGCCTGCAGGTGCTGGCCCGCTGGATCGAGGAGAACGACTGGCGGCCGGACGGCTACGCCCGCGAGCTCTACGTGAAGTACTGGCCCGAAGAGGCCGACAAGGGCGTCACCGAGTTGCAGCTACCGGTGCGGCGGGTCTGAACGACCGGGGGCCACGTTGGTACCGATCAGCAGCGCGAACAGCCGCTGAGGCTCCCCGGTGGGCAGCACCACCCCACCGGGGAGATAGGCGGGCAGGCCGCCGTCGGTGTGGCCGGTCAGCCGGCGGGCGGGTACGGGTCGTCCTGGTAGGTGTACTCGGTCTCGATCTTTCCGTCCGCGGTGTGCACCACGAGCTGGCTCGGCTCGTTGCCGTGTGCCGCCTGGCGCCCGGCCTCGACCGCCCGCTGCTTCGTGTCGTACGTGCCGACGACGGTGCTGCCCTGCTCGACCTTCCAGCCACCGCCGTCGGGCACCACGTGGTACTCGTTGCGCGTCATCACACACCCCTTTCCTGCGTGACGGACGAGGTACCCGGGACGGGTGGGAGGAAACACGATCGGGCCCGGCCACCCGGTGTCGGAGCGACCGGACCCGGTCGGTGCGGTGGTCCTACCAGCTCAGGTAGCTGGGCTGGGTCTGGACGTTCAACTCACGGAAGTGGGCCAGCTTGGCCGTCCACGTCCGCCAGTCGTTGAGTTCGAGCACGTCGAGCCCCTTCTGGATGTCGGAGGAGTAGATGTGTCCGTTGTAGTAGTAGGCCGACCAGGAACCGCCCACGACGAGCTGGCTCTCCGACAGCGGGCCACGCTCCCAGTAGCCGATCTCCTTCGGCTTGCGGGAGTTGGTGAAGTCCCACACCGAGACGCCGCCCTGGTACCAGGCCTGGACCATGATGTCCTTGCCGAGAACCGGGATCAGCGAGCCGTTGTGCGCCACGCAGTTCTCGGTGTCGCCGTTGGTCCGGGGGATCTTGAAGTAGCTGCGAAACTCCAGCTTGCGTTTGTCGCCGCGACCGGTGAGGTCGTAGATGGCGTTGGCGCCGCGCTCCGGGCCCACGGCCTCGTTGCAGGTGGCGCCGCCGCCACCGCCCAGCTCGTCGGTGAAGACGACCTTGGTGCCGCGGTTGTTGAAGGTGGCCGAGTGCCAGAACGCGAAGTTGGTCGTGTCCCGCACCGTGTGCAGCACCCGTGGCGCCTCGCGCTTGCTGATGTCGAGCAGGACCCCGTCACCCATGCACGCTCCGGCGGCGAGGTCCTTCGCCGGGTACGCGGTGATGTCGTGGCAGCCCGAGGTCGCCGAGCCACCCGTCCGACCCTCGTAACCGCCGTCGGGGAAGAGGTTCGGCGTGGCGACGACGGCCGCGTCGGTCGGCTTGTTCAGCGGCACCTTGACGATGGTGATCGAGTCGTGCGGCGGCTGGCAGTCCGGGAAGGTGGCGTTCGGGCTGTACGACGAGACGTACAGGTAGACCGACTTCTTGTTCTTCGCCGGGACCAGCGTGTGCGTGTGTGAGCCGCAGGCCGTCTCGACCGCCTTGACGTACCGGGGGTTGGTCTTGTCCCTGATGTCGAAGACCTTGATGCCCTCCCACGATTCCTTGATCGTGGCGGACTGGGAGACGCTGCTGCACGAGTCGTCGCTGCGTGACGCGTCCGTCGACAGGAAGAGCAGGTCACCGTAGACGGAGATGTCGTTCTGCGCGCCGGGGCAGAGCACCTGGGAGACGATCGTCGGTCTGCTCGGCCTGGCGATGTCGTAGATCACGAAGCCGTCGTAGTTGCCGACGAACGCGTACCTGCCCTGGAAGGCGATGTCGGTGCCGAGCGCCGCAGTGGTGTTGAACGGCGCCTGCTTCGGCAGGTTGGCGATCAGCTTGAGGTTGGGGCTGCTGGCGATCTCGTCGACACCGAGCGGTGCCTCGACGGCCGCAGCGGCGGCCTCGGTGGCGGCTGACGAGACCGGTTGCGCGTTGCCGGGCGAGGCAACGGCCATGCTGGCGAGAAGGAGCCCGGTGGCGGCCACACTGACGATTCGCAGTTGCCGCCCCCGTGGCAGGGTCATTCCGACCATCGGCGACGCCCTTCGAGAGGGGGAGTGACGTTGGCCGTACCCTACTCCGAGTCGAGACCCATCGATGTGACGCAGATCACATTTCTCGTCCATTGTGGCGGCATGCAAGCGCGCCGACCTCGACCCGGAGGGGGCGTCGCGTGACCGTCCGGTGTGGTCGAGCGATTACCACCGTCACATCGTCACCGAGGCGTCGTCGACCGCGGCGCTGGGGTTCGTGGCGGCACGGTTCAGAGGCGTTCCACGGTCGCGCCGGTGCAGCGGTTGCGGGTGTCGAAGACGTATCGGGCGTGCCGGACCACGAGGTCGTAGTCGAACACGTCGTGGTCGGTGACCACCACGACACCGTCGGCTTCGCGCAGTTCGCGTTCGGTCAGATCCACCGTCAGCACCCCGTCGGGAAGGTGGTGTGCCTCGGCGTACGGCTCGACCGCCCGGACCTCGGCGCCGAGTTCCCGTAGCCGCCGGGCGACCTCGACGGCCGGCGAGTCACGCATGTCGCCGGTGTTGCGCTTGTACGCCAGCCCGAGCAGTAGCAGGCGGGCGCCGTTGACCGCCCGTCCGGAACGGTTCAACCCGGCCATCACCCGCTGCGCCACGTGCTCGGGCATCTCGTGGTTGACGTCGTTGGCCAGCTCGATGAACCGGAACTGCCGGCCGAGGCGGCGCTTGACCTGCCACGACAGGTAGCAGGGATCGATCGGCAGGCAGTGCCCGCCGACACCGGGGCCGGGCCGGAACGGCATGAAGCCGAACGGCTTCGTCTCGGCTGCCTCAATGGCCTGCCAGACGTCGATGTCCAACTGGTGCGAGAGCATCGTCAGCTCGTTGACCAGGGCGATGTTGACCTGGCGGAAGGTGTTCTCGATGAGCTTGGTCAGCTCGGCCACCCGGGTCGAGTCCACCGGCACCGTCCGCTCCACCAGCCGTCGGTAGAACGAGTCGACCCGGGCCAATGCGGCGGCGTCCACTCCGGACACCACCTTCGGCGTGTTCGCCAACCGCCAGGTCGGGTTGCCCGGGTCGATGCGTTCGGGGCTGTACCCGAGGTGGAAGTCTCCGGGGCTGCGCAGCCCGCTGGCCGACTCCAGCAGCGGGCGGAGCAACTCCTCCGTGGTGCCGGGGTAGGTGGTGGACTCCAACACCACCGTGCAACCGGGGCGCAGGTACGGCCCGATTCCTGTGCCGGCCTGCTCCACGAAGCTCAGGTCGGGGGTGCCGTCGCGCAGCGGAGTGGGCACGGTGATGACGCAGATGTCGAAGTCCTTGGCGTCGGCGTACTCCGTGCTCGGCTGGTACCGGCCGCTGGCCAGGGCGCGGCCGAGCCGGTCGGCGGGAATGTCCGACACGAACGACTCGCCCAGGGCGAGCCGTTTGATCCGGTCGGCGTCGACGTCGAGGCCGACCACGTGCAGGCCGGCTTCGACGGCCTGCATGGCCAGCGGCAGACCGACGTAACCCTGGCCGACGACGACCAACTTCTCCACGCTCACCCGAACTCCCGAACAGTAGGAGATAACTGCTGGTGAGGAGCCTAGAGCGCGGTGTGGCGCCGGACGTCCGTTTCGGGAATTTCGGGAGCGGTGCGACCGGTGGGACTCAGCCTTCCGTTCCGTCACCGGTGCCGGGCGGTGTGTCCGCTGGCGGCGTGGTGGTGGGCGCCGCCGAGGTGGGAGTCACCGGCGGGGTGGGGCTGCTCGACGAGCCCGTCGGCTCCGGTTCCGGAGTGGGTGTCGTGGGCTCCGGTGACGGGGACTCGATCGACTCGGTGGGCTGCGGCGAGGACGGCTCCTGCGACGGTGAACCGGTCGGACGGGTCGTCGAGGCGGCCGGACGCAGCGACGGCACCTGCGCCGGTGCGCTCTGCTGCGGGCTCGGTGGCGCCTCTTCCTCGTCGGTGGGCTGGACCACCGGTGCGGTGGTGGGCAGCTTCACCGCGGGTGTGTTCGCATCCCGGGTGGCACCGAGCGCCGCACCGAGCGCCGTCATCCCGACCAGCACGGCGGTCAGCGCACCCACCAGCTTGCCGCGGCGTCGTCGACCCGGTGGCGGGTCGACCACCGGCAGTCCGGTGCGGGTGTCCGGCCCCGCGTCGCGCAGCGCCGTGGCCATCGGGACCACCGTGGTGGGCAGGGTGCTCTCCGACACGGCCGCCCGGGCCGCCTCGGCCATCGCCGCGCCGCTGCTGAACCGGTCGGCGGGATCCTTGGCCAACGCCCGGTCGACCAGCACCCGCACCGCTTCCGGGATGTCGTGCGGTAGTTCCGGCGGAGGGTCGTCGAGGTGCCGGACGGCGACCTGGAGGGGATTGTCTCCGGTGAACGGTGGGCTGCCGGTCAGGCAGCAGTAGGCGACCGCGCCGAGCGCGTACAGGTCGGTCGCTCCGGAGACCGGTCGCCCGGCGGCCTGCTCGGGAGCCATGTAGAGCGCGGTGCCCGGGACGGCGTTCGTGCTGGTGATGCTCGTGACATTCGTCGACCGGGCGACCCCGAAGTCCACCAGGACGACGGTGCCGTCCTCCTGCATCAGCAGGTTGCTCGGCTTGACGTCGCGGTGCACGATCCCGCCCAGGTGAGCGGCGTGCAACGCCTGGGCTGCCTGGGCCACCACCGACATGGCCACGCCCACGTCCAGGCGTCCCTCGGCCTCGATCCGCTTCGACAGCGGCTGGCCGGTGACGAACTCCATGACCAGGTAGTCGGCCCGGCCACCGTCGGGCAGGTCGTCCTCACCGCAGTCGTAGACCTGCACGATCCCCGGGTGCCGCAGCGCTGCCATGATCCGTGCCTCGGCGCGGAACCGGGCGATGAAGTCGGGGTCGGAGACGAGGGAGGGCAGCAACACCTTGACCGCCACCTGCCGCCCGAGGATCAGGTCGGTCGCGCGCCAGACGTCGCCCATGCCGCCGGTGGCGACACGCTCGTCCAAGCGGTACCGACCGCTGAGTACGACCTCCGAAGACAACACGGCACCACCGTACCCACAGCCGGCTCGGACGGCGCGTCGGCGGGTCGGGCCGTACCGGTGCCATGTCCGGGCCGACCGCCGACCGCCGACCGCTGACGTCCCGCAGTGACCGCGCCGGAACGGAGCGTCAGGGCTCCCGACGTGGATCCGATTCCGGGCAGTTGGTGGCGCGCGGGTTCGGGTTGTGGTCCCCGACATTGTCGGCGAGAATCCGCTACCGGGCCGCACGGGCCCGGTTCGGTTCAGGTCGACGGGGGCGGGGTGCGGATCGAGGTCCGGCGCGTGGAACCGGCCGCGATGACACCTGCCCGCTCGGTGGACGTCGTCACCGCGGCACCGTGGTCGGCGACGGTGCGGTCATGACCGGCGAACTGAGCCGGCAGGTCGAGGCCGCCCGCGCCGGTGACGAGGACGCCTTCCGTCATCTCTACCGCAGCCTCCAGCCCGGGCTCCTGCGCTACCTGACCGCCCTGGTCGGGGCCGACGCCGAGGACGTCGCCTCGGAGACCTGGTTGCAGGTCGCCCGCGACCTGCCCACCTTCACCGGTGGCGAGTTCCGTGCCTGGGCCGTCACCATTGCGCGCAACCGGGCCATGGACCACCTCCGTCGGCAACGCCGTCGACCGGCGCTGCCAGTGCCGGTGCAGGAACTGAGCGAGATGGCCGGGGACGCGGACACCGCCGAACGGGCGGGGGAGAGCCTCGGGACCGAGGCGGCGCTCGCCATGATCGCCAGCCTGCCGCCGAGGGAGGCCGAGGCGGTCCTGCTGCGCGCCGTGATCGGGCTCGACGCCGAGACCGCCGGACGGGTGCTCGGCCGTCGGGCCGGTGCGGTGCGCACCGCCGCTCACCGTGGCCTGCGACGACTCGCGCTGCTGCTGGACCAGCGCGGGGCGGCCACCACCTCGGCCGGGTCGGACGACGTCCCGACCGTCCCGACCGGTGACGCTCGGCCGCGCCAACGTGCCGGCCTGCCGCCCCAGGCCGAGCCGGTGGACGGCTGACATGCGCAAACTTCGGGAGATGCTGCGCCGGTCGTTGCGCGCCGACCACGAACGGCTGCTGGACACCGCCGCTGATGCCCGGTCGACACGGCCGGCACCGGGTCCGGCCGACCCGCTCGCCGACCTGTTGCGGGCTGCCGCCGCTCCGGCCCGAGAGCGGGAACTTGCCGGCGAGGAGGCCGCCGTCGCGGCGTTCCGCGACGCCCACCGGCCAGCGGGCGCGGTCTCGGCGACCCGGCGACGACGGCACCGGGGATTCACCGCCGGTGCGGTGGCCTGGATCGCCGGGCTGGCGGCCACCGCCACCGCGGGCGCCGCCCTGGCCGCCGTCGGCCTGGACCGCGCCGGTCCGCCGTCGCCCCCGGCTGTCACCACCAGTCCGGCCGCGCCCGTACCGAGCACCAGTGTGGGCACCCCCACCGGGAAACCCGCCGCAGAGCCGGCCGCGGCTCCGAACGCTCCGACTGCTCCGACCCCCTCGACCGCCCGAGCCGACGGCCCGACCGGTGATGCCGCCACCGTCCCACCGTCGCCGACGCCCCACGCGCCGGTGACACCAAATCCCGAAGCCACCACACAGGTCGGTCCCGGCAACTCCGACAACACCACGGACCGTCCGGGGCTCTGTCGGGCCTACCTGGCGAAGTCGGAACGGCAGCGGGAGAAGGCGCTGCGCACCCCCGCCTTCAACGAACTGGTGGTCGCGGCCGGCGGCGCGGAACACGTCGAGGAGTACTGCCGGGGCCTGCGGGCCGAGTCCACCGCGAACCCGACCACCGGACCCTGAGCCCGGCGGACAGCCCGGTGGGCGGCGCGCGTGGCGGTGGTCCTCCCGCGCCAAACGTGACCGGATCGTGAAATCCGTTCGACGGCCTGTTGCTGACTGCTACACAGATGGTGTCGGATCCGCCCGTGTCGCACCTGGGTGAAGCCGCACGTCAGCCTCGTGCTGTGGGTGGCCCGCCGGGCGATGGCCGATGCTGCGCCGGCACCGAGCGGTGCAGGTTCACACGGTTCGATGTCACCCGGGTGGGTTACCGTGGCGGCGGATCCGATCGGGGAAGGAGCCACGCGTGGTGATGTCACCGGAGGTGGACCAGATCCCGGTGCTGCGGGACCGCGCCGCCGCCGCCCGGCACCTCGCCCGGATCTGCTTCAAGACCGGTCCGCCCACCCTCACCGGGGTCGAGCTGGAGTGGACGGTCCACGACGCGGCCGATCCAGCCCGCCCCGTCGACGCCGCGCGGCTGCGTGCGGCGCTGGGGCCGTACGGCCCCACCACGCTGGACCCGACCAGCCCCGCCCTGCGCCTGCTCCGGGGCAGCGCGATGACCGTCGAACCCGGCGGGCAACTGGAGATCTCCACCCCACCGCGAGCCCGCGTGGCCGCGCTGATCGAGGCCACCGAATCCGACGTGGAACAGGCCACCGGACTGTTGGCCGCCGCCGGGCTGACGCTCGGCCAGGCTGGCATCGATCCGTACCGGCACCCGCAGCCCGTGATCGACACCCCCCGCTACCGCGCCATGCGGCAGGCCTTCGACCGGCGGGGGTCCGACGGGCGGACCATGATGTACAGCACCGCCGGCCTGCAGATCTGCCTCGACGCGGGGCAGCCGGAGCAACTCTCGACGCGCTGGCAACTGGTACACGCGGCCGGGCCACCCCTGCTCGCCGCCTTCGCCACCGCCCGCCGGCACGCCGGCCGGGACACCGGCTGGACGTCCGCCCGGATGGGCGCGTGGTGGCGCATCGACCCGGCCCGCACCGCCCCGGTCTGGACTCCCGCCCAGGCCGATCGGGATCCGGTCACCGCCTGGACGGCGTACGTGCTGGCCGCGCCGCTGCTCTGCGTCCGTGACGACGGCCCGGACTGGACGGCCCCGCCGGGCGTGACGTTCGCCGACTGGCTCGACGGGGCGTTGCACCGACCACCCCGCGTCGACGACCTGGAATATCACGTCAGCACGCTCTTCCCGCCGGTACGTCCACGTGGCTACTTGGAGATCCGCTATTTCGACGCGCAACCCGGGCGGGGCTGGATCCTGCCGTTGGCGGTGCTCAGCGCACTGCTCAGCGGCGCCGACACGATCGCGGCGGCGATGGACGTGACCGCACCCGCCGCCGACGCCTGGCACCGGGCGGCGCGCCACGGCCTGGGTGACGTGACCCTGGCCCGGGCCGCCGCTGGTCTGTTCGACCTGGCCCGGAGCGCGCTGCCGCGGCTGGAGCTGCCGCCGGCCCTGCGCCAGGAGATCGACCACGGATTACGACGGCGGCGGGACGCCGCGGAGAGGAGTCAGCCGTGACCGACACCGGCATCGATCGCGACGCCGAGGGTTTGCGCGACCGGATCGCGGCGGAACTGGCGCGTACCCGCGCCCGCACCGTCCTGCTGACCGAAGCCGTGGACGACGCCGACCTGGTCCGTCAGCACTCACCGTTGATGTCCCCGCTGGTGTGGGACCTGGCGCACGTCGGCAACCAGGAGGAGCTCTGGCTGGTCCGCGATGTCGGCGGACGGGAACCGGTGCGGTGTGACATCGACGACCTGTACGACGCGTTCAAGCAGCCGCGCCGGGACCGCCCCTCGTTGCCGCTGCTGCCGCCGCCCGAGGCCCGCGCGTACGTGGCCACGGTCCGGGAGAAGGTCTACGACCTGCTGGACGGCGTCACCTTCGACGGCGGCAAACTGGTCGCCGACGGGTTCGCCTTCGGGATGATCGTGCAGCACGAGCAGCAGCACGACGAGACCATGCTCGCCACTCACCAGCTGCGTTCCGGCCCCGCCGCGCTGCACGCGCCGCCGCCACCCGAGCCGACCGTGCGGGTGCCCGCCGAGGTGCTGGTGCCCGCCGGTCCGTTCACGATGGGCACCGACACCGACCCGTGGGCACTGGACAACGAGCGCCCCGCCCACCGGGTGGACCTGCCCGCGTACGTCATCGACGCCGCACCGGTGACCAACGGCGCGTACCGCGCGTTCATCGCCGACGGCGGGTACGACGACCCGCGCTGGTGGACCGAGGCGGGCTGGCAGCACCGCCGGCAGGCCGGGCTCACCGCGCCGATGCACTGGCAGCGGGACGGGGACGGCTGGTCCTACCTGCGGTTCGGCACCTGGTCGCGGGTGCGCGACGACGAGCCGGTGGTGCACGTCTGCTTCCACGAGGCACAGGCGTACGCCACCTGGGCGAGCAAACGTCTGCCCACCGAGGCGGAATGGGAGAAGGCCGCCCGGTGGGACCCGGCTACCGGTCGGTCCCGGCGCTACCCGTGGGGTGACGGTGACCCCACCCCGATCCAGGCCAACCTGGGCCAACGGCACCTGTCACCGGCACCGGTGGGCGCCTACCCGGCCGGCGCCTCGCCGCTCGGCGTGCATCAGCTCATCGGCGACGTGTGGGAGTGGACGGCCACCCCGTTCCGGGGCTATCCGGGCTTCGCCGCTTTCCCCTACCGGGAGTACTCCGAAGTTTTCTTCGGCGACGACCACCAGGTTCTGCGGGGCGGCTCGTTCGGCACCGACCAGGCGGCCTGCCGCGGCACCTTCCGCAACTGGGACTATCCCATCCGTCGGCAGATCTTCAGTGGCTTCCGCTGTGCCCGTGACGCCCGGCCCGACGAGGCACACCGGTGACGCTCGGGGAGCGGGTCGCCTGATGTGCCGACACCTGGCCTACCTGGGGCCACCGCTGACCCTGCGTGAGCTGCTGTTCGATCCGCCGCACTCACTGCTACGCCAGTCCTGGGCACCACGCGACATGCGTGGCGGCGGGACCATCAACGCCGACGGCTTCGGCATCGGGTGGTACCCGGGCGGTGCGGGGCCGGTGCGGTATCGCCGGGCGCAGCCGATCTGGAGTGACCCGACCATCGCCGAGCTGGCGGCGGTGACCTCGGCCGGGGCGGTGTTGGCCGCCGTCCGTTCGGCAACGGTCGGCATGGCGATCGTCGACACCGCCGCCGCCCCCTTCGCCGAAGGACGGTGGCTGTTCAGCCACAACGGTGTGGTGCGGGGCTGGCCCGACTCGGTGGTTCCGCTCGCCGCCGAGCTACCCGTACGCGACCTGATCACCCTCGACGCGACGACCGACTCGGCGCTGCTGTGGGCGCTGGTCCGCCACCGGTTGCGCGCCGGTGTCGGGCCGGCGCGGGCGGTCGCCGAGACGGTGACCTCGGTCGCCGCGGCGGCACCCGGATCACGGCTCAACATGCTGCTCACCGACGGGCACACGGTGGTCGCCAGCGCGGCCGGGCACGCCCTGTCGGTGCGGGTCACGCCCTCGTCGGTGTTGCTGGTCTCCGAACCGCACGACGACGAGCCGGGCTGGGATGAGGTGACCGAGGGGCAACTCGTGCAGGCCACCGCGACGCAGGTACGCCAGCGGGAACTGGCGGCGTGGTGAGCGGGGCCGGCGAGGCGGCGTCGGAGCGCCCGGGTCGGGTGCGCACCTGTCAGACACGAACGAAGGGAACAGCAGATGGGCGCTGAGCCGCTGGAGATCCACCTCGACGACCAGGACATCAGCCGCAGCCTGCGCAGGGACGTACGCATGGGGCTGACCGCCGAGGAGAAGTGGCTGCCGCCGAAGTGGTTCTACGACTCCCGGGGCAGCGAGCTGTTCGACGAGATCACCCGCCTGCCGGAGTACTACCCGACCCGGGCCGAGCGTGCCGTCCTGGCCGAGCGGGCGGTGGAGATCGCCGAGCTGACCGGCGCGAAGACGCTCATCGAGTTGGGCTCCGGGTCCTCGGAGAAGACCCGCCTGCTGCTGGACGCCTTCACCCAGCGCGGGGAGCTCGGGTCGTTCGTGCCGCTCGACGTGTCGGTCAGCGCGTTGGCCGGGTCCACCGCCGCGGTCGCCGCCGACTATCCGGGGCTGCGGGTACGCGGCATCGTCGGGGACTTCACCCGCCACCTGGATCACCTGCCGACCGGCGGGCGGCGGCTGGTCATCTTCCTCGGCGGCACGATCGGCAACCTGCTGCCGGTCGAACGGGCGGAGTTCCTCACCGGGATGCGGGCCGCGTTGGAGGGGGGTGACTGGCTGCTGGTCGGTACCGACCTGGTCAAGGATCCGGCGGTGATCGTGCCCGCCTACGACGACGCGGCCGGCGTGACCGCCGAGTTCAACCGTAACGTGTTGCGGGTGCTCAACCGGGAACTCGACGCCGACTTCGACCCGTCGGCATTCGCCCATGTCGCGCTCTGGAACCCGGAACAGGAGTGGATCGAGATGCGGCTGCGGGCGGAGCGGTCCATGCGGGTGAAGGTGCTCGACCTGGTTGTCGACTTCGCCGCCGGTGAGGATCTGCGTACCGAGGTGTCGGCGAAGTTCCGCCCGGAGGGGATCGCGGGTGAGCTGGCCGCCACGGGTTTCCGTACCGAGCGGTTCTGGACGGACCCGGCCGACCTGTTCGGGGTGACCCTCGCCCGTGCCGAATGAGCGAGGCGGCCGTGCGCGCTGACCGAGGCGTACGGCCGGGGTGATCCGCCGGAGGACGGTCGGCTAGGCTGGGCCCAGCGAAGGGGAGTAGCCCGTAACGTGGTGGTCGACATACTGGTGCGTCACGCATCCGGCCACCTGGCCTCGTTTCGGCGAGGCGGGCGAGACCTTCGACCAGGCTGTTGCAGCCGGGTCGAGGGCGTCCCACACCTCTTCCCGGCCTGATCCGGGAAGGACATCATGGACGGGTTCCTCGCCGCGCTGGTGGTCAGCTTCGGCGTCATCTTCGTCGCCGAGCTGGGAGACAAGTCCCAGCTCATGGCGCTGGCCTTCGCCACCAGGTACCGCACCATGCCGGTGCTGATCGGCATCACCGTCGCCACCGCCGTGGTGCATCTCGCCTCGGTAGCGATCGGTCACGGTCTCGGCGCGGCCCTGCCGACCGGCTGGATCTCGCTGCTGGCAGGTCTCGCCTTCCTCGGCTTCGGTGCGTGGACGCTGCGGGGCGACCGGCTCACCGAGGAGGACGAGCGTCGAGCTGCCCGGGGCGGCAGATCGGCCGTGATCACCGTCGGCGTCGCCTTCTTCCTCGCGGAACTGGGCGACAAGACGATGCTCGCGACCATCACGTTGGCCACCCAGTACGGCTGGTTCGGCACCTGGCTGGGTTCGACCGTCGGCATGGTCGCGGCGGACGCGTTGGCCATCGTCGCGGGTCGACTGCTCGGCCGCAAACTGCCCGAACGCACCATCAGGTACGGCGCCGCCACACTTTTCGCCATCAGCGGCGTGTGGTTGATCGTCGACGCGGTGACCCAGTTGCGGTGAGCGCTCGACACCCCCGCCCGAGCGCCTCGGCACCCACCCGGAGGATCTCGGCGGCGTCGCGAGGCCCCGGCGTCGACTACCCGGATGCAGGCCGGGTAAGGCGCCGGGGTGGACGTCGAGGTGATCCTCCAACAGGGCCACCACCTGCTGGTGATCGCGGTGGAGATCCTCGGCGCGATCGTGATCGTCGTCGGCGCGGCCCTGGCCGCGCTGCGATTCGTGGTCGACGGGTTGCGCCACCGCGACGCCCGGGTGTTCACCCGGATCCGGCTGTCCCTGGGACGCTTCCTGGTTCTGGGCCTGGAGTTCCAGCTGGCAGCCGACATCCTGCGTACCGCGCTGTCGCCGACCTTCTCGCAGATCGGTCAGTTGGCTGCCATCGCGGCCATCCGGACGGTTCTCAACTACGTGTTGAATCGTGAGATCGAGCACGAGCAGCGGCAGATCGACGATCGATGATGATGCTGGTGTCCGCCGTCATCACGACGTTCGGTGTGCTCGCCGCGGCGCTGGCGCTGATCAGCACCGGCTCCCGCACGCTCGCCCTGGGAGTGCTGCTCGACATGCTGCTCGCCGCCGGTCTGCTGCGGCTGGCCGCGGGGCAGTCCTGGACGGAGATCGTCGTCCTGGTGGCGATCGTGGCGCTGCGCCTGCTGATCCGCACCGCGTTGATCAATAACTTCCAGCGACAGTCCTCGGCTGCCGGACGCCCGCGCGAGCGGGTCGGCCGGACGTCCGAGCCGTGAGCGGCGGCGGTCAGTCCCTGGACTTCTGGTAGACGTCCGGTACACCGTCCTGGTCGAGATCGAGCTGCTCCTTGCGGGCGATCGCCCGGTAGATGCTGTTGCGCCGCCGGAGCACGGTGGTGGCCAGCAGTGCCGAGATCAACGAGCCAGCCAGCACCGCCGCCTTGACGTTGCCCCCTTCGACGGCTTCGGAGCCGAAGGCGAGTTCGCCGATGAGCAGTGAGACGGTGAAGCCGATGCCGGCCAGGAGCGACACGCCGAGCAGGTCCGACCAGCTGATGTCCTCGTCCAGGCGGGCCCGGGTGAACCGGGCGAGCAGGTAGGTCGAGCCGAGCACGCCGACGCACTTGCCGACGACGAGGCCGAGCACGATGCCGAGGACGATCGGATCGGTGACCATCGCGCCGAGGTCCGCTCCGCGCAGCGAGACCCCGGCGGCGAAGAACGCGAAGACCGGTACTGCGAAACCGGCGGAGATCGGCCGCCACACGTGCTCCAGGCGTTCGGCGAGGCCGGGCATCGGGCGGCGCTTCTCGCCGCCCTCGCCCGCGACCACCGGCACGGTGAAGCCCAGCAGCACGCCGGCCACCGTGGCGTGCACCCCGGAGGAGTGCACCAGGGTCCAGGCGACCACGGCGAGCGGGATGAGCGCCCACCACCAGGTACGGCGACACTGCACCAGCAGGCCGAACAGGGCGATCGGCACCAGCGCGCCGAGCAGCGGGAGCACGCTGAAGTCGTCGGTGTAGAAGATCGCGATGACGGTGATGGCCAGCAGGTCGTCGACCACGGCCAGGGTGAGCAGGAAGGCGCGCAGTCCCTGCGGCAGGTAGGCCCCGATCACGGCCAGCACCGCCAGCGCGAACGCGATGTCGGTGGCGGTCGGGATCGCCCAGCCGCGCAGTCCGCCGCCACCGCCGGCGACGTTGACGGCCACGAAGATCAGTGCCGGGACGACCATTCCGCTGATGGCCGCCACCACCGGTAGCGCCGCCCGCCGGGGATCACGCAATTCACCGGCGACGAACTCGCGCTTCAGCTCCAGTCCGACCACGAAGAAGAAGATGGCCAGCAGTCCGTCGGCGGCCCAGGTGGCCAGGTCGAGGTCGAGATGCAACGCCGCGCCGCCTGACCAGGGCACCCACCGCCCCAACGCCGCGTAGGAGTCAGACCAGGGGGAGTTCGCCCAGGCCAGTGCGATCACAGCGCCGAAGAGCAGCAGAGCGCCGCCGACGGTCTCCGTGCGCAACACATCGGCCAGGAAGCGCGCTTCCGGCCAGGAGGTACGGGTGAAGAGGCGACGCACGCCGAGGCGCGGGGTCTGGTCGGTCACGTGTGGGGTCCTGCCTCGTTGGTCGAAGGGCAACACAGCACCATCGCCGACCAGGCTTCCCGGCACACCCGGGCAAGACCCTACCCACCGTCGTCGACCGTCGCGAGCGGGGGAACCCGACTTCCGTGGGAGGACGACGAGTCACCGAAGCGTTCGGTGGGGAACATCGCATTTTTTCCGCGCCAGAGCGATTCCGACGGGCCGCCGGCCCGGTTGGTCACTGCGGGCACGATCCGCCATTGGGAAAATACCTAACTCCGGACATAAGCCGCATGAGCCGCTTTAATGGTTTCACGAGATTTGAGTCGACCTTGGGGGTTTTCGTGAAGTTCTTTGGCGTTACCGGCCCGGTACGGAGGCCCGCCTGATGGACCTGTACCGCCAACTACGCCTGGTGCGCCGGCACTGGTGGATCGTCCTGGTCACCTTCATGGTGGCGTTGGGCGTCACCGCACTGGTCACCGTGCGGGCCCAGCCTCGTTACGTCGCTTCGGTGACCTTCTTCGTCACCACGCCGAGCCAGGGCGTCACCGACGCCTACCAGGGTGGGCTCTTCCTCCAGCAACGGGTGAAGTCGTACGCGGAACTGCTGAGCAGCGACCGGCTGGCCCAGGCCGCGGTGGCCGACAGCCAGCTCGGGTTGACCGCCGAGGAGATCCAGCGCCGGGTCAGCACCTCCACCGAGACCG
Organism: Micromonospora lutea; assembly: GCF_016863535.1. Lineage (GTDB taxonomy): Bacteria > Actinomycetota > Actinomycetes > Mycobacteriales > Micromonosporaceae > Micromonospora > Micromonospora lutea. The sequence continues at coordinate 29,695 of NZ_BOPB01000005.1, forward strand.
GTACGGTGCTGTTGCGGGCGTCGGTCACCGACACCGACCAGACCCGTGCGTTGCGGGTGACCGAGGCGCTCTCGACGAAGTTCGTCGAGCTCGTACAGAAGGTCGAGACGCGGCCGGACGGCAGCCCCGGGCCCATCAAGATCGAGGTGGTGAGCGGGCCGCGGGTGACCCCGACGCCGGTCTCGCCGCAGCCGGTCCGCAACACCGTGATCGGTGCCCTGCTCGGCCTGCTGGCCGGCGTCGGTCTGGCGATCCTGCGTGGCATGGCCGACGTGCGGTTGCGCGACGCGGCCGGCCTGCAACGGGTGACCGGCAGCCCGCTGCTCGGTGAGATTCCGATCGACACCAGCGCCCGCTCGGCCCCACTGATCGTCGGTGACGCCGCCACCTCGGCGCGGGCCGAAGCCGTCCGCAAGCTCAGGACGAACCTGCGTTTCGTCGACGTGCACGAGCCGGCCCGGGTCATCGCGGTGACCAGTGCCCTCCAGGGTGAGGGCAAGACCACGCTGTCGTGCAACCTGGCGATCGCGCTGGCCGAGGCGGGTTGGCGGGTGCTGCTGGTCGACGCCGACCTGCGCCGGCCGAAGGTCGGCGACTACCTGGGCATCGACCCGGGGGTGGGGTTGACCGACGTGCTCGTCGGTGACGTGCAGGTGGGCGATGTGGTCCAGCGCTGGGGCGACAAGTCACTACTCGTGCTGCCCAGCGGCTCCGCGCCGCCCAACCCGAGCGAGCTGCTCGGTTCGAAGGCGATGTCCGACCTGCTGCTGGCCCTGCGCGAGTCCGCGGACATCGTGATCATCGACACCGCGCCGCTGCTCGCGGTCACCGACGGTGTCGTGGTCGCCGTGCAGGCCGACGGAGCGCTGTTGGTCACCCAGCAGGGACGTACCTCGCGGGCCCAGGTTGCCGCCGCCGCCCGGGCGTTGCACTCGGTGTCGGTGCGGTTGCTCGGCTGCGTGCTGAACATGGCCCGGGTGCCCAAGACCGAGGCGTACCAGTACGAGGCCTACCGGGTGGTGGCAGCAGCCACGGCATCGGCGCCGACGGACCCGAGCAGGGGTGGCCGGCACGCCGAACGGGCCCGTGCCGGCGAGGTCAGCGACCACACCCAGGAACTCACCCGGCTGTCCCGATGAGCGTCGCCAGAGGGCGCAGCGCCCGGTCGATCTCCTCCGCGCAGCGTCGGAAGTCCTCTGGCGTGCCCCCGACCGGGTCACGCAGGTCGTCGGCGTCCCCGGGGGCGGGCTGCAACCGCCCCCGGGCCAGGGCAGCGGCGGCCACCGCGGCCCGAACCGGGTCGTCCTGCTCGCCCAACGGGGCTTCGGCCGCCGCCGCGAGCCGGCCGAACTGGCGCAGCGTGAACGTCCGGTGCAGCGCCGCCGGCGCCAGCGCGGTGCAGATCGAGCGCTGGCGTCGGGTGGCGGTCAGCACCAGCACCGCGTCGGTGAGGTGTTCCGGCAGCAGCCGCCGGCTGCGGAACGACGTCGGATCGTCGCCGGTCTCGGCGGCGATCGCCGCCGCGTACGGGTGCATGGCCAGTCCCTCGACGGCGTCGGTGCCGGCGCTGGCCACCGTCACCGGCCGCCCGGCGAGCAGTCGACGCGCGGTGTACTCGGCCATCGGCGACCGGCACAGATTGGCGTGGCAGACGAACAACAACCCGCTGAGCATGTGGAACCCCCTGGACGACGCGGTCGCGGGCGGCGGCGCCGCGACAAGGGACGGCCGCCGACGGCATCCGTCCCGTGAGGGGATGTCGAGATCGTACGCAGTCGTCGCGGTTCCGGTCCCGGGCGGCGCGCCGAACCGGTGGGGGACGGGGGTGTCCCGATGCGAATCGGGATCCTGACGTACCACTTTCCACCGGAGCCGGCGTTCATCCCCGGCAGCCTCGCCGAGGAGTTGGCCGCGCGGGGGCACGAGGTACGGGTGCTGACCGGCTTCCCCGACTATCCGGGCGGCCATGTCTACCCCGGGTGGCGGCAGCGTTGGCACCACGAGACCCGTAGCCGGGGACTGACCGTGCGCCGGGTGCCCCGGTACAGCACCGGAGCCGCCACCGTACGCGGTCGGATGGCCTCCTGGCTCTCCTTCGCCGGCAGCGCGGCGCTGGTCGGTCGCCGGTTCCTGGCGGGTGTGGACGTGTTGTACGTGCATCAGCCGCCGGCCGCCGCGTTCGCCTCGGTGGGCCTGCTCCGCCTGCTCGGCCCGGTGCCGCTGGTGCTGCACGTGCCGGACGTCTGGGCCGAACAGGTCCCCGACTCCGTCGACGACGGCCGGTGGGCGGCGCGGGTCCGGGCGGCCACGCAGCGGACCTGCCGGGCCGCCAGCCGGGTCGCGGTGACCACACCCTCCCTGCGCGACGCGCTCGTGGCCGACGGGATCGACCCGGCGCGGATCCGGGTGGTGCTCAACTGGACCGACGAGCGGATCTTCCGCCCGGCGTCGGCCAGCCCGGCCGCGCGGCGGCTGATCCGCCGCGACGAGCGGTGCGTGGTGATGCACGCCGGCACCATCGGGGCACGGCAGGGACTGGACACCGCGGTACGGGCGGCGGCGGCGTTGGGCGGGAGCGTGGACCTGGTCCTGGTGGGCTCGGGGCCCGACGAGCGGCGGGTGCGGGGGCTCGCCGCCGAACTGCGGGCCGACAACGTCCGGTTCGTGGACCGCCGCTCCCCGCTGGACATGCCCGAGCTGTACGCCGCAGCCGACTACCAGCTGGTGATGATGCGCGATCTGCCGGAGCTGCGCAGCAGCGTGCCGGACAAGCTCCAGGCGGCCCTGTCCTGCGGTGCGCCGGTGGTCGCCTCGGCCGGCGGGGACACCGCGCTGCTGGTCGAACGGGCCCGGGCGGGGTTGTCCTGCCCGCCGGAGGACTGGGCCAGCCTGGCGGACCGGTTCTGGCTGGCAGCGCAGATTCCCGCGCCGGCGCGAGCCGAGATGGGACGGCGTGGTCGGGAGGCGTACCTGCGGGAGATGTCGTTGCCGTCGGGCGTGGACCGGATCGAGGAGCTGCTACGGGAAGCGGCGGCGGCCGGAACCGGCCGTAACGCGAATGACGAACGAACCTTTCATAACGCCTGATGTCGTCATTACCACACCACTTTGTCCGTTGAGTGTTAAGAACAATGTGGTCTTCTGTCCGTTTTATTGAGAGGTGTGATGTGACGGAGAGCGAGAGCCCTCGACGGCGGCGCAGCCGGTCCCGCCGCCGCCGGCGTGCCCGGCTGCGTCGCATCCTGCTGACCACGCTGGTGGTCGGGTCATTGGTGTCGGGTCTCGCCGGGTGGGTCGGCCTCCGAAGCTGGCAGGCCCGTGCCCACCTGGTCAACGCCGCGGGACTGGCTGGTGAGCTGAGCGCCCACCTGGTCGGCGGCGACACCGCACGAGCCCAGCGGACCCTTGCCGCGTTGCAGGAGCAGTCCGGTGCGGCGCGGCGGGCAACCGGGGATCCCGGTTGGTGGCTCGCCCGGCAGGCTCCGGTCGCCGGAGCGAACCTCACCGCGATCCGACAGATCGCCATCGCCATCGACGACCTGGCCCGCCAGGCGTTCCCCGCGCTGCTCCGCGTCGACCTCGGGGGACTGGTGCCTCAGGAGGGTCGGCTGGACCTGACCGGCCTGAGTGCCGTCTCCGACGAACTGGTTGCGGTGCACACCACGGTGCTGCGGACCCGCGCGGAGCTGGCCGACGTCTCCGGTGACCGACTGGTCGGGCAGGTCCGGCGCGCCCTGGCGGAGCTGCGCGGCGAGATCGACCGGCTGGCCGCGATGACCTCGGCCGCGGATCGGGCCAGCCGCCTGCTCCCGCCGCTGCTCGGCGTCGACGGGGCGCGTAAGTACCTGCTGGTCTCGCAGAACTCCGCGGAGCTGCGTGCGACCGGCGGCATGTTCGGCGCGTACGCCGTCATCGAGGCGAACAAGGGCCGGGTGAAGATGGGCGCCCAGGGCAGCAGTTCGAGCCTCGGCCGGTTCGCCGAGCCGCTGAAGGTGCCGGCCGAGATACGTGCCCTGTGGGGGAAACTGCCCGGCATCTATCCGGCCGACGTCAACCTCAGCCCGCACTTTCCGACCGCCGCGTCGCTGTATCGGGAGATGTACCGCCGGCAGACCGGGGTCACGGTCGATGGCGTCCTCGCCGTCGATCCGGTGGTGCTGTCGTACCTGCTGAAAGCGACCGGGCCGGTGCGGACGTCGGGCGGGGTGGCGTTGAGCGCCGAGAACGCGGTCCGGACCCTGCTCAACGATGCCTACCAGCGGATGAGTCCGGGTGAGCAGGACACCTTCTTCGCGGACGCGGCAGCCACGGTGTTCGACACGCTGTTCGCGAGGAACGTGCACCCGAATGGGTTGTTGTCCGCATTTGACCGCTCTATACAAGAACGTCGGATATTGTTCTGGAGTGCCCGACCGGAAGAACAGCGAACATTCGGTGACAGCCGGATGGCCGGGGCGCTTCCGGAACAGGACACCGTGCCGACGGTCGGCGTGTTCCTCAACGACGGCAGCGGCGCGAAGCTCGGCTACTACCTCCGGCAGACCGCCGACCTGACGGTCGGTGACTGCCACGCCGACGGTCGCCGGGAGCTGAACCTACGGGTGACGCTCCGGTCCACCGCGCCGGCCTCAGGGCTCAGCGAGTCGGTTCTCGGTCTCGGTCAGGCCGGGGACCCCTACACCGTCCGGACACTCGTGTCGGTGTACGGCCCGGCCGGCGGGTCGGTGCTCGACACCCGTCTCGACGGTGCCGAGACCTCGGTGGGCAACGGCACCGAACGGCGGCGTCAGGTCGCCATCGTGAACGTCGAGATCAGACCGGGCGGGACTCGCACCTTGGAGATCTCGCTGCTGACCGGAAAGACGGAGAGCGGGACGGCCGAGCTGTGGCTGACCCCGACCGCCACCCCATGGACCACCCATGTTGTTACCGCACCAAGTTGTTCTCAGTAGGAGGGAACGAACCATGCGGCTATCCCGCATCATCATGGCGCTCACGGTCGGTCTGGCCGTGGTGGCCGTGCCGGCTGCGGCGGGGGCGGCGCAACCGCAGCCGCAGCCGTCGCCAACAGTCACCGATCCGCCCCAGCCACCGCCCTATCCGCCGGTGCTCGCATCGCTGACGGTGAACCGACCCACCATCTTCCTCGGTGAGACGGTCATCCTGACCGGCCGCAACTTCGGGCCGAACGAGACGGTGGACATCGTCGTCTCGGTGACGCCGCTGGCCGCACCGGCCGCCGGCACGGCCCGTCGCAGCGACGGCAGCACGGTCGCGATGACGCCGGTGGCCTTCCAGGCCAGCGCGCCGTTGAGCTTCACCGCCCGGACCAACTCACAGGGAGTCTTCACCCGGCGGTACACGCCGTCGGTGACGGGCCTGCTCACCTTCACCGCCACCGGCCGGGAATCCGGGCGTACCGGTGAGACCCAGCTGCGGGTGCTGCCCAAGAGGAAGCCGCACCTGCCGGTCACCGGCAGCAGCCTGGACACGCCGATGAAGGTCGGCGGCGGGCTCGTCGCCGCCGGTGCCATCCTGCTGCTCGGCGCGTTCGCCTGGCGGCGGCGCAACCGCTTCGGTGCGGGTGGCGTGAACTGATCCACCATTCCGGGCAGGGCCCGGAGAACGAAGGTACCGGTGCCCGCCGCTCGGCGACGGGCACCGGTACCTGTCTGCCCGCCCCTACACCAGGCCGTGCGCCAGCATCGCCTCGGCGACCCGGCGGAACCCGTTGATGTTGGCCCCGGCCACGTAGTCGCCCGGCAGGCCGTACTCCTCTGCCGTCGCCCAGCAGCGGGCGTGGATGTCCCGGATGGTCTCCTGCAACCGCTGCTCCGACTCCGCGAACGTCCACGACTCCCGGCTGGCGTTCTGCTGCATCTCCAGCGCACTGACCGCCACCCCACCGGCGTTGGCGGCCTTGCCGGGAGCGAACCGCACGCCGGCCCGGCCGAGGATCCGCACCGCCTCGGGTGTGGTCGGCATGTTCGCGCCCTCCACCACCACCGAGCACCCCCCGGCAACCAGCTGGGCGGCTTCCGCGCCGCCGATCTCGTTCTGGGTCGCGCACGGCAGGGCCAGGTCACACGGCACCTCCCAGGGGGTACGGCCGGCGACGCTGACCGCGTGCGGCACGTCGAGGACGTAGTCGGCCAGCCGGCCGCGCCGCTGCTCCTTCAACTCCCGCAACACCTCAAGGTCGATGCCCTTCTCGTCGAGCAGGTAGCCGCCGGAGTCGGAGCAGGCGACCACCCTGCCGCCGAGCTGGTGAACCTTCTCGATCGCGTGGATGGCCACGTTGCCGGAGCCGGAGACCACCACCCGCTTGCCGTCCAGACCGCTACCGGACTGCCTCAGCATCTCCTCGGCGAAGAACACCGCGCCGTACCCGGTCGCCTGGGTGCGCGCCTGTGCACCGCCGTATGCCAGGCCCTTGCCGGTCAGGACACCCGACTCGTACCGGTTGGTGATGCGCTTGTACTGACCGAACAGGTAGCCGATCTCCCGGACGCCCACTCCGATGTCGCCGGCCGGCACGTCCGTCTGCGCCCCGATGTGTCGGTACAGCTCGGTCATGAAGCTCTGACAGAAGCGCATCACCTCGCGGTCCGAGCAGCCTTTGGGATCGAAGTCGGCGCCGCCCTTGCCGGCACCGATCGGCAACCCGGTCAGCGCGTTCTTGAAGATCTGCTCGAAGCCGAGGAACTTGACGATGCCCAGGTACACCGAGGGATGGAAGCGAAGGCCACCCTTGAACGGACCAAGGGCGCTGTTGAACTCGACCCGAAAACCCCGGTTCACCCGGATCCGGCCCTGGTCGTCCTCCCACGGCACCCGGAAGATGATCTGTCGCTCCGGTTCGCAGATCCGCTCGATGATCTGGGCTTCCGCGTACTCCGGGTGCCGGGCCAGCGCTGGCCCGATGCTCTCCAACACCTCCCGTACGGCCTGGTGAAACTCCGGCTCACCCGGGTTGCGGGCGACCACACTCGCGAACACCGACTCGACTGTCTCCGGCATCAACCGACACGTCCCTTCCGACTCAGGCCCGACGCCGTTGCCGGACACTCGCGACGTCGCGCGCGACCGCCCCGGAGACGATTCAGCGCACTCCAGTGTCACGGGCGATCGGTGGACCAGCTTAGGCGTGAGATTCGGCCTCGGGTCGTGTGATCCGTACCGCCCCCTCGACAGGGCACCGTGGAAGGGCCTGATCGGTGCCGGTCGGGGGAGAGGGTCGGACCGTCCCCGAGGCAGCCCCGATGCGGGTAGTCCGCTCGCCGACGGCCGGGCGGATCACCGGGGCGGACGTAGAGTCGAACCGTGGAGCGTGCCGAAACGATGCCTGCCGAGACCCGTCCGCCCGGTGTGGCGACCGCCGATCCCGGTAGCGTCCTGCTGCCTGGCCACGACGTGCCGCTCGGTCGCTACACCACGGTGCGCCGGCTCCTGCCCCAGCGCACCCGCCGGCTGGTCGGCGCGTGGTGCTTCGTCGATCATTTCGGACCCGACGACGTGGCCGAGCGGCCCGGCATGGAGGTGCCCCCGCACCCGCACACCGGCCTGCAGACCGTGACCTGGCTGCTCGACGGCGAGATTCTGCATCGCGACAGCCTCGGTAACAAGCAACCGATCCGCCCCGGCCAACTCAACGTGATGACCTCGGGTCACGGCATCGCACACTCCGAACGCTCACCCGCGGAGCATCCGCCGCTGATGCACGGGGTGCAGCTGTGGGTGGCCCTGCCGGACGCCGCCCGAGCCGGTGCGGCCGACTTCGCCCACCACGCCGAGCTGCCGCGGTGGCGCGACGGAGACCTCGACGTCACCCTGCTGGTCGGGGAACTCGCCGGGGAACGCTCGCCGGCCCAGGTGCACACCCCGTTGCTCGGCGCACAACTGGACCTCGCCGGGGCGGCGGCCGGGCTGCCGCTGCGACGCGACTTCGAGTACGCGCTGCTGGCCCTCGACGGCGCCGGTGAGGTCGACGGTCAGCCGCTGACGCCCGGGGCGCTGCTCTGGCTCGGTTCCGGGCGGGACGTGCTGCAGCTGAACGGCGAGCCCGGTAGCCGGTTGCTGCTGCTCGGTGGCACGCCCTTCGAGGAGCCGCTGGTGATGTGGTGGAACTTCGTCGGCCGTGACCACGAGGAGATCGCCGCCGCCCGGGAGGACTGGATGGCCGGGCGGCGGTTCGGGGCGGTCGACGACGACCCGGACCCGCCGCTGCCCGCACCGGCCCTGCCCACCGTCCGGCTCAAGGCCCGCGACCGCTCGGGCCGCTTCCACGACCAGGACGCCGGATAAGACCCTTTTGTTGACCCCCGCTGTCCGTTCGGCTGATGGCGTGCGATAGGCTAGCCGCAGTAACAGCAGCCGCACGGTTCGGGCGGCTGTCGGCCGCCTGATGGCCGCGACCCGGTTCGGGCGCACCGTCGTCAGGGCAGGCGGTTACGCAGGGGCGCCCCCGGCTGCGGTTCGCGGCCGGGGCGCGCCGCCCTGTCTCCGGTGCGCGAGACGGCCCGGCCCATCGTCGTCGGGCCAGCCCACCGTTCAGATGCTGCGCAGGTGCTGGGACACCCGCTGGTGACGCTTGTCCCGTGCCTGGGCGGCGCGCTGCGACTCGGTGATCTCGGGAGCCGCGTCGATGCCGGCCGAACGGGCCACCTGGTTGCCGTTGGCGTAATCCACCGGAGGCAGCGCGCGCAGCGCCTGGAGCACGTCCGGTGGCGCCCCTTCGCGCTCGGCCTCGCGTACCACCTCGTCCTTCCCTGCGGGGTAGTCAAGACTGGACAGGTACTGCAGGACATCGGCGTAACTCGCCATGGTGTCGGCTCCTCCCGGGCTTCGATCCGGCCACGACCGGGCGCGGATACCCGACCCGGGGTCACTCACGCACCGAGGCCGGCGGAAAAGCGGTCACCGTTTCCGTCCCGGTGGGGTGGGTAAGCGCCGGCCGGAGGGGGTACGCGATGAACTACGACACCTTCGTCGACCAGGTCACCCAGCGCACCGGAACATCGTCGTCGCGAGCGACGGAGCTGATCCGGGCCACGCTGCAGACGCTGGCCGAGCGGCTGACCGGTGGCGAGGTGCTGGACCTGGCCGTGCAACTGCCCGCCCCGTTGCGGCTGCCGTTGCGGCCGACACCGGACATCGAGGCGGCGGAGCGGTTCGGAGCCGCCGAATTCGTCGCCCGGGTGGCCGTACGCGCCGGGGTCGAGGAGCCGGCCGCCCGGGACGCGATCCGGGCGGTCTTCACCACGCTCCGGGAGGCGGTGACCGGTGGAGAGTTCGACGAACTGGTGGTCCAGTTGCCCCGTGACTACCGGGACATGGTCGAACCCGCCCTGGCGCCCGGTGCGACGCTGCGCCGCCGCTGAGGGGTTCGCCGCCGGACAGCGCCAACGTTCCTGGACACCGCACTAGCCGACGGCTGCCGACGCACGGAGGCGAGCGATCCCGTCCTGGTCGAAGCCAGCCTCGGCGAGGATCTCGTCGGTGTGCTCCCCCGGCCAGGGCGGCGGTCGGCGGATCGCGGTCGGGGTGGCGGAGAACCGAGGTGCCGGGGCCGGCTGGACGACGCCGTCGCGGAGCACGAATGTCTCCCGGGCGGCCAGGTGCGGATGCTCCGGTGCCTCCCGCCAGTCCAGTACCGGTGCGACGCACGCGTCCGAAGCGGTGAGCAGCGACGCCCAGTCGTCGCGGGTACGGGTGCGGAACAGGCGCGCCCAGGCAGCCCGCAACGCCGGCCAGTTCGCCGGATCGGTCCGGTCGACCGGCTCATCCGGAGGGAGTGGGAAACCGGTGAGCCGGACCAGTTCGTCGTAGAACCGTGGCTCCAGGGCACCCACGGCGAGGTATCGGCCGTCGGCGCACTCGTAGGTGTCGTAGAACGGGGCACCCCCGTCGAGCAGGTTCACGCCACGCGGTTCCTGCCACATGCCGAGCTGACGCAGCGCGTGGATCTGGGTGCTGAGCACCGCGACACCATCCACGATCGCGGCGTCGACCACCTGACCGGTCGCACCCCCGCGCACCGCGTACAGCGCGGAGACGACACCCAGAGCGAGCATCATGCCGCCGCCACCGAAGTCGCCGAGCAGGTTCAGCGGTGGCACCGGTGGCTGACCGGCCCGTCCGATGCCGTGCAGCGCGCCGGTCAGCGCCAGGTAGTCGATGTCGTGTCCGGCGTGCGGGGCGTTCGGGCCGTCCTGACCCCACCCGGTCATCCGGCCGTAGACCAGGGCCGGGTTGACCGCGTGGCAGTCCGCGGGGCCGACGCCGAGCCGCTCGGTGACCCCGGGCCGGAATCCCTCGATGAGGACGTCGGCGTCGCCGACCAGGGCCAGCACCACCTCACACCCGTCGGCGGACTTCAGGTCGACCGCGATCGAGCGGCGCCCCCGGTTGAGCAGATCGGGGTGCGGGCTGCCGAAGGCCGCAGCGTCCACCTCGGTGACCCGGTCGACCCGGATCACGTCGGCCCCGAGGTCGGCCAGCATCATGGCGGCGAACGGTCCCGGTCCGATCCCGGCCAACTCCACCACGCGTACGCCGGCCAGCGGGCCGGTCACCAGGTCTGCGGTCACCCGGTCACGATAGGCGCTCACATCCTGGATGGCTGGTCGGCGGCCGTGAGCGGCGTCATCGGGCCTCGGCAGCGCCCCGCCTGGCGGGCGGAATCCGGCTGTCCTAACCTTGTCACCACGAGGGGAGTACTTCCCACGAACCATTCCGGTCAGTACGGCGCGCCCCGGAGCGCGCCTCGGGTGGTTGCCCACGAAAGGTGGGTGAAGGAGACCTCGAACATGACACGGTGTTCGAGGAGGCTCCATGTCCGCTTTGTCGTATGCAGCCGCTGGCCTGCAGTCCATCGGTACGCCCTCGCTCTGGGCGATCACGATCGTCGGGGTCATCGCCCTGCTGGTGCTCGACTTTCTGGTGACCCGCCGCCCGCACGAGGTGTCCCTGAGAGAAGCACTCGGCTGGTCAGCCTTCTACATAGCCCTGCCGCTGGCCTTCGGTGCCTGGGTATGGTCCCGGTACGGGCGTCAGGAGGGCATCGACTACCTCGCCGGCTACCTGGTCGAGAAGTCGCTCTCCGTCGACAATCTCTTCGTCTTCATGCTGCTGCTGGCCGCCTTCGCGGTGCCGAGCGAGCTCGCCCAGCGGGTGCTGCTGTTCGGTATCACCGGTGCGCTGGTGCTGCGCGGCATCTTCATCGCCCTGGGCGCCGCAGCCCTGCAGAACCTGGACTTCGCCTTCCTGATCTTCGCGTTGATCCTGCTGTTCACCGCGGCGAAGCTGCTCCGTGACGCCTTCACCGGGCATGAGCAGACGGTGGACATCGGCAGCATGCGGTCGGTGCGACTGCTGCGCCGCTTCATGCCGGTGGTCCAGGAGTACCACGGCACGAAGATGACCGTACGGGTCGACGGGCGGAGGGCGCTGACCCCGCTCGCGCTGGTGGTGGTGGCGGTGCTCGCCACCGATGTGGTCTTCGCCGTCGACTCGGTGCCGGCCGTCTACGGCATCACCGAGGATCCGTACCTCGTCTTCGCCACGAACGCCTTCGCCCTGCTGGGCCTGCGCGCGCTCTACTTCGTGCTGCACGCGGCGCTGAGCCGCCTGGTTCACCTGACCTACGGCCTGGCGATCATCCTGGCCTTCATCGGCGTCAAGCTCGGCCTGCACTGGGCGCACGGCATCTGGGAAGGCGTCCCGTTGATTCCCACCGAGGTCTCGCTCCTGGTCATCATCGCCGTGCTGACGGTGGTCACGTTCACCAGCCTGCGGGCGACCCGCAACGTGGTGCCGGGCGCCAAGGAAGTCGTGACCGAGCGGAAATGAGTCTCCGGGCCGGGCGGCGAGCCTGAGCTGGCGGAACCGACCCACGACGGCGACCCCCCGTGGTACGACTGAGCGGTGGGTATCGTCACACCGGGCTTCCAGGGTCGGCCCCGCGTCGAGGCGCCGGATCTTCCCCCGGGTCAGTACCTGACACCGGACTTTCCGGTGCTCTCCGCCGGCCCGACCCCCCGGGTGCCACGTGACCAGTGGGAGTTCGTGATCAGCACCGAGACTGGTACGGAGCACCGGTGGAGCTGGGACGAGATGATGGCGCTGCCGCAGGAGGCACCGACCGTCGACATCCACTGCGTCACCCGGTGGTCGAAGCTCGGCACCACCTGGCGGGGCGTCTCGCTGGACACCCTGCTCGACGGCGTCGACACTGCCGCCGACTACGCCCTGACCCACTCCTACGGCGGCTACACCACCAACCTCCCGCTGGCGGACCTGCGCGACGGGCAGGCCTGGCTGGTGCACACCTACGGCGGCGACGACCTGCCGGCCGAGCACGGTGGGCCGGCCCGTCTGCTCGTTCCCCACCTCTACTTCTGGAAGTCCGCCAAGTGGGCGCGCGGTATCCACCTCACCGTCGAGGACACCCCCGGCTTCTGGGAGACCGCCGGCTACCACGACTACGGCGACCCGTGGCGTGAGCAGCGGTACCAGGGCGATTGAGCGCCCGGATGAGCTGGCGGGAGGCCCGGTTGGTGGCGCACCGGGTCGAGACGCCGACGGCGCGGACCCTGGTGCTGGAGGTGCCGGGCTGGCCGACCCACCTGCCCGGCCAGCACGTCGACATCCGGCTCACCGCGCCGGACGGCTACCAGGCCGCCCGGTCGTACTCGCTCGCCGCCCCCGCTGACGGCGACCGGATCGAGGTGTGTGTCCAGCGGGTGACCGACGGTGAGGTGTCGCCGTTCCTGGTCGACGGCTACCGCGAGGGCGACCCGGTCGAGGTGCGTGGTCCGATCGGCGGCTGGTTCGTCTGGCGGCCCCAGCAGTCCGATCCGGTGCTGCTGGTCGCCGGCGGATCGGGGGTGGTGCCGTTGATGGCCATGATCAGGGCCCGGCGGGCGGCCGGGAGCCGGGTGCCGTTCCGGCTGATCTACTCCGTACGCACCCCCGATGACGGCTTCTACACCGAGGAACTGCGGCACCGGGTACGCGACGACGCCGGCCTCGACGTGGCCCACGTGTACACCCGTCAGGCCCCGGAGGGGTGGCGCGGCGAGCCGCACCGGCTCGGCCTCGCCGACGTCAACACGCACGGCTGGCCGCCGGAGCTGGAGCCGCTGGTGTACGTGTGCGGACCCACCGGTTTCGTGGAGGCCGTCTCCGATCTGCTCGTCGCGCTGGGCCACCCGGCACGCCGGGTACGCACCGAACGTTTCGGCCCGACCGGCTGAGAGGAGACGCGGATGACCGCGCTGCCCTACCTGGATGGCAACATGCTCGACGGCCCGTTGGGGGAGGTGTTCGCGGTCGACCTGAGCACCGCCACCGCCCGGTGCGCCCACTGCGGCACCCCCGGTCCGATGGCCGGCCTGCGGGTCTACCCGCACGCGCCCGGCCTGGTGGGCCGCTGCCCCACCTGCGTCGAGGTGATGGTGCGGCTGGTCCGCGCCCCTGACCGCGCCTGGCTTGATCTGCGTGGTGCCACCTTCCTCCAGTTCCCGATGCCCCTCGACCAACCGCGTTGACCTCCAGCGGAGGACGTTTGTCGGCGCGTACGACGGGAACCGGGCCGGAATGACGAAGCCTCGTGTGGTGATCGTGGGGGCCGGGTTCGCCGGGTACCACGCGGCGAAGACGTTGAGCCGGTTGGCCCGCGGCCGAGCCGAGATCGTCCTGCTGAACTCGACCGACTACTTCCTGTACCTACCGCTGCTGCCGGAGGTGGCGGCCGGGGTGGTCGAACCCGGTCGGATCGCCGTGCCACTGGCCGGCACGCTGGACGGCGTACGGGTGGTCATCGGTGAGGCCGACAGCGTGGATCTGCAGAACCGGTGGGTCGGTTTCACCCAGCCGGAGGGTGACCGCAACCGGCTGGCGTACGACCGGCTGGTCCTGGCCGTCGGCAGCGTGAACAAGCTGTTGCCGATTCCCGGCGTGACCGAGTACGCCCACGGCTTCCGGGGCCTGCCCGAAGCGCTCTACCTGCACGACCACGTGGTCCGGCAGATCGAACTGGCCGAGCAGGCCGAGGATCCGGCCGAGCAGCAGGCACGGTCCACCTTCGTGGTGGTGGGCGCCGGATACACCGGTACCGAGGTGGCCGCGCACGGCATCCTGTTCACCGACGAACTGGCCGCCCAACATCCCCGCCTCACGATCCGACCCAGGTGGATACTGCTCGATGTCGCTCCACGGGTGCTGCCGGAACTGGACCGCCGGATGTCGGTCACTGCGGACCGGGTGCTGCGGCGGCGTGGGGTGGATGTGCGGATGGGGACCTCGGTCGCGGTCGCCACCTCCGACGGGGTCAAGCTCACCGACGGCGGGTACGTGCCCACCTGTTCGCTGATCTGGTGTGTCGGGGTACGACCTGACCCGTTCGTGGCGGAACTGGGTCTGCGGACGGAAAAGGGACGGTTGGTGGTCGACGAGTACCTCAACGTCCCCGGGTTCCCCGAGGTCTACGCCTGCGGCGACGCCGCCGCGGTGCCCGATCTGACCCGCCCCGGCGAGATCTGCACGATGACCGCCCAGCATGCGCAGCGGCAGGGCAAGCTGGCCGCACGCAACATCGCCGCCTCGTACGGACAGGGAAGCCGTCGCCCGTACAGGCATCACGACCTCGGTTGGGTGGTCGATCTGGGCGGCAAGCAGGCGGCGGCGAACCCGCTCAAGGTGCCGCTGTCCGGCCTGCCCGCCAAGGCGGTCACCCGTGGCTACCACCTGCTCGCGATGCCCGGCAACCGGGCCAGGGTGAGCGCGGACTGGCTCCTCGACGCCGCCCTGCCCCGGTCAGCGGCACAACTCGGTCTGATCTCCTCCACCGCCGTACCGCTGGAGAGTTCGTCGCCGGAGATGCCGGCGCGGGTTCACTGACCTCGCTCGGCCCGGACGATCGTGCGGCCGTGAGTGTGCCACGGCCGCACGTCCGGTGTCCGCGACTCAGCCGCCGGCCATCCCGGCGCCCGCCTCGTCGAGGGCGTCGTCGACCGCGTGTGCCAGGTCGATGTCGCTCGCGGTCACCGCCCCGGCATTGCCGGAGGTCACGGTCAGCACCGCGGTGGTCGGGTCGGCTCGGCCGATCCGTGGCCCACGGCCGATCTGCTGGCGGAGCAGGTCGAGCCGGTCCAGTACCCGGTCGAGGTTGCTCGGCGGCAGTTCCAGGGTCCGGGACAGCGCGGTGCCGTCGCCGGACCAGTAGGGCAGATCGGCCAGGGCCGCACCGAGTTCGGCCGCCGACAACGGCGGCGTCGAACTGGCCACGCCGACGACACCGCCACCGGCCGGCAACGGGTTCAGCAACTCCCGCAGCTCGTCCGGTACGTGCAGCGATTCGATCAGGTCACCGTCGTGCTCGGCGAGCGCGGCGAAGGTGGCCTGGGCCTGGTAGCGGGCCTGCTCCGGGCTTCGGCCGCTGATCCGAGCCACCTCGGAGAGGAACCCGCCCAGGTCCTGGTGCCGCTCGATGCCGTCCACCGGGACCACGTCGTGCAGTGCCGTGGGAACTGCCTCCAGCAGCCGGCGGCGTTCTCCCGCCTCCAGGGCCCAGGCCAGGACGAGCACCGTCGACTCCACCCCGACCTTGGCGGTACGGAAGTCGACGCCGGCCCGGCGGACGACGTTCTCGACCAGGTCGCGGTAGCCCACCGTGGTGACTCCAGGTGCCTGCGAACCTGGCTCCGGGCGAGGTCGGGGAGCCTCCGGGGAGCCGGTCGGCGGGGGAGCGGGACCGCCGCGCGTGGTGTCCGATTTGTGGCGGCTCCCGGCCGGCGGTGGGCCGGCCCGCTTGTTCTGGTCGAGGTGGGTGAGTTGCTTGGACGCGCTCAGGCTGGCGCCGGTGTCCGCGGCCCGCATGCCGCGTTCCCGGGCCTGGCGGGCCAGTGCCCGGCGGCGCTGGTTGTCGCCCTCCATCTGTTTGCGCATGGTGCACACCTCGCTTCCGCTGGTGGTTGCCTGGCTTCGTCGATGGCCTTCCCGGCCACCGGCGGGGCGAAACGATCGGTCCGGCGCGGGCCGTGGGACCGTCGCCGGGGCCCGCGAGGGCTTCATCCGGGCCGGGTGAGGCCCCATCACCCGGGCAGGACCGACGATCGCGGTGGACCGGAGATCTTCCGAGGCACGGCGGAAGGGAAGGTCGTGATGAAGCGGATAGTCGAGATCGTCCCCGCCCGACCCGGTTGGTACGCCCGGTGGCGGCTCGAACCTGAGCGCACCCGCTGTTACCCGGTGAGCCTGTGGGCGTTGGTGGAGGAGGCTGACGGCGGCGGCCGCGAGGTGATCGGTGTCGACTGCGCCGGCCAGTGGCCCGGGGCGCAGGAAGACGGCGCAGGTGCGGAGTTCGTCCGCTACCTGTTCAAGACTCCCGATTCGGGCCCGCCCGAGGACGCGGAACCGACCACCCGACCGCACCGCGCGAGCCCCCGTCCGGTCCCGGCCCCCTGAGCCATCCTCCGGCCCCCGACCCCTGGTCCCAGGGTCGGGGGCCACCCCTCGGGCGGTGGCCCTGGCGGCTCAGCCGGCAGCCTGCACGTCGTGGTCCCCGGCGACCGGGGAAAGCTCCAGCAGCTCGGCGAGGCCGGTGCGGTCCAGCAGTTGGCGCAGTGCCGCGTTGACACCGGTCAACCGCAGGGGTACGGAGGCGCCTCGGTGGGCCACCACGAATGCGCTCAGCCCGGAGGAGTCACACATCGTCACCCCGGTGACGTCGAGGACCAGCCGCTGGTAACCGTCGCGCCGCAGCGAGGCGACGGCATCGATGAGTTCCGGCGAGCTGTCGAAGTCCAGCTCGCCGGTCAGCCGCAACTCGGCATGCCCCGCGTCGTGCCGGTCGACCTCGATGACCAACAGCTGTGCCGACATGACTCCCATGCTCCCAGGACGCCGGCCAGCCGCAAGTCGCGGGATGAAAAAGTTGATCTCGCCGCCCGAGTCCGTCACGCGCGTCCCGGAGCTGTCCGAAGGGTGCTACACGATGGCCGGGGACTGATTGTCGGGCTCGGCGTCGACGGGCCCGGTTCCGGACGCCTCGCGGGCCAGCAGGCCGGTGACCCCGGTCATGTCGAGGATGGCCTTGAGGAACCCGGGGACCGCCTGTAGCCGCAGCCGGACGCCCCGCTGCTGCCCCTCGCGCCAGGCGTGCACGATGACGCTGAGCCCGGTGCTGTCGATGAACCGCAAGCCGCCGAAGTCGAGCACCAGCAGGGTGGGACCGGTGCTGAGCGTCTGGTCGATCTCCCGCCGCAGCGGCGCGGCAGTGGTGTAGGCGAGGTCACCGACGACCTGGATCACGGGTGCGTCGGGATCAGACCGGTCGACGGACAAGCTCAGCGGCGGCGTCTCGGGTCTGCGACCGTGGGACAGCAACGATCACGCCTTCCCCGGATGACAGGCGGACAGGGGCGCTCGGATCGTAACAACCGTCGAGCCGCTCCGCCCGTCGTCGGTGCCCGAGCGGACGCCGCCCGGGTGGCGGCACCCGCAGACCCGCGTAGGCTGGACGTCAGGACGTGACCAGGCACGCTGCTCGACGCGGCTGCGGAACCGACAAGGAGCGAGGCTCAAAGCTGGTGACAGGTGCCGACGTCAGGGACCTCGACCCCGGCGACGGACGGTCTGCCACGCCGAGTGTCGCCCGGGTCACCGCTCGGCGTCCGACCACCTCTCGCCCGTTGCCCGCCCTTGAGCGGCTGCAGGGTCAGCTCGCCGCCGACTGGCCCGAAATCGCCGAGCATCTCCGCGAAGGCGTGGTGGTGTGCGGTCCGGACGGCACCGTCCGCCAGATCAGCCCGGTCGCGCAGCGGCTGCTGCCCGAACTGGTCGTCGGCGGGACACTCGCGGCGGTCGAACGGTTGGCCTCGCTCGATCCACACCTGCGCCATCACGGTCGGCGGCTGCGGGTACGTCGCGTCCCCCTGTCCGCCGGGCGTAGCTGCTGGTACGTCGAGGACGTCAGCGACAGTGAGAAGCGGGCCGAGGAACTGGCCGCCGAGCGGTCCAGGTCGGCCTTCCTGGCCACCGTCGGCGACAAGCTGGGCAATCCGCTGCATCCGGACCGCGCCGCCGCCGCGGTGGTACGCCTCGCCGTACCGACCCTGGCCGAGGTGGCGGTGCTGGTGTTGGCGCCCCGCTCCGGCCGGGCCCGTTGGTGGCGCGCCCGCCATGGCGGAGACGAGACACCCACCGTCGATCGCGGGGTGCTCGCCGCGTCGGAGTTACCCCCGGCGATCGTCGAGAGCCTGCGGGGGACCCAACCGCACGCCGTGGACTGGCTGGTCGAGCAGACCATCGAAGCGGGCTGGTTGCCCGGTGCCGCCGCCAGCGAGGTGGCCGCCCGTCTGGTGCCGTTGCCGGGTCGGGACGCGTCGGCGGGGGTGCTTCTCGTCGCGCGGGGAGCGGGTGGCTGGTACGGGGAGGACGACGTCGACCTGGTCCGGGCCTTCGCCGCCCGGGCCGGTGCGGCGTTGACCACTGCGCTGCTCTACCGCGAGCAGGCGGAGGTGGCCGACACGTTGCAGGCCAGCCTGTTGCCGGTCGAGCCGACGCCGACGCCGGGTGTGCAGTGGGGTACGGCGTACCGTCCCGCTCAGGCCGGCCTGCGTATCGGCGGCGACTTCTACGGTTCGCACCGGTTGCCCGACGGCGGCTCGGTGTTCTTCCTCGGCGACGTCTCCGGCAAGGGGGTCGAGGCGGCGGTCTTCACCGGGCAGCTGCGTCAGTGCCTGCACGCGTTGCACCGGGTCGAGCAGCAACCCGCCAAGCTGCTGCGGCTGCTCAACGACGCACTGCTGGAGACGACCCTGGCACACGGTCAGGGCCGGTTCGCCACCATGGTGCTGGGTGTGGTCCGTCCGGACCGCGACGGTGGCCTCGGACTCACGCTGGCCGGCGGCGGGCACCTGCCGCCGTTGGTGTTGCGCTCCTCCGGTGTGGTGGAGCAGTTGCCGTTGACCGGCATGCTCATCGGCGTGGTGCCGGATCCGCGGATCGGTCAGGTCACCACGCGGCTGGCCCCCGGTGAAACCTGCCTGCTCTACAGCGACGGAGTCACCGAGGCGCGGGGTGGTCGGCGGGGCGAGGAACTGCTCGGCACCGAACGCCTGGTCCAGGCGCTCAGCGGTTGCCACCGGATGCCGGCACCCGCGCTGGCCGAGCGGATCGAGCAGGTCACCTGCGACTGGTTGGCCCAGCGTGACCACGACGACATCGCGGTGCTGGCGTTGCGCGCCACCGGAGTGAGTGGCCACCCACAGCGGCACCTGCACGCGGTGCCGACGTTGAGCGGACCGGATCCGGAGGAGATGATCCCCGGGTGACCACTGCGACGAGAGACACCTCGCCCGAGACCGTCTACCAGGACTACCTGCGCTCTCTCGCCGAGGCCGACGAGCACGCCGCCGTCGAGGTGGCGCGCGGGCTGCTCGACGCCGGCGTGGCCGCCGATCGCGTACTGCTGGAACTGGTGGCCCCGGCACAGGCCGAGGTGGGGGAGCTGTGGGCGCGCAACGAGTGGAGCGTGGCCCAGGAGCACGCGGCGACGCACATCAGCGATCGGGTGGTGGCGGCCGTCGCCGCCTACGCCGAGGTCCGCCCGAACCGGGCGCGGATCGTGGTCGCCTGTATGGACGGCGAGTGGCACGCGCTGCCGGCGCGGCTGGTCGCCGAGGTACTGCGGCTGCGCGGCTGGCAGGTCACCTTTCTGGGCGCCAGCGTCCCGGCCGCGCACCTGATGTCGTATCTGCACCGGTACGACGCGTACGCGGTGGCGCTCGCCTCCGCGCTGCCGATGCGGTTGCCCCACGCGCACCGGATGATCGAGGCGTGCCGGCGTTCGGATGTGCCGGTGCTGGTCGGTGGGCGGGGTTTCGGCATGGACGGCCGGTGGGCCCGACGGCTCGGCGTGCCCTGGGCCGCCAACGCGGTCGCCGCCGCCGACCTGCTCAGCGACGAACGCGCACTGCGTGCGCCGGCACCGGCGGAGCTGACGCACCTGGCCGACGACGAGTACGCCGGCCTGGTCAACCGGCGTGGTGAGCTGATCGAGAGCGCCCTGGCCGAGCTGACGCAGCGGTACCCGGCCATCGGTGACTACACCCCGGCCCAGCTGGACTCGACGATCAGCGACCTCGGACACATTCTGGATTTCCTGGCCGCCGCCCTCTATGTCGACGATGGCTCGCTGTTCACCGAGTTCATCGAATGGCTGGTGACTATTCTGGACAGCCGCGGGGTGCCGGGCGCGACGGTGGAGGCCTCGCTGGAGCACTACAGCCGGTTGTTGCACGACTTCCCCCGGGCGGTGGACCATCTCCAGCGTGGTCGCGCGGTGCTGCCGGCGAGGGCGGTCGGCTCCGGGCGGCCGGCTCCTCGGGCCGGGTGAGGCAGCGGCCCGGCCGGAGGGCTGCGGTACCGCTGCGACATCGCGGACCCGGCGATCACCGGCGGTTAGGGAATGGGCTAGATTTCCGCCAGCGCGGGGCCGGCAGGTCCCGTGCTGGCCGACCTGAGGCAGGTAGAGATGGGCGCACGCACCCTCGCTCCGGTTCGCATTCTTGTCGTGGACGACGACCCAGGCGACGTGCTCATGATCGAGGAGGCCCTGGCCAGCTCGGACGTCGAGAAGGTGATCGACGTGGTCGGCGACGGTCAGGAGGCGATGGAGTTTCTCCGCCGCGAGGGCCGACACAGCGACGCGCAGCGTCCGGACGTGATCCTGCTCGACCTCAACATGCCTCGGATGGACGGGCGTCAGGTGCTGGGCGAGGTGAAGGGCGACGAGGATCTGCGGACCATCCCGATCGTCGTGCTCACCACCTCGAACGCGGACACCGACATCATCAGCAGCTACACGCTGCAAGCCAACGCCTACGTCACCAAGCCGATCGACCTGGACGACTTCAACGACGTGGTGCACCGCATCGACGAGTTCTTCGGTCGAGTGGTCGTGCTGCCCAAGCGGGGCTGACCGCGATCTCCGGCGGTGGTGACCTGTCCGGGGGCCTACCGTCAGGTCAGTGCCGCCACGATGGTCGCGGCCCGCTCCTCGTGCTGGGCGTAGGCGTAGGGGAAGGCGGAGATCTGCACGGCCTGGGCGGCCAGGGTCAGGCTCATCTGCTGCCATCCGGGTACCTGTAGCAGCGCCTCGTAGAACACGCGGGCCGCGTACGCCGGCCGCATCAGGTCCCGTACGCTGCCCCAACCGCTGCTGGGACGCTGCTGGAACAGCCCGACGGAGTCGTGGTCCCAGCCGATCGCCTGGTGCGGGTAGTTCTGTGACTCGGGCAGCACGCCGCTGGCGTAGTTGAGCAGGGTGCTCTCCTGCATCGCGGTGGCGACCGCGATCACCAGTCCCTGGCGTGGAATCTTCATGTCGACGCCGACGTCCACGATCGATTTGGCGTTGTCCATCTGTGCCTGGGTGAGCCCGGCGACGGGCCGGGGGCGCGGTGGCTTGGTCGGGGCCTTCTTCTTCGTCGCCTTCGGCTTGGGGGTGGACGACGGCTTGGCGCTCGGCGAAGTGGTCGGGGTGGGGCTGGCGCTGGCCGGAGCGGGCGTGGGGCTGCGGTCGAGGGAGCGGGAGGCGGCCTCGTCCTGGGCGGCGAGCGCACGGTCGGTGAGCGCCTCGGTCACCTGTCGGGCGGGCGCCTCGTCATCGGGCCTGGCGGCCACGACGGCGGTGGCGCCGAGACAGCAGGTCACACCGGTGGCCAGGGCCACCCGGACGGGGGTGGAGGCGAGCACGGCGCGAACGCCGCGCCGTGGCGTCGGTACGGCCCGATGTCGCCCCATCCACCGTTCGGATGATGGCACGTCGGCCGAAGGGTGCGCCGGTTGTCCGGGGGTCAGCTTCTGGTCGATGTTGTCGTCGGGGTGCACCCGCCGAGGCTAGAAAGTCGACGGCCGCCTGCCATCGGCCCGGTTGGTGGCATCCGTCACAATTCGCGGCTATCCACCCGGTGATTCTCCGCGACTACCTACATAGCTGAACAATACGCCCCTGTCCGTCGATGGGGAAATATCCGAAATGACGAGCGGGAACGGACGAAAACTGGATCTTGTTGGCGTCTATCGGCACCGTGGGCTGTCTCCCCCGAACGGATGAGGCCGAGGTCGACCCGACCGTGTGCCGGGTGGGACGGTCGGGCCATCCGGTGCGTGCGCCTTGCCAGTGGATCAGTGCCGGCCGTTCTCCGCCGGACTCACCGTGAGCCGGTGTCGACCATCGTCATCGCTGGAGAACGGCCACAGCCGGTCGGCGTGCTCGACCAGTTCGGCAAGCTGCTGTCGACTCAGCCCCACCGACGAGATCGAGGCGTGCACGTCGGCCCGGTAGCGACCGTCGTCGTCGCGTCCGAGTTTCGCCTCCGCGCGTACCTGCACGGTGTGCGCCTCGTCGGTGATGCCGCTCGCCGCCTCCACTGCCGCGTGGTGCAGGCAGGACGCGAACGCGGCGGCCAGCAGCTGCGACGGGGTCAGCCCGGTGCAGTGTGGCGCCAGCGGCGAGGCGAGGGCGGTCGACAGCGCCTCGTCGTCGGTATGGATGTGGCCGCCCTCGGCGGTCGCGGCGGCAACCTCGTTCAACCAGGAACTCGGCATCGCGTTCCTCCCGTCACTCCCCGCCCGGCTACCCGGAGCAGGTCGGGTGAAACCGGGGAAGTCACCCGCCGGGTCGACTCCACTGCGCGACGGCGGCGGCCTCGGTGGCCTCGGCCGCCGCGCGTTCGGTCCACGGGCTCACCGCCGGTGGCCGCTGCCGGGGCATCAGCGGCTCGTGCATCGGCACGTACACCCGGGCGTCGACCGCCTCGGCCAGCAGCAGTGCGGCCACCAGGCTGCTCGGCCGCCGGGTCGGGTCGTCGGCGAGGCAGCGCAGGCACAGATCGGCCACCTCAGCGGGTAGCCCGGGCACCTCGGGCAGCGGGCGTGGCGCCTGACGTTCCTGGCGCCCGAGCAGCTGGCCGACGGTGTCCGCCGGGTGCGGCAGGCGTCCCGAGAGGCAGTAGTAGAGGAGGACCCCGAGGGCGTAGATGTCCGCCGCCGGGGTCGCCGGTGCCCGGTGCAGCTGTTCCGGCGCCAGATACGCGGGCGTACCGACGACGATGCCGTCCGGCGTGGTGTCGGTGGCGCCGGCAGGGGTGGCGATGCCGAAGTCGAGCACCTTCACTCCTGACGGGGTGAGCATCACGTTGGCCGGCTTGATGTCGCGGTGCACGATGCCGTGCGCATGTGCCGCAGCCAGCGCGGCGCACACCTCCGCGCAGACGCGTACCGCGATCCGCCAGTCCAGCGGGCCGGCCCGGAGATGCGCGGCGAGGGTCTGTCCCTCGGCCAGCTCCATCACGATGTACGGCAGTTCCCGGCCCACCCCGGTGGCGCAGGTGCCGAAGTCGTGCACGCTGGCCACGTTGGGATGGACCAGGCGGGCCGCGGAACGGGCCTCACCGCGGATCCGCTCCACCGAGGCCGTCTCGTCCGGTTGACCGGGCGAGACGAGCTTCACCGCGACCGACCGGTCCAACACGATGTCGTGCGCCCGCCACACCTCAGACATGCCGCCGAGGCCGACGCGCTGTTCGAGCCGATAGCGCCCGTCCAGCGTACGCATCGATCGCCTCCTACCCCTCGTGGTGCCCGCCCGGCGCGCGGGGCCGTGGCCTCGGCACGGTACCCCACCCCCGATCAGGGCAAACCCGCCTCGAATGGCGGCTGGTGCGTTAGCGTGCGAGCCGGGACGTCCGACGTGCCGGGCGGGCTGGAGGCGGAACGAGATGAGTGAGGTGACCGTACGTTTCGTCGGCGGTCCGGCCCACGACCTGGTCCGGTCGTTGCCGGCCGGCCCGGACGGCGCTCCGCCACGGCTGTGGGTGCTGCGCCGGCCGCAGGATGCCCCCACGCCGGCAGCGGACCATCTCTACGTGCGGCAACGGCCCGACGGGTCAGGGACCTGGTCGATGCGTTTCCTCCGAACCGACCCGGTCGGCGTGACCGAGTGACCCCGCCTCACCCACGAGTTGATCAAGAAATTCGGGTCTCCGCCGGAGGTCAGAGCGGGCGAAACCCCTTGATCAACGCGGAAAAGGGGGAGAAGTGTGCCGTTGTGCCCGACAGGTGACAGTGAGCGGCGTACGGTGACCTAAGTCCGGCTACGTCGCGTGCATCCGAAATGGCGGTAAGCGGCGACTGGTGCCGGTTCGTGACGGCAGAGGGAAGGAGCGGTCGGTGAACCACCTGGCCTACCTGGACGCGGGATCCGGCAGCCTGATCGTGCAGGCGGTGGTCGGCGGGATCGCCGGGGTCGCGGTGGCGGCCAAGCTTTACTGGCGCAGACTCGTCAGTCGGTTCCGCCGCCAGCCCACCGACCAGAGCTGACCCGAGGCGATGGCGATTCCAGACCTGGGCCGATCGACCCGACCGGCCCCGCTCGACGTCGACCCTCGACCAGAGCCCGGTTCCTTCCGCGACCCGGCCAACCGGATCTTTCACGCCGGCGACGACGTGCTGCGCGCACTCGACCGGACCGCCGCCGCCCACTGGCGTGCCCTCGCCGCCAGCAGTTTCTTCCCACCGCTGCTGGCCGCCGGCAAGGTCTGTGGCACCGAGGAGTTGCCGCCCGGATCGCCGTTGCGGGACCTGCCGACCCGACCGGCGTCGTCGGACTGGGCGACGGTGCTGCGGCACGAACGCGTCCCGTTCGTCTCGCACCCGTACGAATGGTCCTTCGCGATGGTGCGCGACGCCGCGCTGCTGCACCTGGAGATCCTCCGGGCCGCCATGTCGGCGGGCTTCACCACCAAGGACGGCTCGGCGTACAACCTCCAGTGGCGTGGCACCGACCCGATCTTCATCGACGTCGGGTCCTTCATCCCACTGCGGGACGGTGAACCCTGGGCCGGCTACCGGCAGTTCTGCCAGACGTTGCTCTACCCGCTGATGCTCGGCGCCCATCTGGGGCTGGCGTTCCAACCCTGGCTGCGGGCTCAGATCGACGGCATCGATCCGGAGCAGATGGGCCCGCTGTTCCGGGGTACCCGTCGACTGCTGCCCGGGGTGCTCACCCACGTCCACCTGCACGGTTCCGTGCAGCGTCGCAGCGCCGCCACCAGCACCGCCGACGTACGCGCCCAGCTGCGCGACGCCGGCTACACCCGCGAGCTGGCCCTGGCCACCGTGCGTGGGTTGGAGAAGCTGGTGCGCCGCCTGGACCATCAGCCGCCGTCCACGCACTGGGTCGACTACCAGCAGACGTGTGGCTACTCCGGCGACGACCGGGCGGGCAAGGAACGCTTCGTGGCCGCCGCGCTGGCCGTCGCCGATCGGCGTCGACTCGTGCTCGACCTGGGCGCCAACGATGGACGGTACGCCCGCCTCGCCGCCCGGCACGCCGACTACGTGGTTGCCGTCGAGCAGGACCCGGCCGTGGTCGACCGGCTGTACCGCACCCTGCGGGGCGAGGGTGAACGGCGGGTGCTGCCGCTGGTGATGGACCTGGCGGACCCGTCCCCGGGCGGCGGCTGGCGCGGGGTCGAGCGGGCCTCGTTCGCCGCCCGGGCCAGCGCGGACACCGTGCTCGCCCTGGCCCTGGTGCACCACCTGGCGATCGGGCGCAACGTGCCGCTGCCGGAGGTGGTGGCCTGCCTCGCCGGCTTCGCCGCGCCCGGCGGGCGGCTGGTGGTCGAGTTCGTCCACCCGGACGACCCGATGGCTGCCCGGTTGCTGGCCAACAAGCCGGACGGGCTCTTCCCCGACTACCGGCGGGACGCCTTCGAGGCGCTGCTCGCCGGCCACGGCACCGTCGAGGAGCGGCTGGAGCTGCCCTCGGGCACCCGCACCCTGTACCGGGTGGCCTTTTCGTGACCGACGGTCCCACCACCGGAGCCGAGGTGAGCGACCCCGGTGCCGCCGGAACCGGCATCGCGACCGGCGACCCGGTGCCGCAGGGATCCGCCCCCACCGGTACGACCGGGCAGCGGGTCGGCCTCCGACGGTGGTGGGGTGGGGACGGCTGGCGGGCCGAGGGTCACCGGCTGCTGGAGATCACCGCGCTGGTCGGGCTGGTGATCACCCAGCCGCTGCTGGACATCCTCGGTCGCAGCCCGGACTTCTTCCTGTTCCACCGGGCCGACCGGGGTGAGATCCTGCTGCTGGTGGCCCTGGTCGCGGTGGTGCCCACGGTGGCTGTCGGGCTGCTGGGCCTGCTTTCCGGCCTGGCCGGCACCGCGACGCGGAGGCTGATCCACAGCCTGCTGCTCGGGCTGCTGGTCGCCGCGCTGGCGGTGCAGGTGGGCCGGCACACCACACCGCTGCGGGGCGTACCGCTGCTGCTGGTGGCGCTGGCGGTGGGCGCCGCCGGCGCCGTCGCCCACCGGCGGTGGACGGCGCTCGCGCGGGTGCTGCGACTGGCGGCCGTCGGGCCGCCGCTCTTCGTCGGGCTGTTTCTGTTCGCCTCGCCGACCGGACCGGTGGTGCTGCCGGTCGGCGACGGCGGCGCGGCGGGCACCGCGACCGGCAACCGGCACCCGCCGGTGGTGATGCTGATCCTCGACGAGCTTCCGCTGGTCTCCCTGCTCGACACCGACGGTGGCGTCGACGCGAACCGGTTCCCGCACTTCGCCGAGCTGGCCGCCGCCTCGACCTGGTACCGCAACGCGACCGGAGTCAGCGGATGGACGCCGTACGCCCTGCCGGCGATGCTGACCGGTCGCTACCCGACGGAGCCGTCCGCACCGCACTACTCGCACTACCCGGACAACCTCTTCACCGCCTTCGGCGGGCTGTACGACATCCGGGCCGAGGAGAGCATCACCCGGCTGTGCCCACCGAGCCGCTGCGAGCAGCCGGTCACCCCGGAACAGGGGATCGGCGTGCTCGTGCGGGAAACGGGAGGGCTGCTGCGCCAGGTCACCGCGCCCTACGACAGTCGGATCGACCCGGAGGACTCCTACCGGGAGCGCACCGCCGAGGAGGCCGGCATCGACGCCGCCGAGCCGGTGCCGACCGACCCGAAGTTCCGCTGGGACAGCCTCAACGTCAACCAGCCGGCCCGGTTCACCAGCTTCCTCAACGGCCTGACCCCGTCGTCGCGGCCGACCCTGCATTTCCTGCACCTGCTGATGCCCCACTCACCGTGGGCGTTCCTGCCCTCCGGGGCGCGGTACGAGGCCCCGGAGGACTTCCCCAACGAGGGTGACGGCTGGGTGGACCTGGCCCGCGCCCGGCACCTCGCCCAACTCGGCTACACCGACCGGTTGATCGGCGAGACGATGCGTACGCTGCGTGCCAGCGGGCTGTGGGACGAGGCGCTCGTGGTGGTCACCGCCGATCACGGGGTCAGTTTCACCAAGGGGGTGCAGGGGCGCGGCGAGGACGCGATCCGGGCCGCCGCCGACGAGGTGGCCTGGGTGCCGCTGTTCGTCAAGACGCCCGGCCAGCGCAGCGGGCAGGTCGACGACCGCAACTGGGAACACGTCGATCTGCTGCCCACGGTCGCCGACGAGGCCGCCATCCGGCTGCCCTGGCGGGTCGACGGTCGGTCCGCCCGGCAGGCGCCGCGCACCGACGCGGGCAAGGTCTTCTACGACCGGCCCTCGCAACCGATGCCGATCAGCGGCGGGGTACCGGCCGCGCCAGCACCGGCGGTCCCGCATCGGCTGGTCGGCACCGCCGTGGGCCCGGCACCGACCGCGGGCAGTGCCCGGGTCGGTGGACTGGATGCCTTCCGCGCCGTCGATCCCGACGCGGGCGTGCTGCCCGGCATGATCTGGGGCACCGTCGATGACGACGTCGCCGACGGCACCGAACTGGCCGTGGCCGTCAACGGCACCGTGGCGGCGGTGGTCCCGGTGGTCGCCCCGGATCCGGGTGGCCGGCGCTTCGCGGCCCTGCTCGCCGACGACCGGCTCTTCCAGGCCGGTGCCAACCGTCTCGACCTCTACCTGGTCGGCGACGGCAGCGGGCTACGCCAGCTGTCGATCTCCTGATCGGTCGGGCGCGGCCGATCGGCCGGTACGCCCGGTCCTCGATCGCTTGACATTTGCACGCTACGTGTGCCTTTCGTACCCGTCCGTCCCGGTCGTCGGGGTTTCCCGGCGCTTCGGTCGGGAATCGGGTGACGCATGCCTCACCGCCGAACCACGAGGGGCGGTGTCGCCGCAACCGCAATTACGGTAGAAGCGAAGGCAATTCAACGTAGATCTGCCGGCGAAGCGAGGAACCACATGACGGAAGTCAAGCTCGATCACCCCGGCGGGCAGCTGTCGATGCCGGTAATTTCCGCGGTCGAGGGCCCCGCTGGGATCGGTGTGGGCAAGCTGCTGAAGGAAACCGGGCTGACGACGTACGACCCGGGGTTCGTCAACACCGCCGCCTGTTCGTCCGCCATCACCTACATCGACGGTGACGCGGGCATCCTGCGGTACCGTGGCTACCCCATCGAGCAGCTGGCCGAGAAGAGCTCCTTCCTGGAGGTCTCCTACCTGTTGATCTACGGTGAGCTGCCGTCCAGCCAGCAACTGACCGAGTTCACCGAGCGGATCCGCCGGCACTCGTTGCTGCACGAGGAGATGCGGCGCTTCTTCGACGGCTTCCCCCGGGAGGCCCACCCGATGGCGGTGCTCTCCTCGGCCGTCAGCGCCCTGTCCACCTTCTACCAGGACAGCCTCGACCCGTTCGACGCCGAACACGTGGAGATGTCCACGTTCCGGCTGATGGCGAAGGTCCCCACCATCGCCTCGTACGCGTACAAGAAGTCCATCGGCCAGCCGCTGCTGTACCCGGACAACGGGCTGAGCTACGTGGAGAACTTCCTGCGGATGACGTTCGGCGTCCCGGCGGAGCCGTACGACGTCGACCCGGTGATCGCCCGGGTGCTGGACATGCTCTTCGTGCTGCACGCCGACCACGAGCAGAACTGCTCCACCTCGACGGTGCGGCTGGTGGGCTCCAGCAACGCCAACCTGTTCGCCTCGATCTCGGCCGGCGTCAACGCGCTGTTCGGCCCGCTGCACGGCGGCGCCAACCAGGCGGTGCTGGAGATGCTGGAGCGGATCCAGGCCGAGGGCGACGACGTGCAGTCGTTCGTCCGCAAGGTGAAGGACCGCCAGGACGGCGTCAAGCTGATGGGCTTCGGCCACCGGGTCTACAAGAACTACGACCCGCGGGCCGCGATCGTGAAGAAGGCGGCGCAGGACGTGCTCGGCCGGATGGCCAAGCCGGACCCGCTGCTGGACATCGCGATGCAGCTGGAGGAGATCGCCCTCGCCGACGACTTCTTCGTCTCCCGGCGGCTCTACCCGAACGTGGACTTCTACACCGGCCTGATCTACAAGGCCATGGGCTTCCCGACCAAGATGTTCACGGTGCTGTTCGCCCTGGGCCGGCTGCCGGGCTGGATAGCGCAGTGGCGCGAGATGATCAACGACCCGGAGACCAAGATCGGCCGTCCGCGGCAGGTCTACACCGGCGCCACCCAGCGCGACTACCTCCCCGTCGAAAAGCGCTGACCCGCGAAGGAAGGGCACCTTATTAACGCCTGAGGTATAGGAAGGGCCCCTTCCTAACACGTCGTACGACGACGGCCGTCGCACCCGGATCACGGGGCGGCGGCCGTCGTCGCCTGGCTCACCCGGTGCGCTCGGCGTCGACTGCGGCCTTCAGCACCCAGGACGTCAGCCGGGGCCGACCAGGCAGTGCCGTCCGCCCGGTGCACCAGAGCAGCACGTCGACCGGATCTCCCGCCGGGGCGTGCGGAAAGAGCCGAGCGAGCACCGCCGCGCACTGCGCCGCCGGTGGCCGCCAGCCGAGCCCGAGCCCCTGGCTGATGTCCCAGGTGTGCACCAGCGTCTCGTTGACCCCCAGCGCGGCGAAACCACCCGGGTCGGTCGGCCCCCAGTGCCAGCCACGCGCGATCGGGTGCGCCGCGCCCACCGCGGCGCTCAGCAGCCGGCCGCAGGCCGTGACCACGGCGAGCACGTCGCGCGGTGCGGCATCGTCCCGGACAACCAGGTCGAACGGCAGGTACGCATCGGTCGGACGGGCCGCGACCTGGCCGGCGTAGGCCAGCAGATCGTGGCCGACGTGGACCGCCGTCGTCCAGCAACTCCAGTCAAGCGTCCCGGCCCGGTGTTCCCGCCAGTCCCGGATCACCTGCGGCGTGAGCACCCGTACCATCTCGGCCACCGCCAGGTCGACGTCCCCACCGTCCATCGCATCCATGTCCACCATGCTGCCAGCGCCCCCAAGCAGTTTCGGAACAGCGCCCCGACCCGGTGATGGCCAGGGTCGGGGCGAGTGCGCCCGCGAGCGGAATCGGTCAGCGTAGGCCGGCGGCGGCGAGCAGGTTGCCCTCCGGGATCGCCGGCAACGCCCGCCCGTGCGCCATCTGCCGCGCCGCGTGTTCCGCCGCGAAGGTCGGTGCCTGGGCGATCGCCGCGGCGTACGCCGAGGCGGTGCGGCTGGCGATGGCGGCCCAGCCGTACTGCTCGTGCACCATGGCGCGGGCCCGGCGGGCCAACGCCCGGGCACGTTCGGCGTCGGAGAGCAGGGTGTGCACCGCGTCGGTCAGCGCCTCCGGATCGTGCGGCCGGAAGGTGACCCCGGTGACGCCCGGCTCGACGATCTCGGCGAGCCCGCCGGTCTCGGCGACCGCCAGCGGGGCACCGGCGGCGGCGCCCTCCAGGGCGACCATGCCGAACGGCTCGTAGATGCTGGGCACGGCGAAGCAGTCCGAGGCGGCCATCACCGCGGGCAGGTCGGTGCCGCCGAGGAAACCAGGCAGGCTGACCGTGTCGGTCAGGCCGAGCCGGTGCACGTCGGCCTCCAGTTCACCCCGGTACGGACCGTCGCCGACGATCACCGCACGCAGCCCCGGGTGCCGTTCCCGCAGCCGGGGCAGCCCGGCGATCAGGTGCTGCACACCCTTCTCGTAGACCAGCCGGCCGGCGAAGGTGACCAGCGGCCCGTCCCCGGCGAAGCGGGCGCGCGCCTTCGCCACGGCGGCTGCGGAAACCCGCCAGCGGTGCGGCTCCACCCCGTTGGGCACCACGTCGACCCGGCCGGTCGGCACGCCGAACAGGCCGGTCACCTCCTCGCGCATGTAGCCGGAGCAGACGATGACCCGGTTCGACTCGCCACCCAGCCAGTGTTCGACGCCGTGGATGGTGCGGTTCATCTCCTCGGGTAGCCAGCCTTGGTGTCGGCCGGCTTCGGTGGCGTGGATGGTGGTGATCAGGGGGAGGTCGAGGTGGTCGCGCAGGGTGATGGCGGTGTGGGCGACGAGCCAGTCGTGGGCGTGGATGACGTCGTAGGTGTGGGTGGCGGTGGCGCGTAGGGCGGTGCGGGTGAGGGTGTGGTTGAAGGCCATGGTCCAGGCGAGTAGGGATCCGGTGGCCAGGGGGAAGGTGACGGGGTCTTCGGCGGCGCGGACGATGCGTACGCCGTCGAGGTATTCCTCCAGGGGTGCGTTGTCGGCGTGGCGGGTGACGACGGTGACCTGGTGACCGGCGGCGGCCAGGGCCACCGACAGCGCGTGCACGTGCCGACCCAGGCCGCCGACGAGCACCGGCGGGTACTCCCACGACAGCATCAGGATGCGCTTTGCCGGCGACCCGGCGGTGGGGCCGGACAGCCCCGGGACCTGAGGGCGCGAGGTGAGCGTGGGGCGGTGGACGCGGTCCGGAGCGGTGGCGCTTCGCCCACCGACCCGCAGAGTGGTCACATCAGTCTCCGTCCGTGCAGGGAGGAACGCGCCGACGTCGGTGGCGGCGAGAGGGCAGGGTTGGGTTACGGACACGCGTGAACGCGCCGGTGGTGCGAGGATCGGATAGGCGCGCGGACAACACGCCCGCGAACAAGGAAACGTCATGACGGCCGATCCCGCATCTCGAAGAGGGCCGCAGTGACCGATGACACCGCAGGGTTCATCTCGGCTCAGTCGGGCGGATACC
Source organism: Micromonospora lutea (assembly GCF_016863535.1). GTDB lineage: Bacteria > Actinomycetota > Actinomycetes > Mycobacteriales > Micromonosporaceae > Micromonospora > Micromonospora lutea. The sequence continues at coordinate 61,656 of NZ_BOPB01000005.1, forward strand.
GGGCATTCATCCGATCGGATGGATTGACGGTGGACCGTGCGGGGCATTACCGCCGCGCGCATCACCGGGCCTCATCCGGACGGGTGCGCTGATGGTGCGGGCGGGCGCGCTCATGACACAGGGGCCGAAGGAGCGACATGCAGGTCTGGCCGGGCGAGCGGTACCCCCTCGGCGCCACCTACGACGGGATGGGCACCAACTTCGCGATCTTCTCCGAAGTGGCGGAGAAGATCGAACTCTGCCTCTTCGACGAGTGGGACACCGGCGCCGAACGCCGGATCGAGCTGCGGGAGGTCGACGCGTACGTCTGGCACGCCTACCTGCCGGGCATCGGGCCGGGCCAGCGGTACGGCTACCGGGTGCACGGCCCGTACGAACCGGCCAACGGGCTGCGCTGCAACCCGGCCAAGCTGCTCATCGACCCGTACGCCAAAGCCATCGACGGTGACGTGCGATGGGGCCCGGCGGTCTACGACTACACCCACGGCGACCCCGAGCGGATCAACACCGACGACTCGGCGCCGTTCATGCCGAAGTCGGTGGTGGTCAACCCGTACTTCGACTGGGGTAACGACGCCCCGCCCCGCATCCCCTACCACCACTCGGTCATCTACGAGGCCCACGTACGCGGGCTCACCATGCGGCTGCCCGGCATCCCCGAGGAACTGCGCGGCACGTACGCCGGCATCGCCTCACCCCCGATGATCGAGCACCTGACCCGACTCGGGATCACCGCCATCGAGCTGATGCCGGTGCACCAGTTCGTCAACGACCACCGCCTGGCCGACCTGGGCCTGCGCAACTACTGGGGCTACAACACCATCGGCTTCTTCGCCCCGCACCACGCGTACTCGGCGCTCGGTCACCTCGGCCAGCAGGTGCAGGAGTTCCGGGGCATGGTCAAGGCGCTGCACGCCGCCGGCATCGAGGTCATCCTCGACGTGGTCTACAACCACACCGCCGAGGGCAACCATCTCGGGCCGACGCTGAGCTTCAAGGGCGTCGACAACCCCAGCTACTACCGGCTCTCCGAGGAAGACCGGCGCTACTACGTCGACTACACCGGCACCGGCAACAGCCTCAACGTCCGCAGCCCCCACTCCCTGCAACTGATCATGGATTCGTTGCGGTACTGGGTGACCGAGATGCACGTCGACGGCTTCCGCTTCGACCTGGCCGCCACCCTGGCCCGCGAGTTCTACGACGTGGACCGCCTCTCCACCTTCTTCGAGGTGGTCCAGCAGGACCCGGTGGTCAGCCGGGTCAAGCTGATCGCCGAACCGTGGGACATCGGCCCCGGCGGCTACCAGGTCGGCAACTTCCCGCCGCAGTGGACCGAGTGGAACGGCAAGTACCGCGACACCGTACGCGACTTCTGGCGTGGTGAGCCGGCCACTCTCGCCGAGTTCGCCTCCCGCATCTCCGGCTCCGCCGACCTCTACCAGGACGACGGACGCCGCCCCTTCCACAGCATCAACTTCGTCACCTGCCACGACGGGTTCACCCTGACCGACCTGGTGTCGTACAACGACAAGCACAACGAGGCCAACGGCGAGGACAACCGCGACGGCGAGAGCCACAACCGCTCCTGGAACTGCGGCGTCGAGGGCGACACCGACGACCCCGGCGTACTCGGCCTGCGCGCGAAGCAGCGACGCAACTTCATCGCCACCCTGCTGCTGTCGCAGGGCGTACCGATGATCGGTCACGGCGACGAGTTGGGCCGCACCCAGCGCGGCAACAACAACGCCTACTGCCAGGACAGCGAACTCGCCTGGATCGACTGGGACACCATCGACACCGACCTGCTCGACTTCACCCGCCGGCTGGTCGCGTTCCGCCGCCGCCACCAGGTGTTCCAGCGTCGCCGCTTCTTCACCGGCCTGCCGGTGCACGGCCGCGGGGTCGACGAGCCGCTGCCCGACCTGGCCTGGTACACCCCGGACGGGCGGGAGATGACCGGTGACGACTGGGGCAACGACTTCGGCCGGTCGGTGGCGCTCTTCGTCAACGGCGAGGGCATCCGGGAACGCGGCCAGTACGGCCAGCGCCACGTCGACGACTCCTTCTGGCTCTGCTTCAACGCCCACGACGCGCCACTGGACTTCACCTGCCCGCCGGTCGAGTTCGGCCAACGCTGGGAACTGGTGATCAGCACCGCCGAACCGGACCAGGACAAGGGCACCACCGTGGAGGCCGGCGGCACGCTCTGCGTACCGGACCGGTCCCTGGTGGTGCTGGAGAGGGTGAGCTGACATGCCCGCGACCTCCGTCACCGCCACCTACCGGGTGCAGGTGCGCCCCGGCTTCGACCTGGACGCCACCGCCGGGATCGCCGGCTACCTCGCCGACCTCGGCGTCACCCACCTCTACAGCGCGCCGCTGCTGGCCGCCACCCCGGGCAGCGCCCACGGCTACGACGTGGTCGACCACCGGCAGGTCAACCCGGAACTCGGCGGAGAGGCCGGCCGGCAGCGACTGCTGCGGGCGCTGCGCGACGCCGGCCTCGGCCTGGTCGTGGACATCGTCCCCAACCACGCCGGGGTCGCCGTGCCGGCGGCCAACCCGGCCTGGTGGGACGTGCTGCGCCGGGGACGCGACTCGGCGTACGCGGACTGGTTCGACATCGACTGGCAGCGGGGGCGGCTGCTGCTGCCGGTGCTCGCCGAGGACCCCGACGCCCTCGACGACCTCAAGCTCGCCGACGGCGAGCTGCGCTACCACGAGCACCGCTTCCCGATCGCCGACGGCACCGGCGACGGCAGCGCCCGCGAGGTGCACGACCGGCAGCACTACCAGCTGGTCTCGTGGCGACGCGGCGACGCCGAGCTGACGTACCGCCGGTTCTTCGCCGTCTCCGACCTGGCCGGCCTGCGGGTGGAGGACCCGGCGGTCTTCGCCGCCACCCACGAGCTGATCCTGGCCTGGGCGGCGGCCGGCGAGGTCGACGGCATCCGGGTCGACCACCCCGACGGGCTGCGCGACCCGGCCGGCTACCTGACCCGGCTGCGGGAAACCGCCGGCGACGTCTGGCTGGTCGTGGAGAAGATCCTGGAGTACGGCGAGGAGTTGCCGGCCTGGCCGGTCGACGGCACCACCGGCTACGACGCGCTGAGCGCCGTCGGTGGGCTCTTCGTCGACGGCGACGCCGAAGCCGACTTCACCGCACTGGACACCCGGCTCGTCGGCCGGGCCACCTCCTGGGCCGACCTGACCCACGACACGAAACTCGGCGCCGCCACCCGACTGCTGGCCGCCGAACTGACCCGGCTCGCCGCGCTCGCCCCCGACGTCGAACCCGAGGCCGCCCGCGCCGCCCTGGCCGAACTCGCCGCCGCCTTCGCCGTCTACCGGGGCTACCCGCCGGAGGGGGCGCGGCACCTGGCCAACGCCCGCGCCGAGGCCGGCCGCCGCCGCACCGACCTGACCGGTGCGCTGGACGCGATCACCCGCCGGCTGCGCGACCCCGACGACGAGCTGGCCCGTCGCTTCCCGCAGTTCACCGGCGCGGTGATGGCCAAGGGCGTCGAGGACACCGCCTACTACCGGTGGAGCCGGTTCATCGCGCTCAACGAGGTCGGCGGCAGCCCTGCCCACTTCGGCACCCTGCCCGGCCGGTTCCACCGCTTCGCCGCCGCCCGCCACCAGCGCTGGCCGGCGAGCATGACCACCCTGTCGACCCACGACACCAAACGCGGCGAGGACGTCCGGGCCCGCCTCGCCGTCCTGGCCGAACTGCCGCAGCGCTGGGCCGAGCTGGTCACCGGCTGGATGGCGGCGGTGCCGCTGCCCGACGCCGCCCTGGCCCACCTGCTCTGGCAGACCGCCGTCGGCGCCTGGCCCGTCGAGCGCGAGCGGCTGCACGCGTACGCGGAGAAAGCGGCCCGGGAGGCGGCGGCCTCGACCAGTTGGACGGACCCCGACCCGGCCTTCGAACGGGCCATGCACGCCCTGGTCGACGCCATGTACGACGACCCGGCGGTCGCTCCGGAGCTGGCCGCCTTCGCCGCCGAGATCACCCCGCCCGGCTGGTCGAACTCGCTCGGGCAGAAACTCGTGCAACTGGCCATGCCCGGGGTGCCCGACACCTACCAGGGCACCGAGCTGTGGGACAACTCCCTGGTCGACCCGGACAATCGCCGCCCGGTCGACTTCGGCGTACGCCGGGAACTGCTGGCCCGGATCGATGCCGGCTGGCAGCCGGCGGTGGACGACACCGGCGCGGCGAAGCTGCTCGTGGTGTCCCGCACCCTGCGCGCCCGCCGCGACCGCCCGGAGCTGTTCGGCCACTACCAGCCGGTCATCGTGCACGGCCCGGCCGCCCGGCACGCCGTCGCCTTCGACCGGGGCGGCGCGGTCGCCGTGGCCACCCGGCTGCCGCTGCGCCTGGCCGTGGCCGGCGGCTGGCGCGACACCACCCTGTCACTACCCGTTAACGAGATGTCGTGCCTGTTCACCGGTCGGGTCTACAGTGGCTCTCAGGTCCGTCTGGCTGATCTGTTGACCACCTATCCCGTCGCGCTGCTGGTGCCCACCACCTGACCCGGGAGGCTGCGTCATGACCGAGTTCACCGTCTGGGCACCCGAGGCGAAACGGGTCCGGCTGCACCTGCCCGACGCCGCCGACCACGAGATGCGACCCGGCCGGGACGGCTGGTGGCGGATCGAGGTGCCCGACGCCGGCCCCGACTACGCCTTCCTGCTCGACGACGACGCCCAGCCGCTGCCCGACCCTCGCTCCCGGTGGCAGCCGTTTGGCGTGCACGGCGTCAGCCGGCGCTACGACCACGCGGCCTTCACCTGGACCGACGGCTCCTGGACCGGCCGGCAACTGCCCGGCAGCATCCTCTACGAGCTGCACGTCGGCACCTTCACCCCGGAAGGCACCTTCGACGCGGCCATCGGCAAACTCGACCACCTGGTCGACCTGGGCGTCGACCTGATCGAACTGCTGCCGGTCAACGCGTTCAACGGCGAACACAACTGGGGTTACGACGGCGTCTGCTGGTACGCCCCGCACGAACCCTACGGCGGACCCGACGGCCTGAAACGCTTCGTGGACGCCGCCCACGCTCGCGGCCTGGGGGTGATCCTCGACGTCGTCTACAACCATTTCGGGCCCTCCGGGGCCTACGCGCCGAAGTTCGCGCCCTATGTGGGGGAGCGGCACACCCCCTGGGGTCAGGCCGTCAACCTGGACGGCCCGCACTCCGACGGGGTACGCCGCTTCATCATCGACAGCGTCCTGGAGTGGCTGCGCGACTACCACGTCGACGGCCTGCGCCTGGACGCCGTGCACGCCATGCCCGACACCCGCGCGGTGCACCTGCTGGAGGAGCTGACCGTCGAGGTCGAGTCGCTCTCCACCCACCTGGGCCGCCCGCTGTCGCTGATCGCCGAGTCTGACCTCAACGATCCCCGGCTCGTCACCCCTCGGGAGGCCGGCGGCTTCGGCCTGCACGCCCAGTGGAACGACGACGCCCACCACGCCCTGCACACCCTGCTGACCGGGGAACGGCAGGGCTACTACGGCGACTTCGGCACTATGGAATGCCTGGTCGAGGTGCTGCGCGGCGGGTTCTTCCACACCGGCACCTGGTCCAGCTTCCGGCAGCGCCAGCACGGCCGCCCGGTCGACCCGCGTACCCCCGGCCACCGCTTCGTCGCGTACCTGCAGAACCACGACCAGATCGGCAACCGCGCGGTGGGTGATCGCCTCGCGGCCACGCTGTCGCCTGGGCTGTTGCGGGTGGGGGCGGTGCTGCTGCTGACGGCACCCTTCACACCGATGCTGTTCATGGGGGAGGAGTGGGCCGCCGCTACACCCTGGCAGTACTTCACCTCGCACCCGGAGCCGGAGCTGGCCGCCGCCGTGGTCACTGGCCGCCGCGAGGAGTTCGCCACGCACGGCTGGTCTGACTCTGCGGTGCCTGATCCCCAGGACCGGCAGACGTTCGTCCGCTCCCGGTTGGACTGGGCCGAGCTGGACAAACCCGAACACCGCGAGATGTACGACTTCCACCGCCGGTTGATCGCGCTGCGCAAGTCGCGGCCGGAGCTGTCGGATCCGCACCTGTTCGCCGTCGAGGTGCGCCACGGCGACCGGTTCCTGGTGATGCGGCGCGGTGGGTGCCTGGTCGCGGCCAACCTGGCGGACAAGCCACAGCGGGTGACGCTGCCGGGGGTGGCCCGGCGGGTGCTGCTCGCCACGGGTGAGGGCGTCACCGTCCAACGCGACCGCATCGAGCTACCAGCCGAGACGGCGGCGATCGTGGCGCTCTGAGGGGTTCACCCCCGGCTCGTGCTACCCATGCTCGGCGGGCCGGGCTCTATCGTGCCGGTCGCCAGCCGGCGGCGATCAGGGCCCGGCGGACCGTGTCGGCGACCTGGTCGGGGTGGGCGCGGACCAGCCAGGCGGGGAAGCGGAGGATCCGGTCGCCGGTGGTCCAGACATCGTTCTGCCGCTGCATGTCGGCCGCCCACTGGCGTACGTCCATGTGGTGCGCTCCGTCGACCTCCACGTGCACCCGCCACGCTCGCCAGTACGCGTCCAGCCAGCGGGTACGTCCGGCGGTGTCGGTCCGTTGTTGCTGCAGGTCAGGCGCGGGTAGGCCGGCGCGGCGGCAGAGCCGGACGAAGTCGATCTCACTGAGCGCCTGGGCGCCACCGGCGATGTCGTCAATGGTCTGCCGGATCAGTCGTCGTCGGGGTGCCCGGGGCAGGATCTGGAGTGCGGCAGCCACCTCTTCGGGCAGCACCCGTCGCTGTTGGCAACCGGAGGCGAGCACCTGCTGTGCCTCGCGTATTGTCGGCGCCCAACCCGCCGCGTCGACGAGGGCTCGTGCGGTGGTGGTCCGAGGTGGCCGGCCGACCTGAAGGTGCTCCTGCGGCAGCACCGACGTGCGATGTACCACCACGGCGGCCATGTCGATCGGCAACCGACGCAGGGTGCCACGGTCGGCCCGCCGCGTCGCAGGCACGAGTACGTGCAGTGGCTCGTGGCGTAGCCCGCAGACCCCGGCCTCGGTGGCCGCCGTGGCACCCGCGAGCACCGTACCGGGGCCACTGGCGAGGACCGCGACCCACAATTGTTGATCCCGAGTGAGTCGGCCGTTACCGGTGAGCAGCAGTCCACGGCCGATCGAGCGCCATCGACCCGAGCGCACCATGCCACGGACCGCGCCCTTGGTCAGCACGGAGTGGGCCTGCGCGGCGGTGAGCACGCCTGCCTGCTCGAAGGCCAGCCACTGAAGGGCGTCGGCGCCTTCGTCGGGAATCTCGGCCAGCATCAGGACACCCTGGCCGACCCGCTGCCGCAGGAGCCATCAAATCTTGGACAGTTTCCGTTAGCTGGTAACGGAAACTGTCCAAGATTTCATGACGAAGGCGGCTGCGTCAGCGTAGAGGAGGCGAGGCTGGCGGAGCGGAGACTGCGGATCAGGGTGGGGATCATCACCGCCGCAGGGATGAGGTGAAGGCCGAGCAGGGCGATGGTGGTGGCAGGGTTTGCTCCGACGAGGACGGGCGGGAGCAACGAGATCGCGGTCAGCGCGACCGCCGTCCACCCGAATCGCTCGGCGGGGCGAGTGCTCCAGCGCAGCAGCGCACCGGCAATGACGACACCCACGACCGAGAAGAAGCCGGTCACCACGGCGAACCCGCCCAACGGGATCGACCCGCCACCATCGACCTCGAAGGTGACGCCGACGGCCATGATGAGCGCGGCGGTGCCGGTGGTGGCCGCCATCGCGGAAAGCGTGGCGACGAAGCCGGTGCCGGCGAGCCGGCGGAAGGGGTGGGCACGGGTGGTTCGGCTCGATGCCGGGCCGGCGATGACGCGGGTGTCGTCGGTGTTGTTCATGCCGTGCCCTCCGCTGACAGGCGCTCCGGCAGCCCGAGGTGCGGAAACCGGTCGGCGTGGAAGGTGATGATCTCGGTGATCGCCCCGCCGGAAATGCGCAGGACGTCGATCGTCAACGGCAGGTACGCGCCCGCCGGCTCCCGCCGGTGGTAGAAGGCGACGGCGGGCTGCCGGTTCACGGCGGTGGGCACGGCACCCAGGCCCGTCATGCCCGCGAAGCCGTCCTCGACCCAGTTGTTCACCACCGCATCCCGACCGACCTGCAGGCCCGGCGTGGGAGGCATCGAGCAGCGGACGTCATCGCGCAGCAGTCTGGCGAGCCGGTCGATGTCCGTGGCCACGCTGGCCTCGGTGTAACGGCGTACCAGCTCGCGCGTTCCGGCGTCCTCCTCGCCGCTGGTCCAGTCCTGCCGCTCGGCGGGCAGGTGCTCCCGCATGCCGGCGCGAGCCCGCTGTAGCGCGCTGTTCACCGAATTGACGGAGTCCCCGAGCAGTTCCGCGACATTCCTCGCCGGCCAGCCGAGCACGTCGCGCAGGATCAGCACGGCCCGGGGGCGCGGCGCGAGATGCTGGACCGCGACCAGGTACGCCAGCTCGATCGTCTCCCGTGCGACGGCGACGGCCTCCGGCCCGTCCGCGGTGCTGGCGCGCAGCTCGTCGAGCAGCCGGTCCGGGTAGGGCTGCAGCCACCGCACCTCGCCACCGGTCGCCGGCTCCGGGCGGCACCTGGCGAGAAAGTCCAGGCAGGCGTTCGTGGCGATCCGGTACAGCCAGGCTCGGAACGTCGATCGCCCCCCGTACGTCTCCCGTCGCCGCCAGGCGCGCAGAAACGTCTCCTGCACGGTGTCCTCGGCATCCTCGAACGAGCCGAGCATCCGGTAGCAGTGCACGTGCAGTTCCCGCCGGTGCCGCTGCGCCAGCCCGGCGAACGCCGACTCGTCCACCTCGCCCAGCTCCGCCAGCCGCGTGTCCACACCCATCACGTCTTCCTTCCCGCCTCGTGGCGTCCGTCCCAGGTATGACGGCCTTGGCCCCCACAACTCATCACCCGCGCTGCCACGATCCCTCCGGCAACGTCTCCGAACGGACCGGCCACCCTCTCTCGCCGATCATGCAGTCATGGCGCCAGGAATGAGAACAATCTTCCGATTTGCTCGGCGCCACAACTGCATGATCGGCGAAGGGGTGGTCGCGCGGCACCCCGTAGGTCCCGGGAGGATGCCGGCGAGGCGCTTCGGGACCGCTCGTCGCGCCACCGGCTCAGAAGGAGCCGCCCCAGTTGTCGCTGTCGAGGACACCGGTGTCGTCGTTGAAGTAGCGGTGGGCCAGGGTGCCGTTGGTGGTGCGGTAGAAGACGTGGTGCTGGCCGGGGGTGGACAGGCCCATCGGGTCGCCGGTGACGACGCCGACGGCGCCCCAGTTGTCGGTGCCGGGGCTGATGCCGGGCCACCAGTACCAGTGGGCCAGGTCGCCGTTCGCGCGGCGGGCGAAGATGTGCTGCTGGTCGCGGTGGACGAAGGCGTGCGGGTTGCCGACGAAGCTCCCGCCGGCCCAGACTCCGCCGTTGAGGGTGCCGGACGGGTCGTCGAAGAAGCGGTGTTGCAGGTTGCCCTCGGTGTTGCGGTAGAAGATGTGGTGCTGGTTGCCGGCGTACGAGAAACCGGTGATGTCGGAGGCGATGCCGGCAGTGATGCCCCAGTTGTCGGTGCTGGGATTGATGCCGGGCCACCAGTACCAGTGGAGCAGGCCGCCGGTGGCGGTCCGGCCGAAGACGTGGTGCTGGTCGCGGTGGACGAAGGCGTACGGATTTCCGACGAACGCGCCGCCCGGCCAGAGCCCGCCGGCGAGTTGCCGGTTACCGGTGTCGTAGTAGCGGTGTTCCAGGTTGCCGTCCGGGTTGCGGAAGAACACGTGCTGCTGGTTGCCGTAGGGAAACCCGGTCGGGTCCGACATCACCCGGCCGGTGGTGTTCCAGCTGTCCAGACCCGCTGCGGCGGTGCCGCCCTGGAACCAGTGGCGCAGCGTGTTGTCGGTGCCGCGGGCGAAGATGTGTTGCAGGCCGTCGTGGACGTAGCCGACCGTCCGACCGGTGAGCGTCGCGCCGCCCCAGTCGGGCCGGACGATGTCGGTCGACGGTGACCAGGACAGGTTGGTCAACGTCCCGCCGGTGTTGACCATGGCGACGTGCTGCTGGTCCCCGTACAGGTAGGCGGGCCCGGCCACGCCGACACCGCCGCCGGCCAGCATCCGGGCGACGTCGGCGCGCATCGCGTCGAGGTCGATGAACGACGGGTCGATCTTGCCGCCGGTGCTGGTCTCCCGGTGGCCCCGGGCGTAGCTGGCGTCGCGGCCGAGCCGGCGGAGCACGGCGGCGGTGGCCTTCACCGAGTTGGTGTACTGCGCGGTGTTCATGTGCTGGTCGGTGGCCTGGTCTCCGCCGTAGTCGATCTCCCAGCCGACCAGCATGGTGTTGCCGTCGCCAGCCGGGATCGGCCCGCTGGCGCGGGCGGCGCCGGCGTGGTTGCAGCGGCCGGCGGAGATGACGTGGAAGACACCGTGGTAGTCCACCAACGCCTGGCAGAGCGGTCCCCGCAGGTCGGAGCGGCCGTTGATGCAGATGTTCAACGCCGGGTGCGGGTTGGTCGGGCTGGAGAAGGCCGCCGTGTGGTGCCAGAGCACGCCGATCGGGTTGAACGAGCCGGACACGGCGCGGTTGCGCCAGTCGCCGTGCTCGACAACGGGAATGCCTTCGGCGCGCAGCACGTCGGCGAGCCACGGGATGGTGGCCATCGCAACCTCCGTCGGGGTGGGTGGTCAGCCGGCCGGCCGGAGGCGGGCGAGCATCCCGGTGAGGTCCTGGGCGAACAGGTCGTGCCGGAAGAAGTGCCCGCCGGGCACCTCACGCCATTCGTGCGGGATGCCGGCCCGGCCGAGCGCGGCACGGAACTCCCGCTGGCCCGCCAGGACCTGTGTCTCGTTGACGGTGTCGAACCAGTTGACCGGGTCGGGTGAGGTGCCGGCGACCAGGAAGACCCGCTTGTGGTGGAAGCTCGGGACGCGTTGGACGGGGTTGTCGGCGCTGACCCGGGCCTCGTCCCACAACGGCGCGCCGTAGACCGTGCCACCGCCGAGTTCGACCGCGGCCGAGCTGAGGTTCGCCCAGTGCACCACGAGGCCGAAGTCGCGGCGCAGGCTCGCCGGTCCGGAGTGGGAGCTGACCGAGCAGAAGTGGCCGTAGTACTTGGCGGCGTACTTGAGTGCGCCGAAGCCGCCCATCGAGAAGCCGGCGACCGCCCGACCGTCGTACTCGGCGAAGGTGCGGAAGTTGGCGTCGATCCAGGGCAGCAGCTGGGCCATGTGGAAGGTCTCCCAGTCGCGGGGACCGACCAGGCTGTTCACCGGGTTGCTGTACCAGCCGGTCGAGGCGTCCGGCATGACCACGATGAGTTGACGCCCGGCGGTCAGATTGACGATGTTCTCCCGCAGGTGGAAGTGCCGGAAGTCCTGCGCGCCGCCGTGCAGCAGGTAGAGCACGGGGTAGCGCCGGCCGCTGGTGTGGTAGCCGTCGGGCAGCAGCACGTTCACGCCCGGGTTCCAGCCGATCGCGTCGGTGGCGAAGCGGTAGTACTGGAGCCGGCCCTGGTTTTCGTTGCGGTCGACGATGCGCAGCCCGTGCCCGTTGGCGGCGGCGTGGGCGACGGTCGGGGTGGCGAGCCCGCCACCGAGGACCCCGGCGGCCGCGGCGGTCACCGAACCGGCCAGCAACCGACGCCGGCTGATCGAAGCAGAGGTGGGGACGTCGGTCACGGCTGCCTCCTTCGTCCCGGCTGGCCGGGGCACGTCGTGCAGAAAGTGAAGCGAACTCATTAGCCCGAGTCAATGGCTTTCATTTACCTCCGTCATTGTGGAGAATCTCTCCACCATGGCTCCCGTTCACCCGCCGGGCAGGGCCGGTGGCGCGCGTGGGACCGCCGGACGCGGAGTCGGAGAGGACAGTCATGAACATGCGTCGTCGTACCCTGATCGGTCGGCTCGCCGCAGCCGGCGCCGCCGGGATGCTCGGGTCCGCCCTGGCCGCGCCGGGTCCGGCCCAGGCCGCCGCCTGGCGTAAGCGACTCACCGGGGCCGACCTGGACACCAACCGGCGCTGGCAGGTGGCCGGCACCGACCTGGGCATCCCGTACGTGCTGGAGAACGGATCGATCGGATATCTCTTCGGCGACACCTTCAACACACCGTGGCCGGAGGGCCCGCCGCTGCCCAACGACTGGCGGTCGCCGGTGATGCTGCGCTCCAACATCCATCCGGGGGCGCCGGGCGGAGTGGTCTTCGACAGCGCGGCCCGGGTGGCTGGCAACGGTCGGGCGCCCGAGCTGATGCACAACGGGCACCACGGCATTGGCATCGACGGGTTGCCGGAGGTCACCGTCATCCCGAACGACGGGATCAGCTTCCCGGAGACCGGGCGGCAGTTGATCTCGTACATGAGCATCGAGAACTGGAACTCCGCCGGACCGGCCGGGCCGGACTGGAAGTCGCGGTACGCCGGCCTGGCCTACTCCGACAACGGCAACGACTTCGTGCGTACGCCGCTGAAATGGTGGAACACCGCCGACAACAAGGACCCGTTCCAGATGTGGACGATGCAACGTGACGGCGAGTACGTCTACGTCTTCTCGGTGCGCTCGGGCCGGCAGCACGGGCCGATGATGTTGCGCCGGGTCCGGTGGGACCGGCTCTTCTACCCCGAGTCCTACGAGGGATGGGGCTGGAATGGCGCCAACTGGGGCTGGGGTCGACCGTGCACTCCGATCCTCACCGGCCGTTTCGGGGAGCCCTCAGTGCGTCGTCTCGCCGACGGGACCTGGGTGATGTCGTACCTGAACTGCGCGACCGGCTGCATCGTCACCCGGACCGCCACCGGACCGGACCGGGTCTGGACGGCGGAGAAGATCCAGGTCACCAGCTGGCAGGAGCCGGGGTTGTACGGCGGCTTCGTGCATCCGTGGTCCAGCCGGGCCGCCAACGACCTGCACCTGCTGGTCTCGAAGTGGACCCGGACCCCGGACGGCCGCAGCACCGCCTACCACGTGAGCCAGTTCGCCGGCTCCGTCTGACCGGTGCCCTCCGTGCTCGATCCGGCACGAGCGGCGGGTGTGTTGTTAGCAGGGGACCCTTCCTGTGCAGCAGGCGTTAACAAGGGGCCCTTCCTTGCACCGAGTTGCATGGGTATGCGGCTTGGTGCATACTCTTCCTTGTGTCCAAGGTTCTGACCTCCCTGCCCACCGGTGAACGTGTCGGCATCGCCTTCTCCGGTGGCCTCGATACCTCCGTCGCGGTCGCGTGGATGCGCGACAAGGGCGCCATTCCGTGCGCCTACACCGCCGACATCGGCCAGTACGACGAGCCCGACATCGCCTCGGTGCCCGATCGGGCGCTGCGCTACGGCGCCGAGGTCGCCCGTCTGGTCGACTGCCGCGCGGCCCTGGTGGAGGAGGGCCTGGCCGCGCTGACCTGCGGCGCCTTCCACATCCGCTCCGGCGGTCGGGCGTACTTCAACACCACGCCGCTGGGCCGGGCCGTCACCGGGACCCTGCTGGTACGGGCGATGATCTCCGACGACGTGCAGATCTGGGGCGACGGCTCGACCTTCAAGGGCAACGACATCGAGCGGTTCTACCGCTACGGCCTGCTGGCCAACCCGCAGCTGCGCATCTACAAGCCGTGGCTCGACACCGACTTCGTCAGTGACCTCGGTGGCCGCAGGGAGATGTCGGAGTGGCTGCTGGCGCGGAACCTGCCGTACCGGGACAGCACCGAGAAGGCGTACTCCACCGACGCCAACATCTGGGGGGCCACCCACGAGGCGAAGACCCTCGAACACCTCGACACCGGCATCGAGACGGTCAATCCGATCATGGGGGTCCGGTTCTGGGACCCGGCGGTGGAGATTCCCACCGAGGACGTGTCGATCGGCTTCGACCAGGGTCGGCCGGTGACCATCAACGGCAAGGAGTTCGGCAGCGCGGTCGACCTGGTGCTGGAGGCCAACGCCATCGGCGGCCGGCACGGCCTGGGCATGTCCGACCAGATCGAGAACCGGATCATCGAGGCGAAGAGCCGGGGCATCTACGAGGCGCCCGGCATGGCGCTGTTGCACGCCGCGTACGAGCGGCTGGTCAACGCCATCCACAACGAGGACACCCTGGCCAACTACCACAACGAGGGTCGCCGGCTGGGCCGGCTGATGTACGAGGGGCGTTGGCTCGACCCGCAGGCGCTGATGCTGCGCGAGTCGCTGCAACGCTGGGTCGGCACCGCGGTGACCGGAGAGGTCACGCTGCGGCTGCGCCGGGGTGAGGACTACTCCATCCTGGACACCACCGGGCCGGCCTTCAGCTACCACCCCGACAAGCTGTCGATGGAGCGTACGACCGACTCGGCCTTCGGTCCGGCGGACCGCATCGGTCAGCTCACCATGCGCAACCTCGACATCGCCGACTCCCGCGCCAAGCTGGAGCAGTACGCGCATCTGGGCATGGTCGGCGGTGCCCCGCAGCGGGTCGTCGGCGCCGCGCAGGCGGCCTCGACCGGGCTGATCGGCGCGATGCCGGAGGGCGGCGCGGAGGCCATCGCCTCCCGGGGTGTCCCGTCGGCGGAGGACGAGGCGCTCGACCGCGCCGCGATGGAGTTCGGCGTCGACTGACCGGGGTCGGTGCACCGAACAGCGGTCAATACACTGATCGGCATGAGTGGCATCGTGGGTTCGGGTCGGTCCGTGCCCGTCGGTACCTGGCTCGGGGTCGCCGCCGCCGTCGGCGTCGCGGTGGCCGCCTGGGCGGGCTACTGGTGGCTGGCCGTGCCCCGCTACGACCTCTGCGCGGCGGTGCTGCCCGCCCCGGCGGGTTGCCGGAGCGCCGACCGGGTGCCCGCCGCGACCCTCTGGACGGTGATCGTCATGGCGCTCCTGCTGGCCACGGCCGCCCTCGCCGTCGTCCGCCCGGGCGGACGACGGTGGCCAATCGCGGTGGCGCTGGCCGTGCTGGCCGTCACGGCGCTGTGGGGCTTCCGGACAGTGCTCTACGCCTACTGACGGGCCGGCGGCACACCGCCGCCGGCCCGCAGCGTCAGCAGCTGTAGACCGAGACGCAGACCCGGATGTCGTACGGGTAGAAGTCGGCCTGCATCATCGGCCACGACGAGATGATGCCGATCGGCTGACCGTTGACCGTGCCGGAGCCCCAGTTCAGCCCGACGAACGTGACGTCGTTGGCCAGCGGGCTGTTGGTGAGCTGGAAGACCGGGCCGCCGGAGTCGCCCGGCTGCGACGTGTACGTACCGAAGTACTGGCAGTTCTGGGCGATGTTCGGCATGTCCTGGATGTTGGCGATCCGCACGCAACTGCCGGTGATCGTGCCGGTGGTCATGCCGGAGGTGCGCCCGACCGCGCGGATCGCGCCGCTGGGCGTGCCGGTGGCGGTGATGCGGTACTTGTCGGAGCCGTTCCACTCGATGGTGCCGGCGCTGGCGGGCCGGGCGATCCAGCCTCGCGCCGTGCCGGTGTAGTCGCCGTCGAACGCCCCGAACGCCGCGTCGCTGAGCCGGCACTGGTAGCCGGACGGGCAGGCCAGCGCCGAGGAGCCGTACGGGTCCCCGGTGTAGAGGGACGGGTCGAGCACCTCGTAACCGATCCGGTTGGCGGTGTTCCACAGCGCACCCCAGGGGATGCTGGGCTGCCAGTGGTAGACGTAGTCGGTCTGGGCGTAGTCGGTCGAGCAGTGCGAGTTGGTCAGGTAGCCGGGCAGCTGCGGATTGGTGTTGACCAGGCGGGCGGTGACCCCCAGGGTGCACTGGCCGGTGTGGAAGATGGTGCCGATCGGCCCGACCACGGGAATGGCGTACGAGATCTGCTGGCCGCCGGTCACCGGCCGGTGGTCGTCGCGCAGCGAGCGGCCGAAGGTGGCCTCGACGATGTTCAGCGCGTCACGCGGGATGCCGGCCTTCGCGGCGTGCCGGACGACGGCGGCCCGCGCCGCCGGGCCGCTGACGCCGACGGTGACGCTGTTGTGGCGCTCATCGGCGTCGGTGAAGGTCGCCGACCCGGTTGCGAACAGTTCGTCCATCGCGTTCTGCCACTGCTTGAGCTGCGCGAAGGCGTACGTGACCTCGACCGTGCGCACGGTCGTGTCGCCCCTGGTGAGCGCCTTCGCGCCGGCGTTGAGGGCCACCGCTTCGGCCGGTTGCCGGCGCAGCGCGGCCTGTACGTCGTCGGCCACCTTCGCCGCCCGGGTGCCGGTGGCGGCGACCGCGATCGTGGTCACCGGCCCGGTCGGGCTGTCGTCCTGCCAGATGCCGGCGAAGCCGGTGATCCCGCTGGTGGCCCGCAGGAGCTGCTCGTCCTCGTCACCGGCCAGCTTCGGCGCGGCGGCCCGGTCGACGCTGGCCAGGGCCTGCTGTGCGCTGGTGCGGCTCTCGGCGTCCGCGACCAGGGCGTCCGCCGGCACCTCGGCGGTGTCGCTGGCACCGGCTGCCTGGGTCTGCGCGGTGAAGACTGCGGCGGCCAGCACGGCGGAGGCGATTGACACGCGGACGATTCGTCGTCCCAGCTGCATTGATGATCCTCCCCATTCCACTGTGGTCGGAAGTGGCGGATCCTATCAAAGTTTGCCGATCTCCTTGGCGGGGAGCGAGTGATCGTCATCATCCCGTCGGGGTCGGTGGGCCGGGTTGCCGACGGATAGTATCGGTTTCGATCGATGGCCCCGTCGACGTGCGGGACAGCGGGGACCGCCACGGGGGTCGGTCGGAAGGGCAGCAGATGCGCTTACCGCAGGTCAATTCGCACAGGCAGCACATCTCACGCCGGATCGCCGCGACGATGCTGGCAGGTGCGGTCGCGACGGGGTCGCTGGTCGGGGCCGGCGCACCGGCGGCGGCGACGGAATCCGCCACGATCGTCGGAGCCGGTGCGTCGAGCGCGTTGCCGGGCAGCTACATCGTGGTGCTGAAGGACAGCGTCGTGCTCAAGGACAGCGGCGTGTTGGCGCGCGACGGTCGACTACCGGGCGGTGCCATGTCCGCATCGGCGCGTCGAGCCGCCGGAGACGCGGTGGAGCGGACGGCGCGGACCCTGGTCGACCGGCACGGCGGGACGATCGGGTACCGCTACGCGGCCGCTCTGCGTGGCTTCACCATCCAGGCCAGCGAGGCGGCGGCCCGGCGGATCGCCGCCGAGCCGTCCGTGGCCTTCGTCGAGCAGAACCGCCGGGTGCGGCTGGCCGACACCACGCCGCTGACTGCGCCGCTCGCCGCGCCGTTGGGCACGCAGCCGAACCCGCCGTCGTGGGGGCTCGACCGGGTCGATCAGCGCAACCTGCCGCTGGACAACTCGTTCAGCTACCCCTCCTCGGCCGGCCAGGGTGTGCACGCCTACGTCATCGATTCCGGCATCCGCCTCACCCACCAGGACTTCAGCGGCCGGATCCTCAACGGCATCGACGTGATCGACGGCGGGACCGCCGACGACTGCTACGGGCACGGCAGCCACGTTGCCGGCACGCTCGGCGGCGAGACCCACGGGGTGGCCAAGGAGGTCACTCTGGTCGCGGTGCGGGTGTGGGCGTGTGACGCCACCGGTGACATCGCCGCGACCACCCAGGCCATCGACTGGGTCACCGCCAACGCGCAGCAGCCGGCGGTGGCCAACATGAGCTTCGGTCGGTCCACCTCGCTGAGCCCCGGTGCCTACGAGGCCGCCACGATCGGTTTGATCAACTCGGGGGTGACCGTGGTCGCCTCGGCCGGCAACGACGCCGGCGACGCCTGCTCGAAGACGCCCGCCTTCATTCCGGCGGTGCTGACCGTCGGTTCGACCTGGTCGGACGACGGCGCCGCCTGGCTGAGCAACCACGGCCCGTGCGTGGACCTGTTCGCTCCCGGGCAGAGCATCGTCTCCGCCAGTCACAGCAGCGACACCGCCGTGACGACGCGGACCGGCACGTCGATGGCCGCGCCGCACGTGGCCGGTGCCGCCGCGCTGATTCTCGCCGAGAACCCGACCTGGACCCCCGCCCAGGTGCACGCCCAGGTGCTGGCCGACGCGACCCCGGGCGTGGTCACCGAGACCCGACCCGACACCACCGGGCGCATGCTCTACGTGCCCTCCTCCTGAGCCCGGTTCGGTCCCGCCCGTTGGAGGCGGGCGGGACCGTCCGGGTCTGATTCGACCCACCGGGCCGTCGGATCACCGGTCGTGCGAGTCGACGGTGATGACGATCTTGCCGGCGGGGTGGCCGTCGGTGAAGTGGCGCAGCGCGTCGGCCGTCTCCGCGAGCGGATAGCTGCGGTCGATCGGCGGGGTGAGCGCGCCGGACCCGACCAGGTCGCCCAACGTGTCGAGATCCTCGGTGCGCTCCTGGGCACTGACGGAACGCAGCCGATGGCCGACGACCGTCGACAACAGCGGCGCCCCGAAGATCTGCCGGCCGTACCCGCCGAGCAACGCCCCACCCCTGGTCCAGTCGCCACCGACCAGTGCCAGCGTCCCGCGCGAGGTCAGCGCACGTCGCAGCAGCGACAACGGGCGGTTGCCGCCGGTGTCGATGACCACGTCGTACACCGGGCCGTCCCGGTCGACCTCCTCACGGGTGTAGTCGAGCACGTCATCCGCACCGAGGGAGCGGACGAAGTCGATCGCCGCGGGGGAGCAGACACCGGTGACGGTCGCCCCGTACGCCTTGGCGACCTGGACGGCCTGGGACCCGACCCCGCCCGCCGCGCCGATGACCAGCACCCGGTGACCGGGACGCACCCGGCCGGTGTCACGGACCGCGCGCAGGGCCGTCATCCCGGAGACCGGCACGGCGGCGGCCTGCGCGAAGGTCAGGTTCGCCGGCTTACGCGCCAGCCGCCGTTCGTGGGTGGCGGTGAACTCGGCGTACGACCCCCTTAGCGAGGTGCCGTACACCTCGTCGCCGGGGCGGAAGCGGGTGACCCGGGCACCGACCTCGGCCACCACGCCGGCCACGTCGCGGCCGAGTACCGGCACCCGGGGCCGGCGCAGTCCGGCGGCGAGCCGTACCAGGTAGGGACGCCCGGCAAGGAAGATCAACACTCCCGGGTCGACACCGGCGGCATGGACCCGCACCAGCACCTCGTGGTCGCCGACGGCGGGGCGGTCGATGTCCCGGAGCCGGAGCGCGGACGGCGGGCCGTAGTGGTCGTACACGATCGCCTTCACGATTCCTCCTCGGGGTACTGGAACACGTCGTCGAGTCGTACGCCGAGCACGTTGGCGATCCGGAAGGCCATCTCCAGCGAGGGGGAGTAGCGGCCCTGCTCGATCGCGATCACGGTCTGTCGGGTCACGCCGAGCCGCTCGGCCAGCTCTGCCTGGGTCATCTCGTCGCGGGCGAACCGCAGCGCCCGGATGGTGTTCGTGACGCGGGTCGGCTTCACCACTGCGGCACGCCCCGCCGATAGACGATCACCTTCGCCAGTGAACCGATCACCGCGGACAGCACGAAGCAGAGGTAGATCACGTTGGCGATCCAGAACCAGTGCCACTGCGCCAGGGCCATCAGCATCGCCGACACCGCCCCGATCCCCACGAACGCCTGCCCGACGTGGTCGCCGAGCCGGCCGATCTCCCGGTCGCGGTCGTCGCTGACCCGCGAGGCGCGGGGGTTCGCGACGCCCATCGCGATCTCGACGACGATGCTGGCGGCGATGGCGCCGCCGATCGTCCAGAGCAGAGCGGCGGCGTACGGCGTGGAGGTCAGCCGCCCGTCGTCGACCCGGCTCAGAACCACGGTCACGTAGACGGCGTAGGCGACCGCGCTGACCACCAGCATGATCCAGGCCCGCTTCTCCTGGTGTGTCATCACCCGGCTCCTCGATGTAAAGAATCATTGACACGACCAGAGTAAGGATTTTTTGACACCGTGTCTAGAAAGTTTTACATCTCCGCTCTGGACGCCCTCTGGGCGGGGGACCGGGCCGTGCTGGTCGACTGGCTCAAGCGCAACACCACCGGCGACACGACGATCCGGGCCGGAGCGCCGGACGGCTGGGAGGTGGGTGACAAGACCGGCACGGCCGATTACGGGACGCGCAACGACATCACGGTCGTCTGGCCGCCGGATCGGGCGCCGATCGTGTTGGCCGTGCTCTCCAGCCGGGACCGGCCCGACGCCGACAGCGACGACGCCCTGCTCGCCCGGGCCGCCGAACTCACCCTCGACGCGTTGCGCCGGGGCTGACCGCCGGCCACCGGGTCGACCGGTGGTCGGCTCCGGATGCTCGTCAGCGGGTCGACGCGGTGGCGGGACCGGTCAGGTCGAAGCTCGCGGTGACCGGGGCGGGCCCGACCCGCACCGGCCGCGCCCCGGCCACCTCCGCCGCGTTGGGGAACCAGCGACTCGGCGCGTACGCGCAGTCGCAGCGCAGCAGCACCCGCTGCCCAGGCAGCAGCCGCAGGGTGTAGTCGGCACCCACGTCGACCGTCCCCACCACGTCACCGGTGCGCGCGTGGAAGGCGATCACCTGGGAGTAGTTGGGCAGTTCGGCGACGGCGATGGTCCCGCTGACCACGCTGCCCGCTACCAGTCTCTGGTCGGCGGTGACGGTGGCGCCGGCCCGGACCCGTACGGTGCGGGCCTGCGTGCGGTCGGTCGTCCCGCCGGACCACTGGCTGGCCAGCCCGTAGCCGGTGAAGTACAACGGCCAGTGGTACGGCCCGAGGCCGTTGAGCGTGTAGCGGCCGTCGTCGTCGGTCATCGGGCCGTGGTCGCCGTACTTCGGATGCGGGACGACCGGCAGCGGCAGCACGTATCCGGCGGAGACCGGAGTGCCGTCCGCCGCGCGGGTGACCCGGCCGGTGACCGTGCCCGGCGGGTCGAACCGGACCGTCGGGGCGGTGACCGTCCGGCCCGGCCGGACCTGGATGGTCACCCCGTGCTCCCGCTGCCCGGTGCCGCCGTGCCGACCGACCCACTGCAGGCCGTGCCGCAGCTTGTCGTAGGGGCGAGCCAACAGACGGTAGCGGCCGGGTGGCACGTCGGCAGCGACCAGGGCCCCGCCGTCGACGCCGGTGCAGCCGGCGTGTCGACCGGCCTGTTCCTCGCCGAGGCTCACGATGGTGAGCCGGTCGCGGTCGACCGGGACCAGGGACACGCAGCCCCGCGCGGCGGCGCCGGTGGCCGCGTCCCGCAGGGTGGTTTGCACCTGGCCGAGGGAGGTGGCGGTGGTTCGCCCGGCCGCCGTCGGTCGGTGGGACCCGGTGGCGAACGTGGACGCGACCGCCGGGGCGGCGTCGGGCCGCGCGAGCCCAGGGCTCGCTGCGGCGGGCAGCGGCAGGCTGACGGCGAGTAGAGCGACGGTGAGTGGGACGGCGAGACGTGGTGACCGCGGCATCAGCGGGTCCTCTCCCCCTGGCGGACGAAACTCACTCACGGTAACGGCCGTGACGGCGCGGTCACCCGTAGTGTCGGGAGGTGGTCAGGGGATCGGCCACTCGTGGACCGGTCGGTTGCTGTGCATCAGCTCCACGTAGTGTCGGACCACCTCGCGGAGGGCGTCCGGGCGCTCCAACTGGTCGGTCGACTCCAACCGGTGCAGGGTCGCCACCTGCCAACTGGCGCCGTTGCGGCCGGTGAGGCAGCGCTGCTCGATGATGCCGAGCAGCCGGTCTCGCTCGTCCGGCTCGACACCCCAACGGTCCAGACCATGGTGGGCCAGGGGCAGCAGGCGGCGCAGCACCAACTCGGTCACCGGCAGATAGCCCAGACCGGGCCAGAAGACCTGGGCGTCGATGCCGTGTCGGGCGCAGGTGTTGAAATTCTCCTCGGCGGCACTGAACGACATCTGTGACCACAGTGGCCGGTCGGCCTCGGCGAGCGCCCGGACCAGCCCGAAGTAGAACGCTCCGTTGGCTACGGTGTCCAGCACGGTCGGGCCGGCCGGCAGGACCCGGTTCTCCACCCGCAGGTGCGGCCGACCCCGCAGCACGTCGTAGACCGGCCGGTTCCACCGGTAGACGGTGCCGTTGTGCAGCCGCAACTCGGCCAGGTTCGGTACGCCGCCGGCAGCGAGCGTCTCGGACGGGTCCTCCGGATCACAGACCGGCAGCAACGCCGGGAAGAACCGAACGTTCTCCTCGAACAGGTCGAACACGGAGGTGATCCAGCGTTCCCCGAACCAGACCCGGGGGCGTACGCCCTGGGTTTTGATCTCCTCCGCCCGGGTGTCGGTGGCCTGCTGGAACAGTGGAACCCGGGTCTCGCGCCACAGCTCACGGCCGAAGAACAGCGGAGAGTTCGCGCCGAGCGCCACCTGGACTCCGGCGATGGCCTGGGCGGCGTTCCAGTAGTCGGCGAACTGGCCGGGGCTGACCTGAAGGTGGAACTGGGTGCTGGTGCACGCCGCCTCCGGCGTGATCGTGTCAGCGGTGACCGCCAGCCGTTCCACTCCGTTGATGGCGATCCGCAGGTCCTCGCCGCGAGCCGCGAAGATCTGCTCGTTGAGCAGCGCGTACCGCGGATTGGCCGACAGGGTGGCGGCGGTCAGGTGCTCCGGCCGCACGGTGGGCAGGATGCCGATCATCACCAGGTGCGCGCCGACCGTGCGAGCCTGCCGGTCGGCCGCGTTCAGGCTGGCGCGTACGTGTTCCTCGAACTCGGCGGTGCCGGTGCCGGCCAGTCGCCGTGGTGCGACGTTGATCTCGACGTTGAACTGGCCCAGCTCCGTCTGGAAGCTCGGGTCGGCCACCGCGCGTAACACGTCCGAGTTGCGCATCGCCGGCATCGATTCGGCGTCGACCAGGTTGAGCTCGATCTCCAACCCGGTCATCGGCCGGTCGACGTCGAACCGGGACTCGCGCAGCATCTCGGCGAAGACGTCGAGACAGCGGCGCACCTTGTCCCGGTAGCGAACTCGATCCTGGCGGCTGAAGGTCTGTACGCCGACTTCTTCGCCCATTGGTCACCACCCTGTCACCGCTGGTACCCCGAACGTCTCACGTCCATGCCACCCCTGCGGAGGTCGGGACCGGTCGAGTGGTCCGTAGCATGGCCGTCGTGCGTGACAAGGTGACCAGACTGTTCGTGGTGGCGGCGATCGCGGAGGCGTTCTCCTGGGCTGGCCTGCTGGCCGGGATGGTGGTCAAGTACGGCCCGCCCGGCAACGAGCTGGGCGTGCAGGTCTTCGGCCCGATCCACGGTGCCCTCTTCGTCGCGTACGGCGTGCTGGTCCTGGCGGTGGCGCGGGTGCACCGGTGGAGCCTGCTGGCCACGGGGGTGGCGCTGGCCTGTGCGGTGCCGCCGTTCGCCACGGTCGTCTTCGAGCGTTGGGCGCGGCGGCGGGGCATGCTCGACGTCACCGAGTCGGCCCCGGAGCCCGCTCCCGTCGGCTGAGGCCGCCCGCCTCAGGTCACTGCCGTGCAGGCGGCCACCGTGGCGATGACCAGGACGCCCAGCATCGCCTGGAGCAGTAGCGGTGGCCCCAGGTGCGACCACATGGTGGCCGTACGCGGCCGGAGCAACTGCCCCGTGGTGAGATTGACGATCCGTTCGATCTTGGGGGCCAGGTCGGGATCGCCCTGATCGCGCAGCGTCAGTTGGACGTGGTCGGCCGGATGCAGGGCGCTCTGCGGCAGGTGCCCGTGCAACTCCACCTCGTAGAGCCGGCCGTCGGCGTCCCGCAGGCGAACCGGGGTGACCAGGTACTCGGGGCCCTTCTTCAGCTCCTTGAAGCTGCGTCTGCCTGTGCCGGAGCCGGCCGAGAGCAGGGCCCGTACCAGCCGGGCGAGCAGGCCGGCCACCCCGGCCGCGGCCAGCACCACCACCAGCACCGGCTGCCCCACCCGCACCTCCCGGGGATACCCGTCCATCAGGCGCACGATCTGCGCGGTGAGGATGCGCCCGGTGGGGTGCAGGCTGCGCCGGGAATACGATGTCGCGTCCATTTTCACCACCCAGAGTCCGCCTACGCCTACGGATCGTATCGATCCTCGGGGTTGAACGACGTGAATGAAAACTGGTCACGCGGTTGCCGGCAGGTGACAAGGACGGCGACGCGGGTAAGCGGTGGGCCGAGCTGGAAAGGGGTCGAGCATGCAGCTGTCCTTCCTGCGCCCGCTGTACCAGCGTCCAGGCCCGTGGTGCTCGGTCTACCTGGACGCTTCCCTGGACACCGAGGACGCGCACGCGGCACTCGATCTGCGTTGGCGCGGCCTGCAACAGCAACTTGCCGAGCAGGGGGCGGACGAGCCGACGCTTGCCGCCATCGACCGGGTCGTCCGGGGGCATGATCCGATGCCCGGCGACTACGGGCTGGCCGTGTTCGGCACCCAGGGAGAGGTGGTGCTCTCCGAGTACCTGTCCGCCCCGCCGCGTCGGGACCTGGCCGCCTTCGACCCGTTGCCGCACGTGATGCCACTGCTGGCCCAACGGGGTGAGCAGGTGGCGTGGGTCCGGGTGCTGGCCGACCGGACCGGTGCCGACGCGATGTCGGTCAGCGCCGGCGGAGTGCCGCGCCGGGCACACGTGGCCGGCCGGGAGAGCTACCCGCTGCGCCGGGTCCAGCCCGGCGGCTGGTCCCAGTCGCGCTACCAACGGGCGGCGATGGAGGCGTGGCATCACAACGCCGGTGACGTCACCGCCGCGACGGTCGAACTGGCCGAGCGGGTCGGTGCCGAGGTGGTGGTGGTTGCCGGTGACGTCCGCGCCACCGGCATGATCGCCGCGCAGATGCCGGTCCGCTGGCAGGACATGGTGGTGCGCACCGACGCCGGCTCGCGGGCCGATGGCGCCGACCAGACCCTGCTGGACGACCTGACCGTGCAGACCATCGCCGAGGTGGCCGACCAGCGGGTCAACGCGACCCTGGACCGCTTCGGCACGCAGGAGGACGTCGGCGCCGGCCTCGACGCCGTGGTGGCCGCGTTGCAGCGCAACCAGGTCGACACGATGCTGATCGTCGACGACCCGTCGGCGGACGGCCAACTGTGGATCGGTCCGGCGGCCACCGACATCGCCACCGAGCCGGGCCAGCTGGCCACGGTCGCCGAACCCGAGCGGGTCCGGGCCGACGCGGCGCTGGTGCGTGCCCTGGTGGGCACCGACGCCGAGTTGACCGTGCTCGGTCCGGACGAGGCACCGCAGCTCATGGACGGGGTGGGCGCGGTGTTGCGCTACGTCGACCCGGTCACTCCGGGCCGGGGCGGTGCCTGACCCGAGCGTCGCTGACGCGGTGGTCGCCCGGCTGTCGACCGGGCGGATTCCCCGGGTCTTCGGTCATCCGGAGGAACCGGTCGCGTCGCTGGTCGAGGCGCTCGGCGCCACCGGGGGCGACCCGGAGTTCGTGCCCACCCGCGACGCGGAGAGCGCTGCGGTCATGGCGGCCGGGCACGCCCGGTTCACCGACGAGCCGGGCGTCTGCCTGGCGGCCGGCGGGGTGGCCGCCGCGGGCCTGCTCGCCGGGCTCGACGCCGCCCGCCGCGCCGGGTCGCCGGTGCTCGCCCTCGTCGCCGAGCCTGGCCCGGTACCGGACCACGAGGTGGGTGTCACGACGCGCCTGCTCACCGAGGTGTGCCACGGCGTCCGGTACGCCGCCGACCCGGCGCGGGTGCCGAAGTTGATGGACGAGGCGCTGCGCGCCGCCTCGCGCGGCGGTCCGGTGGGCCTCGTGTTGCCGTACCGGCCGGCGGACGACCGGGTGCGGGTCGGGTCCCCGGGGTTCGCCGCGCGGCTCGTGCTCGACGAGTTGTCCACCCGGTTGCCGCCGACCGCGACGGTGGTCATCGACGGCACCCTGCCGACGACCGGCCTCAGGCACACCCCGGGGGTACCCTGCGCGGTCGCCGTCGTGGGTCCGGCCGGGCTGCCCGGTGGCGCGTTGCCGTACGCCGTCGCCGTGAAGCTGGCCGCGCCCGATCGGCCGGTGGTCGCCCTGGTCGCCGACGACGGGATGCGCGCGCAGGGCCTGGCGGAGCTGGTCACCGTCGCCCGGCGGCGATCGGTGTGGCCTGACCCGCGCCTGGTGGTGCTGGTCTGCAACAGCCGCTCCGGTCATCCCCGGCACCCGGACCCGGCCCGGTCCGTCACCGACGACGTCCCCTACGCCGGCTGGGCTCGGCTGCTCGGCCTGCACGGGGTCCGCGTCGATCGGCCGGAGCTGGTCGGCGCGGCATGGGACGAGGTGCTGAACGCCGACCGGCCGTCCGTGCTGGAGGTGCTGACGGACGCGCTGATCCGCCACTCCTGCGACAACATCGGGGACCCTGCGGCCTCGCCGCCGCCGGAGGCAGCAACATCCCGTGTGTTGCTGGCTGGCAGTGGTGGTCCGGCGATGGCGGGCTGGTCGGTCTTGTCGGGAACGCACAAGATCCGCTGATTAGTGCCGCTCGGTGGAGGGATGCCCTGTTTAACCCGCATCGTGGCGGGAAGCCGGGCCGCGTGGTGAGCGATCGAGGCAAGGTGGAGCCGGTGCGCACGGTGCGCCCGGGACTGACGGCGGCCGGCGCCGGCATGGCCGGTGACCGCGTCGTCGCCGCCGACAGCACCACCCGGACGCTGGTCGCGGCCACCGCCCGCGCCCTACGCGGCAACGACTGCGCCGACCTCGGACACGCCGGGCCGGTGTCCCGGTTCGCCGGCACGCCCGACCCGGTACGGCGGGCCGCCGCGATCCGCTCGGTCGGCCGGATCGCGCTCACCGCCGGGCAGGCCGCCGAGGTCGACGCGGGGCGCGTCGCCCGGTGGTTCGCCGATCAGTACCCGCGTCGCCGGTATCCCGGCGTGCTGCTGGGCTCCCCGCACGGCGGCGTCGCACACCTGGCGGTGGCGCTCGGCATGCCCTGGCTGCCCGCCGGCTTCGAGATGGTCGCGCACTGGCCGCAGGGCGCGGTGGACCGGCCCCGCGCCGCCCTGGACCACGGCGCGGCGCTCGCCGGACGGCTGCTGGCCGGCAACCCCGACCTGCACCTGCGGCAGGTGCACTGCCCGGCCAGCCGGGGCGCGCTGGCCGGGGCGACCGTGGCCCTGACCGGCCGCTGGCAGGCGCTGCCGGCGGCGTACCGCAGCTTCCTGGCCGACCGGCTGGCACCCGGCGCTCCGGTGTTGGTGCTGCGGGACACCCGGACCTGGCCGGTGGTCGACGCCGCCGACGGTCACAGCTTCCAACTGGGCTGCCCGGCCAGCGGCCTGAGCCCGGTGGACTTCCATCCCGACAGCCACGCGCTGCGCCAGGTACTGCGCTCGGCCGGCGGCGACAGCGCCCGCTGGGACCCACCGGAGATCTCCGCGCCGCCCGCCGCCGCCGAGCACGGCGTGGAGTCCGGTTTCGACCAGGGCGTACGGGACTGGACCGCCCGGCACGGTCATCCGTTGCACCGCATCCTGGTACCCACGCCAGCGGCGCTCAGCGCGGCCACCGCCGACCTGTACCGGCGTTGGCTGCGGGGGGCCGGCAAGACCGGTGACCGGCTGGTGGTCGAGTGCGGCCGACTGCTCGACCCCTGGCAGGTGCTCCGGGCCGGGCTGGTGCCGTACTGGTGCGAGAACGCCACCCGGCGCAGCGTCGAGCAGGTGGAGTGGTGGCTGGCCGGCAGCGAGTCGTTCACCTCGGTCGACGTGCTGCCCGAGCCGCCGGGCGTACGCTCACCAGCGCTGGCCGGCCTGCCGCAGTGGCTGGCGGTCGCCGGTTTCGGCCGACGGCGTCGGGCCCTGGACCGTACCTCGGCGCGCGGCTACCCGGTCACCTCGGTACCCACCCGACGGGCCACCGAGGTGCTCCGCGCCCAGCCCTACGACCTGCCCAACCCGGCGCCACTCGGGATCTCCGAGGCCATTGCCGCACTGCGCGACGGCGGCGGCCACCACGGCCTGCTGATCTGTTGAGACCAGGCTGACGAAACATCCTCGCGAACCCGGGAACCCGTGATTGAGTACCTACGGAGCGGGAACACCGCCGGCTGCGACAGGCTGATCACCTTGCGTGGCGCGGCGCCGTCCGCCCGCTGGCATCCCAGTACGTAACCCACTTACAGGCCCGTGCGTGCCTACGCGCGTGCCCGGTGTCGGTGAATCCGGGCGGGGTCCTTCCCGAGGGAGCGCGGATGTTCGGACAGACCACCACAACCACACCTCCACCCACCGATCGGGGGCTGGAGGACCTTGACGCCGCGGCGCTGGCGTACGCGGCGCGCATCGAAGGACTGCCGCCGGAGCGTCGCCAGGAGGCACGCGACGACCTGGTTCGGTTCGCGTTGCCGTTCGCCGGCCGGTTGGCCCGCCGCTACCGGGGACGCGGGGAACCACTGGAGGATCTGGAGCAGGTGGCCCGTCTGGGGCTGGTCAACGCGGTCGACCGGTACGACCCGGAACGCGGCTCGTTCACCGCGTACGCGGCAATCACCATCGTGGGCGAGATCAAGCGGCATTTCCGGGATCGCACCTGGGGTGTGCACGTGCCCCGCCGGCTACGCGACCTGATCCTGGAGGTGGGACAGGCGACGGCGGCGCTGACCAGCGAGCTGTCCCGGGCACCCACGGTGGCCGAGCTGTCCAAACGACTGGAGACGCCGGAGGAGGAGATCCTCGCCGCGTTGGAGTCGGCCGCCGGCTACAGCCCGGCGTCGCTCAACGCGCCGGTCGGCGGGGAGAGTTCGGCGGAGTTCGGCGACCTGGTCGGCGAGTCGGACATCGCGCTGGAGTCGGTCGACGACCGGGTGACCGTCAGTGGTCTGCTGCACCGGCTGCCCTGGCGGGAGCGGCGGATCCTGGCCATGCGGTTCTACGGCAATCAGACCCAGGCCGAGATCGCCGCCCGGTTCGGCATCTCCCAGATGCACGTGTCCCGGTTGCTGTCGAGGGCGCTGACCTGGCTACGTCAGGCAATGCTCGCCGACGCGCCGCCACCCTGGCAGAACGGTCCCGCCGAGTCCGAGGCGACCAACCAGTCGCGTACCGCGGCTGCGGTGCGCAGCCGCTGACCACGGCATCGGGGCGGCACCGGTAGGTGTCGCCCCGACCCGTACCCCGTCGTCAGTTCTCCGGAGTGTCCCCAGGCCCACGCGGATGCCGCCACCGGTCATTGGGCTGCGGGTCGCGTTGCGCGCCGAGCGGGTTCCCCTCCGGTTCGTCGGTCTCCTCGAAGCTGGGCCGGCGTACGTCCTCCGGCTCCGGCACCTCCACCGGCCGGGCACCGGACTGCGGCGCCGGCTGGTACGCGACCGCCTCCCGCGCGCCGTGCGCGCCCTCGGCGCTCGGCGACTCCGGAGCGTGCACCTCGCGGTGGATCTCGTCGCGGAACTCCTGGGGCGGCCGGGTGGTCCGCTGTGGAAGGTCGCGGCCCAGGTCGGAGACGAGTTCGCCGTACTTGGCGTCGAACGCGGGGCGCTCCGAGCGGATCCGGGGCATCCGGTCGAAGTTGCGCAGCGGCGGCGGGCAGGTGGTGGCCCACTCCAGGGAGTTGCCGAAGCCCCAGGGGTCGTCCACGGTCACCTCGGCCCCGTAACGCCAGGACTTCCAGGCGTTCCACATGAAGAACAGGGTGGACGCGCCCAGCACGAAGGCGAAGATGCTGGAGACCATGTTCAGCGTGGTGAACCCATCGGTGGGCAGGTAGTCGGCGTACCGCCGGGGCATGCCCTCGTTGCCCAGCCAGTGGTGCACCAGGAAGGTGCCGTGGAAGCCGATGAACATGGTCCAGAAGTGCAGCTTGCCGAGCCGCTCGTCGAGCAGTCGCCCGGTCATCTTCGGCCACCAGAAGTAGAAGCCGGCGAAGAGCGCGAAGACCACCGTGCCGAAAACCACGTAGTGGAAATGGGCCACCACGAAATAGGTGTCGTGGGTGTGCCAGTCGGCCGGCGGACTGGCCAGCAGCACGCCGGTGAGCCCACCGAACAGGAAGGTCACCAGGAAGCCGATGGAGAACAGCATCGGCGTCTCGAAGGTGAGCTGCCCCTTCCACATGGTGCCGATCCAGTTGAAGAACTTCACCCCGGTGGGCACCGCGATCAGATAGCTGAGGATGCTGAAGAACGGCAGCAGCACCTGGCCGGTGGTGAACATGTGGTGCGCCCACACCGTCATCGACAGCACGGTGATCGCGACGGTGGCCAGCACCAGTCCGGTGTAGCCGAAGATCGGCTTGCGGGAGAAGACCGGGATGACCTCGGTGATGATGCCGAAGAACGGCAGCGCGATGATGTAGACCTCGGGGTGACCGAAGAACCAGAACAGGTGCTGCCAGAGCATCGGTCCACCGGTGTCGGGGTTGAACACCTGCGCGTCGAGCAGCCGGTCGGCGCTCAGCGCCAGCAGCGCCGCGGCGAGCAGCGGGAAGACCAGGATCACCAGCACGCTGGTGAACAGCATGTTCCAGGTGAAGATCGGCATCCGGAACATGGTCATGCCCGGCGCGCGCAGGGTCAGGATCGTGGTGATCAGGTTCACCGCGCCGAGGATGGTGCCCAGACCGGAGACCACCAGCCCGATCACCCACATGTTCGCGCCGACGCCGGGGGAGTGCTCGCTGGTGCTCAGTGGGGTGTACGCGGTCCAGCCGAAGTCCGCCGACCCCTGCGGAGTCAGGAACCCGCCGACCACCATCAACCCGCCGAACAGGTAGAGCCAGTAGGCCAACGCGTTGAGTCGGGGGAACGACACGTCCGGGGCACCGATCTGGATCGGCACGATGTAGTTGGCGAAGCCGAACGCCGCCGGAGTGGCGAACAGCAGCAGCATCACCGCGCCGTGCGAGGTGAAGAGCTGGTTGTACTGCTCTGCGGAGAGCAACTGCAGACCCGGCCGGGCGAGCTCGGCACGGATCAGCATGGCCTCGATCCCGGCCAGCAGGAAGAAGCCGAACGAGGTCAGCAGGTAGAGCAGACCGATCTGCTTGTGGTCGGTGGTGGCCAGGAACCTGACCAGCTTGCCGCCCGGCAGCGGTCTGCGCAGCGGTCCGGGATAGCCGCCGAACCGGGCCGGGGCGAGAATCGCCGGCCCTCGGTCCTGTCCGGGTTCGGTGGTTACCCGCTTGGGCATGAACGCTCACCCCGCTGATGACAGATAAAGGACGGGCGTGGCTACCCACCCCGTCGACCATGTAACCAGGCGAGAGCGGTAATTTCGGTCAATTCGCCGGTAGTGTTGCCCAGACGGCCTTTCCGCTGCCGGCCGGGGCGCTGCCCCAGTGGTCGGCCAGCTCGCGGACGAGCAACAGCCCTCGGCCGCCCTCGTCGCGGTGTCCGGACTCACCCTGCCGGGCGGCCGCGCTGCTGCCGTCGACCACGGTCAGGTGCAGCCAGGGCCGTCGCAGGGTCACCGTGACCTGCATCGGGGTGCCCGCGTGCCGGACCACGTTGCCGACCAACTCGCTGAGCACCACCGAGGCCGGACCGGCCACCTCGGGCAGGTTCCACCGGGCACACGCGTCGGCCACCAGTTCCCGCGCCCGCCGGCACGCCGTTGCCACCGGGTCCAGACGCAACCGCAGCCGGGTCACCGCGGACGCCTCGGCCACCCGGCTCGCCTCGTCGCAGCTGTCCTCCACCGGCAGCACCCGGCAGGCCGCCGACCCGGCCAGCAGCGCGGCGGCGTCCGGGTGCGGCGTGCAGAGCACCAGCGGAACGACCGGCCAACCCGCAGCGCGGCGCGCCACGGCGGCGAAGACGGAGACCGCCAGTTCCTCACGCACCGCCAACTCGGTCAGGTCGACCAGCAGCGCGTCGGGCTGCCGGTCCAGACATTCCTCCAGAAGCGCGTACACCTGGCGCATCGAGGTCATGTCGAGGGTGCCGGTGAGGCGCACGACGGTGCAGTGTGCTTCGTCGTGTACCTGGCTGATGATCCGGCTCGCCATCTCCGCCCTCGTCTCGGCGCTGTCCGCAGAGCCTGGCAGGTACCCGGCCCTTGACCGGGTGAAACGCGACGTGGGCCCGGACACGTCACGTCACGCGGCGGTGACCCGGCGGCGCGGCAGCCGGTGCCGCAGTTCCGCCAGTGGCGGCCGTTCCTCCACGGCGACGTCGCTGACCACGATCTCCCGGTCCAGGTTCGGCAGCGCGTCGGAGCCGCCCCGGCGGAACTGGGTGAGCAGGGCGGTGGGCAGCACCTCCGGGTTCGCCCAGCCCCGGCGCTGCAACCGCGACCAGACGGTGAGCATGATCTGGGCGGACATCCGGCCCAGCGCGGCGGTGTCCTGATGCCGGTGCTTGCGCTCGCCGAGATCCACCTGGGCCAGCGCGTCCAACCCGACGAGTTCCAGCAGGTCGATCAGCATGGCGGTCTCGACGCCGTAGCCGGAGACGAACGGCACCCGCGCGAGCACCTCCCGGCGACCGGCGTACTCACCGGCGAGGGGCTGGACGAACCCGGCCAACTCCGGCCAGAACAGGTTCAGCATCGGCCGGGCCGCCAGCTCCGTGACCCGGCCGCCGCCGTCGGCCTCCACACCGTTGGTGCTGACCAGGGGCCGGTGGTAGAAGCCCTTGACGAAGTCGACCGACGGATCGGTCAGCAGCGGGCCGAGCAGGCCGGTGACGAAGTGCGGTCGAAACTCGCGCAGGTCGGCGTCGACGAAGGCCACCACGTCACCCTCGGCCGCGGCCAGGCCGGCCCAGAGCGCGTCGCCCTTGCCGGTCAGCCGGGGCAACCCCCGGGTCATCACGTCCTGGCTGACCACCTCGGCGCCGGCGGACCGGGCCACCGCCGCGGTGCGGTCGGTGGACCGCGAGTCGACCACGATCAGCTCGTCGACCAGCGACACCCGGTCCATCAGGTGTTCACGGATGGTGGCCACGATCGCCCCCACGGTGGCTTCCTCGTTGCGGGCCGGCAGCACCACGCTGACCCGGCTGTCTCCCTTGGCCCGCAGCAGCCGTCGGGTCGGCCAGTCGGCGGCCGAGGTGGTCCGATAGGTTGCCCAGGCCTCCACCACCGGCGAGACCAGAGATTCGTTGCTGCGCACAGGCACCCCCTCGCCGGGAGTTGGGTTTCCCAGCACCCCGCACGCTAACCGGACCGGTTCTCAGCTTGATCAGCAGCGTGCGCCGGGCACGTTCCCGGCTGATGAACCTCAGATCGCGCCCCGATCGACCCTCGTCGACGCCCGCGCTCTCGCCGTCCGGTCGCGCCTATCCGCTGGACACCCTCGGTGTGAAGCCCGAAGAGCGCATGATCGCGCGGATGTGGTGGGTCGGAACGGGGGCAGGCGGGACGTCCAAGATCGCTCCGGTCGCGTACCGTTGCGGCTCATGGGTGTGTCGCAACGGTTGAAGACCAGGTTCCGCCGGTTCCTCCAACGCCCGGGGACCACGGTCGATCTGGCCCCGCTGGAGAAGCTGCTGCCGGTCATCGAGGCCCGCGAGGAGGAGATCTCGGCGTTCGACGACGCCGAACTCACCGAGGCGGCGGCCACGGCGTCGAGCTACGAGGAGATCTGCGCGCTCGGCCGCGAGGCGGCCCGCCGAGGCATCGATCAGCGTCCGTACGACGTCCAGCTGCTGGGCGCCATGTCGCTGCTCTCCGGCAAGGTCGCCGAGATGGCCACCGGTGAGGGCAAGACGCTCACCGCGGCGATCGCCGCGTACGGCCACGTCCGCCTCGGTAACGGGCCGGTGCACGTGCTGACCGTGAACGACTACCTGGCCCGCCGCGACGCCCAGTGGATGGAGCCGATCTACACCCTGCTCGGGCTCACCGTCGGCTGGGTCAACGAGGCTTCCACCCCGATCGAGCGGCGTGCCGCGTACGCCTGCGACGTCACCTACGTGTCGGTCAGCGAGGCCGGTTTCGACTTCCTCCGCGACCAGCTCGTCACCGACATCGAGGACCGGGTGCAGCGTCCGCTGCGTACCGCGATCGTCGACGAGGCCGACTCGATCCTGATCGACGAGGCCCGGGTGCCGATGGTCCTGGCCGGCTCGGTCCCCGGTGAGCAGGACCCGGTGCACGCCGCCGCCGCGCTCGTCCGCGGCCTGCGCAAGGGCCGGCACTTCACGGTCGCCGAGGACGGCCGCAGCGTGGCCTTCACCTCCGCCGGCCTGGCCGCCGTCGAGGCCAAGCTCGGCATCGACCTGTACGACGAGGAGAACGTCGAGCAGCTCTCGGCGGTGAACGTGGCGCTGCACGCGCACGCCCTGCTGCACCGGGACGTGGACTACATCGTCCGGGACGGCACGGTCGAGCTGATCGACGAGATGCGGGGGCGGGTCGCCCAGCGCCGCCGCTGGCCCGACGGGCTCCAGGCGGCAGTCGAGGCCAAGGAGGGGTTGGACGCCACCGCCGAGGGCGAGGTGCTCGGCACCATCGCCGTGCAGGCGTACGTCGGGCTCTACCCGGTGGTCTGCGGCATGACCGCCACCGCGGTGCTCGTCGGCGACCAGCTGCGGGAGTTCTTCGGCCTGGAGGTCGCGGTGATCCCGCCGAACACCCCGTGCGTCCGGGTCGACGAGCCGGACCGCATCTACGCCACCCGGGCGGAGAAGGAGGAGGCGCTGATCGACGAGATCCGGCGCTGCCACGCCGACGGGCGTCCGGTGCTGGTCGGCACGCTGGACGTCAAGGAGTCCGAGCAGCTGGCCGCCGGGCTCAACGCCGCCGGGGTGCCGTGTGTGGTGCTCAACGCGAAGAACGACGACGAGGAAGCGACGATCATTGCCGAGGCCGGCGCGTTCGGCGCGGTCACCGTTTCCACCCAGATGGCCGGCCGGGGTGTGGACATCCGCCTCGGCGGCAGCGACCAGGCCGACCGGGAGCGGGTGGCCGGACTGGGCGGCCTCTACGTGATGGGCAGCGGCCGGCACGACAGCCGCCGCGTCGACGACCAGTTGCGGGGCCGGGCCGGTCGCCAGGGCGACCCCGGCGGGTCGGTCTTCTTCGTCAGCCTGGAGGACGACCTCGTCGTCCGGCACGCCGGTGACACGGTGCCGCCGTCGCCCCGGATGAACGCCGACGGCCTGGTCACCGACGCGCAGGTGGACTACGCCGTCGAGCACGCCCAGCGGGTCGCGGAAGGGGTCAACCACGAGATCCACCGCAACACCTGGCGCTACAGCGTGGTGATCGAGCAGCAGCGCAAGGCCCTCGCCGAACGCCGCGAGCGGCTGCTCACCAGCGACGTGGCGGCGCTGATGCTGCTGGACAAGATGCCGGAGAAGGCCGGTGAGATGGACGAGGACCTGCTCGCCCAGGCGGCCCGGTCGATCGCCCTCTATCACCTCGACCGGCTGTGGGCGTCGCACCTGGCCGAGCTGTCGGAGGTCCGCGAGGGCGTGCACCTGCGGGCGCTGGGGCGGCTCGACCCGCTCGACGAGTTCCACCGGGCCGCGGTTCCGGCGTTCAC
Source organism: Micromonospora lutea (assembly GCF_016863535.1). Classification (GTDB taxonomy): domain Bacteria; phylum Actinomycetota; class Actinomycetes; order Mycobacteriales; family Micromonosporaceae; genus Micromonospora; species Micromonospora lutea. The sequence goes on from NZ_BOPB01000005.1 coordinate 96,862, forward strand.
CGACCTGGTTCCGGCGATCGAGGCGCGGACGCTCGCGACCTTCGCCGAGACCGAGTTCGACGAGGACTGGGAGCCCGACGCGGCGGAACTGGTCCGTCCGAGCGCCACCTGGACGTACCTCGTGCACGACAACCCGTTCGGCTCCGAGTTGGACCGGTTGATCGCCTCGGTCGGTCGGCGGCTCAGCGGGGCGGGTTCTCGTTAGGTCGCCTGGTCCGGCACACCCCTCCCGGCGGCACCCGTAGGCTGGGAGGGGCCCCGGTTTGCGCCGTTTCGACCATTGTTGGCGGGGGTAGTAGGGCGATCGTGATGTCAAGGGCGGCTACCAGCGCGGGGGCCGGGCCGAGGAGGAGACGGGTGACGACGCTGACCGGGCGTACGGGAGCCGCGGGCCGGTGAACCTGGAGACACGTGCACCGCTGGCGGAGACGTTCGGCGTGCTGGAGACGGCTGCCCTGTTACGGGAGTTGACCGCCGGGCTGATCGCCGTGGACGACTTCGACGCGGCGCTGTCCGCGCTGGTCCGGATCACCCGGGACGCCCTTCCGGGAGTGCGCTGGTGCGGCTTCACCGCCCTGCGGGCCGGTGAGCCGGCGGGCGTCGCCGCCTCCGATCCCCGGTTGAGCGGGCTGGACGACCTGCGGTACGGCCCGGACACCCCGGCGATGGAGGCGATCCGCCGCCGGGAGATGGTCGGCGCGGAGGAGCTGAGCGCCGAGTCACGCTGGCCGCACTGGACGCCCCGCGCCCGCGAGCTGGGCGTACGCGGAGTGATCTCAGCGCCGGTGGACATCGACGACCACGTGATCGGCGCGGTCAACCTGTACGCCGCCGAATCCGACGCGCTGACCCCCGGGCACCAGTTGACCGCGATGCTGCTGGCCGAACACGCCGGTCTGCTGCTGGCGGCGGTACGGGACCGGGAGAAACGCGCCGCCCTGACGGTGCAGCAGGACACCGCCCTGCTCAACGACGGCGTGATTGGTCAGGCCGTCGGCGTCATCATGACCCAGCGCGGCTGCCCGGCCGAGGAAGCCCTCGACGTGTTGCGCAGCGCGGCGTCGTCACTGTCGATCCCGCTGCGGGAAGTGGCGGAGCGGTTGGTCAGCACGGTCTCCCGACCCCGGGACAACTGATCGGGGCGTGTCGTTTCACCCCGGTGGCACCCGGGTAGCACCCTGGGCTGATGGACTGAACCTATCTCCAGGGGGCCATGATGCAGAGCCGGCTGCGGGTGCAGGGGCATCCCATCCAACCGATGCTGGTGACGTTTCCGTACGGGCTCTTCGTCTGTGCCGTCATCTTCGACCTCGCCGACGTGGTCGGTGGGCCGGCCTTCCTCGGCGAGGTGGGTTACTGGACGGCGGTGGCCGCTCTGGTGGCGGCGGCGTTGACGGCGATCGCCGGGATGGTCGACCTGTGGGACGTGCCGCCGGACCGTACCCGCCGCACGGCGATCAGCTTCAACGTCGTCAACGCGGCGATGGCCGGGCTGTTCCTGCTCTCCTGCCTGGTCCGGGCGGAGGCGACGAACCGTGGCGTCAGCCCGGCGCTGCTGGTCGTCGAGGTGCTCGCCCTCGCCGTCGGCGGGGTCGGCGTACACCTCGGCGCGCGGCTGATGCGCCACTTCGACGCCAGCCGGTCCGAGGTGACCAGCGTCGAGATCGTACGCGGCGTCGACGCTCGCACCGTCGAGTTGGTGCGTCCCCGCCCGTAGGGCCTGGGTGCACCCGGAGCGGGTGCTCACGGCGAGCCGTCGCGCGACTGCGGCGGCTCGCGGTCGTCGGTGTCGGAAGTCGTCGGGCATGGGAATAGGCGTTGCCGGAACGGGCCGAGCCGGACACGCTGACCGCCGTGCGGGAAGAAGCGAGCTTCGCGGATCTGATCGCCGAGGGCGCCGCGGCGCCGGTCGAGGGGTGGGCGTTCGACTGGCTCGCCGGGCGGGCCACGGAGGAGCGGCCGCCGTGGGGTTACGCGCGCCTGGTGGCGGCCCGGATGGCGCGGGTCGACGCGGCGCTGGACATCGACACCGGCGGGGGAGAGGTGCTGGCCGAGGTGCCCCAACCGCCTCCGCTGCTGATCGCGACCGAGGCGTGGCCGCCGAACGTGCCGGTGGCGCGGGCCAACCTCGCTGCGCTCGGCGCGAACGTGGTGGCGGTGACCGCCGACGCGCCGCTGCCGTTCCGTGCCGCCGCCTTCGATCTGGTGGTCAGCCGGCATCCGGTGCGAACCGACTGGCCCGAGGTGGCGCGGGTGCTGCGCCCGGGCGGTACGTTCCTGTCGCAGCAGATCGGCCCGGGGACTGTACGCGAACTCAGTGCGGCGATCCTCGGCCCACTGCCGCCTCCGGCGCACCGCCATCCGGAGCAGGCGGTGGCCGCCGCAAGGGCCGCCGGCCTGACCGTGGTGGACCTGCGCGAGGCGACTCTGCGCACGGTCTTCCACGACATCGGCGCGGTGGTCTGGTTTCTGCGCAAGGTGATCTGGACGGTGCCCGGGTTCACCGTGGCAGCGCACCTACCCGCGTTGCGCCGGTTGCACGAACGGATCCGAGCCGAGGGACCGTTCGTCGCCCACGCCCGCCGCTTCCTCATCGAGGTCAGCGCGTAGGCGGCACGTCGACGCCCGCCACGCGTCGACGACTGGCCGCCTCCACCGAGGAGTCAGCCGGAGCGGAGGAGCGCGAGCATCTCGGGCAGGTCGAAGAACTCGGCGGTGGCCACCGCGGACGGATCGCCGCCGTCGGGGTCGGCGCCGGCGTCGAGCAGTGCGCGTACCGCCTCCGCGTTGCTGCGGAACACCGCAGCGGCCAGCGCAGTCTGTCCCCGGTCGTTGGCGCGGGAGTGATCGGCGCCCCGGTCGAGCAGCGCGTGCACCGTCTCCGGGTGGGCGTGATACGCCGCCAGGATCAGCAGGGTGTCACCCTTGTGGTTGGTCAGGTTGACCGGCAGCCCCGCGTCGACGTACCCGGCGAGTTCCGTGGTCGCGCCGTCGCGCGCCAGGTCGAACATCCGGTGTGCGAATTCCAGGGTCTCGGCGTCGAGTTCGTCGCTCACCGGCTCAGGCTAGTGGTCGCCGCCGCGTCGGTGCGCACCGCCGGCCGACCCAGTGATCTTCGCCCGGTCGCGCGCCGTACCGGCGTCCGGCGACCACCGCCGGGTGAACGGCGCGAGCATCGGTGTCCCAGATAGTAAGATTACCTACTAAACCTATAGGGTTTATTCCGTAAGCTGGTCGAGACAACCGCCGACGACCGTCGCGAGGACCAGATGCCTTCCGTACCCGTCACCGAACCGGACCTGCTCGCCATCGCCCGCCGCTGGTCCGCCGATCCGGCGAGCTGGCCGGTGCCACTGCGCTTCGACCCCGTCAGCCGGTGGTACGCCCGGTTGGCCGTCCACGACGACCACGAAGTGTGGGCGCTGAGCTGGCTCCCCGGTCAGGGCACCGACCTGCACGACCACGGCGGCTCGTCCGGCGCCTTCTTGGTGGCCTCGGGAACCCTCACCGAGGAGACCGTCAGCGGTGGCCGGCTGCGGCCGCACCTGCTCTCCGCCGGTTCCGGCCGACGCTTCGGCCCCCGACACCTGCACATGGTGACCAACCGGCACACCGAACCGGCGGTGAGCGTCCACGTCTACGGCCCGGCGCTGCGTCGGATGATCCGCTACCACCTCGTCCAGGGCCGGCTGTTGGTCGCCGAGGTGGCCGAGGCCGGCGTCGCATGGTGAGACGCAGACCACGCACGCCGCCCGTGTCCCGTACCGATGATCGTTCCGGGAAGGAACCACCGATGTCACAGGTCGATCCCGCCGCCGGCTGTCCGGCGTCGGTGCCGCCCCCGGGCTCCCGGGGAATAGCCGAGATCCTCGCCGCCGCCCGCGCCCGGCTCGTCCGCCTCGACCCCGAACGGGCGCATCTGGCGTACCGTGCCGGCGCCCTGCTGGTCGACATTCGTCCCGCCGCGCAACGCGCGGCACACGGCACCGTGCCGGGTGCCCTGACCATCGAGCGCAACGTGCTGGAGTGGCGTCTGGATCCCCGGTGCCCCGCCCGGCTACCGCAGGCGGTCGGCTACGACCTGCCCGTGGTGGTCCTCTGTCAGGAGGGCTACACCTCGTCGCTGGCCGCCGCCTCGCTCCAGGACCTCGGGCTGCACCGGGCGACCGATGTGGTCGGCGGCTTTGCCGCCTGGCAGATCGCCGGCCTGCCCGTGCTGGGCCCCACCGCGCCGATCGCAACATCCATTCTCACGCCCCCGGCGACCGCCGGCCGGGCGTCCCGCTGAACCGCCACGCCCACCGGAGTGGCGGTAGTTCCAGGAGGCCAACCGTGTCCGTCGTCGCTCTCGGCCCGCGCCAGCACCCGCCCCGTCACGCCAACCGGGTCCGGCTGGTGCGGCGGCGCAGCCAGCCGACCCTGACCATCACCGTCGACCTCGCGTCAGGCCCGGTGAGCCCACGCCTCACCCGGCTGCTCGACCTGCTCGGTGAGATCGCCGAGGCGGGTGAGGCGCGACTGTCCCGCGACGACGCTCCGGCTGCCGTGGCGGATCCGAACGCGATCCGGATCCTCACCGGTCCCCGGGCCGTACACCAGGGCGACCGGACGATCCCGCTGACCCGGATCGAGTACGACCTGCTGCTCTTCCTGGCCGAGCGGCCCCACCGGGTGTTCACCCGGCTGCAACTGCTGCATTCGGTCTGGGGCTACGACCACGCGGTGCCCCGGACCGTCGACGTGCACGTCCGGCGGCTACGCGCCAAGCTGGGTGCCGGCACCTCGCTGCTGACCACCGTCCACGGTGTCGGCTACCGCCTCGCCGACGAGGCGCGGGTGATCATCGAACGGTGAATCGGAGCTGACGGGCGGCCCGCCGCGGGCCGGTCCCTGGGGCTGCGTGGATGTCCCGTACGCGTGACGGTCACCGCGTGGGAGCGCGAACAGTCGACGTCACGCCGGGTGTGCACATCCCGCCCCGAAGGTTGCGAACGGCATCGACCACCCCCGTATCAGGTCAACTTGGCGACTCTGCTGTAATCATCTGGCCTCGTACGCAGAGCGAGCGGACGGCTCCGATGTGTCGGTCAATTGTCACATTCATGCAACGCAGCCGCCCCTTGACCCCTGCGCAGGCTCCGGGAAGCATCGATAGAGCGGCGTCCCGGGGCCGTGGGGAAAGCCCGGACCAGCCAAGGAGGACCATGTCGGTCAGCCCCGCTTCGTCGCGCGCCGGATGGCATACGTCCCAACCTGCGGTGCCCGGTCGACCCCCCGGCGGTCAGCGGCGTCCCGCCAACACCGCCGCCCCTGTGCTCACCGTGACCCTCTCCATCCCCCTGGCGTGCGAGGAGTCGCTGACGCCGGCCGCGCGCCGGCTGCTCGACGCCGCCCGGGAGATGCTGGAGCGGGGCGAGGGCACCATCACCACCGTGGGTCCGGTCGTGCCGGAACGTCGTGGTGACGCCGTACCGACGGGTCGTACCCCGTCGCGGCAGCTCGCGCCCGCCATTCCCACCCTGCACATCCTGGCCTCCTCCCGGTCGGTGCTACGCGACGGCGAGCCGTTGCCGCTGACCCGGCTGGAGTTCGACCTGCTGCTGCACCTGGTCGCGAACCCACGGCGGGTCTTCACCCGACTGCAGTTGCTCAACGCCGTCTGGGGTTACGAGCACGCCGGCGTACGCACCGTCGACGTGCACGTGCGCCGGCTGCGCGGCAAGGTCGGCGTGGACGTGCCGCTGGTCACCACCGTCTACGGAGTCGGCTACCGGTTGTCCGACGACGCCCGGGTCACCCTCGACCGCGCCGGCTGATCCACCGCCGGGACGGCGTGCGGCGCTGATCAGCGGCACGATGGTCGGATGCGCGTGCGTCCCATCTCACCGCCGCTGTTGATTACCGAGCTGGCCGACCGGCTTGCCGACGCGGCGTCGAGCGGGCGTCTGCGGGTCGCGGTGGACGGTGCGCCGGCCGCCCGCCCCGCCCGCCTGGCCGATGCCCTCGTCGACCCACTGCGCGCCCTCGGCCACCCGGCGCTGCACGTGCGGGCCGACGACTTCCTGCGTCCCGCCTCCCTTCGCCTGGAACGCGGCCGGACCAACCCGGACGCGTACTACGAGGGCTGGGTGGACGAGGCCGGCCTGCGCCGGGAGGTGCTGGATCCGGCGGGGCCGGACGGGTCCGGCCGGATCCTGCCGTCGCTCTGGGACGCCCGGACGGACCGGGCCAGCCGGGCCGCCTACGTCGACCTGCCGCCCGGCGGAGTGGTGCTGGTCAGCGGCGCCTTCCTGCTCGGTGGCGGGCTGGCCTTCGACATCGTCGTACACCTGGAGATGTCGCCCGCCGCGCTGCGGCGGCGCACCGCCCCCGACCTGGCGTGGACCCTGCCCGCGTTCGACCGGTACGCCGCCGAGGTCGCCCCGTCCAGCTTCGCCGACATGGTCGTCCGGGTCGACGACCCGCGTCGCCCGGCTCTGGTGGAATCTGACCGGCCGGTTTGAGTCGCGGACAACGTGGGTAAACGCGGGGCTCACAGCGCCCGGGGTGTGATGACCTGGGCGGTACGCCCGGGTGCGGACCGACCCGCCCGCGGAGACCCATAAGGCCCAGAAAGGCAGGCAGCGATGCTCGTCCACGACACGGTCGGCACGAGCCGATCCCAGGCGGAGATCGACCAGATCCGGCTTTCCCTGCAGGCCCGCCACGACGAGCTGACCGAGGAATACCAGCAGGCGGTGCAGCAGAGCCAGGTGCTGCGGCTCGTCGAGGTCGGCGACACGGCCGGCGACGACCAGGCCGACAGCGGCACCAAGACGGCCGAGCGGGACACCGCGCAGTCGCTGCTGCGGACCATCCTGGACCGTCGCGCCCAGTTCGAACACGCCCTGGCCCGCCTCGCCGAGGGCACCTACGGCTTCTGCGAGGGCTGCACCGCGCCGATCCCGGTCGAACGGCTGGAGATCTTCCCGTCGGCCACCACCTGCGTCAGCTGCAAGCAGACGCGCGAGCGCCGGGCGGCCTGACCCGTAACGGTTGCCGGTCGGTCCGGGACGCGGTGAACTCCACCCATGGGCAGAATTCTGGTGGGCACCGCGTCCTGGACCGACCGGACTCTGCTGGACTCCGGCTGGTATCCGCAGCAGGCTGACACGCCGGAGAAACGGCTGGCCTACTACGCACGCCAGTTCCCCCTGGTCGAGGTGGACGTTACCTACTACTCGCCGCCGGCGGGAACGCACGGCGAAGCTGTGGGCCGACCCACATCCTCATGCACAACTGTTCTTCAGCCGTCCAGAGTCGAACCACGCGGACCCAGCGGCTCGGGCCTGTGGCCCCGTCACCCGGCCCGGCCGCAGCACCCCTCACCTTCTGTAGTTTCCCCTGCTCCACCAGACCACCCACACCGCGTCCTTTGCTCTGCTTACACATACGCATCGAATGACTCTCCGTGACGGTTTGGTCGGCGATCCCGTCACTGCGCTGTCCGCATCCACCAGCTCAAGAGGCTGTGCGTTGGGTGAAGCAGAGCAAAGGGAGCGCGAAGACCACTATGACCGTCGGGCGCATTGTCGCGCGGAGTGAGGTTTCTGGCGACGATTCATGTTATGGAAGGTAGTCGTTGCTATCCGGCGCTGGCCTCGGCCCGGCTGGTGTCTGGTCCCGGATGATGAGCGGGTGGCCGCTTTCACCCAGGCGGGGTGACGACACCTCACCTGATCCGCGCGGAGCATGGCGGCAGAAGCGATGCTTCGGCGATCGTCCGCGCGGAAGCGGCACCACGGAGGTGGTTGGCGATGACGGTTCGGGTGGCAGCGTACCGAGGACAAGACACGGTGCTGCACGTCGTCGGAGCGTCCCGGCAGGTCCGCCGGGCGTCGCGGATCGGGTGGAGCCCCATCCGGTACCGGCGTGGCCCGGTGGGTCCGCCACGCCGTCACGACGATCGACGGTGGGAAACCGACCTACGGGGGTGGACAGATGGCTGAGCAGTTCCAGTCCGCGATCGAGTCCTCAATGGACAAGACCAACCTGATCCTGAAGGACATCGAGCAGGCCTACGGATGGCCGAAGAAGCAGCGCAACCAGTCGTACGCTGCGTTGCGTACCGTGCTGCACCTGCTGCGCGACCGGATGCCGATACAGGAGAGCGTGGAGTTCTCCGCGCAGTTGCCGATCGTGGTGCGCGGCGTCTACTTCGACGGCTGGCAGCCGCAGAACGTCCCGATCAAGCTCAACCGGGACGACTTCCTCTACGAGGTGCGGCAGGGCTTCCCGTACGACGTGGAGGGCGGCCCGCAGCGGGTGGTCCAGGTGGTGCTGGACACCCTGCGTCGGCACATCACCCAGGGCCAGTGGGAGGACGTCAAGGACACCATGCCCAACGACCTCGCCCGGATCATGCCCTGACCGCCGGCACGTCGCGACCCGCCCCGCCGAGGGGTGGGTCGACGCGTCCGCGCCCGGGGGCCCGGCTCCTACCAGAGGTCGAAGTGGAACACCTCGAACGAGGTGCCATAGCGAACGCCCAGCCGCGCCCCGATCGGCCGGGCGCCGCTTTCCAGGAACTCCTCGGCGTCGAAGCTGCCGTCGCCCAGCCCGGTGAGGTACGCCTCGTGGGCCAGCAGCGACGCGACCCCACGGTCGAACGTGTCGGTGGTGTCCACCCCGTGCGCGGAGCGCGGCGACGAGGCGGCCCAGACCTGCCGTACGCGGCCCCACGGCTCGACACCCTCGGTCAACTGCTCCGGGAAGATCCACCGGTTACCGGCGTCGCGGACCGCGTCCAGGGTGGCCCGGCCCACCGCGATGTGGTCGGCCTGGTTGAGCATGTTCGCACCGTCCCAGGTAGCCCGGAAGTTGTTGGTGATGACGATCTCCGGTCGGTGCCGGCGGACCACCGCGGCCAGTTCCCGGCGCAGCGGCACACCGTACTCCAGCACCCCGTCGGGCAGACCCAGGAACTCGACCGTGTCCACGCCCACCAGGGCCGCCGACTCCCGCTGCTCCTGCTCGCGTACCGCCCGGGCGCGTTCCGGCGGCATCCCGTCGATGCCCGCCTCGCCGCTGGTGACCAGGCAGTAGATCACCTGCTTGCCCTGCCCGGTCCAGCGCGCGATGGCGGCGGCGGCACCGAACTCCAGGTCGTCGGGGTGGGCCACGATCGCCAGGGCGCGCTGCCAGTCCTCGGTCACCAGCTCCAGTGGCTCGGTCATCGGCACCTCCGTCGGCGGGGTCTCGGCCCATCCTGTCACCTCCCGTGGACCCGCGCGCCGGTGAGTTGACCTCAACCATGGTTGAGGTTCGATGCTGTCCGGGTGACCGTGACAGTCCCCACCGATAGCCGCCATCAGCCCGGTCTCGCCCTGCTGCTGATCGGCTCCACCCTGACCGTGTTGGCGGGTACGGTGCTGACTCCGGTGGTGCAGCTGCTGATCACCGAACGCCACCTCAGCGCCACCGCGGCCGGGTTGATCGTCACCGTGCACGGGGTGTCCCTGGCTGCGGTCGCGCCGGTCGCGGGCCGGATCGTGGACCGCCACGGGGTCCGCCGGCCGCTCGCCGCAGGTCTACTGCTGTACGGGGTGGCAGGCGGTGCGGGGGTGGTCGTCGAGGCGTATCCAGTCCTGATCGCCACCCGGTTGCTCTTCGGCGTCGGTGCCGCTTTGGTCTTCACCGGCACCACGGTCGGCCTGCTCGACCGCTACGCAGGCACCGCCCGGGATCGCGTGATGGGCTGGCGGTCCACCGCGATCAGCCTGGGCGGGGTGGTGTGGCCGCTGGTCGGCGGGGCGCTCGGCGTGCTCTCCTGGCGGGCGCCGTTCGCGGTGTACCTGCTCGGTGTCCCGCTCGCCCTGCTCGCCCTGCGCCTGCCGGACGAGCCGCGTGCGGCTGCCCCGCCTCCGGGGGCGACCGCCGGCCGGTCAGCGCTACTCGCCCGAGCCCCTGGGCTGCTCGCGGTCTACGCCTTGCAGGCCGCCGCCACCCTGCTGCTCTACACCGTCCTGGTCTTCCTACCGGTGCGGTTGGCCGCCCTGGACATCGCCAACACCGCGGTTGTGGCGAGCTTCAGCGCCAGTTCTTCCGCTGCCATGAGCGTGGCGGGCCTCGGGTACGCCGGGCTGCGAGCCCGGCTCACCGAACCCGTCCTGCTGCGCTGGGCGTTCACGACGTGGACCGTCGCGTTGCTTGCGTTGGCTCTGGTCGACGTCCCGGTGGTGCTGCTCGCCGCGGCCGTGCTGTTCGGCCTCGGCATGGGCCTGGCCGTACCGGCCCTGACCGTGCTGACCGCTGACCGCGCCCCGGCCGGCGGACGTGGCCGGGCCACCGCGCTGCTGGCCACCGCCGGATTCACCGGCCAGGTCGCCTCGCCCCTGCTCCTCGGGCCGCTGCACGCGGCCACCTCGGTCCGGCTGACGTTCCTGAGTGCCGCCGTTCTGGCCGGCGCCGTCGCCGCCGTGCTCATCGGCCGGGGAGATACCCGGCCCAGGTGAGCTGAGCTGGATGGAACGGCGAACCGGTCATGGCGGATGGTTCGGGCGTTTACGGTGGGACGAGGTGTGGTTAGAGAAGATCGGCAGCGGGGTACCACCCGCGGCAGGACGCACCCGACCAACGGCGGCGGGGGCGGGTCAATCCGAGGGAGCACGATGCCACTCAACGACGATGACATGCAGACCACCAGCGGCGGCGGGGCGGAGGGCCCGGCCGACGGCGGCGCCACTCCGGGTCAGCACGACGGCGGTGCCGACGGGAGTGCCGAAGGTCCGGCCGACGGCGGCGCGACCCCGGGTCAGCACGACGGCGGTGCCGACGGCAGTGCCGAAGGTCCGGCCGACGGCGGCGCGACCCCGGGTCAGCAGGACGGCGGCGCTGACGGCGCTGCGCGGTAACGGGTCGCCATGACGCGTCTCGACCCGCCGGGCGGCCACGGCCGCCCGGCGGCTCCGTCTCCGTCCGCCCCGGTCTCCGGCCTCGGCGGGCCCGCCGACCGGGACACGGCCGCCGCCGCGTTGGCCCGCTGTGTCAGCGTGGAGGCGGAGAAGTTCGCCGCCGCCCACTGGGGGCGTACGCCGCTGCTGTCCCGCGCCGCCGAGCTGCCCAACCCGGCCGGCTTCACCGATCTGCTCAGCCCCGTCGACGCCGACGAACTGCTCAGCCGGCGCGGTCTGCGTACCCCGTTCCTGCGGGTGGCCAAGGATGGCCAGGTGCTGCCGGCGGCGCGGTACACCGGCGGTGGCGGCGCCGGCGCCGAGATCGACGACCAGGTCCTCGACGAGAAGGTCCTCCAGCTGTACGCCGACGGCGCCACCCTGGTCCTGCAGGGGCTGCACCGCACCTGGCCGGCGTTGATCGACTTCACTCGGGACCTGAGCCTGGCCGTGGGGCAGCCGTTGCAGGTCAACGCCTACCTGACCCCGCCGGGCAGCCAGGGCTTCGCCACCCACTACGACACCCATGACGTCTTCGTGCTCCAGGTCGACGGCCGCAAGCACTGGCGCATCCACCCACCGGTGCTACCCGATCCGCTGGAACGGCAGCCATGGGGCGGTCGGGCCGACGAGGTGGCCGCGACCGCACAGGGCCCGGCCGCCCTCGACGTGGTCCTGGAGCCGGGCGACGCGCTCTACCTGCCCCGGGGATGGCTGCACAGCGCCCAGGCGCAGGAGTCCAGCTCGCTGCACCTGACCGTCGGCATCCGGGCGCTGACCCGGTACGCGCTGGTCGAGGAGTTGCTCGGGCTGGCCGCCGAGGACCAGCGACTACGGGCGACCCTGCCGTTCGGCACCGACGTGGCCGACCCGGACGCCATCGAACCGGAGCTGACCGAGACGGTCGAGGCGCTGCGGGAGTGGCTGTCGCGGGCCGAGCCGGCCGCCGTGGCCGCCCGGTTGCGTCAGCGGGCCTGGTCGGCGTCGCGACCGGCGCCGATCCGGCCGATGGCCCAGGCCGCCGCGATCACCGCGCTGACCGCCGACAGCCTCGTCGTGGCCCGTGCGGGCCTGCGCTGGCAGCTCGCCACCGAGGGCGAGCGGGTGGTGTTGCGCCTGTTCGACCGTACGGTCAGCCTGCCCGCGCTCTGCGAGCCCGCCGTACGCGCCCTGCTCACCGGCGCGCCGATCCGCGTCGGTGACCTCCCCGGCCTGGACGACGACGCCGACCGCCTCACCCTCACCCGTCGCCTCCTGCGCGAAGCCGCCCTGACCCCCGCCTGACCACCCCACGGCGTCGGCCGATCATGGAGTTGTTGTCACGGGAAAGCGCTCCCCCGGGCAACAACCTCATGATCACCGGTGCGGGGCTGCGGGGCGGCGGGGCTGCGGGGTGGGTTAGGGCAGGGGGAGGGTCAGTAGCAGGAGGGTGGTGGTCAGGCCGGCGACGACCACGATGAGGACGGGGCGAGGGCTCAGCACGGCGTGGCGGCGGTCGGCGATCACCCGCGCCGGGATCAGGCCGAGGACCGGACCGAGCAGCGTCACCACCAGGGCCAGCACCGGCAGGCCCACGGCCAGGTCACCGTCGTGGCGCGCACCGAGGGCACGGGCGACGGCACCCAACGCGTACGCCACCACCGCTCCGAGGATGCCGCAGCCCGCCATCAGCGGGTTGACGGTGCCCGGCAGTTCGCCGGGCTGACGGGTACGGCGCAGCAGATCCCGTACGCCCGCCAGCAGCACGAGCGGGTCGCCGGTGGCCTCCGACGCGGGGGCCGGTGGCGCCCCGGCACGTCGCCCGCCACCGCCCAGCCGGCTGTTCAGCTCCTGCCACAGCAGCGCCGCCTCGGTTTCGACCCGTTCCTGGACCTCGCGTGCGGCGACCAGTTCCCGTTCGGCGCGGTTCACCTCGTCGGCGGACTCGGCCACCGCCCGGTCCGCCGCCGCGCACTGCTGCTCGTACCAGTCCTGCGCCTCCGCGCGTTGCTCCTGCACCCGGGCCGTCAACTCGGCGAGCCGGCGGAGCTGGGCATGGTACGACTGGCTGGTGACCGGTTCGTTCATCGTGCCGGTCCGTACGGGATGATGGTCTGCCCGGTCCGGTGCACCGCCCGGTCGAAGAAGAGCCCCCGCCACGGGCGGGGATACCAGTCCGGTCCGCTGTTGCCCGGATACAACGACGGGCCGAGTTCCCCGCCGTGGGTGTCCAGCGCGACCCAGGCACCGATCTGGTCGGTACGGGCGCCGGTGCCACCCAGGTCGGCGCGCATCCGGGCCACTCCGCGCCACCAGGCCAGCACGTGCGTGCGCCGCTCCGGGCCGTCGTGCAGGATCCGGCGCAGATGCTCCAGCCCGGTGGCCCGTCCGGCGCGTGCGGCGAGTGTCCCGGCCGCCGCGTCGACGGCGAACAGCAGCAGATAGTGGGGGGTGCCGGTGGCGCCGGGCACACCCAGGGCGTCGGCCGTCTCGGCCATCAGCTCGGCCACGGTCTCCTCGTCGTACCAGGCGGCGTCGTCGGCGAGATCCTCGTAGAGGGCCCGAGCCGCCGGGTCGGCGTCCGGGTCCAGGCAGGCGATCGAGAAGCGGGCGCTGCCGGGGCGGTGCTGCCGGGCCAACGAGCGGGCCGCGGCGTCCAGCACCGCACACGCCTCGTCGACCCGGGTGCCGAGAACGGCCAGGTTACGGCCCGGTGCCCGAGGCAGCCGCAGCACCGCGGAACGGGCCTGCACGTCGATGATCTCGCCGAGCAGCGCGACCGGTCCCCGGGGCGTACCGACCTCCGGCGCCCGCAGCGCCCGGAAGTCCGGCGCGTCGGCCAGCCGCGGCACCGCGTCGCCGTCGAAGAGACGGGCGGGCGACGCCTCGGCCGGACGCATCCGCCAGAGCCGGTGCTGCAGGTCGCTCCACGTCTCCCAGTCGCTGGCCGACGGGATCCGAGCCACCTGGTTGCCCTCGGTCAGGCCCGACTCGGCGTTGACCACCGCATGAAACTTGGGCAGCGACTGGGCGGCGTCGTTGCGTTCGGCGAGGATGCGCAGTGCCTTCGGCAGCGCGATCCGCAGGGTGAACTGGGCGACCAGTGCGGGCCGGCCCCACAGCGCCTCGATGCCGCGCACGTCCTGCGAGGCCAACACCAGATGGATGCCCTGCGAGCGGCCCCGGCGGGCCAGGTCCTCCAGCAGGTCGGCCGCCTCCCGAGCGACCGCGTCCCGGCCGGCCAGCAGCATCTGGAACTCGTCGACCACCGCGACGATCCGTGGCCAGTGCCCGGTCGGATCCACCACCCGCAACTCGGCCAGCTTGGTGACCTCGTGCTTCTTGGCGGCGTCCGCGCGCCGGCGCAGCTCCTCGGTGAGGAATCGCAGCAGCGCCAGACCGAACTCCCGGTCGGTGTTGACGTTGATGCCGACCAGCCGCATGTGCGGCAGCCAGCTCGGGTCCCGCCGCCCCTGGGCGAACCGGGCGAAGGACACCCCCTCCTTGAAGTCCAGCAGGTAGAACTCCAACTCGGCGGGGGAGTAGCGGGCCGCGAGGGCGCCGATCCAGGCGAAGATCAGATTCGTCTTTCCGGTGCCCGAGGGACCGCCGATCAACGCGTGCGGTGGGTAGTCGCCGAGCGTGAGCAGCACCGGGCGGCCCTGCGGTCCCTCGCCGATCGGCGCGGTCAGCCCGGTCGCCGAGTCCTCCCGCCACATCTGGCCGACCGGCGGCAACAGGTCGGTGAACGGGGTGGGCGCCGGCCCGGCGCTGACCACGGAGGCGATGTCCCGACACGTCTCGGTGACCAGCGTGGCCGGCGGGGGCGGGTCGAGCCGGACCGGCAGCCGGCCGATCCGGGCACCGTCGGCGGTCACCGTCACCCGGGTCACCGACGGTTCGTCGGGCAGCGGCACACCCCGCACGATCAGGTGTACGCCGCAGGCGACCCCGGCGCGTACCACCCGGTCGAGTTGGCCGCGTTCGTGCCGGGACAACTCCTCGCCGCCGAGCAGCACCGCCACCCGCCACGGCTCCGGGCGGCGTCCCGTCGTGGCGGCCAGGTCGCGCAACGAGGCGTGCTCGCCCGCGAGGACGGTCTCATTGATCCGGCGGATCTGTTCCACCAGGTCGTCCAGCAGCCGGCCCAGACCACCCGGACCGACGAAGGTGAGCAGCCCGGCCGGGCCCAGCGGGGCGAACCCGGCCAGCCCACCGCCGAGCCGGTCCGGGTCGTAACCGACCAGCCGTACGGTGCCCGGTGCGGTGCGACCCAGGCTGCGCAGCAGCAGCGCGGCGACCACGGCCGCGCATCCGTCGGCGTCGCCGTCGAGCGCCACATGCCCGGCGTCGAGCAGCGCCACCAGTGCCGGCACCGGCTCGGTGCCGGCCAGCTGCACGGTGCCGATCCGCGTCGCTCCGGGCGGCTCGGCCCGCTCGGCCGGGCTGGGACGCCACCCGGACCAGTCCGCCGAACCCGCGCCGGGCGCTTCCCGGGCTGCGGCCTGGGCCGCATCCCGGGCCAGGACCTCCAACCGGGCCGCGTGCCGGGAGTCGATCTCGGCGAGGCGGCGGTCACGTTCGGCGCCGACGCGCTCCGGCACGCCGGCGGCGGCCCGACGTATCCGCACCGCCCGCTCGCGGGCGGCAGTCAGCGTCACCTGGGCCGAGGCCGACCGTTCCCGGGACGCGCCAAGTGCCTCGGCGAGCAGTTCCCGGACCCGGGTGACCAGCTGGTTGCGCCGGTCAGCCATCGATCCCGCGCCTCGGCCGGCCGACGGGTCCGTCGTAGGACCTGGACCGTGATGGTGCCCCGGACCACGGTGTCGCGCGACCGACCCCGGAGCCGGTCGCCCCGGACGGACGACCGGGCTCCGGCTCGCCGCCGCGCCCGACCGGTCGGCCACCGGTCGTCGCGCCGCTCGCGGGCCGGTCACCGGCGGTGCCGCCGGCCTCGGCGGGCAGATCGCGTCCGAGGCGGTCGAGCAGGACGCCGGTGAGCACCCCGGCGGTGACCGCGGGATCGGCGGCGTGCGGCTGCTCGCCCTCACCGCGACGCGGTGGCGGCATCCGGCAGACCCGGCTGAGCAGGGTGTCCAACACCGGCGCCGGCAGGCCGGGAAGCAGGTCACGGACCCGACCGTCCAGCTCGCGGTGCAACCGGGGCAGGTCGTCGCTGCGCGGCGGATGACCCAGCAACTCGCTGGCGAGGTCGCGAAGCAGCGGTGGGGCCACCGCGGCCAGCCCGAGGCCGACGTCGGCGTGTGCGCCGTGCAGGTCGCGGTGCAGCCGGTCGCGGTCACCGGCCCGGACGCCGCGTACCACCCGGTGCAGCAACTCCCGGGAGTCGGCGACGCGCTCGTCAGGTTGCTCCGCCGGGCCCTCCCGCTCACCGGTCAACTCGGCCACCCGCACCGACCACCAGCGACGCAGCCGCACCTCGCCGGCCGGCTCCGGTGCGCCGACCACCGGTTCGGCCGCTCCGGGCGCGTCGTGCACCGGCTGTCGCTGCGGCTGACCGGGAGCCGGTGACGCACCGTCGGGAGCCAGCCCGATCGCGGCGAGGTACCCGGTCAGTTGCTCCTGGGCCAGCCGCAACGCGTAGCCAGCGGTCTCCGCGTGCTCGGTGGCGGCGGACAACTCCGGCACCCCCATCGGGTTGGCCGACTCCTGACGCACCCAGCGCAGCCGTTCGCTGGCCAGCCCGAACTTCTCCAACGCCTGTCCCAACAGGCCCAGCGGCAGTTCCTCGGCGGCGGCGCGGACCTGCGCGCCGACCTCCTCGACGATGGACACGCCCGCCCCTACAGCGTCGAGACGTACTGCTGGGCCTGCTCGACCGCGACGAGCGTCGCGGCGAGGCATTCCTCCAGCTCCTGGCTGGCCTGGGTCAGTGACGCCTGGGCCGCCTCGACCGTGGTGTGCCCGCTGCCCTCCAGCGCTCCGGCGAGGGTCTGTTGCGCCTCGGCCAGTTTCTCGCCGGCGGCCTGCACGGCGCTCTGACCGTCACCGATCTGCTGAAGTGCGACATCGATGGCTGCCTTGAGCTCGGCGACGCTCGCCACGCGGAACCTCCTGGGGGCGGGGAGGACTCCATTAGAGCCTATGCCGGTAGGGAACAGAACAACTGCCCTGTCAGTGTTCCTGCCTCGCTGACCGGTTGTCGACCGCAGACGACGCAGGTCCGATCAGTGGGACCGGTGGGCGGACGCTCACCCACCGCCACCGCCACCGCCGGTCAGCCACCGTGGGCCGTGCACCTCGGCGCCGTGTGCGGTGACCCGCTCCCGCAGCTCACGGTCGGCCGTCACCACCACCACTCGTCGCCGCTGCCCGTCGTGGGCCACCAGGTCGACCACGGCGTCGTCGCCGGAACCGACGGCGGACACCACGCGTACCCCCTCGACGCCCGGCACGTCCCGGGCCGCGCCCTCCACCACCAGCACCACCTCGACGGGGGGCGGCAGGTCCGGGGGCAGACCCCGGCCGCCCAACGGGGCGAGCGTGTCCCGCAGGCGGGCGGTGGCGCCGGCCCGGTCACGCCACCAGCCGTTCGGGCGTGAGCCGACCACGTTGGCGGCGTCCACGATCAGCAGCGGTGTCGGTTCCATCTGTCAACCCTGCCATCCGCCTGGGCGACGTGCCGGGATAGCCGCGCCGGGCCGAGGGCTGGGCACGGGTGGTGGCGTTTGTCCGGCCGGGGGCTGGGTAGCCCGTGCCGACCGTCTCGCGCCCGACCGCGGAGGACAGACATGATTGGACCCGGTGACTTCGGCTCCGACCCGTGGGACGAGTTCCTGGCGCGATACTTCGGGCGGGGCGAGGCCGGGCGACGTCCCGCGCACCGGGTCGACATCACCCGGTTGATGACCGCCGACGCGCGGGAGATGCTGGCCGACGCGGCCCGCCGGGCCGCGCAGAAACAGAGCAACGACCTGGACACCGACCACCTGCTCTGGGCGGCGTTGCAGCGCGAGCCGCTGCGTGACCTGGTCCGACGAGCGGGCGCGGAGCCGGACACCCTGATCAACGCCCTGGGCGGACGGGGTGACGGCGCCCCGCAGGGCGAGGTTCCGCCGAACCTGTCGCTGACTCCGGCGGCCAAGCGGGCGCTGCTCGACGCGCACCAACTGTCCCGGGCGATGGGCGCCAACTACATCGGACCCGAGCACATCCTGATGGCGCTGCCGCTCAACCCGGAGTCCCCCGCCGGACGGATGCTGGCCGCCGGACGGATCCAGCCGGAATCCCTCCAGGCCGCCAACGCCGAACGCGGTCCGGCCGGTGGCCCCCGGCCCGACCGGGGCACGCCGACGCTCGACCAGTACGGCCAGGATCTCACCGACCTGGCCCGCAACGATCAGATCGACCCGGTGATCGGGCGGGCTGACGAGATCGAGCAGGCGGTGGAGATCCTGTCCCGGCGTACCAAGAACAACCCGGTGCTCATCGGCGAGGCGGGTGTCGGCAAGACCGCGATCGTGGAGGGCCTGGCGGAGCGGATCTGTGACGGCGACGTGCCGCAGACGCTGCTGGACAAGCGGGTGATCCAGCTCGACCTGGCCGGTCTGGTCGCCGGCACCCGCTACCGGGGCGACTTCGAGGAACGGCTGAAGAAGGTGATCGACGAGATCCGGGCCCACCGGGAGGAGCTGATCATCTTCCTGGACGAGATCCACACCCTGGTCGGGGCGGGCGGCGCGGGCAGTGAGGGCGGCATGGACGCGTCCAACATGCTCAAACCGGCGCTGGCCCGCGGCGAACTACGGGTGATCGGCGCGACGACCCTCGACGAGTACCGGCGCAGTATCGAGAAGGACGCCGCGTTGGCCCGGCGCTTCCAGCCGGTGTTCGTACCCGAACCGACCGTCGAGGACACCGTGGCCATCCTGCGCGGACTGCGGGACCGCTACGAGGCGCATCACCAGGTCCGCTTCACCGACGAGGCGTTGGTGACCGCCACGGAACTGTCCGACCGTTACGTCACCGACCGTTTCCTCCCGGACAAGGCGATCGACCTGATCGACCAGGCCGGTGCCCGGGTCCGGCTGCGTACCCGCACCCCGGACGCCGACGTGCGTGACCTGGAACAGGAGCTTGAGGAGGTACGGCGGGACAAGGAGCAGGCCGTCGCCGACGAACAGTACGAACGCGCCTCCGCGCTGCGTGATCGGGTCGCCGAACTGGAGGGGCAGGTGCACCGGGCCCGGGGCGACGACGGCGGCAGCCGGGTGCCCGAGGTGGGGCCGGAGGAGATCGCCGAGGTGGTGTCCCGGGCCACCGGCATTCCGGCCAGCCAGCTCACCGAGGAGGAACGGGACCGGCTGCTGCGGCTGGAGGGCCAGCTGCACGAGAAGGTCGTCGGGCAGGACGACGCGGTCACCGCGGTCGCCGAGGCGGTCCGTCGTTCCCGTACCGGTCTGGCCGACCCGAACCGGCCGATGGGCAGCTTCCTGTTCCTCGGCCCCACCGGTGTCGGCAAGACCGAACTGGGCCGCGCGTTGGCCGAGGCGCTGTTCGGCGAGGCGGACCGGATGGTCCGGGTGGACATGAGCGAATTCCAGGAACGACACACGGTCAGTCGACTGGTCGGCGCTCCACCCGGCTACGTCGGGTACGAGGAGGCTGGTCAGCTCACCGAGGCGGTCCGTCGACGCCCCTACGCGGTGGTGCTGCTCGACGAGATCGAGAAGGCCCACCCGGACGTGTTCAACATCCTGTTGCAGGTACTCGACGACGGCCGGCTGACCGACAGTCAGGGCCGGACGGTCAACTTCAAGAACACCGTTCTGATCATGACGAGCAACATCGGCTCCGAGCTGATCACCGGTGCGCAGCGGGCCGTCGGCTTCGGTGCCGGCGAGCCGGGCAGCGCACAGGAGAGCGACGAGCTGCGAGAGCGGCTGATGCGCCGGTTGCAGGAGAACTTCCGCCCCGAGTTCCTCAACCGCATCGACGAGGTGATCATCTTCCGTCGGTTGGAGGCCGAGCAGCTGCGCCAGATCACCGGACTGCTGCTGGAGGAGACCCGTCGCCGGCTGCACGCGCAGGACATCGAGGTCGACTTCACCACCGCCAGCATCGACTGGCTCGCCGAGCACGGCTACCAGCCGGAGTTCGGTGCCCGGCCGCTGCGGCGGGTGATCCAGCGGGAGGTCGACAACCACCTGTCCCGGATGCTGCTGGAACAGCAGATCTCACCCGGTCAGCGGGTCACCGTCGACGCCCGGGACGACAAGCTCGCCTTCGACGTGTCGGCCGGCCGGGGCCACGCCAAGGCGACGACCTCGCATCCCCGCTGACCGGAAGGCTACTGATGACCGAACCGGACGAGGCAAGCGAAGAAGAGCGGACCGAGGCGATCCTGGCGCCACCGACGGCCAACCCTTCCCGGGTGCAGCTGCCGCCGGAAGGGCTGGGCGGGCAGACCGACGAGGGGCACCCGGAGGAGTCCGGGTCGCCGGTGGCAGAGGAGGGCTGATGGTACGCGAGCAGCGACTCGACCCCGAGGTGGAAGTGCTCTGGGAGGACTTCCACGCCGAGGTCAACGTGCCGTCCGAGCAACTGCGACAGTGGCTGCTGACCCGGGGCTCCGGTGAGACCGCCTTCGGCCCCGACCCGGACCTGAATCTGCCCGAGCCGGGCCGGCAGATCCTCGCGGTGCTGCGTAAACGCAAGGTCGACCTGACACCGGAGGACATCGACGTGATGCGGGAGGCCGTCGAGCGGATCCGATCGCTGACCGCCGACAAGCCCCGTCGGGGCAACGCCGACGACGAATGGCGGCACAGCCTGCTCGACCTGGGCCACGACGTGCTCGTGGAACGCTGACCCACCACGATCGTCCCCGGCGCCGCCGCATCGCGCCGGGGACGACCGTACGTCGTACCGGGCTACTCGGCTTCGAGACTGGCGATGGCCAGCCCGGCGGCGTCCGCGGCGGCCTGCCGGTCACTGCGGGTCTGTTCCTCGCGAGTGAGCAGGTTGGCGTACTCGGCCAGGTCCGCCGGGTCGGGCACCTCCGGCAACCGGCGCAGGAAGGCTTCGGACTCCCGGACGGCGGCGGTGTGCGCGGCGGCGGCCCGACGAAGCAGTTCGCGGTCGTCCGCGGCGGGGTAGAGGTCGGTCATACTCCGCCCTTACCCGCGCTCAGGCGCTTCGCACCCAGGGAGCCGTCACCGCCGGCGCCGGCCGCCGCACGCCGAACGCCGGATTCCGCAGCAGCCAGGCCAGATACGCCGGATGCGGCGCGAGAGCGTCGGTGTACGCGACCAGAGCGGTCTCCAGCACCAGGTCGGCCGTGCGGGCGGCGGCCGACTCAGGATGCCAGCCCAGCATCAGCCGCCAGCGCAGCGGCGTGCCGGCCAGCCGGCGGGTCACCAGACCGGCGACCGGCCGGAACGTGGCCTGGCACAGCGCCACCGCCTCGCCGGCGTCCACCAGGTCGATGCAGCTGCGCACGTCGGCCTCGTACACCTTCCGGGGGGTGAATCCGGCCCGCGCGCAGGCGGCGGCGAAGCAGTCACCGAAGCAGCCGTCCCCCGGTGCCGCCACCCACTGCTCGTGCCGCAGGTCGGCCAGGTCCACCTCGTCACGCCCGGACAGCGGGTGGGTCTCCGGCAGCAGCACCATGACCGGATCGACGGCGACCTCCCGCCAGCTCAGCCCGTAGTCCGCCGATGGTGTCGAGTCACCGCACACCCCGGTCAGCGCGTAGTCCAGCCGTCCGCCGGCGACCAACTGGGCCAGCTCGTCGACCGACCAGGAGGCGTGCGTACTGATCTGCGCCTGCGGCTGCTCGGCGGCCAGCCGGTGCACCAGCCGACCCAGGATCGGGCTGTTGACGCCGCCGAAGCGATACCGGCGAGGTGCGTCTCCCGCCCCGGCCAACCGGGCCGCCTCGTCCTGCAGGCCCTTCATCGCCGGTAGCAGCACCCGGGCCCGGGCGAGCACCAACTCGCCCAGGGCGGTGGGCCGCGCGCCGCGCCGGTCCCGTTCGAACAGCGGCCCGCCGAGGGTACGTTCGATCCGCTGGAGCTGGGCGGTCAGCGCCGGCTGGGCCAGGCCGAGCGTCGAGGCCGCCTTGGTCACGCTCCCCGTCTCCGCGATGGCGCAGACCACCCTCAGGTGGCGCAACTCCAGATTCATAGCGTGACGGTAGGGCCACGGGGCAGCCGGCGGTAGTGCCCGGACGTATCAACGACCATGAACGTGGCGCGGGTCTCCTACCGAGGTGGCGGCTCGGTCAGCTCACCCAACTGGGTGTGCCGGCCGGCGAGGACGTCCCGAACCTTGTCGACCACCCCGACCGCCGGCTCGACGATCCGGTTCCACGGCGGGTTGTGCGGGACCGCCGGATGGGGGCGGGTCGGCGCCGCCTCCTCGGCGATCTCCAGCCGGTTACCGAGCCGGATCAGCTCCTCCTCGGTCGCGGCGGCGCAGAGCCGCTGCATCAGCGGGTCGACCGCACGGGCGTGCGCCTCGAGCCGGGCGGCGAGGTCGGGTAGCCCGTCGTCGGTCAGTCCCTGCAGGGCCCGAAGCAGCTCCACATCGCCGGCCAGCACCTCGTCGACCAGTGGGTTCGCGTCCTCGACGGCGTGCCGCACGGCCGGCAGAAGGTACTGCTCCTCTCCGGAGAGATGCCGAGACAGGGCGGCGACCAGGACGTCGCGACCATGCTCCGGGTCCGGTCCGGGCTCGATCAGCCGACGGGTCAACTCCAGCAACTGCCGGTGCTCCTCGGCGACGAGGTCGGCGATGCTGCGCCCGGTGGGCCGGTAGTCGTCGCCGGGGGTGGGCGGCAGTGGCGGCAGATGGACGGACATGGTCGCCTCCTGGGCGGGCGGGGCAGCGACGAGGTGGTCTCGGCGGACGTCGGGCAGGCGCGGCAGTACCCGCAGCCGCCCGAACCGAAACTTGGCGCGGTGTCCAGGAACGTTGGCGGTGTCGCGGCGACGTTCCTGGTGACCGCACCAGGCTGATATGAAGGCACGATGACGAGCGACGCCCACGCCGCATTTCCCGCGCCGACCGACGAGGTCGTCGAGCTGTGCCGGGACCTGCTGCGCATCGACACCACGAACACCGGCGACAACGCCACCAGCGTCGGCGAACGCGGCGCGGCGGAGTACGTCGCGGAGAAGCTCACCGACGTCGGCATCACCCCGGTCATCCACGAGTCCGCGCCGGGGCGGGCCAACGTGGTCGCCCGGATACCCGGCACCGACCCCAGCCGGGGCGCGTTGCTCGTGCACGGGCACCTGGACGTCGTACCGGCCGACGCCGACGAGTGGTCGGTGCACCCGTTCTCCGGCGAGGTGCGCGACGGCTACCTGTGGGGTCGGGGCGCCATCGACATGAAGGACTTCGACGCCATGGTCCTCGCGGTGGTGCGGGACTGGCAGCGTACGGGGGTGCGCCCGCCACGGGACATCGTGCTCGCGTTCACCGCCGACGAGGAGGCGGGCAGCGAGTACGGCGCGCACTTCCTGACCACCCGGCACCGTGACCTCTTCGACGGCTGCACCGAGGCCATCGGTGAGGTGGGCGGCTTCTCCTACACGGTGGACCCGTCGCGGCGGCTCTACCTCATCGAGACCGCCCAGAAGGGCATCGACTGGCTGCGGCTGCACGCCCGGGGCCGGCCCGGGCACGGCTCGATGCTGCACGACGACAACGCCGTCACCGCGCTGGCCGAGGCGGTGGCCCGGATCGGTCGGCACCGCTTCCCGGTGGTGGTCACCGACACCGTGCGCGCCTTCCTGGAGGAGGTCTCCGAGGTGCTCGGCATAGAGCTGGACCCGGACGACCCGGAGGCCGCCATCGCCAAGCTCGGCCCGATCGCCAACATCATCGGCGCCACCATCCGCAACACCGCGAATCCGACCCGGCTCGCCGCCGGTTACAAGGACAACGTCATCCCCGGCCGGGCCAGCGCCACCATCGACTGCCGCAGCCTGCCCGGCCAGTCGGAGCTGTTGGAGCGGCAGTTGCGCGAGCTGATCGGCCCGGACATCGCCATCGAGTACGTCCAGCGGCAGCCGGCGCTGGAAACCACCTTCGACGGCGAACTGGTCGCGGCGATGGCCGCCGCGCTGCGGGCCGAGGACCCGGGCGCCCGACCGGTGCCGTACATGCTCTCCGGCGGCACCGACGCGAAGGCCTTCGCCCAACTGGGCATCCGCTGCTTCGGGTTCGCCCCGCTGCGGCTGCCGGCCGACCTGAACTTCTCGGCGCTGTTCCACGGCATCGACGAGCGGGTTCCGGTGGACGGACTACAGTTCGGCGTGCGGGTTCTCGACCGGTTCCTGCGTACCTGTTAACGGGCGTCCGGTTGGACGCCCTACCTGCTGTTTCGCGTCCGGGTGGACGCGACAACCTGGATTCTTCGTGAAGGGGACGCCTCACATGACCGACCAGCACGGCGAGCTGGACGCCGCCCTCGAGCGCGTGATCGAAGCGGCCCGTCACCATCTCGCCGCCGTCCGGGCCGCGCAGGGCCGGATCGACGACGACGACGTCTGGCAGGCGTACGTCGCGTTGAACAACGCGTCGTTCGCCTACGACGAGCAACTCATGGACGCCTTCGGCGAAGTCACCCCGTGGGATGTCGAGTCCATCGATCCGGACGAGGCGGATCAGCGTTTCGCCGGTGGCGAGGGAGTCGAGTCGACCGACCCGCACTCGCAGGTGATCTCCGTACGTCAGCGGCGTGACTACCGGGTGCCGAGCGTCTCCGCGCTGATCCGGGTCGCCGAGGCGGCCCGCCGGGAAGGCGTACCCGGTGACGAGGAGGTGCCGCCGGTGGAGGGCGTCGGCGAGGCGGTGCTGGAACTGTTGCAGAGCGGCGACGGTTCACTCGGCGCGCTCGACGTGCCGGAGCTGGAGCCGCTCGACGGTGTGGTGATGGTCAGCGAGGTCGGTACGCCGGTCGACCTGGAGTCCTTCGCCGACGACGACCCGGTTGGTCCGTTCCAGCCGGGCCCCGACGATCGGCTGGTCGGTCGCCTCGACGAGCACCCGTTCCTGGAACTCGACGACGAGCACGACCACGTGCACTGACGGCACCGGCGCACCGACCGGTCACCGGTCGGGATCGGCGCAACCGATCCCGACCGGTGGGTGCCCGGGCGGGTGAGAGCGCCGGCGGGTCAGTACGACAGGCCCGGCTGTGGCTGGTTGACCCGTCGACGGCGCAGCACCACCTGCCGCGTACCGTCTCGGAACAGCCGCACCCGGGCCAGTTCCCAGCCGGAGAACTCCGCCTGGATCGCCAACTGCGCCGCGGCGGTCAACCGGTCGACGTTCGGCGGTAACCGCAGCGGCGCGTATTCGTAGTCCATGGGCCCATGCTGCCCAGCCCGAGCCCTCGGGCGCCACCCTCGACCGGGTGATGCTCAACCATCGCGTTCCGGATAGCCGACCTCCAGCGCCGAAACGTCGTCCAACGCCGTGGTGATCTCGTCGGGCAGGGTCATCCGTTCCACCTGGAGCGCCCCGAGCAACTGCCCGGAGGTACGCGCGCCGAGGATCGGCGCGGTCACTCCCGGCCGGTCCCGGATCCAGGCCAGCGCCACCTCCAGCGGGGAGACGCCGAGGCCACTCGCGGCGGTGGCCACCGCCTCCACGATGCTGGAGCAGCGCGGCTCCAGGTAGGTGGCGACAAAGCGCTCGAAATGCGGCGACACCGCCCGCGAGTCCGCCGGTCGGCCGTGCCGGTACTTGCCGGTGAGCACCCCACGGCCCAACGGCGACCAGGGCAGCACACCCAGCCCGAGCGCCTCGCAGGCGGGCAGCACCTCCCGCTCCACGCCTCGCTCCAGGAGGGAGTACTCCACCTGTGCGGCCACCACCGGTGCTCGCCCGGGCCAGGCCGCCTGCCAGGCCGCCGCCCGGGCGGTCTGCCAGCCGGAGAAGTTCGACACGCCGACGTAGCGCACCCGACCACTGGCCACCGCGTGATCCAGTGCCGCGAGGGTCTCCTCCAGCGGGGTCTGCGGGTCGTAGCAGTGCACCTGGAACAGGTCGACGTGGTCGGTGCCCAACCGTCGCAGCGAGGCGTCCAGGGTACGCAGCAGGTGCCCACGGGAGCCGTCCCGGCGGCGGTCGCCACCCGGCCGAAGCCCCGCCTTCGTCGCGATCAACAGATCCTCGCGGGGGACCAGGGTGCCCAGCAGCGAGCCGATCACCG
Organism: Micromonospora lutea; assembly: GCF_016863535.1. GTDB lineage: Bacteria > Actinomycetota > Actinomycetes > Mycobacteriales > Micromonosporaceae > Micromonospora > Micromonospora lutea. The sequence continues at coordinate 122,962 of NZ_BOPB01000005.1, forward strand.
ATTCGGCGTCGCCGTCGCCGTACACGTCGGCAGTGTCGATCAGGTTGCCGCCGGCGTCGAGATAACTCTTCAGTTGCGCGGCCGCGTCGTCGGCGTCGGTGTCCCGGCCCCAGGTCATGGTGCCGAGCGCGAGCCGGGAAACCGCCAGCCCGCTTCGGCCGAGCGGTCGCTGCTGCATGGGTGAACCTTATTTCGAACAGGGCCGGACCGATATCCTCGCTCCCGTCAAGTCTGCCCGGCGGTTCGTGTTCCCGCTCGTCCGGGTCGGACGACTCGGTGAGCCGGTGATCGTCCCCTTCACCGACATTGCGTAACCTGGTGCGACTGCGGATGGGGGAGGACTCTGTGCGACTCGGGCTAAACCTCGGATACCAGACAGCCTGGAGCACGCCGGCGGATCATCTGGCCATGGCTCAGGAGGCGGACCGGCTCGGCTACTCGGTGGTGTGGGTGGCGGAGGCCTACGGCTCCGACTCGCCGAGCATGCTTTCCTGGATGGCCGGGCAGACCGAGCGGATCGATATCGGCAGCGCGGTGATGCAGATTCCGGCTCGGACGCCCGCGATGACCGCGATGACCGCGGCCACCATCGACTCGCTCTCCGGCGGCCGGTTCCGGCTCGGCCTGGGCGTCTCCGGGCCGCAGGTCTCCGAGGGCTGGCACGGCGTGCGGTTCGGCAAGCCGCTGGCCCGCACCCGGGAGTACGTGGACATCGTCAAGCTGGCGGTGGGCCGCAAGGAGGTCGCCTACGACGGCGAGTTCTACACGCTGCCACTGCCCGACGGCCCCGGCAAGGCACTGCGGCTGGGCTTCCACCCGCCGCGCGAGCACATCCCGATCTACCTGGCCGCGGTGGGCCCGAAGAACCTGGAACTGGCCGGCGAGATCGCCGACGGCTGGTTGGCCGTCTTCTACGCCCCCGAGTTCGCCGAGGAGCAGCTCGCGGCGGTGCGCGCCGGCCGGGCCAAGGTCGGCAAGGACCTCGCCGGCTTCGACGTGGTGCCGTCCGTGCCGGTCGTCATCGGCGACGACCTGAACTCCTGCGCCGAGCTGGTCCGCTGGTACGCGGCGCTGTACGTCGGCGGCATGGGCAGCCGCCAGCAGAACTTCTACAACCAGTTGGCCACCCGGATGGGCTACGGCGACGCCGCCCGCGAGGTGCAGGAGCTCTACCTGGCCAAGCGGCAGCGCGACGCCGCGGCCGCCGTGCCGATGGAGTTCATCGACCGGACCTCGCTGCTCGGCCCGAAGGAGCGCATCGCCGACCGGATGCGCGAGTACGCCGAGGCCGGTGTCACCACCCTGTCGGTGACCCTCTTCGCCGCCGACCGTGACACCGGTGTGCAGACCCTGCGGACCGTCGCCGAGGCGCTGGACCTCTCAGGAGTCGGGGAGTGACCTGGATCGAGGCCATCGTCCTGGGTATCGTCCAGGGCCTGACCGAGTTCCTTCCGGTCAGCTCGTCGGGGCATCTGCGGATCACCTCGGCGATCTTCTTCGAGCAGGACGCCGGCGCGTCCTTCACCGCGGTCACCCAGCTGGGCACCGAGGCGGCGGTGCTGCTGTACTTCGCCAAGGACATCTGGCGCATCGGCCGGACCTGGATCATCGGAATCTGGGACAAATCCGTCCGTTCCAGCCTGGACTACCGCATGGGCTGGTACGTGATCGTCGGTTCGATCCCGATCGGGGCGCTCGGCTTCCTGTTCAAGGACCAGATCCGGGAGACCGCCCGCAACCTGTACGTGGTGGCCACCACCCTGATCGTCTTCGCCTTCGTGCTCGCCTTCGCCGAGTACTGGGGCCGGCAGACCCGGACCCTGCGGGACTTCCGGATGCGCGACGGTGTGGTGATGGGCTTCGCCCAGTCGCTGGCGCTCATCCCGGGCGTGTCCCGCTCCGGGGCGACCCTCACCTTCGGTCTGTTCCTGAACCTCACCCGGGAGACCGCGGCCCGCTACTCGTTCCTGCTGGCCATTCCGGCGGTAGTGATGTCCGGGGTGTTCAGCCTCGGCGACGTCTTCGAACCGGCGGCGCCCGGCACCTCGGCGCCGACGGTCGCGCAGATGGTCGTGGCCACGCTCATCGCGTTCGGTGTCGGCTACGCGGCCATCGCCTGGCTGCTGCGCTATGTCGCGCACCACACCCTGTACATCTTCGTGCTCTACCGGGTCGCGGTCGGCACGCTCGTCCTGGCCCTGCTGTTGACGGGGACGATCAGCGCTACCTGAGTGGGTGGTTGCGGCTGGGGGGACGGTGGCTGGTTCGAGTGGTTGCGGTCGCCCCCAGCCTGACCTGGTCGGCCGCCGCCCGGAGGTGCAGGCCAGCCAGGGGTGGGACCGTGCGCGGTGGTGGGGTGGTCCGCAATCTTGGTCCCGAACCGCCCACCAGAGGGCCGAACTGCAACAAGATCCGAACGGACGGGTGTGGTTCCGGTTGCTGTCGGGGAGTTCGGCACCGCCCTGAGGGGTGTGGGGTGAGGGCCTAGGGTGGTGCGGGTGGCGACACTTCTGCTTCTGCGGCACGGACGGACCACCGCGAACGCCGACGGTGGCCTCGCCGGCCGGCAGCCCGTCGAACTGGACGAAACCGGTCGCGCCCAGGCCGCCGCCGTCGGTGAGCGGTTGCGGACGGTGCCGCTGTCGGCCGTGGTGACCAGCCCGCTGATCCGCTGCCGGCAGACCCTGGAGCTGGCGCTGCCCCAGGCGTCGCCGGTGGTGGAGGAGGGTCTGATCGAGTGCGGGTACGGCAGCTGGGAGGGGCAGCCCCTGAAGAAGCTGGCCAAGGAGCCGCTCTGGCCGGTGGTGCAGCAGCATCCCAGCGCCGCTGTCTTCCCCGACGGGGAGGCGATGGCCCAGATGGCGGCCCGCGCGGTCGCGGCGGTACGCGACTGGGACACCCGGCTGACCGCCCAGCACGGCCCGGAGGCGGTCTGGCTGGCCTGCAGCCACGGGGACGTGATCAAGGCCATCGTCGCCGACGCCCTCGGCGTACACCTGGATCTCTTTCAGCGGATCGTGGTGGACCCGGCGTCGGTGACCGCGATCCGCTACACCCCTCTGCGACCCTTCCTGGTACGTCTCAACGACGTCGGCGGTGACCTGGCCAGCCTGGTGCCACCACCCGGTAAGCGGCGGCGGCGGGCCAACCGGTCGACGGCCTCGGACGCTGCGGTCGGCGGCGGCGCGGGAGCGTCCCGGTGAGCTGCCGCCCGGCCCCGCATCCCGCCACCGATGGGGGAGTCGCGATTCGGGTCGGTGGGGTACGCGCTGTGTGGGGCCGCCGGATAGGGTCGTGGGTATGACCCACCAGGTGCACGCCTTCGAACCGCCGGAGCGGTTCGTCGCCGGGACCGTCGGGCCGCCGGGGGAGCGCACGTTCTTCCTCCAGGCGCGCGGCGGTGGCCGGCTGGTCAGCGTCGCGCTGGAGAAGGTCCAGGTTTCCCTGCTCGCCGAGAAGTTGGAGGAGCTGCTCACCGAGGCCCAGCGGAGGTTCGGTGTGGACCTGCCCGAGGCTGCTGCCGCCCCGGCCGGTGACAACGATCCGCTGGAAACCCCGGTCGACGAGGAGTTCCGGGTCGGCACGCTGGGCCTGGCCTTCGACGCGGACACCGCGACCGTGGTGATCGAGGCCATCGCGGTCGGCGAGGCGGAGGCCGAGATCGAGCTTGGCGAGTCGGAGGAGGAGGACGAGCCCGACGACGTCGAGCCCGACGAGGATCTCGACCGGCTCCGGGTTCGGTTGACCCCCGAGGCGACCCGCGCCTTCATCGAGCGGGCCCGGCGCGTGGTCAACGCGGGCCGGCCGCCCTGTCCGCTGTGCGGCCAGCCCCTTGACCCGGCGGGCCACCTCTGCCCGCGGAACAACGGCTACCACCGGTGACCTCGTCCGGCGTGGCTGCCCGACACGACGGGGGTGCCGCGCTGCGCCTGCTGCGCGACGGTGAGCTGACCGTCGAGGGCAGACTCGTCGACGCGTCGAACACCACCCTGCGTGGCGTGCTGACGCTGGACGGGCTGTCGGCGCGGTGCGTGTACAAGCCGGTGCGTGGGGAGCGACCGCTGTGGGACTTCCCGGACGGCACGTTGGCCGGCCGTGAGGTGGCCGCCTACCTGGTCTCCGAAGCCACCGGTTGGGACCTGGTGCCGCCGACGGTGTTGCGGGACGGGCCGTTCGGGTCTGGGTCCTGCCAGCTCTGGATCGAGGAGCCGCCCGACGTCGAGCCGCTGGTGGGGTTCGTGCCGGCCGCCGCGGTGCCGCCGCGCTGGTTCCCGATCGCGGCGGCCCGCGACGACGACGGCACCGCATACGCGTTGGCCCACGCCGACGATCCGCGGCTGGCCCGGCTCGCGGTGCTCGACGCGGTGATCAACAACGCGGACCGCAAGGGTGGCCACGTGCTGAGCGGCCCGGACGACCGGATCTACGGGGTCGACCACGGGGTGAGCTTCCACGTGGAGGAGAAGCTGCGTACGGTGCTCTGGGGTTGGGCCGGCCGCTCGCTGCCGGCCGACGCGGTCGACATGCTCGGTCGCCTGTCCCGTCAGGTCGCCGGCCCGCTCGGCGAGGAACTGGCCGAGCACCTCACTCTCGGTGAGATCGCCGAGCTGGCCGCCCGGATCGACCGGCTGTGCGAGAGCGGTCGCTTTCCGGAGCCGTCCCCGGACTGGCCGGCGGTGCCGTGGCCGCCGATCTGACCCTGTCGCGTTGATCACTCGCGGGCCGGCGTGACGTCGCCCAACGGCTGGTTAGGCTGGCGGTCATGGAGTCATGGGTGGGGCACGAGGTGCCGCGGCTGCCGGGCAGGAGCGAGCCGCTGAGGTTGTTCGACTCGGCACGCGAAAGCGTGCAGCCGAGTGAGCCGGACGGCACCGCCACCATGTACGTCTGCGGTATCACCCCGTATGACGCCACCCATCTCGGCCACGCCGCCACCATGATCACTTTTGACCTGGTGCAGCGGATGTGGCGCGACGCCGGCCACGAGGTCCGGTACGTACAGAACGTCACCGACATCGACGATCCGCTGCTGGAGCGGGCCGAACGCGACCGCGAGGACTGGAAGGTCCTGGCGATGCGGGAGACGGCGCTGTTCCGGGAGGACATGGAGGCGTTGCGGATCATCCCGCCGGCGCACTACGTCGGCGCGGTGGAGTCGATCCCGGACATCGCCGAGAAGGTGCTGGTGCTGCTCAAGGACGGTGCCGCGTACCGTCTCGACGACGGCACCGGCGACGTCTACTTCGACATCTCGGCCGCGCCGAGCTTCGGCTACGAGTCCAACCTCTCCCGGGCGGAGATGCTGGAGATCTTCCCCGAGCGCGGCGGCGACCCGGACCGCGCCGGCAAGCGTGACCCGCTGGACCCGCTGCTGTGGCGCGGCGCCCGGGACGACGAGCCCTCCTGGCCCGGCGGGGATCTCGGCCCTGGCCGCCCGGGCTGGCACATCGAGTGCGCGGTGATTGCCCTCGGGTTGCTCGGCTCCACGATCGACGTGCAGGGTGGCGGCAACGACCTGATCTTCCCGCACCACGAGTGCTCCGCCGCGCACGCCGAGCGGCTGACCGGCGTGTCGCCCTTCGCCAACCACTACGTGCACGCCGGCATGATCGGGCTGGACGGCGAGAAGATGTCCAAGTCCCGGGGCAACCTGGTCTTCGTCTCCCGGCTACGAGCCGACCGGGTGGACCCGATGGCGGTGCGTCTGGCCTTGCTCTCCGGCCACTACCGCGCCGACCGTTCCTGGACCGACGACCTGCTGACCGCCGCCGAGCAACGCCTGGACCGTTGGCGGCGGGCCGCCGCCGCGACCGCCGGGCCGTCCGGGTCGGCGTTCCTGACTGGCGTACGCGAACGACTCGCCGACGACCTCGACACTCCTGACGTCCTGCGGCTGGCCGACGAGTGGGCCGAGCGGACCCTCGCCGGCACCGAGGACGACCCGGCCGCACCTCGCCTGTTCGCCGACACCCTCGACGCCCTGCTCGGCGTCCGCCTGTAAGGAAGGGCACCCTGTTAACGCCTCCGGTATAGCAGGGGCCCCTTGTTAACGGCTCCCACCGTCGATCACGCAGGCGTCGGTCAGCCGAGGATGAGGCCGGGGTCGGGGTCGGGCGATGGGGTGGGGGCGGGGATCTGGTACTCCTCGGTGAGCGTGGTGACCGGTCCGGGCCAGGTGGCCTGGGCGACCTCGATGGGCTTGCGGTGCGGGTCGTACGCCACGTGCAGCAGATGCAGCACCGGGGTGTCGGGTCGGATCTGCAGGGTCTCCGACTCTTCGCGGCTGGGCTGACGCGCGGTGATCGTGTCGGTGGCGGTCGCGTACCGCCGGCCGGTGGCCTCCTCGGCCTCCTGGTAGAGCGGACGGCCGAACGCCTCGGCGCGTTCCAGACTGGTGCCGGCGGTGTCAGCGGGCAGGAACCAGGAGGCGCCCACCTCCACCGGTGAGTCCTCGGTGCGCACCAGGTGACGGCGGCAGAGCAGTTCGGTGCCGTCGGGTACGCCGAACGCGTCGGCCACCTCGGGTGGCGCGGGGGAGCGGCCGACGGAGACGAGCTGTTGGCGATAGCGGGCCGCGAGGTCGGTGTGGTAGCCACGGAACCCGCCGTAGCGGCCCCGGGAGAGTCGGTTGAGTCGCCGCCGGGTGCCCCGTACGTACGTGCCGGAACCGGGTTTGGTGATCAGGACCCCCTCGACCCGCAGCTGGTCGACGGCGCGTTGCACGGTCTGCTTGGCGACGCCGAACATCTCGGCGATGGCCGGGATGGACGGCAGCCGCTCACCCGGCGCCCAGTCGCCGCGTCGGATCTGACTCTTGAGCTGCGCGGCGATCTGGCGGTGCGGGAACTCGGCCGCCCCCGGGTTGATCTGCATCCCCCGCCTCCTCATTTCAGCTAGGTTCCTAGGATGCCCTATGCAGGGTGATCACCGCCACCCTGACCCGCACAACGAGACCCCGGGCAGGGCGTGCCCGGGGTCTCGGAAAGCGGAACAGCAGGGGAGAGAGCTACCAGGAACCGGCGGTAGGGCCGGCGGATCCGCCTCGGCGGCGCAGATACTTCTCGAACTCCTGGGCGATCTCGTCCCCGGTCAGCGGGGTGATGCCGGCGTCACCGACGCGTTCCTCCAACTCGCGTACGTACTCGCCCAACTCGGCGTCCTGCTCGGCGGCGCTGCGGACCCGCTGCTCCCACTCGGCGGCCTCCTCGGCCAGGTCGGCCATGGGCACCGGCAGATCGAGCACCTCCTCGACTCGGTGCAGCAGGGCGAGGGTGGCCTTCGGGCAGGGCGGGTTGTTGGCGTAGTGCGGCACGTGGACCCAGAACGAGACGGCGTCGACCTCGGCGCGGGTGCAGGCGTCATGCAGGACGCCGACGATGCCGGTCGGCCCGTCGTAGCGGGTCGGGGTGAGCTGGTAGCGGCGCGCGGCGTCGGCGTCGGATGCGCTGCCACTGATCGGCAACGGCCGGGTGTACGGCACGTCGGCGAGCAGGGCACCGAGCAGCACCACCCGTTCGACCTCCAGGCTGTGGCAGATCTCCAGCACCTGCTCGCAGAAGGTGCGCCACCGCATGCTCGGCTCGATGCCGCGGATCAGCACCACGTCCCGCTCGGTGCCGGCGGGGCTGGCGACGGTGAACCGGGTGGTGGGCCACTCCACCCGGCGGGTGGCGCCGTCGGACATGGCGATGGTCGGCCGGCTGACCTGGAAGTCGTAGAAGTCCTCCGGGTCCAGCTCGGTGACCGGTCGGGCCTCCCACACCTGCTCCAGGTGCTCGACCGCCGCGGTAGACGCGTCGGCCGCGTCGTTCCACCCCTCGAATGCGCAGATGGCAACGGGGGACCGCAGCACCGGCAGCCCGTCGAACTCGGTCACGCCGTCACCTCCTGCTCGTCACCGGCGGGCCGGGGCGCAGGCCCGGTCGTCCGCCCACGGTGCGTGGTGGTGTCGCTGTAGTCCTTCACGTCAGTCAGCCTACGTGCCGTGCCCGGACCCGGCCCGTCGGCCGCGCCGGATCGGCCGGGCGTCGACGCCAAGCATCAGAGGCAGGAACGCCGACCCGCAGGGCACGATGTCGGGCATTGACCACCAAACCCGGCAACGTGATCCCGACGACACAATGTGGGATCGGACGGTACGCCTGGACGCAGGCCCGCTTCGCCGCACTAACCTGAGGTCGTGGGTACTTCGTTGCTCGATGCGCTGGCAGACCGGGTCCTCGTCACCGATGGTGCGATGGGCACGATGTTGCACGCTGCGGACCTGACCCTTGACGACTTCGACGGTCTGGAGGGGTGCAACGAGATCCTCAACGTCACCCGGCCGGACGTGGTACGCGGGGTGCACGAGGCGTACCTGGCGGCGGGCGCGGACTGTGTGGAGACGAACACCTTCGGTGCGAACCTGCCGAACCTCGCCGAGTACGACATCGCCGACCGGATCTGGGAGCTGTCCGAGGCGGGGGCACGGCTGGCCCGGGAGACCGCCGACGCGTACTCGACGCCGGATCGACCGCGGTGGGTGCTCGGTTCGATCGGTCCGGGTACGAAGCTGCCGACCCTCGGCCATGCCTCGTACGCCAGCCTCCGCGACGCGTACCAGCGCAATGCCGGTGGCCTGATCGCCGGCGGCGTGGACGCCCTGATCATCGAGACCTGCCAGGACCTGCTCCAGGTGAAGGCGGCGGTGATCGGGTCCAAGCGGGCGATGGCCGAGGCGGGCCGTACGGTCCCGATCATCTGTCACGTGGCGGTCGAGACCACCGGCACGATGCTGCTGGGCAGCGAGATCGGCGCGGCGCTGACCGCCATCGAGCCGCTCGGCGTGGACCTGATCGGCCTCAACTGCTCGACCGGGCCGGCCGAGATGGGCGAACACCTGCGCTACCTGTCGCAGCACGCCCGCATCCCCGTGTCGGTGATGCCGAACGCCGGGCTGCCGGTGCTCACCCCCGACGGGGCGTACTTCCCGCTGAGCCCCGACGAGATGGCCGACGCGCTGGAACGCTTCGTCCTCGACTACGGCGTCGCGCTGGTCGGCGGCTGCTGTGGCACGACCCCCGAGCACATCCGGGTGCTTGCCGAGCGGCTGCGTGACGTGCGGCCGGTGGCCCGCGAGCCGCGCACCGACCCGGGTGTCTCCTCGATCTACCATCACGTGCCGTTCGCACAGGACGCCAGTGTGCTGATGGTGGGGGAGCGGACCAACGCCAACGGGTCCAAGGCGTTCCGGGAGGCGATGCTCGCCGCCGACTGGCAGGCCTGCGTGGAGATCGCCCGGGGCCAGGCCCGCGACGGGTCGCATCTGCTGGATCTCTGCGTCGACTATGTCGGCCGTGACGGCACCACCGACATGCGTGAGCTGGCCGGCCGGTTCGCCACCGCCTCCACGTTGCCGGTCATGCTGGACTCGACCGAGCCGGCGGTGATCGAGGCCGGTCTGGAGATGCTCGGCGGACGCTGCGTGGTCAACTCGGTCAACTTCGAGGACGGCGACGGCCCCGGCTCCCGCTACGCGCGGGTGATGCCGGTGGTCGCCGAGCACGGCGCGGCCGTGGTCGCGCTGCTCATCGACGAGGAGGGCCAGGCCCGTACGGCGGAGTGGAAGGTGCGGGTGGCCGGGCGGCTGATCGAGGACCTCACCGGTCGGTGGGGGCTGCGTCGCTCGGACATTCTCATCGACGCGCTGACCTTCCCGATCGCCACCGGGCAGGAGGAGACCCGCCGCGACGGGTTGGAGACCATCGAGGCGATCCGGGAGATCGCCCGCCGTTGGCCCGGGGTGAACTTCACGCTGGGCATCTCGAACGTCTCGTTCGGGCTCAACCCGGCGGCCCGGCAGGTGCTCAACTCGGTCTTCCTGCACGAGTGCGTGCAGGCCGGGCTCACCTCGGCGATCGTGCACGCCAGCAAGATCCTGCCGATGTCGAAGATCCCCGACGAGCAGCGCGAGGTCGCCCTCGACCTGATCTACGACCGGCGTCGGGAGGGCTACGACCCGGTGCAGCGGTTCATCGAGGCATTCGAGGGCGTGGACGCCGCCTCGGCGCGCGCCACCCGTGCCGAGGAGCTGGCGGCGCTGCCGCTGAACGAGCGACTCAAGCGGCGGATCATCGACGGCGAGCGCAACGGCCTGGAGGCCGACCTCGACGCGGCGATGGCCGCTGGCACCGCCCCGCTGCTCATCATCAACGACATCCTGCTGGACGGCATGAAGGTCGTCGGTGAGCTGTTCGGCTCCGGTCAGATGCAGTTGCCGTTCGTGTTGCAGTCCGCCGAGGTGATGAAGATTGCGGTGGCGTACCTCGAGCCGCACATGGAGAAGGCCGACGACGGTGGCAAGGGTCGGATCGTGCTCGCCACGGTCAAGGGCGACGTGCACGACATCGGCAAGAACCTGGTCGACATCATCCTGTCCAACAACGGCTACGAGGTGGTGAACATCGGCATCAAGCAGCCGATCTCCGCCATCATCGACGCCGCCGAGCAGCACCGAGCCGACGCCATCGGCATGTCGGGCCTGCTGGTCAAGAGCACCGTCATCATGAAGGAGAACCTGGTCGAGATGGCGTCGCGCGGGGTCGCGGAGCGCTGGCCGGTCCTGCTCGGTGGCGCGGCGTTGACCCGGGCGTACGTCGAGGACGACCTGCGATCGATGTTCCCCGGCCAGGTGCACTACGCCCGCGACGCCTTCGAAGGTCTGTCGCTGATGGACCGGGTGATGACCGCCAAGCGGGGCGGCGCGCCGGTCATCGATCCTGAGCGGGAGGCCGCTCTCGCCGCTCGGCGGGCCCGCCGTGAGCGGCAGCGTGCCATGGTCGCCGAGTCGCTGCCGGAGCTGAATGACGCCTCGGTACGCTCCGATGTCGCGGTCGACGTGCCGGTGCCGGTCGCGCCGTTCCACGGCACCCGGGTGGTCAAGGGGGTGCCGCTGGCGGACTACGCGGCGCTGCTGGACGAGCGGGCCACCTTCATGGGCCAGTGGGGGCTGCGCGGTGCGCGCGGCGGCAAGGGCCCGTCGTACGAGGAGTTGGTGGAGACCGAGGGCCGGCCGAGGCTGCGTTACTGGCTGGACCGGCTCATCGCCGACCAGGTGTTGGAGGCGGCCGTGGTGTACGGCTTCTTCCCGGCCTACTCCGAGGGCAACGACCTGGTGGTCCTGGACGAGAACGGGCACTCCGAGCGGGCCCGGTTCACCTTCCCCCGGCAGCGGCAGGAGCGGCGGCTGTGCCTGGCCGACTTCTTCCGCCCGCGCGGCGAGGAACTGGACGTGGTCGCGTTGCAGCTGGTCACCGTGGGTCACCCGGTCAGCGAGTACGCGGCGAAGCTGTTCGCCCGCAACGAGTACCGCGACTACCTGGAGGTGCACGGCCTGTCGGTGCAGCTCACCGAGGCCCTCGCCGAGTACTGGCACAAGCGGATCCGGACCGAGCTGAGGCTGCCTGACGGGCGTACCGTCGCCGACGACGACCCGGCGGATCTGGCAGGTATGCTGCGCACCGACTACCGGGGCTGCCGGTACGCGTTCGGCTACCCGGCCTGCCCCGACCTGGAGGACCGGGCGAAGATCGTGGACCTGCTCGGTGCCGAGCGGATCGGTGTGCAACTGTCCGAGGAGTTCCAGCTGATGCCGGAGCAGGCCACCGACGCCATCGTCGTCCACCACCCCGAGGCCAGCTACTTCAACGCCAAGTAGGCGAACAGGACGCCCGTGCCGGGCAGGTTGTTGGTGTCGCCTCCGACATTGCCCGGTTCGCGGGTCGACCGCTGTCGTGGCGTGCCGCTACTGAGTAATGTCGACTGTGTCGGCCCGCCGGTGTGGAGGCCGGTTGGCCAGCCGTGGTCCTCCACGCGGGAGCAACACCATGCCACCACGCGCACACACCATCGTCGACCCGCGTTTCCCTGCTGAGCTGGCCCGGCTACGCCGTGAACGTGGTCTGTCGCTGCGCCAGCTGGCCGCTGCGGTGAGCCATGGCAAGAGCGTCATCCATCAGCTGGAGACAGGGCAAACCCGGCCCGCCGTCGACGTCGCCACCCGCCTCGATGACGCGTTGGCCGCTGGTGGTGCGCTCGCCGCCATGGTCGTCGACGTTTTCGACGGGGGCCGGCGGGCCGCCTACGTCGCCGCGCATTCGGGCCGTGTCGACCTGGCCGGCGTTCGCATCCTGGGCGAGGTGCTCGCCGGATACCGGCGGCTGGAGGACTCCATCGGTGCCGCAGCCGTCCTACCGCCCGTGCGCGTCCAACTCGACACGATCGTGTCGCTGCTGCGCGAGGCTGGCCACCAGGTGCGGCCGGCGGTGGTCGACATGGCTGCGCAGTGGGCGCAGTTCGCCGGTTGGCTCGGTATCGCCAACGGTGACGACCGGACCGCCCGCGTATGGCTGGACCGCAGCCTGCAATGGTCCACAGAGGCCGGCAACGCCGACCTGACGGCGACCGTGCTGTCCTTCCAGGGCCACCGGGCGGAGGGTCGCGGGGACCTGCCGGAGATGATCGGGCTGTCCCGGGCCGCCCGGGATGATCCGCGTGCCAACACGGCGTTGCGCGCGTACTCCGCCGGCCAGGAGGCGCGTGGGCTGGCCATGGCCGGGGCGTGCCCGACCGAGGTGCGGCAGATGCTCACGCGGGCCGCCGACCTGGCCACAGAGGCGGCAGAGACGCCGCTGCCCGCGTGGGGGTACTGGTACACCCCGGCTTTCTACGCGGTACAGCAGGGAATCGTGTGGCGGTACCTGGGCGACCGGGACGCGCGGGCCAACGACCGGGCCATCGAGCTGTTGACCGTCGGCACGGCCGGGGTGGACGAGACGGCCGAGAGCGCCGACTGGCACGGCCGGCACCTCGTGCACCTCGCCATCGCCCACGGCCGGGCCGGGGACAGCGGTTCGGCGTTGCAGGTGCTGGAGCGGGCACGCTCCATCGCGGTGTCGACGGCGTCACGACGCCTGGCCGGGCAGGTGGACGCAGCTGTCCGCGACCTGGGCCTGTCCGTCAACCCGTAGCGGACACGCGTCTCTGACCTGGGCGTACACCGTCATCGCACGATGTTTGTGGGTGGCGGTGGTGTTCCCCCGTGCAGCGCCGCCACCCCTTTCCGACCTGGCGGAGGTGGTGGCGGTGGGCGTGTGGCGCAGGTTCCGGTGGTGGCCGTGGCGGCGGTCCGTGCCGCCGGCCGGCACCGGGCAACGGTGGCAGGAGATCGAGCAGGATGCGGCCCGGCGACGCCTGCTCGACCAGGCGCGGCGTGACCCGCGGTGGCCGGCATGACCGGGCGACCTGTGCGCTACCGCGACGCTATGGCGGCTGAGGCTGTCCGGATCGGTCGTGCCGTCGACGCCCTGCCCGGCCGCCTCGGCGACCAGCATGTGCCGCGCCGGCCGCAGTGGACGTGCGGCACCTGCGACGGCGAACCGGTGTGGCCGTGCGCTCCGGCGCGGGTGCGGCTCGGCGAGGCGTACGGCCGGGATCGCATCGGGCTGTCGATGTACGTGGGCGCGTTGCTCACGGCTGCGCTGGACGACTTGCCGGCCGCCGATCCGGGCGAGCTGACCACCCGGTTCACCGCTTGGACGCGGTGTTCCTGGGGGACGCCGTAGCGCGTCGAGGGCCCAGCCGGAGGCAGTTTCGGCACGCGGGTGCCGTCACCGCATGTCCGGCACCTGCGGCGAGCGCGACCAGGGCACCGGACGGAAGTCCGGGCCGTCGGCGGTTGTCACCAGCTCCCAGCCGAAGGCTTTCAGGGTGATGTCGGTACGGGCACCGAAAGCCTGGACCAGGCGGGCTGTCGGCCCCTCCGGAAGAGTGGCGCTGACCGTGGCGAACGCCTCGGCCGGGGATGTTCCGAGCTGCTGTGCCACGATCCACGGCACCGCCAGCGCCACCATGATGTCCCGGTCGTCATCGGACGCCAGACATCTGGCGAGCCCGGTCGCCAGCACCGAGCGGCGCAGTAGGCCGACCGACTTCTGCCGCAACGCCAGGGTGGCGAGGCGGGTGCCGTAGCGGCCGAGGGCGAGCGCGGCAGCGGGGTCGAGGGAGCGTACGAAGGTCTGCTCGATGCGTCGCGGCGCGCGGGCGAGGATCTCCTCCGCGAGTCGGTCCTGCTGTCCTGGGATTCGATCCAGGTTGGGCTTCACGCGGCCAGCATGGCAGCACACGTCAAACCTTCCGGCTCGCGCGAGCGCGGATCCGGAGGGGCGTCCGCTGTGAGACACGCCGACACACCATCTGGTGTCTTGTGTTCGTTGGCGGCCCATATATGGTGTCACCTGTAGCTGGTTCGGCGCCCATCCGGGGTGCCGAGGCAAGAGGGAACCCGGTGGGAATCCGGGGCTGCCCCGCAGCGGTGAGTGGGAACGACCGCCGTCACACAGCACTGGGCTCCGGCCTGGGAAGCGACGGCCAGTAGGAGCGCGCGAGCACGCCCACGAGTCCGAAGACCTGCCAGCACGCCGCCCGCACTCGTGGGCGGCGGCCGCAGGCCGCGCGGGACGGCCGACGCCATCGACGGTCGCGCCTGCCGGCGTGGTGCCGTGGCGTCCTCCCCGCGTGTCCGAGGCCCTGAGCAGACGGCGCGAGGAGAGAGACGTGACGGTCGTGCGGGAGATGCCGGCCTCCGACACAGGTGTGTCGGAGCAGCGCCGGCAGGTGATGCAGGTCCGCAAACGCGACGGCGCCACGGAAGCGGTGGACGTCAACAAGATCGTCCGGGCGGTGGAGCGGTGGGTGACCGGCCTCGACGAGGTCGATCCACTTCGGGTGGCCACGAAGACCATCAGCGGGCTGTACGACGGTGCCACCACCGCCGAACTGGACAAGCTGTCCATCCAGACGGCCGCCGAGTTGATCGGTACGGAGCCGCAGTACTCGAAGTTGGCGGCGCGGCTGCTGGCCGCGTACGTGGACTCCGAGGTCCGGGGCCAGCAGGTGGACAGCTTCAGCCAGTCCATCCGGTACGCGTACGACCTGGGGTTGATCGGGGAGACGACCGCGGCGTTCGTGGCCGACCATGCGCGCGAGCTGGACGATGCGGTCGACCCGGACGGTGACCTGCGGTTCGAGTACTTCGGGCTGCGCACGGTCGCGGACCGGTACCTGCTGCGGCATCCGCAGACCCGCCTGGTGGTGGAGACGCCCCAGTACTGGCTGCTGCGGGTCGCCTGCGGACTGTCGCAGACCCCGGACGAGGCGATCGGGTTCTACCGGCTGATGTCGAGTTTGGCGTATCTGCCGAGTTCACCGACGCTGTTCAACTCGGGCACCCGGCACACCCAGATGTCGTCGTGTTTCCTGGTCGACTCGCCGCGCGACGAACTCGACTCGATCTACGAGCGTTACCACCAGGTGGCGCGGCTGTCGAAGTTCTCCGGCGGCATCGGCATCTCCTGGTCGCGGGTCCGGGGTCGGGGTGCGCTGATCCGGGGCACCAACGGCCGGTCCAACGGCATCGTGCCGTTCCTCAAGACCCTCGACGCCGGCGTGGCGGCGGTCAACCAGGGCGGCCGTCGTAAGGGCGCGGCCTGCGTCTACCTGGAGCCGTGGCACCCGGACATCGAGGAGTTCCTGGAGCTGCGCGACAACACCGGGGAAGAGTCCCGGCGTACCCACAATCTGAATCTGGCCAACTGGATCCCCGACGAGTTCATGCGGCGGGTCGAGGCGGACGGCGACTGGTCGCTGATCGACCCGTCCGACGCGCCCGAGCTGCCGGACCTGTTCGGTGCGGCGTTCGACGAGGCGTACCGGGCGGCGGAGTGCAAGGCCGTCCGCACGGTCAAGGCCCGCGACCTGTACGGCCGGATGATGCGTACGCTCGCGCAGACCGGCAACGGGTGGATGACGTTCAAGGACGCGGCGAACCGGCTGTCCAACCAGACCGGCGCGCCCGGCAACACGATCCACCTGTCGAACCTGTGCACGGAGATCCTGGAGGTCAACAACGACACCGAGACGGCCGTGTGCAACCTGGGGTCGGTCAACCTGGCCGCGCACGTCACCGCCGACGGCGTCGACTGGGAGAAGCTGCGCGCCACGGTACGCACGGCGGTGGTCTTCCTCGACCGGGTGATCGACATCAACTACTACCCGGCCGAGCAGACGGCGGTGTCGAATCCGCGGTGGCGTCCGGTCGGGCTCGGGTTGATGGGCTTGCAGGACGCGTTCTTCACGCTGCGTCTGCCGTTCGACTCGGCGCGGGCGCGGGAGTTGTCGACCCGGGTGCAGGAGGAGATCTTCCTGACCGCGTTGGAGACGTCGGCCGGGCTCGCCGAACGGTTCGGCGCGCATCCGGCGTACGCCGAAACCCGTGCCGCGAAGGGTGAGTTGCATCCGGACCTGTGGGGCGCGGAGGTGACGCAGACGCCGCGGTGGGCGGCGGTGCGGGAGCGGATCGCCCGGCACGGCCTGCGCAACTCGCTGCTGGTGGCGATCGCGCCGACCGCCACGATCGCGTCGATCGCCGGTTGTTACGAGTGCATCGAGCCGCAGGTGTCCAACCTGTTCAAGCGCGAGACGATGTCGGGGGAGTTCCTCCAGATCAACACCTACCTGGTCCGGGAGTTGAAGGCGCGCGGACTGTGGACGGCGTCGATCCGGGAGCAGATCAAACGGGCCGAAGGGTCGGTGCAGGGTCTCGCCGAGTTGCCGGCGGAGGTGCGGGAGCTGTTCCGTACCGCGTGGGAGCTGCCCCAGCGGGCGCTGATCGACCTGGCTGCGGCCCGTGCCCCGTTCATCGACCAGTCGCAGTCGCTGAACCTGTTTCTGAGCGCGCCGACCATCGGCAAGCTCTCCTCGATGTACCTGTACGCCTGGAAAGCCGGGCTCAAGACCACCTACTACCTGCGGTCGCGTCCCGCGACCCGCATCCAGCAGGCCACCGTCGGGATCACGCCGGTCGTCGCGGCCCGCGACGCGGAAGCGGCGGCCTGCTCCCTGGAGAACCCCGAGAGCTGCGAGGCGTGCCAATGACGACTGTTTCCGACACCAGCACCGACAAGCGGCAGATGCTGCTCGACCCCGGTATGGACCTGACCCTGCGGCCGATGCGCTACCCGCAGTTCTTCGACCGGTTCAAGGACGCGATCAAGAACACCTGGACCGTCGAGGAGGTCGACCTGCACTCCGACCTGGCCGACCTGGCCAAGCTCTCCCCGGCGGAGCAGCATCTGGTGTCCCGGCTCGTCGCCTTCTTCGCCACCGGTGACACCATCGTCGCCAACAACCTCGTGCTCAACCTCTACCAGCACGTCAACTCGCCGGAGGGCCGGCTCTACCTGTCGCGGCAACTGTTCGAGGAGGCGGTGCACGTCCAGTTCTACCTGAACCTGCTGGACACCTACGTGCCGGACGAGCGGGAACGGTTCGAGGCGTTCGCGGCGGTGGAGAACATCCCGTCGATCGCGCGTAAGGCCGAGTTCTGCTTCAGGTGGATCGACTCCATCTTCGAGCTACGGGAGCTGAAAACCCGCGAGGACCGGCGGGCGTTCCTGCTGAACCTGATCTGCTTCGCCGCCTGCATCGAGGGGCTGTTCTTCTACGGCGCCTTCGCCTACGTGTACTTCCTGCGGTCCCGGGGGCTGCTGCACGGTCTGGCCTCGGGCACCAACTGGGTGTTCCGGGACGAGTCGATGCACATGGCCTTCGCCTTCGACGTGGTCGACACCGTACGCGCCGAGGAGCCGGACCTGTTCGACGACGAGATGCGGCAGCAGGTCCGGGACATGCTGGCCGAAGCTGTCGAGTGTGAGGTGCAGTTCGCCGCCGACCTGCTCGAACAGGGCGTGTCCGGGCTCTCCCTGACAGACATGCGCGAGTACCTCCAACACGTCGCGGACCGCCGGTTGGCGCAGTTGGAGATCGAACCGTTGTACGGGTCGACGAACCCGTTCGCCTTCATGGAGTTGCAGGACGTGCAGGAGTTGTCCAACTTCTTCGAACGACGGGTGTCGGCCTATCAGGTCGGGGTCACCGGCACGGTCGCCTTCGACGACGACTTCTGACGGCGGTCCGCCCCGGTCCGGCGCTGATCCTGACGATCACCGCCGGGCCGGGCTCGCGGGCCTGCTCAGACCCGACCAGAGATGAGGTACTGCATCCGGTGCTCGTGGTTGGGCGCGACACCGAAACGCCGGTCCAGCTCGAAGATCGACGTCAGTGGCGTGGCGGTGACCCCGGTGAGCCCCGCGCGTTCGAGCACCGACACGGTCTGGTCGATGGAGGTCGCGGCGGCCAGCGGCAACGCCGCCCGGACCTGGCTGTCGTAGTGGTCGGCGAAGTTCTCCGAAGCGTTGTCCAGGCCGTCGGGGAACCAGGTGCTGTCGACCACGGCGACCGTGCCGCCGGGGCGCAGCAGGCGGACCCAGTTCGCCACCGCGGTCTCCGGTTCACGCAGCGTCCACATGAGGTAACGGCTGACGACGGCGTCGAAGCTGGCGGGTGGAAAATCCGGGTGCACCGCGTCGCCGGGTCGGATGACTGGGCCGCCGGGGACCGTGGCGGCGTGCCGGCGGGCCTGGGCCAGCATGCCCTCGGCCAGGTCGATGCCGGTGACCCGGTGACCGAGCCCGGCCAGCACCATGGCGACCTGCCCGGTGCCGGTGCCGACGTCGAGCACCTCCAGCGGCGCCGGGGGCAGCGCCTGCGCCCAGACCTGCGACCAGGCCCGCGTGTCCTCGGCCAGGCGGTCGGGACGCTGCTGGTACTCGTCGTAGCCGGGCGCCCGCTCGGTCCAGTACGTGTTGATCCGCTCCTGGGTGTCGGCTGTTCGATTGCGCTCGCTCATGCGGCGGTCCTTTCGACGGCGGGCAGGTGGGCCGGGTGGTACAGCAGGTGGATGGCACCGTCGAGGTCGAGACGCTGGATGCCGATGCCGTAGACGGGTTCGAGGAGATCGGGGTCGAGAACCTCGTCGGTGGTGCCGGCGGCGGCGACCCCGCCCCGGCCGAGCAGCACCAGGTCGTCGCAGTAGCGGGCGGCCAGGTTCAGGTCGTGCAGCACGACGACGGCGCAGGTGCCGAGGTCGCGTACCAGCCGCAGGATCTCGTGCTGGTAGCGGATGTCGAGGTGGTTGGTGGGCTCGTCGAGCAGCAGATGGGTGGCCTGCTGGGCCAGCGCCCGGGCGATGAGCACCCGCTGGCGTTCACCGCCGGAGAGGCCGGCGAACGGACGTGACCCCAGGTGGGCGGCACCGACCCGGGCCAGGCACTCGGCCGCGATCTCATGATCGGCCCGCCCGGTGCGTTGAAAGGTGCCCAGGTGCGGACCCCGGCCCAGCAGCACCAGCTCCGCCACGGTGAGGGCGGTCTCGCCGCCGGTCTCCTGCACGACCACCGCCAGGCGACGCGCGGCCTCCCGCGACGGCAGCGCGGCCAGGTCGTCGTCGTCCACGACGACCCGCCCGGTGCTGCTGCGCAGCGCGCCGTAGAGCAGCCGCAGCAGCGTGGTCTTGCCGCTGCCGTTGGGGCCGATCAGGCCGAGGACGCGGCCCGGTCGCGCGGTCACACTGACCCCGTCGATCACCGGGTTGACGCCGTAGCGCCAGGAAACCTGGGTCGCCCGGATCACGATTCGACCTTGAACCGTTGCACGATCCGCTCCAGGCCGTCGATCGACAACGGGGTCGGCGGCTCGGTGAAGTTGAACAGCTGGGTCATCACCGCGCCGTCGCGGACCGCGTTGAGCTTCTCAGCGCCGGGAAGACCGGTCAGGGCCTGCTCGACCGCGGCGGGATCGCCGTCGCTGTACAGCAGGATCAGCACGTCCGGGTTGCGGCCGAGCAGTTCCTCCACGGTGACCTCGAAGACGCGTTCCCGGGTGTCGCCGAAGACGTTGCGGAAGCCGGCCGCCTCCAGCTGCGGGTGGGCCATGCTGGCGGAGCCGTACGCGTACGTGGTGCCGCCGCCGACCGTCGGGTAGAGCACGGCCGCGGTACGACCGGACGCCGTACCCGCGGCGGCCTGGATGGTCGCCATCCGGTCCCGGAGCGCGCCCACCGCCGAGGCCGCCTCCGCCTCGCGGCCGAACACCCGACCGTAGGTCTCCATCTGCCGGTAGATGTCGTCGAAGCTGGGGGTGGTGGTGTTGTCCGGGCACATCGCCGGCTCTTCGAGCAGCGGAATGTCGACCGCCGAGAGGCTGTCGCGGGAGAGGTTGTCCACCTCGCCGAGCACCAGATCGGGCTCCTGGCTGATCACCACCTCCTTGGAGATCTGCAGGTGGCCGCTGGTGTCGGTCTTGTCGGTCAGCAGCGGGATCCGGTCCAGCGCGGCGAGGGTCGCGGCGTCGTAGTACTCCTTGGGGTACTGCCCGGCGCGGGCGGTGACCCGGTCCATCACGCCGAGCGCCTGCAGGTACGGCACGGCCGCGCTCTTGAGCAGGACGATCCGCTCCGGCGCGGCGTCGAAGGTCACGTCCACGCCGCAGTTGGTGACGGTGACCGGGTATCCCGGGCCGGCCGTGGCCGACTGCTCGGCAGTGCCGCCACAGGCGGCGACCAGCAGCACCAGGGCGGACGCGGTCACGGTGACGGCGAGTCGGGTTGCCTTCATCGATGCTCCTCGGCTCATCGGGCGCTCAGGCGCCGGTGGCGTGCAGACGACGGATCAGGACCAGCAGGAACGGGGCGCCGAGCAGGGCGGTGATGATGCCGATCGGGATCTCCTGAGGGGCCAGCAGCACCCGGGCGAGCACATCGGCCCAGACCAGCAGGATGGCGCCGAGCAGCGCGGCCACCGGCACCACGCGTACGTGCGGGGCGCCGACGATGCGGCGGGCCAGGTGTGGCACGACGAGACCGACGAAACCGATGCTGCCGGCAGCGGAAACCAGCACGCCCACGCTGAGCGAGACCAGCACGAGCAGCCGGAGCCGGAACCGGTCGGGTGCCACGCCCAGGGTCTGCGCGGTCTCGTCGCCGATGGCCAGCACGTCGAGTCGTCGACCGACGACGGTCAGGTAGCCGATCATGCCGCACAGCACGACCGCGGCGACCAGCAGCAGGACGTTCCACCGGGCCAGCCCGAGGGAGCCCAGCAGCCAGAACATCACCGAACGGGCCCCTTCGGCCGAGCCGGAGGCGAAGATCAGGAAACTGGTGGTGGCGTAGAGGGCGTAGCCGACGGCGACGCCGGAGAGCAGCAGCCGGATCGAGGTCACCCGGCCGCCGCTGCGGGCGATCAGGAAGACCAGCAGCGACGCGCCGAGCGCGCCGAGAAAGGCGCTGGTGGACAGGGCGTACTGCCCGAAGCCGGCGCCCGCGCCGAACAGGATCGCGGCGGCGGCTCCGCTGGAGGCACCGGAGTTGATCCCCAGCAGGTACGGGTCGGCCAGCACGTTGCGGACCATGGCCTGCAACGCCACCCCGCACGCGGCCAGCCCGGCACCGACGAGCATGCCGAGCAGCACCCGGGGCAGCCGGACCTGCCAGACGATCGCCTCCTGCGGCGGCGTCCAGGTCACCTCGGCGGGCACCCCGACGAGGTGATGCCCGATGATCCGGGCCACCGTGATCGGCGGGATGCCGATCGCGCCGGAGCCGACGGCGGCCACCCCGGTGAGGATCAGCCCGACCGTCAGCGCGCACAGCCAGATCCCGGTACGGCGACGCTGTGCGGCCACACCGAGCAGGTCCGGCCGGCTCTTGGGCAGGGCGGTGGTGATCACCGCACCCATCTGCACTCCTCTAGCTCTTGCAAAGTTATGGCAATAAGCTACCAGCAAGATCAGAGCAGCGGAAAGCCTAGTGGCCCCAGATCCGGGCGAGAGCGAGTGGTTCTCCGACCGCGAAGTCGGGCGGATCGTGCATGAGGAAGTCGCGGTGGCTGATGTTCCAGGCGTAGGCGCCGGCCATTCCGAAGACCAGCACGTCGCCGACCGCGATGGTCGGACCGTCGCTGGTCTGCGCGAGGACGTCCTTCGGGGTGCAGAGCTGGCCGACGACGGTGACTGGGCCACCGTCGGTGCGCGGCCCGTCGCCACCCCGGGGCACCACCACGTACGGCTGCGAGTGCCCCTTGGCCGCCGGCGTACGCAGGTGGTGGGTGCCACCAGCGACGATCACGAACCACCGGCCCTGGGACCGCTTCACGTCGATCACCTCGGTGAGGTACGACCCGCAGTAGACCGCCACGGCGCGGCCCGGCTCGATCCGCAGCCGCACCGTCGGGTGGGCGTCGGTCACCTCGCCGAGCAGCCGGCCGTAGCGCGGCCAGTCGAAGCGGTCCTCCGGATGGCGGTAGTCCACGGCCATGCCACCGCCGACGTTGACCTCCTCGGCCCGTACCTGCCGCACCGCCCAGTCGGTCACCTCCCGCGCCACGGCGGCGGCGGTCGCCGCGTCGAGCCCGCTGGCCAGGTGCGCGTGCACGCCACGGACCCGGACCCCGACCGGCGGGTCGGCGGCGAGTCGGACCACCTCCGGCGGGTCCATCCCGAACGGGCTCGCCTGCCCGCCCATCACCAGGACCGCGCCGGGCGTCGCGACCGGCAGGTTCACCCGCAGCAGCACGTCGACGGTACGCCCGCCGACCCGGGCCAGGGCGGCCAGCCGGTGCAGTTCGGCGGGGGACTCGACATGTATCCGGGCCACGTCGGCGGCCACCGCCGCCGCGAGATCCTCGTCGGTCTTGCCCGGCCCGGCGAAAGCGGCTACCCGCCGGTCGGGCAGCACGGCCGCGAGATGACGCAGCTCGCCCCGACTGGCGGCCTCGAAACCGTCGACCGTGGGCGCGAGGGTGCGCAGCATCCCCGGATCGGGATTGGCCTTCACCGCGTAGAGCAGCTCGACCCGCTGCGGCAGGGCCGCGCGGACAGCGGCGGCGTGCGTGGCCAGGGCGGTGAGGTCGTAGACGTAGGTCGGCCGGGTCACCGGGCACCCCCCAGCGGGTTGGGCACCGCGACGTAGGACGCCTGCTGGTCGGCTGCCCGGTGCCAGCGCACCAGCAGGTTCGCCTTCGCGGCCAGCGGCGCGCCGTCGAGCAGCGGGGCCAGCTCGGCCGGCTCGCCCAGGTGCGCGTACGCCGTCTCGACGGCTCGCCGGACCGTCTGCCACAGCCGGGGCTCAATGCCGGGGTGACCATCGGCGAGCGCACCGGCGAGACCGGCGAGATGGTTGACGAACAGGCAGTAGATGACCCGTCGGGCCGCCTGCGCGGGGGTGTAGGCGGCCTGCCGGGGGACGCGGTCGGGCCAGGCCGTCAACCGGCTGAGATCCAGCTTCAACCCTTCGAGGTCACGCAGGATCAGCCGCACCGGGCGGCCGTCGGGGTCCAGGACGACCAGCACGTTCTGCAGGTGTGCCTCGTGAATCACGCCATGCCCCAGCCACAGTCGCAGGACGGTGGGGACCAGAAGCTCGACGTAGGCGCGCCACCAGTCGAACGGGTCCGGCACCGCCAGCGGCGCGGCGGCCAGCGCGGCCGCCAACACCACCCGTTCGCCCGGCCGTAGATGTTCGCGTACCCCGGTCCGCAGGATCGTGCCGTACGCCTCGTCCGCGCCCGGCAGGTCGACGGTCCGGTAGGCGGGCTCGCGAAGCAGCCCGACCCGCGTGGGAAGCGTGACGGTGGACAGGTGGTGGGTCAGCGCCACCGCACCGGTCAATTCGTAACGGGCGTTCTTGCGCAGGCAGTTGGTGATGCGTACGTGCAGGCTGGTCTTGAGGAACAGGTCCACCGAGGGGGCGTAGAGCGTCCGGACGCTCGCGGTCGGTCGGATCGGCACCCCGGCCGGGCCGAGCCGGCGCAGCCTCGGGTCGGTCGGCGGCATCAGCGACAGCTGCCACGGATGCACCGGCAGCAGGTGGTGACCGGCTGGCACGGCCGGCGGATCCAGCGGCGCGATCAGCGCGTCGAACGGACCGTCACCCGCGACCAGTTCGGTGGGCACGGCGAGCCAGCTCAGCCGAAAGGTGCTCCGCAGCTCCGGGGCGTAGCGACGCCAGCTTGTCGGATCACCACTGCGCCACTTCGGACTCGGATGATGCGGATGTCCGTACACCAGGGACTGTTCGGAGTCGACGTAGCCGTCCACCACCGGGTCACCGGTCGGGGTGGGGTCGCGCGACGGGCGTCGCCGCAGCAGGGTGGCCAGGGCGTCGCGGCTGCCGAGCACCTGCTCGACGAACTCGTCGTTGACCAGCCCGGTGCGGGCGGTCAGCTCGGCGGCGAGCAACCGGGCGAGCTGACCGCCGTCGACCGGTGTGTCGGCCGCCGGCGGCTCCGGGAGGTCGGGGAGACGGCGGGTGCTGGCGCCCTCCGTCGGTCGGCACCGGACCGGGCCGTCGTAGCGGTGCGCCAGCACGGGGGAGACCCGCGCCAGTCGGCAGGCCAGCGTCAACCCGAGGCGCGGCAACCGGATCCGGAGGATGCCGTCGACGGTCTCGGCGGCACCGTCGGGCGCGGCCACCTCCCGCAGGTAGCAGGAGAGCAGGGTGTGTGCGGCAGCCAGATCGGCGGCGTGCTCCGCCGGCCGGGTGGCCGGCTCGGCCGTCCGCGATGTCACGAAACGCTCCGCAGGTAGTTGGGTCCGGTGCGGCGGTAGAACTTGTTCACGTCGGTGCAGCCGAGCCGCTGCTTGGGCAGCAGCGTGCCGGCGGTGAGCATCGCCTTGACCGGCAGCCGGTCGGCGGTCAGGACACCATCGACGAGATCCCGTGCGGCGGGGGTGTCGCCCCACCGGTCGCGGGCGACGCGCAGCCGGGGCGTGAGCGCCTCGGCGGGGCTGGGCACGGTGACGCCCTGCTCCGCCAGGGCGATCAGGGGTGCCGCCGCCGCCAGGTGCAGGGTGATCGTGACGAACATGTCGACCAGTTCCCCGGGGTGGCGGATCCACATCCGCTGGTCGCGCAGCCGGACCGTGCCCGCGTGCCGGGGGTCCAGCCGGGCACCGTCGTTGTCCTTGTAGAGCAGCCGGACCGGGCCGGCGACCGGCAGGACCAGATGGATGTTCTGCGGATGCGCTTCCAACGCCACTCCGTACCGTAACCACAGGCACACGTGCCAGTCGAGCAGGAGGTCCAGATAGGACCCGAGCAGTTCGGTCGGGTCGTCACCGCCGATGCGTTGGGCGACCGTGCCGGCGGTGGGATCAGCCGCGGCCAGCGCGGCCACCGGCACGACCGTCGCCCGTTCCAGCCCGGCGGGCAGCCGACGCAGCAGAAACGACAGCAGTTCGTCATCGTCGCAGTGACCGAAGGTGCTCTCGTCGGCGTGCAGGATCCGGCCGGCGAAGCGCGGCTGTTCCGCGGCGATCCGGCCCAGCAGCGCGGCCACCGCCGCGCCGTCGGTCAGCGAGTCGGGCGCGAGGGTACGACGGTTGCGGGCACCCAGGGTCGCGGTGGCCAGCGGCAGCTTCAGGTGCGTCGTCGGATCGCTGTCCAGGGCGACGGTCCGCATCGACAGTGTGGGCCGCACCACGCTGCCCGGTAGGTCCAGTACCGGCAGGGCCGACCGGTCGGCGGTGAGCGGATGCACCGGCAGCAACACCTCCCCGGCCTGGCGCGGGGCCGGCCACCAGGCGGGCAGCCGGCCGTGCAGCCGCAGCCTCCGAGCCGGTACGGGCAGCCAACGCAGGGCGAACGCGGCGGCGTGTTCCGGTGCGTACCGGAGCAGTTCGGCGCCGTCGAGCCCGTGGCGGCACCGGTCGGTGGGGTAGACGGGGTGGCCGGCGTGGGCGGCGAGTACGTCGTCGAGGAGAGCTCCACCGAAGCCGGTGGGCGTGCCGACCCGGGCTGCGGCGACCTGGGCGAAGGTGCGCGACCGGGTGGTCGTGGCCAGTCGCCGGGCGAGCAGGTCCTGCCGGCACTCCTCGATGAAGGCGCGCCACCCCTGCTCGGCGTCGGCGTCGTCGTGCGGCGCGAGCACCTTCAACAGCTCCGCCAACGTGCTCACCCGACGTGCCGGCGCCTGACCGGGCGGATGCACGTGCAGTTCGGCGCGGGCGAGCCGGACCGCGTGCCGGAACCCGTCGGGACGCACCGGAAGGCGTAGCCGACCGGCGTGGTGCGGCGCCTGCCACCAGCCGGGACCGTCGAGGCCACCACCGCTGCTGAGGCCGAGATGGTCCTCGCGCAGCAGGGCGTCCAGCACCCGGCGGAACAGCTCCTGCTCTACCGGGTCGGTCACGTAATGACCACCCAGTCGAGTCCGGCGCGGAACTCGACCAGCGCGCGGCCGACGGCGACCGGATCCGACCCGATGGCGTGCAGGACGGCCAGGTAGTCGCGGTTGGTGCCGGTCCTCTCGGCGGTGGTCCCGACCGTCCGCAACGGACGGCAGCCGAGTCGTACTCCGTCGCGTACGGTGTCGACCGGCCCGGGAGCGGCGACGAGCGTGCCGCCGCGCTCGGCGCAGACGTACTCGACCCGGGCGGTCCGCCCGATCGAGGCCGGGGCGGGCAGATCGAAATCGGCCACCGGCTCGCCGAGGTGCAGCCGGATGACGTACTCGAACAGCGGCACCCCGAGCAGGTCGGCGAGGACGAGGTCCATCCGGTCACCGATCAGCCGGTCGTTGACCTCGATCAGACGGGGTCGTTCCCGATGCACGACGAACTCGGTGTGGCAGGCGCCGAACCGTACGCCCAGCGCGTCCAGCTGGGCCTGAACGGCGTCGGCGGTCGCCGGGGGTGCCGGCGCCCACTCCAGGCACAGCTCGGTGAAGGTGGGCGGCGGGCCGAGCGTGGTACGCCAGCCGCCGAGCACGGTCAGCGTCTCGCCGTCACCGAGGGTGTCGTGGGTGCGGACGTCCCCGGGCAGGTACTCCTCCACCACCAGCGACGCGTCCGGTCGTCGGCCGCGGATCTCGGTCACCCGTCGGGCCAGGTCGTCCTCGTCGGCCACCAGGTAGGCGTCTTCGCTGGCGACGCCGTCGCGGGGCTTGACCACGGCGGGAAAGACGTCGAACGTCGGCGGCTCGTCCGGGGTGAGCGTGCGGGCGCGTACCACGTCGAGACCGGCCTCGGCGACAGCCTGCCGGGTGGCGGCCTTGTCCTTGCACCGCCGGGCCGCCTCGGGGTCCTTGCCGGGCAGGCCGAGGCGGCGGGCGGCGAGCGCGGTGGCGGCCTGTAGGTGATCGCTGTTGGAGAACAGGCCCGCCGGGGCGGGCCCGTCCCGGACCGTCTCGGTGACGGCGTGCGGATCTCGCACCGGGCAGCCCCGTGCCGGTACCGTCTCGGGCCAGTCGTCGGGGCGGTCGGTCAGCACGGTGACCGGTACGCCGAGGGCATCGGCGGCCGGCAGCAGGCCGTCCAGCACGGAGTCGGTCGGATTGAGCGCGGTCAGGTACAGCATCACGATCCAGTTCGACGGCGGGCGGTCACCGGACGCGCCAGAAGGCCAGGGACCCCACCTGTTCCTTGCCGACGGTGCGGGTGCTGGCCGCCTCGACCGTAGCGAGCGATGCTGCCATCAGCTCTCCTCCTATTTAGGTAAGGCAGACCTAACCAGGTGGCTGTTGGTCGGGCAAGACCGGAGTCCCGCCGTGGCGCTCCTCAGTGCCGTGTCGGATGGCACCCCTGCGGGCCGGGCACCGGGGGCGGATGCCAGCATGGCGGTATGGATATCTACGAGGACGAGCGCACGGTGTCGCGGGCGGACCTGGCCGCGTGGCTGCGTCAGATGGCGAGCCAGTTGGAGAGCGGGCAGGTCTTCTACGGCGCGGCGGGGGCGATCACGGTCGCCGACGAGGTGCGCTGCGAACTGGAGATCGAGCAGGAGGGCGCCGACGAGTTCTCGATCGAAATCGAGTTCTCCTGGGTCAACCCGAAGGCCGAGCCGGAGAAGGCTACGCCGGAGCAGGCGGAGCGGGAGAAGCCTGCGGCGGCCGAGGCCGACGGGGAGGCCGACACGGCCGGCTCGACCGGCGAGTAACGAGGCACGCCGCCCGAGCGGGTCGACCAGTTAACAGGGGCCCCTTTCTCTACCGTAGGCGTTAAGAGGGGGCCCTTCCTTTCACCGGAGGCGGGCGCGGCCGCGGAACCAGTCGCGCGCGACGTGGGTGTTGAGGGCCACGACCACCCAGGCCAGCAGGCCCAGGCCGACAAGCGTGATCGCGCCGAAGAGCCCCAGCGAGGCGGCGGCCAACAGACCCGCCAGGGCGTACGCCGGATAGGGTGCCCACCGGCGGCGGGTCGCCAGGCTGACCGCGACCAGCGCGCACGCGGTGGCCATCACGGCGAAGAAGGCGACGGCGCCGAGGGAGCCGCTGGTGCCCAGCAGACGGTGCACCGTCGCGAGGGCGAACAGCAGTGCCAGAAGTGCGAAGGCGAGCACGGTGACCCGTACCGGGGTCGGCGTCGTGGGGGGCCGGAGCATGTCCCCGTAGCCGCCGCCGGGCGCGCGTACGACCATAAAGACAACGATGAGCGTCAACGCCTCTCGGGACGTGCCACTGTCGGCAACGCGACACCGCTCTCGGGCGCTCTAAGCTTCGCTGATGGCGAGGTACTTCGACGTGCACCCGGACAACCCGCAACCGCGCATCATCAGCCAGGTGGTCGAGATCATCCGTGCGGACGGGTTGATCGCCTACCCCACGGATTCCTGCTTCGCCCTCGGCAGCCAGCTGGGCAACAAGGACGGCATGGACCGGATCCGCGAGATCCGCGACCTCGACAGTGGCCACCACTTCACCCTGGTGTGTCGTGACTTCGCTCAGCTCGGGCAGTTCGTGCAGCTGGACAACGCGGTGTTCCGGGCGGTGAAGGCGGCCACCCCGGGCCGATACACCTTCATCCTGCCCGCCACGAAGGAGGTGCCCCGGCGGTTGTGGCACCCCCGTAAGAAGACCGTGGGGGTACGCATACCGGCGCATCCGGTCACCCGCGCGTTGCTCGACGCGCTCGGCGAGCCGCTGTTGTCGAGCACCCTGCTGCTGCCCGACGACGAGGAGCCGATGACCCAGGGTTGGGAGATCATGGAGCGTCTCGACCATGCCGTCGACGCGGTGGTCGACGCGGGTGACTGCGGAACCGAACCGACCACGGTGGTGGACTTCTCCGACGGCGAGCCGGAGATCGTCCGGGTGGGCGCCGGTGATCCGTCCCGTTTCGCCTGACGTTTGGGCCTGTTCGCACGGCGGCGGACGAGGCTGGCCGCCACGCCCCCGTACGCCGTGGCGGCCGTCATCCGACTGATCCCAGCACGACCGCCGTCCCGCCAGGTGAAGTCCAAACGATTCCGTACGGGTTGGTACGACATCGATTGTTATCGTCACACCTCGTGGGTGTCATGAAGCCGACCGTGTCCGACGGGCCACCCGACCCGGGCTCGGCCCACTGCCTCGACGAGTTGATCGACTGCCTGCGCGCACTCAAGCTCTGGGCCGGTGATCCCTCCTACGACACGATCACCCGGCGGGTCAACGAGCGGCGGCGAAGCGACGGTCGTCCCGTCGACGAGCTGGCCCGCAGAGGCACCGTCGTGGACTGCTTCAAGACCGGGCGACGGAGGATCAACGCCGGGCCGTCAGGCGGAGCTGACCCGGCTGAGGGACCTGGCCGCGTTGACCGCGGCGCCGGACCTGGCCGCTCCCGGTGCGACCGGACGCGGCGGGCAGGTCTGTGTGCTGGCCGGGATGGCCGGGGTCGGTAAGACCCACCTCGCGGTGCACGCCGGCCAGGTGCTGGTCGACGACGGCCGCTTCGATACGACGCTCTTCGTCGACCTGCGTGGCTTCCACCCGGATCCGGGGCAGCCACCGGCCGAGCCGGGTGCGGTGCTCGACGGCTTCCTGCGCCTGCTCGGTATGTCCGGCCACGAGATTCCGTACGGTCTGGCGGAGCGCGCGACGGCGTTCGGTGAGCGGCTCGCGGGTCGACGGGTGCTGGTGGTGCTGGACAACGCGGCCGGCGCGGAGCAGGTGCGTCCGCTGCTGGCCCGCTGCGCCGGCACCCTGACCCTGGTCACCTCCCGTCGTCGCCTCGCCGAGCTGGACGAGGCGGTTCATCTCGACCTCGATCTGTTCACTCCGCAGGAGGCGGAGCAGTTGCTCGTCCGGTCGAACCCCGTTGTGGCGGTGGGCAACGACCCGTCGGCGCATCGGCGGATCGCGTTGCGCTGCGGGTACCTGCCGCTGGCGCTGAGTGTGGTGGTCGGCCAGATGGCCGCCCGGCCCGGCTGGACGGTCACCGATCACGCCGACCGCCTGGACGAGCGTCACCGGCACCGCCGGCTCGACAGTGGCGTGGAACTGGCGCTGCACCTGTCGTATCAGCATCTGCCGCCGCGGCGGCAGATGCTGATACGACGGATGGCCGCGCACCCTGGCGCGGACCTGGACGAGTACGCTGCCGCGGCCCTGCTGGACACCGACCCGGCCACCGCCGCGACCGACCTGCGTCACCTCGCCGCCGAGTACCTGGTCCAGCAGCCAGTCGCCGGGCGGTACGCCTTGCACGACCTCGTGCGGGCCTACGCGGGCGAACGTGGCCGGGAGGAGGATCGACCGGCGGACCGCCGGGCTGCCCTGACCCGTCTGCTCGACCACTACCTGTACCGCGCGGCCGCGGCGATGGAGGCGTTGTACCCGGCCGAGCGACACCGCCGGCCGCACCTGCCGCCGCGCCCCACGGCGGTCCCACCGTTCGACGAGCCCAGGACCGCGCTGCGGTGGCTGGACGCGGAGCGGGCGACGCTGGTGGCCGTGTGCGTGCACGCGGCCCGCGACGGCTGGCCGCAACACGCCGTGTGGCTCGCCGGCACCCTCTACGTCTACCTCGACAACGGTGGCTATCCGGCGGACGCGATCACGGTGCACGGCGAGGCCGAGTACGCGGCGCGGCTGCTCGGAGATCCGGTCGCCGAGGCCACCGCCCTGACCAACCTCGGTGTGGTGTGCTGGCAGCTGGGCCGCTATCCGGAGGCCATCGGGCATCTGGAACGCGCACTGCCGTTGTTCCGCGCCGCCGGTGACGATCGTGGTGAGGCGCGGGTGCTGGGCAACCTCGGCGTCGTGCACAGCGCGGCCGGGTACTGGGAGCGTGCCGGCGGGTACCACGAGGTGGCGCTCGACCGCTTCGTGCAGCTCGGCGACCGGGTGGGTGAGGCCAACACGCTGACGAACCTGGGCGCCGTCCACGAACGGTCCGGCCGTCCCGGTGTCGCGGTCGACCAGAACAGCCGCGCCTTGGCGATCTTCCGTGAGCTGCGGCATCGCGGCGGCGAGGCGACCGCGCTGAACAACCTCGGCGACGCCCATGTCGCGTTGGGCCGATTCGCGGACGCCGTCACCTGCTACGAACCGGCGCTCGCCCTGTTCCGCGACATCGGCGAACGGTACGGCGAGGCGTGCGTCCTCAACGGACTGGGGCGGGCGCTGGCCGGGCAGGGCGCCCGGGACGAGGCGGTCGCCCGGCACGTTGAGGCGCTGGCCCTGGCCACGGAGATCGACAGACCCGAGGAGCGGGCCCGGGCCCGTCACGCGCTCGCCCGGCTCGGTGCGCCGATCGACGCGTAGGCGGACCGGCGACTGATTCACGCAGGCCGACCCCGCGACGTGCGGGCCCGGCCCGACCGGGTCGAGGTCCACCCGATGCCGGTGACCGGCTTTCGTTGCCTGAGGCGAAAGTTCGGTAGGTGGTTTTGCGACTATCGACGTTGCTGATGGTAAGGGCTACGCTCCCAGGCAACAGCCGTCGATACGAGGGGTGTCATGTCCCGTCGCACCGGAAAGCCTTCCTATCTGGTCGCTCCACCGGCGCGGCAGACCCGCGCGAGGGCGCAGATGGTAGCCGCTGCCGCCGCGGCGGTCCTGGTGGCGGCCCTGGTCGGCGGGTTGGTCGGGCACGCTGTCGGTCGGCCGGATCCGATCGAGGAGAGCGTGGCGCAGATACGTCAGGCCGACGCCGAGCGGGACGCGCAGCAGATCGTCGAGCTGACCGAGATGGCCCATCGGACAGGGGAGGAACTCGCGCCGATCATTCGTGGCATCAGGGACGCCGAGGCGGGGCGCACGCCCGAGCAGGCGCAGCTCGACCAGTGGCAGCAGACCATGCGGCGGCTGACCGCGCAGTTCGCCGATCC
The DNA here is from genome assembly GCF_016863535.1 of Micromonospora lutea. GTDB lineage: Bacteria > Actinomycetota > Actinomycetes > Mycobacteriales > Micromonosporaceae > Micromonospora > Micromonospora lutea. The sequence continues at coordinate 154,982 of NZ_BOPB01000005.1, forward strand.
GCCATCGGGCATGACCGCCACCAACGTCGCCCGTGGAGGTCTGCGTAGCGCCGTCGACCAGGCGACCGTCGCGGTCGACACCGTCGCTCTCGCGCTGGCCAAACCGACCACCGGGCGTACGGAACTGATGTCGCTGGCGACCCGGCAGGCGACTCTCGCCGTCACCACGTGGTCGGTCGCCGCGACCCAACTCGACCAGATCAACGTCGACGCCGGACAAGGCCACCAGCACGTGCACCTCGACGTGGGCGAGGTGGAGGGCGCGCTCGGTCCGGACGGCTCGGCCGAGGGCGTCGGCGGCTGACACCCTCCACAACGGGCTGAGCCTCCCTGCCCGCCGGTTCACCCCGCTTGGTCGCCCGGCATCGCGGCGATCGGAACCGCCGTGGTCGGTACCGATCAATCATCTCGACGACGGAACGCCGACCGATGATCGCGCTCGCGTCAACGTCGGCACTTGCGAATCGGCATCGCGTCCGATGCATAATGGGCAGCGGGCCAAGCGCGTCGGGGCAAACGACCAAAGTGATCTGCCGACTTCAATGGAGGCACCTCCATGGCATTGATTCCGGCGGCTGGTGCAGGCTGTAGCGGGCCGTCGACCCCGCCGCCACGAGTCGGGTCCCCACGAACTGTCAATTCCGAGGTCGAGTGGGATGGCTTCGACCCGCGCGCCTACGTCCAGCACAACTACTCGGTTCTGCGCGACGATGATCGTGAAATTCTCTGTCGGATCAGAGACTTTTTCGCGAGTGCGAATGTCGCCGACGCGCACTGTGTCGACGTGGGATCGGGGGCAAACCTCTACCCGGCGCTGTCCCTTCTGCCATTCGCGCGCAGCGTGGAACTCTGCGAATATTCCACGGCTAATGTGTGCTGGTTGCGGAGCCAGATCAGCGGCTATGACGACTGCTGGGACGCGTACTGGCAGGTGTGCGCGGAGCACTCGGCGTACGCGGCGCTGACCGACCCCCGTGGTCACCTGGCCCGGGTGGGTCGGGTGCTGCAGTTGAGCGTCTTCGACCTGCCCAGGAGGGCCTGGGGCGCAGGCACCATGTTCTTCGTGGCCTGCTCGATCTCGGCCGACCGGGCCGAGGCGGAGCATGCCATCGGTCGGTTCCTGGGAGCGTTGCAGCCCGGTTCGCCGTTCGCCGCGGCGTTCATGCTCGGATCGAACGGCTACCGCGTCGGGCAGCACTGGTTTCCGGCCGTGCAACTGCAGCGCGCGGAAGTGGTGGCGAGTATCGCGGCCGGCGCGTACGACGTGGACATGCACGAGGTGCGGCCGACACCGTCGCTGCGCGACGGGTATCTGGGCATGTTGCTGGTGACCGGACGTAGCCGCGGCTGACCTCGCGCATTGTCCGTCCCGGATCCCCGCACCCCGCTCAGCTGGACACTCGGACCATCCGGGTTGACCGGTAGATCGGTACGCACGGCGGTTCAGGTCACGCTCCGGCAGGGATACGATGATGGGTGCAGGTCATCGTGATCAGCGTGGGCCCGGCAACATTCAGCAGCTCCGTTTCGACGACTACAGCAGACGGTGGTGGACCATGCGCATGCAGCCGCGCCAGGAGATTCTCGACATCTGGCGGGCCACGGTGCGTAGCTGTCTACGCAACGGCGATTGGGATTGGGGCGGCCGGAGCGGCTCCAATTCCATCAGTGACGCGGAGCAACTGCTGACCCTGCTGATGCCGGCGACCAAGATCCCGGTGCTGGCGCTGGACGATCCGGACCGAATCGACGAGGAGGTCATCGAGGCCCTCGGCGCGATCGGTGGCGCGATAGAGATTCCCCGCCGACTGGTCAGGATCATGACCGAGTACTTCGTCCGCTACACCGATGACAGCGGTGCGCCGACCTTTGGTGGCGGCACCTACCTCACCCCGGTCGAGGGTGGTCCGGACCTCACCGAGGAACAGCGCTCCATGGACGTGGTCGACTCGTTCGCGGTGTCGGTCACGCTGACCCTGGCGACCATCGGTTTCGTGAAGGTCTACCGTCCCTCCACGCAGCGGGCCGACCTGCGTGCCCAGTTGGACAAGTTGGAGGAGATGGCCAGCCTCCGCCTCACCGCGGCCATGGTCGGACTGCTGCGTAGCTTCAGCACCTCGGTCTTCGCGGCCACCGACGAGTTCGGCATCCGGCTGTGCGACATGGTCAACCAGGACGAGTTGCCGCGCCGTGAGGTCGTGGCCGCGCTGCGCGCGCAGTTGCGGGACACCATGGCGAGCCTGCGCAACGTCGTGGTCGGATCCGGTCAGGTCACCGAGGACCTGGACAACAGCGAGATGCTCTTCGAGTGTGGCTGGTCGTGGGGGACCGTGGCCGGCGCCGAGGAGGTCGAGACGACCGAGGCGATCGGCCCACAGCGCGAAGGCTCGGCGGAGAACGCACCCTACCTCTACTTCACCGTGATCGCCGTGGACGCCATCGACGATCTGAACTCCGAACGGACCCGCCTGCTCGGTCTGCTCAACGAGGAGCAGCAGCGGCTGTTCCGCATCCTGCAACTGCGCTGGGAGTTGACCCGGCGGTACTGGGCGACGGTGGCGACCTTCGGCAACCGACGCCGGTGGCCGATCGAGGACATTCCCTGGCGTACCACCGACGGCGACCGGACCGACTACTACACCTTGCAGGCCACCTCGCTGGCGGTGAAAGGGCTGGTCGCCAGTGGGCGCGGCGGTGACGAGGAGTTCGGGCGGATCGGCAACGTGCTGGTGGAGTTGGCGCAGCGGGGCCGGATCACCCGGCGCGCCTCCCCTGACGAGCCCGCGTTGGTCGTGCACGCACCGGGCAAGCAGGTGACCCTGAACGACGCCACGTCGAAGCCGATCATGACGTGGAACGTCAACGAGTTCTCCACGGTGCTGCTCCAGCGAGCCACCACCGTCGCCGGCCTGCTGAACAATGCCCGGCACCGCAGCGAGATGCTCGAACTCGCCGACGAGGTGTGGGAGCACCTCCTGCGGCGGCGTATTCCCGAGGGTCGGCACCAGGGTTTGTGGGATCACGCCGGAGGCGCCTTTCCCGCGCTGGCGCCGCTGCCCGAGGCACCCTCCTGGTACCTGACCGAGCGCGTCGTACAGGCCCTGGTCAACGCTGCGCAGTTGCTCTGGGAGCGGCCGTTTCCCCGAGCCTTGAACCTTGCCACCTTCGCCCAGGATCTCATCGACGAAGCCGAGTACGTATTCGACCGTGAGCTGATCAGCGGCACGTTCGCCGGTGAGGCGATGCAGCGCAGCATGCGGAGTATCCGCGCGACGCTGCGTCGCGCACAGTCGCTCGTGGACGGCCAGCCGGGCACGGCAGCCGCCCTGGCGAGCACCCTGCTGCTCCAGCTCAACGACATCACCACCGGCCAACAGAAGGCCAGCGAGGGGATCTGAATGCTGGTCTTCGTCACGTCACACAAGGGTGGCACCGGACGTTCGGTGACTGCGGCGAACATCGCCTACCGCAGCGCGCTCTCCGGTCGCTCCACCTGCTATCTGGACTACGACTTCGGATCGCCGACCGCCGGCATCACGTTCCAGATCCCCCAGGCCACCAACGGCATCGAGGGCGCCGGCCCGAACGGCGGCGGCCTGCACCGGTATCTGCGCGGCGAGATCCCGTCACCGGAGCAGTTGGACGTGTGGGGCACCTCGGAACGGGTCAGCCTGCGCCAACGACCGACCGGCTCGGGCTCGCTGGTGCTGTTGCCCGGGCAGCGCAACGGCAGCGAGTTCGGCTTCACCGACGACATCGGTCGACGTTGCGCCGAGCTGTTCCTCCGGCTGGAGGAGGAGTTCGACCTGACCCTGGTGGATCTGAGTGCCGGCCGATCGTACGCCAGCCAGATCGCGTTGGCGGCCACCGCCAACCGGACCCTGCGCAAGGTGACCGTGCGGTGGTTGGTCTTCCACCGCTGGACGCCCCAGCACGTGATGGCGGCGGCGGACCTCGCCTTCGAGGCCGGCGGGATCCTGGCCATGGGCAAGGAGTACGGCCACGAGCCGGACCGGCTACGGGAGTCACTGCGGTTCGTACGGACCGCGGTGATCGATTCACGCGGCCCCGAGGTGGGCCATCTTGATCTGGCGCAGCAGGCGTTCCTGCGTCGATGCGACTCGGAACTGGCGGAACTCGCCCGCAGGCGGGGCACCGGCCGGACCACCCTGCTCGGCGCGGTGCCGTTGGATCCGCTGCTGCAATGGCGCGAGCAGCTGATCTCGGACAACGACGTGCAAGCCAAGATCGCCAACGCCAGGACCGTGGACGCCTTCGTGGAGCTGACCGAGCGGCTCTTCGACGAGACCGCATGGGAGACCGTGTGATGAGCGTGGATGTCAGGTTTCAGGAGGCAGCCGCGGTGCGTCGTACGGAGAGCGTGCCGTACTCGCATCTGTCGGTGGAGTTGGGGCACGTCTACGCCGAGGACTTCGGCGACGGATGCCGGGACCTACGGCGCAAGTTCGCCCGGATCGCGGACTGGGCGCAGGCGATTCCGGCGCTGGCACGTCGAGGGCTGCGCCCCCACCGGCAGCCCCGGATCAGCACCTGCTTCCTCGTCGATGACTACTTCCACCGGTTCGCCACGCCGCGTGAGGTGATCCCGCAGGTGCAGCAGGCCGCCGCGGAGCACGGATTGGTGCTCGACTACGTGGCCCGCGAGTCCAGCTTCGCCCGCTACGACGACGTCGAACTGGCCCGGCTGGTGGTGGACACACTGGTCGTGGAGCCGCCACGGCACACCACGGGGAGCCGCCCCCCGCTGAGTGAGTCGGGCTGGCTGTCCAACGGCAAGCGTTCGCCGGGGCACGCCGACGCGCCCGCGATGACGCTGCCGTTGCCATGGTCCCCACCGCTGCAGTCCGGCGACGCGCCGCACTCCATCTTCGTCGACATCGAACTGTGGTCCGACGAGCCGGACCGCCGGGTGTGGGCGTGCGCGCTGCTCGCCTCGGTGTGGCAGATGACCCGACTGGGTGTGTTGCGGCACCGGGGTCAGACGATCACTCCGCCGTACCGGCTGCCCCCCGACGAGCCGTTGCCGACCGACTGGGACCGGCTGCCCGCGATCGTTCAGTTGAACCCGGACGCCACGCCGTTCTGCGGATACCGCACGGTGACGCTGATGGACACCCGGTACCTTCCGGTCGAGCTGGCGGTGCGGACCATCCTCGGGCAGGTGGCGGTGCCACCTGCGGTCGCGCGGCAGGTCGCCAAGCGGGCCGGCAGTGAGGGCCTGGAACTGCCCGATGAACTGGTCGACCGGCTGAGCTACGTGTTCATCGGGGAGTGAACCGGCCGGCCTCAGCCGTGCGGCGTCTGCGCGCCGCGACCGACCCGGCGGCCCGTCGGGCCACTGCCGGCGGTCGAGAGCGGTTCGGTCAGTGTGGCGTGCCCGCACGACTGGCTGACCGCCGCCCGACCGGCCAGGTCCCGCAGGATGGCCATGTTGCCGACGGTGATCTGATCCCGGATCCAGCTCACCGACGACTGCCACTGCCGGCTGAACCCGGGCACCTGTTCCAACCGGTCCCAGATCGGCCGTAGTCGTGGGTCGACCCGGGCGCCCGGCAGCCACAGGTGCAGCAGATGCTCCAGCACCGGTCGTAGCCGCTCGATGTGTTCCTGCGTGGAGCCGGTGCGGGTCACCGCGGCTTCCACCAGGGCCGACAGCATGGTGAGCAGCCAGTCGTGCAGGGCGAGGTCCTCGCAGAGACCGGCGACCGCCGCCGGCACGTCCTGCGGGCTGACCGTGAGGCGTACGGTGCGCAGCGTCGGTGAGTCCACCGCGACGTCGGCCGTGGCGCTCTCACCCGGCTGCTGGTGCACCTGCGCGGTCCACCGCAACCGGGTGCGCGCCGCCCGCAGTGGTGGGCGCCGGTCCAACAGGTCGGACATCTGCACGCTGTCGAGCACCCGGCCGGTGATCGCGTCCAGGTTCAGCACGTCGGCGGCGTTGCCGTGCAGGAAGCCGTTCGTCAGGTCGTCGGAGTCCAGTTTGCCGACCGTCTCCAGCACGCCCGAGTTGGCCAGGTAGTGCGACCACGGCCGGCGGCGCTCCCCGGCGACGACCTGGATGATGGAGGAGGCCTGCACGATCCGGCCGCCGGTGATGACGGCCCGGGTCACCACCGCGCCCACCCCCCGCAGCTGACGGTTCTTGGCGCTCGGTAACCAGCAGTCCACACCGGTACGGACGTCGGGTGACACCGCGTACAACGACGGCCGCCGCGAGGTCAGCACGGCCTCGCCCTCCACCAGGCTGAGCACCTCGGCGCTCTGGTCCTGCGCCAGCGCCGTGCTGTGCTGCAGCAGGCTGGTGTGCACCTCGCCCACCGTGAGCATGGTTCCTCCGCATCGGCACCACGGGGGAGACCGGCAGGCATGGGCCTGCGGCCGGTGACCGGACCGAATCCGTCCCGCGGTCATCATAGGCCCATCCATGGCGGGAAGGCCGATATGTGCCCGGGGTGCGAACGTCACGGGACCGATGGATGTGACAACGGCTGATATTTTAAGAATGCGGTCGCCAGCCACCCCTGGAGTTTGCCGTCGATGAAGGTCTACATTTCAGCCACCCAAAAGGACCTGCTGGAATACCGTGCGGCCGTACACGCCGTGGCGCGTCGTCTGGAAATCGAGGACGTCGCCATGGAGGCGTACGGCGCCGACATCCGCCCGCCCTTGGAACGCTGCCTGACCGACGTACGCCGCTGTGATCTCTACGTGGGTCTCTTCGCCTGGCGCTACGGTTACCGGCCACCCGGCCAGGAATCCTCCATCACGGAGCTGGAATACCGTGAGGCGCTCGCGACCGGCAAACCGTGCCTGATCTTTCTGCTCGCCGAGGACACGCCCTGGCCGGTGGACATGATCGACCGCAACGGCGACTGGCAGCAGATCGTGGCGTTGCGGCACGAACTGAAGGAACGTCACCTCTGCGCCTTCTTCTCCAGCGTGGACGATCTGTCGGCGAAGGTCACCGTGGCGCTTGCCGACGTGCGCAGCGGCCGGTCACCGGCGCGGGAACCGGGCGACCCCGACACTCACCTGCCGGAGACGGTCCGCAGCCAGTACCACAAACAACTCCGGCTGCGCTATCAGGCCGTGCCGCTGGACGCGGTCGCGCCACGGCCCACCATCGGCTACCTCACCGTCGGCCTGTCCAACGTGTTCGTCGAGCCGAGAGTGCACGAGGACGCCCGGCCGGAGATGCCGCTGGCCTGGTGGCGCTGGGCGGGATCAGGCCCGGACGGCGATGCCGGCGCGCTGCCCGGCGTGGTGGACCCGAGGGACGTGGAGCGGCTCTGGGAGGAGTACGCGGCCAAGGAGGCGTCGCCGCTGTTCGACGTGGTCTGCGACCCGGCCCGCCGAGCCATGGTGCTGCTCGGCGATCCCGGCTCCGGCAAGTCGGCCGCCGCCCGTTACCTCGCCCTGGCGTTGGCCGGGGTCTGTGAGGAACCCCGGTTGGCGGAGCTGGACCAGTACCTTCCCGTCCTGGTCGAGCTGCGGTCGTACGCGGAACATCGTGACGACGGTCGGTGTGACGGCCTGCTGGACTACGTCGGCCACCGGCACCAGCAGGGTCTGGCCGGAATCGATCGGGACGTGCTGGAGGCGTACCTGCGACAGGGTGGTCAGGCCCTGTTCCTCTTCGACGGGCTGGACGAGGTGTTCGATCCGGCGCAGCGGGAGGAGATGGCCGCGCAGATCGCCACCTTCGCCAACGAGTACCCCGGGGTGCGTACGGTGGTCACCTCGCGGGCGGCCGGGTACCTGCGGCACACCTTCGCCAACGCCGGATTCGACCACTTCACGCTGGAGGATCTCGACGACGAGCGGATCGCCCGGTTCCTCGGCAACTGGTACGAGTACGTGGTGCCGACTCCGTCGGTCGAGGCCGACCGGCAGCGGCGGCAGATCCTCGACGTGGTGCGACGGTCACGGGCGATGCACGAGATCGCCGGTAATCCGTTGCTGCTGATGCTCATGGCGATCGTCGGTCGGGACCGCCCGCTGCCGAGAAACCGTCGCCGGCTCTACGCACACGTCACGGATGTGCTGATCTCGGAATGGGACGTGACCAAGCAACTGCGGGAGAGACACGGCGACGTGCCGCCGCTGGACCCGCAGGCGAAGCTGCGGCTGTTGCGCCACCTGGCTTTCTGGATGCAGTGCCGGGAGTCGGGGCCGGCCGGAAATTACATCGAGGCGGATGAACTGTCGCGGATCTTTCGCGATCACCTGGTCGAGTTCTACGGTTTCGAGAACGAACGCGCGCACGCCATGGCGTACTCGATGATCAACAAGTTGCGCCAGCGCAGTTTCATCCTGGAACGGTACGGGCTGCGCCTGTTCGGGTTCGTGCACCGTACGTTCCTGGAGTACTTCTGTGCCGAGGAGATCGTGGACAGGTTCGATCATGACCCGGACACCTGGGGGATCGACCAGTTGCGTGCGCTGTTCCGGGAGAACTGGGCAGATCCGTCCTGGCGGGAGGTGCTGCGGCTGGTCGCCAGCGCCCTGCCCGCCGAGGTCGCCAACGGTCTGGTGACCCTGCTGGCCACCGAGGTCAACCGCCCGTGGCCGCCGCTGAACCTGCCCAGCCCACCGTGGAACCTGGTGTTGGCCGCGCAGTGCGTGGCGGAGGCGCCGCAGCCCGCCGGGCTGGCCGGCGCCGGCGAGGCGGTGCTACGCCAGGTCGTGCTGCTGATCGAGCACGGCATGTCGACCGACGATCCGAACCTCGTCGAGGTCACCGAGCAGGAGCTGCTCAGCTCCATCCGCGCGCTCGGACCACAGTGGCCCGGACGGGCCGTCTTCCTGCACTGGTATCGCCGTCGCGGGGTGCGCACCAGTTGGCGCTCGGGCTCGACCTTCGCCACCCGGTCGGCGGCGGCGCTGTCCACCGCCGATGAGCAGCTGGAGGAGCTGCTGGTCCAGGAGCTCGGGCAGGGCCGCGAGCGGCAGGCGCGGATCGCGCTGGTGGCCGGTCTGGCCGAGGCCGCCGGGAGGTTGGACGCCACCGGCCGAAGTCGTCGCCACTACCAGGACCTGTTGCTCGCGCAGGCGCGGGCGGAAGGCTCGACCACGGTGCGGCAGGCCGCGGTGCGGGCACTGGTCGCCAACTTCGGTGCCAGCGGCGGCGACCTGGTCGAGATGCTGCGGGACCTCGCCGGTTCCCCCGACGCGGCGGTCCGGGCTCTGGCGGTGCAGTCCCTCGGCGGGCGGGCCGAGCTGGCCAAGGACGTCCGGCGGCTGGTGACGCGGGCGACGGAGGACCGGGACACCGGCGTGCGGCGGGCCGCCGTGACGGTGCTCGCGGCTCGCTGCCTCGACCTGCCCGACGTCACCGAGACGCTGCACCGCCTGCTGGCCACCGACACCGATCCCGGCGTGGTGCAGGCCGCGCTGCGTTGCCTGCTCACCCTCCCCGAGCAGAGCGAGACGGCTCGCGGTCGGGCCCTGTCGCGGATCGTCGGTGACTCCCACGACGAGGTGCGGCGCTGCCTGGTGTGCGACCTGCTACCGGGGCAGGGCGGCACGGACGCCACCGAGCTGCTGCTCAAGCTGGCCGGCTCAGATGCCTCGGCGCGGGTGCGCGCAGTCGCGGTGCAGCGGCTGGTGCTGGTCACCGACCCGGACGGACGGTGCCGGGACCGGCTGGTGGACCGGATCGAGCAGGACGAGGACGCGGCGGTGCGGGCGGCGGCGGTGGTGGCGTTGACCGACCGGTACCGCGTGGACGACAGCGGATGGGCGGTGGCCGCCCGGGCGGCGCGGGTGGACGACGACGCGACGGTGCGCCTCGCCGCGGTTCGTGCGATGGCCGAGGCGTACCCCGATGACCGCACCGGCGAGCTGCTGCGGGAACGGGCCCGCCAGGATCCCACCGCCGGGGTCCGGCTCGCCGCCGTCGACCTGCTCACCGGCCGACCACCGCTCGGGCCCGCCACGCGCGAACTGCTCATCAGCCGGGCCGCCCGAGAGCGGGACCCGATCGTCCGGCTTCGCGTCACCCGCAGCCTGGCCCGTCTCGGTGATCCGCTCGACGCGGCGGTGGTGGAGTGCCTCGCCGAGCAGGTCCGCCGGGATCCGGATCCGAACGTGCTACGCGCCGCAGCGCAGGCGTTGGCGCGCCACGGTGAGACCGACGCGCTGGTGGAGACGCTGTCGCGACGGGCCCGCCGGGACAGCTACCCGGGCATCCGCCTGGCCGCCGTGGAGACCCTCAGCGCGTACGGCGGTTCGGACGTGGTCACCGATGTGCTGCTGGAGTGCATCGGCTCCGACACCGACCCGGCGGCGTTCGACGCGGCGGTGGGCTGCCTGATCGCGCGGGGTGAGACCGCGATGGCGGTGACGCTGCGGTTGATGCGTCGGTTGGTCGATCGGGATCCGGCGATCCGGGCTCGCATCGCCGCCGCGCTCGGCGAGCATTTCGGTGACGATCCGGAAGTCCGGGTGTTGCTGGTGGGGCTGGTGCGCGACGATCCGGCGCTGGAGGTGCGTCGCCGGGCCGCGGAGCAGCTCGCGGCCAACCTGGCCGACCAGACCGGGGTGCGGGACTTGCTGATGCGGCTGGTGGACGACGAGGACTGGGAGATCCGCCGCACCGCGTTGCTCGCGCTCGCCCGGCACTACGGTGCGGACACCCGGACCCGGCCGATACTTGTCGGGCTGGCCGGTCAGCCCGACCCGACGGTAAGCGGACTCGCCGGGCAACTGTTGGCGACGCTGCCCGGCACCGGCCCGGACGACTTCCCGTGACCGGCTGCCCCAGCGGTGGCCGACGCGGGCTGGCCGTGGCCGGTCGGCGCGGCGGCCGGTCGATCTCATGGCTCGGCCCGGACGTTGAGGGGGGCGGCGGCCGGATAGACCCGGGTTTCGGCGGCCTTCACCGCGGCCCAGAGGGTCTGCCCGGGGGTCAGTTTCAGGTGGGCGGCGGCGGCCGGGGTGATGTCGGCCGCCACGGTGATCGGGCCGTCGAGTTGTACCCGCAGGTTGTCGCCGTGGCGTTGGATGCCGGTGATGGTGGCCGGCCAGGTGTTGCGGGGGCTGCCGTCAGGTCGACGGGGATGCAGCGCCACTGCTGACGGTGCGAAGGCGACGAACACGCCGCCGACGTGCCGGTCGCCGGTGACCAACTGGAATCCGTCGGTGAGCCGGACGTGGTGCCCGTCAGCGTGCCCCCGGTAGAGGTTGAGGCCGACCAGGCGGGCGACGTAGTCGGTGCGCGGCTGGGCGGTGACGGTGGCGACGTCACCTTCCTGCACCACGTGTCCGTCTTCGATGATGACGAGCCGGTCTGCGAGCACCACAGCATCGATCGGGTCGTGCGTGACCAGCAGCGTCGCGCCGGAATGCCCGGCGAGGTGGTGCTGGAGTTGGGCGCGGGTGTCGAGCCGGGTGCGGGCGTCGAGGGCGGCGAGCGGCTCGTCGAGCAGCAGCAGTGCCGGTTCGACGGCGAGGGCGCGAGCCAGGGCCACCCGTTGGGCCTGCCCGCCGGACAGGTGTCGGGGCTTGCAATGGGTGTGTTCGGCGAGCCCCACCCGGGCCAGCCAGGTCGCTGCCCGCTGTCGGGCCCGGTGCCGGCTGAGGCCCTGTCGCCTCGGCCCGAACGCGACGTTGTCCAGCGCGGTCAGGTGAGGGAAGAGCAGGTAGTCCTGGAAGACGACACCGATGGCGCGTTGCTCGGTCGGGGTCCAGATGCGACGGCCGGGATCGTCCAGGTGACGCCCGGCGAGGCTGAGGTGTCCACCGGTGAGGGGAATCAGGCCGGCAAGGGCACGCAGCGCGGTTGTCTTGCCGGCGCCATTGGGCCCGAGCAGAGCGACGACCTCGCCGGGTCTGATGGTCAGTGGCAGGTCGAGTCGGAAGGTGCCACGGTCCACGACGAGGTGGGCGTCGAGCACCGTGCCGCCGGGAGGTGGGGCGGCACCGGGCCCGCTCGGATCGGCGGTCACCGGCTGCTGAGCCAGCGGTCGCGGAGGCTGGCCAGAATCACCACCGAGACGGTGAGCAGCACGAGACTGAGCACGATCGCCGCCTCCAGGTCGGTTTCGAGGGCGAGGTACACCGCGAGCGGCATGGTCTGGGTACGGCCGGGAAAGTTGCCGGCGAAGGTGATGGTGGCGCCGAATTCGCCGAGCGCCCGGGCCCAGCACAGCACCGCCCCGGCGGCGATGCCCGGTGCGACCAGCGGGAGGGTGATGTGGGTGAAGGTGGTCCAACGGCCGGCGCCGAGGGTCGCCGCCGCCTCCTCGTACCGGACGTCCGCGCCGCGCAATGCGCCTTCGACGGCGACCACCAGGAACGGCATCGCGACGAAGGCCTCGGCGAGAACCACACCGGTCGTGGTGAACGGCAGGGTCACCCCGAGGGTGCTGTCGAGCCAGCCGCCGAGGATGCCCTGCCGGCCGAAGACGAGCAGCAGAGCCACGCCGCCGACCACCGGCGGCAGCACCAGCGGCACGGTGACCAAAGCGCGCACCACGCGGCGACCCGGAAAGTCGACGCGGGCCAGCATCCAGGCCAGGGGCACCCCGAGGACGAGGCAGAGCAGGGTGGCGAGGGTGGCGGCCTGAACGGACAGCCGCAGCGCGGTGAGCACGCCCGGCTCGGTGAGTCGCTGCGGAAGCGTGCTCCACGGAGTCCGGACCAGCAGCCCGGCCAGCGGCAGCACCAGGAAGAGCAGGCCGAGCGCGGCGGGCAGCAGCAGTGCGACGGGTACCCGACCGGTGCGTCTGGTGCGTGCTGGTGGCGTGGACCGGTCGGGCCGCGCCAGCACGGCGTCGCGTCGGGACATCGACTACGGGGCCTGGAATCCGGCGGCGGTGAGGACGGCCTGGCCCGGGCCGGAGAGTACGTGGTCGACGAACGCCTGGGCGGCCGGCCTGTTCGGGGCGTGCTTCAGCACGACGATCGGATAATCGTTGATCGCCTCGGCCGATTCGGGAAACTCGATGCCGTCCACGTCGTCGTCGGCGGCCCGTACGTCGGTGCGGTAGACCAGTGCCGCGTCGACCTCGCCCAGCCGCACCTTGGACAGCGCCGCCCGGACGTCCCGTTCCAGGGTGACCGGGGTGAGTGTCACCCCGGCTGCCGCCAGGGCCTTCCCCGCCGCCGCGCCGCAGGGAACCTGTTCGGCGCAGAGCGCGACCTTGACATCCGGCTGGTTCAGGTCGGCCAGGCCGGTCACCTCGTCCGGGTTGCCGTCGGGTACCGCGATCACGAGCTGGTTGCGGACGAAGACAGTCGGGCTGCGGTCGCCGTTACCGGCGTCGGTGACGGTCGTCATGTTCGCCGGGGAGGCGGAGGCGAACACGTCCGCCGGCGCGCCCTGGTTGATCTGTGTCGCGAGGGCGGAGCTGCCGGCGAAGCTGAAGACGACCCGTACGCCGGGATTCGCCGCCTCGAAGTCCGCGCCGATCCGGGTGAACGACTCGGTGAGCGACGCGGCGGCGAACACCGTGACATCGCCGGTCACGGTGCTGGCACCGCTCCCGGACAGCGGGTCGGTGCTCTGGTCGCTGCCGCAGCCGACCAACGCGACAACGGTGATGACGGTGAACAGAGCCAGCCGTCGTGCCGTCACGAGCCGTTCCTCCTACTGTCCGGATGGGCCGAGGGCCGCTCCACCACGACCGTGGTCGACTTGATCACCGCGATCGCCACCGAGCCGACCGCCAGCCCCAGGTCGTCGACGGCTTCGCGGCTCATCAGCGACACCACCCGGAACGGACCGGCCTGAATGTCCACCTGAGCCATCACGGCGTCCTTGACCACGGCGGTGACGATGCCCCGCAACCGGTTACGGGCCGATGACTCGTCGGCCCGGTCGTCCGGGTCACCGGCCTGCGCCCGTACGAAAGCAGCCAGGTCGACGCCGTCGATCACGCGATGCCCCTGGTCGTCGCGGGCAGCGGTGAGCCGGCCGGCATCCACCCAGCGCCGCACCGTGTCCGCGCTGACACCCAGCAACTCCGCCGCCTCGCCCATGCGAAACATCGCCACGCCGGCCACCTTACGCCATGCAATCGCGAGCCAGACGCCGGGAAAAGCCTCGAATCTGCGGGTGGGCGTCCGTAGTTCTGGGCGCAGTTGCCGCACCGAGACCTGGCCGGAGACGGTTTCCCGGATATTTCGGATCGATCTCGGCCAAGGTCTTGACGATCTATGTTAGCGCTAACAGCATGGAGGCTCCCCGTAACACTCGCGTCTGGAGCCCCTCCATGCAGGTGTCTGACGGCCCTCCCGCGCCACGACGGACCCCACTGGTGATGACCGGCATGCTGCTCTGCGCTGCCGTGATCTCCCCAACCGGCGTGGCACACGCCGCCGACGAGTGGTCACCTCCGTCGTCGTACACCTCGACCGACCGAGGCGACGGCACGTACAGCGTGCCGCTGCTGCGCTCCGACGTCCCGGACATCAGCGTGGAACGGGTGCCGGCCGCCGAGAACGACGAGGGCCGCGACGTCTACTACATGATCAGCACGACGATGCACCTCAGCCCGGGTGCGCCGATCATGAAATCCCACGACCTGGTGAACTGGGAGATCGTCAACTACGTGTTCAACCGGGCGAGCGTCGGCGACGCGTTCTCGTTGCGCAACGGGCAGAACTCGTACGGGCAGGGCCAGTGGGCCTCGTCGCTGCGGTACCACGACGGCGTCTTCTACGTCGTGTTCAACACCAACAACCTCGGCGGCGCGTACATCTACCGCACGGACGACATCGAGAACGGCTCATGGCAGCGCACGGCACTGGGCCGGGGCCTGCACGACCCTTCGCTCTTCTTCGACGTCGACGGCACGCCGTACATCTTCCATGGCTCCGGCGGTACCAGCGCGGTACGCCTCAACGCCGACCTGACCGCGATCACCGCGAACTACCCGAACATCTTCACCGCCGGTGACTACGCCGGCCAGCCGTTCATCGGTGGGTTGTTCGAGGGCGCCCAGTTCTACCACATCGACGGCTGGTACTACGCGGTGATCATCACCTGGCCCTCCGGTCAGGGTCGACAGGTCGTCATGTTCCGCTCCCGGGAACTGCTCGGCCGCTACACCGCGACCGGTGGCGTGAACACCTACGAGGCGCGGGGAGTGCTCAACTCCAACGGCTTCGCGCAGGGCAGCCTGGTCCCGATCGCACGCGACGGCGGAACGACCGACTGGTACGGCATGTTCTTCCGGGACACCTTCCCGATCGGCCGGATCCCGGCGCTCATTCCCGCCACCTGGTCCGACGGCTGGCCGACCTTCGGCGCCAACGGCGTCGTGGCGGTGGACGGCACCTTCATCAAACCGATCCAGCTCAGCCCCGCCGAAGAGCTGTTCGCCCGGCAGCAGAGCATCGTGGTCTCCGACGACTTCGCCAACGACGCGGCGCACAAGCCCTACCTGGACGAACAGTGGACGCCACCGCCGGGAGGCGAGCAGGAGATCGCGCCGAACGGGTCGCGGCTGGACCTGGCGTGGCAGTGGAACCACGCCCCGGACAACCGGTACTGGTCGCTGACCGATCGCACCGGATGGCTGCGACTCACCACCGGCACGGTGGTCACCGGCGACTACGTCTACACCAAGCTCGCCAACCGTGCCGAACTGGCCTGGTTCGAGGAGGCCCGCAACACCCTGTCGCAGCGCACGTTCGGGCCACGACAGTCGGTGGAGACCAGGATGGACATCTCCGGGATGAAGGACGGCGACGTCGCCGGACTGGCCGCCTACAACCGCGGCTTCTCCTACGTCGCGGTCAAGCGGACCGGTGGCGTCAACACCATCGGCGTGGTGAACCGGGGGCAACCGTTCGCGGTCGACCTGGACCAGGCGACGCTGGAGAACTTCCTGCCGGGCAGCACCGCGTCGCTGGGCGAGGCGACCGAGGTGCACCTGAAGGCGGACCTGGACTTCGCCGCGCCGAGCGGTCAGCTCTGGACCACCTTCCACTACAGCCTCGACGGGCGCAGCTGGTCGCAGCTGGGCAACCGGGTCGGTCCGCAGACGCTGGACGGCAGCCTCGCCCACTTCATGGGGCACCGGGTCGGTCTGTTCAGCTACGCGACCCAGCAGGCCGGCGGGCACGTCGACTTCGACCACTTCCTGCTCAGCGACACGTTGACGGCTCAGGGCCGGTCCCTGGACACCAGCCGGCTCGACGCCGCCATCGCGTACGCCGCGACGCTGGACGAGGCCGACCACCCGGCCGACGCCTGGGCCGTGATGCTCGCCCGGCTGGCCGAGGCGCAGGCGGCACGGGAGCGCGGCTTCGGCACCCAGAACCAGATCGACGCGCCGGAGCGGGCGCTGAGCTACCAGCTCGCCCGACTCGGCGTGCTCCGGGTCGACCCGGCAGAGCTGCCGGTGACCGTCCGCGCGCAGGCACGCTGTGTCGGTGGTGACGCGTACGTGGCCGTGCAGGCACGTAACGACCATGACGCTCCGGTCGACATCGTGCTGGAGACCGCGTACGGCCAGCGGTCGGTGCCGGACGTCGCGCCGGGCGCCCACGCCTACCAGCAGTTCAACGTCCGGGCGGCGGCGGCGCCGGCGGGCACCGTGACGGTCCGGGTCAGCGGGTCGGTCGACGGCCGCACGGTGACCACCGTGCGGACCGCGAACCACCCGGCCGTGGACTGCTGACCGTCCGTTCCGACACCCGCGACGGCTGGCCAGCAGGGGCCGTCGTCGGTACCGAACCCCCGGATCCACCCTCAAGGAGGATGTCAGTGACACATCGCGTGCGAAGGGCGGCTGCTCTCGTCACGGTCGGGCTCATGCTGGCCACGGGGCTCGTCGCCGCGTCGCCGGCCCAGGCGGACGACACCGAACTCGTCGTCAACGGCGGATTCGAGGACGGGCTCACCGGTTGGTTCGTCAACAACGGCAACGCGACCGACAGCGCCACGTTGTCGCTCACGGCGGACGCCCACTCGGGATCGAGTGCCGTGCTCGTCACCAACCGGACGACGACCGGGTCCGGCCCGATGCAGGACCTCAGTGGCCGGGTACAGGCCGGGCAGACCTACGCCCTGACGGCCCGGATCAAGTACGAGAACCCGAACGGGCCGGCGACGAAACAGTTCTTCGCCACGATGCACTACGGCGCGGCGAACTACACCAACCTCGTCAGCGTCGTGGCCACCAAGGGACAGTGGGCGCAGTTCAACGGGACCTTCACCATTCCGGCCGGGCAGAACGTGTCCACGGCCCGACTGTTCTTCGAGACGCCGTGGACGAGCACGCCGTCATCGGACCCGGAGGTGCACCTGATGGACTTCAAGCTGGACGGTGTGTCGGTGGTCGGCGCCGCGCCGCCGCCCGCACCGTCGAAGACCATCGAGGTGGTCGGCAAGCTGCCCGGCGAGCACAACCCCTTGATCGGGCACAAGTTCGGCGCCGACGGCTTCGGCTTCGTGCACGAGGGCCGGGTGTACCTGTATCTGACCAACGACACCCAGGGCTACGCGCCCGACCCGGTCACCGGTGTCTCGCCGGGCATCAACTACGGCGACATCAACCAGATCACGCTGATCTCCTCGACCGATCTGGTGAACTGGACCGACCACGGCGAGATCCAGGTGGCCGGCCCGAACGGTGTGGCGCCGTTCACCAACAACTCGTGGGCACCCGGCATGGCCCGCAAGGTGGTCGACGGGCAGGAGAAGTTCTTCCTCTACTACGCCAACGGCGGCGGATCCAGCAACGTGATCACGGGCGACTCGCCGCTCGGCCCGTGGCGCAGCGAGCGCACCAGCACGCTGATCGACGGCCGCACTCCCGGCGCCGAGGACGTGGCCTGGAAGTTCGACCCGGCGCCGTTCGTGGACGCCGACGGAAAGCCGTACCTCTACTTCGGTGGTGGTCCCGCGTCGACGAGCATGCCGCCGGCCGAGCGGTTCAACAACCCGAAGAACCTACGGGCGATCGAGCTCGGCGACGACATGGTGTCGACCCAGGGCACGGCGGCCGTGGTCGACGCCCCCGTCGCCTTCGAGGCGGCCCACGTCTTCGAGCGTGACGGCAAGTACTACCTCTCGTACTCCTCGCACTTCGGCGGCAACGATTTCGGCGGGAACCAGACCCCACTGCCCGGGTACCCCGGCGGCGGCCAGATCGGCTACCTGATCTCCGACGACCCGATGGAATGGCCGAAGGAAACCTACGCCGGCGTGCTGTTCCCGAACCAGTCGCAGTTCTTCGGCGCCGGCACCGGCGGCAACAACCATCAGTCGGTCTTCGAGTTCGAGGGCAGGTACTACTTCACGTATCACGCCCCGACGCTGAACAAGCGGATCAACGGCAACACCACCCAGGGGTACCGCAGCCCGCACATCCAGGAACTCACCTTCAATCCGGACGGCACCATCCAGCAGGTGGTGGGCACCTACGCCGGCGTCGACCAGGTCCGCGACTTCGACCCGTACCGGGTGTTCGAGGCGGAAACCTTCGGCTGGAGCAAGGGCATCGCGACCCGCAAGATCGACGGCGGGTCCAGCCAGTTCGGCGACGCGGCGCCGAACCTGGTGGTCGGCGACATCAACGACGGCGACTGGACCGGGTTGTCGTCGGTGGACTTCGGCGACGGCGCCCGCAGCGTGACGGCGAAGGTGCGGCCGCTCGCGAGCGGTGGAGCGATCCAGATCCGGCTGGACGAGGTCACCGCTCCGGTGGTCGCGACCATTCCGGTCGACGCGCCCCTGGGCGAGTGGACGGAGCTGACCGCCGAACTCGACGGTGTCGCGGGCGTGCACGACGTGTACTTCACCTACACCGGGCCGGACGGTGTCGACCTCTTCGAACTCGACACGTGGGCCTTCGAGGCCGGGACCGGTGCCGAGGTGCCGGTCACGGTCAGTGCCCAGGCGCGGTGCGTGGGCGGTAACGCGTACGTGGCGGTGCAGGCACGCAACGACCACGACACCCCGGTGGACATGGTGCTGGAGACGGCGTACGGGCAGCGGTCGGTGACCGGCGTGGCACCCGGCGCCAACGCGTACCAGCAGTTCAACACGCGGACGGCGGCAGTGCCGGCCGGGACGGTGACCGTGCGGGTCACCGCCGACGGTGTCACGGGGACGACCGTGCGAACCGTCGACCACCCCGCCGCCACCTGCGGCGGCTGACTCCCGGTCCATCCACCACACGACAACGGAGCAACGGATGAGCACATGGAATCGCAAGCGGTTGGTCGCGGCGGGGGCGGCGGGCGTCCTGCTGGTCGGGTCGGCGGTGGTGCCGTCGCCGGCCCTGGCCGAGCCGGGTGACAGCGGCGAGGTGAAGGTCACCGTCGACATCGAGGAGATTCAGGAGCCGGGGGTGCTGGCGATGTCGATCGCCGGTGACTCGGTGGCGTTGACCGAGGACGGGTCGACGTTGCTGGTCCGCCAGTTCGTGGGCGGTCTGCCGAGGGTCACCGTCACCGACACCCGCACCGCCGACGAGGTGCCCGGGAGCGCGGCATGGGCGGTGTTGGGCAGCGCGACCGATTTCGTCGGTAGCGCTGGTCAGGCGGCGATCGGTGCCGAGCATCTGGGCTGGCAGCCGCGGTTGCTCGACGGCGGTGACACCGGCCTGGTCAGCGCGGGTGAGGAGGTCGTGACGGTGCTGGACGAGCCGACGCAACCGGGGAACAACGTGGGTCTGGTCGACCAGGAACTGCTGGTGTCGACGTTCGCCTCCGATGCGGTGGCCCCGGACGCGTACTCGGTCGACGCCGACCTGTTCCTGCGGACCCCGGCGGATGTCGCGGCCGGTTCGTACACCTCCACCCTGACCCTGTCCCTGTTCGAGTGACAACGGTGCGGTGGCCTGGTCACCGCACATTCCGGGGGTCGCCGCACGGCGGCCCCCGGGTCCGCATCCGGCCAACCTCGAAGGACTGTGATGATCCGATTTCTGCCGCGGTGGGTGGCCGTGCTGGGCGTGATGTCGGCCATCGTGTCGATCACCCCGGTCGCCGCGTCGGCGGAGCCGACCGGCGCGACGGTGACCTGGGCGGTGCAGCCGGCGGACGCGCGGGGCCCGGACGGCCGTCGGTGGATCGAGCACACGCTGGATCCGGGTGCGGTGGTGACCGAGCACCTGGCGGTGCGGAACTTCGGTGACTCGCCGGTGGTGTTCGCGCTGCAGGCCGCCGACGGTTACCTCACCGACAAGGGGCGGTTCAACATGTTGACCTCCGGCCAGGAGTCCGTGGACGGTGGTACCTGGATCATGCTGCCCGAGACGGTGACCGTGGGGGCGAAACAGACGAAGGTGGTGCCGTTCACCATCACCGTGCCGCCGGACGCGACGCCGGGAGATCATCCGGCCGGCGTAGCGGCCACGGTGACCAGCACCGGTGGGACGGTGGCGGTGCAGAGTCGGGTCGGGTTCCGGGTCATGCTGCGGGCCAGTGGCACCGTCACGGCCACGATCGGCGTCGAGGATCTGATTGTCAGGTATGAGAGGTCGTGGAATCCCTTCACCGCCGGCGATGTCCACCTGACCTTCACCGCGCGGAACAACGGCAACGTCGCGGTCACCGGCGACGGCACCGTCCGGGTGGACGAGATGGTCGGATCGGGGGGCCGGAACGCGTCCACCGAGGTGCCGGAACTGATGCCGGGAGACGGTCGACAGGTCGCGGCCCGGGTCGGCGGGGTGTGGGGGCTGGGTCGGCTCACCACCACCGTCGAGGTGACGCCGGCCGTCGTGTCGGGCGACCCGGCCGGGGCCCAGATGCGACCGACCACCACCACGGTGACCGTCTGGGCGGTGCCCTGGCCGCACCTGGTCATCACGGTGCTGATCGGCACGGTGATCCTGGGCTGGCTGACCAGCACCCGCCGACGTCGCCGGCACCTCGCCCGGCTGCTCGACCAGGCCCGCGCTGAAGGCCGGGCCGAGGGTCGCACCTCCGTGATCACCGCCGACTGATCAGGCGCACCGTCGTGGACCACCACAGTGGAACTGCTCAGGTCGGCCCGAACTTTTCCCATGTGAACAAAAAGATGACGGCCTATTGCGTGAAGCGTCGCCATCGTGAGGATGATTCGATGCGTCATCTCCCTCGGGCCCACGGCCGTGTGGCCGCCGCTCTGCTCACTCTGGGCCTCGTCGCCGGCGTCATCCTGCTCGGGTCCGCCACGCCCGCGTCGGCGCACGGCACCCTGGCGATGTCCACTCCGGCCGAGGGCGCGACCGTTGACGAGGCCGTGACGGCCGTGCAGCTCTATTTCACCGAGAGAGTCCGAGAGGACGCGTACTTCACCGTCACCGCGCCCGGGGGCGGGCGGGTCGACAACGGCTGGACCCATGGCGAACCCCGCACGCTGAACCGCCCGGTGCGGGAGTACTTCCTGGTCGACGGCGTATTCGAGCCGCACGAGTACACCACCGGATTCCCCGCGGTGGTGACCGTCGCGCACCTGCCGGCGGCCGGCCAGTACTCGGTGAGCTACCTGTCGGTGGCCTCGGACGGTGACCCGGTGCGCGGCACCCTCACCTTCCGGTACACCGGGAAGCCGACGGCTGCGCCGCAGAACTGGCAACCGCCCACCGGCCAGCCCGATCCGGCCCTGCTCGCCGCTGCCGAACAGCACGGGAACTCCGAACCGCAGGCGGCGCCGGATGCGACGGCCGGCGGCACGACGCCGGTGGCACCGACGGCACCGGTCCCGTCGGTCGCCGCCGCCCCGCCCGCCTCGGACGACCCGGGGGACACCGGTCCGCTTCGCTGGGCCGTCGTGGCGCTGGGCGTCGCTGCCATCGCCGGTCTCGTCGGGTGGCGGCTACGGCCTGCCCACGGCGAACGCAACCGCAAGGCGGTGCGTCGGCCCGGTGCCGCCCGACCTCGCGCCAGGCCGGTCAGCCCCACCAAGGGACGCCGCACCCCAGCCGCCGCCACCGGCGACAAACGCCGGGCGGTGGCCCCGGCGGCCCGGCGAGGCGCGAAGGCGGCCACCGCGTCGGTGGCGGCAACGACCGAGCGGACGGCGCACCCGGCGGCGACCGCCGTCCCGGCGGAAGCCACCGCCGTGGAGGCTGCCGCCGGGGAGACCGTCCGCGAGACGTCGGCGGACGGATCGGCGTCGACCCGCCGGTGGCCTCGGCTGAGCGACACGCGTCTCGCGTTGCTTGTCGGTGGGCTCGTGCTGACGCTGCTGGCCGGTTTCGCCCTCGGCCGGATCGGCGCCACCGACGGCCCCACCGCCACCGCGCCACCACCGGGCGCCGCCCCGGGCGGTGGCAACCGGGACGCGGGGCAGGCGGTGTCGGCCGGCGACCTGCACCAGCACGCGCCCGGGACCGGCCCGCACACCCATCCGGGCGACGGCCGGGACCAGGCCATCGGTACGACGGTCAGCGTCGCCGGGTACACGCTGAAGCCGGTGCTGCGCACCCAACCGGCCGGCGCGACCACCGACTACCGGTTCCGGATCGTGGGCGTCGACCGGCAGCCGGTGACCGGCTTCGCGGTGGTGCACGACAAGCCGCTGCACCTGATCGTGGTTGGCCGTGACCTTGGCGGATACCAGCACCTGCACCCGACGATGGCGGCCGACGGCACCTGGAGCGTGCCGCTGAAACTCACCCGACCCGGCGGCTACCGCATCTACGCGGACTTCACCGTCACCACCGGCGACGGCCGGGAACTGCCGCTGGTGCTCGGCGTCGACCACGAGGTGCCGGGCAACTACGAGCCGGCCGGGTTGCCCCCGTCGCAGCCACAGGCGACGACCGGTCCGTACACGGTGTCCATGGCCGGCACACCCACCATCGGCATGACCGTTCCGCTGACCTTCCGGGTCGACCGCGACGGCGCGACCGAGCCGGCGCGGTTGGAGCGCTACCTGGGTGCGTACGGGCATCTGGTCGTGGTACGCGAGGGCGACCTCGGCTACCTGCACGTCCACCCGGAACCGGAACTGGTCGACGGCACCGTCACGTTCTGGCTGACCGCGCCGAGCACCGGCCGTTACCGGGCGTTCTTCGACTTCCAGGTCGACGGGAAGGTGCACACCGCGGCGTTCACGATCAACCTGCCCTGACGTCCTCGTCCAACCGGGAACCCACCGCGACCGGATCACCGGCCGCCAGAACGGCACCGCGAGGGGTGTGCCGGGCAGGCGGTGTTCGCGGCCCCTCGCCGCGTTCGTCGGCCTCGTCCTGGCCGCGTCAGTGATGGTCGTCCTGGCGGGCTGACCGTTCGGGTGACGATGGGACGCAACCGATCCGGGTTCTGGCACGTCCGATCGGCATGAGCATTCGTCGAAGCGGGCGACTGGCGGTCGTCCCCCTGCTGTTGCTGACCTCTGCGGCCTGCGGCCAGCAGGCCGGTGGCGTCGGGTCGGGAGAGGCGGACTCGCCCGAGCGGTCCTACTCCGCCGACGCGGTCGTGTTCCGGATGGATCACACCGGCGGTTTCGTGACGCCAGCCATGCTGGCCACCCGGCTGCCCACGATCAGCGTGTACGGTGACGGCCGCGTGATCACCCAGGGCCCGGTCACCCTGATCTATCCGGGACCGGCGCTGCCCAACCTTCAGGTGGCCACGATCAGTGCCACGGAGGTCGACGAGCTGCTCAAGGCGGCCCGCGCCGCAGGGGTGGGCAGCGCGGCCGACCTGGGCAGGCCACCGGTCTCCGACGCACCCTCGACCCGCTTCACAGTCCTCGGTGACAACGGGGTCGAGGAGTCTGAGGTCTACGCCCTCGCCGAGTCCGACGGCGCGGAGGCCGGCCTCACCGCCGACCAGCGGGCGGGCCGGGACAAGCTGCGCGAGTTCGCGGATTCGCTGACCGCCGGGTCCGGTCCACTCGCCGCCGGCCAGGCGGACACGCAGCCGTACGCGCCGAGCGCTGTCGCGGCCGTGGCCGAGCCCTGGACCGCCAACGCCGATGCCGGCGAGCAGCCCGAGGTGGCCTGGCCTGGGCCGGCGCTGCCCGGCCCCGAACTCGGCCAGGGCGTGGGGTTGGGTTGCGTCACGGTGACCGGTGACGAGGCGCAGCAGGTGCTCACCGCCGCGGCGGCGGCGAACGCGGCCACCCCGTGGGTTTCCGACGGCAAGCGGTGGACGGTGACGCTGCGGCCGCTGCTGCCCGACGAGACCGACTGCGGCGACCTGGCCGCGAACCGCTGATCCCGGATCCGGGCGGTCGGTCACCGGCCGCCCGGCAATCCAGCGGGCTGATGGCGTGGGCCGGTTAGGCTGCCGCCCGATGAGCAAGAGGCTGTCTCGCATCCTGGTCTACGGGGTCCACGGCTCCGGCAAGTCGACCCTGGCGCAGCAGTTGTCGCAGCGGCTCGGGCTGCCCTGGTACCCGGTCGACGACCTGCTCTGGGAACCCAACTGGGTCGAGGTGCCCGTGCCGGTGCAACGCAGCCGGATCGAGGCGATCTGCCGTCGGGACCGCTGGATCCTCGACGGGGCGTATCACGGTTGGCGGGACGTGCCGTTGGCCCGCGCGGACCTGGTCATCGGCCTGGACTACCCGCGTGGGTTGTCCTTCCGATGGCTGCTGCGGCGCACCCTGCGTCGGCTGTCGACGGGGGAGAGGATCTGTAACGGCAACCGGGAGTCGCTGGGCAGCGTGCTCTCCACCGACTCGGTCCTGATGTGGCACGTGACCGGGTTCGGCCGGGAACGGCGTCGGCTGCGGGCCTGGCACGCCGATCCGACCGGACCGCCGGTGCTGTTGCTCGATTCTCCGGAGGCCCTCGAACGCTGGCTGGCCGGCCTGCCGTCCCGGTGAGAGTCCGCTACTGCTGCCCATCGCGGCCGGTCACCTGGCGTACGGCGGCCCGTGGCGGGAAACCCACCTGCTCGACGACGGGACCCGTGACACCATCGCCGGGTGAATCAGCGAGCCCAGCCGATGTACGAACCGTTCGCCGCCGAGTTCGAGGCTCATGCCCGCGACAGCGCCTACAACGCCCACTACGACCGGCCGGCGGTGCTCGATCTGCTCGGCGACGTCACGGGTGCCCGGGTGCTGGACGCCGGTTGCGGACCGGGTCTGTACGCGGAGGAACTGCTGGCCCGGGGCGCCGTCGTCACCGCGTTCGACGCCAGTCCGGAGATGGTGAAGCTGGCCGGGCGGCGTCTGGGTGGGCAGGCCGACGTGCGGGTGTGGGATCTGGAACGGCCGCTGACCTGGCTGCCGGACGCGACACAGGACGTCGTTCTCATGGCCCTGGTGATCCACCACATCGAGGACCGGTCGGCCGCGCTGTCCGAAGTGCACCGGGTGCTTCGCTCGGGCGGTCACCTGGTCGTTTCGACCACCCACCCCACCAGCGACTGGCTGCTCGCCGGGGGCGGCTACTTCGATCGGGCGCCGGTGGAGGAGACCTGGCAGACGTCGTGGCGGGTGCGCTACTGGCGGCAGCCGTTGGAGGCATGGTGCCGGGAGTTCGCGGAGGCGGGATTCCTGATCGAGCGGCTGGTCGAGCCGCAGCCGGCCAGCACCATGGCCGCCCGGCATCCCGAGGTCCACGACAAGCTGGCCCACGCGCCGGGTTTCATCGCGTTCCGACTTCTCAAACCGTGATGTCGGGGCGCGAACTTGACCCGGACGCGACCGGGCACCGGCGCTACGGTGGGTCGATGGACGAACTCGTGGCCCTCTACCTGGAGGGTGACACCTCGGGAACCGTCACCGGCACCGCGCCACGCAGTGCCGTACGCGCCGGCAACCTGCCGCACGCCGCGACGGCGGTGCTGCTGGTCGACGAGCGGGACCGGGTCTACGTCCACCGCCGGACCGACACCAAGGACGTCTACCCGGGTATGCACGACGCCTTCGCCGGAGGCGTCGTGCTGGCCGGCGAGGACCCGTCCGAGGCGGCGGCCCGGGAGCTCACCGAGGAGCTGGGCGTCACGAACTGCGAGATCCAGCCCTGCCTGCGGTACTGGTACGCCGACACGCGCACCAACTACCTCGCGTACGTCTTCGAGGCACGCTATGAGCGGCACCGCTGCGGTCCGGTGGTGCACCAGCCCAGCGAGGTCGCTGACGGGTGGTGGTGCGACCTGGCCGAGTTGGTCTCCCGGCTCGCCGATCCGTCCTGGCCCTTCGTGCCCGACGGTCGGGTCACCCTCGACCACTACCTGCGGCAGGTGTCGCGGTAGGTCGGGCTCGGCCAGTCGTTGGGGCCGGGCGTCCGGGTCAGAAGCCCAGGGCGGCCCTCCCGCCCACCACCGGGAGGCGTAGATCGCTGTGGTGCGGTGCGACTCGCAGTCGGGTGCCGCCCAGCGGCAGCAGGGTGTATTCCTGGTCGGTGGAGAAGATCACCAGACCGATCCGGTGGCCCGCCGGGAAGATGTGGTCCTTGGGTTCCAGGGTCCACCGCAGGTCGTACAGCTTGCCCTGGCGCAGCGGATCGGTGCGCGACGCGTCGTGGCGGTTCTGCGGGTCCATCCAGCCCCGGGTCACCACCGCCGGCGCGGCGTCCGAGCCGGGCGGGCCGTAATCGACCAGGTACGCGGTGAGGTTCGCGTCCGGTTTGTTGTCGACGGCCAGGCGCAGCCGCAGCTCCGGGCGGCCGGAAATGCGGACGTCGCGGGTCAGCGTGGGGGAGAGGTACGCCAACCGGTGCGGGTTGGCGGCGTCCGGATCGGCGACCAGATCGTCCGGGTGGATGGTGCGACCCTCGTCGACGAAGCGCTGCTCGACCTTTGCCTTCGGCGGCTTTCCGGAGGTCAGCGTGCCCGTGCTGGCGTCGGTGGCGGCCAGCCGCAGCGCGACCTGCCGACTGTCCGGGTCGGGCCAGTTGGCGTACGTCGTATAGGTGCGGTCCTCGCGCTGCACCACGGCGGTCGGCTCGTCCATGATCCCGTTGGGCACCTGCCACAGCCAGTGGTCGAACCACCGGTTCTCGGTCTGCTTCCAGGTCCAGGTGCGGCCGTCGGGCAGGGTCACCGAGGCGGTGTTGCCCGGACCGCCGTGTCCGCCCTGGTGCAGCCAGATGCGGCGCGGAACGCGGTGCCGGGTCAGCTCGTCCCACCAGCCGGCGAAATGCTCGGTCTTGACGTTCCAGTCGTTGAGGCCGTGCACGACGAGCACGCTGGCCCGTACCTTGCGGGCGTCGAGGTGGTCCCGGTCGCCCCAGAACGCGGAGTAGTCGCCGGTGACGCGGTCCTGCCCGGCGGTCAGCGCGGCGATCTCCTCGGCGCAGCGGCCCTCCGCCCGGGCCTGGCCGGCGGTGAACCCGGCCAGCACGTCGGTGTCCTCACCCTGGTACGTCCCCGGTGCCACCACCAGGCCGTTGGCGCGGTAGTAGTCGTACCAGCTGCTGATGGCGGCCACCGGCACGATGGTCCGCAGCCCCGGGACGCCGGTGGCGGCCACCTGGTTGGGCAGCGTGCCGTTGTAGGAGACGCCGGTCATGCCGACCGCCCCGGTGGTCCAGTCGGCGGTGACCGCCGCCCCGGCCGCGTCGTACCCCTTCGCCCGTCCGTTCAGCCAGTCGATCACCGCCCTGGTACCGAGCGTCTCGGCCTGGTCGCCGCTGGTCGGACAGCCGTCGGAATCGCCGGTGCCGACACTCTGGCCGAGGACCACCGCGTACCCCCGGGGCACGTAGTAGTCGTCCAGCGAGCCGGGCAGGTTGGCCTTTGCCGCCGCCCGCTGCACCGCCACGTCGGAGGTCCGGCGGCCGGACCGGCGGTCGACGTCGTTCTGCGGCAGCTCGTCCACCAGGACGCTCGGGTACGGCACGTCGTACCAGACGTCCTTGCGGTACGGGCTGTGCTCGAAGATGACCGGCACCTTGAACCCGGCCGTGGCGGTCTCTCGGGGCCGGGATATGTCGATCGCCACCCGGTCGAGGCGGCCGTCGCCGTCGGTGTCCACAGTGGTCTCGACGTACACCCTCTCCTCGATCGCGTCGGCGAGCGAGAACACCGGTTGGGTCATGCCGTCGACGACCACGATGCCCGGTGTGGTGGTGGGTGCGGGCCGCGCCGCCGCCGGAGCCGCGCTCAGTGCCAGCGCAGCGGACAGCCCGATGCCGAGTAGTGCCAGCAGGTGGGGGGAGCGACGCACGTGCGTCTCCCTTCGGTGGCCGGAGTCCGCCAGGGATGGCGACCATCGATGACATGCTATGCCGCGCGGCGGCGGTATGGTGACCGTCCGAGCTGCGACCGGTCGAGCCGGAAAGAATCAAATATTTACATCTTGTGATGTTATCGCTCACAGGTTAGGTTGCGGGGGCAGGAGCGAAGGGCACGCTCCGACGTCCCCCGCCCGGTCGGTGACCAGGCGAGCCGAGGCGCGCTGCGCCGGCTGACGGGCACTGCGGGCCCCGTGCGGGACGGTCCACGCCGTCAGCCCAGGTGGCTGACGGTACGTCGCGGGAGCCGTGGCACACGTCGAATGCCGTCCCCGGGCCGCCCACCTGACCTGACAGCCCGGGCCGGTGTCGCACCGTATCCAGGCGCATCCCTCGCGGTACGTCGGCCGTTCCCGGCGTTGCCACCACCGCGATGCGCCGCACCACCGCGCGTCCCAGCGGGCGCGGAATGGAGTACACGATGTCCAGGCGTAAATCGATTTTCGGGCCTGTCGCGCTCGCGGCACTGATGGTGCTGGCCGCCGCCGGCACAGCTCTGAGCGCGCACCCCCGCAGCGTCCCGGCCGCACAGTCCGGCATCCTGGCCGCGACCGCCGGCTGCGGCCAGGCACCCACGCTGCGCAGCGGTACGCACACCATCCAGAGCAACGGCAAGAACCGCAGTTACATCCTGCGGGTGCCGGACAACTACAACAACAACCACCCGTACCGACTGGTGTTCGGATTCCACTGGCTCAACGGGTCAGCGACCGACGTCGCCACCGGTCAGACCGTGCAGCGCGACACCTGGGCCTACTACGGACTGCTGCCGCTGTCGAACAACAGCACCATCTTCGTCGCGCCGCAGGGCCTCAACAGTGGCTGGGCCAACTCCGGTGGCGAGGACGTCACCTTCGTCGACGACATGCTCCGGCAGATCGAGAACGCCCTCTGCGTCGAGACCTCGCAGCGCTTCGCGCTCGGATTCAGCTACGGCGGCGCCATGAGCTACGCCGTCGCCTGTGCCCGGCCGAACATCTTCCGCGCCGTCGCCGTCTACGGCGGTGCGCAACTGAGTGGTTGCAGCGGCGGCACCCAGCCGGTCGCCTACTTCGGTGCGCATGGCATCCGCGACAGCGTGCTCAACATCTCCAACGGACGGTCACTACGGGACCGGTTCGTCCGCAACAACGGCTGCACCGCGCAGAATCCGCCGGAACCGTCGCAGGGCAGCCTGACCCACCGCAGTACCACCTACTCCGGCTGCGCATCCGGCTACCCCGTGGTCTGGGCAGCATTCGACGAGGGACACATCGCCGCACCGCAGGACGGCGCACCCGGTGACAGCGGCTCCCGGACCTGGCTGCCGGGTGAGACCTGGCGCTTCTTCACCCAGTTCGACAGCACCACGCCGCCGCCCGGTCCGACCACCCCGCCGCCCGGTCCGACGACCCCGCCGCCGGGCCCCACCACCCCGCCGCCGGGCCCGACCACGCCGCCGCCCGGGTCGGGCGCCTGCCGGGTGAGCGTCGCGGTCAACGCCTGGAACAACGGCCTCACCGAGAACATCACCATCACCAACACCGGCACCAGCGCCATCAACGGCTGGTCACTGGTCTTCACCCTGCCCAGCGGCCAGACCATCACCGGCGGCTGGAACGCCACCTACTCCCCCACCTCAGGACAGGTGACCGCCAGAAACGTCTCCTACAACGCCAGCATCCCCACCAACGGATCACTGACCATCGGCTTCCAGGCCACCCACACCGGCAACACCGCCCAACCCACCTCCTTCACCCTCAACGGCGCCACCTGCACCATCGCCTGACACCCACGGTGCTCCCGGGGAGACGCGCCCGCGTACCTCCCCGGGAGCACCGGTTGCTGGCGCGCCCTACCGGCCGGCACCGGCCCGCAATACCGGGCCGGTGCCGGTGACGCGGACCCTATGCTTCGGACGCGCCGCTGACCTTTCGGTCACATCTCGCACCGGTGCTGGCGCTGAAGTGGTGGCGGCCACGGTGGTTCGACGGCGTCGCGTTGAGCACTGGCGCGATCGCGCCGGACGTCGCCTACCTGACGACCGCCTCGACCGGACGAGGCTTCGCCGACACCATTCCTGGTCCGCGTTGCTCTGGTGGTCCCTGCCGGTGGCGCTGCCGTACGCGGCGGTCTTCCGGTCCTGCGCCGGCACCATCCTGGCTCACCTGCCCGGCGATCGATGGTTTGGCTGGTACCGCCGCCACGGCCAGCTGACCCGGCGGCAGCACCAATGGTGGATCACGATCAGCTCGGCGCTGCTCGGCGCGGCGAGCCATCTCGGATGGGACTGGCTCACGCACACCGACGACTGGCTGCGGGTGGCGTTCGGTCTTCGCTGGTCCACAATCACGGACATCGCCTGGTGGACGGTGTCGGACCTGACGAGCACCCTCGTCGGTGCCGGGGTCGCCGTGGTGTTCGCCGCGCGCCTCGGCCGGCGGGAAGCGGCGACGGTCGGACCTGGTCGGGGCGCGCCGCCACCTCGGCGTCCGGCGCTGTTCTGGGGTGCTGCCACGCTGGTGGCCATCGTCGGCCTGGCACTCGTACCGCTGCTGCCCGGCGCCACCGTCCTCGCCGCGACCATCGTCCGGTCACTGCACGTCGCTGGTTTGGCCCTGCTGGCCGGTGCCGTCGCCGTCCGGATCGGCTCGCAGCGTCCGGAGGCCGGTCACCTGGCCGAGCCGTCCGGTGAGGACCGGGTGGCCGGCAGGCCGGGAAGGCGTTAGATCGGGAATCGTCCCGAACGCCACTGCCAGTGCCGGCCGGCCTTCAGATGGTCGATGACCGCGCGCTGCAGCGCGGTGCGACGGGGTAGCTGGTCCAGCGGTGTGCTGAGGCTGCGGAACACGAACCGCAGCACCTCGACGTCGGCGTCCAGCCCCTCCGGTTCCTCGTAGGGCTCCAACTCGAACCGGCGCTGAAAGCGGACGATGTTGGAATTCTCGGGCAGGTACTCCTGCAACTGCGGGTCGAGCAGCCACGAGCCGCAGGCGAAGGCCGTGTAGCGCTCATCGGGGAAGTGGCGCGGAAAGAACTCGCGAGCCTGCTCCAGCGAGGCGTCGATCGCCTCCGGGTCCATCGGCCCCGACTCGGGGATGTGCAGACTGATGGCGGTCTCGCCGCGATGGTGTTGCAGCCGGCCCAGCTCGTAGACGCCGCCGCGCGCGTGAAGCGTCAGCCAGCTCTGCATCACCGACCAGCCCTCGCGGTTCATCCGCCGGTCGATCGCGAGGTTGCGGCCAAGGTCGGCGAGGGTCACCCAGGAGACGCCGTCGGTGACACCGTGGTCGCGGTGGTACTTTCTGACCACGTCGACCAGGGCCAGGTACGCGTACACGTAGAGGTGCCGCCAGGCGGGACCTCGATCGCGGGGCAGCGCCGGACCGGGGGACAGCCACTCGTGGCCTCCGAGATCGGCGCGGACCAGGGCGATCGAGCGGTCCAGCAGCCAGCGCAGCTCCGGCGTCCACAGGGTGGAGTCGTGGTCGGGCCAGCCGGCCATGATCTCGGCGGCGTCATCGGGGCGCACCGCGAGCCGGTCGAGCAGCGCGGGCGCGTCGGCCCTGGCGGGCAGCGGCGCCGACGGCTGGTCACCGGCGAGCCGGTGTACGCGGTCGACCTCCTCGACGGGTACTCCGAGGCGGGCGGCGATGTCGTCCAGATCCACGCGGACGACCTTAGTGCGGCGCCCACGACCGTTACCGCCGCGGGTCGCCCTCACCCGGCGGCCACGCGGGTGGGCCCGGCGCGGCGCCGGGCCCACCCGGTTCAGTAGCCGTAGCGGCTCTTCAGGTGACGCCACCAGTCGCGGAACATCCAGGTGTCGAACTCGGTGATGGAGCTGGCGCTGCCGGCCTTCATGATGAAGCCGCCGACGCCGCTAGGGGTCCAGTCGTAGAAGTCGTCGAGGCCGAAGGTATGGCCGATCTCGTGCAGCAGAATGGTCATGTTCTCGGCGTTGAGGTTGTTCATGTAGTACTCGCGGCCCATGCGTTGACCCCAGTCACCGCCGGCGCCGCCGCCGAAGCCGTCGGTCAGCCACAGCGACTGGTCGTAGTGACGGGCCGCTCCGCCCGGACAGTTCGGGTACTGGCCGCCCTGGTTGAAGAAGCGACCGCACTCGGGGGCGCACTGCGGGGCGTTCTCCCTGATGTTGTTGACGTAGATGTCGACGGAGTTGTCCGTCCACTGCAACTGGTTACGGTCGCGTACCGCCCAGCCGACCACACGGATCGGCACCTCCCGGTACGGCCAGGCGTTGTGGCCGACCATCAGGTCCATCCACTTCTTGTACTGGCGGGCGAGGGTGGCGTGGATCTGGTCGCGTTGGGCGGCGGTGACGGTGGCGCTGGAGTCCCACCGGACGCAGAAGTTGAGGTACCCGCGGTTGGCCATGACCTGGTCCCAGCCGTAGTTGCGGAAGCCGTACGGGTTGCCGTTGTGGTAGGTCTGCTCGACGTGCTGCCACACCTGGTCGAGGGGGCTGACCAGGTGGGCCGGTGGGTTCCAGCCACTCGTCGGGGGCGGCGTGGTCGGCGGTGGGGTCGTGGGCGGTGGCGGCGCGGGCGTCGTCGGCGCCGGAGTGCCCGGCACGCCGGTGCAGGCCACGCCGTTGAGCGCGAAGGTGGTCGGCGCCGGGTTGCTGCCGCTCCACGAGGCGTTGAAGCCGAAGGAGGTGCCGGCCCCGGTGCCCAGCGCGCCGTTGTAGCCGGCGTTGGTGGCGGTGACCCGACCGTCGGTCTGGGTCACGGTGGCGTTCCATGCCTGGCCGACCCGCTGCCCGGCGGTGTACGTCCAGGTCAGGGTCCAGCCGTCGATCGGATCACCGAGGTTGGTGATGGTGACGTCGGCGCCGAAGCCGCCCGACCACTGGTTGGTGATCCGGTAGTCGACCCGGCAGCCGGGCGCGGCCGCCTGTGCGCCGGTGACCGCGAGTGCCGCGCCACCGACGGTGGCGAGCGTGGCGACGATCGCCACCGTGAGCCGAGTGCCTGTTCGTGAAGATCTCATCGATGGTCCTCCACTGCCGGGATCGTGGTCGGCCAGGGGTCACCACGACAACATATATAGAGACGCATCGATGTTAAAAGATAGATTGACTTCCATACAAACTAAATCGAGAGAGGTCAGCGCCGCCAGGCCGACCAGAGTTCGGCGTACCGGCCGCCGGCCGCGACCAGCTCGTCCGGGGTGCCGATTTCGACGATCCGGCCGTGCGCCATCACGGCGATCCGGTCGCAGGTGTGCGCCTGGCTGAGCCGGTGCGCGACCACGACAGCGGTGCGACCCCGGATCAGTGCGGCGCTGGCCTGTTCGAGCTGCCGGGCACCCGCGCTACCAGCCTCGGCGCTGGCCTCGTCGAGAACGACGATCGGTGGGTCGAGCAGGGCGATGCGGGCCAGCGCCACCTGCTGGGCCTGACCGGCCGTGAGCGGGTGCTCGCCGTCGCCGACCCGGGTCGACAGCCCGTCGGGCAGGGCGGTGACCCAATCGTCGGCGCCAACCAGCCGCAACGCAGCGTGCAGCTCCTCGTCGGAGGCGTCCGGCGCGGCCATCCGCAGGTCATCGGCGAGGGTGCCGGCGAAAACGTGCACCTCCTGGGTCACGACGCCGACGGTGCGGCGCAGGTCGACCGGATGCAACTCGCCGATCGGACGGCCAGCCAGCCATACCTCGCCCTCGGCGGCGGGGAAGACACCGCCGAGAATGGCCGCGAGCGTGGTCTTGCCGGCTCCGCTCTCGCCGACGATCGCCAACGACTCACCCTCGGCGATCTCGATCGAGACGTCCTGCACCACGGCGGGGCCGCCGGGATAGCGGTGCCACACCGACTTGGCGGTGACGCCCGTCGGTAGCCACGCGGACGCCGGTCCGGCCGGTCGTGTCGCGGGTACGTCGAGCGTGGAGATGCCGACCAGCCGCGCGAGCGCCGCACCGGCCGACTGGATGTCGTTGAACGACATCAGCAGCAGACCGAGCGGGCCGAAGAGCCGGTGGAAGAGCAGCGCCGCGGCGGTGACGTCGCCGACCGTGCTGTCGCCCGCGCGTACCAGCAGGAACCCGGTGAGCAGCACGGCGGTCAGGCCGAGCGCCTCCGCGTAGTTCATCGTGTTCGCGAACCAGAGGAAGCCGCGAACCGCTCGCAGTCGCGCAACGACGGCCTGCTGAGAGGCCTGCTCGACCCTTCGGCTCTGCCGTTCCTGCATGCCGTACGCGTGCACCGTCCGGGCACCGGTGAAGGTCGTCAACAGGCTCTGCGTCCGCACCGCCGCGGCTTCCCGCTCGGCGGCGTACAGCCGTTTCGCCTGCGGCACGAAACGGCGCAGGCTCATGACGTACACCGGGAAGACGACCAGGAACGCGACGGCGATGCGCCAGTCGAGCGTCGCGAAACCGGCGAACGTGATGACGACGGTGACCAGTGCGGTGAAGATTCCGGCCGCCAGCCGCACCGAGTCGGTCACCCGCTCCACGTCCTCGGTGACCCGTGAGGCCACGTCGCCGGACCCGGCGCTCTCCAGCCGTGCCGCGTCCATCCGCAGCGCCCGGTCGAGCACCTCCTCGCGCAGATCGGCGCAGGCACGCATGCCCCACTCGGTGACCAGCCAGTTGGCGGCCCCGGTGAGGGCCGCGGCGACCAGGCCCGCGCCGAGGATCAGCCCCGAGGTGAGCAGCAGCGATCCGACGGTGCCACCGGCCACCACAAGGTCGACCAGCCGGCCGAGCAGGATCGGCACGACGACGGCCGCGACGCTCGCCGCCGTCGCCGCCGCCACCGAGGTCCAAGCGAGCAGCGGGTAGCGCCGCAGGGCACGCCAGAAGGCGGTGAGGGTCGTCCGCCCGGTCGCGACCGGCAGGATCGAGGCGTTGGGCGTCATCGCAGCACCACCTCCGCGTACGACCAGTCGGCGAGCAGGTCGCGGTGACGTCCGACGGCCGCCGCTCGACCATCGCGGAGGAAGACGACCCGGTCGCACCGGTCGAGCAGCGGTGCGCTGGTGGTCACCAGTACGGTCGCCCGGCCGTCGCCGGTCCGGTGGGCGCGGATGCCCTCGGCGATGGCGTGCTCGGTGACCGCGTCGATCGCCGTGGTCGGGTCGCGGAAGACGGTGACCGGGCGATCGGCCAGCAGCGCGCGGGTCAGGGCGAGTCGCTGCCGCTGGCCACCGGAGAGGTTCAGTCCGTGGTCCACGAGTTCGCGGTCGAAGCCGCCCTCGTCGGCGAGCAGGTCACCGACGGAAGCCGAGGCCATGGCGGTGCGCAGGGCCTCGTCGTCCCGGTCGTCGTCGGTCTGGAGCGCCTCGCGCAAGGTGGTGCCGAACAGGTCGACTCCGTGTGGTTCGACCAGCACGGTCCGGCGCAACGAGGCGAGGTCCAACTCCCGCATCGGGGCGCCGGCCAGCCGCACCTCGCCCCGGTCCGGCGATCGCGCGCCCGCGAGCAGTTCGGTGACGGTGTCGGCGGTGCCGGTCTCCCCGGTGACGATGCCGAGCAGCTCACCGGGGATCACGGCGAGATCGACGCCGTCCAGGCCCGGCGCGTGCACCGCGTCGAGCGTCAACGTCCCCGGCAGGGCCGTCCGCGTCCCGGACGGAACCCGCTCCGGGGCGGCGAGCACCTCGGCCACGCGGGTCGCGCTGGCCCGTGCCGTCGCCAGTCGGAAGACGCAGTCGGCGAGATTGAGCACCGGATCGCTGAGGAACGTGGCCAGCCCGACGATCGTGATGAGCTGTCCGACCGTGATCCGCCCTTCCAGGGCGAACCAGCCGGCCAGGGCAGCCACCGCGGTGATCAGCAGGCCGGTGGTGAAGGTGGACGCACCGATGAACGTGGCACCGGCCTTGACCGTGCCGATGCCGGCGCGTAGCGACGTCCGGCTGGCCGTGCGGTAACGGCCGACGGCCTCGTCGACGCCACCGAATCCGCGCAGCGGTCGGAGCCCCCGCAGCAGGTCCGACGCCGTGGCGGCGGCCCGGCCGACCGCCTGCTGCTGCGCCGACGTGCGGCGGCCCACGACCGGCCCGAGCGCGTTGAGCGCGAGCACCAGGATCGGCACGCCCACCACCAGACCGAGCCCGAGCGACCAGTCGATCCGCAGCAGCACAACTGCCGACACCGTCAGGCCGATGAGCGCACTCACGCCCCGGGTGCCCAGTTCGAGCAGTTCCGCGGCGGACTGGGTGTCGGAGGTCGCGATCGAGAGCAATTCTCCGCTCTGGCGTGTGGTCCGGATACCCTGACCGCCGACCACGCGTCGGACCACCCGCATCCGCAACTCGTGGGACTCCTGGGTGACCGCCCGGGACAGGAACCAGAAGCCTGACCGCCAGCCCATGGTGAGGGCGGTGAACAGCGCGAAGATGCCGAGAACGGACCAGGCCATGGCCGAGGTCGAGCCGGTTCCGACGGCCTGGTCGATGACCAGGCCGATGGCCACCGGGACGAGGGCCTCGCACACCTGATGCAGTGACCAGAACGCGGCGCACAGGGCGGTGTCGCGTCGCTGCCGCCAGAACATCCGGCGGATCAGTCGCCCCGTGGTCTGTGTCATGCCCCCGCCTCACGTCCCGAGAAGTTAGGGCAGGCTAACCCGCTCTCCTCGCGGAACGCCATTCGCGGTGCGCCGTGGTCAGGCTCGGCCGCGAGCCAGCCCACCGAGACGGGGCCGCCCGGCACCAGAGCAACAGTGGTCTGGTGCCGGGCACTTCCGCCCCGACGGCGGCAGCGTGGCGGGCAGCGGCCCAGGGGTCTCGGTCAGTTGGCCGTGCAGGTTGGCGTCGGTGTGCCGGGCGTGCCGGTGGCGGAGCCGAGGAAGCCGAACGTGGTGCTGGCACCCGCGGCGAGGCTGCCGTTGTAGCTGACGTTGCGGGCGGTCACGGTCGAACCCTGGCTGGTGACTGTCGCGTTCCAGGCCTGGGTGACCGCCTGGCCGGCCGGGTACGTCCAGGTGACCGTCCAGCCGCGGATCGCGGAGCCACCTGCGGTGACCCGCACCTCGCCCTGGAAGCCACCGGACCACTGGTTTGTCACCGTGTAGGTCGCGGTGCATCCGCTTCCGGTCGGCGGCGGCGTGGTCGGCGGGGGAACGGTGGGTGGCGGCGTGGTCGGCGGGGGCGTGGTGGGCGGGGGCGTGGTCGGTGGCGGCGTGGTCGGTGGCGGCGTGGTCGGCGGGGGAGTCGTCGATCCACCCCAGCCGGCCGTGGAGTCGAGCCAGGCCGCGCGGCGCAGCATCCAGTCCCGCATGAACTGGACCTGCCCCTGCCAGGTCGGCGAGGTCGGCGTGATGAAGGGCCCGACCATCCGGGTGCTCAGGTTGGGCCAGCGCTGGAAGTTGCGCTGCGCGGCGGCGGTCAGCGGTGTGCTGAGGGTGTTGATGCGGGACTGCAACGAGGCGTCGGAGAGCAGGCCACGGCGCAACGTCTGCCACCGCAGCCGTACCTCGTTGACGAAGGCCGGGTCGCGCATCAACTGCGTGTACCAGTCGTTGGCCAGCGGTTGGCGGATCTGTTGGTACTGCCAGCCGGCGGTCTGGTCGTTCTGGAAGAAGCCGCCCACCCCGAAGCTGAGGTCGTAGTCCCAGAGCGGACCAGCGAAGATCTTGGTGTCGCGGTCCTTGTAGAAGTACGCGCTGCGGATGTACGAATCCATCTCCCGGCTCAGTTCGTTGATGATGAGCTGGTCGATGAAGGAACCCACGTCGATGTACGCCCGGTAACCGCTGACCGGATCGGCGAAGTTCGGTGCCCGGAGCACGTTGTGGAACTCCTGGATGTGGTTGCGCAACCAGTCACGCTGCTCGGGTTGCAGCGGCGACGGATCGGCCACCTCAAGGTAGTTCCAGCAGCTCGCCGCCGGCCCGGTGCAGGGCAGCGTGGGCTCCTCGGCAGCCATCCACTCGAACTTCCAGATGTAGCCGCCGGTGATCCTGGGCAGGGTCAGGTCGTCGGAGCGCAACTTCTTGAGGTCGAGACGGTTCTTGGAGTTCTTGATCGTCTCGACGATCATGTAGACACCCATGTAGTCGTCGGACCCGACCGGGCCGGCGTCGGTGTTCAGGTAGAACTCCGCGAAGGCGTACCGGGGCGCCGGCAGGCCCATCTGCCGCCCCAGGTCGTAAACGAACGCGTCGCGAATCAGGGACTTGTCGCTGAACGGCCCGCGCAGCACCCAGTCGGAGTCGGCCGGCATGCCGAGCACCGGGTAGTCGGCGTCATCGTCATCGTTGTCCCAGAACTCGAGGCGGAACGGCGTCTTGTCGAACATCGCCGACGACTGTCCGCGCAGCCGGAACCCGGCCCGGGTGGCCACGGCGGGTGCGGTCGCCAGCGAGGTGCTCCCGCCATTCGGTTCGAAGATCATTGTGCTGGCGTCGAGGTACTCCTCCCGGCCAGGCCGGCCGGCGCCGTACGAGTCGATCAGGATGACCGGCAGGTCATGTGCGTTGCTGGTGTTGCGGGCGACGTACATGGCGGTGCCAGGTGCGCCCGAGGCGGTCTGTCCGACGAATGCCTGGGCCCGCAGCTCCGTCGTACGCGTGAACCGCAACGCCGATCCGGAGTAGAGCGGTGACTGCGCGTTCGGCAGGCTTCCGTTGGTGGTGTAGCGGATCTGGGCGCCGCTGACGGTGGTGGTCAGCGAGACCGAGACCTCGCCGGAGAAGGTGCCACTCGGTACGGAGAAGCCGATGTCGCCGACCAGGTCCTCGGCGGCAGCCGCGGCCGCCGCAGCGTCCGCAGCGGTGTTGGAACCAGCGGTCCGGTCGACCTGGCTGCTGGAACTGGTGGACGTGTCGGCGATGGGTTCCGCACCAGCCGGTGCCGGCGACGGGACGAGAATCCCGGCGACCAGCACGGCGACGGCCGCGATCCCCGCGATGCGCAGGGTTGCCGCCGAGGTGTCGGCGCTGCGGTCGGTCAGACGCACGATGCCTCCTGAACGGGACGGTGGGTGGTGGCGGTCGGTGCCGTGCCCACCGACGGAGTGGTGCGAAAATGGCGGCGCAGGGTCCGGCGCCAGGGGGCGTCCGGCAGGTCTGGACGCAGCGCGGCCAGGCCTGTCGCGTACTTGGATATGCGGGCGGGCCGCAGCCCGCGTTGCCACAGCACCCGGTCGGCGGGCGATGCGGCGGCGCTGGTCTTGGTCTCGACCACGGCGAGGTCGGGCAGGTGCAGTGAGGTGTCTCCGGCCTGCCAGGCGAGCCCGGTGTCGATGGTGACCCGGCTGGCGGTCGCCGGCAGCAGCAGCGTGGCTCGCCGGTAGGTGGTGACCAGCACCGGATCGAGCACGCTGCCGGCGGGTGGGCAGATCGCCTCCCGCATCAGCGCCTCGTCGACGAAGTCCCGGCCGGGGCCGACGGTCGTGCGGTCGCGCGGATCGTACGGCAACCGGTGCTTGGTGATGCTGTCCCGTGCCCCGCTGATCTTGACTTCGAGCCAGCACTGGGCCGAGTCGAGGTAGGTGCGGGTGCGCACCTTGAAGCGGCGTCGCCGCCGGTAGGCCGCACAGTGGTAGCTGACCAGCCGCGCCGTGTCGAAGTACACCGACTCGTACCGGAAGCTCCGCGCACCGTCGATCTCCAGCACCCGGGCGTGCGGGGTGAGCTGGTCCAACAGGTGTGGCAGCCGGTCGACTGGGACGAGGTACTTGCGGTCCACCCTGGTTTGCAGCGCGGCCCGGTCGATGAGCTCGGCCAGCCCGATGGTGTCCATGCCCGCCAGCGCCGTGGTGATCTGTTGGTTGCTCATCAGTGGACTCCCGCCTGTGCCGGGGCCGCGGCGGCCCTGGCCGAGCGGCCCTTGACCGAGTACCGGACGTCGACCCAGGTGGTCTCGTTGACCAGGTCGAGTCGCTGCACGGTGGCGACGTGCACGCGGCCGCCGAGCAGTTGCTCCAGTTGGGCGACGAGGGTCACGTGGTCGGTCACGGCCGAGTCGAGCACCATGATCTGGTGCCGGTAGTGGCGGAGCAACCGGGGATGGTCGCCCAGGAACATCACCACGACGATGAGGCCCATCAGCCCGGCGCTGAGCCAGATCGACGTGGTGCTCAACGCGCCGAGAATGCCCAGGGCCAACGCGGAAAAGTAGTAAGCGACCTCGTGCTGATCGAGCTCTGTCGACCGCAGGCGAATGATCGACAGTACGCCGAACAGCGCCAGCCCGAGCCCGAGCCCCGCGCCGACGTTGCTGGCGCTGAGCGCGCTCGCCACCGCGAGGACACCAACGTTGACGCCGAGGTAAGCGACGACGAGGTCGCGGCGGCGGTGTCTCGGGAAGTAGAGCCCGAAGACGAGCAGCACCACCGCGCCGATGTCGATCGCGAACAGGATGAGCTGCGACATCTGCTGTCTTCCTCCTGGGTCGCTGTCGCGCCGGTCCGGAACCGTCCCATCTCGTCGGCACGAGCTGCGGCCAGGTGACCAAACGCAACCGAAAATCTCGGTAAACTTGCGGCAACTATTCCGAGAATATTGGCAGACCTATCGAACAGGGTCAATAACCTGCCGGTGGCAATCTGGACTTTTGGCGCGTCCGGCGCAACCGAGATCGGCCCACTCGCCGCAATGTCGCTGGTTGGCGCGGGTTTGCGGGGGACTGCGGGGGAGGGTCGGGCGCGGATCAACCTGAAGCGATGGACGACGCATCCGGTCGCCTCCCGCCGCGGTGGCGGCCGGCAGCCCCGGCGGCGGTTGGCCGGGTCGCTGCGGGTTGGTGGCCGATAATCACCGAAACCATATTGACATGTTTCGTCGTCCAGGCCGAAACTTGCCGGAGCTGGTCATCGATGTCCGTCGATCTGAACCTGCCACCTTCGCCGTCTGCCCGAAGAGGTCTTCAATGATCACGATGCAGGGCCGTTCCCGGACTCGTTCGACGGCCGTCGTGCTGGCGGCGGTAACGGCACTCGCTCTCGCCGCGACGGCCTGGCTGGTGGCGCCGGCCGGTATGGCCCGGGCCACCGCCGGGCTCGCGGCCGTCTCGCCGGTGGAGGACGAGGGCTTCGACTGCCCGACATCGAACCCGAGTTCGCCCTCGTCGAATCCCAGGCTGCCCGATCCCTTCCGTAAGCTCGACGGGAGCCGGATCTCCACCAAGTCCGACTGGCGTTGCCAACGGGCCGAGACCAAGCACCTCGCGCAACGGTACGTCTACGGGGAAAAGCCGGCGAAACCGCAGACCGTCAGCGGCACGGTCTCGAACACCGCCATCACGGTGAATGTGACCCACAACGGCCGTACCGCGAGCTTCTCGGCTAGCGTGCAACTGCCCACCAGTGGCAGTGCACCGTATCCGGCCGTGGTCGTGCTGGGTGGATTCGGCGCGGACACCGCCACCATCAGGTCCGCCGGCGCTGCGGTGATCAGCTATGACCCGCTCGCGGTGGGGCGGGAAGGCACGCCCCGCAACAACAAGCAGGGCGCCTTCTACAACATCTACGGCTCCTCCAGCGGAAGCGGGCTGCTGGTCGCCTGGGCCTGGGGCGTGAGTCGGATCATCGACGTCATCGAGCAGTCGGGCGGTGGCATCCTGCGCGCGGACGCGACCGGCGTCACGGGGTGCTCCCGCTACGGCAAGGGTGCCTTCGTGACCGGGGCGTTCGACCAGCGCATCGCGCTGACCATGCCCATTGAGTCGGGCAGCGCCGGTTCGCCGATCTTCCGTGGCATCCCTGGCGAGTCCGGTGCCCAACCGCTGAGCAGCGCCTACGGTGAGCAGCCGTGGTTGGGTGACGCCTTCGGCTCGTACACCGGCAATCCGGCGAATCTGCCGATCGACACCCACCAGACGGTGGCCATGGTGGCTCCGCGGGGACTGTTCATCATGGACAACCCGCACATCGACTGGCTGGCCGCGCGCTCTTCCAGCGTCGCGGCGTTGGCCGGCGCGGAGGTCTACCGGGCGCTCGGCGCAGGCGACAACATCAGTTACTGGTCAGACGTCCAGGACGGCACGCACTGCGCCTCCCGG
This sequence comes from Micromonospora lutea, assembly GCF_016863535.1. Lineage (GTDB taxonomy): Bacteria > Actinomycetota > Actinomycetes > Mycobacteriales > Micromonosporaceae > Micromonospora > Micromonospora lutea. Next base: position 197,040 of record NZ_BOPB01000005.1, read on the forward strand.
TCGGAGTGGCGTACCCCGTTGCAGCAGCACATCCAGAAATTCCTGCACAAGACGGGTAGCTCGGCGGGCGTCTTCCGGATCTCCAGCCGTAAGGCCGGCAACCTGTCCGAGTGGCGCGACTGGCAGACCCCGACCCTCGCCGACGGCCCGACCACCCCGCCGCCCACCACGCCGCCGCCCACCACGCCGCCGCCCACCACGCCGCCTCCGACGACGCCGCCCACCACCACCCCGCCGACGACGCCGCCCACCACTCCGCCGCCCACCACGCCTCCGGCCAGCGGTGCCTGCTCGGCGTCGGTGTCGGTCAACCAGTGGACGGGTGGCTTCGTCGCCACCGTACGGGTCACCGCCGGCTCGGCCCCGGTCAACCGCTGGGCGGTGGCCATGACACTGCCCTCCGGCGTCAGCGTCACCAACTCCTGGAACGCCGAGCGCAGCGGCTCCAGTGGCGCCGTCACCTTCCGCAACGTCAGCTACAACGGGTCCATCGCGGCCGGACAGTCGACCGAGTTCGGTTTCCAGGGCACCGGCACCGCCAGCGGGATGACGCCCACCTGCACCGCCGGCTAGTTCCCGGCGTGGCGAGTCAGTCACCGGGCCCGGCGATGATCGCCGCCGCACCCGGTGACGCTCCGAAACTTCCGGGCAAAGTTTCGGAAATGATTGACGTGCGTGAAATCCCGCTGCAATACTTCGGCCCAGTAAGGGCGCTGCGACCCTTTGGCCGGGATCGCGTCGTCAATCCCTTTCCTCACCCACAGTCCGGATTCATGCTGCCCTGAGACGGGCCACCGGACCCGGAAGGAGCGTCACATGGCCAACTCTTCCCGAGCACCCGGACGGTCGAGGCGACTGCGCACCGCGCTCGTGGTCTCAGCCGCCGTCGGACTGCTCGCCACTGCGGGCGCCGTGGTTCTGCCCGGCAGCGCCAGCGCCGCGAGCACCCTCGGTGCCTCGGCGGCTGAGCGCGGTCGGTACTTCGGCACCGCCGTCGCGGTGAGCAGGCTCAACGACTCGGCGTACACGACCATCTTGAACCGCGAGTTCAACCAGGTCACCGCCGAGAACGAAATGAAGATCGACGCGCTCCAGCCGAACCAGGGGCAGTTCAACTACGGCAACGCCGACCGGCTGGTCCAGCACGCCCGCAACCAGGGCATGCAGGTTCGAGGGCACACCCTGGCCTGGCACTCGCAGCAGCCCGGCTGGATGCAGAACATGTCCGGCACCACCCTGCGCAACGCCATGCTCAACCACGTGACCCAGGTCGCCACCCACTTCCGGGGTCAGATCGCCTGGTGGGACGTGGTGAACGAGGCATTCCAGGACGGGTCGAGCGGTGCCCGCCGTGACTCGAACCTCCAGCGCACCGGCAACGACTGGATCGAGGCGGCCTTCCGCGCCGCACGTCAGGCCGACCCGAACGCCCAGCTCTGCTACAACGACTACAACATCGACAACTGGAACGACGCCAAGACCCAGGCCGTCTACCGGATGGTCCAGGACTTCAAGAGCCGTGGCGTGCCGATCGACTGCGTCGGCCTGCAGTCGCACTTCACCGGCGGCTCGAACTACCCGAGCAACTACCGCACCACGCTGTCCAGCTTCGCCGCCCTCGGCGTCGACGTGCACATCACCGAACTGGACATCCGTAACGCGCCGTCCGACGCCTACCGCAACGTGGTCAACGACTGCCTCGCTGTCGCGCGCTGCAAGGGCATCACCGTCTGGGGCATCCGCGACTCGGACTCGTGGCGTTCGAACGAGAGCCCGCTGCTGTTCAACGGCAGCGGCCAGAAGAAGCCGGCGTACGACGCCGTGCTCGCGGCGCTGAACTCCGGCACCCCGCCGCCGACGGGCAACCCGACCACCCCGCCGCCCACCGGCAACCCGACCACCCCGCCGCCCGCTGGAAGCTGCACCGCGACGGTGACGCCCGGTCAGGTCTGGGGTGACCGCTACAACACCTCCGTGACGGTCAGTGGGGCCAGCACCTGGTCGGTGGTCGTCGCCATCACCGCGCCGCAGAGGGTCTCCTCCACCTGGAGCGGCAGCTTCAGCTGGGACGGCAGCGGAAACATCATGACCGTGCGCTCCAACGGCAGCGGCAACACGTTCGGCTTCACCACGATGATGAACGGCAACTCCAGCGCTCGACCGCAGATCAGGTCCTGCACCGCAGGCTGATCGAGCCGAGCACACCGGCCGTGCGGGGTTCGCCCCGCACGGCCGGCCCTCGTTCGGTCACAGCGTCGTCGGCGCGCCCGGCGGCGACCTGGCATTCATTGACTGCCGTCTGTCTGTCGTCGTACCGTCGCAGCGTCAGCCATCGTTGATGGGCAGGGCGACCGAGCCGGCGCCGTGTCCGCCGGGCGACTTTCCAGGGCACGGTCGCCAGGCGCGATGGGCCGCGACGGCCGAGGCCAGCGCCGTTGGCACGGTCCGGCCACGCACACGCCGCTGCCGGCTGCCGCCTCCGTACGTGGTCACAACCTGCCTGGCAGGAATCGGTTGTGAGCGCGAACAGTCCCGGTCGCCCGGACGGCGGCCGGGACTGAAGGAGAGAGCAATGGTGAAACGGAAGCGCATCGCCCTGCTCGCCGCCGCGGTGGCCAGCACCGTCGTCACCGCCGCCGTCGGAGTCGTTGTCGCGCACGCCGCAGGGGTGGGTTGCGCGGTGCGGTACGCGGTTTCCGCGCAGTGGCAAGGCGGCTTCAACGCCGACGTGACCATCACCAACCTCGGCGAGCCGGTGACGTCGTGGCGCCTGACCTGGGCGTACGCCGCCGGGCAGCGGGTGACGCAGGCGTGGAACGCCACAGTGACCCAGGACCTCGCGCAGGTGACCGCGGCGAACATGCCGTACAACGGGACGATCGGCCTCAACGGCACCGCGAACTTCGGGTTCAGTGGCTCGTGGAGCGGCAGCAACCCGGTGCCGACCGTGTTCGCACTCAACGGAGTCACCTGCACCGGCTCCAGCAACCCAGGTCCGACCCCGACGCCGAGCCGTACCACCCCTGGTCCCATACCCGACTGGCCGCCGGTCGGGCCGCTGTGCGACAGCAGTGACGTGATCGAGGTCGGCAGGTACTGGATTCCCAACAACCAGTGGGGTGCCGCCGACGCGACGGGCAGCCAGTGCATCTGGTCCCACGGCGGGCCCGGGAACCCCATCCGGTGGGGGACCAGCTACCACTGGAGCGGCGACCCGAGCAGCGTCAAGTCGTACGCGGCAGCGATCCTCGGCTGGCACTGGGGTTGGCGGCGATCGAACACGGGCCTACCGGTGCAGGTCTCGACCAACCGTGACGTCACCACCAACTGGCAGTTCACCGTCACCTCCAACGGCGTCTCGAACATGAATGTCGCGTACGACATGTGGTTCCACCCGATGGCCGACCCGGGCTCCGCGGACCAGCCCACCGACGAGTTGATGATCTGGCTCTACCGTTCCAACGCGTCGCCCGCCGGTAGCCGCCAGGGCACCGTCACCATCGCCGGCACCACCTGGGAGGTCTGGCGTGGTTACGTGGGCACCTGGAACGTCTACTCCTACGTGCGGACCAGCAACACCACGAGCGCGACCCTCAACATCCGCGACTTCACCAACGACGTGGTCTCCCGGGGCTGGATGAGCAGCTCGAAGTACCTGACCAGCGTCCAGGCGGGACCGGAGATCTTCACCGGCAGCGGCGAGGTCAACACGACGTTGTACCAGGTCACCGTCGGCTGAGCCGAGCCGGCCGGGTGTGATCGAAGGGCATCATTGACCGCTACCGTTAACACTCTTCAAGATTTGGCTGCTCGAGGAACCCAGCACCCGTAACGTCACGGCCGGTCATCGGCGGCTCAACAGCGACCGGTCGTGGCGGTGCGGCACCCTCACCTGCCTGGGGAAGGTCCTCGATGTCCTCACCACGTCCCCGGCCGCGTTCGGCCCTGGCCGCCGGTCTGCTCACGCTGGTCACCGCCGGTGCCACCCTCGCCGTAGCCCCCACCGCCGCGCAGGCGGTCTGGCCCGGGCGAACAACGTCAAGGTCTCCATCGCCATCGGCGGCCAGCAAGGCCGTTCCCGGCGTGCCCTTCTACAGCCGGCTGGCTACTACACCTACTCCCAGTTCGACCGGGCGGCCGGCCAGTGAGCGCACTGGCCGGCCGAGCCATCATGACGTTGCGTGACGGTGGTCGGTCTTCTGGCAGTTAGCTGACGGAACGTGAGGTCGCCGCCGACTCCCGGGTAGTGCTTCCACCGCCTTTGCTCTGCTTCAACCGACGCACAGGGGAGCTGAGCTGCGGCGATCCGGCGGTCAGAAACCAAGACAGTGCCCGCGTTCGACACCGAGGGTGACCGTTGCGTGGGTTGAAGCAGAGCAAAGCGCGACAGGGTACGAGGGGCGGGGGCGGCGGATGTTGCTGACCGTTACGGCTGCACCGGTCACGACCGCGGTCGTCGCCCGCGCGTTGAGAAGGTCGACGGCGGAGGCCGAACGGGACTGGGAGCGGCGGCGGGGAGGGCCGGCTACGCGGTCAGCATGTTGCGGGCCAGGGCGAGACCGCCGACCGTTTCCCGTAGCGCGGCGACGATCGATGTGTCGAGGCCGGGCCGCAGCCGGGTCACCGGCACCGAGATGCTCACCGCGTCGGCCGCGGGGGTCGCCAGTGGTACGGCCATCGCGAAGCACATGATGCCCTCGGCGTTCTCCTCGCGGTCGACGGCGTGGCCGGCCGTCCGCACGGCGGCCAGTGCGGCATGCAGGCCCTCGCGGTCGGTGATCGTGTGCGGGGTGAGTCGGGGCAGCGGCCAGGACAGCGTCCGGTCCACCTCGTGCTCGGGACGTTCGGCGAGCAGAGCCTTGCCGAGCGCGGTAGCGTGGGCCGGGAGCCGACGCCCGATGGCGCTGTAGAGGCGCAGCCGGTGGACCGACTCCCGTTTGGCGAGGTAGACAACCTGGTCGCCGTCGAGTCGACCGAGGTGAACGGCTTCGCCGAAGCGACGGGACAACTCGTCCAGAACGCCGGACAGCAGACCGACAAGGTCGTCCCCGTCGAGGTAGGCGGCACCTACCCGCAGGGCGCGCAGGCCGAGCCGGAACCGGGTGCCCGTCGCGTCGGTCCGCACCCAGCCGCGGCTGGTCAGCGTCCGTAGCAGGCCGTGCAGGCTGCTCTTCGGGATGCCGAGCGCACGGGCCAGATCACCCAGTGTCCAGGGGTGTGGCTGATCGGCGAGCAGTTCGAGCAGGTCGAGGGTGCGCCCGGCCGACTTGACGGGCTGGAAGTCGTCGGGCGCGGTGGACACGGGGCCACTCTAGCGAAGGGCGTACGCCTCCAGTAAGGTCACGTATGTGACCAACGTTCATGACTCTGAACACCTCCCGGTTGGCCGGGTGCTGCCGGTGGTGGTGCTCGACGACGCACGACTCGCCGATCCGCTCGGGGACGCCCTGGTCAAGGGTGGCTTGACGGCGGTCGAGGTGACCCTGCGTACCGCTGCGGGGTTGGATGCCATCGCGGCGCTCGCCGCCCGCGGCGACCTGACCGTCGGCGCCGGCACGGTGCTCACCGTCGAGCAGGCCGAGCGGGCGATCGCGGCCGGTGCCCGGTTCGTGGTGACCCCCGGCTTCGCGCCGGCTGTGGTCCGCGCCTGCCAGCAGGCCGGCGTGCCGGTGGTGCCCGGTGCCGCCACCGCCACCGAGATCCAGATGGCTCTCGACGCCGGCCTGAACGTGGTCAAGTTCTTCCCCGCCCAGCAACTCGGCGGCGCAGCGATGATCAAGGCCCTCGCGGCACCGTTCCGCGACGTCCGGTTCATCCCCACCGGCGGCATCACCGCCGCGGTGATCGCGGACTATCTCGCCCTGCCAGCGGTCCTGGCAGTCGGGGCGAGCTGGATGGTCTCCGCCGATCTCATCGCGGGCGAGCAGTGGGACGAGATCACCGCCCGCACGCGGGAGGCGCTGACCGCCGCCGGAGGTGCGGCGTGAGCGCGGTGAACCCCCGCCCGAAGGCCGACTGCCGCTACGACCTGGTCTCGCTCGGCGAGGTCATGCTGCGGCTCGACCCGGGAGAGGGCCGGGTCCGCACCGCTCGCCAGTTCCGGGTCTGGGAGGGCGGCGGCGAATACAACGTGGCCCGGGGCCTGCGCCGCTGCTTCGGCCTGCGCACCGCGGTCGTCACCGCGTTCGCCCGCAACGAGGTCGGTCTGCTGCTGGAGGACCTGATTCTGCAAGGCGGCGTCGACACCAGCTTCGTCACCTGGCTGCCGTACGACGGGATCGGCCGCACCGTCCGCAACGGTCTGAACTTCACCGAGCGTGGCTTCGGCGTCCGCGGCGCCGTCGGCACCTCCGACCGGGGCCACTCCGCCGCCAGCCAGCTCAAGCCGGACGACGTCGACTGGGACCACCTCTTCGGCACGCTCGGGGTGCGGTGGCTGCACACCGGCGGCATCTACGCCGCCCTCTCCGAGACCGCCGCGCGGACCGCCGAGGCCGCGATGACCGCTGCTCGCCGGCACGGCACCATCGTCTCGTACGACCTGAACTACCGGCCCAGTCTCTGGAATGCCGTCGGCGGCCAGGACCGCGCGCGAGAGGTGAACGCGCGACTCGCCCGCCTGGTGGATGTCATGATCGGCAACGAGGAGGACTTCACCGCCTGCCTCGGCTTCCCGGTGCCGGACACCGACATCCACAGTGGTGCGCTGGACGCCGGCAACTTCAAGGCGATGATCGAGGCGGTCGTGCGGGCGTACCCCAACTTCAAGGTGGTGGCGACCACCCTGCGCGGCGTGCGCAGCGCGACCGTGAACGACTGGGGCGCCGTGGCCTGGGCCGGCGGCGCGTTCGCCGAGGCCACCCACCGGCCCGGCCTGGAGATCCTCGACCGGGTCGGCGGCGGCGACAGTTTCGCCTCCGGGCTGATCTACGGCCTGCTCGAACGCGACGGTGACCTGGCGCTCGCGGTGGAGTACGGTGCCGCGCACGGTGCGCTGGCGATGACCACTCCGGGTGACACGTCGATGGCCAGCCTGGCCGAGGTGGAGGCGTTGGTGCGTGGAGCCGGTGCCCGCGTGCAACGCTGAGCCCGAAGGTGCCGCAGTGGCCGGAGCCGGGCGTTGACCGAGGCGGAACGCTGGCATGCTTCGGCCATGGCTTTCCCCCTGATCACCGCCGACGACGTGCAAGACCAGCCGTTGCGGGCCCAGTTCGAGGCGTTCCTCGACGAGCATCGCGCCGCGGCCCGCTTCCGCTGCGCTGGATCTACCTGCACGTGCTGCGCGAGTTCGCCCAGCACTGTGGGCACGCGGACATCCTCCGCGAGCAGATCCTGTCCGAGTGACCCCGCCCGCGCCGCATGCTCGTCGCCCTGGTCAGCGGCCGGGCCGCACGGCGTAGAAGCCCCGCCACGGCGCGCCGCCACCCCACAGTTGGTAGCCGCCGATGAGCGCCAGCAGGTAAGCGGCACCGGCAAAGCCGGCCAGCAGCCAGCCTCCCCCGGCCAGTACGGCCAGTGCCAGCAGGATCTTCAGGTGCCTGACGGCCGGCTCGGAGAAGCCGAGCGAACTGAGTCTGACCGGGCTCAGCTCGTAGTTGCGGGGCGGCCGGCTGCGGGCGGTGCTCGCCGGCCAGAGCCGTCCCACCCCGGCCGCGTCGACCAGGTACATGCGCCGCAGTCCCGGACAGCGCCGCAACTCGACCCGTAGCGGTGCCCGGCCACCGTGCCACGGGTTGCGGTCCAGCCAGCGCACCAGTCGGCGATCCCAGACGATCCGCTGGTACCAGGTTCGACCATCGCTGCGGATCTTGAGCCAGAACGACGTGGGTTCGGTGCCCCAGTGCAGCTCCGCCACCGTGACGTGGGCCTCGGCGGGCCGACCACGGCGCAACGCGCCCAGCGCCCAGCGGCCGAGCCGCCAGGTCCACGCCCAGGCCAGCACGATGCCGGGCAGCAGCACCAATTGGACAAGCACGCTGCGGCCCCGTGGCTCGATCTCGAAGAACTCGCGGTATTCCGGCACCGCCTCGTCTGGTCGGGTCGGGTCGTACCGCAGCGGCACCTGACCGCCTTCGGGATAGCTGTCGGCGTCCCGGGGCGTCCACCGCACCCACCAGTCGACACCCGTACCGTCGGAGAAGGTGACCTCGATCCGGTCATCCGCACCGAGCCGGGTCGCGGTGACCGTGCCCAGCGCGCTGCCGGTGAGCAGCGCGTCCTGCTGCCGTTCCCAGAGCGCCAGATGCCAGACCATGCCGGCGATGGTCAGCCCGAGCAGCAGCCAGCCGGCCATGACCTTCCAGATGGCGAGGTTCGTCCGCTTCGGCTCGTCGACCGCCGCTGCGACCCGCACCGGGGCCGGCGGCTGGAACACGTGGTCCCACTCTTCGAGGAAGCCGCGGATCCGTTCGGCAACCGCTGCCTGCTCGGGATCAACAGCAGGTGGCGGCGCCACCTCCTCGGCCCGGCCACGCACAATGGGCAGCAGGTGATAGAGGGCGATACCGAAGAAAACGACCGAGCCCCCGGCCAGCCACATCCAGAGCTGCTCGTCGGTGTAGAGGGTGTCCGCCGACGGGCTGCTGACCGTGCCTGCCACGGTCGTACCGTCTTCCAGAGGTTCACGGAAGCGATCGTGAATCGTCACCACGTCGATGTGGACGGCACCGTCGGCCGAGACGAACGGGCCCGAGCAGGTCCACTCGGGGCCGTCGTCGGTGTCGGCGTACACGCAGTCCTCGACGGTCATCTCACCGGCCAACCCGCCGTGCTCCGCACGGAACGAGTCGATTGCGGTGGTGGACAGCCAGATCGCGCAACCGATGCAGACGGCGACGAGCGGAAGCAGCAACCAGTCGTGAAACTCCAGTTCGCGGATCCGACGCAACGGCCCTCCGATCGGCATCGTCTGGTGGCGGCGGCGCGGTGGCCGACACTGTAAACGACCTTGGCGAACAGCCTGCCCACGTCGTCGCCGCCCGCAGGCCCGCAGCACGCGAGCCCCGATAGGCTCCACGGATGACGGAACCGGAAACGGCTCGGGCTGCGGCGCTGCTCGGCCAGGCACCGCGGGTGGTGGTGTTCACCGGCGCGGGCATGTCCGCCGAGAGTGGCGTGCCGACCTTCCGCGACGCCCTCACCGGTCTCTGGCAGCGCTACGATCCGCAGGCGCTCGCCACACCGGAGGCGTTCCACGCCGACCCGGAACTCGTCTACGGCTGGTACGAATGGCGACGCCAGACGGTGCGGCTGGCTGAGCCGCACGCGGGACATCGGGCCGTAGCGGCGATCGAAAAGCGCGTTCCGCAGGCCGTGCTGGTCACTCAGAACGTTGACGACCTGCACGAGCGGGCCGGTTCGGTCGCCCCGCTGCACCTGCACGGCAGCCTGTTCGCGCCGCGCTGCTCCCGGTGTTCCCACCCGGTACCGGTTGCCGACGACACAACGCTCGAGCCAACCGAGGGGCGTCGCATCCCACCGCCGCGCTGTCCGCGCTGCGCGGCACCCGTCCGCCCGGGGGTGGTGTGGTTCGGCGAGGCGTTGCCGCCCGAGGCGCTGGAAGCCGCCGTCGAGGCCGCCGCCAACTGCGACCTGCTGCTGACCGTGGGCACCTCCGGCCTGGTCTATCCGGCCGCCGAGATTCCCCAGGTCGCCGCACGACGCGGTGCCACGGTGATCCAGATCAATCCGCTGCCGACGCCACTGGACGAGGTGTCCCGGGTCAACCTGCGCGGCCCGGCCGCCCAACTGCTTCCCGCCCTGGTACGCGACGCCTGGCACGATCCTGACTAGGGACCGACTTTCCGCTGTCCCGGCCCGTCGGGTGCTGACTGTTCGATCCGATCGCTATCCTCACGCCTCGTGACGTCGCCGTTGAACGAGATGCCCGCTGACCTGGTGGAGTTGTTCGCGGACGGGGAGTCCCGGACGCTGACGCTGGCCGTGCCGTTGCCGCCTGGGCGGACGGTACGCGGTGACAAGGGTGACGGTGAGCGGCCGGTGTTGTGGGTGAGCGACGGCCCGGCGCCGGCCGGGCTGTGGCCGCAACTGCACGCGGCACACGAGGCGTCCGGGCTCTGGCCGTTGCTGCTTGACCAGCTCGACGGTGACCGTTCCTGGCCTGGCGAACTCTGGTTGGAACGGACATCCTCGTTCGCCCAGCATGATGTCGAGCGGCTCCTCGCCGGTTGGTGGGCGTCCCATACCGGCACCGACGACGAGGACGACATGTTTTCGCCGGCGGAACGGATCGCCATCACCGCCCCGTACGGTCAGGACTGGCCCGGTCCGGCGCCGTCGGCCCGGCCGCGGGTGACGCCGCAGCGGCACGCCGACCACTGGGCCGAGCAGTTGGCGCAGACCCAGCCCACCATGCGCCTCGGCCTGGTCGCTGCGGAGCGGGGTAGCGCCGCGCTGGCCCCCATGGGCTGGCAGGGGGCGATCAACTACGCCAGCAGCACCAGCGAGCTTTCCCTGGTGCTGGCCAGCTGGGAGGACCGGTTCGGGGTACGGGTGATCGGCGTCGGGTCGGCCGAGTTGTACCTCAGCGTCGCCGCGCCGCCGGGGGACCTCGCCGAGGCGCTGCCGATCGCCGCCGAGCACTTCGCCTTCTGCCCGGACAACATCTGGCAGGGCCAGCGTCCGTGCACGCTCGCGGGTTACGCCGATCGTCTCGTCGACGCCCCGACCTGGGCATTCTGGTGGGACTGAACGGTCCGCTCAGGCAGCGGGGTCCGGCTGTCGGCTGGTGGTGAGGGTGACCAGGAAGGCGGCGTGGTCGGTGGTGCCGGCCATGCCGATCGACCTGGTCGAATCGATGGTGACGTCGGCTGTGGCCATGAACTGCTGCACCCCGCCGTCGTGCCGGTGCCGGTAGTCGGCCGGCACGCAGGTTTTCACGTCGGGGGAGCCGCCGTGCCGAAGGTTCAGGTCGCCGCTGACCACCGTGGGCTGGTAGCGGGTCCGGGCGTGCAATCCGGGAATGGCCACGTCGAGTAGGTGCGCGCACTGAGCGAGGGCGAGCGTGGCGCTGGTGTACGCCAGGTGCGTGGTGCAGGCGAAGTAGACGGTGCTGGCCTCGACGCAGAGCCAGGCCCGTTGCTCCGGGTCCGCCGGGTCCTGCGCCGGGTAGAACCCGTTGTGCACGGTGTGCCCACCCTCCGGCACCGCGATGTGCGTCAGCACCCCGACGCCGTACTGCTGCCCGTTGACGCAGCGGTACGGGTCGCCGGTGCGGCCGTTGCGCGCCGGCTGGAAGGCGGCCACCACGGTACCGTCGTGCACCTGGGTCATCGCCTGCTCCAACGCCGCCATGTCACCGGAGCAGATCTCGTTGAGGGTGACCACGTCGGGCCGCTCGGCGCGGATCACCTCGGCGGCCCGGTCGACCGACCGTCCGGTGTAGCAGCCCTTCGCCATGCCGCTGTTGCAGAGGTTCATCTGGAGCACCCGCAACCGGGTGGTCTCGGCGGGACGTGCCACCGAACAACCGGCCAGCACCGCGGCGACGAGTATCAGGCTGACGACCAGTGGTGGCGGTGGAACCCGGTACGGACGACCAGCCATGCACCTGCCCCATGCTCGTGAAGACCGCAAGCGTACCGGCACCCGCGGCCCGACCGGCCGTAAGCGGCGTGCCCCGTCCCCCCCCCCCGGGGGAGTGGGCGGGGTGGTTAGTCGCGGAGGGGGTACGGGATGAAGGTGCTGCGGTTCTCGTCGAGGTCGAGTTGGCGGCTGATGGGCGGGGCGGCCCGCTGGGGGCAGGTCATCCGTTCGCAGGTCTTGCAGCCGGGACCGATGGGGGTGGCGGCCTCGGCGGCGTGCAGGTCCATTCCGGTGGAGTACACCAGCCGGCTGGCGTGGCGCACCTCGCAGCCCAGTCCGATGGCGTACACCTTGCCGGGTTGGCCGTAGCCGCCGTGGTGCCGGGTGATGGTGCGGGCGATCCACAGGTAACGCTGCCCGTCCGGCATGGCGGCGACCTGGGTCACCACCCGCCCCGGTGCGCCGAACGCCTCGTACACCGTCCAGAGCGGACAGGTGCCGCCGGTACGCGAGAACGGAAAGCCGGTGGCTGACTGACGCTTCGACATGTTGCCGGCCCGGTCGACCCGGACGAAGGAGAACGGCACTCCGCGCGCCCGGGGCCGCTGCAACGTACTGAGTCGGTGGCAGACCGTTTCCCAGCCCATGCCGTAGTGCTGGGTGAGCAGGTCGATGTCGTAGCGACGCTGCTCGGCGGCGGTCAGGAACTGCTCGTACGGCAGGATCAGCGCCGCCGCGAAGTAGTTGGCCAGACCGACCCGGGTGAGGATCTGGGTTTGCACGTCGTCGAACTCCTCCGACTCGACGATCTCGTCGATGACGTCGGCGAACTCCAACAGCGCGATCTGCGCCGCCATCCGCATCGCCTCCTGCCCGGCGCGCAGCGACGTGGACAGGTGCAGGGTGCGGTTCTGCGGACGGTACCGGTGCAGCTGCCCGGCGAGTGCGGCGGCGTCCTCGCGAACGACGTCCACACCGTGCCGCTGCGCCAGCCGGTCGCGCAGCAGGGCGCGGACCTCGCCACGACGCAACCCCATCCGCCCGGCCAGCCGCTCGGCCTCCTCGTCGAGGTCCGGTACGTAGTTCTGTCGCCGGTAGAAGAACTCGGTGACCTGGTCGTGAGGGCTGCGGCCGATCCGCTCGCGGTCGCCGACCAGCTCGGCGAGTTGCTCGTCGGCCTGCTGGTAGCGGCGGTGCAGCTCGATGACCGCCGCGGCGACCTCCGGCAGCCGGGTGGCCAGTTCGGTGAGTTCGGCCAGACCGGCGCGCCCGGGCAGCGCCTCGCGGAGCCCGGCGACCAGTCGAGGGGTGTCGTGCGCGGCGAACACGGTCGGGTCGACGCCGAACAGTTCGGTGATGCGCAGCAACACCGGGACGGTCAGTGGCCGGGTGTCGTGCTCGATCTGATTGAGGTAGCTCGGGGAGATGCTGAGGTGCCGGGCCAGCTCCGTCTGGCTGAGCCCACGCTCCTCGCGCATCCGGCGTAGCCGGGCCCCGGCGAAGGTCCTGGCGATGGTCCTCACCTCCCTGTCCGGCGAACTGATCCGGAAACATTAGCACTGCTGCGAATAGGTGCTTTCACAACTTCGCAGAATGGCTCGTCGACTTTTCAATAATTGGCTCTTTCCGTCTCTCGACCAGCTTCGGCGTGCCGTGTGACCGTGGGTTGCACATCCGGCGACCGGTGTTTGGCGCAGCGTCACCGGGTGCTGACGGAATTCGAAGGGAATGAGAAACGATGGTTACCGCGGTCGAGCAGTTGCAGCACGAATGGGACACCAACCCTCGCTGGCGGGGTGTGCGGCGCAGCTACCGCGCCGAGGACGTCGTGCGGTTGCGTGGCGCGATCCAGGAGGAACACACCCTGGCCCGGCACGGCGCGAACCGGTTGTGGCGGCTGCTGAACAGTGAGGACTACATCCACGCCCTCGGTGCCCTCACCGGCAACCAGGCGGTGCAGATGGTCCGGGCCGGGCTCAAGGCGATCTACCTCTCCGGGTGGCAGGTGGCGGCCGACGCGAACCTGGCCGGGCACACCTACCCCGACCAGAGCCTCTACCCGGCCAACTCGGTGCCCGCAGTGGTGCGTCGGATCAACAACGCCCTGCTGCGCGCCGCGCAGATCACCACCGCCGAGGGCGACACCTCCGGCGTCGACTGGCTGGCGCCGATCGTCGCCGACGCCGAGGCCGGCTTCGGCGGCGTGCTCAACGCGTACGAGCTGATGAACGCGATGATCGCGGCGGGTGCCGCCGGGGTGCACTGGGAGGACCAGCTCGCCAGCGAGAAGAAGTGCGGTCACCTCGGCGGGAAGGTGCTCATCCCCACCGGTCAGCACATTCGCACCCTGGAAGCGGCCCGGCTGGCCGCCGACGTGGCGGGTGTGCCGTCAGTGGTCATCGCCCGCACCGACGCGCAGGCCGCCACCCTGCTGACCACCGACGTCGACGAGCGGGACCAGCCGTTCGTCACCGGCGAGCGCACCGCCGAGGGCTTCTACCGGGTCCGCAACGGCATCGAGCCGTGCATCGCCCGGGGGCTGGCCTACGCTCCGCACGCCGACCTGCTGTGGATGGAGACCAGCACGCCGGACCTGGAGGTCGCCCGCCGCTTCGCCGAGGCGATCAAGTCCGAGTACCCGGACCAGCTGCTCGCCTACAACTGCTCGCCGTCGTTCAACTGGCGCAAGCACCTCGACGACGCGACCATCGCCAAGTTCCAGCGGGAACTCGGCCACATGGGCTACAAGTTCCAGTTCATCACCCTGGCCGGCTTCCACGCCCTCAACTACTCGATGTTCGACCTGGCCCGGGGCTACGCGGCGGACGGCATGTCGGCGTACGTTTCGCTCCAGGAGCGGGAGTTCGCGGCCGAGCCGGCCGGCTACACCGCGGTCAAGCACCAGCGCGAGGTGGGTACCGGTTACTTCGACCTGATCAGCACGGTGCTGAACCCCGCCGCCGAGACCACCGCCCTGCGGGGGTCGACCGAAGAGGAGCAGTTCGCGTGAGATACGAGATCATCGGCCCGATGGCCGAACGGTTCGACGAGGTGCTCACGCCCGAGGCGCTGGAGTTCCTGGTCGCGCTGGACAGTGAGTTCGCCGCCCGCCGGGTGGCCCTGCTGGACACCCGCCGGGCCCGCCGCGACCGTTACGCCACCGGCCAGCTGCCCGACTTCCTGCCGGAGACGGCGGCTGTCCGCGACGACCCGACCTGGCAGGTGGCACCGCCCGCCCCCGGCCTGGTCGACCGGCGGGTCGAGATCACCGGGCCGCCGGACCGCAAGATGACCATCAACGCGTTGAACTCCGGCGCCAAGGTGTGGCTCGCCGACTTCGAGGACGCCACCGCGCCGACCTGGCACAACGTCATCAACGGTCAGCTCAACCTGATCGACGCCCTGGACCGCCGGATCGACTTCACCGACGCCCGTGGCAAGCGGTACGCGCTCGGCGAGGAGCTGGCCACGATCGTGGTCCGGCCGCGCGGTTGGCACCTGGTGGAGAAGGGGATCGTGGTGGACGGGCGGCCGATCTCGGCCAGCCTGGTCGACTTCGGGCTCTACCTCTTCCACTGCGCCCGGCGGCAGCTCGACGCCGGCAGAGGCCCGTACTTCTACCTGCCGAAGCTGGAAAGCCACCGTGAGGCGCGGTTGTGGAACGACATCTTCGTCTTCGCCCAGCGCTACATCGGGCTGCCGCAGGGCACCATCCGGGCCACCACGCTGATCGAGACGATCACCGCAGCGTTCGAGATGGAGGAGATCCTCTATGAGCTGCGGGAGCACTCGGCGGGCCTGAACGCCGGACGGTGGGACTACATCTTCAGCGTGATCAAGAACTTCGGACAGTGGTCGGACTTCGTCCTGCCGGACCGCGCCGAGGTGACGATGACGGTGCCGTTCATGCGCGCGTACACCGAACTGCTGGTGCGCACCTGCCACCGGCGCGGCGCGCACGCGATCGGCGGCATGGCCGCCTTCGTCCCGGCCCGTGACCCGCAGGTCAACGAGACGGCACTGGGCAAGGTGCGGACGGACAAGCAGCGCGAGGCCGGTGACGGCTTCGACGGCTCCTGGGTCGCCCACCCCGGCCTGGTGGCGACCTGCCGGGAGGTCTTCGACGGGGTGCTGGGCGAGCGCCCGAACCAGCTCGACCGGCGTCGTGACGAGGTGACGGTCACCGCCGCCGAACTACTCTCGGTGGACAAGACCCCGGGCCAGGTCACCGAGGTGGGGGTGCGGGCCAACGTCGCGGTGGCGCTGCGCTACATCGACGCCTGGCTCGGTGGCGCGGGTGCGGTGGCGCTGTGGAACCTGATGGAGGACGCCGCCACCGCCGAGATCGCCCGCTGCCAGCTCTGGCAGTGGTTGCACCACAGCACACCGTTGGCCGGTGGGGGTGCGGTGACCGAGGAACTGGTTCGCTCGATGCTCGCCGAGGAACTGGCCGCCCTGGTCGCCGAGCGTGAGGCGGCCGACCGGGAACGCGCCGAGCAGGCCGCGCGGATCGTCGAGGAGACCGCCCTCGGTGAGGACCTGCCGTCGTTCTTCACCACCAGCGCGTACGCCCGGCACCTGGGAGTCACCCGGGAGCCGGCGCTGGCGCGCTAGCCAGGCCGGATCCAGGTTCCGGATCGCGGCCCCCGGTCCTCGCCGGGGGCCGCGACCCGTGCCCGGACCGGCAACCCTTCGGCCGTCACTGTCTGCGTTTGCCGCCTCTCCTCGCCTATGTTCCTTCGCACGCTTTGCTCTGCTTCAACTCACGCAACGGTCACCCAGCGCGACTGGCCGGTCGGGTGCGGCCGGCGCGACGAGCGTGGAAAGGCCCAGCTCAGACCGCTGTTGCGTCCGTTGAAGCAGAGCAAAGTGCGGATGGGGGAGAGTGGGTCGGTGGGGTATCGCCGTCACGGATGGTGGCTGCGCCCGGAGGGCCTGCCGTCACTCGCGGTGTCGCGTCAGCGGTCGAGGCGGGTGATGTTGCGGATCTTGTTGGCCGCGTCCAGGGCGGCCACCTTGTACGCCTCGGCCAGCGTCGGGTAGTTGAAAACCGTGTCGATCAGGTAGTCCACCGTGCCACCACAGCCCATCACCGTCTGCCCGATGTGGACGATCTCGGTGGCGCCGGTGCCGAAGACGTGCACGCCGAGCAGCCGGCGGTCCTGCGGCGAGACGAGCAGCTTCAACATGCCGTACGAGTCGCCCACGATCTGGCCGCGCGCCAGCTCGCGGTAGCGGGCGATGCCTACCTCGAACGGGGTCGCGCTGTCGGTCAGTTCCTCCTCGGTCTTCCCGACGAAGCTGATCTCCGGGATCGTGTAGATGCCGATCGGCTGCAGCTCGTGCATCGGGCGCTCCGGCTCACCGCAGGCGTGCTGCGCGGCCAGTCGTCCCTGTTCCATCGAGGTCGAGGCGAGCGCCGGGAAACCGATCACGTCGCCGACGGCGTAGATGTTCTCCACCGCGGTGCGGTAGTTCGCGTCGACCTCGATGCGCCCGCGCCGGTCGGCGCTCAGCCCCGCCGCTGCCAGGTCCAACCCGTCGGTCTGGCCCTGCCGGCCGGCCGAGTACATGACGGTGTCCGCGACGATCTTCTTACCGCTCTTGAGGACGCACAACGCGGCCGTCTGGTGCTTCTCGACCGAGGCCACCTCCTCGCCGAAGCGGAACGTCACCGACAGATCCCGCAGGTGGTACTTCAGCGACTCGATGACCTCCTCGTCGCAGAAGTCGAGCATCCGCTCCCGGCGCTCGACCACGGTCACCTTCGTGCCGAGGGCGGCGAACATCGAGGCGTACTCCATGCCGATCACGCCCGCGCCGACCACCACCATGCTGCGGGGGACGGTCTGAAGGTTGATGACCCCGTCGGAGTCCACGATCGTCCGGTCGTCGAAGTCGACGCTGTCCGGTCGGGCCGGTCGGGTGCCGGCGGCGATGATGGCCTTGTCGAAGGTGATCCTGGATTCGCGGCCGGAGTCGCCGTCGATCCAGACCGAGTGGGCATCGGCGAACCGCCCGGTGCCGGTGATGATCGCGACCCGGTTGCGGGCGAGCTGGTGACGGATGACATCGGTCTGCCGGTTGATGACGTGCTGGGTCCGGGCGGCCAGATCGCTGACCGTGATCTCGTCCTTGACCCGGTAGCTGCTGCCGTAGAGATCTCGCTGGCTGAGGCCGGTCAGGTAGAGCACGGCCTCACGGAGGGTCTTGGACGGCACGGTGCCGGTGTTGATGCACACTCCGCCGAGCATGTCGCGGCGCTCCACCAGACCGACCCGCCGGCCCAGCTTCGCGGCGGCGATGGCGGCCTTCTGACCGCTGGGCCCGGAGCCCAGCACCAACAGGTCGTAGTCATACATGATCGCCAGCGTCGCAAAGGTGTGCCACTGCGCGCCAGACCTGCCATCCGGCGGGCCGAGGCTCGGCCGGCCCGCCGGGCCTGGCTCAGATCAGCAGTTGCGCAGCTCCGGTGACTGGTTGAGCAACTGCCCCCGTACCGAGATGAACCGGCGGTAGGTGTCGGAGTCGACGGCGGAGGGTCGGAACGCCGCGATCCGGTGGCAGTTCTGGAAGGCGAGCTTGACACCGAAGTGACGCTCCAGGCTGGACCTGATGGCGTCACTGGCCAACGCCCGCAGCAGTTGGCCCCGCTCCGCCTCGCTGGGCGGGGGCACCTGGTTGTCGGTGAACTCGGCGTCCGAGGATGCCAGTTCCGACACCACCCGGTGGACGGTCCGCCAGGCGTACGGCAGTGACTCGCGGACGCAGGCCAAGAACGCCTCGTCGTCGACGGGTCCGGACTCGGCGGCCCGCAGCAGGCTCGGCGACACGGTGAGAGACATGATCCTCCTTCGATAATGACAACGATTGTCGTTACCAATCTGTGCCGAGCAGATCACGTCGTCGTCGGGCTGTCAACGTTGACGGGCCGGGTCGATGAGCGCCGTCGTGACACGATGCGGCCGGTGGTCGCGTCGGATTGCCGGCCACCGCGCGCCGGCCGCTCGCCGGGCGGGACGGGCGGGAGCGGTGGATGCCACGACGGGAGCGACTGGTCCGGTACTGGGACGGTCAGGCGGCAAGCTACGACCGGAAGGTCGCCTCGGTCGAGCGACGCCTGCTCGCCGACAGCCGGCGCTGGGTGTGCCAGCGGGCGACCGGATCCACTCTCGAAGTGGCCGTCGGCACCGGCCTGAATCTGCCGTACTACCCCGACGACGTGGACCTCGTCGGGGTCGACTGGAGTCCACGGATGGTGCGGGTCACCCGACAGCGGGCCGTCGGGCTCGGTCGCGAGATGACGCTGCTGCCGGCGGATGCCGCCGCGCTGCCGTTCGTCGACGGCCGGTTCGACACCGTGGTGTCCACCTTCGCCCTCTGTTGCGTTCCGGACGAGCGGGCCGCCCTCGCCGAGTTCGTGCGGGTGCTGCGGCCCGGCGGCAGCCTGCTGCTCGCCGATCATGTCGTGGCGTCCAACGTGCTGTTGCGCGCCGTTCAGCATCTCGTCGACCTGGTCAGCGTGCCGACCCAGGGGGAGCACTACACCCGACGTCCGCTGGACGTCGTGCGCCAGCTCGACCTCACGGTGGTGGCCTCGGAGCGCCTGACGCACGGTGCCATCGAACGCGTGCACGCCCGTCGAACGAGCTGACCGACAAAAGCGTAACCGATGGGTTACGCTTCAATCGTGGACGACATTGCCGCCGCGATCGCCGATCCGGTCCGGCGACGCATCCTCGAACTGCTGCGTGAGCGCCGGCTTCCGGCCGGGCGCATCGCCGAGCAGTTCGAGATCAGCCGACCGGCGATCAGCCGGCACCTGCGCGTACTGCGCGACAGCGGTCTGGTCCGCGACACCGTCGTTGGCCGCCAGCGCCGCTACGAGCTGGACCCGACCCGGCTCGCCGACCTGGCGCGGTGGCTGACCCAGTTCACCCGGACCGACCTCTGGGAACGCCGTTTCGACGCCCTGGAGACCGAGGTCTTCCGTGCCCGCCGCGACCGCCGCACCGGCGACTCGCCCTCCAACCCACAGGAGCGCACCGCATGAGCCGCACACCCACCGGCCGCCTCTTCGGCGTCGACGACGGCATCGACCTGGTCCTCACCCGTACCTTCCCCGCCGCGATCGACGACGTCTGGGCCAGCCTCACCGAGCCGGAACGCACGGCACGATGGTTCGGCCCCTGGGAGGGCGACGCCGCGCCCGGCCGTACCATCCGGGTACGAATGGCCCTCGAAGAGGGCGCGCCCTGGTCCGACATGACGATCGACGCGTGCGAGCCACCCCGGCGGCTGGCCGTGACCATGCGCGACGACCATGGCCACTGGGCGCTGGAACTGCTGTTGACCCCACAGAGCGAGCGGACCGAGCTGCGGTTCGTCCACCACCTCGTCGACACCACCGGCATCGGTGAGGTGGGGCCGGGCTGGGAGTACTACCTCGACTGCCTGGTGGCTGCCCGCGACGGCACGGCGCTGCCGGCGTTCGACGACTACCACCCGCCGATGAAGGCGTACTACGAGCAGCTGCGGCCGGAGTGATCGAGGCTACCCACATCCGCTCGATTCGCTCCGTTTTGCTCGGTCTGCTCCGGGTACCGCCCTGGCATCTGGCTCTCGTGTCCCAGGAGGTACCCGTCAACATGAATGCCCGCAACCCCGCCAAGGCGGTCAAGGATGTTGTGGAGGCCGCGGCGGAGAAAGTGACCGACGCCCTCACCCCGGAGGTGCCCGGTGCACCGGGCAGCGCCCCGCCGCCCCTCGACGAGCCGACGACGCCACACGAACCGCTGCCGCCGAAACCCGAACAGGGTGCCCCGCAGACCCGTACGCCGACCGGGGCGGAGACCGGCGCGCCGGCCGCCGCCTACGGCCAGCAGGGTGCCTTCCTCACCACCGCGCAGGGCGCGCGGCTGCGGGACACCGACCACTCCCTCAAGGCCGGGCCGCGAGGACCGGTCCTGCTCCAGGACCACCACCTGCGAGAGAAGATCACCCACTTCGACCACGAGCGCATCCCCGAGCGGGTGGTGCACGCCCGGGGTGCCGGTGCCCACGGCGAGTTCACCGCGTACGGCACCGCCGAGGCGGTGACTCGGGCGGGTTTCCTGGCCAAGGGGCGGACCACCGAGGTCTTCGTCCGCTTCTCCACCGTCCTGGGCTCGCGCGGATCGGCCGACACCGTCCGGGACACCCGGGGCTTCGCCACGAAGTTCTACACCGACGAGGGCACCTTCGACCTGGTCGCCAACAACATGCCGGTCTTCTTCATCCAGGACGCCATCAAGTTTCCCGACATCATCCACGCCGGGAAGCCCCACCCCGACCGGGAGATCCCGCAGGCGCAGAGCGCGCACGACACCTTCTGGGACTTCGTCTCGCTGCACACCGAGGCGCAGCACCACGCCATGTGGAACATGTCCGACCGGGGCATCCCGCGTTCCTACCGGACGATGGAAGGCTTCGGCGTCCACACCTTCCGGCTGGTCAACGCCGCCGGGGAGACGGCGCTGGCCAAGTTCCACTGGAAGCCGAAGTTGGGCGTGCACTCCCTGGTCTGGGAGGAGGCCCAGCTGCTCGGCGGCATCGACCCGGACTTCCACCGGCGTGACCTCTACGACGCCATCGAGGCCGGGGCGTTCCCCGAGTGGGAACTCGGCCTCCAGGTCTTCCCCGACACCCCCGAGGAGACGTTCGCCGGCATCGACCTGCTCGACCCGACGAAGATCGTGCCGGAGGAGCTCGCACCCGTACAGCCGGTCGGCAAGCTGACCCTGAACCGCACCCCGAGGAACTTCTTCGCCGAGACCGAGCAGGTCGCCTTCCACGTGGGGCACCTGCCGCCGGGCATCGACGTCACCAACGACCCGTTGCTGCAGGGCCGGCTCTTCTCGTACGTCGACACGCAACTGACCCGGCTGGGCGGGCCGAACTTCGCACAGATCCCGATCAACCGGCCGCACGCCCCGGTCAACGACATGCTGCGCGACGGCTTCCACCAGCACGCCGTCCACGCCGGGGTGGCACCGTACCGGCCGAACTCCCTCGACGGTGGCAACCCGTTCCCGGCCGGCGACGACGACCACCCCTTCGTCGACCTGCCGGTGCAGGTCACGCAGGCCCCCAAGGTGCGCGCCAATCCGGTCTCGTTCGACGACCACTTCAGCCAGGCCCGCCTGTTCTGGCTGAGCATGTCCCCGGTCGAACGGGAACACATCATCCGGGCGTACACCTTCGAGCTGGGCAAGTGCTACCACCAGGCGATCAAGGAACGTCAGCTCCAGTGCCTGGCCAACATCGACCCGGTGCTCTGCGCCGAGGTCGCCACCGGCCTCGGTCTGCCCGCGCCGGAGCCGACCGTGCCGTTGGCCGACGTCGAGCCCAGCCCCGCGCTGTCCCAGGTCGGGCGGGAGTGGCCGGCCGACGGCCGGATGGTCGGCATCGTCGTCGGCCCCGAGGCCGACCTCGACAGCGTCCGGGCGGCCCGCGAGGCGATCTTCGCCGCCGACATGGTGCCGCTGCTGATCGCGCCGCACGGCGGCACGATCGGCGACCTGCCCGCGCAGCGGAGCTTCGCCACCGGCCGCTCGGTCGAACTCGACGCGCTCCTGCTCGCCTCGGCACCCGCGCCGGCACCGGACGCGTTGCCGGCCCGCGACGCCAAGGCGGGCGCGACCGGCTCGGCCAGCGTCGACCCTCGGGTGCTGCTGATGGTCGAGGAGTGCTGGCGGCACGCCAAGGCCATCGGCGCGTGGGGGACCGGCGTCGTGGCCCTGGAGCAGACCGGTGTCCTCGGCACGTCCGGCGTGGTCACCGGCGACGCCGCGAGTGAGGTTTTGGCCGGTGTCCAGCAGCTCATGGCCGCACACCGGGTCTGGGAGAGGTTCCCCGCCTCGGTCGCCTGACCCCGCATCCGAGCCATACCGCTTCACGACGTCAGATCCTGGCGACGGCGATCACCGTCGCCAGGATCTGACGTGCCGGCCCCTGCCACCGCCCGGCCCGCCCGTCGACCGGTGCGACGGGCGAACCGTCGATCAGCGGCTCACGCCGCGTCGAGTGCGCGGTGCAGGCGGCGGGCCTCGGTGACCAGGCGGCCGGACCCGCCCCGCCCGGCCACGTCGGCCAGGCCGGGCACCTCGATGCGTACGCCGGTCGCGGTGGCCGTCTCCGCCGCCACGGTCAGCAGCTCCGGCAGGCCGCGCGGTGCGGTGGGCATGGCCAGCACCGCCGGGAGCGCGGCGGCCAGCAGCCGCCACACCGTGAGTGGCGCACCGGCCTGCGCGGCGTCGCGTAGCGGTTCGCCGACCCGGGACAGCTTCACCAGTTGCCGGGCGACCAGTGCCCCGAGTTGCTCCCCGATGCCGGCCACGTCGATGTCACCGGCGGCGGCCAGGGCGAGCAACGCGTCCAGCGCCGCCACCCGGTCCGGGGCGTGTCGGGCCGCGAGGCCGTAGGCCACCGCCAGGTCGAGGGCCACCCCGCCCGGCCCACCGATCTCGGCGAGCAGGGGCAGCACCGCGGCGCCGCCACGCTCGTCCATGTCCGCGGCACCGGCGACCAGTGGCAGCAGGTACGCGGTGACCATGCCCCGATGCCCGGGCAACATCGACGGCCACAGGTGCACCCAGCCGGCGTGGTCGCCGCTGAGTGGGGTGGCGGGTGCGGTGAACAGCCCGTACCGGTCGACTGTCCCGGCGGGCGGGGCCAGCTCGGCCAGGATCCGTTCGGCCGGCATGTGCGCGTACGCCCAGTGCCGCCTGCTCTGGTTGACGGTGCGGGACCGGACGACCGGCCGCGGCAGGCCGCCGTCGCGCAACCAGGTGGCGAGCCGTAGGCCGGCTGCCGTGCCGAGGGCCGCCGCCTTGTCGGCGATCGACTCGTCGACGTCGGCCGGCAACCGCAGCAGCGCCTGGGTGAGATCCCAGTGGCCCGGTTCCCGATCACCGAGCGCGGTGAGCCGTTCCACCAGCGTCATCGGGTCGAGCAGCCCGTTTGTCGACGTGGGAGTGGCCAGCAGGCCCGGTCGTCCCGGCTCGTTGAGGTACGCGCCGATCTCGACCAGCCGGGCGCGGAACAGCCGGTGGACCGGCGGCGTATGGGGATTGGTGACCACCAGCTCCGGTGTCGCGTCGGCCCGGTGTGTCGCCGTGAGGAGTTTGCTCCACCGTTCCCGCTGCCGGTCGGTGCGGCCGGCACCGGCGCTCGTGAACACCTCGACCACCATGCCGCAGAGGCACAGTGGATCGGAGCGGTGGTCCGCCCACGACCAGTGCCGTCGTTCGATCACCGGGCCGAGCGCGGTGCGGATCCGGTCTCCGTCGGTCGTGGCGAGCCGGACCAGCCCGTCGAGGATCCGCTCCAGCGCAACTCCCTGCTGCGGCGTGGCGAGCAGCGCGGCGACCTCCTCGGTCAACTCGTCCAGGTCGGTGATGGGCGCGGATGCCGGTGCGGGTGGGGGAGGTGGGGGCAGGTCGTCGCCGCGTGGCCGGGTCACCGCCGGCGCCGCCCCGCCCGGTTCCGGGTCGAAGCCGTGCCGGGCGGCCAGCGCCACGGCACGCTCCCGTAGCTCCACGGCGGGGTGCTCGGCGGCGACCGCGATCACCTCGGCGATCTCGCTGGCCCGGTCCCGGTGCTGGCGGGCGAGCCGGTCGAGCCAGCCGAGCTGAGCCTTGACCAGCGTCTTGTCGGGTCGCGTAAGCATCTGGCGGGAGGCGTCGAGGACCGACTCCAGCTCCAGCTCGGGCAGCTTCCGCAGCGTCTTCTGCGCCATCGTGGCCACCGACGCGGGAGCGTCGACGAGCAGCCGCAGATAGTCCATGACCCGGGCGGTGACCTCGGCGTCGGTCGGTGCGAGCTCGTCGAGCAGGGTGGTGAAGGCGCGTAGCGCGACGGGTCGGTCGCCGCGCAGCAGCCGACTGAGGCAACCGTCGAGCAGGAGCAACCGGTCGACCACGCCCTCGGCGGCGAGCTGGGCCAGGGCGGCCGGCAGGGCGGGCCGGCCCGGGTCGTCCCAGTCGCGGTGCCCGGCGATGAACATCATCTGGTTACCGATGCCGTCCACCTCGAAGAGCCGGGGCAGCATGACGGGCAGGAAGGGATCGTCGCGCAGTCGGTCCACCACCGGGGGTGCCTGACCCTGGTGGAACTGGGCCGGGGACTCCACCGCGGTCAACCACAGTTGCACGGACACGTCGTCCGTCGGTGGCTCGCCGCCCTCGTGGTGCAGCAGCGTGGCGACGAAATGCCAGCGGCCGACCCAGGTGTCCTGACGGAACCGGGCCGCGATCCGATGAGCCAGGTCGACGAGCCAGTCGACCCCCCGCTCCTGCGCGACGACGCGGACCAGCTCGGCCGCGAGGCGACCATTCGGGTTGACCGAGGGACGACCGAGGATCTGCGCGGCCTGGGCGGCGGTCGGCAGACAACCGACCACGGCGATCGCCAGGGCGGTCCCGGTGCCGGCCGACCACCAGGTGCGCCGCTCGTGCTGCTTGAACCAGGCGGTCAGCTCGACGCCGATCTCTCGGCGGCGCTGCTCCGGCAACCCGTGCAGCGCCGCCGCGACCGCGTCGATGGCACCCCTGTCCACCAGGTCGAACAGATCGCTTGTGCCGCCGGCGGCCAGCTCCTGCCGACGCCGCATGGTGTCCTCCGTGTGCCTCATGCCGGCTCCTCGACCTGCTCGGTGATCAGCATCCGGGTGGCCAGGGCATGTCGGCACGGCCCACGCTGCCCCCGATGCTTCGCCCACCATGGGCAGGTGCACGTCAGCCCGCCATCGGCGAGCTGACGGACCCGGTACACCTGATCGCCGCTGCGTACCGTCGCCGCCGTGCCGTCCCGCTGCACCGCTCCGGCGTCGAGCAGCGCCCGCGCACCGACCAGCCGAGGATTGTCCCGCTCGGCCCGGCCCGCGTCATACGGCATCACCCGGTGGAAGTACGCCGCGTCGGCCACGTCGTAGCCGACCCGACCGGCGGTGCCGAGCTGGGCCAAAGCGCCACGTACCCGGTCGGCGTCGATGCCGGCCTGCTCGGCCAGCCGATCGGTGTCGATGGTCGGATCCCAGGAGAGCAGGGCGGAGATGAGGTTGGCGTCGTCGACGACATCGTCACCGGCGAGCGCGGCGAGAACGGCGCCCTCACCGGAGAAGCCGCGGTACGGCTCGGGGGAGAGGGTCAGCGACAGCCGCAGCGCGCCGGTGTCCAGTTCCCAGACGCTCGGGGCCGGACCGGAGCCGGGTGCCACCGTCGGGCCGTACACCCGGAGGGTCTTCGCGAAGCGCAGCATCGGTTGCAGCGCGACCAGCCGGCCCGCCCCGGCCAGGCAGACCGCCCCCGCGACCGGTCGGGCGGTCAGCCGCAGGGACCGGCCCGCCGGCACCACCCAGAGCACCGACCGGTCACCGCCCCGGGGCAGCCGACGCAGGAAGGCGGCGGCTTCGGTCGCCGGCAGCTCGGCCCGGGGCTCGAACCGGGCGGCCAGAACCTGCACCTCGGCGAAGCCACGCAGCCAGCGCACCGGCAGCGGCACCTTCTTCTCCACCACCGCACCATCCAACGTGGAGACGGTGAGGTCGTCGGGACCGACCGACAGGTGCAGCGGGTCCAGACCGCTCACCCGGGCCAGCGCCTCGCGCAGCGGATTGTTCACGTCGACGTTGGTGGTGCCGTGCTCGGCGACATCGCCATCCAGACCCTCGGGCAACGCGTCGAGCCGCGCGTACACCCCGCAGCACCCGGAGAAGGACTCGAAGCGGAGCCGGTCACGGCTGCCGGTGACCACCGGATCCAGACTCGCCGGGGTGACCGGCCGGTGGTAGCGGGTGCGGGCCACCTCGGCCACGGCCAGCAAACCCACCGCAGCCGCCTGCCCGGTGGTGAGAAAACCGGTGAAGAAACGGGGATTCGGCGTCGGACCACCACTGGTCTGCAAGGCGAGCGATCGTTGCGTCAGGGTGGAGGGGGCGAGATAACGGTACGTCTGGACTGCGTTCACGCCGCCGTACGGTAGGGCAGACCTCCGACACCGACGGCGGCGCGACACCCCTCAGTGCGCCACGACGGTCACCGCCTCCGCCGAGTCGGGCACGACGAGTTGGCCGGGGCGGACCACCACAAGGAGCACGATCAGCGCCGACACGATCCCACCGGCGATCACCAGGGCCATCGCCACGGCACCGGTGCCGAACACACCCACCAGCGGCGCGGCGATCGCACCGATGCCGAACTGCACCGCGCCGAGCAGGGCCGATGCGGTACCCGCCGCCTCGCCGTGCCGGCTCAGGGCCAGCGCGGGGGCGTTCGGCAGGGCCAGACCGGCCGTGGCGAGCACCACCCAGAGTGCGGCGAGCAGGGCCGCCAGGCCACCGATCCCGGTCGCGGCGAGGCCGAGCAGCACCAGGCTGGCGGCGGAACCCACGATCAGGGTGGTCAGCAGGATCTGCTGCGGGGACCAGCGGCGCAGCAGGCGTACGTTGCCCTGGGTGGCCGCGATCAACCCGATCGCCCCGGCACCGAAGGCCAACCCGAACTGTTGCTCGTCGAGCCCGTACTGCCCTTGCAGCACGAACGAGGAACCACCGACGTAGGCGAACAGGGCCGCCATGGCCAGCCCGGCCACCAGCACCAGCCCGACGAAGGCGCGGTCACGCAGCAGCGAACGGTACAGCCGGAGGGTAGGCAGCACACCGCCGCGCTGTCGCCGCAACGGCGGCAGCGTCTCCGGCAGGCCCAGCATCGCGATCAACAGCAGCAGTACGCCGAAGACCGCGAGAGCGGCGAACACACCCCGCCACTGTGTCCACCGCAGCAGTTCGCTGCCGAGGGTCGGCGCGAGGATCGGGGCGGCACCCATCACGAGCAGCAGACGGGACAGTAGCTGGGCGAAGGCCGCACCGCTGAACAGGTCGCGGACCACGGCCGTGGCGATCACGGCGGCCGCCGCGGCGCCCAGACCCTGGACCACCCGCAGCGTGCCGAGGACCGCGATGTTCGGGGCGAGGGCGCAACACACGGAGGCCACGATGTGCAGCGCCGTGCCGGCGATCAGCGGAGTACGTCGGCCGACGGCGTCCGAGAGCGGACCGATCAGCAGTTGTCCCAGGGCGAGACCGATCAGGGTGCCGGTGAGCGTCAGTTGGACCGCCGACGAGGTGGTGTCGAGGTCGTCGACGATCGAGGGCAGTGCCGGGAGGTACATGTCGATGGTGAGCGGGCCCACCGCGATCAGCGAGCCGAGGACGAGAATGAGGCGTAGGCGCTGACGGGAGCTCATTAGGTCGCCCGGCATCAGCGACGCCGGTGGCGGGTCGGCGATGTCGACGCCGTTCACCGGAAGGTCTCCCGCAGCATCAAGGAGCGGGCGGGACGTGGTGCGATGGTCATATCTGCCTGCAACCCCGCACCGCCACCCTGATTCCCGACACGCGCACAGGTAACGCACCTCACACCGCTCGCCGAGCCAACACCATCGAGCAACCCCTGCCCCCACCCCCTTTTTGCTGATCATGCAGTTGTGGCACCAGAAATACGGTGAATGCACCACTTTGGCAGGTGCCACAACTGCATGATCGCGTGACGCGGTATGGCGGGGTAGGGAGGCGGGTATCGGGACCGGGTGGGTGTGGGGCGGGGTGAGCGGGACGAGTTGCGTCGTGTTGTGGCGGACTTCAGGCGATGGAGGCAACTCGCCGAGGATGTGCGCGACCGGCACCAGGCCGTCCAGCACGCGGCCAGCAGTGCCGAGGAAACCATGCGTACCCGCAGTGTCGTGGTCGACCGAGCCGGCCACGCCGCGTGGCGCGTACTCGCCCTGCGGGAGGGCGACCGCGACGCGGCCCGGCGACTACGGGAACGCGCCCTGCTCCCGGCGATGACGGCCGCCGATCGTGCCCTGCTGCGCCTCCTCACCGACGATGCGCCGAGCGCCGTCGTCGACCTGGCGCCCATGCTCGACGTACGCCGGTACTTCACCGGGCCGGCACGGAAACAGTCGGCGGTCACCGCGGCCACGTTCCTGCGTCACCGGCACGCGGAGGTCATCGCCACCGCCGGCCCCGAGCGTCTGGCCCACCTCCGCGTCCATGCCGCATCCGTCGAGTCGGCTCGGACGAGCATCGACGACCTGCTCGACCCGGTCCTACGCTTCGCCCTCCTCGCCGAGCGGACCGGCCCGGAGCCCGAGCTGGTGGAGCGGTCGGTCTTCGCGGCTCTGCCGGCGGCGCTGGCGACCATCGAGCAGGTCGTGGCGGGGGAGGCCTCGTACCGCTCGGCGGCCCGGGCAGCGGCTGAGAAGGTCAGGCAGGTCGAGGTGGGACGGGTCGTACGGGACATGCCGGTGGAGGCGTTGCGGACCGTCACCCGTGACCGGTTCCGGCTCGGGCCACTGGCCGATGCGGGAATCACCACCGTGCAGGATGTGCTGCGTGTCGGCGCGTCCCTTCAGGCGTTGCCCGGTGTCGGGGAGACCTCGGCCCGTCGCATGCTCGGCGCAGCCCGCACCCTGTGGCAGACCACCTACGATGACACGCCGGTCCGCATCGACGTCGACCACCGCCACCCGGAGACCACGCACCTGCTGCGATGCCTCGCCGAGTGGGACACGCACCGGAGGACGCGTGGGGCGGCAGCCGACCTCGAACGTGCCGCCGAACTCGCGTCGCTGGGCAGCACCATCGACCGCAGGACGAGTCATCTGCTCGTGGTGCCGACCCGGGGACTCGCCGTCACCGGACTACGCGAGAGCATCCAGCTCGTCATACGACGGGCCGAGCTGCTCAAGCGGTCGTCCGCACCCGGCCGGCGAAGCGTGCGCGCCGATCCGTGGGACGACTTCCTCACCCGACCCGCCGACTACTTCGCCATGCTCTCGGAGCTGGGATTCGCCACCCACGACGACAACGCGGTGCACGGCGACCTCCCGGACGAGATCGTCAAGGCGGTACGCGACCAGGCGCTCGACGGCGAACATCTGACCGCGTCCCTGCGCGGCTATCAGAGCTTCGCCGCGCGCTTCGCCCTCGTCCAGCGCAAGATCATCATTGGGGACGAGATGGGTCTCGGTAAGACCGTCGAGGCGATCGCGGTCCTGGCACATCTGAGCAGCCGGGGAAGCACCCATTTCCTGGTGGTGTGCCCGGCGGCCGTGGTCACCAACTGGGTCCGCGAGATCACTGGCAAGTCGACGTTGCGCCCGTACCGGGTGCACGGCCCGGAACGCGACGCCGCGGCCCGCACCTGGATGCGGCACGGGGGCGTGGCGGTGACCACCTACGAAACCCTCGCCTGGTGGGAGTCGGCCCTGCGCGACCACCCCGACCTGGGGTGTGTCGTGGTCGACGAGGCCCACTACGTCAAGAACCCGCAGGCGCAGCGGTCGATCAGGACGAAGGAACTCGTCGCGCGTGCCGAACGGGCCATCCTGCTCACCGGTACGCCCCTGGAGAACAAGGTCGACGAGTTCCGCAACCTCGCCTCCTTCGTACGCCCCGACCTCACGGTCGACGCCACCGACCTGACACCCGCACGGTTCCGGCGGCAGATCGCACCGGCGTACCTACGCCGTAACCAGGACGACGTGCTCGACGAACTACCCGAACTCATCGAGGTGCAGGAGTGGCTGCCGATGTCCCCGGCGGACACGGAGCGCTACCGCGAGGCGGTCATGAGTGGGAACTTCATGCAGATGCGTCAGGCGGCCATGCTTCAGGCAGCCCAGTCGACCAAGCTGCAGCGACTCGTCGAGATTGTCCGGGAAGCGGCCGAGAACAAGCGTCGGGTCCTCGTGTTCTCGCACTTCAGGGCGGTGCTCGACGTGGTTGCCGGTGCCGTGCCCGGGCCGGTGTTCGGGCCGCTGACCGGATCGGTGCCCGCCAACCACCGTCAGCAGATGGTGGACGATTTCTCGGCCGCCCGCCACGGTGCGGTCCTGGTGGCCCAGATCGTGGCCGGTGGCGTCGGGCTCAACATCCAGTCCGCGTCCGTCGTGGTCATCTGTGAACCTCAGCTCAAGCCGACCACCGAGGCGCAAGCTGTCGCCCGGGCGCACCGCATGGGGCAGGTCCGGTCGGTGCAGGTGCACCGGCTGCTCTCCGAGGAGGGCGTCGACCAGCGGATCACCGAACTGCTGGCGGGCAAGCGGCGCATCTTCGACGAGTACGCCCGGGTCAGCGACATGGCCGAGGCAAGTCCGGAAGCGGTGGACCTGTCCGAGGCGGAGCTCGTCCAGGAAGTGGTGGCCGCCGAGCGGCAACGCCTGCTCGCACCCGTCCCGGCCCCACCACCGTGAACCCGTCAGACGCGGTCAGGCGCTGCCCACCCCGAGACTGGCGGCCAACGCGACGATCGTGGCCGGCGCATCAGGATGGCGCACCGTGCCGGTGAGCACGGTGCGGGCGGCGGGCCGGTGGCGTACCTCGGCGGGCGCGGTCCGGTCGGCCTCCAGCAGCACCCGGGCCGCGTTGACCGGGTCGGCAACCTGAAGGTACGCGCGACCGGCGTCGATCAGGTGTGCGGCGCGATGCTCGGGTGGTAGCCACCGCCAGCCGTCCCGCCCGACAGCCTTCTCGTGTTGGGCGATCGCCTCGTCCGTCGTACCCAACTCGATCGCGACCGTGACCCGGGCGAGCGCCACGGCGGTCGGTCCGAAGCTGGTGCGATAGTGGTCGTTGCCGTCGCCGACCTCGGCGGCCAGGTCGGCGGCCTCGTCGACCCGAGCGGCGGCGGCCCGCTCGTCGCCCTGCCGGGCCGCCGCGAGCGCCGCCTGCACGAGCAGCGTCCCGCACAGCGACATGCGCACCACATCGAGGTCGGCCTGGCCGATCCGGTACGCCGCCGCCAGCGTCGCCGTGCTCGCCTCCCGCGTCCGACCGGCGGCCCGCAACACCTGGCCGAGCTGCACGGTGGCGGCGGCCACCACCATCGGATCACCGGTGGCGACGGCCATCGCCCGGTCGGCGGCGAGCCAGGCCAACTCGGTCTCGCCGAGCTTCACCAGCAGGGACGCGGTCACCCGGTACGCCTCCACCAGCGACACCCGGCCCGCCTTCGGATCGTGGGCATGACCGCGCTGCGCCCCGGCCAGCAACTCCGGCAGCAGACCGAGCAACGCCGGGTACCGCGCATGCTGGAAACTGGTCCAGGCATGCGCGACGCCGCGCGCCAGCCGAGCCGCGTCCGGCACGTCACGCCGCGCCGCCGGCCGATCCAAAGCAATGTCGTACGCGGACAGTGCCGCCCGGATCACCTCCACGCCCTCGATCCGCGTGGCCGCGTCGGCGGGCCGACTGTCCTGCCCGAGCAGTAACGCGTGGTCGATGCGCAGCGCAGCGGCGATCTCCCGCAACGTGGAAACCTTGTCCAGGGCCCGCGCCCCACGCTCCACCTTGTCCACCCAACTCTTTGACTTACCGAGCCGATCGGCGAACACCTGCTGCGACATCCGCCGCCGCGCCCGCCAGTACGCCACCCGCCGCCCGATCGGCACCGCGTCGCTCTCCACGCCGCGTTCCTGTTCGACTGTGCGTGGACTACCCATGGGTTGCCGACCGGGAGCACTTGAGGGGGTCGAACGCCAGTCCCCGCCGTTCCTCTCCGTGATGGTCCAAGACACTGATCTTGTTCGGAGGTCCAACGGCGTTCAACTGCATGTCAACGGGGTTGACCATCTGGCACCTTCCGCCCGGTGTCGAATAGGTGCCCACTCCGAAGGTGGGCGTGGCACTGTCCGAGGTGGGTATGCGGGCCGGAACCGAGGAGTTTGCCGAAACCAGGGAACCGGCCCGGACAGCAACCTACTCCAACAAGTTGAAGTAGGTCAAGGAGGCGCATATAGCTAGATCATGCAACTTGCTGGAACAGGTTCCCTCGTGATCAGATTGGCGTGCCGAAGCCAGGGAACCGACGGAGAGCGACATGCCCACCGAGAGAGTCGACTACCGCCGCATAGCGAACGAGATCACAAGCAAGATCAAATCTGGCGAGCTCGCACCGGGGGAGAAGCTACCGTCCACGCGCCAACTCGCCGAGCAGCACGGTGTGCACATCTCCACGATCCACCGTGTCATGTCGTTGCTCAAAGACAGAGAGTTGGTCGAAGGGCATCCCGGGAAGGGCGTGTACGTGGCCGAGCCGGAGCGCGAATCCGAGTAACGCCCCAGCCTCCGCCTGGTCGGTAACGTCCGTGCTGAGAGGCTGGCACGAGATCTTGGACAGTTCCCGTTAGCAGCTAACGGTAGATTTCCAAGATCTCAGTCGACTCGGAGTGAATGGGTGATCGCTTCGGCGAGCGCCGGGTTGCTGGACACGGCGACGAGGACTACCTGATGGTCTGGGACCACCACCACTTGCCGTGTCCGGCCATCCGACAGCACGTCGCCGCCGCGGAGGACGGGGTGGCCGAATGCTTCACCCGCCTCGGTCGCGAGCTGAGCCTCCGGGTCGAGATCGAGATTTGCGCGCTTTATCTCGGCGTAGTCGACGCGAGGTCTCGGCAACACGGCACAGCCCGCGATCAGGTCGACATCCACGATGTAGGTGTTGCTCATTGGCGTACCGCATTTGGTGGCGTTGCGCGGCCACCCCGCCGGCACCGAGATCCGTACCCCGTTGCTGGCGACCTCCTGCTGGCGGGCCGGGCCGCGATCACGCGTGCCCGCAGTCACCACCGTGGCGAGGGCGAGAACCGCCCCGATCGCGACGGCGGCCACAGCCATTCGTGAGCCCCTGCGGCTCCTCAATTCAAGGCTCATTCATTCCTCTCGCCAGTTGTTCAATTGTCAGGGAGGCCCTGCTACACCTGAGGCGGCAACAAGGGTGCCTTCCTCGCTACGCTTCCGGGCGCGGGCTGGGCAGTCGCAGGCCGTGCATGCCGCCGTCGACGGCGAGCACGGTGCCGGTGGTCGCGGCGGACAGCGGGCTGGCGAGGTACGCGACGGCGGCGGCCACCTCCTGCGGGGTGGTGAGGCGACCGATGGGCTGGCGGGCCCGTAACGCGGCCAGTTCGGCCGCCGGATCGTCGGCGGCGTCGAGCAGTCGGCGCACCCACGGGGTGTCCGCCGTGCCGGGGTTGACGCAGTTGACCCGGATACCGGCGGTCACGTAGTCGGCGGCCATCGCCAGGGTGAGCGCCTGCACCGCGCCCTTGCTGGCGCTGTAGAGGGCCCGCTGCGGCAGGCCGAGCCAGGCGGCGATGGAGCCGATGTTGACGATCGCGGCGTGCGTCGAGGCCCGCAGGTGCGGCAGCGCGGCCCGGGCCACCCGGACGATGCCGACCACGTTGACGTCGAGCACCCGGTGCCATTCGTCGTCGGTGTCGGCCTCGATGGTGCCGACCGCGCCGATGGCGGCATTGTTGACTAGGACGTCGAGGCCGCCGAACGCGACGTGGACGGCGGCGATCGCGGCCCGCACGGACGCGTCGTCGGTCACGTCGGCGGCCAGGCCGAGCAACGGCTTGGGTACCTGCTGCGGGTTCAGATCCAGGCAGGCCACCCGGGCACCACGCTCGGCGAGCAGGGTGGCCGTGGCCAGGCCGATGCCGGAGGCCCCGCCGGTGACCACCGCCGACAGGCCGGTGAAATCCCCGGTCACGCCGGTGTCAACGTCTGACGTTGCCGGCCCAGGCCGTCGATCTCCAACTCGACCACGTCACCGGCGACCAGGTACGGCTTGGGCTCCGGCTGCCCGAGGGCGACACCGGCCGGGGTGCCGGTGTTGATGATGTCACCGGGGTAGAGCACCATGAACTGGCTCAGGTAGCGGACGATCTCGGCCACCGGAAAGACCATGTCCTTGGTGGTGCCGTCCTGCCGCAGCACCCCGTTGACCCAGAGCCGCAGCCGCAGATCCTGTGGATCGGGGACCTCGTCGGCGGTCACCAGCCACGGGCCGAGCGGGTTGAACGTCTCGCAGGACTTGCCCTTGTCCCACTGGCCGCCCCGGTCGAGCTGGAACTCCCGCTCGGAGACGTCGTGGGAAATGGCGTATCCGGCGACGCAGTCCCACGCCGCCTCGACCGACGGCAGGTAGCGCGCCTTGCGGCCGATGACGACGGCGAGTTCGACCTCCCAGTCGGTCCTGGTGCTGCCGCGGGGCACCAGCACGGCGTCGTCGGGACCGACCACCGTGTCGGCCGCCTTGAGGAAGACCACCGGTTCGGCGGGTAGTGCCGCCCCGGTCTCGGCCGCGTGGTCGCGGTAGTTCAACCCGATGCAGACGATCTTTCCGGGTCGCAGTGGGGGGCCGATCCGTAGCCCGGCGCCGTCGATCGGTGGCAGGTCGTGCGGGACGAGGCCGGTCAGCCGAGCCAGGCCGTCGGCCGCCAGGAAACCGGCGTCGATGTCGCTGATCACGCCGCTGAGGTCACGAAGGTGGCCGGCCTCGTCGAGCAACGCCGGCGTCTCCTGTCCTGGCGGTCCTACTCGCAGCAGCTTCACCGTCGCCCCCTGATACCGCGTCACGTATGATCCGGCAAGACATGTGATGTCTATCAGTGATCGTGAGGCGCCACAAGACAGGTTGCCGGTCTCTGCCATGCTCTGGGCCGTGACGACCGGCCAACCCCGTTCCCGCCGCCGCGCCCGCCGGACCAGGTTCGGGCTCCTGTTCACCCTGGGTATCGTGATCGCCCTGGTCGTGGCGGCCGTGATCGTGCTGCGTCCGGCGGGGCCTCGACCGTTGTTCCAGATGCCGGTCACCTGCGGGGAGACGTGGCAGGTCGGCACCTATCCGGGGCACGGCGAATACGATGTGGATTTCTTCCCGCTCTCCGGTGACCCGTGGGGTCAGCCGGTGCTCGCCTCGTACGAGGGCATCGTCACCGTGGCCGGGATCAACGGGTCGCTGGGTGGTCGTACCCCGGACAACCCGGACGGTCCCCGGGGCCGTGGCGGTGGTTACTGGGTGAAGATCGACCACGGTGGGCGGTGGGAGACGCAGTACCTGCACCTGTTGGAGCCGCCGATGGTGGAGGCCGGCGAGCGGGTGGTCCAGGGCCAGCAGATCGGCCGGATCGGCAGCACCGGCAACTCCGGCGCTCCCCACCTGCACTACGAGCAGCGGCGGGGCTGGCAGAAGGTGGAGACCTTCTTCGACGGCACCCCGTCCGGCATCACTGTGGATGACGCCGAGTACACGGTCCGGTTGACCAGCAACAACTGTCCGTAGCGAGCCGTGCTGACGGTGCGGCGGCCAACGACCGTCATGAAGGCTTGAAAACCTGTCAAGTTAGTGGGATATTCGGTGCGCGAGCCGTCCCTGCGATGGGAACGTGCTGGGCAAATTACCTATTTAACCAATCGGTTTTATTTAGTGCGGGCGCACTGGAGGAGGACGGGTTCGCAGATGAGGCACCGGATCAGAGCAGTCAGCGCCCTGGCCGTGGTCGTCGGCATGGCCTTGGCGGGTTGCGGTGGCGGGGACGCCGCCGGCAGTTCCGCCACGCTGAGCATCGTCGGCTTCGCGGTACCCGAGGCGGCGAACAAGGCCATCGCCGCGGAATGGAACAAGACCGAGGCGGGCAAGGGGGTCCGATTCCGCACCTCGTACGGTGCGTCCGGCGACCAGAGCCGGGCCGTCGTCTCCGGCCTCAAGGCCGACTACGTGCACTTCTCCGTCAGCAGCGACGTGACCCGGTTGGTCGAGGCCGGACTCGTCGAGGAGAGCTGGGACGACGGGCCGAACAAGGGCATCGTCTCGTCCTCGGTCGTGGTCCTGGCCGTACGCAAGGGCAACCCGAAGAACATCCAGGGCTGGGACGACCTGATCAAGCCGGGGATCGGCATCGTCACGCCGAACCCCGCGTCGTCGGGTGCCGCCCGCTGGAACGCCCTCGCCGCCTGGGGGCACATCGCCGCCAACGGCGGCACCGAGGCCCAGGCCGAGGAGTATCTCACCAAGCTCTTCGCCAACGTGGTGTCGTTGCCGGGCAGCGGCCGGGACGCCACCACCACCTTCCTCGGCGGCACCGGCGACGTCCTGCTGGCCTACGAGAACGAGACGATCCTGGCCCGGCAGAACGGTGAGGACCTCGACTGGGTCCTGCCGCCCACCACCATCCTGATCCAGAACCCGGGTGCCATCCTCACCGACGCCGACCCGAAGGCGAAGGAGTGGCTGGACTTCGTGCTCGGCCCGCAGGGTCAGCGGCAGTTCGCGCTGACCGGCTTCCGGCCGATCATCGACGGCGTCGACACCAGTGGCATCGAGGGGGCCCTCGACCCGAACGACCCGTTCCCCGCACCGCGGAAGTTGCTGACGGTCGACACGGACTTCGAGAGCTGGTCGGCGCTGTCGAAGAAGTTCTTCGACGAGAGCGACGGCATCGTCACCAAGGTCATCGCGGCTTCCGGGAAGGCGAAGTGACCTCGACGACTCTGGTACCGGACCGGCCGGCGGGTGACCGTCGGCCGGCCCGGGCCGGGCTGCCGCTGACCCGGGTCTCCGGTCTGGGCCTCGGCGTCGCCATGGTGTGGTTCAGCCTGCTGGTGCTGATCCCACTAGCCGCCGTGGTGGCGACCGCCGCCGAGGGCGGCTGGGCGGGGTTCTGGCGAACGGTCACCAACGAGCAGACCGCCGCCACGCTGCGGCTCACCGTGGGTACCGCGCTGCTCGTCACGCTGGTCAACGTCGTCATGGGCACCCTGATCGCCTGGGTGCTGGTACGGGACCACTTCGTCGGCAAACGGGCCCTCGAAGTCCTCATCGACGTGCCGTTCGCGCTGCCGACGATCGTCGCCGGTCTGGTGCTGCTGTCGCTGTACGGGCCGGACAGCCCGCTCGGCGTCAACATCGCCAACACCAGGATCGCGGTGTTCCTCGCCTTCCTCTTCGTCACGTTGCCGTTCGTCGTGCGGACGGTGCAGCCGGTGCTGGCCGAGCTTGATCCGGAGGCCGAGGAAGCGGCAGCCTCGCTGGGCGCGAGCCGGCTCGTCACGTTCCGACGCATCATCCTGCCCAGCCTCATCCCAGCCATCGCCGCCGGCGCCGCGCTCTCCTTCGCCCGCGCCGTCGGTGAGTACGGCTCCCTGGTCCTGCTCTCCGGCAACCTGCCGATGCGTACCGAGGTGGCCTCGGTGCGGATCCTCAGCAGCGTCGAGAACGACAACCCGGACAGCGCGGCAGCGGTCGCGGTGGTGCTGCTGGCCGTCTCGCTCGCCGTCATCGTGTTCCTCGACGTCATCCAGCGGAGGGTGGTGCGCCGTGGCTGACAGTTCGATCGCCGCCCGTACCCCGGTCGGTCGCCGTCCCGCCCGCCATGTCCTGCGCGCCGTGGTGGTGGCCTACCTGTTCTTCCTGGTGGCCTGGCCGTTGTATCTGGTGGGGCGCAACGCCTTCGCCGACGGGCTGGCCAGTTTCCGGGCCATCCTCACCGACCCCGACGTGACCCACGCGTTGCAACTCACCGTGGTGATCGCGGTGGTCGCCGTGGTCATCAACACGGTGTTCGGTGTCGGCATCTCGATGCTGCTGGTCCGCTACGACTTCCCCGGCAAGCGGGCGCTCAACGCCCTGCTCGACATGCCGCTGTCGGTCTCACCGATCGTCGTCGGGCTCGCGTTGATCCTGGTCTACGGCGGTCGTGACGGCTGGTTCGGTCCGACCCTGGAGGCGGCCGGGTTCCAGATCATCTTCGCGGTGCCGGGCATGGTGATGGCCACGGTGTTCGTCGCCCTGCCGTTGGTCATCCGGGAGGTCGTGCCGGTGTTGCAGGAGGTCGGCGACGAGCAGGAACAGGCCGCCCGCAGCCTCGGCGCCAATGCCTGGCAGACGTTCCGTCGGATCACGCTGCCGTCCATCAAGTGGGGCGTGATCTACGGGGTCGTGCTCAGCCTCGCCCGCTCGCTCGGCGAGTTCGGCGCGGTCAAGGTGGTGTCCGGCAACGTGCTCGGTGACACCCGTACGGCCACCCTCGTGGTGGAGGAGAAGTACCTCAACTTCGACAAGGGCGGGGCGTACGCCACCGCCTTCCTCCTCGCACTCGTCGCGGTGGCCTGCATCATCGTCGTGTCCGTTCTCAGGCCGAAGGAAGAGCGTTGAGCATCGAGATCTCCCACGTCGGCAAGCGGTTCGCGGACTTCGTCGCACTGGACGACGTGTCGTTGAGCATCAAGGCCGGTCGGCTCACGGCGCTGCTCGGTCCCTCCGGCGGCGGTAAGTCCACCCTGCTCCGGATCATCGCGGGTCTGGAGCGCGCCGACACCGGGCGGGTCGAGATCGACGGGGTGGACGCCACCAGGCTGCCTCCGCAGCAGCGCAACGTCGGGTTCGTCTTCCAGCACTACGCGGCCTTCAAACACCTGTCGGTACGCCGCAACGTGGCTTTCGGTTTGGAGATCCGCAAGCGGTCCAAGGAGGAGATCCGACGGCGGGTCGACGAACTGCTGGCCCTGGTCCATCTGGGACAGTTCGGCGACCGGCTGCCCACGCAGCTCTCCGGCGGGCAGCGGCAGCGGATGGCGCTGGCCCGCGCCCTGGCCGTGGAGCCGACGGTGTTGCTGCTCGACGAGCCGTTCGGCGCCCTCGACGCGAAGGTCCGCAAGGAACTGCGGGACTGGCTGCGCCGGCTGCACGACGAGGTGCACGTCACCACCGTCTTCGTCACCCACGACCAGGAGGAGGCGCTTGAGGTCGCCGACGAGATCGTGGTGATCAACGACGGGCGAGTGGAACAGGTCGGCGCGCCGGACGACCTGTACGACCGCCCGGCGAACGAGTTCGTCATGCGCTTCCTCGGCCCGGTCACCCAGCTCGGCGACCAACTCGTGCGTCCCCACGACCTTCAGCTCACGACCGACGGCGGCGACGGCGTGCCCGGCCGGATCACCCGGGTCACCCGGATCGGTTTCGAGATCCGGGTCGAGGTCACCACGGCCGACGGACAGCCGGTCACGGTGACCCTCACCCGCAACGAGCTTCTCGCCCTCGGCATCGGGATCGGCACCGACGTACGACTCCGCATCGCCCCCAACACCCCCACCCCAACCCTGCCCCCCACCCCAACCCTGGCCCCTGCCCACTAGCGGTGGGTGGTGCTGGGGCACGGGTTCGAGGTGGTTTCGATGGTCAGCGGGGACTGGGCGGGGGGCGAGGTGGACGGGCGTTGCCGGTACCTCACTCGGCGACGGTGGCTGCGATCCGGGAAACCAGGCCGACGGCGGGGTCGTAGCGGACCGGGACGGGATCGCTGAGTTCACCGACGAACTCGCCGTCGGCGTGCTCGACGAAGCCGATGAGGGACCATCCGTCACCGTCGGGAACCAGGCGCGGCGCGTACAGGTGCGGTTGCGGAACCGGCCGGGCGGCGGCGATGTCCCACGGTCCCCGCACCGTGGGACCGGTGGCCACCCAGAGCCGCTGCCCGGCTTCCCGGCCGGCGGCGAAGGCGTTGGTGCAGAACAGCAGCAGCGGCTGCCCGTCGACGACGGCGACCTGCGGCACCTCCAGGTGACCGAACCCGGCCGGGGTGGTCAGTGGCGGCCGGACCGTCCAGTTCACCAGGTCGGGGGAGGTGGCATGGCCGATGACACCGCGTGCGTCACCCGGTCCCTGGTTGGTACGGGCGGTGATGAGCATGTGCCAGCCGTCGCCGTCGGGGTCCGGGAAGACCCACGGGTCGCGCCAGGCCTGCTCGTACCACATCTCGCGGTCGAACAGCTCGTACCAGGTCGGGTCGGCTTCCAGCAGTGGCGCGTCGCCGTGCCGGTGCCAGCTGACCAGGTCGTCGGAGACGGCCAGGCCGATGCGCTGCACCAGGCCGTCCTCGGCCCGGCTGACCCCGGTGTAGAAGAGGTACCACCGACCGTCCGGTCCGCGCACCGTGCAGCCGGTCCAGGTCGCCAGGTCGTCCCAGGCGGGCGCCTCGGCCGGTACGAGGGCGTCGGCGTGCAGCTGCCAGGAGCGGAGGTCGGTGGAGACCGCGTGGCCGATCGAGGCGCGCCGGTGCCGACGGTGCGGGTCGAGCAGTGCCCGGGAGGCGCGCAGGAAGAACGCGTGCCAGCGGCCGGCGTCGTCCTGGGCGTACCAGCTGTCCCACACCCAGTGGTCGGGCAGTCGAAGCATGGCGGGAAACGTACCAGTGAATCGGTTTAGCGGCCACGGTGGGTGCTGCCCACCCTGACCAGGGGACGTGCGGATCAGGCGGCAGGGGCAGCCACGGATCGCCGTCGACGCAGCGGCATCGGGACGAACGACGCGCCACCGTCCCCGCCGTCGAGCAGCACCTCCACCGCGCGGCGGCCCATCTCCTCGTGTGGCAGCGCCGCGGTGGACAGCCCCGGACGCAGCCACGCGGCGATCGGGTCGTCGTCGAAGGAGATCACTGAAAGGTCCCCGGGAATGGTCAGCCCGGCCTCGCCGAGCGCCTGGTACGCGCCGAAGGCGAGGCGGTCGTTCATGCAGATCACCGCGCTGGGGCGGGTTGGGCGGTCCAGCAGCGTACGCATGGCGTCGTAGCCGTGCTCCGGCAGCCACTCCGGGCAGAAGCTCTCGGTGAGCAGGGAAACGCCGGCGGCGGCGAGGGCGCCCCGGATGCCACGCAACCGGGCATCGGCGGCCAGCGAGATCTCCGGGTCACGTTCCTTCTGCCGGTTGCGACCGATCACGGCGATCCGGTCCCGGTGGCCCTCAGCGAGCAGTGTCTCGGCAGCCATCGCGCCGGCGCCCTCGTCGTCGGGCAGTACGCAGGGCAGCGACTCTGGACTGGTGGCGTTGAGCAGCACCACCGGCCCGCCGAGGATGGCCGGCGGCACCGCCAGTCGACGGGTCGCCATGGCCGCGTAGATCACACCGTCGACCTGACGGTCGAGGATCGCCTCGATGGCGTACCGCTCGAACGTCGCGTCGCCCTGCGTCTCGGTGATCAGCAGGACGTGGTCACGCTCGCGGGCGGCGTCCAGGGCGCCCCGGATGAGACCACCGGCGAAGCGGGTGGTGGCGACGATGTCGGAGACGAACGCGATGGTGGCGGTCTTGCGGGTGCGTAGGCTGCGGGCGGCGACGTTGGGGCGGTAGCCGAGCTCCTCCGCGGCCGCGAAGACCCGCTGGTGCGCCTCGGCGGAGAGCCGGGTGCCCTCGCGCCCGTTCAGCACCATCGACGCGGCGGTCTTGGACAGACCCGCGCGTCGCGCCACGTCGGCCAGTGTCGCTCTCTCCCGACCCATTGCGTCCTCCGTTCACGGCGGTGCGTAACGACGCCGCCGCCGTCCCATCATGGCGGGTCGCGTCGCCTCCGTGTGCACGGGCCGCGTCCAGGCGCTGCGCGAGCCGATGGAGCAGATCCGTTTCCAGACCGTTGCGAACTCGTCCTTGACAGTCACCGGTGACGCGCGCATGCTCTGCTAAATCAGTTTAGCGACGCGTTTTAGTCAAGGAGCTAGAGGTGCCGGAGTTCCCGACGACATTCATCCGACGCCGGTTGGCGCTGCTGGCGCCACTACTTGGCGTCAGTCTGGCCATCACGGCCTGTAGTGCGCCCGGTTCGGAGCAGACCCCCACGGGGGACTCCGACACCCCGGTCAGCACCGAACTGGGTACCGACCCGATCACTCTGGAGATGTACGCCGAGACCGGCTTCCCGCTGGCCAAGGCCCTCGCCGACGAGTTCACGAAGCAGCACCCGAACGTCACGTTCAACATTCGCGAGGACCAGTTCACCGTGATTACGGAGAACGCCCCCCGGGTGCTCGCCTCGGACAACGCACCCGACATCATCCGGCTGCCCACCATGGTCGACCTGGTCAAGGACGGGCTGCTGAAGAACCTGGACCCCTACTTCGACGCGTACGGATGGGACAAGTTCCCGGCCTCCTCGCTGGTGCAGCTGCGGCTCACCGAGGGCGGCGCGGAGCGCGGCAGCGGCTCGCTCTACGGCATGGGCCTCGGCTACAGCGTCACCGGCGTGTTCTACAACAAGAAGCAGGCCCAGCAGATCGGCATGACCCAGCCGCCGGCCACCATCGCCGAGTTCGAGGAGTTGCTGGCCAAGGCCAAGGCGACCAACCTGCAGCCGATCATGCAGTTCAACAAGAACACCGCGGGCATCAACTTCCCGCACCAGGCGCTGCAGAACCACTTCGGCGACCCGACTCAGATCGCCGACTGGATCTTCCAGAAGCAGGGTGCCACCTTCGACACCCCGGCCGCGCTCAAGGCCACCCAGACCATCCAGAAGTGGGCCCAGGCCGGCTACTTCCCGAAGGACGCCAACGCCATCGACTACACCGCGATGATGGGCGAGTTCCAGAAGGGCAACGGTCTGTTCATGTTCAACGGCGACTGGGAGTCGGCGAACCTGGACAAGAACATGGCCGGCGAGGTCGGGTTCTTCCTCTTCCCGGGCGAGACCGCCGACGCCAAGCGGGTGGCCATGTCCGCGCCGAACACCTTCGGCGTCGGTGCACGGGGCAAGAACGCCGACGCCGCCGTGTTCTTCCTCAACTGGGCGCACACCAACGAGAAGGCCCGGGAGATCGCGGTCCAGATCGGCGGTTCGCACCCGGGCGGCCCGGCCGACCTGCCGTTGCCGGCGGTGAACGAAGGCACCGTGCTGGCCGAGACCCTCAAGGCCTCGCAGCAGCTCGGTGCCGACAACGGCGCGGTCGACTTCACCGCGAACGCGACCGGTGGCATCTTCGCCTCGGCCATCACTCCGGAGATGCAGAAGCTGATCGCCGGCCAGCAGACCCCCGAAGGTTATGTGAAGGCGGTCCAGGCCGAGTACGAGAAGGAACTGTCCCGATGACGTCTGCCCTCGGCAGCGCCCCCGCCGGGTCGGGCATCACGCCCCGATCCGGCGGGGGCAACCCCGACCAGCCCGTGCGGCCCCACCGGAAGCGGTGGGGCCGCACGGCCCGGTGGATCGGTTGGCTGTGGGTCCTGCCCGCGCTGATCATGTACGGGTTCTTCGTGCTGCGCCCGCTCGCGATGACCGTGCAGTACTCGCTGTACCGCTGGAACGGCATCGGGCCGGCGCGCTGGGTCGGCTTCGAGAACTACCTGACCGTCTTCACCGACCGGGACCTGCTGAAGATCATCACGAACGCGTTCGTACTGATCATCTTCTTCAGTTTCATCCCCGTCCTGCTCGGCCTGCTGGTGGCCAGCCTGGTGCGGCGGATCACCACCGGACCGGGCGGCACCCTGGTCCGTACCGTGCTTTTCCTGCCCCAGGTGATTCCGCTGGTGGCGGCCGGCATCGCCTGGAGCTGGATGCTGTCCAGCAGCGGTCTGGTCAACCAGGCGATGCGCGCCGTCGGGCTGGACGCGCTCACCCGCTCCTGGCTCGGTGAGTTCACCACCGCGTTGCCCGCGGTCGGGGTGATCGGCACCTGGGTCATGCTCGGCCTCTGCACGATCCTGCTGGTCACCGGCATGAGCAAGATCGACCCGTCGCTCTACGAAGCAGCCCGGATGGACGGCGCCGGCCCGATCCGGGAGTTCTTCGCCGTCACCCTGCCCAGCCTGCGCCAGGAGATCGGCGTCTGCCTGACCGTGACCATCATCGCTGCTCTGGCCAGCTTCGACATCGTCTACATCTCCACCAGCGGTGGCCCGGGCATCCAGACCACCGTGCCCGGCCTGGAGATCTACCGGCTCGCCTTCTCGCAGCGGCAGGTCGGGCTCGCCTCGGCGCTGGGCGTCGTGCTGATGCTGCTGGT
Organism: Micromonospora lutea; assembly: GCF_016863535.1. Classification (GTDB taxonomy): domain Bacteria; phylum Actinomycetota; class Actinomycetes; order Mycobacteriales; family Micromonosporaceae; genus Micromonospora; species Micromonospora lutea. Next base: position 241,246 of record NZ_BOPB01000005.1, read on the forward strand.
CGTGCTCTGCGTCCTGCCGATCCAGCGACTGACCCGAGGGGAGAAGGCGTGAACCTGACCAGTCGCAGTGAGCGGCTGACCGGCCGGATCTTCCTGATCGCGCTGGTCGTTGTCACCCTGCTGCCGTTCCTGAGCATGCTGTCGGCGGCGCTGCAACCGCGCGGCACCGTACCCACCGGCCTGGCCTGGCCGTCGGATCCGCAGTGGGGCAACTTCGCCGACGCCTTCACCGCGGCGAACATGGGCGCCCTGCTGAAGTCGAGCCTGCTGATCGTGGCCGGGGTGGTGCCGATCGGCGTACTCATCGCCACCATGGCCGGTTTCGGGCTCGGCCACCTGCGGGTGCCCGGCGGTCACATCGCCTTCGCACTGCTGCTGCTCGGCCTGACCCTGCCCTTCGAGGCGGTGGTCACCCCGTTGTACTACCAGATGCGCGACCTTGGCCTGCTCAACACCCGATGGGCGATCATCCTCCCGCTGATCGGCCTGTACATGCCGTTCGCGGTGTTCTGGATGCGGGCGCACTTCATCAACGTGCCACCCGAACTCTCCGAGGCGGCCCGAGTCGACGGCAGCAACACCTGGCAACTGTTCTGGCGGGTCCACGTGCCGCTGGCCCGGCCGGCCATCGCCTCGCTGACCATCCTGCTGTTCCTCTGGACCTGGAACCAGTTCCTGCTCGCCATCGTCATGGTCGACGATGCCACCAAGCGGACGATGGCCGGTGCGCTCGGCGCGTTCCAGGGCCAGTGGGGGACGGATCTGGTGCTGCTCTGCGCCGGATCGCTGCTTATCCTCACTCCTACCCTGATCGTGTTCCTGATCTTCCAGCGACAGTTCATCAAGGCCCTGCTCCAGGGCTCCGTGAAGGGATAGCGAGTTGACCGACCCGCAGATCCACGGGCACGTCGACGAGGGCTTCGGCCCGGTCGCCGACGTTTTCCGGGAAAACTTCGCCAGCCGGGGTGAGGTGGGCGCCGCCGTCGCCGTCTACCTGCGCGGCCGCAAGGTCGTCGACCTGTACGGCGGACTGGCCGACCCCCGCTCCGGCCGGCCCTGGCGCGCGGACACGCCCGCCGTGGTCTTCTCCGTCACCAAGGGGATCATGGCGATCTGCGCGTACCTGCTGGTGCAGCAGGGCCGGCTCGACCTGGCGGCCCCGGTCACCCGCTACTGGCCGGAGTTCGGCCAGCACGGCAAGGCGGAGATCCCGGTGCGCTGGCTGCTCACCCACCAGTCCGGTCTGCCGGCGCTGGACAAGCCGTTCAGCCGCGAGGAGGTGCTCGCCTGGGATCCGGTGATCAAGGCGATCGAGGCGCAGACTCCACTGTGGAAGCCGGGCACGGCGCACAGCTACCACCCGATCACCTACGGCTGGCTGATCGGCGAGGTTGTCCGCCGGATCACCGGTGAGATGCCCGGCGCCTTCCTCACCCGCACCCTCGGCGAACCGCTCGGCCTGCGTACCTGGATCGGGCTACCGGCCGCCGAACGCGGCGCGGTCGCCTGGATGCTGGGGCCGATCGGCGACACCGGCCCGGACATCGACCCGGTCTCCGACCGGGCCATCACCATGGGCGGCGCCTTCCCCTTCCCCGCCGACGAGAACAACGAGGTCAGCTTCAACGACCCGGCCATCCAGGCCGCGCAGGTCCCCGGCGCGGGCGGCATCAGCACGGCCGAGAGCCTGGCCCGCCTCTACGGCGCCTGCGTCTCCGAGATCAACGGACCCCGGCTGCTCACCACCGCGTCCGTCGACGACGCCATCACCGTCCGGGCCGCCGGTCAACAGGTGTACGGGCACCCCGACGCCGGTCACCGCTGGGGCACCGGGTTCCTCGTCCACTCGTCGCCGCGCCCGATGCTCGGTGAGCGCAGCTTCGGTCACGACGGCGCGGGTGGGCACCTGGCCTTCGGCGACGACACCCACCAGGTCGGCTTCGGCTATGTCGTCAACCAGATGGGCGGAGTCGACGACGAGCGGGGCAACCTGCTCGCCGCGGCGGTGCGGAACTGCCTGGGGTGACCCCTTGTCACCGCCGAGCCAAAGCGGTACGAGGCGTACGGCGTGGCCACGATCCCGCTCGGTCAGGGTCAGCGTCGGCCTCGGCGGACCCGTTCGCGCAGGAGACCTTCTGCTTGTCGGCCTTCGTTGGACAAAGGAGCGGGGATGTCGATCAGTGACCGGGACCTGGCCATCAACGCGGCGGAGGCCGGTGCGGCGGTGGTACGTGCCCACTACGGAACATCGGTGGTTCGTTTCGCGAAGTCGGCCGGGGACTTCGCCACAACCGCCGACGTCGAGGCGGAAGAGGCCATCCTCGCCGTCCTGCGGGCCGCCCGTCCCGACGACCCCGTGCTCGCGGAGGAGAGCGGTCGCACCGGAACCGGCGGGAGCGAACGCCTCTGGTTGGTCGACCCGCTGTGCGGGACGCTGAACTTCGCCGTACGCACCATGCTGGTCTCGGTCAACGTGGCCTTGCGGGTCGGAACGCGGGTTGTGGTGGCGGCCTCGGCGGACCCGTTCGCGCAGGAGACCTTCTGGACCGACGGCGTCGAAGCCGGCGTGCGGAGCGCCGGCGTCGATCAGCGGCTCGTTCCATCGGCCGAATCGAGGTTGGTGGACGTCAATCTCGATCCACCGTTTCCCAACAGGTCGGTGTTCCGGACCGCCCGGCTGCTCGCCCACGAGAGGTTCGGCGAGCGGTTCCGGCCGCGGGTCGTCTCGACCACGCTCGCGGTGGCGTGGGTCGCGGCCGGGCGGCGCGCGGCGTACGTGACCGACGGTCAGCTCCGCGACAACGTGCACTTCGCGGCGGGCATCGCGCTCTGCGAAGCAGCCGGTTGCGTGGTGACCGGAATCGACGGCCGGCCGTGGCGCAGCAGCGTGGGCGGGCTCGTCGCGGCGGCCGACGCGCGTACGCACGCCGATCTGCTGGCGCTCATCGCGGAGCAGGGGTAGCCCGGACGGGACCGGGACGTCGCTCCCGTCAGTCGAGGCAGAACTCGTTGCCCTCGGGGTCGGTCAACACGATGAAGCCCGCTTCGAGTGGCGGCGCGGGCTCGACCCGACGCAACTGCGTGGCGCCCAACGCGACCAGCCGATCACACTCGGCCTGCAGCGCGGTCATCCGCGCTCCGCTCCGGTGAGCCCGGGGGCAGCCCGCACGTCGAGGTGCACCCGGTTCTTGACGACCTTGTCCTCCGGCACCTGCTGGAAGAACAGCCGTGGACCGTGCCCCTCCGGGTCTTCAATGGCCGCCCTGGTGTTGCGCTGCTCGGGCGGTACGCCGATCCCGGCGAGGAAGTCGTCCCACGCGGCCAGCGGGTCGGCACCCTCGGGAAGGTCGACTCCGGGTGGGCCGGGGTGGACGTAGCCCAGTGCCTCCCGCCAGAACGTCGACAACGCCGTGGGGTCGTGGGCGTCGAAGGTGACCTGGATGTGGCGGCTCATCACATTGCTCCAATCGCTCCTGCGTCCGGGGACCACCCTGCCAGCCAGGTCTGACAGGTTGGCCGGTGCGGTGCCGACGAGCGACCTCGGCGCCCTCCTGATCGTCGGAGACGACGCTAGCATTCTCAACCTTATCGATGTTAACGTGCGCAGGCGATGCTCCCGCACTTGGCACGGCGGCAGCAGGCACCTTGATGTGATCGTCAACATTCAGGACCCGAGGGCTCGCGGGCGGTCATCCGCCGCGCCACGCGGCCGTTCCGGTGGTGTGTGTCGGCCGACGGTGAGCGTCGCGGTAGTTGTGGGAAGCCTCGCCCGCTGGGCGCGATCCATCTGATGTCTGGATCCCTCCGAGTCATCGTTCTGTCGGCTTCGTATCTTCACACCCGATTCATGGGCGTTGACGTTGCGCGGCGGAAACCTCTAACGTCTGATGTCTAAGCACGTGAGTTCCACCACTCCGCCACCGCGTTTCTTGGAGGGATCGCCATGTCCCGTCCCGGATATGGAGGAACGACCATGAAAAATAGGGCACTACTGAGGCTGAGCCTGACGTTGATCCTCGGCGCTGCGGCCACCGTCGCGGCCGGTTGCGGTGAGGGCGCGGCCGACGGAACCGGATCGGGCGGCTCCCCGGTCATCGGGGTGGACTATCCCCGCTCCGACACGGACTTCTGGAACTCCTACATCAGATACGTCCCGCAGTTCGCCGACGACCTGGGCGTCGAGGTCAAGACGACGAACTCGCAGAACGACATCGCCAACCTCATCTCGAACACCCAGACCTTCATCAGTCAGGGCGTCAAGGGTGTGGTGATGGCGCCACAGGACACCGCCGCGATCGCACCGACGCTGTCCCAACTGGACAGCAAGAAGATCCCGGTGGTCACCATCGACACCCGGCCGGACACCGGCAACGTGTTCATGGTCGTCCGGGCCGACAACCGCGCCTACGGCACGAAGGCGTGCCGGTTCCTCGGCACCAAGCTCGGTGGCAACGGCAAGGTCGTCATGCTCCAGGGCGGCCTGGACTCGATCAACGGTCGGGACCGCACCGAGGCGTTCAACGAGTGCATGCAGAAGGAGTTCCCCGGCATCACCGTCTTCGGCGAGGCCACCGACTGGAAGGCGGACGTGGCGGCGTCGAAGCTGCAGACCCGGTTTGCCTCCGACCCGGACATCAAGGGCATCTACATGCAGTCGTCATTCGCCCTGTCGGGGACCCTCCAGATCCTCAAGCAGCGGGGTCTCCAGGTGCCGCCGAGCGACCCCAAGCACGTCTTCGTGGTCTCCAACGACGGCATCCCCGAGGAGCTGAAGAACATCGGCGCCGGGCTGATCGACGCCACCGTCAGCCAGCCCGCCGACCTCTACGCCAGGTACGGCCTGGAGTACGTGCAGGCGGCGGTCGAGGGCAAGACGTTCCAGCCGGGCCCGACCGAGCACGGCAGCACCATCATCCAGGTGCGCGACGGCCTGCTGGAGGACCAACTGCCGGCACCGCTGGTGACGGCGGACGGTGCGCCGATCGCGGGTGAGCCCACCCTGAAGTTCGACGACGCTTCCTTGTGGGGCAACAACGCATGAGCGTCATCCCGCAAGGGCCGACCGACGGGCTGGCCGGTGCCGACCAGCCCGTCGTCGAGGCCGTGCACATCACCAAACGGTTCGGCTCGACGGTGGCGCTGGCCGACGCGGGGATCGTGGTCCGTCGTGGCGAGACCCACGCCCTGGTCGGGCGCAACGGCGCTGGCAAGTCCACGCTGGTCAGCATCCTCACCGGGTTGCAGGCGGCCGACAACGGCGCGGTGGCCTTCGACGGACGTCCGGCACCGCCCTTGGGCGACCGGGACGGCTGGCGCAGGCGGGTGGCGTGCGTCTACCAGAAATCCACGATCATCGGCGCGCTCACCGTCGCGGAGAACCTGTTCCTCAACCGGCACGCCCGCAGCCGGGCCGGGTTCATCTGCTGGTCGCGGCTGCGACGTGAGGCGGAGCAACTGCTGGCGGCGTGGTCGGTGGAGGTCGACGTACGCCAGCCCGCGTCGACTCTCTCCGTCGAGCAGCGGCAGTTCGTCGAGATCGCCCGGGCGCTCTCCTTCGGCGCCCGGTTCATCATTCTCGACGAACCGACCGCCCAGCTCGACGGCGCCGGCATCAACCGCCTGTTCCAGCGGATCCGGGAGCTGCGGGCGCAGGGCGTGACCTTCCTGTTCATCAGTCATCACCTGCAGGAGATCTACGAGATCTGCGACCAGGTGACGGTCTTCCGCGATGCCCGACACATCGTCACCGCCCCGGTGGCGCAGCTGAGCCGATCGGCGTTGGTCGCCGCGATGACGGGTGAGGACGTGACCTTGCCCGAGGCCGATCATCGGCGGCTGACCGTCGACGCGCCGGTGCTGCTGTCCGTTCGTGACCTGGTCACCGTCTCCGGTGCCGAGCTCTCCTTCGAGGCTCGGGCGGGCGAGGTGGTGGGCATCGCGGGCGGCGGTGGCAGCGGCAAGGTCGAGGCCGCCGAGGCGATCGTCGGCCTGGCCCGGCGGGCGGGCGGGACGGTCGTCGTCGATGGTCGGACGTTGCGTCCCGGCAGCGTGCCGGACGCTCTCGACGCTGGTGTCGGGCTGGTGCCGCAGGACCGGCACCGCGAAGGGCTGGTTCCGCTGCTGTCCATCGCCGAGAACGTCACCATGACCGTCCCGCGTCGGATCGGTCGGCGCGGACTCATCTCGCCCGCCCGGCGTGATGCCCTGGCCCGGGACACCATCGCCGATCTGGCGATCAAGGCGGCCGGGCCGCAGGTGCCGGTCTCCGACCTCTCTGGCGGCAACCAGCAGAAGGTGGTCATGGGTCGGGCACTGGCCAGTGATCCGAAGGTGCTGGTCCTGATCACCCCGACGGCCGGGGTGGACGTGCGCTCCAAGCAGACGCTGCTCGGTGTGGTCGAGGAGGTACGCCGTCGCGGCACCAGCGTGCTGGTCGTCTCGGACGAACTCGACGACCTGCGGATCTGTGATCGCGTACTGGTGATGTTCCAGGGACGGGTCGTCCGCGAGATGCCCCACGGCTGGAGCGACAACGACCTGGTAGCCGCGATGGAAGGGGTGGACCTCCACCATGTCTGAGACGCTCTCCACCAGCGCGCGGCCAACCGCCACGCCGCCACCACCTCCACCGGGCGCCTCGTCGCGCAGCCTGGCCATCGCGCGACTCCGTGACCTGGCGTTGGTACCGGCGATCATCGCGGTCGCGATCGTCGGGTCGATCGTCAGCCCGGTCTTCCTCAGCACCGACAACATCATCAACGTGCTGCAGAGCATGTCGGAGATCGCGATCGTGGTCCTCGCCCAGACCATCGTGCTGATCACCGGCAAGATGGACCTGTCGCTGGAGTCCACCTTCGGCCTCGCACCGGGTATCGCGGCCTGGCTGGTCGTGGACCCGGCGTTGACCCGGGGCCTCGGACTCGACCTGCTACCGGACGCCTGGGCGGTCCCGGTGGTGCTGCTCGTCGGCGCTCTCGTGGGTGCCTTCAACGGCCTGCTCATCGTCCGTTTCGGCCTCAACGGCTTCATCGTCACGTTGGGCATGCTGATCGTCCTGCGCGGTCTGCTCACCGGCATCTCTGGTGGCCAGACCTTCTTCATGCTGCCCGAGTCGATGACCTATCTCGGTTCCGCCACCTGGGCCGGCGTGCCGGCCTCGATCTGGCTGTCACTGCTGCTGTTCGCCGTCGGGATCGTCGTCCTCGGCTACACCCGCGCAGGTCGGGCGCTGTACGCGATCGGCGGCAACGCCGACGCCGCCCGTGCGGCGGGTATCCGCACCGACCGGGTGCTCTGGATGGCCCTCATCGTGGCCAGTGTGCTCGCGGCCCTCGCCGGCCTGCTGATCAGCGGTCGGCTCGCGGCGGTGCCGTCGGCCCAGGGCAGCGGTGCGATCTTCCAGGTCTTCGCGGCGGCGGTGATCGGTGGCGTCAGCCTCAACGGCGGCAGGGGCAGCGTCTTCGGCGCCTTCACCGGCGTCCTGCTGCTCTTCATGATCATCAACGTGTTGACCCTGGCCGGGGTGCCCGCGCAGTGGACGAACTTCCTCAACGGCACCGTCATCCTGGTGGCCCTCGTGGTCTCCCGTATCACCGGAGGTAAGGCGCAGACGTGAGGCGGCCCGCCCGCCGGCCGGCCCTCATTGCGAGGCAGGCAACCAGGCCCACCTGTTCGACCTCCCAGGAGTTGTGGTGACTGAGCGCATCTCGTCCGTAGAAACCATCGACGTACGGTTCCCCACGTCCCGGCACCGCGACGGGTCGGACGCGATGAACCCGTTCCCCGACTACTCCGCCGCGTACGTCATCGTGCGGACATCGGCCGGCGCCGAGGGACACGGGCTGGTCTTCACCGTGGGTCGTGGCACCGACCTCCAGGTGGCGGCGGTGCGGGCGCTCGCTCCGATGGTGGTCGGCCTGCGGGTCGACGACCTGGTCGCCGACCCGGGGGCGCTGGCCCGTCGGCTCGTCGGTGACAGCCAGATCCGTTGGCTCGGGCCGGAGAAGGGGGTCGTGCACATGGCCGCCGGTGGTCTGGTCAACGCGGTGTGGGATCTCGCGGCCCGGCGGGCCGGCAAGCCGTTGTGGAAGCTGCTCGCCGACCTCACCCCGGAACAGTTGGTCGCCCAGGTCGACTTCCGTTACCTGCGCGACGCCCTCACCGAGGACGAGGCGGTGGCGTTGGTGCGGGCCGCCGAGGCGGGACGGGGTGAACGCGAGCGGCGGCTCCGGGCCGAGGGCTACCCGGCGTACACCACCACCCCGGGCTGGTTGGGCTACGACGACGAGAAGCTGGCCCGACTCTGCCGGGAAGCGGTGGCGGCGGGCTACCGGCTGATCAAGCTCAAGGTGGGCGGCAACCTGGCCGACGACGTACGCCGGATGGGCATCGCCCGGCAGGTGGTCGGCCCGGACATCCGGATCGCGGTCGACGCGAACCAGATCTGGGGCGTGCCGGAGGCGATCCGCTGGATGCGGGAACTGGCCGAGTTCGACCCGTACTGGATCGAGGAGCCGACCTCGCCGGACGACGTGCTCGGGCACGGCGCCGTACGCAAGGCACTCGCTCCGGTCAAGGTGGCCACCGGCGAGCACGTGCACAACGCGGTGATGTTCAAGCAGTTGCTCCAGGCCGACGCCGTCGACGTGGTGCAGATCGACGCCTGCCGCGTCGCCGGGGTCAACGAGAACCTGGCGATCCTGCTGCTCGCGGCGAAGTTCGAGGTGCCGGTCTGCCCGCACGCCGGGGGAGTGGGGCTCTGCGAGCTGGTGCAGCACCTGGCCATGTTCGACTTCGTCGCCCTCAGCGGCAGCACCGACGACCGGGCCATCGAGTACGTCGACCACCTGCATGAGCACTTCGTCGACCCGGTACGCATCAGCGGCGGCCGGTACCGGGTGCCCGAAGCGCCCGGTATGAGCGCGCAGATCCTGCCCGACTCGTTGGCGCAGTACCGCTTCCCCGACGGCCCGGCATGGGCGGACGCCCCGGTGATGGCGGGAGCGCCGACGACATGACCGCCGACGTCATTCGGTTCGGATCGTCTGACGTTTGGCTCCGGCTGGACGGTTGCGCCTGGTCGGTTCGGGCGGTGCGCGGCGCTCCGGTGGCCGGCCTCCGCCACAGCCGCACCCGCCGGGCCCGTCGGCGGCTATCCGCCCGCCGACTTGGCGGCGAGCACCGTACGCAGCCACGCCTCGGAGGTGTTGACGTGCAGCAGGGCGCTGGCCTGTGCCAGCAACTGATCCCGGGCACGCAGGGCCAGGTAGATCGTGTGATGCTCCTCGATCGTCTGGTGCGCCGCGTTGCCCTCTATCAACCCGCGCCACACCCGGGCCCGCAGCGTACGACCGGAGAGTCCGTCGAGCAGCGAGGTGAGGGTCTCGTTGCCGGTGGTGGCGATGACGGTGTGGTGGAAGGCGGTGTCGAACTGGATGAGCTTCTCGGCGTCGTCGGCCGCCGCCCGCATGTCCTCCAGGATCTGACCCAGCTCGTCGAGGTCGGCGTCAGTCATCCGCAACGCCGCCAGACCGGTCGCCATCGGCTCCAGCATCCGACGTACCTCCATGACCTCCAGGAGCGTGTCGTCGCGCAGCAGTTCCACCGCGACGCCGAGCCCCTGCAGCAGCAGGCGGGGGGCGAGGCTCGTCACGTACGTCCCGTCGCCGCGCCGCACGTCGAGTACCCGGGCCGATTCGAGCACCTTGACCGCTTCCCGGACTCCGCTGCGCGACAGTCCCATCTGGGCGGCCAGCTGTGGCTCCGGTGGCAGCCGCGTCCCAGGGGGCAGCTCACCGCTCTGGATCATGCTCCGGATCTTCGCGATCGCGTCGTCGGTCAGTGCCATCCACGCCCCCTCTGGACCGGTCAGCCGCACGCCACCGACGTGAACCCGGTGCCCGCGGTCTGCACCGGCGGCCCTCACCACTATAGAGACATCGGACGTTTGCCGGCGATGCCGGTCAGGTCCCGGTGCCCGGCCGTCGGGGCTCGTCGCACCACGGACGGGAGCGCCGTGACGCATCGACACTGAGGTCGGTCTCGCCGATGACATCTGATGAATAGCGTTCCTAGATCGCACCTCGCCCGACGTGTGATCCGGTCCGATCGGACCGCCCCGCGGGTCGGGCATCATGCTGCCCGAAATCATAAAACCGCTGCTGAACCAGGGTTTGCGCGGGGGCCTTGGTGGATTGTGGAGCGATGGATCGGTGGTACTGATCGACCATTGCCTATCGAGTTGCGCGGCGGTAACATTCGCGAAACACCTCAGATGTCTGGCCGTTCTGGGCCTGCCGGCGATCAGTGAGGCTTCGCCTGGCCGGACGGTCACGGTTGGAGGATCGATGTCAGACCTGACTCGACGGCAGGCCCTCAAGATCGGCGTGGCGGGTGCGGGTGGCGCCCTGCTACCGGTGCCGTGGACCGCCGTGGCCCGAGCGGATTCCTCGGCACCGCCGCAGGTGCTGGCCGCCGGTGACCTGGCGCTCTGGTACGACGAGCCGGCCGGCACCGACTGGCTGCGGGCGCTGCCGATCGGCAACGGCCGGCTCGGCGCCATGGTCTTCGGCAATACCGACACGGAGCGGTTACAGCTCAACGAGGACACCGTCTGGGCCGGTGGACCGCACGAACCGAGCAACCCGCGTGGTCTGGGGGCCCTGGCCGAGATCAGGCGGCTCGTGTTCGCGAACCAGTGGACCCAGGCGCAGAACCTGATCAACCAGAACATGCTCGGCAACCCGGTCGGACAGTTGGCGTACCAGACCGTCGGTAACCTCCGGCTGGCCTTTCCGACCTCCGGTGGCGTGTCTGGGTACGACCGGCAGTTGGACCTGACCACCGCGACCACCACCGTGACGTACGTGATGAACGGCGTGCGGTACCAGCGGGAGACCTTCGCCAGCGCGCCAGACCAGGTCATCGCGATGCGGCTGACCGCCGACCGGACCGGATCAATCACCTTCACCGCCACGTTCGACAGCCCGCAGCGGAACTCTGTCTCCAGCCCGGACGCCACCACGATCGCCCTCGACGGCGTCTCCGGCAACCAGGAGGGTGTCAACGGCGCGGTGCGTTTCCTGGCGCTGGCCAACGCCACCGTCAGCGGCGGCAGCGTGAGCAGCTCCGGTGGCACGTTGCGGGTCACCGGCGCCACCAGTGTGACCCTGCTGATCTCGATCGGCTCCAGCTACGTCAACTACCGCAACGTCGGCGGCGACTACCAGGGCATCGCGCGCCGGCACCTCACCGCAGCCCGGGCCAGCAGCTACGACCAACTGCGCAGCCGGCACGTCGCCGACTACCAGGCGCTGTTCGGGCGGGTCACCCTCGACCTGGGGCGTACCTCCGCCGCCGACCAGCCGACCGACGTCCGGATCGCCCAGCACAACAGCGTCAACGACCCGCAGTTCGCCGCGCTGCTGTTCCAGTTCGGTCGGTACCTCCTGATCTCGTCGTCCCGGCCGGGCACCCAGCCGGCCAATCTCCAGGGCATCTGGAACGATTCGCTGACCCCGGCCTGGGACTCGAAGTACACCATCAACGCCAACCTGCCGATGAACTACTGGCCGGCCAACACCACCAACCTGTCCGAGTGCCACGCGCCGGTCTTCGACATGATCAGAGACCTCGCGGTGGCGGGGGCCCGCACCGCCCAGGTCCAGTACGGCGCCGGTGGCTGGGTCACCCACCACAACACCGACGCCTGGCGAGCCACCTCCGTGGTCGACGGCGCGTTCTGGGGCATGTGGCAGACCGGCGGCGCCTGGCTGGCCACCCTGATCTGGGACCACTACCTGTTCACCGGGGACATCGAGTTCCTCCGGGCGAACTACCCGGCGATGAAGGGCGCGGCGCAGTTCTTCCTCGACACTCTGGTGACCGAGCCGAGCCTCGGCTACCTGGTGACCAACCCGTCGAACTCGCCGGAGATCGGCCACCACGCCGACGCCAGCGTGTGCGCGGGGCCGACGATGGACAACCAGATCCTGCGCGACCTCTTCGACGGATGCGCCCGAGCGAGCGAGGTCCTCAACACCGACGCCACCTTCCGGGCACAGGTCCGGGCCACCCGGGACCGGCTCGCGCCGAACCGCATCGGGTCGCGCGGCAACATCATGGAGTGGCTCTACGACTGGGTCGAGACCGAGCGCAACCACCGCCACGTCTCGCACCTGTACGGGTTGGCGCCCAGTAACCAGATCACCCGCCGGGGCACCCCGGCGCTGTTCGAGGCGGCCCGGCGCACCCTGCAGATCCGGGGCGACGACGGCACCGGCTGGTCACTCGCCTGGAAAATCAACTTCTGGGCCCGGATGGAGGAGGGCAACCGGGCCCACGATCTGATCCGCTACCTCGCCACCCCGGCCCGGCTCGCACCGAACATGTTCGACCTGCATCCGCCGTTCCAGATCGACGGCAACTTCGGCGCCACCGCCGGCATCGCCGAGATGCTGCTGCACAGCCACGTCGGCGAGTTGCACATCCTGCCGGCCCTGCCGGCGGCCTGGCCGAACGGGCAGGTCAGCGGCCTGCGCGGCCGGGGCGGTCACACCGTCGGCATCACCTGGCGCAACGGTCAGGCCACCGAGATCCTCGTCCGGCCGGACCGGTCCGGCACCGTCCGGCTGCGGGGCCGCATGTTCGCCGGCGACCACACCGTGGTCGACGCCGCCGACGGCACCGCACCCCGGACCACGAAGATCGAGAGCGACCTGATCGAGGTCACCGTCGCGGCCGGGCGCACCTACCGGGCCACCGGGTCCGGCAGCGCGCCGACCGCGCCGCCGCTGGAGCAGAGCTTCACCAACGTCAGCACCACCAACGACAACAACACCGGGGCCGGGAACTTCGACGGCAACGGCGCCACCCTCTCCGCCCAGGCCCTGGCCCAGGCCGGGGTCACCCCGGGCAGCACGTTGAGCCGCAACGGGGTCACCTTCCGCTGGCCCAACGTCGCCCCGGGCGGTGCCGACAACGCCATCGCCTCCGGCCAGTCGATCGGTCTGACCGGCACCGGCCGTACGCTCGGCTTCCTCGCGACCGGCACCTACGGGGCCGTGTCGGGCACCGGTGCCGTGGTCTACGCCGACGGCACCCGGCAGACGTTCACGCTCAGCACCCCCGACTGGTACGGCGGACCACACTCCGGTGGCACGGCCGCGGTGGTGATGGCGTACCAGAACCGGCCCGGCAACCAGCGGCAGAACACCGCCGCCTGCGTCTACTACGTCGGGGTGGCCCTGCAGAACAAGCCGGTGAACCGGGTGGAACTGCCCAACATCAGCGCACGTCCGGCGGCCAACGTGCCGACCATGCACGTCTTCGCGATCGCGATCGGCGGCTGACGGTCGAGGGCGGTCCCTACATCACCGCCGACAGATCCAGCGGACCGTCCTGACGGGCCCGCCGGCCACGACATCCCTGTCGTGACCGGCGGGCCCGCTCCAAGCGGGCGAGGGTCGGCGCGGGCGGTGGTCGACCCGGGGTGGCCGCCGGCCCCGAGCTGCCGTATTCTCGGACGTCGATAATGTCGCCGGGTCGGCTCGCGCGGACCCCGTGGCCAGGTCGCGGGATCGCTGGCTTGACCTGCGGCGATGTGGCTGCTGGACGGGGTCGGGTGTTCGTTACGAGACCGTGACCGCAGTATTTCGAACCAGGTGTTGACCACAGCATTGTGAGCGCTAACACTTGGGCCCCAAGTGCGACCCGCGCAGCCGGTTCGACGGCGCGAGTTCCAGATTGGGGATGCCAGTGAACAGAAAGATCCTGGCCGCTCTCGGTAGCGCCGTCCTGGCGCTGAGCATGGCGGCCTGTAGCGGTGAGGGCGCCGGCAGCGGCGGAAACGACGGCGACAAGCCGGCCGACCTGACCATCGGTGTCTCGATGCCGACCCAGACCTCCGAGCGGTGGATCGCCGACGGCAACTCGGTCAAGGAGAAGCTCGAAGCCAAGGGCTACAAGGTCGACCTCCAGTATGCCGGCGACGACATCCCCACCCAGTCCCAGCAGGTCGACCAGATGATCACTCGGGGCGCCGACGTGCTCATCATCGCGGCGATCGACGGCACGGCGCTGAGCGGGCAGTTGCAGGCGGCGGCCGACGCAAAGATCCCGGTCATCGCCTACGACCGGCTCATCCGGGACAGCCCGAACGTCGACTTCTACGTCAGCTTCGACAACTTCAAGGTCGGTGTCGCGCAGGCGACCGCCTTGCTGGTCGGTCTCGGCGTGCAGACCAAGGACGGCGCGAAGGGCGAGGCGAAGGGTCCGTTCAACGTCGAGTTGTTCGCCGGATCCCTCGACGACAACAATGCCCACTTCTTCTTCAACGGCGCCATGGAAACCCTGAAGCCGTTCATCGACGACGGAACCCTCAAGGTGAAGTCCGGGCAGACTGCGATCGACAAGGTGGCGATCCTGCGGTGGCAGCAGGAGGGCGCGCAGAAGCGGATGGAGGACCTGTTGACCTCCAGCTACAACGACGGCACCAAGGTCGATGGCGTCCTGTCGCCGTACGACGGCCTGTCGCGGGGCATCATCACCGCACTGCAGAACGCCGGCTACCGTGGCGCCGAGTTCCCGGTGGTGACCGGGCAGGATGCCGAGATCGCCTCGGTCAAGCTGATCGACGACGGGGTGCAGAGCTCCACCATCTTCAAGGACACCCGCCTGCTGGCCGAGCAGGCCGTCATCGCCGGTGAGGCGTTCCTGACCGACAAGACCCCGCAGGCCAACGACACCGAGACGTACAACAACGGTGTCAAGGTCGTCCCGTCGTACCTGCTGCCGGTCCAGACGGTGTACAAGGACGACATCAAGCCGGTCCTGATCGACTCGGGCTACTTCACCGCCGAGGAGGTCGCCGCCGGCCAGGCCGGCTGACGGCGCTGCCGGGCTCGGTGGCGCGACCCGCCACCGGGCCCGGCGTCACCCCTGCCACCCACGACGATCTGGAGGCTCAGGATGGTGCGTACGGACGACAACATCCTCGAGATGCGTCGCATCACCAAGACCTTCCCTGGCGTGGCGGCGCTCCAGGACGTCACCCTCGCCGTACGCCGCGGGGAGATCCACGCCATCTGCGGCGAGAACGGTGCCGGCAAGTCCACCCTGATGAAGGTGCTGTCGGGTGTCTACCCGTCCGGCAGTTACGACGGCGAGATCCTGCTCGACGGCGAACCGGTGCACTTCAGGGGCATCCGGGACAGCGAGAGCCGGGGCATCGTCATCATCCACCAGGAACTCGCCCTGGTGCCGTACCTGTCGATCGCCGAGAACATCTTCCTCGGCAACGAGCAGCGCGGAACCGGCGGGCTGATCGACTGGAACCGCACCAACGCCGAAGCGGCGAAGCTGCTCGCCTCGGTGGGGCTGGCCGAGAACCCGGTGACCCCCGTGGTGCAACTCGGCGTCGGCAAGCAGCAACTGGTGGAGATCGCCAAGGCCATCTCCAAGAAGGTCCGGCTGCTCATCCTCGACGAGCCGACCGCCGCGCTCAACGACGTCGACTCGGCCCACCTGCTCGACCTGATGCGACGCCTGCGCGACGAGGGCATCACCTGCATCATGATCTCGCACAAGCTCAACGAGATCACCTCGATCGCCGACTCCACCACCGTGCTGCGTGACGGGCGGACGGTGGAGCGACTGGAGATGGCCGCCGGTGAGGTGACCCAGGAACGGATCATCCGGGGCATGGTCGGCCGCGACCTGAACAGCTTCTACCCCGACCGGGTGTCCACCCCGGGGGAGGAGGTGCTGCGCATCGAGAACTGGTCGGTGCGGCACCCGACCCAGGACCGGATGGTCGTCGACGGCGCGAGCCTGAACGTGCGCGCCGGCGAGGTGGTCGGTATCGCCGGGCTGATGGGTGCCGGGCGCACCGAACTGGCGATGAGCGTCTTCGGCCGCTCCTACGGTCGGGACATCACCGGCCGGTTGTTCGTGCACGGCCGCGAGGTCAGGGCGCGCACCGTGGCGGAGGCCATCCGGCACGGCATCGCGTACGCGACGGAGGACCGCAAGCGCTTCGGGCTGAATCTCATCGAGGACATCCGGCGCAACATCTCGGCGGCCGGGCTGCGCCGGCTCGCCCGGCTGGGCTGGGTGCACGACAACGAGGAGATCAAGGTCGCCGAGGCCAGCCGGCGCGACATGAACATCAAGGCGCCGAGCGTGATGTCGGTCGTCGGCAAGCTCTCCGGCGGCAACCAGCAGAAGGTCGTCCTGTCGAAGTGGCTGTTCACCGATCCGGACGTGCTGATCCTGGACGAGCCGACCCGGGGCATCGACGTCGGGGCGAAGTTCGAGATCTACACGATCATCAACCGGTTGGTGGCCGCCGGCAAGGCCGTCATCATCATCTCCTCCGAACTGCCGGAGCTGCTCGGCATGTGCGACCGCATCTACACGTTGTCGGCGGGACGCATCACCGGCCAGGTGCCGGTCGCTGAGGCGACCCAGGAGAAGCTCATGGAACTCATGGCGAAGGACAAGGAAAGCGTCGGATGACCAGCACCAGGCCCTCCTCGGTGGAGAAGAAGCCGGCCGAGAGCGCTACCGCTGCCGCACTGCACGTCGGCACCAGCGACCCCCGTACGCTGATCATGAACAATCTGCGACAGAGCGGCATCTTCGTCGCCCTCGTCGTCATCGTCGCCCTGTTCGCGTTCCTGACCGACGGTCTCTCGCTGAGCCCGGGCAACATCACCAACATCGTCCTGCAGTACTCCTACATCCTGGTGCTCGCCATCGGCATGGTCATCGTGATCATCGGCGGGCACATCGACCTCTCGGTCGGTTCGGTGGTGGCGCTGACCGGAGCGGTCGCCGCCGTGGTCGTCGTCCGGCATGGACAACCGTGGTGGGTCGGCGTGCTGGCCGCCCTGGTGGTGGGGCTCGCGGTCGGTGCCTGGCACGGCTTCTGGGTGGCGTACGTCGGCATCCCGGCCTTCATCGTGACCCTCGCCGGCATGCTGCTGTTCCGCGGCCTGACCCTGCGGGTGCTGGACAACGTCTCGCTGTCGCCGTTCCCGGCCGAGTACAACAAGATCGCCGCCGGGTTCCTCAACGGTCTGATCGGTGGTGACGGCTATGACGCCTTCACCCTGCTCATCGGCGGCATCGCGGTGGCCGGCTACGTGGTGAGCTGCTTCCGCACCCGGGCGGCCCGGGTCCGTTATCAGCAGCCGGTCGAGTCGTTCGCGCTGTTCGTCGCCCGGATGGCGCTGGTCGGCGCCGTGGTGATGTGGTTCGCCTGGCAACTGGCCCACGCGCGTGGCCTGCCGATCGTGCTGATCATCCTGGCCGCCCTGGTGCTCGTCTACGGGCTGCTCACCCGGCGTACGGTCTTCGGCCGGCAGGTCTACGCGATCGGCGGCAATCTCTCCGCGGCGATGTTGTCGGGGGTGAAGGTCCGTACCGTCAACTTCTGGATCTTCGTCAACATGGGCTTCCTGTCCGCGATCGCCGGCATCATCTTCTCCTCACGTTCCAACGGCGCGCAGCCCGCGGCGGGCAACATGTTCGAACTCGACGCGATCGCCGCGGCGTTCATCGGCGGTGCGGCGGTCACCGGCGGCGTCGGTACCGTCGTCGGCGCGATGGTGGGCGGGCTCATCATGGCGGTGATGAGCAACGGAATGCAGTTGATGGGCGTGGACCAGTCGTTGCAGTCGGTGGTCAAGGGCCTCGTGCTGCTGGTCGCCGTGGCCTTCGACGTCTACAACAAGCGCCGCGCCGGCGCGAGCCGCTGAACGACCGCCGGAATCCTCGCACCGCCGGGTGACCCCCGCCCCGGGGTCGCCCGGCGGTCTCCGGCCGGGCGGGGCGCACCGGCCCGCGCTTGACGTCGCGCCACGATCTGGAAACACTCCCTCGGGTCAGCTCCGCGTCGCACGAAACAGACCCGGAGGTCGGATTGGTCCAGGAGCAGAGCCGCCGGCACAACGCCGGCACGCTGCTGCGGCACGTGCATGTCGACGGCCCGCTGTCCCGGGCCGAACTGGGCGAGCGGATGGGCCTGAACCGCAGCACCATCATGGCGCTGACCACCGAGCTGAGCCGGGTCGGCCTCGTCCGCGAGGAGTCGCCCGTGGACACCGGCCGTGCCGGCCGGCCGTCGCTGATGGTCCGGCCGGCGTCCGACCGGTGCTACGTGCTGGCCTTCGACGTCGCCGTGGACCGGTTGGTCGCCGCCCGCGTCGGGCTGGGCGGGACGATCCTGGACCGGCGGGAGGCGGTACGTCCGCGCGCCGGGCCGGACCTGCACGACGTGGTCATGGTCCTCGCCCGCTTCGGTCGTCAGCTGCACCGGGCGGCACCCTCCGGCGCGAGGTGCGTCGGCGTGGGTGCCTCGTACTGCGGCATGATCCGGCCGGGCGACGGAATGGTGCGGTACGGGCCCGACCTGGGCTGGGTCGACCAGGCGTTCGGCGACGAACTCGGCCGCCGGCTCGGCCTCGGCCTGCCGGTGGCGGTGGGCAACGAGGCCCACCTCGGTGCCCAGGCGGAACAGCGGCGCGGCGCGGGGGTCGGCCTCGACAACCTCATCTACCTGCACGGTGACGTCGGCGTCGGCGGCGGCATCATCGTCGGTGGGCGGCTGTTGGGCGGCGACGGCGGTTACGGCTGCGAGTTGGGGCACATGGTGGTCAACCCGTACGACGGTCGGCCCTGTGGTTGCGGCTCACACGGATGCCTGGAGGCGGAGGTCGGTGAGCGCGCCCTGCTCGACGCCGCCGGGCGGCCCGCCGAGCTGTTCGGACGCGACGCCGTCCGGTCGGTGGCCGACGACGCCGACCGTGGGGACCCGGCGGCGCGGGAGGCGCTGCGTCGGGTCGGTGACTGGCTCGGCATCGGGGTGGCGAACCTGATCAACCTCTTCAACCCGGGCGTGGTGGTCTTCGGCGGGATGCTGTGCGACCTGTATCCAGGTGCCGCCGCGCAGGTGCGTGGTCGCATCGCCCGCAACGTGCTGCCGGTGGCCCGGGAGTCGGTACGCCTGCGCACCGCCGCTCTCGGGGACGACGCCACCCTGGTCGGCGCGGCGGAACTCGGCTTCGCCCGGCTGCTCGACGATCCGTTGGCGGTGTGGCCGGACCCTGCTCCGCCGGACGCCGGCGTGCCTTCGTCCGCGCCGCCGGCACCGCGTCTGCCGGCCTGAACACGGCGCTGCGGTGCCGGAAGTGAGGGCTATCTGGCGGCCCGGGGTAGCCGACCGGCGGGTAAGCCTGCGACCATGCAGTCCGTTACGGAGCTGTTGCCGGGAGGTGTCTTGACGACATCGGATGTGAGCGTTAACACTGAGGTCCGTCATCGGCCGGAGGTGAAGATGAGCGGTGTGGCAGCGGGCGACAAGTACGTCGTCGGCGTCGACTACGGCACCCTTTCGGGGCGGGCCCTGGTGGTCCGGGTCCGCGACGGTGCCGAGCTGGGAACCGCGGTGCACGAGTACCGCAACGCGGTGATCAGCTCAGCGTTGCCGGACGGAGGCACGCCGCTGCCGCCGGACTGGGCGTTGCAGGACCCGGAGGACTACCGCGAGGTGCTGCGCCAGGCCGTACCGGCGGCCGTGGCCGCCGCCGGGATCGACCCGAGCGACGTCGTCGGCATCGGCATCGACTTCACCGCCTGCACCGTGCTGCCGACGCTGGCCGACGGTACGCCGTTGTGCGAGCTGCCGGAGCTGCGCCAGCGGCCGCACGCCTGGGTGAAGCTCTGGAAGCACCACGCCGCCCAGCCGCACGCCGACCGGATCAACGCACTGGCCCACGAACGTGCGGAACCCTGGATCGGCCGCTACGGCGGCAAGATCTCCGCCGAGTGGCAGTTCGCCAAGGGCCTGCAGATCCTGGAGGAGGACCCCGAGGTCTACCACCGGGCCGAGCGGTTCATCGAGGCGGCGGACTGGATCGTCTGGCAGTTGTGCGGCGTCGAGACCCGCAACGTCTGCACCGCCGGCTACAAGGGCATCCACCAGGACGGCAGCTACCCGTCGGTGGACTACCTCACCGCGCTCAACCCCGATTTCGGGGACTTCGTGGCCAAGTTGGACGGTCCGCTGATGCCGCTCGCCGGCAGGGCCGGTGGCCTCACCACCTCCGCTGCGGCCTGGACCGGGTTGCCCGAGGGGATCGCCGTCGCGGTCGGCAACGTCGACGCCCACGTGACCGCGGCCGCCGCCCAGGCGCTCGACCCGGGTCGGCTGGTGGCGATCATGGGCACGTCGACCTGCCACGTGGTCAACGGCACCCATCCCGCCGAGGTGGCCGGGATGTGCGGCGTGGTCGACGGCGGCATCAGCTCCGGGGCATGGGGCTACGAGGCCGGCCAGAGCGGCGTAGGCGACATCTTCGGCTGGTTCGTCAAGCACGCCGCCCCCGCCGGGCTCGACTCGCACGAGCGGCTCACCGAACTGGCCGCCGCGCAGCCCGTCGGCGCGCACGGCCTGATCGCGCTCGACTGGTGGAACGGCAACCGGTCGCTGCTGGTCAACCACGACCTCAGTGGCCTGATCGTCGGGTTGACCCTGGCCACCCGTCCGGAGGATGTCTACCGGGCTCTGCTGGAAGCGACGGCGTACGGCACCAGGATGATCATCGAGGCGTTCGTCGAGGCCGGTGTGCCGGTCGACGACCTGGTGGTCGCCGGCGGCCTCACCTCGAACAAGCTGCTGATGCAGATCTACGCCGACGTCACCAACCGACCGTTGGGGATCATCGGCTCCGCACAGGGCCCGGCGCTCGGCTCGGCGATCCACGCCGCCGTTGCCGCCGGCGCCCACCCGTCGATCCACGCGGCGTCACAGGCGATGGGTCGGGTCGCGGCAGCGGTCTACCAGCCGGACCCGGACCGGGTACGCGCGTACGACGCCCTCTACGCCGAGTACCGGGCGTTGCACGACCACTTCGGTCGCGGCGCCAACGACGTGATGCTGCGCCTGCGGGCGATCCGCAACGCGGCGGTGGAGTCGACGACGTCGCCACAGGAGGTGTTCGCATGAACGTCGACGTGACCCGACAGATCAGCGAGCTGCGTGAGAGCGTGGCCCGGCTGCACGGGGAACTGACCCGGTACGGCCTGGTCGCCTGGACGGCCGGCAACGTCTCCGCACGGGTCCCGGGCCATGACCTCATGGTGATCAAGCCGAGCGGCGTCGACTACGACGACCTGTCGGCCGACAACATGGTGCTCTGCGACCTCGACGGTACGCCGGTCGAGGGAGAGCTGTCGCCGTCGAGCGACACCGCAGCGCACGCCTACGTCTACCGCGCCATGCCCGAGGTGGGCGGCGTCGTGCACACCCACAGCACGTACGCCACCGCCTGGGCGGCACGGGGCGAGTCGATCCCGTGCCATCTGACCGCGCAGGCGGACGAGTTCGGCGGTGAGATCCCGGTGGGCCCGTTCGCCCTGATCGGCGGCGACGACATCGGCAAGGGGATCGTCAGCACTCTCACCGGGCACCGCTCGCCCGCGGTGCTGATGCGCAACCACGGCGTCTTCACCATCGGGCGTGACGCCCGAGCCGCGGTCAAGGCCGCGGTGATGTGTGAGGACGTCGCCCGAACCGCGCACCTGGCGCGCGCGCTCGGGCAACCGGTGCCGATGGCGCAGGCCGACATCGACGCCCTCTACGACCGCTACCAGAACGTCTACGGCCAACGTTCGTCGACCCCGGCGAATTCCTGACCGGTCCTGGCCAACCAGGGCGCTGGCACCAACCGACGCACATGATCCGCACCACCAGCGCTGGCCGCTTCGGCACCTCCGCGGCCGGCGTGAACAACCGCACCCCCACCCGAGGAGATCCGATGAGGAACATGCGAATCCCCATGGCGCGTCGGCGCGCCATGGCGGTCGTCGCCGCCGTGCTGCTCGCCGGCGGCGTGGCGGCCTGCGGCAACAGCGACACCGGCGGCGACGGCGGCGACGACGGCAAGCTCGTCCTGGGCTTCTCCCAGGTCGGCGCGGAGAGTGGCTGGCGCACGGCCAACACCAACTCCATCAAGGAGGCGGCGGCCGAGGCTGGCATCGAGCTGAAGTTCGACGACGCGCAGCAGAAGCAGGAAAACCAGATCAAGGCGATCCGCAACTACATCCAGCAGAAGGTCGACGTGATCGCCTTCTCGCCGGTGGTGGAGTCCGGCTGGGACACCGTGCTCAAGGAGGCCAAGGACGCCGGCATCCCGGTCATCCTGACCGACCGCGCCGTGGACTCCGCCGACAAGTCGCTCTACAAGACCTTCCTCGGCTCGGACTTCGTCAAGGAAGGCCGGCTCTCCGGCGAGTGGCTGGTGGAGAACAAGAAGGACGCGACCGGCGACGTGAACATCGTCGAGTTGCAGGGCACCACCGGCTCGGCGCCGGCCAACGACCGGAAGAAGGGCTTCGCCGAGGCGATCGCCGCCGACCCCAAGTTGAAGGTGATCGCCTCCCAGTCCGGCGACTTCACCCGGGCGGGCGGCAAGCAGGTGATGGAGCAGTTCCTGAAGGCCCACCCGAAGATCGACGTGCTCTTCGCGCACAACGACGACATGGGTCTGGGCGCGCTGGAGGCGATCACCGCTGAAGGCAAGGTGCCCGGCAAGGACATCACCATCATCACCATCGACGCGGTCAAGGACGGCATGCAGGCCCTGGCCGACGGCAAGTTCAACTTCATCGCGGAGTGCAGCCCGCTGCTCGGCCCACAGCTGATGGACCTGGCCAAGAAGGTGCACGCCGGCGAGGAGGTGCCGCCGCGGATCGAGACCGAGGAGACCACCTTCACGCAGGAGCAGGCCAAGGAGGCCCTGCCCAACCGCAAGTACTGATGACGCACGGGGCCGCGCCACCAGCGGGCGGCCCCACCGCGTCGCCCATTCCCGACGGACGGGCTGGGCGTCTGGCCCGACATCCCGTGCCACGCCGCCCGACCGGCCGGTAGGCCGGTCGGGCGGCGTGCCGGGGTAATTGGCCCTTCCGCATCGATGAAAATTAGAAGAGGATCGATGGGATGACGGATAGTCGTCCGGTCCTGACGATGACCGGGATCAGCAAGTCCTTTCCCGGGGTGCGCGCACTCCACAACGTCGACTTCCGGCTCTTTCCCGGCGAGGTGCACGCCCTGATGGGCGAGAACGGCGCTGGCAAGTCGACTCTGATCAAGGTGTTGACGGGCGTCTACGGCATCGACGAGGGCAGCGTCACCCTCGACGGCGAGCAGGTGGCCTTCAACGGACCGATGCAGGCCGCCGCGGCCGGGGTCAGCACGGTCTACCAGGAGGTCAACCTCTGCCCGAACCTGTCCGTGGCGGAGAACATCTTCATCGGCCGGGAGCCGCGCCGTTTCGGTGCCGTCCGTTGGGGTGAGGTCCGGCGGCGGGCACGGCAGCTGCTGGCCCGCCTGGACCTCGACATCGACGTCACCGCGCCGGTGGCGAGTTTCTCGCTGGCCGTGCAGCAGATGGTCGCCATCGCCCGGGCGATCGACGTGCAGGCCCGGGTGCTGATCCTCGACGAACCGACGTCCAGCCTGGACGCCGGTGAGGTCGCGCAACTGTTCCGGATCATGCGCCAACTGCGGGACGAGGGCATCGCCATCCTCTTCGTGACCCACTTCCTCGACCAGGTCTATGGCATCGCCGACCGGATCACCGTGCTGCGTAACGGCACGCTCGTGGGGGAGTACCCGACCGCCGAACTGCCGCAGCTGGCGTTGGTGGAGAAGATGATCGGCAAGGAGCTCGACGTTCTCGAACGAATCGAGGAGCAGCCCCGACCGGAGTTGACGGCCATCGAGGGCGGTACCCCGTTCGTCGAGGTGTCGCAGCTCGGTCGCAAGGGTGCGGTCGCCCCGTTCAGCCTGACCATCCACGCCGGTGAGGTGGTCGGCCTGGCCGGTTTGCTCGGCTCCGGGCGTACCGAGGTGGCGCGGTTGTTGTTCGGCGCGGACCGGGCCGACCGCGGCGAGGTCGAGGTGAACGGCGCCCGAGCGGGCCTGCGTAACCCGGTGCAGGCCATCGACCACGGCATCGGCTTCTGTTCCGAGAACCGCCGCGCGGAGGGGATCATCGCCGACCTGTCGGTCCGGGAGAACATGATCCTGGCCATGCAGGCCGCACGGGGCTGGCTGCGTCCGATCCCGCGTCGCCGCCAGGACGAACTGGTCGACCGGTACATCAAGGCGTTGAGTATCCGGCCGGCCAACCCGGACATGCCGGTACGCAACCTCTCGGGCGGCAACCAGCAGAAGGTCCTGCTGGCCCGCTGGCTGATCACCGAGCCACGGCTGCTCATCCTCGACGAGCCGACCCGGGGCATCGACATCGGCGCGAAGGCCGAGATCCAGAAGCTGGTGGTGCAGCTCTCCGACGGCGGCATGGCGGTGCTGTTCATCTCCGCCGAACTGGAGGAGGTGCTGCGCCTGAGCCACAAGATCGCGGTGATGCGCGACCGGGAGATGGTCGCCCATCTCCACAACGACGACACCGTTGACGCGGACCGCGTCATGCAGACCATCGCCAGCGGCACCGTGCGTAAGGAGGCGAGCCGATGAGCGACGCCGGGAACCGCTTCCGGACCCTGCTCGGTCACCGGCTGTTCTGGCCGATCGCCGTGCTCGTGGTCATGTTGGCGGCCAACACCATCTACCGTCCAGGGTTCCTGGCCGTGGAAATCAACAACGGGCACCTGTACGGCACTCCGATCGACATCCTGCGGCTGAGCGCTCCGCTGATCCTGGTGGGGCTGGGCATGACCCTGGTCATCTCCACCGGCGGCATCGACCTGTCGGTCGGCTCGCTCTGCGCGATCAGCGGTGCCATCGCCTGCCTCTACATCAGTCGGGCGCCCGATCAGAACAATCTCGTCACCGTGTTCACCGCGCTCGCGATGGCGCTCGGGGTGGCGCTGGTGCTCGGCGCCTGGAACGGCGTCCTGGTCTCCGTCATCGGCATCCAACCGATCATCGCCACGCTGATTCTGATGGTGGCCGGCCGAGGCCTGGCCCAGCTGATCGCCGAGGGTCAGATCATCACCATCAACTCCGGTCCGTACCGGGCGATCGGGCTGGGACACCTGTTGACCCTGCCCCTGGCAATCTTCATCGCGTTGGCCGCGGCGCTGCTCGTCGCGGCATTCACCCGCCGCACCGCGCTCGGCATGATCGTCGAGTCGGTGGGTGGCAACCGGGAGGCCAGCCGGTTGGCGGGCATCCGTTCCGGTCGGGTCGTCTTCCTCGTCTACGTCGTGAGCGCCGCCTGCGCCGCGATCGCCGGGTTCATGATGACCGCCAACGTCTCCAGCGCCGACGGCAACAACACCGGCCTGTGGGTGGAACTCGACGCGATCCTCGCGGTCGTCATCGGTGGCACCTCGCTCGCCGGTGGCCGGTTCTACCTCAGCGGCACGATCATCGGCGCGCTGATCATTCAGACCCTCACCACCACGGTGTACGCCATGAACATCTCACCGCAGACGGCGCTGCTGTTCAAGGCGGTCGTCGTCATTGCCGTCTGCCTCATCCAGGCGCCGGCCTTCCGGGCCAAGTTCCGCCGTCGGCGGCACGGGGCCCCACCACCGCAGTCGACACCGCAGCGGCAGAAGGAGCAGGTGCCGGCATGAGCGAGCGGCAGCGAGCGAATA
>NZ_BOPB01000006.1 GCF_016863535.1 Micromonospora lutea
ACGACGTCTTTGAGTGGGGTTCCGAGCTGGGCCAAGGTGCCCCGGCGACACATGCCGGTGTTGGCGACCCTGGCGCTGTTGCTGGTGATGTACGGCATCGGTGTGTCCCAGTATCGGGCGTTCTCCAACATCCAGGTCATTTTCAATGTCTTCATCGATAACGGTTTCTTGCTGGTCATCGCCGTCGGGATGACCTTCGTGATCCTCACCGGTGGTATCGACCTGTCGGTCGGCTCCGTGGCGGCGATGACCGCGATGGTCTCGGCATGGTTGTTGCAGTCTGGACTGCCCGCGTTGCTGGTGCTGGTGATCGCGCTGCTCATCGGACCGACGCTCGGGTTCCTGATGGGCTGTGCGATCCATTTCTTCGACATCCAGCCGTTCATCGTCACCCTGGCCGGGATGTTCTTCGCCCGGGGTATGTGCACGTTCATCAGCAACGCGTCGATTCCGATCACCGACGGGTTCTGGACCACGATGTCGCAGCACCGGATCGGCGATCCCCGGGGCAACTTCGTCTCGATCAGTGTGCTGATCGCGTTCGCGGTGGTGCTGATCGCCGCGTACGTGCTGGCGTACACGCGCCTGGGGCGCAACGTCTACGCGATCGGTGGCAACCCGCAGTCGGCGCTGCTGATGGGGCTGCCCTTGGGCCGGACCCGGATCGCCGTCTACACCATCAGTGGTCTGTGCGCGGCGATCGGCGGGATCCTGCTGTCGTTCTACACGCTCTCCGGTGCCCCGCTGATCGCCATCGGGATGGAACTCGACGTCATCGCGGCGGTCGTCATCGGTGGCACCGTGCTCACCGGTGGTTCGGGATACATCTTCGGCACGGTGCTCGGTGTGCTGGTACTCGGCGTGATCCAGACCTTGATCACCTTCGACGGCAGCCTCAACTCCTGGTGGACCAAGATCGTGATCGGAGGCCTGCTCTTCGCGTTCATCCTGCTCCAGCGCCTCATCGGCATCCGCCACAAGTGACCGCCCCTCTCGCGGAAGGCAACTCCCATGGCAACACACCCTGAACCCGAGGTCTGGTTCCTCACCGGAAGCCAGGCAATGTACGGCGAGGACACGCTCCGGCAGGTGGCCGACCAGTCCCGTCAGATCGCCGCTCTGCTCGACGAGTCGCCGCACATTCCCGCCCGGGTGGTCTGGAAGCCGGTCCTGACCACCAGCGCCGACATCCTGCGGATCTGCCGGGATGCCGCGGCGCAGGGGGCGGTCGGGGTGATCGCCTGGATGCACACCTTCTCGCCGGCCAAGATGTGGATCTCGGGCCTGGACGCGTTGCAGACCCCGCTGCTGCACCTGCACACCCAGGCGAACGTCCTGCTGCCGTGGGACGAGATCGACATGGACTTCATGAACCTGAACCAGGCCGCGCACGGCGACCGGGAGTTCGGGTACATCCAGACCCGGCTCGGGGTGGCCCGCAAGACGGTCGCCGGGCACGTCTCCGATCCTCGCGTGGTCTCCCGCGTCGGCGCCTGGACCCGGGCGGCGATCGGCTGGTCGGCCATGCGCTCGCTGCGGCTGGCGCGATTCGGCGACAACATGCGCGACGTGGCCGTGACCGAGGGGGACAAGGTCGAGGCGGAGCTGCGCTTCGGGGTCTCGGTGAACACCTACGGGGTCAACGACCTGGTGCGGGTGGTGGACGACGTAGCCGAGGCGCAGATCAACGACCTGGTCAAGGAGTACGACGACACCTTCCGGGTCGCCGCCGAACTGCGGCCCGGCGGTGAGCGGCACGATTCCCTGCGGTACGCCGCCCGGCTGGAACTGGGTCTGCGTACGTTCCTCGACGCCGGTGGTTTCCGCGCCTTCACCACCAACTTCGAGGACCTGGGCGGGTTGCGTCAACTGCCCGGCATCGCGGTGCAGCGACTCATGGCCGACGGCTACGGCTTCGGTGGTGAGGGGGACTGGAAGACCTCGGTGCTGGTGCACACGCTCAAGGCGATGGCGGTCGGCACCGAGGGCGGCACCTCGTTCATGGAGGACTACACCTACGACCTCACCCCGGGTGAGGAGGTGGTGCTCGGTGCCCACATGCTTGAGGTCTGCCCCTCGATCGCCGGTGAGGTGCCGAATGTGGAGATCCATCCGCTGAGCATCGGCGGTCGCGAGGACCCGGTCCGGCTGGTCTTCGACGCCGCGCCGGGCCCGGCGGTGGTGCTCGGCCTGGCGGACATGGGCGAGCGGTTCCGACTGGTGGCCAACGAGGTCGACGTGGTCTCTCCGCCGCAACCGCTGCGCCGGTTGCCGGTGGCTCGGGCGGTCTGGCGGCCCCGGCCGCACCTGCCCGGTTCCGCCGAGGCCTGGATCACGGCGGGCGCTCCGCATCACACGGTGCTGTCCCAGGCGGTGGGTGTGGAGGAGTTGCACGACCTCGCCGAGATGAGCCGGACCGAACTCGTCGTCATCGACGCCGACACCGATCCCCGGCGGTTCGCCAACGAACTGCGCTGGAACCAGGCGTACTACCGGCTCGCCCGGGGGTTCTGACCCCCTCCGACGCTGGATGGCGTACCGGCCGCAGCGGGCCCGTACGCCACGCCGGCGGCTGCCCCCGCCTGCGGGCGGCAAGCGTCCTCGGCCGGTGCGTCATCGCGCCGGCCGGGGACCGCGGCAGGTTCCTTCCAGCAGTACGAGAGTCGCCGATGTTACGTCTTGACGAAGACCTTGTTATCGCTCACAGTCGTAGTGAAGACGGACGATGTCTGTGGCCGTCCGGGACGGCTCACGTCGAATAAAGCTGGTGGTCACCTGATCTCTCCCTTGGGCAGAGCGGTCATGTTAGCGATCACACGCCCTGTTGAACGGTGACGGCGTAGGCCGCAGAGAGACCGTCTCGCTGTTCGTTCTGCTCGCATCCTGAAGGAGGATCATGATTGCCAATGGTGAGGTCCCACGGGCCGTGCCAGGCCGGCGCGGCTGGCTGTCACGTGCGGTCGCCATCCTGTCGGCGATGGTGGTGGGCGGTTCCCTCGCGGCAGTGGCGCCATCGCCCGCCGCCGCGGCGACGGTGGACACCAACGCCTGGTACGTGCTGGTCAACCGCAACAGTGGCAAAGCGCTCGACGTCTACAACCTGGCCACCAACGACGGGGCGCGGATCACCCAGTGGACCCGGAACAACGGTAACCAGCAGCAGTGGCAGTTCGTCGACTCCGGCGGCGGCTACTACCGGCTGAAGTCGCGGCACTCCGGAAAGGTGCTCGACGTCTACAACTTCTCCACCGCCAACGGCGCGTCGATCGTGCAGTGGAGCGACCACAACGGCGCCAACCAGCAGTTCCGGCTGGCCGACTCGGCCGGCGGCTACGTCCGGCTGATCAACCGCAACTCCAACAAGGTCATGGAGGTGCAGAACGCCTCGACCGCCGACGGCGGCAACATCGTGCAGTACGACGACTGGGGCGGCGCCAACCAGCAGTGGCAGCTGGTCCAGGTTGGCGGTGGTCAACCCGAGCCACCACCCCCCGGTGGCACCTTCACCAACCCCGTCGTCTGGCAGGACTTCGCCGACGTCGAGGTCATCCGGGTCGGCGAGGTGTACTACCTGACGGCCTCCACCATGCACTACTCGCCCGGCGCCCCGATCCTGCGCTCGTACGACCTGGTGAACTGGGAGTTCGCCGGGCACTCCGTACCCCGCCTGGACTTCGGCACCAAGTACGACCTGCCCAGCGGGCAACAGGCGTACGTGGAGGGCATCTGGGCCTCCACGCTGAACTACCGGCCGAGCAACCAGACCTACTACTGGGCCGGGTGCATCAACTTCGCCCAGACCCACATCTACACCGCGACGGCCGTCGACGGCACCTGGAGCCGGCACGCCACCCTGCCGCAGTGCTACTACGACGCGGGGATGCTGATCGACGACAACGACACCATGTACGTCGCGTACGGCAACGGCACCATCAGCGTGGCTCAGCTCTCCGCTGACGGACGCAGTCAGGTCCGGGCCCAGCAGGTCTACCAGACCCCGTCGAGCATCGGCACCCTGGAGGGCGCGCGCTTCTACAAGCGCAACGGCGCCTACTACATCTGGCTGACCCGTCCGGCCAACGGCCAGTACGTGCTCAAGTCCACCAACGGCCCCTTCGGCCCGTACGAGCAGCGCCAGGTGCTGCTCAACATGCAGGGCCCCATCTCCGGCGGCGGCGTTCCCCACCAGGGCGGGCTGGTGCAGCTGCCGAACGGTTCCTGGTACTACATGGCCTTCACCGACGCGTACCCGGGCGGTCGGGTGCCGACCCTCGCACCGATCAACTGGACCGCGGACGGTTGGCCGCAGGTGCAGACGGTCAACGGCGCCTGGGGGGTCAACTACCCGAATCCGCTGCCGCTGCGTCCGGTCAAGCCACTCACCGGAGCCGACACGTTCGCCGGCACCACTCTCGGCCCGCAGTGGGAATGGAACCACAACCCGGACAACAGCCGGTGGTCGGTGAACAACGGGCTGCGGCTGCAGACCGCCAGCGTGACCAACGACCTCTACCAGGCCCGCAACACGATCACCCACCGCATCCAGGGACCGACCTCGACCGGCACGGTCGAGATCGACTACTCGACGATGCGCGACGGCGACCGGACCGGTCTGGCCATGTTGCGGGACGTCTCGGCGTGGATCGGCGTCCGGCGGGACAACGGGAACACCAGGGTGGTCATGACCAACGGCCTGAACATGAACAGCAACTGGGACACCACCAGCACCGGCAGCGAGGTCGCCAGCGCCGCGGTCTCCGGCGGGCGGATCTGGCTGCGGGCCAATGCCGACATCCGGCCCGGCTCCGGCCGGCAGGCGCGTTTCTCGTACAGCACCGACGGGGTCACCTTCGTCCCACTGGGCAACGCCCTGACGTTGAACAACAACTGGACGTTCTTCATGGGCTACCGGTTCGCCATCTTCAACCACGCCACCCAGGCGTTGGGCGGTGCGGTGACGGTCCGACGCTTCGAGTTGACCACGCCGTGACGTGAACGGTGACGGCCCGGCGTCGTACGAAGCACCGCCGGTTCGTCACCCACAGACTGGGGCCTGTCGTCTGCCCGCCGAGCGGACGACAGGCCCCTTCTCCGTCCGGCGGGCTTGGACAACCCCGTCCGACACACACGCCCCGGCTGATGCTGAAGCTGTCGAACTGAGAGTACGAACGACTCACGCCACTGCGTGAGAGCACGGACGGTTCAGCTCGGATCCCGGGTCAGGGCACCCTGGCCACCGCAGTCGACCGGGAAACGAGGTGCCGGGTGGGAAATCCCACCCGGCACCCGGTCCGCGCGCTGTCGTCAGGCGGCGCGGGACCACTGCATGCTGGACGCGGAGCTGCAGGTCCGCTGCTCCAGGGCGGCGCCCTGAGCGGTGGAGCCGCCAACCACGTTCAGGCACTTGTTGCTGTTGACGTTGACCAGCTGCTGGTAGCCGTCGCCGGTCGATCGCCAGCTGAACACCTGGTTCAGGCCGTCGTGGCAGGTGTACTGGATGATCTGCGCGCCGTCAGCCGTGGAGACATCGCGTACGTCGACGCACTTGCCGCTGTGCACGCTCTGCAGCCGTACGTTGCCGTTGCCGGCATCGAGGAAGCGCCACTGCTGCCAAGCGTTGCCGTTGCTGCTCCACTGGCCGATCACCGCAAGGTTGTCGAGGTTGGGCTGCTGCACGTCGACGACCTGTCCACTGTTCCGGTTGATGATCCGGTACGCCGTGGGGGCGCTACCGCCGCCAGCGAACTGCCACCAGTTGACGTTGAACAGACTGCCGCTGCCGCCGGTGAAGCGCAGGAACAAATCCCGGGTACCGGTGGCTCCGCTCACCCCGCAACTGGTGGTCGTCCAGTTCTGCCAACCGCCGGAACCGGCCACCGTGCAGGTGCCGACGATCGGGCCGCTGGCGCTGTCCAGCCGGACCTCGATCCGGCCACCGCTGGCAGCCGAGGCGACCCGCGCGGAGAAGCTGGTCGCGCCGGTGCCGAAGGCGACCCCCTTGACCTTGATGTAGTCGCCGTTGTCGATCCAACCGATGTTCATGCCACCCTCGCTGGACGGCTCGGTCTCGATGCCGGACCCCCAGGCGATCGTCTCGGCCTCCTGGCGCACGTACGGGTTCAACGTGCCGACCTGGGGTGCGCCGGTGGTGGTCATGTTCATGGTGGGGATGGTTCCGTTGGAGTTGTAGGTGAACTTCTCCACCGCGACCGACCGGGTGTAGCCGCCACCGCCGGGTAGCGCCCCATTGTGGTAGAAGAAGTACGACCCGCCGGCGAAGTCGATCACGCCGGGGTGATTGGTGAAGCTGGAACCCTGCCGCGGCATGACCGTTCCCCGGTAGGTCCACGGGCCGGTCGGGCCGGGCGCCGTCGAGTAGCCGATGAACTCCGAGCAGCACTCCGCCGCGAACACGTTGTAGTAGAGCCCGTTGCGCTTGTAGACCCAGGGCCCTTCCTCGTAGAGGGTGGGGCGGCTGGCATTGCCGGTACGGGTACCGAAGCCCGCGGTGGTGAGCGGGATCTGGGTCGGGCCCCCGGAGAACGAGATCATGTCGGAGTTCAGCCGGACGTACCACAGGTTGGGGTTGCCCCAGTACAGGTACGCCTGCCCGTCGTCGTCGATGAACGCGTGCGGATCGATCTCGCCGTTGCCGACGAGTGGGCGGCCGATCGCGTCACGGAACGGCCCGGTCGGGCTGTCCGCGACCCCCACCCCGATGACCATCTGCCCGTTGGAGCGTTGCCGGACCGGCACGTACCAGTAGAACTTGCCGTTACGGGCGATGACGTGCCCGGCCCACGCGTTGGCATCGGCCCAGGCGAACGTGGCCAGGCTCATCGGCGTGCCGTGATCCGTCCAGTTCACCATGTCGGCCGAGGAGAAGACCCGCCAGTCACGCATGGTGAAATAGGTGGAGCCGTCCTCGTCGTGGCCCGTGTAGAGGTAGACCCGGCCGTTGTGCAGCATCGGCGCCGGGTCGGCGGTGTAGATGTGCTGGACGATCGGGTTGTCGGCCCGCGCGGTACCGGGCAACAGGGCGATCGTGCAGGCCAGGCCCGCGAGCACGGCGACGAGGCGACGGAGCGCCGTCCTGCCCCGACGTGCGGGTCGCGGCAACATACGCCACCGGGTGGTGCGGGCACGCGGCGTGGCGCCGCGTGCCCGTGATTGCCGGGCGGTGCTCATGCCCGGGCCCACCGCTGGTTGGCGTTGCCGTGGCAGGACCAGAGGATCACCGCGGTCCCGTTGGCCGTGCCCGCGTTGTTCACGTCCAGACACAGCGACGGGAAGCGGCCGTTGCTCACCGTGCCGTTGCCGTTGAACGTCCACTGCTGGTTGGTGCCGCCGTTGCAGTCCCAGACCTGCACCCGGGTGCCGTTGGTGGCGTTCGTGGGCACGTCCAGGCACTTACCGAGGATCCGCAACGTCTGACCCTGCTGGCTGATCTGCTGGTTGGGGTTGCTGTGGCAGTCCCAGATCAGGGTGCCGGTGCCGTTGGCGGTGTTGGAGTTGTCGAGGTCGAGGCAGCGCCCGGACGACTCGCTGCGCAGCCGGAAGGTGCTCGGGACCGGCGGGTCGGTGGTGCCGCCGCCGCTGACCCGGTACACCACGGTGCCGTGCGCCGGAACGCTCGCGGAGATGGTTCCGGTGGTCGTGGAGGTGCCGTTGGTCCACGCGTTGAGCAGGGTGAACGAACTGCCGGTCTTGCCGATCGCCGCCGCCGTGGTGGAGACCGTCGTGGTGGAGTTGCCCTGGTTGAACAGGGCGACCGCGACGTCACCGTTGGCCAGACGCTTGGCCAGGACCCGCCGGGTGCCGTCATGGGAGACCTGGACGGCCTGCAACCCCAACGTGTCCTGGTTGATCGCGACCAGGTGCTGGTTGCGCAGGATGTCCAGGGTCGCGGCGCTGGCCGAGCGCAGGTCGTTGCCCATCATCAGCGGCGCCGCCATGATCGACCACAGCGCGAAGTGACTGCGCATCTCGGTGTCGTTCATGCCGCCGTTGCCGACCTCCAGCATGTCCGGGTCGTTGAATCCGCCCGGTGCGGCGTAGCCGGCCAGTGGCACGTTCACGTTGACGATGTTCTGGATGCCCATCGGGTAGCCGTTGGTCTGGCCGCTGTCCCAGGTGTTGGTGATGTCCTCGGTGGTCCGCCAGAGGTTCGCCACATCGCTCCAGTTGCGTTGCGGCCCGGTCTTCTCATGGATGCTGTTCGAGTTGATGCTGTAGACGATCGGCCGTCCGGCGGCCGCCAGCGCGTCGCGCATGATGCTGAACCGCGCCACCTGCTCGTTGATGGTGCCGGTGGGGGAGCACCAGTCGTACTTGAGGTAGTCCACGCCCCAGGCGGCGAACTGCCGAGCGTCCTGGTACTCGTGCCCGAGGCTGCCCGTGGCGCCGGGGAAGGAGTTGAAGTACTGGGCACAGGTGCGGTCCAGCGGTGCCTGGTAGATGCCGAACAGCAGGCCACGGGAGTGCAGGTAGTCGCCGAGCGCCTTCATGCCGCTCGGGAACCGCTGCGGGTGGGCCTGGAGGTTGCCCTGCGCGTCCCGGTTCGGGTTGAACCAGCAGTCGTCGACGACGACGTACTTGTAGCCGAGGTCGCGCAGACCGTGGTTGACGATCGAGTCGGCCATCTGGCGGATGAGGGTCTCGTTGATGTTGCAGCCGAACGTGTTCCAGGTGTTCCAGCCCATCGGTGGGGTACGGGCGACGCCGTTGTTCAGCGCCTGCGCCGGTTTGGGGGAGATGACCCCGTCGGCGAAGCTCGCGGTGAGCGTCACCGCCAGGATGCCGAGGGCGGCGGTCAGCCACCTTCTTGCGCTACGCACGTTGAATTCCTCCCTTGTCGGTGCGGTATCGGCTGGGCCACCGGCTGCGGTCTCGCGGCGATCGGTGGGACGCGGCCCGTGGAACTGCGCTGGTGGATCCCGGACACACCGCCACGCTCAGGCGCTGCCGTCCGGACGCCGCTGCGCGCAGCCCGGATGTGCTGGTGTCACCCCTGGTCTGGGCCTGGGCGGCACCAGCCGCGCCGTGCCGGTAGGTGCCATTCCGATGACGGAAATGTTATCGCTATCATCAATGTCTGTAAATTATTTGGCACGCTTCGACGCGGACTTCTTGCGCGCTCGCGCGGATCGGACGGAACACGACAGCTGTCGGGTGTGACCGTTAACAAGGCATCGCCGGAGAACTTTGATGGCGGACGCGGTCGGGGCGGCGGCCATCGACGCGGTTGCTGGCGCTAGACTGTGCGTGATCTAGCGCTTTCCATCCGGTCGGCACGGGCTGGCGTGGGCACCGCGCGAGGGGATCTTTGTACTGAGCCGTGCCAGTCATCGCCGACGGGCTGCGGCGAGCGACTGGATTGCGGGGAGTGTGAGATGGCCGTACGCGATCCTGCGATGACCGACGTGGCCCGCCTCGCTGGTGTGTCCCATCAGACGGTCTCACGAGTGCTGAACGGCCATCCGAACGTACGCGAGCAGACCCGGCTGCGCGTCCAGGCGGCCATCGCGGAGCTGGGCTACCGACCGAACCGGGCGGCCCGTGCCCTGGTCACCGGCCGGTCGCAGGTGATCGGGGTGGTGGCTCAGAACACCACGCTCTACGGTCCGGCCTCCCTGCTGGCCGCGCTGGAGCAGACGGCTGCGGAGTCCGGGTTCGCGGTCAGCGTGGGAAGCGTGCGTGACCTCGACCATCGCTCGATCTCCGCGGTGGTCGAGCGGCACCTGGCACACCGGGTCGCCGGCATCGTGGTGATCGCGCCGGTGGAATCGGCCGGCGAGGCGCTGGAGCGCCTGCCCCAGGATGTGCCGCTGGTGACGGTGGACGGGGATCCGCATCGACCGATGCCGCTGGTGACAGTGGATCAGGCGGCCGGTGCCCGGGCCGCCACCCAGCACCTGCTCGACGCCGGTCATCGTACGGTCTGGCACGTCTCCGGTCCGTCGGACTGGTTCGACAGCGCCGGCCGGATCGAGGGCTGGCGGGAGGCCCTGACCTCGGCCGGCGCGGAGATCCCGCCGCTGGTGCCGGCGGACTGGTCCGCGGCGGCCGGTTATCGGTGCGGGCAGATGTTGGCCCGGATGCCGGACGTCACCGCGGTCTTCACCGCAAACGACCACCTGGCTCTCGGGGTGCTGCGGGCCCTGCACGAGCACGGCCGCCGGGTGCCGGACGACATCAGCGTGGTCGGCTTCGACGACGTGCCGGAGGCGGCCTACTTCATCCCGCCGCTGACCACCGTACGACCGGACTTCGGCGCGGTGGCCCGGGCGAGTCTGGAGATGCTGCTCACCCAGATCGAGTCGGTCAGCGGCGGTGCCCTGCGCCGGACCATCGCCCCGACTCTGGTGGCGCGCCGAAGCGTCGCCCCGCCACCCCGCCGCTGACCGTTTCCCCACGAGGGCGGGCTCAGATGAAGCGCCAGCGGTGGTCGGCCGCGCCGCTGTCGTCCCAGATCACGATCTGGGTGCCCTGGCTGGACGAGGCGCCGGTGACGCCGAGCACCCGGCCGCCGTTGGCGGACTGGATCCGGAAGTAGCCGTTCGCGGCGTACCGCAACCGCCACCGGTTGCTGGTCGCCCCGTTGTCGGCCCACTGGACCACCCGGGCGCCGTTGGCGCTGCTGCCGTTCTCCACCGCGAGCACCTTGCCGCTGTTGGAGTTGCGCAGGCGCAGGTAGCCACCGCTGTCCACGAGGGCGGTCCAGAGGTGGTCGGCGGTGCCCGTGTCGCCCCACTGGATCACCAGGCCGCCGTCGGCGGTGGACATGTTCTGTACGCCGAGGACGAGACCCGTCGCCAGGTTCTGGATCCGGCGGGCACCGTTGGGCAGGAACCGCCACTGGTTGTCCGACGTGCCGTTGTCCGGATCCTGAACGATTCGGGCACCCTGGGCAGTGGAACCGTTGAGGACGGCGAGCAGTTTGCCCGTGTGCCCGTTACGGATCTTGTGTGAGCCGTCGCCGACGTCCACGATCGTCCACCGATGGTCGGCCGTGCCGGTGTCCGACCATTGCAGGACCTGCGCGTTGTCGGCGGTCGACATGTTCTGCACCCCGAGCACCTTGGCGCTGTTGGCGTTGCGGAACTTGACCGCGCTGCCGTCGACGACCAGCTGCCAGTCGTGGTCGGCGGTGCCGTTGTCGGCCCACTGCAACGCCGGCGCCCCGTCGGCGGTCGACATGTTCTCGATGCCGAGCACCAAACCACTGGCGACGTTGGCGAGCCGGAACGTCGCCGTACCGGTGCCCGGCGACTGACCGTTGGCATTCCAGTAGACGGTGTAGTTGTGACCGTGCGCGTCGTAGAACGGGCCCAGGTTGACCGTGGAGCCGTTGGCGGTGGCGGTGAAGGTCAACGCCGAGGTGCTGGTCCGGGTGACCGAGGTGGTGGCCAGGGCGGGCAGCGCGGAGAGCGCGGTGTTGCCGTAGTTGCCGGAGAGCACCGCCGGGCCGTAGGTCAGGGCGACCACGTTCGGATTGTCGTTGGCCGCCTGCACGATCACGCGCATTGGCAGTCGTACGGTCACCGTGTCGCCGGAGGTCCAGGACCGGGTGAGTGTCGCGTACGTGCCCGGGGTGGTGGTGATGTTCTGCGCGGTGCCGTTGACGCTGACCGTCGCGCCCTGCGTCCAGGCCGGGATGCGGATCCGCATCGCCCACGATCCGCTGACGTTGCCGGTGACGGTGAGGGTCGTGGTGTCGCCGACCGGGTAGGTGGTGGTCTGGGTGACCGTGATGCCACGCTGCGACCAGTCGAGCACCGACGGCATGAACAGGTTCACCGTGAGCGTGGTGCCGTTGTGGAAGTAGACCGAGTCCATCAGCGTGGTGTTGGTCTCCAGTTGCGAGCCCTGGCAACACCAGAAGGAGTTGTAGTCGGTGCTCCAGGTGCCGCCGCCCCAGGCCGGTCCCACGCCCCGCCGCCCGCCGGGGTTCAACGGGGTGAAGTAGGTGATGTGGCCGTGGTTGTCGGCCGGGTTCTGCGCCCCGATCAGGTGGTTGAGCAGTGCCCGCTCGTAGAAGTCGAAGTACGCCACCCGGTTCGGGTCCAGCAGCCACAGCTCCCGGGTCAGCTTCAACATGTTGTACGTGTTGCACGCCTCGCAGGTGTCGTTGCGCAGGTATCCGGCGATGGCGTTGGGTGCCCGGAAGTGTTCGGCCTGGCTGTTGCCGCCGATGACGTAGGTGTGGGCGTTGACCGTCATGTTCCACGCGTTGCTGGCGATGTCCCGGTACCGGCTGGTGCCGGTGGCCTTGTACTCGCGGGCCGCGCCGATCCACTTCGGCACCTGGGTGTTGGCGTGCAGCCCGTTGAGCTGGTCGGAGTTGGCCGCCAGGGGATTGAACACCGCGTTGTGGTCGAAGCGTTGGGCGGTGGTCAGCCAGCGGGCGTCGCCGGTCTGCTGGTACAGGTCGGTCAGCACGGCGTTCATGCCGCCGAACTCGGTGCCCAGCATCGACTGCATCTGCGCCGACGACAGTCGGCTGGTGCGCCAGTCGACCCAGCCGGCGAAGGCCAGGAGCACGTCGCGCGCCTGGTTGTTGCCGACGAGCCGCCATACGTCGAGCAGCCCGGCCAGGGTCTTGTGGATGGCGTAGTACGGCACATTGCCGTTGTTGAGCGTGCGGTTCTCCACGGCCGTGAAGTCGGACTCGGGGAAACCGCTGAGGTATCCGGTGTTGAAGCCCGCCGCCGCGTTGTTGGCCTGGCACTTGGCCAACTCGGCCACCATGTGGTTGGCCTTGTCCCGGCAGGTGGTGTCGCCGAGTACGGCCCAGGTGTACGCCCAGGCGCTCAGGAAGTGC
The DNA here is from genome assembly GCF_016863535.1 of Micromonospora lutea. GTDB lineage: Bacteria > Actinomycetota > Actinomycetes > Mycobacteriales > Micromonosporaceae > Micromonospora > Micromonospora lutea. Next base: position 12,824 of record NZ_BOPB01000006.1, read on the forward strand.
CCCTGGGAGTGGGTGCGGAACGGGAAGTTGGGCGCCTCCCAGCCACCGAGTGCCGCGGCGCCGGCGGTGGACAGCCGGTGATTGGCGCGGAAGTTGTAGAGCAGCCGGTTGACGTCGACGAAGCGCAGGTAGTTGACCGTACGGTTCTGGTTGTCCAGCCAGCGGCTGGTGGTCAACCGCACCTGGCCCGGTTCGAAGGCGTAGGCGGAGACGCCGAGATCGGGGCGTACCGGGGGAAGCGCCGCGCTGGCGGTGCCGTTGGCCAGCGTGGGGCCGACGGCAGCGGCCACGGCGGCTGCGCCGGCGGCCCGGAGCACGTGTCGACGGTTCAGGGACGGGTAGGGCATCACGACCTCCGTGGTGGCATGGGGGAGCGCCGCTCGACCCGGCGGGGGTGGTGGCCGACCGGGCGGCGAGGACTGTGCGATGACGTCGACGCGCGGCGCGCAGCGCACGTCGACCGGGCCCGGCGGGTGTTTCGCTGCGGTGGCCGACTCGTGCCAAGCTCATCGATGTTATCGCTAACATACGCGGCCCGATATGGCGTTCGCAAGACGTGAAATGGCCGGACGGTGGCCCGACCCGACCCGACCCTCGATCCGGCCGAGGCCGGACAGCGTCCGCGACTGCCCTCGCGGGATTCTCTGACTAAGAGCGACCGGCAGTAGGGCGGTGGAGGCGAGGCGGGTCTTGGCCGAGGGTGGCAAGGCGGAGGAGGAGGCCATGCCGGTGTTGCATGGCCGACGACGACAACGCCGCCAGCCGAAGTGCCAGGGCGCGCCGCAGCCCCGCCAGCCCTACTGCCGGTCGCTCTAAAGTCAGGGATCGTGGATCGTGCGCTCGTTGACGTGGTGCGGCGCTTCAACCGCACCGTGACCCAGCGCGTCGGCGCGCTGGACGACAGTTATCTCGCCCGTGACCGGCCGCTCGCGCAGTCCCGGCTGCTCTGGGAGATCGGTCACGGCGGTGCCGAGGTGGCGGCGTTGCGCGCCCGGCTGGATCTCGACGCCGGCTACCTCAGCCGGCTGCTGCGCACCCTGGAAAGAGCTGGCCTGGTGGTCGTCGGACCCGGTGAGGGCGACGGGCGGATACGCACCGCGCGCCTCACCGCGGCCGGTCGCGCCGAGTGGGAACTGCTCGACGGCAGGTCCGACGACCTGGCCTGGGCGGTGCTGGAACCGCTGAGCGACGGCCGGCGGGACCGGCTCGTCGCCGCCATGGCCGAGGTCGAGCACCTGTTGATGGCGTCGCTGGTCGCCATCGGTCCCTGCCATCCGGGTGAGCCGCGTGCCCGGTCCTGTCTGCGGGCGTACGCGCGGGAACTCGCCACCCGGTTCGACTCGGGTTTCGACCCGGCCGGCAGCGGAGTCGACGATCACGAACTGGTGCCACCGTCCGGGCTGTTCCTGGTGGCCACCGTGGCGACCGAGGCGGTGGGCTGTGGCGCGGTGCGACTGCCGCCGGGTGAGCCCGCTGAGATCAAACGGTTGTGGGTGTCGGCATCGGTGCGCGGGCTCGGTGTCGGCCGCCGCCTGCTGCGCGAGTTGGAGCGGCATGCCGCCGCAGCCGGCGCGCACAGCGTCCGTCTGGACACCAACCGCACCCTCGCCGAGGCGATCCAGCTCTACCGTAGCGCGGGCTACCGGGAGATCCCGCCCTACAACCGCAACCCGTACGCACACCACTGGTTCGCCAAGCCGCTGGACTGACCCGCCCGGTCGGGCACCCTCGCCGCGCTGAGCGGCCCGACCCGAGGGCCACCTTGCCGCCAAGAAATGAATGGTGATTCAATTCTTGGTGTGGCGTACCGGAGCACCGAGCGGGTGAGGGCACGGCTGACCGCCTCGCGGGAGCGGATCGTCGACGCGGCCCTCGGCATCCTGGCCGAGCACGGCTATGCCGGCTGTTCGGTCGCGGCCGTCGCCGAGCGGGCCGGGGTGGCCACCGGGAGCGTCTACCGGCATTTCCCGGCCAAGGCCGACCTCTTCGCCGAGGTGTTCCGCACCGCCAGCCAGCGGGAGATCGACGCGGTCACCCGGGCAGCCGCCGCCGAGGGCACGGCCACCGCGCGGGTCCGGGCGGTCATCGAGACCTTCGCCGGGCGGGCCCTGCGGTCCCCGCGGCTGGCGTACGCCCTGCTCGTCGAGCCGGTCGATCCGGCGGTGGAGGCGCAGCGGCTGGTCTTCCGGCGCGCCCACGCGGCGTTGCTGGCCGGCTACATCGCCGACGGGGTGGCCGGCGGCGAGCTGCCGCCACAGGATCCCGAGCTGACCTCCACCGCCGTGGTCGGCGCCCTGGCCGAGGCGATGGTGGGTCCGCTGGCCGCCGGGGTCGCCGGTCCGGAGACCATCGCGGGCCTGATCACCTTCATCCACCGCGCGTTGGGAGTTCCGTCGTGAGCACACACGAGGTGTTCAACCAGGTTCCGTCGCTGGTCGGCCACGACACGGCTGACGAACCCGCCCTGCTCGACGCGCTGGGCCGGGAGGGGGCCGCCTGGGCCACGACCGAGCTGCACGAACTCGGCAGGCTGGCCGGCACCGAACAGGCGGCCGAGCATGGTCGCCTGGCGAACGAACATCCGCCGGTGCTGCGTACCCACGACCGCTACGGCCACCGGATCGACGAGGTCGAGTTCCACCCCTCCTGGCACGAGTTGATGCGTACCGCCGTGGCGCACGGCCTGCACGCCGCGCCCTGGAACGACGAGCGGCCCGGCGCCCACGTGGCGCGGGCCGCGAAGTTCCACGTCTGGCGACCCGACGCCGGCCACGGTTGCCCGATCTCGATGACCTACGCGGCGGTGCCGGCGCTGCGGCACGCCCCCGACCTGGCTGCCCGCTACGAGCCGCTGCTCACCGCCCGCAGCTACGACTTCGGGCTGCGGGAGCCCCAACGCAAGCAGGGACTGCTGGCCGGCATGTCGATGACGGAGAAGCAGGGCGGGTCGGACGTACGGGCCAACACCACCACGGCCCGCCCGACGCCCGACGGCAGCTACCGGCTGGTCGGGCACAAGTGGTTCACCTCCGCGCCGATGTGCGACCTCTTCCTCACCCTGGCCCAGGCGCCGGGTGGGCTCACCTGCTTCCTGGTTCCGCGTGTGCTTCCCGACGGCACCCGCAACCCGATGCGGTTGATGCGACTCAAGGACAAGCTCGGCAACCGCTCCAACGCCTCCAGCGAGGTGGAGTACGACGAGGCGGTGGCCTGGCGGGTCGGTGACGAGGGGCGGGGCGTACGCACCATCATCGACATGGTGAACCTGACCCGCCTGGACTGTGTGATCGGCGCGGCGTCCGGCATGCGTCACGGGGTCGTCACCGCCGTCCATCACGCGGCCCACCGGCGGGCGTTCGGCCGGTACCTGGTGGACCAGCCGCTGATGCGCAACGTCCTGGCGGACCTCGCGGTGGAGTCCGAGGCCGCCACCGTGCTGATGATGCGCCTGGCCGGGGCGACCGACCGGGCCGCCCGTGGCGACACGGCCGAGGCGGCGTTCAAGCGGATCGCCCTCGCCGTGGGCAAGTACTGGGTCTGCAAGCGGTGGCCCGGTCACGCCGCGGAGGCGCTGGAGTGCCTGGGTGGCAACGGCTACGTGGAGGAGTCCGGGATGCCGCGACTGTTCCGCGAGTCGCCGCTCAACTCGATCTGGGAAGGTTCCGGGAACGTCGCCGCGCTCGACGTGCTGCGCGCGCTCTCCGGTCAGCCGGAGGTGATGGCGGCGTTCCAGTCGGAGGTGGACGCCGCCGCGGGTGCCGACGCCCGGCTCGACGCCGCCGTCCGCCAGGTGCGGGCCGCCCTGGCCGATCCCGCCGACCTGGAGGTACGCGCCCGGCGGCTGGTCGAACAGTTGGCGTTGGTGTTGCAGGGCGCGCTGTTGGTGCGTCACGGTCATCCGGCGGTCGCCGACGCCTTCTGCGCGTCCCGGCTCGGCGGCGATCGGGGGCACGCCTACGGCACGTTGCCGGCGGGTGTCGACTTCGCCGCGATCATCGACCGGGCCAGCCCGAAGGTGGGCTGACCGGCCGGCCGCGGTCGCGACGGGTGGCGGTCGGCCGCGGTGACCACCGCGCGGCGCGCCGAACCGGTCGTTGAGCCGGACCCGATGCTGTGGGACTCTTGAACGCCGATGCGTTGTCGCGCGTGTGAGTGATCGTCGCCCGATGGGCAACCGGGACCGTCACGGTCCCGGGGGACGACGGTCGAAGACGGATTCGTCTCTGTTCCACCGGTCCTGAGCCTGGCATGTCGGGCTCAGGACCGGTGGACCTCCGCGTGACCAACAAGGGAAGATCATGAATCGATCGGACCGGTACGGTGTTCGACTCCTGGCTCCACCTCCACGATCCGCCCGCCGCGCGCCCGCCCGCCGCGCGCCCGCCATCCTCGCGGTCGGTCTGCTGGTCGGCACGGCCGCACTGGTCGGGATCGACCAGCCGGAAGCTGTTGCGGCGACCACGCCGGCGACGGTGACCGTGAACGCTCGGGCCGGGCTGGCCACCGTGCCCGACACCGCCCTCGGCGTCAACCACGCCATCTGGGACTCGCAGCTGGGAACCACCGACACGTCGGACCTGATGCGGGCGGCCGGGGTGCAGATGATGCGCTATCCCGGTGGTTCCTACGCCGACATCTACCACTGGCGGGACCACACCGCCCCCGGCGGCTACGTCGCGCCCGGAACCGACTTCGACACCTTCATGGCCGGTGTACGGCGGGCCGGCGCCCAACCGATGATCATCGCGAACTACGGCACCGGCACCCCCGAGGAAGCCGCCGAGTGGGTCCGGTACGCCAACGTGACCAAGGGCTACGACGCGCGATACTGGACGGTCGGCAACGAGAACTACGGCAACGGCCACTACGGGGCGGAGTGGGAGGCCGACCACCACCCCGACAAGAGCGCCACCTACTACGCGAACCTGGTGGTCGCGTACGCCGACGCGATGAAGGCGGTCGACCCGAGCATCAAGGTCGGCGCGGTGCTCACCATGCCGGCGAACTGGCCCGACGGGCTGACCGCCGGTGACGACCCGGGACCGTGGAACCAGACCGTGCTGACCATCGCCGGACAGAAGATCGACTTTGTCGACGTGCACTGGTACCCGGGCGGCAGCGCCGCCGAGTCGTTGCCCCGGACCAGTCACATCACCGACGCGGTCCACCTGCTCCGGCAGCAGATCACGCAGTACGCCGGCCCGAACGCCGGTCGGATCGGCATCAGCCTCACCGAGGTGAACGTCACCGCCGAGGGGATGACCAGTCAGCCGGCCGCGCTGTTCCTGGCCGACGCGTACAGTGGGTTGCTGGCCAATGGGGTGTTCACCGTCCACTGGTGGAACGTGCGCAACGGCATCGGCCGGGTGTCGACAGTGGCCGGGCAGACCGACTACGGCGACTTCGGCATGCTCTCCAGCGGCACCTGCACCTCGGACGGATCGATCTGCGAGCCACCGCTGAACACGCCCTTCGCCGCCTATCACGGGCTGTCCATGATGAGCCGCTTCGCCCGTACCGGCGATCAGTTCATCCGGGCGGACAGCGACGAACCGCTGGTCGCCGTGCACGCGGTACGCCGAGCCACCGGCGAGGTGGCGGTGCTGCTGGTCAACAAGGACCCGGACAACGCCCGCGAGGTCGAGATCGACTATGCCGGCTTTGCCCCGTCGAGCGGGGAGCCGACGGTCCACACGCACACCAACGGTGCCACCGCCATCACCACCAGCCGGTCCGGCAGCGCGACCAGCCGGACCCTGCCGCCGTACTCGCTGACCACCCTGGTGGTCCGCCCGGCGGCCGCGACGACCGGCGCACCCGGCGCACCCGGCCAACCCGCCGCCGGCGCGATCACCGACCGGAGCGCGACGATCTCCTGGCCGGCGGCCACCCCGGGCGGCAGCCCGATCGCCAAGTACGAGGTTCACCGCCAGCACGGCGCGGTCAGCGAGCAGCTCGGCGAGACCAGCGGCACCTCACTCACCGTCGGCAACCTGAACCCGGGCAGCCGGTACACCGTCAACGTGCTCACCCGCGACACCGCCGGACGCGTCTCCTGGGCCTCGCCGCCACTGACCTTCACCACCGGCAGCCCGACAAGCAGCGCGTGCGGGGTCCGCTTCACCAACACCACGGACTGGGGCAACGGGTACGTGGCGAACGTGGACATCGTCAACAACACCGTGCGGCCGATCAACGGCTGGACGTTGACCTGGACCTGGCCGACCACCTGGCAGCAGGTGGGCAGCGGCTGGAACGCCAACTGGGAACAGGTCGGCAGCAACGTGCGGGTGACCCACAACGACGACAGCCGCCAGATCGCCGCCGGAGGCACGGTGAGCGTCGGCTTCGTCGGTGAGTACAGCGGGCCGAACGTGGCGCCGACGGCGTTCCGGCTCAACGGCACGCTCTGCACAGCTCTCTGAGTCATCCGTGCCGTCGGTGAGGCTTCATGCTTCACCGACGGCACCGGCAATCTCGGCTGCGGCAGCCCTTCCTCTACCGGAGGCGTTAACAGGGGGCCCTTCCTTTCATCTCCCAGGGACTGGTGATTTTGCCGATGCGGTGCTGGCTCGGTGCCCCAAACACTGATCACAGTCGATACCACTCCAACCCAAGGGAGTATCCGACGTGCGATCAACCACCACCACCCGTTCCCGTTCCGTCTCCCTCCTGGCCCGACTGGCGATGGCCGCCGTCGTGGCCGCCGGTGGCGTCGTCGCCACCTCGTCCCCCGCCCAGGCCGCCAACCCGTACGAGCGGGGACCGGACCCGACCAACGCGATCCTCGAGGCCAGCCGTGGCCCCTTCGCGACCTCGTCGACGAATGTCTCTTCGCTGGTCAGCGGTTTTGGCGGCGGTGTCATCTACTACCCGACCACCACCACGGCGGGCACCTTCGGCGCGGTAGCCATCTCGCCCGGCTACACCGCCTCCTGGTCGAGCCTGGACTGGCTGGGCCCGCGGATCGCCTCGCACGGTTTCGTGGTCATCGGCATCGACACCATCACCCGCCTGGACCAGCCGAGCAGTCGGGGCCGGCAACTGCTGGCCGCGCTGGACTACCTGACCGAGCGCAGTTCGGTGCGTGGTCGGATCGACGCGAGTCGGCTCGCGGTGGCCGGGCACTCCATGGGTGGCGGCGGCAGCCTGGAGGCCGCGGCGAGCCGGCCGTCGTTGCAGGCCGCCGTGCCGCTGGCCCCGTGGAACCTGACCAAGAACTGGTCGAACCTGAGGGTGCCGACGCTGATCATCGGCGGTGAGAGCGACTCCGTCGCCTCGGTCTCGTCGCACTCCGAGCCGTTCTACAACAGCATCCCGGCCGCCACCGAGAAGGCGTACCTGGAACTCAACAACGAGGGGCACTTCTTCCCGAACACGGTGAACACCCCCACCGCCAAGCAGATGGTGGCCTGGCTGAAGCGGTTCGTCGACGACGACACCCGCTACGAGCAGTTCCTCTGCCCCGGCCCGAGCGGCCTGGCGGTGGAGGAGTACCGCAACACCTGCCCGCACTGACGTCAACCGGGGCGGGCGCGACGCGTCCGCCCCGGATCGCCTGGCCGCCGGTCTTCCGTCCCGTGGACCGGCGGCCTTATATTGCATTGACAGTGCAATAATGCTGGAGGTGGGTGAGTGTCCGACCACACGGCCGACGGGCTGCGCGCGCTGGTCGCCGCGTTCCTGCGCAGGCACGACCCGGGCGGTGATCGCCTCGGCTTCCTACGCGCCCGCTTCGACGCCGGGCTGGCCTGGGTGCACCATCCGCCCGGTCGGGGTGGCCTCGGTGCGCCAACGGACCTGCAGGCGGTGGTGGACGACGCCTTCGCCGAGGCCGGGGCCCCGGACAACCAGCCCCGGCGCAACAGCATCGGTCTCGGCATGGCCGCGCCCACCCTGCTGCGCCACGCCAGTGAGGCCCAGTGCCAGCGCTGGCTGCGACCGCTCTGGACCGGCGAGGAGGTGTGGTGCCAACTGTTCAGCGAGCCCGACGCCGGGTCCGACCTGGCCAGCCTGCGCACCCGGGCGGTGCCCGACGGTGACGACTGGGTGGTCGACGGCCAGAAGGTGTGGACGTCCCTGGCCCACGAGGCGCGCTGGGCGATCCTGCTGGCCCGCACCGACCCGGCGGCCCCGAAGCATCACGGCATCACCTACTTCGTCTGCGACATGACCGCGCCAGGAGTACAGGTGCGTCCGCTGCGGCAGGTCACCGGCGAGGCCGAGTTCAACGAGGTCTTCCTGACCGGGGTCCGGATACCCGACACCCACCGGGTCGGCGCGGTCGGGCACGGTTGGCAGATCGCCCGCACCACGCTGATGAACGAACGTGTCGCCATCGGTGGCCGACCGATGCCCCGGGAGGGCGGCATGGTCGGCGTGCTGGCCCGGCTGTGGCGGGAACGTCCCGACCTGCGGACCGGCGGCCTGCACGAGGAGGTCCTGCACGCCTGGGTACGCGCCGAGGCGGCCCGCCTGGCCGCCCTGCGTCTGCGCCAACTGATCGCCGCCGGTCAACCCGGCCCCGAGGGTTCCGCGGTGAAGCTCTCCTTCGCCGAGCTGAGCCAGCGGATCAGCGGTCTGGAGGTGGAACTGCGCGGTGCCGAAGGGCTGCGGCACGACGACTGGACGATGCGCCGCCCGGTCGAACCGGACCTGCTCGGCCGCACCGCCACCTACCGCTACCTGCGGGCCCGGGGCAACTCCATCGAGGGCGGTACGTCGGAGATCCTGCGCAGCATCATCGCCGAGCGGGTGCTCGGGCTGCCCGCCGAACCCCGGGTGGACCGATGACCGAGCTGCTCTACGACGCCGACGAGGAGGCGCTGCGCGGCAGCGTCCGGGCGCTGCTGGTCGCGCACGCACCGTGGCAGCGGGTGCTCGCCGCCGTTGACGGTGGTGAGTCGTACGACGAGACGCTGTGGCGTCTGCTGGTCGACCAGATCGGGGTGACCGGCCTGGCCGTGCCGGTCGAGCACGGTGGCGCGGGGGCCGGTTTCCGGGAGGTCGCGGTGGTGCTGGAGGAGTTGGGCCGGGCGGTCGCGCCGGTGCCCTTCCTCGGCGCTGTCGTGGCGACCCGGGCGTTGCTCGCCTGCGGCGAGTCCACCCTGCTGCGCCAGGTCGCCGCCGCCGCACGCGACGTGGCGCTGGCGGTCGGCCTCGCCACCGCGCCCGACGCGGCCCCCGGACCGGTCACGGTCGGCCCCGGGCCGACGCTGTCCGGTCGGGTGCCTGGTGTGGCCGACACCGCGCCGAACGGTCTGCTGCTGGTCCCGGCCGGCGACGGGTTGTACGCCGTCGACGCCGCCGAGCCGGCGGTACGGCGGCACTCCGTGGTGTCACTGGACGGCACCCGGCCGCTTGTCGACATCGAGTTCGTCGCCGCGCCGGCCCGCCCGGTCGCCGTGGGCCCGGCGGCCGACACGGCGGTGACGGCGGCGCTGACCGCGGGTGCGGCGCTGCTCGCCTCGGAGCAGGTCGGAATAGCCCAGTGGTGTCTGGACACGACGGTGGCCTACGTGCGGCAGCGCCACCAGTTCGGTCGGCCGGTCGGCTCGTTCCAGGCGGTCAAGCACCGGCTGGCCGACCTCTGGGTGGAACTGACCGAGGCTCGGGCGGTGGCCCGGCATGCCGCCGACCGGCTGGACGCCGCCAGCTCCGAGGCGGCGCTGGCTGCCGCGCTCGCCCAGGCGTACTGCGGCCCGGTGGCGGTCCGGGCGGCGGAGGCCTGCGTCCAGTTGCACGGCGGGCTGGGCTTCACCTGGGAACACCCGGCTCATCTCTACCTGAAGCGGGCCAAGAGCGCCGCGATCGCCTTCGGCACCGCCGATCGGCACCGGGCCGCTCTGGCCCGGCTGGTCGACCTGCCCGCGCCCGGCACCGTCGACGACGTCACGGCAGGCCATACCGGTAGGTAACAACCGGGTGTCGAGGGTATTGACGGAACCGGCGAGAAACGTACACTCCGAGTGTAATAAGTTGGCCGCGAGGTTGAGGGGCGGGTTGATGGCGGACGGTCTCGCACTGCACCAGGTCGGCGTCCGCTTCGGGGGCCTCACGGCGCTCGACGACGTCTCCCTCGAGGTCGGACCGGGCGAGGTGGTCGGGGTGATCGGCCCCAACGGGGCCGGCAAGACCACGCTGTTCAACGTCGTGTGCGGCTTCGTCACCGCGCACACCGGCACGCTGACCCTCGACGGCCGGCCGTTGCGGCCACGACCGCACCGGCTGACCCGGCTGGGCATCGCCCGGACGTTGCAGGGGACCGGACTGTTCGCCGGGCTCACCGTCCTGGAGAACGTGATGGCCGGGGCCACCCACACCGCCCGCGTCGGCCTGCTGCCGGCGCTGCTCGGGCTGCCCCGCAGTGACCGCGACGAGCGTCGGCTGCGCGAGCACGCCCGCGCCGTCCTGGACGAGCTCGGCATCGCGGGGTACGCCGACGCCGCGCCGGGCACCCTGCCCTTCGCGGTACGCCAGCGGGTCGGGCTCGCCCGCGCGCTGGCCGCCCGTCCCCGCCTGCTGCTGCTCGACGAACCGGCCGGCGGTCTCGGCGCCGACGACGTGGACACCCTCGCGGAGCTGATCCGGGGGCTGCCGCACCGGGCCGCCGATCCCTGCGCCGTGCTGCTGGTGGAACACCACATGGACCTGGTGATGGCGGTCTGCGACCGGATCGTGGTGCTCGACTTCGGGCGGGTCGTCGCCGCCGGGGCACCCGAGGCGGTCCGCGAGGACCCGGCCGTGGTGGACGCCTACCTCGGTGCGGCCGTCGACGAGGCCGCGTAGTGACCGCCGACCTGCTCACCGTCGAAGCCCTGGCCGCCGGGTACGGGCCGGTGCCGGTGCTGCACGACGTCGACCTGCGGGTGCCCACCGGCACCATCGCCGCCGTCATCGGCGCCAACGGGGCGGGCAAGACCACCCTGCTGCGCACCCTGTCGGGCATGCTGCGTCCCACCGCCGGCCGGATCCTCCTCGACGGCCGCGACCTGCGCGGCACCGCGGTCGAGCAACTCGTCCGGCGCGGGGTGGCACACGTGCCGGAGGGGCGCGGCGTGATCGGCGAACTCACCGTGGAGGAGAACCTGCGCCTCGGCGCGCTGTGGCGGCGGGACCGCGGCGACGCCGCGCGCGCCCTCGACGAGGTCTACCAGCTCTTCGAGCCGCTGGCCGCGCGCCGGCGGCACCTCGGCCACCAGCTCTCCGGTGGCGAACGGCAGATGCTCGCCCTCGGCCGGGCCCTGGTCGGCCGGCCCCGCCTGCTGCTGCTGGACGAACCGTCGCTCGGCCTGGCGCCCCGCGTGGTGGCCCAGACCATGGCGTTGCTGCGCCGGTTGCGCGACGAGAACGGGCTGACCGTGCTGCTGGTGGAGCAGAACGTGCGCAGCGCCCTGGCCGTGGCCGACCAGGGCATCGTGATGTCGCTCGGTCGGATCGCCCTGGCGGCTCCGGCCGCCCGGCTGCGTGACGACGCCGACCTGCGCCACGCGTACCTCGGATTCTGAGAACGCAAGGAGGACCGTGGACCGCTTCCTCTTCCTCACCCTCGACGGCCTGTCGAGGGGCGCGGTCTACGCCGCGTTCGCGCTAGCCCTGGTGCTCATCTGGCGGGCCGGTCGGATCGTCAACTTCGCCCAGGGGGCGATGGCGGTGGCCGCCGCGTACGTCGCGTACAGCGTCACCGCCGCGACCGGCTCGTACTGGCTCGGCTTCGGTGCGGCGCTGCTCGCCGGCCTGCTGCTCGGCGCGGTGGTCGACATCGCGGTGATGCGGCTGGTGGACCACCGCTCACCACTCAACCCGGTGATCGTCGCGCTCGGGCTGGTCCTGCTGATCCAGGCGGTCCTCGGCATGGTGTACGGCAACGAGTACCTGCCCGCTCAGACTCCGTTCAGTCGGAGCGCGTTGACGGTGGGCGGCACCGCCGTGCTGTCCCCGTACGACCTGTTCGTCTTCGCCACCGTCGGGGTGGTGGGCGCGGCCCTCGTCTGGATCTTCACCCGGACCGCGATCGGGCTCCGGATGCGGGCGGCGGCGTTCGCGCCCGAGGTGTCCCGGCTGCTCGGGGTGAACGTCGGTGGCATGCTCACCCTCGGCTGGGCGCTCGCCTCGGGCGTCGGGGCCCTGGCCGGGATGCTGGTCATTCCCACCGAGCTGGGTCTGCACCCACACGCGATGGACCTGGTCTTCGTCTCCGCGTTCACCGCCGCGGTGATCGGTGGGCTGGACAGCCCACCCGGCGCGGTCGTCGGTGGCCTGGGGGTCGGATTGTTGCTCTCCTACGTCAGCGGGTACGCCGGTGGCGACCTCATCCCGCTGGCGGTGCTCGCGCTGCTGATGACGGTGCTGCTGGTGCGTCCCGGCGGGCTGTTCGCTCCGGTCACCGCGAGGCGGGTGTGAGCGCCACCCGGGCGGCGGCGCGTCCCGGCCGAGCCACCGCCGTCGAGTCCACCCGGCCCCGTCGGGCGGTGCCGACCCTGCTCCGCCACCTCGCCGTCGCGGCCGGCGTCGCGCTGCTGGTGCTGATGGCCAGCTACCAACTCGACTCGTTCCGCAACTTCCAGCTGGCCACCGTGGCGGCCTACCTTTGCGCCACCGCCGGGCTGACCGTGCTCACCGGGCTCTGCGGGCAGCTCTCGCTGGGGCACGGCGCGCTGATGGCCACCGGCGCGTACGCCCTGGCGCTGACGCAGAGCGCCTTCGCCGAGCGGGGCCTCATCGCTGGTGGGTGGCTAATCGTGTCGCTGGTGGTGGCGGTCCTGGCCACCGTCGTCGTCGGCGCGGTCGTCGGGGTGGTCGCCGCCCGGTTGCGCGGGCCGTACCTGGCCGGTCTCACCCTGGCCGTGGCGGTGGTGGTGCCGGCGTTGACCGTCACCTTCGACGGCGTCTTCAACGGCGAGCAGGGTCTGCCGGTGCCGGTGGCGCCCGCACCGGCCGGGCTGGGTCTCTACTTTCCGCACGAGCGGTGGCAGCTCTGGGTGGCCGCCGCGGCGACCCTGCTCTGCCTGGTGCTGCTGGCCAACCTGGTCCGCAGCCGGTACGGCCGCTCCTTCCGGGCGGTCCGTGACGACGAGGTCGCCGCCCGCCTCGCCGGGATCCACGTCGCCCGTACCCAGGTCATCGCGTTCGTGGTCAGCGCGGCCAGCGCCGGCCTCGGCGGTGCCCTGCTGGCGGTGCTCGCGCAGCGCGTGTCACCCGGCGCGTTCGGTCTGACGTTGTCGCTGTTCCTGCTGATGGCGGTGGTCATCGGGGGTCTCGGCCGGCTCGCCGGGGCGGTCTGGGGCGCCTTCCTGCTGGTCGCCCTGCCGGACCTCACGCACTCCCTGACCAACCTGTTCACCCTCTCGCCGGCGGCGGCGCAGCGGCTGGAGGGCAACGTGCCGCTGGCGATCTTCGGCGGCACCCTGATCGTCGTCATGATCGCCGCGCCCGGCGGCGTGCAAGGGCTTCTCTCCCGGCTGACCGGGGCGCTGCGCGCCCGCTGGCCGGTCAGGCGGTCGTAACCGTTCCACCTCACTCACCCCACCAACCAACTCCCGCTACCGGACCGATGAAAGGTCGGTGTCCCATGCGAACCACGGCACGGCGCGGTCTCGTGATCGCCACCACCCTCACCCTGCTGCTCAGCTCCACTGCCTGCGCCGACGACGGTCCCGGGTCGGGCGAACCGGTGCCCGGCGTCACCGACACGGAGATCATCGTCGGCACCCACATGCCGCTGACCGGTCCGGCGTCCGCCGGTTACTCGAAGATCGCCCCGGCGACGAAGGCGTACTTCGACTACGTCAACGCCAACGGCGGCGTACACGGCCGCTCGATCACCTACAAGATCATGGACGACGGGTACAACCCCTCGACCACCCAGCAGGTCGTCCGGCAACTCGTGTTGCAGGACAAGGTCTTCGCCATTCTCAACGGGCTGGGCACGCCGACCCACACCGGCGTGCTGGACTTCCTGCACACCAACCGGGTGCCCGATCTTTTCGTTGCCTCCGGCAGTCGCAACTGGGACCAGCCCGAGCGCTACCCGAACACCTTCGGCTTCAACCCCGACTACACGGTCGAGGGCAAGATCCTGGCGAACCACGTGAAGACCACGTCGCCCGGCCGCAAGGTCTGCTTCCTCGGGCAGGACGACGACTTCGGCCGGGACGCGCTGGCCGGCGTGGAGAAGGTGCTCGGCGCCGACGGCGTGACCGACCGCCAGACGTACGTCACCAGCAACACCAACGTCGCGCCGCAGATCGGCGCGTTCAAGGCCGCCGGCTGCGAGGTCGTCATCCTGGCCACCGTGCCTGGCTTCACCGCGCTGTCCGTCGGCACCGCCGCCCGACTGGACTTCCGGCCGCAGTGGGTGGTGTCGAACGTGGGCGCCGACCACCCGACGCTGGCCCGGCAGCTCGGCGACGCCGCCGGACTGCTGGAGGGCCTGGTCGGCCTGAACTACCTGCCGATGCAGGGTGACACCGACGATCCGTGGATCCAGCTCTTCACCAAGATCAACGCGGAGCACAACGGCGGTGCGGAGTTCGACGGCAACACCGTCTACGGCATGGCGGTGGGATATCTGTTCGTGCAGGTGCTGCTGGCCGCCGGCAAGGATCTCACCCGCGAGTCGCTGGTCGAGGCCGTCCGCAAGGGCGGCTACCAGGGGCCCGGCGTGGCGCCGTTGCGGTTCTCCGACACCGACCACTCCGGCTACGGCGGCGGCCGGCTGAGCCGGGTGGAGGGAGGAGAGCAGCGCTTCTTCGGCCCGACCTACGAGACCGACGAGGCCGACGGACCCGTCAACGAGTACACCGCGCCGCCGGTGACGCCGCCGGCCAACGGCGTGCCGACCGCCTGATCCACCAGCCCGGTGTGCACCGTCCGGACCCGGACCCCGGGCGGTGCGCACCGGCGAGGTGCGCCGATGGTCGTCGGCCCGCCGCGACCACAGCGGCCTAGACTCGGCTCGCACGAACGCGACGCCAGGGATGAGGGGGACGGCGGGGATGGTCAGTGCCGAGGCGGCCGGTCGGGTCGACGGACGCACCGCCCGGGCCGAGCGCACCCGGGCCGCGATCGTCGAGGCGCATCTCGCGCTCATCTCCGAGGGCGACCTGCGCCCGACCGGTGAGCGCATCGCCGAGCGGGCCGGCATCTCCCTGCGTACGCTCTGGACCAACTTCAAGGACATGGAGACGCTGTTCGAGGCCAGCGGCGCGGAGTTGCTCCGCCAGCAGGACGCCGCCTGGCGGCCGATCGCGCCCGCGTTGCCGCTGGCCAAACGGGTCGACGCGTTCTGCCGGCAGCGAGCGAAGCTGCTCCAACTGATCGCGCCGTCGGCTCGGGCGGCACAGATGCGCGAACCCGTTTCCGCGCAGCTGCGCCGCAACCGGCTCAAGCACATCGCTCGGGTACGCGACGAGATCGAGCAGCTGTTCGCCGAGGAGCTGGACCGCGCCGGGCCGGCGCGGGAACAGCTGGTCAACGCGGTGGTGGCGGCAAGCACCTGGCCGGCGTGGTCGACCCTGCGCGACGGTCTCGGGTTGGGCGTCGACGCCGCCCGGGCGGTGATGACCCGCACCGTCGCCGCGTTGCTGGCCGAGCCGGCCGACCGCTGACCTGCGCCGCCCCGATAATCACCCCTTCTCAAGCGACGACCGATAGGCGAGACTCGATGCATGGTTAGTGCATCGACGGTGCAAATAGCTGTGCTGCGGGGTCGGCAGGCGGAGTGCCGGGAGATCCGGGCCCTGCTCGCCGCGCCGGCCGGGAGGGCGCTGCTGCTGCACGGCGAGCCTGGCTCCGGGCGCAGCGCGTTGCTGGCGTACGCCCACCGGCACGGTGGGGGTCGCCGGCTGCTCGCCGCCGCCGGCCTGCCCGACGAGGCGATGCTGCCCTACGCCGGGTTGCAGCGGCTGCTCGACCCCGTGCTCGACCGCGCGAGCGCCCTGCCGGAACGACAACGGCAGGTGCTGCGCCGCGCGGTGGCCGGTGAAGGCTGTCGCGACCAGGACCAACTCGTGCTCTCCCACGCCGTACTCGGGCTGCTCGCCGAGGCCGCCCACGACGGCCCGTTGCTGTGCACCATGGACGACCTCGACGCGGGCGACGCCCCGACGGCGCGGTTGCTGACCTTCGTGGCCCGGCGGCTGCCGCAGCTGCCTGTCGTCCTGCTGCTCACCGCTGGCAGCGACAGTGCAGCGGACGCGATCCCCAGCCGCCGGCTGCTGCCGCTCGACGGATCGGACAGCCACGCCCTGCTGACCGCGCGTTGCCCGGGACCGCCACCACCCGGGCCGGTGCTGGCCGCCCTGAGCACCCTGGCCGCCGGAAACCCGCAGGCCCTCATCGACCTCGCGGACTCGCTGACGCCCGGCCAGTGGCACGGCGCGGAACCGCTGCCCACGGCACCGCCGGCCGACGGCGACCTGGGCCGGGCGTATCGCGGCCTGCTGTCCCGCCTGCCCGCCGACACGGGGCGCGCACTGCTGCTGGCCGCGCTCGCCGCCCCGACCCAGGCCGATCAGAAGCACGGCGTGGACCCGGTCACGCTGGGCCGGGCGCTGCGAGCGGCCGGCGACAGTTTCGCGGCGCTCGCACCGGCTGAGGCCGCCGGCCTGATCCGGCTCACCGTCCGCGGTGGGGCTGTCTTTCCCCGGCCGCTGGCCCGCGCCATGGTCGAAGCGACCGCCTCCCTCGCCGCGCGTCGCGACGCCCATCTGCTGCTCGCCGCCACGCTCGACGGCACCGAGGCCCGGCTGCGTCGGGCCCTGCACCTGGCCGCGGCGACGGACGGACCGGCCCCGGCCCTGGCGACAGAGTTGGAGGAGGCGGTGAGCGACCGGGCGGACCGGTCCGCCGCCGCGACGGCGCTGGCCCGGGCCGCCGAACTCAGCGACGCCCCGGTGCTCGCCGCCCGACGGCAGGTCACCGCCGCCCGCTACGCCTGGCAGGCGGGAGATCCCGACCGCGCCCACGCGTTGCTGCACCGCGTCGCGGGCACCGGCGGGCTCGCCGAACTGCTGCGTGGCGAGATGCGGCTGCGCTGCGGCTCCGCGCCGGCCGCGCTGCCGACCCTGTTGGCGGCCGCGACGACGCTGGCCGAGGTCGACCGCGAGTCGGCGCTGGTCGCGCTGGTGCGGGCCGGTGAGGCCGTCTGCTTCTCCGGTGACCAGTACCGCTACGCCGAGGTGGCCCGCCGGATGGCGGCGCTTCGCCGCGACGGGGATCCGCCGTGGGTGGAGCTGCTGACCACCCAGGTCGCCGGGGTCGCCGCCACGCTGCGCGGTGCGCATGCCGACGGCGGCCCGCTGCTGCGCCGCGCGGTGGTGCTCGGTGGCCGGCTGACCGACGCCGAACTGAACCCGACCGCGTTGAGTGGTGCGGCCGTGGCTGGCCTGCTGGTGGCGGTGGACGCCGCGGCGTACCGGCTCGCTGACCGCGCCGTCGAACTGGCGGCCGAACGTGGCGAGGTGTCCCTGCTGCCCAGGGCGCTCGAACTACGCGCGATGAGTGAGTACTGGCTGGGCCGGCACGACGCCGCCACCAAGAGTTGCCGGGAAGGGTTACGGGTGGCGCGGGCTGCCGGCCAGCACACCAGCGCCGGCGTGCACCTCGGCCTGCTCGCCGTGCTCGCGGCGGTACGGGCCGACCGCGACACCAGTCTCGGCCACGTCGCCGAGCTGGGCGACGCGGCCGTACCGGGCAGTCGCCCACACGCCCTCGCCCAGTGGGCCCTCGCGGTGCTGGACCTGGTCGACGCCAGGTACGCAGACGCCGCGGACCGCCTGGCCGCGCTGGCCAGCCCCGGTACCGGGCGCGGTCAGGTCCTCGTCCAGGTGATGGCCACTCCGCACCTGGTGGAGGCCGCCGCGCACGCCGGTAGGCACGCCCGGGCCCGCGCCGCGCTCGCCGTCTTCGACCACTGGGCCGGCAGTACCGCCAGCCCGCTGCGCCGAGCGCTGTCGGCCCGCTGCCACGCGTTGCTGGCCCCGCGCGGCAGCGCCGAGGCCGAGCAGCAGTTCCGCACGGCGCTGTCCCTGCACCCCTCCGACGCAGCCACCTTCGAACGGGCACGTACCGAGCTGCTCTTCGGCCGGGAGCTGCGCCGCGCTCGTCGCCCCCGTGAGGCCCGTGGTCACCTGCACCGGGCCCGGCAGGACTTCACCCTGCTCGGCGCCGAGGTGTGGGCGCGGCAGACCACCGTGGAACTGCGGGCGGCGGGGGAGTCCGTCGGTACGCCGGACCCGCACGCCGTGCGGCTGCTCACCGGCCAGCAGTTGCGCATCGCCCACCTGGTCGCCTCCGGTGCCACCAACCGGGAGGTCGCCTCGCAGATGTTCCTGTCCACCCGGACCGTCGACCACCACCTGCGCAACATCTACCACCGGCTGGGCATCCGCTCCCGTACCGAGCTGGTCCGGGCGCTGGGCTGACGTTCGAAACCGATATTTAAACGATCCATGACGGGCGTCAGAATTTCTTGACATTTGGTGGGCGGTGGCCGACGATGGGCCAACACGGCCGGGTGATCATACTCACATCGGGCCCGCCGTAGGTCTCAAGGCACCTGTCGGTGTTGACGCACCCACCACCCCCGCCCAGGAAGGGCCTTGTCGATGAAGAAGGTTTTCACACTCGGGCTGATCGCGGGTCTCGCGATCGCGCTCGCTGGTTGTACGGACTCGGACGCCACCCCCTCGGGAGAGAACAGCGGCGAACTGCGCCAGGTTCGCGTCGCCGCCCTGCCCATCACCGAGACCGCCGCGTTGTGGGGCGGCATGAAGGCCGGCATCTTCGCCAAACACGGACTCTCCGTCGAGGTGCTGCCCGCGCAGGGCGGCGCTCAGGCCATCCCCGCGCTCATCAACGGTGACATCGACTTCGCCATCGGTCAGCCGTTCGGCCCGTTCCGGGCCGACCTGCAGGATCTCGGCGTCGTGATCATCGGCAACTACGCGTCGTCCTACGCTGAGGGCGACGACATCAACGCCGTGGTGGCCTCGGCCAAGTCGGGCATCACCAGGCCGGCGCAGCTCGCGGGCAAGCGGGTGTCGGTCAACAGCCTGGGAGCGGCCGGCGACGTCACCATCATGGCTGCGGTGGAGAAGGACGGCGGTGACCCCTCCACCATCAAGTTCGTCGAGGTCGCCTTCCCCGACGTCCCAGCCCAGCTCGAAGCCGACAACATCGACGCCGCCTGGGTGCCGGAACCCTTCGTCACCCAGCTTCGCAACCGTGGTGACACCTTCATCGTCGCGCCTTACCAGGCGGTGGCGCCCGGACTCGCGACGCTGACCACGATCGCGACGAAGGAGCGGTTGGATTCCGACGCCGAGCTGATCGCCGACTTCACGGCCGCGATGAAGGAAACGCTCGCGTGGGCGCAGGACTCCGCCAACGAGACGGCCGTCCGTCAGGCGATCAAGGACAATCTGGAGCTCCCGGAGCCGGTCGCGGACTCGGTGAAGCTGCCGCGCTTCAGCTGGGAACTGGACCGGACGAGCCTGGAGTCACTGGCCACGCTCGCCGGCAAGTACCAGGTGCTCGACCGGCAGCCCAACTTCGACCGCCTCGTCCAACAGCAGTAGACCGGCGCGGTCCCGCCCTGCCCGGTGACCAGCCGGGAAGGGCGGGACCGCCGACCACGGGAGCAACATGCACGTCTTGTCCATCCGGCGTCCCCGTTCGCTGCGCAAGGTGGTGCTGGGTGTCGTCGGGCTGACCGGGTTCCTCGTCGTCTGGCAGCTGATCCCGACCCTGGGCCTGATCAACTCGCAGTACCTGCCGTACGTCACAGACGTGCTCGCCCGGCTCGCCGAGGAGTTCCGCGACCTCGCCTTCTGGCGTCGGCTCGGGCACACCATGACCTCCTGGGCGATCGGGTTGGCCGTGGCCACGGCCGCCGCGGTCGTCCTCGGCACGATCGTCGGTCTGGTGCCCGTCCTGCGCCGCGCCACCCACACGGTGGTGGAGTTCCTGCGACCCATCCCCTCGGTGGCGCTCATCCCGCTCGCCGTGCTGTTGTTCGGCATCCGGATGCAGGCCGCGCTCCTCATCATCATCTACGCGTCGTTCTGGCAGGTGTTCGTGCAGGTGATCTACGGCGTCGCCGACGTCGACTCGGTCGCCCGGGACACCGCCCGCAGCTTCGGACTCACCCGCCGTGAGCGGTTGTCGTACCTGGTGCTGCCGACCGCCCTGCCGTACCTCATGACGGGTATCCGGCTCGCCGCGGCGGTCGCCCTCATCCTCGCCATCACCGCCGAGATGGTGATCGGCAATCCGGGTCTGGGACGCATGATCGAGCTGTCCCGCTCCGCCGGTGACGCCGTCGGGCTGTACGCCCTCGTGGTGGTCACCGGGTTGCTCGGGCTCCTGGTGAACCTCGTCTTCCGCTTCATCGAGCGGCGTTCGTTGTCCTGGCACCAGTCCGTACGCGGTGAGGAGGTCCTGTGACCGTGCACACCGACCGGATCGCCCAGCGGTCGCGCGGGCGCGGTCTCGGGCGCCGCGTCGTCGCGAGTCTCCTCTACTCGCTCGGGCTGCCCTTCCTGCTGCTGGTGGTCTGGGGGCTGACGGCGACCTCGTCGACCAACCGCTTCTTCCCCGGCCCCCTGACGATTCTGGAGGCATTCCGGGAAACCTGGATCGGCCCCGCGTTCGTCGACGACGTGCTGCCGAGCCTCTACCGGCTCGCCCTCGGCATCGCCGCCTCGATCGTGATCGGCGTCGCCGTCGGCACGCTCATCGGGCTGTTCCACTGGCTGCGCGAACTGCTCGAACCGCTGCTGGAGTTCTTCCGGGCGATCCCACCGCCGGTGCTGATCCCGGTGATGATGCTGCTGCTCGGCATCACCGACACGATGAAGGTGGTCGTCATCGTCTCCGGCGCGGTCTGGCCCATCCTGCTGAACACGATCGACGGTGTCCGGGCCACCGACAGCGTGATGTCCGAAACCGCCGACTCGTTCCAGATCACCTGGTGGGAGCGGCTCCGGTTCCTGGTGCTCCCGGCGGCCAGCCCCCGGATCATGACCGGCGTCCGGCAAGGACTCTCGGTCGCGCTGATCCTGATGGTCATCTCGGAGATGTTCGCCTCGTCCGCCGGTCTGGGCTACCGGATCGCCTACTTCCAACGCAACTACCTCATCGCCGAGATGTGGAGCGGCATTCTCCTGCTCGGCCTCGTCGGCGTTCTCCTCGCCGCGACCTTCGGTGTCGTCGAGCGGCGGGTGCTGCGCTGGTACCACGGAATCAGGGAGGTCAATCGTGCCTGACCGGAACACGTTGCTGCGGGTGGAGCACCTGCGCAAGGTCTACGAGTCCGCCAACGGCGATGTCGAGGCGATCGGGGACATCAGCTTCACCATGCGCTCCGGTGAGCTCGTCTGCATCGTCGGGCCGTCCGGCTGTGGCAAGACGACCCTGTTGAAGTGCCTCGCCGGCCTGCTCCGACCCACCAGCGGCCTGGTCGAGATGGACGGGCAGCCGGTGACCGGTCCGAGCCCCGCGATGGCCGTGGTCTTTCAGGAGTACGGTCGGAGCCTCTACCCGTGGTTGACCGTCCGGGGCAACGTCGAACTGCCGCTACGCCACAAGCGGCTGTCCCGCGCGGCCCGAGACAAGCTCGTCACCGACGCCATCGACGCGGTCGGGCTGGCCCACGCGGCACGCAGTCACCCCTGGCAGCTCTCGGGCGGCATGCAGCAGCGGGTGGCGATCGCGCGGGCCATCGCGTACCAACCCGAGGTGCTGATCATGGACGAGCCGTTCGCCGCGGTCGACGCGCAGACCCGCGCGGACCTGGAGGATCTCGTGCGTGAGCTGCACACGACGCGCGGAATATCGGTTCTCTTCGTCACTCACGACATCGACGAATCGGTTTACCTGGGGGAGCGGGTCCTAGTGTTGTCCGCATCACCGACCTGGGTGCAGGAGGATCTGGCCGTCGACCTTCCGGTGGAGCGCGACCAGATCGGTACCCGGGCGCTACCGCGCTTCACCGAACTGCGTACCCATGTCTACGACCAGATCCAGCGGGCGAAGCGCGGGCAGACCGTCGCCCCGTGATCGTGGCGAGGGCTCATCCGCTCGGGAGGAAAGCTGTGCGCAGTCGCCAGCCGAAGCAACTACTGCTCGCGTTCTTTGGCGAGCACGTCGTCGACGATGATCCAGGCCCGATCCGCGCCAGCGTCCTGATCGGGGTGCTCGAAGGAGCCGGCGTCGCCGCACCGGCGACGCGGGCGACCCTCGACCGACTGGTGCAGACCGGCATCCTCGACCGGAGCAAGAGCGGGCGGGAGATCCTGTTCTCGCTGACCGAGCACGGGGTGGCGGTGTTGCGTGAGGCCACCGCACGCGTCCGGGGCCCGCGTCCGTTCGATCCGCAGGGCACCGGATGGACCCTCGTCACGTTCACGATCCCCGAGGGACAACGGACCCTGCGCCACCGGTTGCGGTCCACCCTCACCTGGGAGGGGTTCGCACCACTGCGCGACGGGCTCTGGCTCGCCCCCGGCGAGGTCGACCTCGCCGGGTCGTTGGAGCCGTTGTGCCGGGACCTTCCCCCCAAGACGGTCATCGCCTTCCACGCCCGGGAACTGGCCGGCTTCCCGATCGCCGACAGTGTCCGCTCGGCATGGGACATCGAGGCGATCCGGCGCGAGCACCTGGCGTTCATCGAGGTGTGGGACGATCCGGGCGCTGCGACGCAGGCACCGAGTGCGCTGACCGTGCGGACGATGCTGGTGGCCGACTGGCTCGCGTTGCTGCGCGCGGACCCGAGACTGCCCCGCGAGTTCATGGACGCGCAGTGGCCGGCCGGACGCTCGACCCAGGTCTACCGGCAGATGCACGAGCGGCTTTCCGCGTCGTCCGCCGAGGAGTTCGCCGCGCTCGTCAACGGAGGTGCTACGAGCCGCCGAACCGGTCCCGCAGCTCAGCCTTGCGCACCTTCCCCGACGCGGTCCGGGGCAGTTCGTCGACGATGACCACGTTCTTGGGCAGCTTGTAGCGGGCGACCCGGCCGTCCAGGAACCGCCGCACGCTGGCCACGTCGACAGCGGCGTCCTCCCGTACCGTCAGGATCGCCCAGGGCACCTCGCCCCACTGCGCGTCCGGTACGCCGATGACCGCTACCCCGGTCACCCCGTCGATCTCACCGAGCAGCACTTCGATCTCGGCCGGGTAGATGTTCTCGCCACCCGAGATGATCATGTCTTTGAGTCGGCCCGCGATGTGGAGGTAACCATCGGCGTCCAGGTAACCGAGGTCGCCGGAGCGGAACCAGCCGTCCGCGGTGAACGCCTCGGCCGTCGCCTCCGGCAGCAGGTGGTAGCCGGGAAAGACGTTCGGGCCACAGATCTGGATCTCACCGATGCCGTCGTCGGCGATCGGCGCGCCGTGTTCGTCGGCGATCCGCACGCTGGTGAAGAAGTGGGGCAGACCCACGCTGCCCTGCTTGGCGCGGGTCATCGCGGGAGGCAGCGACGTCGCCCCCGGGGACGCCTCCGTCATGCCGTAGCCCTGGGAGAAGGAGAGGCCGCGCTTCTCGTAGGCGTTGAGAATCCGGGTGGGCACGGCCGAACCACCACAGGTCAGCTTGCTCAACGTGGACAGGTCGGTGGTGGCCCAGTTCGGATGGTCGGCCATCAGCTGGTAGGTGGTCGGCACGCCGCTGAGCATGGTGACGCCGTGCCGCTCGATCTGGGCGAGCGCACGCCCCGGCTCGAAGCCCTTCTCCAGGACGAGCGTGGCGCCCTTGAGGATGACCGGCAGCGCCCCCATGCCGAGGGACGCGACATGGAACAACGGCGAGATCATCAGCGCCACGTCGGTCGAGACGACGTCGTAGTCCACCACGCAGTTGAGCGCGACCCAGGTGAGGTTGCCGTGGGTCAGTACCGCCCCCTTGGCCCGACCGGTCGTACCCGAGGTGTAGATGATCGCGGCGGGGTCGTCCATGCCCACCTCGGCGGCGGCCGTGTCGTCCCCGGCGGTCGTGGTCAGCAGGCGGGTCAGCCCCGGGCGGTCGGCTGTGCCCGCTCCGGTGACCACGACCTGCGGCGACGGTCCGGCGTCGACGGCGTCGGCCACCCGCTGCGCGAACTCGACATCGTGGATCAGCACCCGCGCGCCGCAGTCGGTGAGGACGTGGGCGACCTCGGGCGGGGCCAGCCGGGTGTTGACCGGAACGAAGACGGCGCCCAACCGGGCCGCCCCGAACATCACCTGGAGGAAGTCGGGACTGTTCTCGCCCAGATAGGCCACCGCGTCGCCCTTGCCGACGCCGAGCCGGCTCAACAGCGCGGCGACCCGGTCGGCGCCGTCGGCGAACTGGCGGTACGTCACGGTGGAGCGGTCGTCGTGGACGAGGGCGACCTTGTCGGGGGATTTGAGCCGGCGCTTGGCCAACCAGGCACCGATACCTTGTTCGTGCATGAGCGGTCTCCGGTGGTCAGGTGGTGGTGCGTCGAGGAGTGGCCGCTGCGCCGGTGGCGGTCAGGCGTAGAAGCGGTACAGGCCGCGCGCCACCACTGCGGGCTTGGTGCCTCCGTCGATCTCGATCGTCTGGTCGACGGAGATCTGGTAGCCGCCGGTCACCTCGACGACCTCGGCGACGGTCGCCGTCATGCGTACCCGTGATCCGACCGTGACGGGGGCGGGGAAGCGCACCCGGTCGAGGCCGTAGTTGACCTTCGTGGTGACCCCCTTCACGTCGAGCAGTTCGGTCCAGAAGGGCACCGCCAGGGAGAGTGTGAGGAAGCCGTGGGCGATCGGCGCGCCGAACGGTCCGTTCTTCGCCCGCTCCGGATCGACGTGGATCCACTGGTGATCGTCGGTGGCGTCGGCGAAGAGGTTCACCTGGTCCTGGGTAACCGTCCGGTACTCGGTGTAACCGAGGTCGGTGCCGGCAAGTTCGGTGAGCTGTTCGTAGGTGATCGTGGTCGTCATGAGCTTCCTCTCGTCGTCAGCTGGACAGGCGCAACAGCCGGACGGCGTTGTCCTTCAGGATGCCGGGGAGCACCTCGGGCTTGAGGTCGGTGCTGCGTACGTCCCGTAGCCAACGGTCGGGGGTGAGCAGCGGGTAGTCGGTGCCGAACAGCACCCGGCGCTTGAGCAGCGAGTTGGCGTATCGCACCAACTCGGCCGGAAAGTACTTCGGGCTCCAGCCGGACAGGTCGATCCAGGTGTTGGGCTTGTGGGTGGCCACCGACAACGCCTCGTCCTGCCAGGGCACCGACGGGTGCGCCATGATGATCTGAAGGTCGGGGAAGTCGGCCGCGACGGGATCGAGCAGCATCGGGTTCGACAGGCCGAGCCGGAAGCCGTAGCCGCCCGGCATGCCCGCACCGATCCCGGTCTGCCCGGTGTGGAACAACGCCGGCACGCGGGCCTTCTCGAGCAGGCCCCACAGCGGGGCGTACTGCTCGTGGCTCGGATCGAAGCCCTGCACGGTGGGATGGAACTTGAAGCCGCGTACGCCTTCGTCCTCGATCAGCCGGGTGGCGAGGTCGAGCGCTGCCGCTCCGGTGCGGGGGTCAACGGACCCGAAAGGGATCAGGACGTCGGCGTGCTCAGCCGCGGCGCGGGCGATCTCCACGCTCGACAGCGGCTGGTGCGTCAGTTGGGTACGGGCGTCCACCGTGAACACGACGGCCGCCATCTGGCGTTCCCGGTAGTACTGCGCCACCGCCTCGATCGCTGGGCGCGGCCCGTCGGCCTTGAAGTACTTCGACACCGCGGCCACGAGGTCGTCGGGCAGCGAATTGTGGCCGTGCTCGTCGACCTCGATGTGCACGTGCATGTCGATCGCGGTGACGGCGTCGAGGTCGATGGCGGGTTGGTACATGATGGGGAGCTTTCGTCCGGCGGGTCAGGATGCGGCGGTCTTGAACTCCTCGGGAAGATCCGGGAACCGCTCACCGACAGTCTGCAGCGCCTCGGAGAAGGTCGCCGGCCAGGCATCGAGGAGTGCCTCGTACGTCCAGCCGCCCTCGCGGTGGGCGGTCAGCGCCGCCTCCGGGTGGGTCCAAATCTGGAGCCGGTCGCCGCCCACTCCGATCACCTGCCCGGTGATGCCGCCGGCGGCGTCGGAACCGAGGTACGCGATGAGTCCGGCGACGTCGTCCGCCGTGCCGAAGCCGAGATCGTGCCGGAAGAACGCCGGCATCGGCTCGCCCCTCTCGGCTGCCTGCACGGCGGCGGCGAAATAGGGGACGGTGGCGGTCATGGCGGTCGCGGCCACCGGAACCACGGTGTTGGCGGTGATGCCGGCGCGCTTGAGCTCCAACGCCCAGGTGCGCGTCATGCCGACGATGCCCGCCTTGGCGGCGGCGTAGTTGGTCTGGCCGAAGGTGCCGCGCTGGCCGGTGGGCGAGCCGATGCAGATGATGCGTCCGCCCTCACCGGCCGCCCGCATGTGCTGCACTGCCGCGCGTACCGTGGTGAAGGTGCCCCGCAGGTGCACGTTGATGACGGTGTCGAAGTCGTCGTCGGTCATCTTCCACAGCACGGTGTCGCGCAGGACACCGGCATTGGTGACCAGAATGTCGAGTCGACCGAAGGTCTCGACCGCGGTGGCGACCAGCTGCTCGGCGGTCTCGGTCGGGCCGACCGGAGCGACCACCGAGGCGGCCCGGCCGCCGAGCGCCTGGATCGAGGCGACGGCGTCGGCGGTGGCCTGCGCGTCGACGTCGTTGACCACCACGGAAGCGCCCTGTCGGGCGAGCTCCTGCGCGTACGCGAGGCCGAGACCGCGTCCGGATCCGGTGACGATGGCGACCTTGCCGTCCAGGGACATGGGAACTCCTTCGTGTCCACCCGATCTGAGCATGGACCGTTGAAAATGTCAATCATTGGTGAATCTTGCTACCATCGTCGACATGTCCGCTAGCGGGAAGACCCGGGTGCCGGGGCGCGACGCCCTGCGGGACAGCGTGCTCGGCGATGACCTGGTTTTTCTGCTGGCCCGTGCGAACGCGCTGACGCTCGCGGCGGCCAACGCCGCCCTCGCCGAGCACGGGCTCAAGGCGCGGTCGTACTCGGTGCTGGCGCTGGCCGCCGACGGGGCCCGACCCACCCAGCGGGAACTCGCCGAGTTCCTTCACCTCGACCCGAGCCAGGTCGTCGCGCTCGTCGACGGGCTCGAACAGCGTCAGCTGGTGGAGCGCCGCACGGATCCCGCCGACCGGCGGGCCAACGTGCTCGTCGCGACTGACGCCGGTCGGGACCTCTTCGCCCGGGCCCAGCAGGCCGCCCGCGCCGTGGAGCTGGGCCTGCTCGCCACGGTGACCCCCGAGGAGCACGAGCGGCTGGCCGGCCTGCTGCGGTTGCTCGCCTTCCCCGACTGAGCGTGGTCGGGAGGCTCCCCCGTGGCGAGCCTCCCGACCTGTGCTGCCCGTCAGAAGCGGATCCAGGTGCCGGCGAGCGGACGCTGGCCGACGCCCGGCTTCGACCAGTCACAGACGCCGCCGGGGAAGACCGCTCGCAACCGCCGCCACTGCTCAGCGGTGAAGGTCACCCCGTACAGCGACTTGCGCAGCGGCTGGAGCTGGCACTTGAGCACCGCCGAGGTGGTCGGCCCGCCTGCCACCACCCGGGGATTGCGGTGGTACGGGTAGAACTGGTTGCACCGGGCGCCCGGGTCGAGGGTCAGCCGCTCCACGATCCGCTCTCCGTCGGGCGTGACGCAGCCGTCGGTCAGGCCACGCGGTCGGGACAGTCGGGTGAGCGCGACCGCGTCGAGGTGCGGCCGGGCCGCCGCGAGCCTGCCGCGCGCGGTCAGCCAGGCGTCCATGTCGGTGAGCGCCTGTTCCTGGATCGCCGCGCTCGTCACTCCCGGCGGGCCGGTCACGCTCACGTGGTTGTCGGCGTTGCCGTTGGCGCGCACCAGCCGCTCCCGCATGGTCCAGGAGCGGAACCTGTCGTGGAAGTCGCCTGTCGGGTCGGTGTAGCCACGCGTCTCGATGATCGGGGTCCAGCGCAGGCCGCCGTCGAACTGGTTGACCCGGCCCGTCGCGTACGCCGTGCCGAGCGCCGCGACGTTCGCCGAGGTGCGCTGCGGGGTGCGGTTGCCCTCCACGTCCAGGCCGCCGATGCCCTCGTTGAGTCGGACGAACTGCTCCGGACTGAGCACGCCGGCCTTGAGCGTCGCCAGGCCGTACTGCACGCCCACGGTGTCCGGGATGATCGGCCGGCCGGCGCCGGTCCGCCTGTCGATCCCGTACACGTTCGAGACGAAGTCCGCCATGGCGCAGCGGATGCCCTCCGGGTTGGTGTCCGGGTGGTAGCGCCGGTCGGCGGGGATGTGGGCGGGGCAGGCGGTCGGCCAGTCGACACTGTCGAAGAACTGGTAACCGAAACAGGTGTTCGAGCTGCCGAAGCCGCTGACGGCGCTCTGCTGGGCCGCCGACAGACCGGCGGCGGTGGCGGCCTGGGAGATGAACCGGCACTCGTGACCGGAGATGGTGGTGGAGCGCTCGTCCGGGTAGCCGATGCTGCCGATGACGCCGTCCAGGATGCCGGGATAGGCGTTCGAGATCAGCAACTGCTGCATGGTGCCGGCCGATCCGCCCCAACCCATGGTGAAGGCCGGTACGCCGAGCGTCTCGATGAAGTGTTCCTTGACCATCATGGCCGTCTCGGCGGAGGTGACGTCGTTGCAGTTGTGCGCGTACACGTTGAAGGTCGCGCTGGCCACCGCGTAGCCGCGCCGCAGCAGCGTGTCGTCGAGGACGCCGCCGGTGCTGGTGGCCTGGGTGTGGCCGATGCCGCAGGCGCCGCCGAAGGTATACACCAGGCGTTCGTTCCAGCCAGGGGTGGTCGTCCACGGGCTCGGGGCCGGCGTGCCCGGCTGGTGCAGCATGGCGATCTCGTACACCGCCCGGTTGATGGTGCCGCGTTCGATCCGCACCACGTACGGGACGGTCCGACCGGCTGTGGTGGTGGTGCTGGCCAGGTCCGCCGGCAGCGGACCGTCGGGCAGGTCGAGGAAGCTCCCGGCGGTGCTGCGGTACCGGTAGCTGACCTGGGGCTCGGCGACGTGGCAGTTCTCGTCGACCGGGCCCAGATACCACGGGCTGCCCGAGGCGGTGCAGAAGAGTGGGATGTGCGGCCCGGAGAAGACCGGGCCGGCGGCGGGATGGTTGACAACCGTCAGGGTGGCACCGGGTCGGCCCGGGCCCGGCCCGTGGGCGCGGACCTCGATCCGGTTGCGGCCCAGCTTCAGCCGGTCCACCAGGCCGAGCAGGCTCCACCTGTCACCCGCCGACCGGAAGCGGCTGGTCACGTCCCGGCCGTCGAGGCGGACCGTCACCCGGTGGGGTGCGACGCTACGCGGCACGGTGACCCGCACCAGGGCGTCACCGCCGCTGACCATGTCCGCGCGGCCGGAGACGACCGCCACGTCGAAGCCCCGGTCGCCGCCCTTACCGGCCACGGGTGTGGCGCCGGCCGGTGCGGAGCTGCCGACCAGTGCGGTGGCGATGAGCGCGGTCAACGCCACCCGGAGGGGTCGGCGCCGGGCGCTCCTCCGAGATCGGTGGATGGGCATGGCAGGACCCCTTTCAGCCGGGGACGGACGGCTGGGCCTCCGGGGTCGAAGGCACGCAGAGAACGTAATGCGAAAACTGACCGGCAGTCAATGGAAGTGCAATGCATCAATGTCGCGAGGCGGCCCGAGGCAGGGATCGGGGGCGGATGTGCGGTGCGGTCAGACCGGTTCGAGTCGCTGGACGAGGTCCTCGAAGCGTCTCTGGGCCAGCGGTGCCAGCGCTGCGGAGATGCTCAGAAACATCGCCCGCGCCTCGGCGCGCGGAAACGACCGGGGCAGAAACTCGGCGGGCAGGTCAGGGTCGGTGCCGACAAGCGCCCGCCAGTCACTGACCAGCCGGGTACGGGCGACGAGCGCCTCCGCCGGCAGCACCCCGCCGGCCATGGCCCGACCGGCCAGCTCGCGGTAGCGGTCCAGGAAGTCCCGGTAACCGGCGGCCACCTCGTCGATCCGCCAGGCGGCCTCCAGCCGTGCCCGACCGGCCGGCAGCAGCTCCAGCTCGGTGGACCGCAGAATCACCGCGTCGGTGACCCCGAGTTCGCTGAGCTGCTCGCGTGCCTCGTGGCGCCTGTCGTGCGGGGTCACCCAGGTCGCGTCGTACCACGGCCAGAACGTCAACCAGCGCAACCTGGCCCGGATCAGGCGACGCTGGTTCGCGTCCTCCGTCGGCACCGTGAACGCGATGAGCGTCCAACTGCCGTCCCAGGAGCTCTCGTCGGTGGTGGCGAAGATGCGCCGGGCGCCCCGCTGGAGGATGTGCCAGGCCGGCTCGGTCAACCGGTAGCTGGTCCGCCGGCCTTCCTTGGTCCGCTGGAGCATGCCCCGCTGGGTCAGCCGGGCGAGCGTGGCGCGGGCGTTCGCGGGCGCGATGCCGAACTCTGCGAGGACCGCCACCAGGCCCCCGGACGGCAGGGGTGCACGACCGGTGTGCCAGTGGTCCCCGAGCAGGGTCACCAGTAGACGCTGGGCCCGGGCGCGCCCGACCGCCGCCCGCTCCGACGACGACCCCGGCGGGAACCGCTCGTCCAGACCGTCACTCACCACGCGGACGCCCCGGTGGTGATTCCGTCGGTCCGGGGCTGGTCAGAGCGCATCAACACCCGGACACGTTACTGCGCCGGGTGACGAGGCGGTACCGGCCTCACCCGGTCGACGGCGGTGACCCGTACGACGTGCCCAGTGACCGGGAGATCGTCCGGCCCGCCGCCTGGACCAGCGGTGCCAGCGCCACCGGGTCCGCCCGGTGCCGGGCGACCACGAGTGAGATCGCGGCGACCACCGACCCCTCCGGTCCGCGGATCGGCGCGGCGACCGAGAGGGCGTCCATGGTGACCTGCCGGTCGCTGACCGCGTACCCGGTGCGACGTATCTCGGCGAGACCGCGACGTAGCCGCCCGGGATCGGTGATGGTCAGCGCGGTGTACCGCTCCAGCGGCGCGGCCAGCACCTGCTCCTGGGTCTCGGCCGGCGCGTACGCGAGCAGCACCAGCCCGACGCCGGTGGCGTGCAACGCGAAGCGGCCACCGACCCGGGTGAGCACCGGCACCGCGTGTCGTCCGGCGATGCGTTCGATGAAGACGAGTTCGGCGTCCTGCCGGACGGCGAGCTGGACGTTCTCGTGGGTCACCTCGTACAGATCCTCCATGGTCGGCAACGCCAGTTCGCGCAGCCCGAGCCCCCGGGGCGCGAGCGAACCCACCTCCCACAGCCGCAACCCGATCCGGTACCGTCCGTCGCCACCGCGCTCCAGCGCGCCCCAGGCGACCAGTTCGGCGACCCGGCGGGACGCGGTGGGCAACGGCAGCTCGGCGCGCCGGGCCAGCTCGCTGAGAGTCAACGCCGGACGGGCCGGGGTGAACGCGTCGAGCAGGGCCAGCACCTTGCTGGTGACCGACCGTCCGGGTTGCGCGCTCACCCCGCCATCATGCCGACCTCGGCCGCGCCGGTCACAGCTCCAGGGTCAGCCGGGGCGTGACGGACCGGGAAACGCAGATCATCATGGTGTCGCCGACCGCCCGTTCCGCCTCGGTGAGCAGGCTGTCCCGATGCTCCGGCACGCCGGCCAGGACGGGTGTCTCGCAGGTGCCGCAGGTGCCCTCCCGGCACGAGGACAGCACCTGCACGCCCGCGGCCTCCACCGCCTCCAGGATCGACGTGCCGGGCGGTACGGTCAGGGTCCGGCCGCTGAGGGTGAGTTCCACCTCGACGGCGGTGTCGGCACCGTCGACCGGAGCCAGCGGCGTGAAGCGCTCGACGTGCAGCGTCCCGGCCGGCCAGGTCCGGCAGCGTTGCTCCACCGCCGCGATCAGCGACTCCGGTCCGCAGCAGTAGACGAGTCCGTCGGCCGGTCGAGCCAGTAGCGCGTCCAGGTCGAGCAGGCCCGTCTCGTCCTGCGGGTGCAGGGTCACCCGGTCGCCGTACTTCGCCCGCAGAGTGTCGGCGAAC
Organism: Micromonospora lutea; assembly: GCF_016863535.1. Taxonomy (GTDB): domain Bacteria; phylum Actinomycetota; class Actinomycetes; order Mycobacteriales; family Micromonosporaceae; genus Micromonospora; species Micromonospora lutea. The sequence goes on from NZ_BOPB01000006.1 coordinate 44,814, forward strand.
GCCATGGTGGCGCGGCTGCGTCCGCCGTACACCAGTCGCCAGTCGGCCCCGGCGGCGTCGGCGGCGGCGACCATCGGCCCGATCGGCGTGATACCGATGCCACCGGCGACGAACAGATAACGCGCCGCCGCCACCAGCGGGAAGTTGTTCCGTGGGCCGCGCACCCGGACGGTCGCGCCCGGAATGAGCCGCTCGTGCACGTGCCGCGATCCGCCGCGTCCCTCCGGCTCCAACTGCACCGCGATCCGCAGGGTTCCCCGGTCGGCCGGATCACCGCAGAGCGAGTACTGGCGCACCAGCCCGGGCCCGAGTTCCAGGTCGAGGTGCGCGCCGGGGGTCCAGGCGGGCAGGTCGCCGCCGCCGGGGCGGCACAGGCGCAGCACGGCGACACCCGCCGCCGCCTCGTCCCGGCCGGCGACCACCAGCTCCACGCCGTCCAGGTCCGCGCCGCTCATGCCGGCACCGCCGACCGCGCCGGCTCGTCCGGCGCGGTCGTCCGTGTCGGGTCGTCCGGCGCGGTCGTCCGTGTCGGGTCGGGCGGCGCGGGCGTTTGCGTGGCGGCCGGGGGTGCCGGCGTGGCCACCTCCGGGTGATGGCCGTCCGGGTGGGCGAGCAGCCACTCCCACAGCTCGACCGGTTCCTCGGCGAGACGTTCGGCGCCGCAGTGACAGATCCCGCGCAGCGTGTCGGTGCCCGGCATCCAGTGGATGCGGTAGATCCGGTCGCCGGTGAGCATGCTGGCCGGCTCGGTCATCGGGGCGCCCCCACCGACCCCGCCTCGACCATCCGCGCCAGCAGGCGTCGGGCGGCGAGCCCGCCGGTGTCGATGTTGATGCTGAGTTCCTGGTACTTGTCCGGTTCGGAGGCGATCACCTGCTCCAGGATGTTCAGCGCTGTCACGTCCTGCATGACCACCGTGTGGTTGCTCTGGTGCAGGTACTCGCTGACCGACTCGTCGTCGATGGCGAAGTCGCGGGCCACCGCCCAGAAGTCGTAGGTGGTGTTCTCCGTCGACGGCGTGATGGCGTACACGATCTCGGCGTGGAAGGCGTCGCTGTCCTCGCCCTCGGCCGGCGGATAGACGCCCTGCGGCGCGATCCGGCTGTGCAGCAGGTACAGGCACGGCGGGTGGTACTCGATGTCCTGCCAGCGGGTGATCCGGCCCTGGATGCCTGTCGACTTCGCGTAGAACGGCGGGCACTCGGCGTCGTCCATGTGCCGGCTGACGTAGACGATGCCGCGTTCCTCGTCGACCTCGGTGGTGATCGGCGTGTTCGCCACCTCGGGCGTGCCGATGTAGCCGCCGTGCAGGTAGGTCTCGTGCGACAGGTCCATCAGGTTGTCCACCAGCAGGCCGTACCGCGCGTTCAACGGCGCCATCCCGCGCACGACCGTGTAGCGCGGGTCATCCAGCCACGGCGCACGGGGAATCGTGGTCGGATCGGCGAGATCCCGGTCGCCGATCCAGACCCAGACGAGGGAGTCCTGCTCCACCACCGGGTACGCGGCGACCCGCGCGGTACGCGGGATGCGCTGCTGACCGGGTACGAAGACGCAGGCGCCGGTCTGGTCGTAGGTGAAACCGTGGTAGCCGCAGACGATGGTGTCGCCGTCGAGCCGACTCTCGGAGAGTGGATAGCGGCGGTGCACGCACCGGTCGGCGAGCGCCACGGCCGCCCCGGACTCGGTGCGGTAGAGGACCAGCGGCTCGCCCAGCACCGTGCGGGCCAGCAGATCCCGGCCGACCTCGCTGCTGTAGGCCGTCACGTACCACTGGTTACGGGCGAACGTCATCGTGACCCAACCTCTCGGGACGGGAGCGGGGTGCAGCCGGATGATCCCGTGACTTGACGGCTGACCGGCAGCTCGGGTTTCACTGAGTGAAAGGCTGACTGACGCTGCCTGTCGGCCCGGGCCTCGGGCTGCCGAGTCTTGTGGCGCCTGCCGGGGCCAGAAGAGCATCAACCTGCCGCCGGCAGAACGAACGGCGGCAGGTTCGGCGGCTCATCGACGATTCGAACGAGAACTTCCGACTCAGCGAGGCCAACGCCGACGCCGCGTTGCGCGGCCCACAGGACACCCGACCGCAGGTGGCGGGGCCGGGCGGCGAAGGGCGGACGTCACCTTCCTCGGAGCCGGCGGCACCGCGGCGTTCCGGCGGGAGGTCAAGTGTCTCAAGGGGGGCAACTTCAGCGGCGAGATGTCCCGCGCCGCGCGTCAAGTCAAGTACGACGGCGAGGTCTTCGTGCAGATGCCGGTTGGCACCGACGTGGGCCGCCTGCTGCAGCGGTTCTGGGGCGGCCGCACCGATGTGGACCTGGCCAAATACCGGGGTGTCTGGGTGACCGTGCATGATCCGAACGGCAACCGGATCGGAGCTGGCATGCTGGGACTGCGTGGCATGACGATGTGATTGAGGGGTTCTCGGGTGTCGCTCTCCGGCTGGTTGGCGTGTCCGCAGTGCGCCACGTGTATGGCGCTGGGCACCGCGTACCGGCTGGGGGACCAGCGAATCGGCTATTTCCAGGACGGTTACACCGCCAACTCCGACCAGCCGGAGTTGACCCGGGCGTTGTGGAAGTTCCTGGCCGACCACGCCAGGCACCCCCTGCGGGTGCTGCTGCCGGACACTCCGGGCTACGACGACCTGGACCAGTTCCGGGAAATCGGCGGCGACGAGCGGGGCGACGTTTCCTTCGCCGAGTACCTCGACGGGTGGCCCGGCTGAATCAGGCCCAACCACCTCACCGCCGGCACGGCAACCAGTACAAGCGCCGACCGTAGTCAGAGGCCCTGCCGATAGGACAACAACGGGGAAGTTGTCGCCTCGAAGCGAACGGAGACGACAACAACAGGGAAGTTGCACACGCTTAGCCGGGCGGCCGCCCGGGGCGATCACCGGCCAGGGGATCGATGGCATGTATGCCGACTGCGACCTGCCCTGGCCGTGCCCGACCCGGCGGAGGGAGCTGCGGGCGGAGTACGCGGACGCCGATCAGGCCGGCCATGGGATGTTCACACCGAACGGGTCAGTCGAACAGGACCACGGTGCGGGCGCCTTCGCCACGGGCCATCCGGGCCAGCGCCTCGGGTGCGGCGTCGAGGGTGATCCGGTCGCTGACCAGGAAGTCGAGGTCCAACCCGCCGTCGAGCACCGCGCGGGCCAGGTCGGGCACGTCGCGGTCCGGGTCGGAGGAGCCGTACACCGAGGAGCGCAGCGTCCGGGCGGAGTGGAAGATCTCCAGGGCGCTGAGCGCGACCAGGTCGTCCTTGGCGCCCATGCCGACCACGATGACCTGCCCGCCCCGGCGGGTGGCCCGCCAGGCGGCGCGGATGGTGGCGGCCCGACCGACGCACTCCACCGCGTGGTCGACGCCCCGGCCGGCGGTCAGTTTCCGTACCGCGCGGCTGAGGGTGTCGTCGGCGAGCAGGAAGTCGGTGGCGCCGGCGGCGTGCGCCAGCTCGGCCTTGGCGGGGGAGACGTCGACGGCGATGACGGTGGCGGCACCGGCGGCGCGGGCGGCGGCGACCGCCGAGAGGCCGACGCCGCCGATACCGATGACGGCGACCGAGTCACCGGGCCGCACGTCGGCGGTACGGCGGATCGCGCCGACGCCGGTGAGCACCGCGCAGCCGAGCAGCGCGGCGGTGGGGAAGGGAAGTTCCGCCGGTACGGTCACCACGGCCTGCTGCGGCACCACCACCTCCTCGGCCAACGCCCCGAGACCGAGGGTGACGTGCAGCGGCTCGCCGTCGACGGTGTGCCCGGCGGCGGCTGCCGGGTTGCCGGAGCGTTCGCAGAGCCAGGGCTCGCCGTGCCCGCAGTACCAGCAGTCGCGGCACGGGGGTGCCCAGTTGAGCACCACGTGGTCACCGACCGCTACCCGGTCGACTCCGTCGCCGACCTCGGCGACCACGCCGGCCGCCTCGTGGCCGAGCAGCAGCGGGTACGGCGCGACGATGGTGCCGTCGACCATGGACAGATCGGAGTGGCAGACGCCGGCCGCCCGGACCGCCACCCGTACCTGCCCGGTGCCGATGGCGGGCAGGTCGACGTGCTCGACCTGTGGCGGCGTGCCGACGCCCCGAACCACCAGGCCCCTCACCGCTGGATCGCCTTCACTTCGCAGAACTCCTCAAGCCCGTGTACGCCCAGCTCACGGCCAAGACCGGACTGTTTGTAGCCGCCGAACGGGGCGAGTGGGTTGAACGGCGCGCCGTTGATGTCGACGGCGCCGGTGCGCAGCCGGCGGGCCACCCGCAGCGCCCGCTCCTCGTCGCCGGACCAGACCGCGCCGGCCAGTCCGTAGCGGGAGTTGTTGGCCACCCGCACCGCGTGGTCGTCGTCGTCGACCGGGATGACGGCCAGCACCGGCCCGAAGACCTCCTCCTGGGCGAGGGCGCTGTCGGGGTCGACGTCGGCGATGACGGTCGGGGCGACGAACCAACCCCGCTGCGGGACGGGGGCGTCGGGCCCGCCGGCGATGAGCCGGCCGCCGTCGGCGAGGCCCCGGGCGATGTGCTCGCGTACCCGGTCGCGCTGCGCGGCGGAGACCAGCGGGCCGAGGCGGGTGGCCGGGTCGAGCGGGTCACCGAGCCGGTAGCCGTCGGTGGCCTTGGCGGCCAGGTCGAGGGCCTCGTCGTAGCGGGCCCGGTGCACCAGCATCCGGGTCCAGGCGGTGCAGGTCTGTCCCGAGTTGAGCAAGGCGTTGCCGACGCCCACCTTGACCGCCTTGACCAGGTCGGCGTCGTCGAGGATCACGTTTGCCGACTTGCCGCCCAGTTCCAGCGACACCCGGGCGATCCGGTCGGCGGCCAGGTGCGTGATCCGCCGGCCGGTGGCGGTGGAGCCGGTGAAGGAGACCAGGTCCACCTCCGGGTGACCTGCGAGCGCCTCACCGACCACCGGTCCGGTGCCGGTGACCAGGTTGACCACGCCGGGCGGCAGGCCGGCTTCGTGGATGGCGTCGAAGAGCAGGTACGCGGTCAGCGGGGTCAGTTCGCTCGGCTTCAGCACCAGCGTGCAGCCGGCGGCCAGGGCGGGAGCGAGCTTGGCGACGATCTGGTGCAGCGGATAGTTCCACGGGGTGATCGCGCCGACCACGCCGACGGGTTCGCGTACCACCAGGGAGTTGCCGATGGTCTGCGGCGCGGGCGGGTGGGCGGCCAGGTCGACGAAGCCGCGCAGGACGGTCAGCGGCAGCCCGGCCTGGACGCGGGCGGCGACCTTGAGCGGGGTGCCGAGTTCGGTGGCGACGGTCCGCGCGATGTCGTCGGCGCGCTCGGTCAGGACGGCGTGTAGCCGGTCGAGGTGGGCGGCCCGGTCGGCGGGGTCGGTCGCCGCCCAGCCTTCGAAGGCGGCCCGGGCGGCGGCCACGGCCGCCGCGACATCCTCGGCCGTGCCGGCCGGGACGGTGCCGATGACCTGCTCGGTCGTCGGGTTGTGCACCTCAAGCGGCTGCCGGCCCTCGGCGCTCACCCAGCGTCCGTCGAGGTAGAAGTCGGTCCGTTCGGATTCCATGGGCTCCTCACCTCGACTGAAAACTAGCAGTGCAAGTTGCGACTCTAGTACGCCGGACCCGTCGACGGGAGGGGTGGCAGCGGACCGACGACGCGTTCGTAGGTGTGGGACAGCCCGTCGATCAGCGCCTCCAGCCCGAGCGTGAAGGCGCCTTCGTCGACGCGCTGCTGATGCTCGGCGAGCCGGTGGGCCTGGCTCAGGTGTGGGTACTGCTCCGCGTAGAGCCCCGGGTCCTCCACGAAGCCTCGGGCGAAGGACCCGAGTGCCGACCCGGTCACGAAGTAGCGCATGAGCGCGCCGATGTGCGTCGCCCGGGCGGGCGGCCAACCCGCCGCGACGAGTCCGCCGTAGACGGCGTCGGCCATGGCCAGCGCCGCCGGGCGTCGCCCCGGGCCCCGGGCCAGGTGCGGCACGATGTTCGGATGGGCGGCGAGGGCGGCCCGGTAGGAGTGACCCCAGCGCAGCAGCGCCGCGCGCCAGTCGACCTCGCCGAAGAACGACACGTCGACCTGGCCGGTGATGCTGTCCGCGACCGCGTCGAGGATCTCGTCCTTGGTGGCGAAGTGGTTGTACAGCGACGGCCCGCGTACGCCGAGTGCGGCGGCGAGCCGACGGGTGGAGAACGCGTCGAGTCCTTCGGCGTCGATCAACGCGGCGGCGGCCTCGACGATCCGCTCCCGGCTGAGCAGGGCCTGTCGTGGCCGGGGCATGGGCATCCTCCTTCGGGCGGTGGTTCGCGGGGAACTTTGCCACACCGGGGTCTGGACAGCTTAAAACTTTCACCGCTAGTTTAATGCCATGGACCTTCACCTCTCCGCCGAGCAGGTCGCGGTCCGGGCGCTCGCCGCGGACTTCGTCAACCGCGAGGTGCTGCCGAACGCGGCGACCTGGGATCGCCGTGAGGCGGTCGACCCCGGCATCGTCGGCAAGCTCGGCGAGGTCGGCTTCCTCGGCCTCACCATCGCCGAGGAGTACGGCGGATCCGGCGGCGATCACCTCGCGTACTGCCTGGTGCTGGAGGAACTCGGCCGGGGTGACTCCGCCGTGCGCGGCATCGTGTCCGTCTCGCTCGGCCTGGTCGCCAAGTCCATCGCCACCCACGGCACCCCGGAGCAGCGCGAACGGTGGCTGCCGTCGCTCTGCTCCGGCGCCGCCCTCGGCTGCTTCGCGCTCACCGAGCCGGACAGCGGCTCGGACGCGGCGGCGCTGGCCACCCGGGCGGTCCGCGACGGCGACGACTGGCTGCTCACCGGCCGCAAGATGTTCATCACCAACGGCACCACCGCCGACGTCGCGCTGCTCTTCGCCCGTACCGGCGGCCCCGGCCACCGGGGGATCACCGCGTTCCTGGTGCCGACCGACAGCCCCGGGCTCACCCGCTCGGAGATCAAGGGCAAGCTGGGCCTACGCGGGCAGGCCACCGCCGAACTCGTCCTCGACGGCGTCCGGGTTCCCGACACCGCCCGTCTCGGCGAGTGCGGCGGCGGCTTCCGGCTGGCGCTGTCCACCCTCGCCAAGGGCCGGATGTCGGTCGCCGCCGGCTGCGTCGGCATCGCGCAGGGCTGCCTCGACGCCGCCGTCGACTACGCCGGCACCCGCACCCAGTTCGGCAAACCCATCGCCGGGCACCAGCTCGTACAGCAACTGCTCGCCGGCATCGCGGTCGACACCGCCGCCGCGCGGCTGCTGGTCTGGCGGGTCGCCGACCTGATCGAGCGGGACCAGCCGTACGCCACCGAGGCGTCGATGGCCAAGCTCTTCGCCAGCGAGGCCGCCGTCCGCGCGGCCAACGACGCCATCCAGGTCTTCGGCGGGTACGGCTACATCGACGAGTACCCGGTCGGCAAGTACCTGCGCGACGCCCGCGTCGCCACCCTCTACGAGGGCACCAGTCAGATCCAGCAGTTACTCATCGGGCGGGCGCTCACCGGCGTCAACGCCTTCTGAACCCGGGAGAGGAACCGAACACATGGACTTCGGGCTGTCCGACGAGGAACGGGCCATCCGCGACACCGCCCGCGACTTCATCACCCGGGAGGTCATGCCGCTGGAGCAGGAGCTACTGCGTCGCGAGCGGGCCCACCAGCCCGGCCTGGAACGATCCGAACTGCGTGAGTTGCAGCTCAAGGCCCGCAAGTTCGGCTTCTGGGGGCTGGCCACGCCAACGGAGTACGGCGGCATGGACCTGCCCGCCGTCGTGCAGTCACTGATCTGGACCGAGATCGGCCGCAGCTTCGTGCCGTTCCGCTTCGGTGGCGAGGCCGACAACATCCTCTTTCACGCCACCGACGAGCAACGCAAGGAGTTCCTGCTGCCAACCATCGAGGGGGAGCGGTTCTCGTGCTTCGCCATCACCGAGCCGGGCGCCGGCTCCGACGCCGCCAACATCCGGTTCCGCGCCCGCCGCGACGGCGACGACTGGATCCTCAACGGCGAGAAGACCTTCATCACCGGCGGCAACGAGGCCGACTTCGCCATCGTCATCGCGGTGACCGACCCCGAACGGGGCGCCCGCGACGGCGGAGCGACCGCGTTCCTGGTGGACCGGGAGATGGGCTGGCGGTCGGAGTTCATTCCCACCATGGGTGAGGGCGGGCCCGCCTCACTGATCTTCGACGACGTACGGGTCCCGCACCGCAACATCCTCGGCGAGGTGGGCCAGGGCTTCACCCTCGCCATGCAGTGGATCGGCAAGGGGCGCTACACCATCCCCTCGCACGCCGTCGGTATCGCCGAACGTGCGCTGCGGATGGCCATCGATCACGCCAACAGCCGGGAGACCTTCGGGGCCAAGATCGGCACCAACCAGGCCATCCAGTGGATGATCGCCGACTCGGAGACCGAGCTGGAGGCCGCCCGCTGGCTCATCCTGCGGGCCGCCTGGACGGTCGACGCCGGTCTGGACCCGAGACACGCCTCCTCGATGGCGAAGCTCTACGGCGCCGGCATGGTCAACCGGGTGGTCGATCGGGTCATGCAGATCCACGGCGGCATGGGCTACACCCGCGAACTGCCGATCGAACGCTGGTACCGGCAGGTACGGCTCTACCGGATCTTCGAGGGCACCGACGAGATGCAGCGACTGATCATCTCCCGCGACCTGCTGCGCGGTTACACGAAGCTCGGAGGACACCTGGCATGAGAGTCTTCGCCAACCTCGACGAACTGGCCGGCGCGGTCGGCGAGCGACTCGGCCCGGGCCCGTGGTTCCCCATCGACCAGCGCCGGGTCGACCTGTTCGCCGACGCCACCGACGACCACCAGTGGATCCACCTCGACCAGGAACGGGCGGCGGCCGGTCCGTACGGCGGCACCATCGCCCACGGCTACCTGACGCTCGCCCTGCTGCCGGCCCTGGTCGGTCGCCTGTACCGGGTGGACGGGGTGCGGATGGGAGTCAACTACGGTCTCAACCGGGTCCGCTTCCCCGCGCCGGTACGCGTCGGCACCTCGGTGCGGGTCGTGGCCACCATCGACCAGGTGAGCCCGTTCGAGGGCGGGGCGCAACTGGTCGCCACGGTGACCGTGGACGGCGACGGCGGCGGCAAGCCGGTCTGCGTGGCCGAGACGGTGAGCCGGCTGTACGTGGACCCGCCGCGATGACCGCGCTCTCCCCGGCGACCGTGCTGGCCGGGTCCGCCCATCGGCACGCCGACACCGTCGCCGTCGTCGACGGGCGGGCACGCGTCACGTACGCCGAACTCTGGTTGGAGGCCCGCTGCTACGGCACCGGGCTGCGCGCCGCGGGGGTGCGCGACGGCGACACGGTGGCCCTGCTCGCGCCGAACGTGGTGGACTTCCCCCGGGTCTACTACGGCGCCCTCGCCGCCGGGGCGGTCGCCGTGCCGGTCGGTGTGCAGGCCGTCCACCTGGCCCGCGACGCGCGGCTGCTCGTCTGTCACACCTCGCAGTTGGCCGCCGGGCGGCGGGTCAGCGCCCGGGCCGGGGTGCCGCTGCTCACCGTCGGCCCGGCCCGGGGCCCGTCCGAGGTGCCCCGGTTGGAGGACCTCAGCGACGTCCCCGGCCACCTCGCCGCGTTCGCGGACCCGGTCCTCGACCCGGCCGAGCGGCCCGAGTCGGATCTGGACGGCGGCGACGTGGTGCTCGGCTGTCTGCCGCTGGGCGGCCGGTTCGGCCAGTCCGTCGCGCTGACCGGCACCTTCCGGGCCGGGGCGACCCTGGTGCTGCTGAGCCGCTTCACCGGCCCGGCGGCGCTCGACCTCATGCTCCGGGAGGAGGTCACCGTCTTCCACGGCACGTCGGCGATGTACGCGGCCCTGCTCGATGCGGCCCGGGGCCGCCGAGCCCTGCCCCGGCTGCGTCGCTGCGTCAGTCGGGCACCGCTGCCGCCGTCCCTGCGGCAGCGCTTCACCACCACTTTCGACACAGTCGTGGACGTGGCCGAGGGGGAGGGCGAGTCATCCGTGCCGGGCCCACCCGCCGCCGCTGTGCGTCCGGCCCGGCGGATCCGTTCGCGTCGGCTGGGCTGCCACGGCGAGCGGTACCGGCGGGGGCAGTAGGGCGGTGGCCAGGCGTCGGCTCGCCTACGATTCGCCCGTGATCCGAAACGAGCCGGCGGCCCAGGTGCGACTGCGTCCGATGACGGCGGACGACGCCGACCGGGTACTGGCGATCTACCAGGCCGGGTTGGACGCCGGGAATGCCAGTTTCGATGCCGTCGCGCCGTCCTGGGCAGCGTTCGACGCGGGTCGGTTGCCGGCGCACCGGCTGGTGGCGGTGGACCGGGACGGGACACTTGTCGGCTGGATCGCCGTGACACCGACCTCCTACCGGGAGGTCTACGCCGGGGTGGTGGAACACTCCGTCTACGTGGACCCGGCCGCCCGGGGCCGAGGGGTGGCGCGGCTGCTCCTCGACGCGCTCATCGACTCGACCGACGCGGCCGGCATCTGGACGATCCAGGCTGCCGTGTTCCCCGAGAACACCGCCAGCCTCGCCCTGCATCGGCGGGCCGGATTCCGGGTCGTCGGCACCCGCGAGCGGATGGGTCGGCACCACGGCCGTTGGCGCGACGTCATCCTGTTGGAGCGCCGTAGCCCGGTCGTGCACTGAGGTGTCAGAAAGGGCACCTTCCTCCGCGTCGTGGATGGGAAGGTGCCCTTTCCTTCCGTTTCTACGGGTACTCAGTGAGGTAGACCGGAGCGCCTACCCGATCCATGTCGGCGGCCTCGCCCACGCCGTTGACCACGTGGTCGATGGTGCCGGCGCTGAGGTTCACCGTCATGATGTGGTGCAGCCGGACGCCGGGCCGTACCGGCACCTCGAAGCCGTTCTCGGTGCGGATCGAGGGGTTGTTCTGGTTGAACACGTACACCCCGCCCCCGTGCAGGGTGTGGTGGCGGACCCGGTCACCGACCTTGTAGCCGGCCCACCCGTTGACCGTGCCGTTGCGCCAGTCCGCCTGGGTGGGCGGATCGTACGGCAGCTCGTTCTGGTAGAGGATCGTCCTGCCGTGCTCACCGTTCCACACCGTGTTGTAGCGCTGGAAGTGCTCGACGAAGAGGCCGGTGGCGGTGACGTGGTCGCCGTTGACGATGACGCCGTAGCGACCGGTGTTGGTACGCCAGCGGTCGGTGTCGCCGTTGACGCCCTCGGTGAAGCCCTCGACACCGTGGTCGCCCCGCCACACCCAGGTGTGGTCGATCAGGACGTGGTCGCTATTGACCTCCAGCGCGGTGTCCGTCTTGCCGATGTGCGGGCCACCGACCCGGAAGTACACGTCGGACAGGGTGATCGGGTTCTGCGGGGTGCTGTGATTGCGGCCCTTGCGTTGGCCGACCCGCAGCAGCACCGGCGACTCCTTCAGACCCGCGTCCACGGTGACTCCGGCGACGACCACGCCGGGGACCCCGGCGACGTCGAGCGGCACGGCGCCGTTGACCGCGGTCAGCGTGGCGTGCCCGATGCCGAGCACGATCGTGTCGGGCCGGCGGACCTCGATGCTGCGGGCCACGTCGTACACCCCGGGGGTGAGCAGCAGGTGCCTGCCCCGGGCGAGTTCACGATTGATGACCTGCACCGGGTCCGTGGGTCGGGCGACGAAGAAGTCGCTGATCGGGATGGTCCGGCCCGGCGTCATCCGGGTACCCCAGGTGATGCCACGCGTGTCACGACGCACCGCCGGTACCCGGACCTGGTACTTCCCCTTGGCGTCGACGAAGAGGTACGGCTTCTCCCGGCTCAGCGGCGTGGTGTCGAGGGTGGTGTACGGCGGGTCGGGGAAACCGGCGTCGTCGGGCGCGCCGACCACTCCGGCGAAGACCTGGTTCCACACGGCGTTGGACCAGCTCTCGACCTCGCTGTTGCGGGTCAGCCACTGCTGCTGGGAGCCGTTGGTGGTGGCCGGCAGCCGGGAGTCGGCGATGAAACCGCCGCTGGCGTACTGCGGCCCGTTGGTGCAGTAGTCCATCAGCGACAGTCCGCCGCCGCTGATGTCGAGCCGGCGCATCGACACCGCCTGGGACACCGCCCAGAAGTTCGCCGTGGCACGGCAGTCGTCCTGGCCGGCGGCGTTGATGCGCAGGGACAAATTGCTCAGCGTACGCCAGAAGTTGACGAGTGCGATGCAGTTGCCGGTGCCGCCCTCGGTGAGACAGCGGTTGTACGCCTCGATCTTGCCGTTGATGACCACGTCGGTGGGGGAGGCGCCCAGCCCGGAGATCTCGGTGTAGTAGCCCACCTTGATCTGCAGTGGCTGGTCGGCGCTGCCGTACTGGCCCGGGCGGAACAGGTAGGCGTGCCGGGTGGTGCCCATCTCGTTGTCGACCTGCGCGGCGTGGGCCGCGTCGAGGGTCGCCTGGATCTGGCTGACCGGCATGCTCGGGTCGAAGATCGTGACGTTCGGCCCGAAGGTCGGGTTGGCCGGTCGCGGCGGACCGGCGCTGACCGGCGTGTTCGTGGCGACTGCGGCGGTGGTCAGCGCCAGCCCGAAGGCCAGTGCCCGACCGAGTCGCCGGTGGTGTGGTGGGGTCGGCATACGTTCGTCCTTCCGGTCGGGCACGGTGCGGTGTCCGTTCCGACGACGTGGGAGGCCACAAGGGGCGTGAGAGCGCTCTCTCGCCGAGATGTTTCTACCCTCAAACGTCGCCGCGCGCCATGCCTGAACCGGAGATCGACATGCATACCCGCCAGTGGGCGGCGGACATGCGGCGACAGAACGACGGGTGGACGGCCGGCACCCGGCTGCTGCGTTTCTCCTCCTGACTGGGCCGCGTCCACCCGGAGCAGGCCGCCGACACGGTCCGCCGCGCCCTGTCGCCCGCCACTGACGCCCCGCGGGGAGTTCGTGGCAATCTTGGACAGTTTCCGTTAGCTGCTAACGGAAACTGTCCAAGATCTGTGTCTCCCGGCTCACTTGTGGGTGGTGGGCACGACGGCTCGTCGACCGGCTCGACGCTGCCCATGCCGGGCCAGACCCGCTCGGCGACCACGGCGGCCGGCGCGTGCATGGTGACGCTCGCTCGCCCGCAGCGCGAACGGACCGGTGGACAGCGTCCTTGCCAGGTAGGCGCTCGGGGCGGAGGCGGGCGGGTGGGGCACGCCGGAGCGGCCCACCGTACCCACCGGGGTCCTGGTGTCCCGCTCCCGCGACGTCACCATCCGGCGGCTGGCCGAACGTGACCACCACGTCGTCCACTGGGCCGAGTACGACACCGGCGGGCACTTCTTCGCCCTGGAGCAGCCGGAGGTCTTCGTCGCCGACCTGCGCACGTTCTTCGGCGCCCTGCGGTGATCCGCCGAGCGGCTCACACCTGCGGCAGCCCGACGTAGTTCTCCGCCAGGCTGGTCGCGTACGCCTGGGAGGTCGTCACGTAGCGCAGGGTCGACGACTGAATCTTCGCCTCGTACGGGTCGTCGGCGTTGAGTCGGTGCAGCATCGAGGTCATCCACCAGGAGAACTGCTGGGCCCGCCATACCCGCCGCAGCGCCGTGGCGGAGTAGCCGTCGAGCAGGTCGGCGCTGCCGTCGGCGTACCAGGCCGCGAAGGCGTCGCCGAGCAGGGCGACATCGGCCAGCGCCAGGTTCATGCCCTTGGCCCCGGTCGGCGGCACGATGTGCACCGCGTCGCCGGCCAGGTACAGCCGCTGCCACTGCATCGGCTCGACCACCAGGCTGCGCAGCGGAGTGATCGACTTCTCCAGCACCGGGCCCTCGTTGAGCGTCCAGTTCGGCACCGTCTCCAGCCGGGTACGTAGCTCGGCCCAGATCCGCTCGTCCGGCCAGTCGGCGATGTCCTCGTCGGCGGGCACCTGGAGGTAGAGCCGGGAGATCTCCGGCGATCGCATGCTGTAGAGGGCGAAGCCCCGCTCGTGGTGGGCGTAGATCAACTCGTCCACCGCGGGTGGGGCGGCGGCGAGCACGCCCAGCCAGGCGAACGGGTAGACCCGCTCGTAGGTGGTCAGCACCCCGTCCGGCACGGTCGGGCGACTCACCCCGTGGTAGCCGTCGCAGCCGACCACGAAGTCACAGTGCAGTTCCTCGGCCCGGCCCTGATCGCGGAAGTGGATCACCGGGGCGGCGTCCAGCCCGGAGAGGCGTTCGGCCGGCGCCTCGAACAGGATCTTCCCGCCCGCCGCCAGCCGGGCGGCGATCAGGTCCTTGACCACCTCCTGCTGCCCGTACACGGTGATCGCCCGGCCGGTCAGCTCGGTCATCGGCACCCGGTGCGACTCGCCGTCGAAGCGCAGCTCGATTCCCTCGTGCCGCATCCCCTCCCGGTCCAGGCGCGCCCCCAGGCCGGTCTCCCGCAGCAGGTCGACCGAGCCCTGTTCGAGCACGCCCGCGCGCAACCGGTGCTCCACGTACTCCCGGCTGCGGCTCTCGATCACCACCGAGTCGATGCCGTGACGGTGCAGCAGGTGCGACAGCATGAGACCGGCCGGTCCCGCTCCGATGATGCCGACCTGGGTACGCATCCATGCCTCCTTGGTTCCTGCTGACCTAGAACGGGTAGCGGGTGATGTCGCCCTGCATTGTGAGCCACTGGGTCTCGGTGAACGCCTCGATGTTCGCCGCCGCCCCGCCGAAGCGGGAACCGGTACCGGAGGCGCCCACACCGCCGAACGGCGCCACCGCCTCGTCGCTGACGGTCTGGTCGTTGATGTGCACGATGCCGCTGGGGATGCGCTCGGCCAGCGCCATCGCCTTCATCACGTCGCGGCTGAGGATGCCGAGCGACAGACCGTACTCGCTGGCGCCGGCCAGTGCCGCCGCCTCGTCCAGGTCGGAGAAGCTGAGCACCGGAGCTACCGGGCCGAACACCTCCTGCGCGTACGCCGGGGTGCTCGGGGTGACGTCGGCGAGCACGGTCGGCCGGTAGAACAGCCCGTCGAAGCTGCCACCGGCGGCCAGCCGGGCACCCGCGTCCACGCTCGACGTGACCAGCGAATGAATCTTGTCGCGCTGCGCCTCGTCGATGACCGGCCCGAGCGCCACCTGCTCCTTGGCGGGGTCGCCGACCGGCAGATGATCGGCCTTGGCGGCCAGCTCGGTGACGTACCGCTCGGCGAGGCTCTCGTGCACCAGGTGCCGGCCGGTGGTCATGCAGATCTGCCCCTGATGCAGGAAGGAGCCCCACGCGCCGGCCGAGACGGCGAGGTCCAGGTCCGCGTCGTCGAGCACCACCAGCGCGGAGTTGCCGCCCAGTTCGAGGTGCGCCCGCTTGAGGTGCCGGGCAGCGGCCTCGCCGACCTTGCGGCCGGCGGCGGACGAACCGGTGAAGCTGATCACCCGTACGCGCGGGTCGGCGACCAGCGCCTCGCCGGTGGCGATTCCGCCCGGCAGCACGTGCAGCAGGCCCTCGGGCAGCCCGGCCTCCTCGAAGACCCGGGCGATGGCCAGTCCGCCGCAGACGGCCGTACGCAGATCCGGCTTGAGCACCACCGCGTTGCCCAACGCCAGCGCCGGGGCCACCGAGCGAATGGCCAGGATCAGCGGAGCGTTGAACGGCGAGATCACGCCCACCACGCCGACCGGCAGCCGGCGGGCCAGACTCAGTCGCGGCTGAGCGCTCGGGATGATCTCACCGAGCGACTGCGAGGGCAGCGTCGCGGCCTCGTAGCACTCCTGCGCGGCGGTGCTGGTCTCCAGCACGCCCTTCGGTGGGATCGACCCGGACTCGCGGACCACCCAGTCGCCGACCTCGGCGGCGTGCTGCTCCCACAACGCGCCGGCCCGGCGGAGCACGGCGGCGCGTTCGGTGTAGCTGGTGGCCGCCCAGGCCCGCTGCGCGGCGGCGGCTCGGGCACAGGCGCGGGCGACGTCATCGACGTCCGCCACGCCGATCTGGCCGATCTCCTCGCCGGTGGCGGGGGCACGAACGGCGGCGGTGCCGCCGGCTGGCCGCACCCAGCCGTCGCTGTAGAGCCGGCCGTGCCAGGCGTCGGTGTCGAGCAGGGGCATCTCGATCCTCCTTGCGCCGCAGGGATGGGACAGCCGGGCTGCGGCCCGGCGGGGTGGGTCCGACCGCGCCTTCCCTGCGCGCGGTCCGTCGGCAGCCGAAGGGGCCGGCCACGCCCCACGCCTGTTCGCTTGCCGAACAGGCGTTCTCATCTAGGACATTTGCACGGGACTCGACTCGCGTCAACGGATCACCGCAAACATTTCTGCGATGAGCGGGCCGTGCCCGATCCGGCCGGCCGGCACGCGTTGACGAACGCCGCCGATGCGGATTACGTTCGATAAGAGTACGTCGGTCCGCATGCCGAACAAATCTCGGCGGGGTTCGACACAGGAGGCAGGGAGGGCCATGGCGAAGCTCGTCTCGCTGCACGACGGCATCGCGGAGCTGGTCGGTGACGGAGACACGGTGGCGCTGGAGGGGTTCACCCACCTGATCCCGTTCGCCGCCGGCCACGAGATCATCCGGCAGGGGCGGCGCGACCTGACCCTGGTGCGGATGACGCCCGACGTCATCTACGACCAGCTCATCGGTGCCGGCTGCGCCCGCCGCCTGGTCTTCTCCTGGGGCGGCAACCCCGGCGTGGGATCGCTGCACCGCTTCCGCGACGCGGTGCAGAACGCCTGGCCAGTCCCGCTGGAGCTGGAGGAACACAGCCACGCCGGGATGGCCAACCGCTACGTCGCCGGCGCCTCCGGCCTGCCCTTCGCCGTGCTGCGCGGCTACACCGGCACCGACCTGCCCCGGCACACCACCAACATCCGCGGCATCGACTGCCCGTTCACCGGGGAGACGCTGACCGCGGTCGCCGCACTCAACCCAGACGTGACAGTGGTGCACGCCCAGCGTGCCGACCGCGCCGGCAACGTGCAGATGTGGGGCATCACCGGCGTGCAGAAGGAGGCGGTGCTGGCCGCCCGCCGGTCACTGGTCACCGTCGAGGAGATCGTCGACGAGTTGACCCCGGTGGCCGGCCAGGTCGTCCTGCCCGGCTGGGCGGTCACCGCCGTGGCCCACGTGCCCGGTGGGGCCCATCCCTCGTACGCGCACGGCTACTCGGTGCGGGACAACGCCTTCTACGTTGCCTGGGACGAGATCAGCCGGGACCGTGACACGTTCCAGAACTGGATCGCCCAGCACGTGCGCGAAGTGGAGGCGAC
>NZ_BOPB01000007.1 GCF_016863535.1 Micromonospora lutea
GGCATGAGTGAGCGGTACACGGCCGACGAGATGATGACGGTGGCGGCCGCCCGACAACTGCGCGACGGTACCGCCTGCTTCGTCGGGATCGGACTGCCCAGCACGGCGGCCAACCTGGCCCGGGCCACGCACGCCCCCGGCCTGGTGCTGATCTACGAGTCGGGTTGTCTCGGGGCCAAGCCGGACCGGCTGCCGCTCTCCATCGGTGACGGCGTCCTCGCCGACACCGCCGACGCGGTGATCCCGGTGCCCGAGGTGTTCAACTACTGGCTGCAACCCGGGCGCATCGACGTCGGTTTCCTGGGGGCCGCGCAGCTCGACCGCTACGGCAACATCAACACCACGGTCATCGGTGGCGACTACACCGACCCGAAGGTGCGCCTGCCCGGTGCCGGTGGCGCTCCCGAGATCGCCGCGTCCTGCGGTGAGGTGGTGGTGATCGTCCGGCAGAGCCGACGTACCTTCACCGAACGCGTCGACTTCGTCACCTCGGTCGGCTACGGTGCCGGCCCCGGTGACCGGGCCCGGCTCGGGCTGCGCGGCGGTGGACCCCGCACCGTCATCACCGACCTCGGCGTCCTCGAAGCCGACCCGGACACCTGCGAACTCACCCTGACCCGGCTGCATCCGGGCATCACCGTCGAGCAGGTCCGCGACGCCACCGGTTGGCCCCTCGCGGTCGCCGACGATTTGAGCACCGGCGAGCCACCCACCACCGAGGAACTCACCGTGCTGCGCGCCCTTGAGGCCACCATGCGGCCGACGGCATGAACAGGCGGCGGATACTCGGAGCGACTGAAGGGGAGGAGCGGCCTTGACCCAGGACGCCGACCGGAAACTGATCCTGCCGAGCTACCGGCGCGACGACGTCGACGCTCACCCGCCACTGCTCAGCCCCGGTTACCGGTCCACCGTGGCACGGGCACCGCACCAGCCGTTGGTCTACCTGCCGCAGCGGCTCACCGAGGTCACCGGCCCGCTGCTCGGCGAAGGCCGTCTCGGCGAGCTGGACCATGACCTGACCCGCCAGCACGACGGCGAACCCCTCGGGCAGCGGATCATCGTGCACGGCCGGGTGCTGGACGGCGACGGTCGCGCCGTGCCGCACACCCTCGTGGAGATCTGGCAGGCCAACGCCGCCGGGCGCTACCGGCACGCCGCCGACACCTGGCCGGCGCCGCTGGATCCGAACTTCACCGGCGTCGGGCGCGCCCTGACCGACTCCGACGGCCGCTACCACTTCGTCACCGTGCAGCCCGGGGCGTACCCGTGGCGTAACCACGACAACGCCTGGCGGCCCGCGCACATCCACTTCTCCCTCTTCGGTCGGGCCTTCACCCAGCGGCTGGTGACCCAGATGTACTTCCCGGGCGACCCGCTCTTCTCCCAGGACCCGATCTTCAATTCGGTCCGCGACGAGCGGGCCAGGCAGCGGATGGTGGCCCGCTACGACCACCGCACCACCCGCCCGGAGTGGGCGCTGGCCTACGAGTTCGACATCGTGCTGCGGGGCCGGGAGGCGACCGTGTTCGAGGACGAGGACGACGATGAGTGAACCGCTGGGCCTCACGCCCGCCCAGACCGTCGGGCCGTACCTGCACATCGGGCTGAACTGGCCCGACGGGGCGTACGTGGTGCCGGACGGCACACCCGGAGCGTTCTGGCTGCGTGGCCGGATCGTCGACGGCACCGGCGCCGCCGTGGTCGACGCGATGGTGGAGAGCTGGCAGGCCGATCCCGACGGCTGCTTCGACCACCCCGACGATCCGCGTGGCGCCCGGCCATCGGCGGTTCCCGGCTTCCGGGGCTTCGGCCGGGCCGCGACCGACAGCGAGGGCCGGTACGCGTTGCACACCGTCATGCCGGGGCCGCTGCCCACCTTCGACGGCGACACCGAGGCGCCGCACCTGACCCTGTCGGTGTTCGGGCGGGGCCTGCTGCACCGCCTCGTCACCCGGGTCTACTTTCCCGGCGAGGCGGCCAACGCCACCGACCCGGTGCTGCGTACCGTCGACCAGGAGCGTCGTGACACGCTGCTGGCCCGCCCGGCCCCGGACGGCTTCCAGTTCGACATCCGCCTGCAGGGAGAGCATGAGACCGTCTTCTTCGCCGTCTGAGGGACTGCTGCGGGGGCTCTCCGGCACGGCTGACGTCGACGCCGAACTCGGCGACCACGCCCTGCTGCGGGCGCTGCTGGACGCGGAGGCCGCGCTGGCCCGGGCAGGTGCCGAGGCCGGACCGGTGCCCGCCCCGGCCGCCGACGAGATCGTCCGGCAGTGCCGCGCCGAACGCTACGATCCGGCCGTTCTCGGCGCGGCGGCGGAGGCGGCCGGCAACCCCGTCGTCCCGCTGGTGCGGGAGTTGAGCGCGGCGGTCGCCGGACCGGCCCGCCCCTGGGTGCACTACGGCGCCACCAGCCAGGACGTGCTCGACACCGCCCTGTCGCTGGTGTCCGTCCGCGCCGCCGGTCCGCTGCTGCGGCACGTCGCCGACGCCGCCGACGGCGCTGCCCGGCTGGCCCGGACCCACCGGGACACCCTGATGGCCGCCCGTACCCTCGGCCAGCAGGCCGCACCGACCACCTTCGGGCTCAAGGCGGCCGGCTGGCTGGTCGGCCTGGTCGACGCGGGTACCCGGCTGAACCGGGCGCGTGCCGGCATGCCCGCGCAACTCGGCGGGGCGGTGGGCACCCTCGCCGCGTACGGCCCGGCCGGGCCGATGGTGGTCGAACGGTTCGCCGCGCACCTGGGCCTGGCGGCCAGCCCGCTGCCCTGGCACACCCGCCGCCAGCCCCTGCTCGACCTGGCCTCGGCCCTCGGCGGGTTGCTCGCCGTGACCGGCAAGATCGCCCTTGACGTGGGCCTGCTCGCGCAGACCGAGGTCGGCGAGGTGGCCGAAGGCGGCGACGGGCGCGGCGGCTCCTCGGCGATGCCACACAAACGCAACCCGGTGGACTCGGTGCTGGTCAGCGCTGCGGCCCGTCGCGGTCCCGGGCTCGTCGGCACGCTGTTCGCCGCCGCCGGTCAGGAACACGAGCGGGCCACCGGTGGCTGGCACGCCGAATGGGAACCCCTGCTCGATCTGGTGCATCTCGCCGGTGGAGCCGCGGCGCGTACCGCCCGGATGCTCGGCGCCCTCGACGTGCGTCCGCAGCGGATGCGGGCCAACCTGGACGCCACCGGTGGCCTGCTGCTCGCCGAGGCGGTCGCCGCGCGGCTGGCACCGGCCCTGGGTCGGTCCGCCGCACACGACCTGGTGCGTCGCGCCGCCGGCCGGCCCGACTTCCGGGCGGCGCTGCTGGCCGAGACGGAGCTGCGCGCCCACCTGTCGGAAGCGGACGTCGACGCCGCACTCGACCCGGCCGGTTGGCTCGGCAGCACCGGGCACCTCATCGATCGCGCCCTCGACCTGCATCAGGAGGCATCGTCGTGACCGTCGGGCTGCACGCCACCGTGGACGGCCCGCCGGACGCCCCGGTGCTGCTGCTCGGCAGTTCCCTCGGCACCACCGGCGCGATGTGGCAGCCGCAGGTGGCGGCGCTGGCCGCCCGGTACCGCGTCGTCCGTTACGACCATCTCGGCCACGGCGGTTCGGCGGTGCCGACCGGGCCGTACACCATCGACCTGCTCGGCCGGAAGGTGCTGCGACTGCTGGACGACCTGGGCGTCGCCCGCGTCCACTACGCCGGGCTCTCCCTCGGCGGGATGGTCGGCATGTGGCTGGCCGCGCACGCGCCCGAACGGATCGACCGCCTCGCCCTGCTGTGCACCTCCGCCTCGCTCGGGCCGGCCGACGGCTGGCGGGCCCGGGCCGCCACCGTGCGTGCCGGTCGGCTGGACAGCATCGCCGATGCGATCGTCTCGCGCTGGTTCACCCCCGCTTTCGCCGCGACCCGCCCGGACATCGTCGCCGCGTACCGGGATCACCTGGTCAGCACCCCCGCCGTCGGGTACGCCGGCTGCTGTGAGGCGATCGCCGCGATGGATCTACGGGCGGACCTGGCGACGGTACGCGCCCCGACGCTGGTGATCGGTGCCGCCGATGACCCGGCGACCCCACCGGAGCAGGCGGCGGCCATCGCCGAGAGGATCCCGGCGGCCCGCCTGGTGGTGCTCGACGGGGCGGCGCACCTGGCCAACGTCGAGCAGCCCGAGGCCGTCACCCGGCTGCTCACCGACCACCTCGATCCGGAAGGCGCGGTGCGGAGATGACCGACCAGCAGCGGTACGAGGCCGGCATGGCGGTACGCCGACAGGTGCTCGGCGACGCGCACGTCGACCGGGCCGTCGCGGGCACCGACGAGTTCACCACCGACTTCCAGGACCTGATCACCCGCTACGCCTGGGGTGAGATCTGGACCCGGGAAGGGCTGGACCGCCGTACCCGCAGCTGCGTCACCCTCGCCGTGCTGGCCACCCTGCACCACGACGAGGAACTGGCCATGCACGTACGCGCCGCCCTCCGCAACGGCCTGACCCGCGACGAGATCGGTGAGGTGCTGCTCCAGGTGGCCGTCTACGCTGGCGTACCGGCGGCGAACCGGGCATTCAAGGTGGCCCAGGAAACTCTGCGGCAGGAGGCCCAGTGACCGACGAGGCGGCGACCCGCTCCGGCGAGTACGTCCAGTCGTTGGAGCGTGGTCTCGCCGTGATCCGGGCCTTCGATGCCGAACACCCGCAGCTCACCCTCAGCGAGGTGGCCCGCACCACCGGACTGACCCGCGCCGCCGCACGCCGTTTCCTGCTGACCCTGGTCGAACTCGGCTACGTACGCACCGACGGGCGGCTGTTCTCCCTGCGTCCGCGCATCCTCGATCTCGGCTACGCCTACCTGTCCAGCCTGAGCCTGCCCGAGGTGGCCCGCCCGCACATGGAGGCGCTGGTCGCGCAGGTGCACGAGTCCTGCTCGGTGTCGGTCCTCGACGGCGACGAGGTCGTCTACGTCGCCCGGGTGCCCACCAAGCGGATCATGACGGTGGGGATCAGCGTCGGCACCCGGTTCCCCGCGTACGCGACGTCGATGGGTCGGGTGTTGCTCGCCGCGCAGCCGGCCGGGTGGCTGGACGACTATCTCGCCACGGCGCCGCTTCGGCCGCTGACCCGGCGCACCGTGACCGACCCGGCCAAACTGCGCGCCATCCTGACGAAGATCGCCGCAGCGGGGTACGCGCTCGTCGACCAGGAGCTGGAGGAGGGGCTGCGGTCACTGGCCGCGCCGATCCACGGCGACAACGGCTCGGTGGTGGCCGCGGTCAACGTCTCCGCCCACGCCAGCCGAGGCTCCTTCGAGACGATCCGCAAGGAGCTGCTGCCGCCGTTACTGGCCACCGCCAGGCGCATCGAGGAGGACCTGGGCGCGGGTCCCGGTCGCTGAGCACGGCTGCGAGCCACTTCTCCAAGCTCCGGACCCCCGCCCTGTGGCGAATCCGCCCGGGGCGGTCCGTCGGCGTACCACCATGTGGGGGCGACGAACGGGAGACGAGATGCGTGAGCTGCTGCTGGTCATCACGCTGGGCATCGTCGTGCTGGTCGGTACCACCCTCGGTGGCCGGTACCGGGTGGCACCGCCGGTGCTGCTCATCTGCATGGGTGCCCTGGTGGCGCTGCTACCCCCGTTCTCGCACGTGGTTCTCGCACCCGAGCTGGTGCTGGTGCTGTTCCTGCCGGCGATCCTCTACCGGGAGAGCCTGGTCATCAGCCTGCGGGAGATCCGGGCGAACATCGTGGTCATCACGATGCTGGCCGTCGGCCTGGTCGGTGTCACGATGGTCGCGGTGTCGCTGGTCGTGCAGCGGCTCGGCGTCGACCCGGCGGTGGCCTGGGTGCTCGGCGCGGTGCTCGCCCCGACCGACGCCGCCGCGGTGGCCGGGCTGGCCAAGCGGATGCCTCGACGCCTGCTGACCACCCTGCGCGCGGAGAGCCTGGTCAACGACGGCACCGCCCTGGTGCTGTTCGCCATCGCGCTGGGCCTGCTCGGTGGGGGTGCCGCACCGACCGCCTTCGAACTCGTCGAGCGGATCGGCCTGTCGTTCCTGGGTGGCATCGCGGCCGGCATGCTGGTCGGCACGGTGGTGATCCTGATCCGCCGCCGCCTCGACGACCCGCTGCGGGAGGGCGCGCTGAGCGTGCTCACCCCGTTCACCGCCTTCTTCCTCGCCGACAGCATCCACGAGAGCGGGGTCCTCGCGGTGGTGGTCGCCGGCCTGATGCTCTCCTACGCCAGCCCCCGGGTGGTCCGGGCCCGGTCCCGGATCCTCGCGCTCTCCTTCTGGGACCTGACCACCTTCCTCATCAACGGTGGGCTCTTCGTGCTGGTGGGCATGCAGATTCCGCGGGCGGTGCGGAGCGTCACCAGCGTCGCTCTGGGCCGGGCCGTCGTCATCGCGCTGGTGGTGGCCGTGGTCCTGGTGCTGGTACGGATGCTCTGGTTGCACCTGATCGCCGCCGTGGCCCGGTTGGTGGATCGGCGCGAGTCCAGGCTCGCCCGCCGGGTCAACTGGCGGGTGCGTACGGTCGCCGGATGGGCGGGTTTCCGGGGGGCGGTCTCCCTGGCGGCTGCGCTCGCCGTGCCGTTGACCACCGGGGATGGCAGCCCGGTGCCGGAACGAGACCTGATCATCTTTGCCGTCGCCGCGGTGATTCTGGTGACCATGCTCGTGCAGGGCGCCACCCTGCCCTTCCTGATCAGCTGGGCCGGGTTGAGAGGCGACCCGGAACAGGTCACGGAGGCGAGGCAGGCCCAGGTGGCCGCCACTCAGGCCACCCTCGACGCCCTGCCCGCCATCGCCGACCGGGTGGGTGCCGAGGAGAAGATCGCGCAGCGGCTCCGGGCCGAGTACACGGGCCACCTGAACGCGGTGCAGGCCGAGCCGGAGGACGAGTCGTTGGCCGCCCGGGAGGTCGAACGTGAACTGCGACTTGCGGCCCTCGAACACAAGCGACGCGAGATCACCCGGATGCGGGACCGGCGGGAGATCGACGATGCCGTCCTGCGGGAACTGCAGGCCCGGCTGGACGTCGAGGAGATCCGCCTGCTGGGCCCGATGTCCTCCGAGTGAGAGTCGCGTCCCACCGCTGCGGGGCCACTCACCCGGCCAGCGCCCCGCCGGCCGGCAGCGCGAGTGCGACTGTGAGGTCGAGCAGACTGCGCGGATCGGTGAGACGGTCACCGTAGAGCTGGCGTAGCTGACCCATCCGGTAACGCACGGTCTGCGGATGGACGAAGAGGTCGGCGGCGACGTCGTCTCGCCGTCCCTGGTGCAGCAGCCAGGACCGCAGCGTCTCGGTGAGCCGGTCGGCGGTGGCCGCCGGCAGCTCGGCCAGGGGTTGCAGGACCCGGGTCCGCAGATCGGTGAGCGCCTCGATGTCGGCACTGAGCAGCAGTTCGGCCAGGTGCTGTTCGGTGTCCAACGGCTCGCCGTCGGTGGGCTGGGGGAGAGCCAGCGCGACGACCCGGAGCACTCTGCGATACGAGGAACAGACCCGGGCCCAGGGACGGGAGGGCCCGAGCACCGCGCGACGTCCGTGCAGCACCCGGACGAGCTGCCGGCGACGGTCGCCGTGCATGTCCGGTACGAGCAGCACGGCGGTTTCCTCACCCGGCTCGCCGACCGGCAACTCCTCGCTGCTCTCCAGGGTGTGCTCGCCCAGCAGGGCCAGCGCCCCGCGCGCCTTCGCCTGTGGCAGCAGCGCCACGGTGAGGGTCTGCGGCAGCGGCCAGTCGGCCCGCTCGGCGCTGCGCCGCAGCACGTCCTCCGCGTCACCGGCTAGTAACTGCTGGGTGAGGCGTTCCAGGTTCCTCCGTCGGGCCCGGCCCACGCTGGCCAACTCGTCGGCGTGCCCGGCGACACTGGCGGCGGAAAGCTCGTCGATGTACGCGAACATCAACTCGGCGAAGTCGGCGACCGTGGCGGCGGGCAGGCCGGTCGCCACCGTGGCGGCGGCCAACTCCCGCCAGGAGACCCGGGCACCCACCCGGTACGCCGCCAGCAGCGCGTCCACACTGCGACCCGACCGGGCCTCGCCGCTGCCCAGGGCGTACGCGGCCTCCAGTGCCGGGACCAGCGGGGTGCTCGGGTCGCTGACCTGCGGACGGTCGCTGGCCTGGGACTGTTCGAGCAGTTGCAGGAAGGTGCCCAACGCGATCTGCACCGCGCTCTCAATCTTGTCCCGCATCTGCCCGGTCAGGGTGCCGGAGTAGCTGGGCACCTCGCCGGTGATCGCAGTGACGGTCTGCGCGGCGACCAGCGGCAGCCGGTCGCGCAGCTCACGGGCCACCCGCTGGTCCAGTTGGATGCGGGCCGCCCGATTGGTCGTTCCGGCTGGTTCCGCCACGGTTGTTCTCCCCGCACAAAAGGGATGGATCGCTTTACCTTCGCTGGCCAAGATTTTATGCCAGGCCGCCGCGACCATCGTCTTATGACCGCCACCGTCCCGCGACCGGGCCCGACGAGATCTTTTCGGCGCCGCCTGTGGCGGCTCGCCGAGACGGTGACCACGCCGGTCCTGCCCAGTGACTACCTCGACCTGGTCGCCCCGCTCCGCGCCGGTGCCGACCTGCGCGGCCGGATCGTCGCCGTACACCCGGAAACCCCGGACGCGGCGACCCTGCTGATCCAGCCCGGCCGGAGCTGGCGTGGACACGTTCCCGGCCAGTACGTCCGGCTCGGCGTCGACGTCGACGGGGTCCGCCAGTGGCGGGCCTACTCGGTCACCTCGGCCCCCGGCCGGCGCGCCGAACCGATCACGGTGACGGTGAAGGCGATCCCCGACGGCGTGGTCAGCAACCACCTGGTACGCCGCATCACCTCCGGCACCATCGTGCAGCTCGACCAGGCGCGCGGCGACTTCGTGCTGCCGGAGCGGGTGCCGTCGCGGGTGCTGTTCCTGACCGCGGGCAGCGGCATCACGCCGGTGGCCGGGATGCTGCGCTCGGGGGCGCTGGCCGGCAGCGACGTGGTGCTGGTGCACTCGGCGCCGACCGCCGTCGACGTGGTCTTCGGCGCTGAGCTGCGGGGTCTCGCCGAGCGCGGCGCCATCCGCCTGATCGAGCGGCACACCGAGGTCGAGGGTCTGCTGGACGTCGCCGAACTCGACACCCTGGTCCCCGACCACCTGGAGCGCGAGACCTGGGCCTGTGGCCCGCTCGGGCTGCTCGACGCGGCGGAGGAGCACTGGTCGGCACGCGGTCACGCCGCGCGGTTGCACACCGAGCGGTTCCGGCCCACGGTGATCACCGCGGGTGACGGCGGGACCGTCACCTTCACCCGATCGTCGGTGACCGTGGCGGCCGCCGGCGGTACCCCGCTGCTGGATGCCGGCGAGAACGCCGGGGTGCTCATGCCGTCCGGCTGCCGGATGGGCATCTGCTTCGGTTGCGTGCTGCCGCTGCGCCAGGGTGCGGTCCGCGACCTGCGCAACGGTCAGCTCACCACCGCCCTGCCGGGTGACGGCGTACGCGTGCAGACCTGTGTGTCTGCCGCCGCCGGCCCCTGTGAACTCGAGATTTGATCGGAGACCGACCATGACCGTGATGCAGAAGAAGGCCGAGAACCCGATCGCCCACCTGACTGCCGAGGACATCGAGACCCTCGGCAAGGAACTCGACGCCATCCGGGAGCGGGTGATCGCCTCCCGGGGCGAGCGGGACGCCGCGTACATCCGCAAGGTCATCTCGACGCAGCGGAAGTTGGAGATCAGCAGCCGGGTGGTGCTGTTGTTCTCGCTGTTCCCGCCGGCCTGGATCGTCGGCACCGCCGGGCTGTCGGTGGCGAAGATCCTGGAGAACATGGAGATCGGGCACAACGTCCTGCACGGCCAGTGGGACTGGATGCGGGATCCGAAGATCCACTCGACGAGTTGGGAGTGGGACCACGTCGCCCCGGCCGACCAGTGGAAGCAGTCCCACAACGAGCTGCACCACCGCTACACCAACGTGGTCGGCAAGGACAACGACCTCGGCTACGGGATCATGCGGGTCGACGAGGACCAGCCCTGGCACCCGGCACACCTGGGCCAGCCGGTCTACAACTTCCTCAACGCCTGCTTCTTCGAGTACGGCATCGCGGCGTACGACCTCGACCTGGGGAACAAGCTGAAGAACGGGGGGCACAAGGATCCCGAGTTCCGGACCAGGCTCCGTGCGGTCGGTCGGAAGATCCGCCGCCAGTTCCTCAAGGACTACCTGCTGTTCCCGGTGCTGTCCGGTCCGTCGTTCCTGCACACCCTGGCCGCCAACTTCACCGCGAATCTGATCCGCAACCTGTGGAGCCACTCGGTGATCATGTGTGGGCACTTCCCGGAGGGGGTGGAGACCTTCGAGAAGACCTCGATCGAGGGTGAGACCCGGGGGGAGTGGTACGTGCGGCAGATGCTCGGCTCGGCCAACATCAGCGGCAGCCGGCTGATGCACATCATGACCGGTAACCTGTCGTTCCAGATCGAGCACCACCTCTTCCCCGATCTGCCGAGCAACCGTTACCAGGAGATCGCGCCGGAGGTGCGGGCGCTGTTCGACAGGTACGGGCTGAAGTACACCACCGGCTCGCTGCCCCGGCAGGTCTTCTCCGCCTGGAAGAAGGTCTTCCGGCTCGCCCTGCCGAACCGTCGCCAGCCCACGGCGCCGGCCACCCCGCTCGACGACTCCGCCGACCGTCCGACCCAGGCTCTCGTCCCTGCCTGACCGGGCTCACCGCGCCCGTCCGCGTTCGACCAGGCTCAGCGACGGTTGGGGTAGTTGTGGGCGGATTGGCGGCCCTTGACGAAGGCCAGCACGATCACTGCGGCGAGCGCGATGAGGCCGATGATCACCAGCCAGCGGACCGCTTCGAGGAGCAGCCCGAGCAGGACCAGCACCCCGGCGATCACGCCGACGACCCAGAGCAGGGCACGCATCTCCACCTCCCAGCCGGACGCCCGGCGGTCCGGGCGCGGTTGCCCGGACGGGTACCCGTATCGCCCAGGATCATGCGGGATGCGTAGCTGCGCGGGCTCAGCCCGCAAGCTGCCCCAGATAGACGGTGTTGGCTGACTCGCCGCCGGTCAGCGGATTGGCGAACCGCACCACATGGCTGTGGTGGATGGGGAAGACGGCGGCGAGGGCAGCTTCGAAGTCCCGGTCCGGTGGATCGTCCGACCAGAGGGCGAACACCCCGCCCGGACGCAGCAGCCGCGCCAGCCGGCGCAATCCGTCGGGCCGGTAGAACGCGGCGTGACTCGGATGCAGCGGGTGTCGGGGGGAGTGGTCGACATCCAGCAGCACCGCGTGGAAGCGACGCCCGGCGTCGTCGGGGTCGAGGCCGTCCGGACCGGCCACCCGGGCGAAGAAGTCGGCCCGCACCAGCCGGGTACGCGGATCCGTGGCCAGTCCGGCGGCGAAGGGCAGCAGGCCGCGCCGATGCCAGTCGATGACGTCCTCGACCGCCTCCACCACCAGCAGGGAGGCGACCCGCTCGTCGGCCAGGGCGGTACGGGCGGTGTAGCCGAGGCCCAGTCCGCCGACGACGACGTCGAGGCGGTCACCGGTCAGCGGCGCCAACCCCAACCGGGCCAGCTCGACCTCACCGGCGGTGAACAGGCTCGACATCAGGAACTCGTCGTCGAGCTTGACTTCGTACACCTCCAGGTCGAGCCGTGGATCGCGACGCCGGCGCAGGCTGATCTCGCCGATCGGTGTCGGCCGCCAGGCCAGTTCCTCGAAACGTAGGTTCACCGCCGCGATGCTACCGACCGGTGAACCGCCGCCCCTGGTGTGACGCACGGTCCTCGGGACATCGACGCAGCGCATATCCTGTGCCCCGATCGTCTCGCCGGAGGGGAAACGATGGCGTCGCGGCAGGACCAACTGCACTCGTACCAGTTCACCATCCAGCGGACGGTGGCCGCCCTGGTGACGCGGGAGCCTGATCCGGTGCAGTCGCCGTTGCGTCGGCTCGCCAGCGCCGGGATGGCCAGTGTGCTGGTGGCGGCCATCGGGCTGGGCGGTGCCGCCCTGTACGGCCTCTTCACCGGTGGCGGCGCGAAGTGGCGCGACGCCGGTGTGGTCATCGTCGAGAAGGAGTCCGGCGCCCGGTTCGTCTACCGGGAGGAGAAGCTGCACCCGGTGCTCAACTACGCCTCCGCCCTGCTCATCATCGGCGCGCAGCAGCCGAAGACCGTCCTGGTGTCGCGCCGGTCGATCGACGGAGTGCCGAGGGGCTTGCCGTTGGGCATCCGCGACGCTCCCGACTCGCTGCCGCCGGCGACCCGATTGTCCACCGCACCGTGGACGGTCTGCTCGGTGTCTCCGCCCGAGCACCGACCGGCGACGCGGTCGGTGCTGCTGGTGGGCACCGGCGACACCGCCGGTCGGCCGCTGGGCCGGGACGCACTGCTGCTCCGTGATGACGACGGTCGGCTGCACCTGCTCTGGCAGCACCGGCGACACCTGATCCGGGACACCGACCGGGTGCTGGCCGCGCTCGCGATCACCCGCTCCCGGTCCGTCCCGGTGGCCGCCGCCCTGCTCAACACGGTGCCGGCCGGAATCGACCTGGCTCCGCTGAACCCGCCCGGCCTGGGCCGACCGTCCGCCCGGGTCGCCGACGCCCGCATCGGCGACGTGCTGGTGGTGAGCAACTCCGGCGGCCTGCGGCAGTACGCGGTGGTGCTGCGCGACGGGCTGGCCGGCATCACCGAGTTGCAGGCCGGCCTGCTGCTCGCACGCACCGGACAGCGGGAGCCGGCGCAGACCAGCCTGGGCCGGTTCGCCGCCCTGCCGCAGCTGCCCGATCTCGTCCCGGTCGGGCCCGACGCGCCGCCGGCTGCGCCGCCTCGGCTGGCCACGCCGGACTCGTCGACGATCTGCGCGCGGGTCGGCGATGACACCGGCGCGGTCGAACTGTGGCTGGATGCGGAGGTGCCGGCCCCGACCCCGGCGTCGGCGCGGTCTCCTTCGACCACCGCTGACCAGGTGCTCGTGGAGCCGGGGCGGGGTGCGGTCGTCGAATCGGTAGCCACGCCGAGTGCCACCGGCGGCGCGATCTCCGTGGTGACCGACCTCGGCCGCCGGTACGCGCTCGCCGGTCCCGAGGTGACCGGCATGCTCGGCTACGGCGACGTGCAACCCGTCCGGCTGCCCGCAGGGGTGGTCAGCCTCGTCCCCGCCGGTGCGCCGCTCGACCCGGACGCGGCCCGCCAGCCTGCCGCTCCTGCCTGACGCGCGTCGCACGCGCCCCGGAAGTGGTAGGAAATTTCTCGGCGTGCGTTGTCGAATCCGGCGACACCCGCTCGTCGCACTGATGACAGCACGTCAGACCTACACCGAGGAGCGACCCCATGCGTACCCTGATCGCCACCGCGTTCGTCTCGCTCGACGGCGTCATGGAGGCACCCGGCGGAGAACCGGGTTACCGCAACTCCGGCTGGACCTTCAACGACATCGCGTTCGACGAGGCCGCCTACGAGATCAAGGGCCGCGAACAGGACGAGGCGGCGGCGATGATGATGGGTCGGGTCAGCTACCAGGCGTTCGCGCCGGTGTGGCCGGACATGACCGCCGAGTTCGCCCGCTACAACGCGATGCCGAAGTACGTCGTGTCGACCAGTCTCCAGGAGCAGGACCTGGTGTCCAACTGGGGAGAGACCGTCATCCTCCGATCGCTGGACGACGTCGCCGCGCTGAAGCAGACCGACGGCGGGCCGATCATCATCCACGGCAGCACCACGCTGAACCGCAACCTCTCCGACGCCGGTCTGATCGACCGTTACCACCTGCTGCTCTTCCCGGTGCTGCTCGGTGCGGGCCAGCGGCTGTTCAGCGACACCGACCGCGACAAGCAGAACCTCACGCTCGTCGAGAGCGAGTCCTACGCCAACGGGATCCAGAAGCTTGTCTACGACGTCACCCGCTGATCAGGGTCACCGACCCGCTCGACCGGCGGGCCCGCCTGTGGTGCCGTCGTGGGTAGATCTGTTGTCGTCGGAACGACAACAGATCTACCCACCCGACAGGTGCGCCGGATCAGGAACCCCCCGGCTGGGCACCGACCCCACCACTGCTTGCGGTGGCGTTCCCAGCGCCAACTCCATCTCGTTCGTGAGGCGGTCAATCTCGCCCGGTCGGTCAGCCGTGCCAGGAGTGCCAGAGGGCGGCGTAGGCGCCACCGGCGCGGACGAGTTCGTCGTGGCTGCCGAGTTCGGTGATCCGGCCATCCTCCAACACCGCCACCCGGTCGGCGTCGTGCGCGGTGTTCAGCCGGTGCGCGATCGCGATGACGGTACGCCCGCTGACCACGGCGGCGAGCGCCCGCTCGGTGCGCCGCGCGGTCGTCGGATCGAGCGCCGCGGTCGCCTCGTCGAGGATCAGGATGTGCGGGTCGGCGAGTACCAGCCGGGCCAGCGCGAGCTGTTGGGCGTCGGCGGCACCGAGTTCGCGGGCGCCGTCGCCGAGTTGCGTGTCGAGTCCGTCGGCCAGGTCGGCGTACCAGTCGGCGCTCACGGCCGCCAGTGCGGCGCGCATCTGCTCGTCGGAGGCGTCGGGCGCGGCGAAGGCGAGGTTGTCGCGTAGCGTACCGATGAAGACGTGGTGTTCCTGGGTGACCAGGGCGATCCGGCGTCGTCGCTCGGCCGGATCGAGGTCCGTCACCGGGCGACCGTCGAGGCTGACCACGCCTTCACGTGGTGCGTCGATGCCGGCGAGCAGCCTGGCCAGAGTGGACTTCCCGGCACCCGAAGGGCCGACGATGGCGAGGCGTTCACCAGCGCGTACCGCCAGGTCGATGCCGTGCAGCACGTCCGGCCCGTCCGCGTACGAGAACCGGGCGCCGCGCACGACGAGCCGTCCGGGCCGGACGGGCACCGGGTCGCGTGGTCGCGGTGCCCCGGCAGTGACCGAAGTGGTGGCGGGATCGGACTGCTGGCCGACACCGAGTACGCGGGCGAACGAGGCGAGGCCGCGTTGGGCCTGTTCCATCCACTGCAGCAGCCGATCCAGTGGTTCGATCGCCTGCTGGAGGTAGAGCGCGGCGGCGACCACCTCGCCGAGGGTCGCCATGTCCCGGTCCAGCAGGACACCACCGAACAGCAGCACCGCGGCGATCGGGAGGGCGTAGCTCGCCTCCACCACCGGAAAGAAGACCGACCGGAGCGCCAGGGTCGCCCGGCGGCTGGCCCACACGCGACCGATGCGCTGCCTGCCGTGCGCGATGCGGACGGCACCGAGGCGGAGCCCTTCGACGGTGCGGGCCCCCTCCGCGGTCGTGGTCAACGCCTCGGTCAGCTCGGCCGTCGCGGCACCTTCGGCGAGATACGCGGGCCTGGCGCGACGCAGATACCAGCGGGTGACCGCGACAATCGACGGCAGCCCGGTCAGGGCGACCAGGCCGAGCAGCGGATGCAGCAGGAAGACCGCGCCGAAGAGCAGCGTCAGCTGGGTCGATGCGATGACCATGACGGGCACCACGTCTCGGACGGTGCTCCCGACGGTCGTCACGTCCACCGAACTGCGGGTGGCGAGTTCGCCGGTGCCGGCCCGTTCGACGACGGAGATCGGCAGATCGAGCGTCCGCGCGACGAATCCCTCGCGCAACCGGGCGACAGCCCGTTCACCGAACCGGTGGCCGGCGTACTGGGCGTACCGGGTGAGCAGCCCGTGAGCCAGCACGCATCCGCCGATGGCGAGCGCCAGGCGATCCAGCTCGGCGGTGCCGGCACCGGCTGCGACCGCGTCGACGATCCGGCCCAGCAGCCACGGCGTGGCGAGCCCGGCGACCGCTGCCGCCCCGTGCAGCAGCAGCACGACGACGACCGCGCGACGGTCCACCGCGATGAGACCCAGCGCGGCGCGGCGGACGACCGGCCGGTCGGCGACGGGCAGGCCGCTCACCGCCGGGACCCGTCGACGTCGGCGGACACGCCGTCCCGGGACACCAGGGCCCGGTAACCCGGGTCACCCTGGAGCAGCTCGACGTGGCTGCCGACCGCGACGACCCGGCCCTGGCACAGATGCGCGACCAGGTCGGCGTTGCCGAGCAGCAGCGGTGAACTGGTCAGCACGACCGTGGTCCGCCCGGCCCGCGCGGCGTGGAGACGCCGTGCGATCCGCGCCTCGGTGTGCGAGTCCACGGCCGATGTCGGGTCGATGAGGATCAGCACGTCCGGCTCGGCGAGCAGGGCCCGGGCCAGGCGTACGCGTTGTCGCTGGCCGCCGGAGAGGGTCCGGGCCCGTGCACCGACGGGCATCGCGAGCCCGTCCGGATGGGCGTCGACGATGTCCTCCGCCGACGCCGTACGCAGCGCCACTCTCAGGTCGGCGTCGCTGCTACCGGCCCGCACCGTCAGGGTCTCGCGCAGCGTCCCGGCGAAGAGGTAGGAGTCGTGGTCGGCGACGAGGATGCGGGCCCGCACCTCGTCGAGCGCGATGCTGGTCAGTGGTACGCCGCCCCAGGTCACCTCGCTGCCGACGTACCGCCCGAGGCGGTCGGCCAACGCGACGGCCGCATTGGGATCATCGGCGGCGACGGCCAGCAACCGCCCGGCGGGAACGGTCAGGCCGGTGTCGGGGTCGTGCAGGTCGGCGGGCCCGTCCGGTGCGGGCTGCGGCTGCGTCCCGCCGACCGGCGACGCCGGGCCGACCTCGTCCGGGGTCAGGTTGAGCAGCGCCACGATCCGGCGGGCGGCGACCCGGCCCCGGATCAGCTGATAGCCACCTTCGAGCAGGAACCACACCGGCACGATGAGGACCGCCACGTACCCGTACACGGCCACCATCTGCCCGATCGTGATGTCACCGGCCGCGGCCATGCGTGCCGCCAGCCACACCACGGCGGCCAGGAACAGCCCCGGCACGACGATCGTCAACGCCTCGATCCAGCTGTTCACGGCACCGACCCGGTAGCCCTCGGCCAGCAGTTGCTGTGAGCGGGCGGCGTACCGGCGGGCGAACAGTCCCCGCCCGCCGACCCCGGCGAGCACGCGCAGCCCGGCCACGATGTCGGCGGCGCGGGTGGTGAGGACACCCTGCTGGTGACGGTAGACCGACTCGACCCGTTCGAGGCGGCGCAGCAGCGGTGCGACGACCAGCACCACCGCTGGCACGCCGAGCAGCACCAACACGGCCAGCAGCGGGGCGACCGACCACAGTACGAAGGCGACGAACACGTACGCGAGGACGGCACCGACGCCCGGGCCGGTCATCGTCAGTACCGCCGATGTGTGGGTGATGTCGGCGCCGCCCACGGTGGCGACATCACCGGCGGCGAGTCTGCGGGGCAGCACCGCACCGATCCCGGACAGGTGACGTGACAGGACGGTGGCGGAGCGGGCGGACGCGTCCTCCCGGACGAACGTCATCGTCCGGTGCCGCATGATGCCCAGGTACGCCAGGCCTGTCCCGGCGGCAACGATCGCGGCCACCCACCACAGCAGCGTCCGGTAGTCGGCGGCGCGCAGTCCGTCGTCGATGGCCCGGGCGACGAGGTACGGCCGCAGCGACAGTCCGAGCATCCAGGCCGTGCCGATGAGGGCCCCGCGCAACACCCGCCACGGCTGGCAGCGGACCAGCCACCAGATGTACCAGAGTGGCCCCCTCGTATCCGGCGTGCCCGGCTCGGCAAGAGGGAGCTGTGGGGGCATCGGTACAGATTACGATCAGCCTCGCGGCGCTTCCACGTCAATATGAGCCGAGCCGACGCCGAGCTACCGGGATCGCAGGAGGTGGGGGAGCGGCGGTCAGGTGGGGCGACGCAGGATGGTGACGGCGAAGTCCGCGTCGTCGCGCCACGGGCGCAGATCCCAGGTGGCGAAGCGATGTTCCAGGCGGAGTCCGGCGCTGACCACGTCGGCGTCGAAATCCGTCAGCTGATACCCCCGGTCGGTCCCGAATCCGACCGCGACCACGCCGTCCGGGTGCAGATGGGCGGCGACGCGGCGCAGCACCCGGGGTTCGGTGCCGGCGGCGACGAAGGTCATCACGTTGCCGGCCAGCACCGCCGCGTCGAACGGCTCGCTCTCGCCGGCCGCCGTGAGGTCCAGTTCGGCCAGATCGGCGACGAGCCAGCGTGGCGCGGGATGATCGACGCGGGCCGCGTCGATCAGGACCGGGTCGGCGTCCACCCCGACCACCGTGTGCCCATGCCTGGCCAACTCGGCGCCGACCCGGCCGGTGCCGCAGCCGGCATCGAGGATCCGGGAGGCCGGTGGTACCAGCGTGTCGAGCAGGCGGGCCTCACCGGCCAGATCCGCCCCTTCGGCCGCCAACTGCCGGAACCGGTTGACGTACCACTGCGAGTGCCCAGGTCCGGTGTCGGTGACCCAACGGGTGTCCCTCATGCGCTCGCTCATGTCGCAACCGTATCCGGACGGCTCAGGGCAGTCGGGCGACGGTCACGAACTCGTTGTAGGTGAACACCTTGCCGGCGACCCGGTGGAACGGAAAGGAGTACTGGCGCAGCACGGTCAGGCCGAGTTCCCGGCAGGTTTCCGCGGTCTCGTCGAACCCGACGAAGCGGACGTGCGTGGGGTCACTGTGGTAGCCGCGCTCCTGCGGGGTGATGAACACCGCCCGGCCGCCGGGGCGCACGAACGGCAGGTACGAGGAGACCACCTCGCGCGCCTGTTCGGCCGGCATGTGTTCCAGCAGGTGTGCGGCGAGCATCGAGTCGAACGCGTCCGGGCGGGCGTGCTCGGACCGGAAGAACTCCTCGACGGTGTACGCCTCCAGCCCCAGCTCCCGCGAGTGGGCCACCGAGGTGGGGTTGTGGTCGACGCCGACCGCGCCCGTGCCAAGGTTGATCAGGTTGCGGCCGAGACCCGACCCGACGTCGAGGGTCCGACCCAGCCGCAGTCGCCGCAGGTTCCACCGGTAGGGGGCCTGCACGTCCAGCAACCGCTTCCAGCGCGCCCCGCCGAGGTGCCGCAGTCGCTGGGTGTAGTCCTCACCTTCCGTGTCCGTCGGCTCCTGCCGTGCGGGTGCCATCAGCCCTCCCAGTTGCCGTGCCGCTCGTCCTGGTACACCCCCATGTACGCGTGACCCGCGTCGCGATCGTCCCAGCCTAGCGGGGAAAACCGCTGCGTCACGCGGTGGCACGTGTGGCGATCCGAGCTGTTCCGTCGGTCGGGTCGGGTCGGTTCCGAGTGCCGCTGCGGGCCGACGGTGAACACGGTCGGCTGTGGGGGGTCACACGGCCCGACGGCAGGTAGGTTTCTGTCCAGGGTCGGCTGGCTGCCGTCCCGGTTCCGGGTGCCACCGTGACGGGGCGACCGGTTGAACGGGAGGGGCGCGATGAGTCGGGACAGCTTCGACGAGCAGCTCGACCGGCTCACCGGCGTACTGGCGGTGATGAGCCGGGACGCCAGCGCGGCGATCCGAGGGGCCAGCACCGCATTGCTGGAGGTGGACCGGAACGCGGCCGAGACGGTGCTCGCCGGCGACGCCGTGCTGGACGCCCGGCGGGCCGAGGTGGAGACGATGATCCCCGAGGTGCTGGCGCGGCACCAGCCGGTCGCCTCGGACCTGCGGCTGGTGGTGTGTGCGCTGCGGGTCGCCGGGTCGTTGGAACGGATGGGCGACCTCGCGGTGCACGTCGCGAAGGTCGCGCTGCGTCGGCATCCGGTGGGGGTGGTCCCGGAGCCGGCCATGCCGGTCATGATGGCGCTGGCCGAGGCGGCGGCCCGCGTCGCGGACAAGAGCGCGATCGTGCTGGCCACCCGGGACCGGTTCGACGCCATGCAACTGGGGCTGGACGACGACGAGGTCGACGCTGCCCAGGAACGCCTGCTGTCGCAACTCGTCACCGACTGGCCGTACGGGGTGGAGTCCGCGATCGACCTGGCCCTGCTCGGCCGGTACTACGAGCGTTACGCCGACCACGCGGTGAACGTCGCGCGCCAGGTCGTCTACCTGGTGACCGGCACGATCCGTCTCTGATCGGGCCCGCGACGGACAACAACCGGTCGCAAGAATCGGGACAATCGGTACTCCGGGCCTGCAACGTCACATCGGCGCTCCCCGGGTGGCGGTAGCGGGCCGGCAAGTTCATGTTGCGTTCACCTGGGTCCGGGAGTCCGGCTACCTGGGCCTCCTAACTTGGCTCGCGTACGGCCCGAACGGGCTGATGCACCCCGATAGAGAGGCTTACCTGGTGAACCGCAACGTGCTTTCGCGGCGCGTCCTTGTCGGCGTCGCGCTTGCCGCGCTCGCGCTTACCGGCTGTGGTGGCAACGGCAACAGCTCGGAGCCGGGCGGCAGTGGCGGCGACGGCGCCTACGCCGACCTGTCCGGCGAGTTGAAGGCGTCGGGCGCCAGCTTCCCGGATGCTTACTACCAAGAGGTCGTCGAAGCCTTCAAGGCCGAGGCGTCCGGTGTGACGGTCACCTACAACGCGACCGGCTCCGGCACGGGCAAGAAGCAGTTCGGTGAGGGTCTTGTCGACTTCGCCGGCACCGACAGCCTGGTGAAGGAGACCGACGGCGTGGCCGCCGGCTCGTTCCTCTACGTCCCGACGGTGGCGGCCCCGATCACGGTTTCCTACAACCTTGAGGGCGTCGACAAGCTCCAGCTCAGCCCGGAGACGCTCGCCAAGATCTTCCAGACCGACATCAAGACCTGGGACGACGCGGCCATCAAGGCCGACAACCCGGGTGTCGAGCTGCCCAACACGCCGATCACCGTCGCGCACCGTTCGGACGGTTCCGGCACCACCAGCAACTTCACCAAGTACCTCGACGCCGCTGCCGCCGGCACCTGGAAGCTGGGCAGCGGAGACACGGTGGCCTGGCCGGCCAGCACCCAGGGCGGCGAGAAGAACACCGGTGTCGCCCAGATCGTCAAGCAGACCAACGGTGCCGTCGGGTACGTCGACCTGAGCGACGCCAAGGCCACCGGTCTGACGTTCGCCGCCATCAAGAACAAGGACGGCCAGTTCGTCGAGCCGTCGCTGGAAGGCACCACCGCTGGTCTGGAAGGTGCCGAGATCGCCGACGACCTGAGCTACAACCCGCTCAACGCCGCCGGTGCCACCGCCTACCCGATCACCGCGCCGACCTTCATCGTCGTCAAGACCTCCTACGACGACGCGAACAAGGCCGCGCTGGTCAAGGGCTTCCTCACCTACCTGCTCAACGAGGGCCAGGACCTGGCCAAGGACGTGGACTTCGCGCCGCTGCCGGCCTCCCTCAAGGACAAGGCGCTGGCCCAGGTCGAGAAGATCCAGGGCTGATCCGATCAAGATCGCTAGGGCTTTCAGCTGGGGACGGGATCGCGTCGATCCCGTCCCTAGCGGGGTACCTGAGCTGGAGTGAAGATGACCTTGACGAAGAATCCCCCCGCCGCCAAGCCGACGTTGACCCAGCGCGGCAGCAGCGCCCTCGGCGACCGCGTCTTCTCCTGGTGGACGCTCGGCACCGGCCTGCTGGTGCTGGCGGTCCTCGGGCTGATCCTCATCACCACCGTGCGGGAGGCCTGGCCCGCGTTCGACGCGATGGGCCTGCGTTTCATCACCGAACGCGTCTGGGACCCGAACCCGGCCACCGGCGACGCCATCTTCGGTGCGCTGTCGTTCGCGTACGGCACCGCGGTCTCGTCGCTCATCGCGCTGCTCTTCGCGGTGCCGGTCTCGGTCGGCATCGCGCTGTTCCTGACCGAACTGGCACCGCGCCGGCTGCGCGGCCCGGCAGTGACCGTGATCGACCTGCTGGCCGCCGTGCCGTCGGTGGTCTTCGGCCTCTGGGGCATCCTGGTCGTGGCGCCCGCGCTGGTTCCGTTCTACCAGTGGATGCATGACGTCCTCGGCGGCGTACCGCTGCTCGGCCGTCTCTTCGGCCCGGTCGGCAGCGGGCGCAACTTCATGACCGCCGGCCTGATTCTGGCGATCATGGTCACGCCGATCATCACCTCGATCACCCGCGAGGTGTTCAGCACGGTGCCGCGTGCCGACAAGGACGCCGCCCTCGCGCTGGGCGCCACCCGGTGGGAAATGATCCGGGGAGCGGTCTTCCCGCACAGCTTCGGTGGGGTCGTCGGCGCGGTCATGCTCGGCCTGGGGCGGGCGATGGGCGAGACGATCGCCGTTGCCCTGGTCATCGGCGGCGCCACGAACATCACCGCCAACCTGTTCGCCCCCGGCAACTCGATGGCCGCCGTCATCGTGCAGCAGTTCGGCGAATCCACCGGCACCTTCACCGCCGCGCTGATCGGTCTCGGTGTGGTGCTGTTCGCGATGACGGTGTTGATCAACGTGTTCGCCCAGGTGGTCGTCCGTCGGGCCGAGGCCCGGATGAAGGGAAGCGTCGCGTGACCGTCACCGCACCACCCGCCACCCGCCCGACGGCCAGCGGACCCGACCTGACCCGGGCGGCGCTCTCTGGCCGGCGGCGGTTCACCAACCATCTCGCCACGGCAGCCATCTGGTTCGCCGTGCTGCTCGCCGTCATCCCGCTGGCCCTGGTGACCTATACGGTCATCGCCAAGGGCGGTGGGGTGATGAGCCTGTCGTTCCTGAACGAGGACATCCCCAACTCCTACCGCCGCGTCGGCGGGGGCATGGGCCCGGCGATCGTCGGCACGCTGCTCATCACCGGGATGGCCGCGTTGATGGCGATCCCGCTCGGCGTCTTCGGCGCGATCTACCTCAACGAGTACGGCAAGCAGCGTCCACTGGCCCGGGTCATCCGGTTGATGGCCGACGTGATGACCGGCGTGCCGTCGATCGTGATGGGGCTGTTCGTCTACATCTCCTGGGTGCTGCTCGTCGGTGAGCAGACCGGCTTCGCCGGTGCGTTGGCGCTGGCCTGCCTGATGCTGCCGGTGGTCATCCGCAGCAGCGAGGAGATGCTCCGGTTGGTACCGGACGAGCTGCGGCAGGCCAGCATGGCGCTCGGTGCCCGCAAGTGGAAGACCACGCTCACCGTGGTGCTGCCGGCGGCGATCTCCGGGATCACCAGCGGCTCGCTGCTGGCCGTCGCCCGCGCGGCCGGCGAGACCGCCCCGATCATCATCGTCACCGGCATCGTCTTCTCGCCCAACTGGAACCTCTTCGACGGTTCCAACACGGCGCTGCCAGCGCAGATCTTCCGCAACGCCAGCCAGCCCTTCGAAGCCGCTCAGGACCGGGCCTGGGGTGCGGCGTTGACGCTCATCGTGATCGTGCTCGGCTTCACCATCATCGCCCGATTCATCTCCAGCCGGTTCGCCATCAAGGAGCGCTGACATGGCCAGCAACGACACAAACCTCACCACCCGCCCGTCCGTGGCGGTGCACACCCCCGGCACCGCCACCGGTGCCGAGTCCGCCGCCTCGGTGATGCGGCTGCGCGACGTCAGCGTCTACTACGGCAGCTACGAGGCGGTCCGCGGCACCAGCATGCCGATCCAGCAGAACCAGGTCACCGCGATGATCGGGCCGTCCGGCTGCGGTAAGTCCACCGTGCTGCGGGCGCTCAACCGGATGAACGACCCGATCCCGGGTGCCCGGGTCAGCGGTGACGTCCTCTTCCACGGCCAGAACCTGTACGCCAGGGACGTCGACCCGATCCAGGTCCGCCGGCGCATCGGCATGGTGTTCCAGAAGCCCAACCCGTTCCCCAAGTCCATCTACGACAATGTCGCGTACGGGCTGCGGATCAACGGCATCAAGGGCCGTCTCGACGACCACGTCGAGGAGGCGCTGACCCAGGCCGCGCTCTGGGACGAGGTCAAGGACAAGCTCCGCAAGAGCGCCCTGGCGCTCTCCGGGGGCCAGCAGCAGCGGCTGTGCATCGCCCGGACGATCGCGGTCAAGCCCGAGGTGATCCTGATGGACGAGCCCTGCTCGGCCCTGGACCCGATTGCCACGGCGAAGATCGAGGATCTGATCTTCGAGCTGACGAACGACTACACCATCGTGATCGTCACGCACAACATGCAGCAGGCGGCCCGGGTCAGCCACTACACCGCGTTCTTCACCGCCGAGGTGGACGAGCAGCAGGAGCGGCACGGCCGGCTGGTCGAGTTCAGCCAGACCGGCAAGCTGTTCACCAACCCCGCCGACAAGCGTACGGAGGACTACATCACCGGTCGCTTCGGCTGAGGCCGAACGCGACCGTCGACGATGGGGCGCCGTTGTCCACGGGTGACCCACCGGGTGTGGTTGCTCGTGGTGACGCCCAGCCACGTCCGTTCGACCGTCGCCGACCTGTAGTGCAGGGGGTCGCCCTGCGCGACCGAGGTGTCGCGGTGGGCCTGAACTGAACCGGAGCCGGTGTGCGATGAACAATCTCGTCGAGGCCACCAGGGGTGACCATCGATCCGACGGGCGTTTCGTGCTGCTCGTGGTGGACGACGACGAGAGCGTCGGTGCCGCGTTGGTCGCCCAGCTGGCCGACCATCGGGTACGCGGCCACCACTTCGCGCACGCCGCCGAGGCCCTGCTGGCCGCCGGGGCGCTGCAACCGGACGCGGCTGTGGTCGCCGCTGGGCTGGCCACCATGAGCTGCACCGAGTTGGTGCGGCTGCTCGCCCGCCGGGCCGGCATCCCCACGGTGGTCGGGGTGGGTGACGAGGACGGCGGGGTGGCCGCAGCGGCGCTCAAGGCCGGTGCCACCGCCTGCGTACGGTGTCCCTACCAGCCCGAGGAGATGCTGCCCATCCTGCGGGCCATCCGTCCGGAGATCTCCGGTGCCCTCGATCCACCGATCGAACTGGGCGGGCTACGGGTGGACCCGGCGACGTTCGAGGTGAGCCTGCACGGCCGGACGATGGCCCTGCCGTTGAAGGAGTTCCGGCTGCTCTACTTCTTCATGAGCCACGCGGAGCGGACGGTCACCCGGGAGCAACTGCTCGCCGCCGTCTGGGGTGGCATCTCCGACGACACCTCGAACACCCTGACCGTGCACATCAAGCGACTGCGTCGGCGGTTGGCGCTGGACGGGGACCGGGCCCCGATGATCGTGACGGTACGCGGCCTGGGCTATCGGTTCGTGCCGGCCCAGGCCACGGCAACGCCGTCGACGTCGTGACGATGGACCGGGGGCGCGCCGTGCGGTGGCGGGAGGTGCGTCAGCGAGGTCCGGGGGCGGCCGGGGGTGTTGGCGCGGGGCCAGACCCGTGCCAAGCCGGTCGGGCCGGCTCAGCTTCCGGCGACGCGCGCGGCGTCACCGCGTCGGTTGCCGGCGGCGACCTCCAGTCGGCGGACCTGTTCGATCACCGCCACCACGACGGCGTGTCCCTCCGGCGACAGGCGGGCGTCGACAAGCCGTAACGCCACCTGCCGGATGTGCGGGTCGGCCAGCAGATGG
This sequence comes from Micromonospora lutea, assembly GCF_016863535.1. Taxonomy (GTDB): domain Bacteria; phylum Actinomycetota; class Actinomycetes; order Mycobacteriales; family Micromonosporaceae; genus Micromonospora; species Micromonospora lutea. The sequence goes on from NZ_BOPB01000007.1 coordinate 25,248, forward strand.
AGGAGGTCGTCGTCGGGCGGATCCCGGTCGGCGGGTCGTCCGGTGAAGAACGAGGGTGGGCGACCGAAGAAGGCGGCGATCCCCTCCACCACGGATCGCCGTGGGTCCGGTGCCCGGCCCTGGCGCAGGTTGTTGAGGTGGGTGTGGGAGATCCGGCAGCCGCGCCGGGTCAACTCGCCGGCGACGTGACGGACGCTGTACGGCTTGCCGGTCGGGTCCGGGGTGGTGCGGAACAACCAGTCGAGACGCTCGGCGAAGGTCTCGCCGGGCTGGTCCGGCTCCTCAGTCATGGAGGCTCCTCGCGCCGCGGAACACCAGATTTACACGAGGGCTGGACACGGAATCCAGCATTGACAGGACTCCTTACTGTACGCGTACGATGGCATTCGTTTGGCAACCCCAGCGGCCGGACGGCTCCGGCCCGGCGGGTTGCCAACGTGGTCTCTCGGGCCCGCACACGTGGTGGCGAACGGGGGCGCGACGTGTGCGAGCGAGCCGCGCACGACGGCCGAGAGACCTCCGGGCGGCGCTCGTCCCGCCGGCCTCGCTCATGGCCGGTACCCGGCGGGCCCGCCCGGGCACCGTACGGTCACCACGGGCGGGCGTTTGTCCGGTGCCGACGGGGGTACCCAGCGCCGTGCGGTTTCCGCTCTTCGTCGCCGCGGTGTCCCGCCGTTCCGGGCTGGCACCCGAACCCGCGGCCATCATCTCGCGCGCGGTGCTGCAGACCGTCGTGGAGCGGATGACCGGCTCCGCGCCGGCCGACCCAACCGGGTATCTACCGACCGAGCTGACCGATGCGGTGTCGCCGGACGGGCCGACCGACTTCCTGCGCCGGGTCGGCGAACGGGCCGGAGTCGACGAGCGTACGGCTGCTGCCGGGGCGGCGGCCGTGTTCGCCACCCTCCGCGAGACGGTGACCGTCGGCGAGTTCCAGGACATGGTGGCGCGGCTGTCGGCCGACAGCGGTGGCACCGAGCCGATCGCCGGGTGACGCGCGTCCGTCACCTGGCACGAGTGAGCCCGCTCCCTGCCGGCGGGCGGACCGGTGGCAACGGATAGGCTGCCGCCGTGGCAGGTCTGTTCAGGAATGTGGCGTCCCGCGTCGGCGCGGTGATTCCGAAGCCGCGACGGGCCGGACCGTCCCCGGCGAAACTCGCGCGGCCGCGTCAGGTCAACGCGCTGCAGCGCCGCGAGTTGTCGTACGCCCCGGAACTCGACGGCCACGCCGACCCCGGGGAAATCGTCTGGACCTGGGTGCCCTACGAGGACGACCCCCGGCAGGGCAAGGACCGGCCGGTGCTGGTGGTGGGTCGGCACAGCCGGACGCTGTTCGGGCTGATGCTCTCCAGTCAGGGTGACCGTCAGGGCGACCGGCACTGGCTGGCCCTCGGGCCGGGCGAATGGGACCGGGACCGGCGTCCGAGCTGGGTGCGCCTGGACCGGGTGCTGACCATGCGGGAGGACAGCATCCGGCGGGAAGGCGCGGTGCTGGACCGGGCCCGGTTCGACCGGGTGAGTCAGGCCCTGCGCGCCGGGTACGGCTGGCGCTGATCGCCTCGCTCGCCGCGGAGTCGGTGGCCTCAGCCGGCGACGCGTGTGCCGGGGTGGCGTCAGCACTCGGCGAGGTACGCGGTGTCGCGTAGCGCCCGGCCGGGTCGGCCACTGCCGAGCGCCTTGGCCTCGTACATCGCCGCGTCGGCGCGGTTGAGCGCCTCGGTGAGCTGGCTGTCGTGCACCGGTGCCAGACCGACCGAGGCGGTCACCCGGAGAGTGACGCCACCCATTGGGATCGGCGCGGCGAGCATGTCGTACAACCGTCGGGTGGCGTGGTCGATCCATCGTCGGTCGAGGGTCGGGCTGGCCAGCAGCCCGGCGAACTCGTCGCCACCGAGGCGGGCCACCAGGTTGTCACCGGCGAAGGTGGCCAGTCGCTCGGCGACGCTGACCAGCACCTGATCGCCCGCAGCGTGTCCGTACCGGTCGTTGATCTGCTTGAAGTCGTCGAGGTCGAGCACCACGGCGATCAGGTGGCAGCCGGAACGGTCGGTCAGCAGCGTCGCGGCGAGGCGGTAGAAGGCCCGCCGGTTGGGTAGACCGGTGAGGGGATCGTGGCTGGCGGCGTGGCGCTCGGCGGTGAGTTCGGCTTGCAGACGCCCGATTTCGGCTTCGGCCCGCACGGCTCGGCGCCCCAGCTGCCAGGAAGAGAGCAGTGCTCCTGCGGCGCAGATGCCGGACGCGACGGTCAGCGGATCCGGCACCACCATCTCCCTTCTCCGCGACACGCGTCCGACGCCGATCGGCGGACGCTGCCAGACACCTCGTTTCCCCTGATGGTCGTCAGGTTCGCGGGACAGAACGTGAGCAGGTAGGCGTCACGTACGTGCGTTATCATCCCCGGTGTCCATTGCAGATGCAATAGCAGATGCACGTGCATAACGAGCCGACACCGTCCCTCAAGCCGCTACCGCTCCTCCCACGGCACCGGCGCCCATCGGAGAGAACAGAACCTCATGCAGCAGCCGCCCAACGGTGTTCCCGTCAACCACCTGCCACCCCTCGCCTGGCAGAAGAGCCGGCGCAGCAATCCCAGCGGTAACTGCGTCGAACTGGCGGAACTGCCCGGTGGGGCAGGCATCGCCATGCGTAACTCCCGACACCCCGACGGACCGGCACTGATCTACACCGTGGACGAGATCGCCGCGTTCGTGCTCGGTGCCCGAGACGGTGACTTCGATCACCTGATCGGCTGACCCCACATCCCATCGACGGGATTCGTCGCCCACGGGATGGGCGGTTCATCTCACTGATGGTTCATGGCATGCTTACACGTCGGTCGAGTCGGTCCACCGACATCAACCGCTGACGGCATGTGGAGGACGGTAGGTGACCATGGTTTCCGCCGAGGAGGGCCCGGCGGCCGGCCCGACCGTGCTGCGGATGCTGCTGGGTGCCCAGTTGCGGCGGCTGCGGGAGTCGCGGGGCGTGACCCGGGAGAGCGCCGGTTGGGAAATCCGGTCCTCGGAATCGAAGATCAGCCGGATGGAGCTGGGGCGGGTCGGCTTCAAGGAGCGCGACGTCGCCGATCTGCTCACGCTCTACGGCGTCACCGCCGAGCAGGAGCGTGCCGCGTTGCTCAAGCTGGCCCGGGACGCGAACAACCCGGGCTGGTGGCACCGGTACGGCGACGTCCTGCCCTCATGGTTTCAGTCGTACCTCGGCCTGGAGGCCGCGGCCGCTCTCATCCGTAGCTACGAGGTCCAGTTTGTCCCGGGGCTGCTGCAGACCCCCGAGTACGCCCGAGCCGTGGTGCTGCTCGGCCACAGCACGGCCGGTCCCGAGGAGATCGACCGTCGGGTGGACCTGCGGATGCGACGACAGGAACTGTTGGCTCGGCCGCGTCCACCGCGACTGTGGGCGGTCGTCGACGAGGCGGTGCTGCGCCGGCCCATCGGTGGCCCCGCGGTGATGCGCGGCCAACTGGAGGCGCTGCTCAAGGCGACCCGTACGCCGAACGTCCGGCTCCAGGTGATCCCGTTCGCCGCGGGTGGGCACGCCGCCGCCGGGGGCGCCTTCACCATCCTGCGCTTCGGCGATCAGGACCTACCCGACATCGTGTACATCGAGCAGTTGACCAGCGCCATCTACCTGGACAAGCGCGAGGACCTCGACTTCTACGCGGTGGCCATGGAACGGCTCTGCGTCGAGGCCGAGCCCCCGGAACGCACCCCGGAAATCCTCGAACGCCTCATCGCCGACCTGAACTGACCCACCCCCACCCCCATGTCGCCGTTCACCCCCAGCCTACGGTTGCACGACCGCTACGTGCTGCACGAGCGCATCGGCCTCGGCGGCATGTCCGAGGTCTGGCGCGCCGACGACGAGGTGCTCGGCCGGTCGGTCGCGGTGAAGGTGCTCGCCGGGACGTTCGCCGTCGACCCGGACCTGCGGGCCACCCTCCGACGGGAGGCCCGCGCCGCAGCGCGCCTGACCCACCCGCACGTCACCCAGGTGTACGACTACGGCGAGGCGGCCCTGCCCGGCGGGAACGTCGTGCCGTACCTGGTGATGGAGTTGGTCGACGGGCGGAATCTCGCCGATCGCCTGGCCGAGGGGCCGCTGCCCTGGCGACCGGCCCTGCGGATGGCCGCCGAGGTGGCCGCCGCCCTGGCCGCCGCGCACCGCCTGGGCGTGGTGCACCGGGACATCAAACCGGGCAACGTCATGCTCACCGCCAACGGCGCCAAGGTGCTCGACTTCGGCATCGCCGCGCTCGCGGGGGCCCCGACGCCCGGTGCCCGACCGGCGAGTGGCGCCCTGATGGGTACGCCCGCGTACCTCGCGCCGGAACGGCTGAGCGCCGACCCGCCGCACCCGGCCAGCGACGTGTACGCCCTCGGCGCGCTGCTGTACCGCACCCTCACCGGTGACGTCCCGTTGCCCGTGCGCAGTTGGCCGGATGCCGTCCGGGTGCACGCGAACCGCCCGACCGTGCCGCCGCTGCGGGTGCCGGGGCTGCCGACCGACCTCGCCGAGCTGGTGCTGGCCTGCCTCGACCCCGATCCGGAACGACGCCCCCCAGCCGGACGACTGGCCACCCGGTTCCGCGCCGCCGTTGCCGCGGAGGCGGCACCGGCCACGTACGACACACCGGTCGCCGATGGTGACCAGCAGGCGGCGACGGACCTCACTCGGCCGCTGCGTCAGCATCCACCAACCCTGGTCGAGCCGGCGGCCCGCCCGGCGACCGGCAGCTCCGCCGTCCGACCTCGATCCTTGACGCGTGCGCCACTACGGGTGCGGGCACCCGGACGGCCGCCGATCCGGCGCGGGCGTACCGGCCCACCAGCGGGGGCACTGGTCACGTTCGTCCTGGTCCTGCTGCTGGGGCTGGGCGCGTCACTCATCCTCGGCGATCGGGGGGACGGGCAGTCCACAGCCGCTCCCACCACGCCGACGTCCGCACCGCCGACCTCCTCCGCGCCCGCCTCACCACGACCCGCCGCCACCTCGCCGGCCGACCGACCGGAACCGGTGAGCCTGCGACGGGCGGCCGTCGAACTCATCGCGTTGCTCACCGAGGCGCAGCTCACCGGGGAGATCGACCGTAAGGCCGCCGATCGGTTGCGCAAGGAGCTGACCGATCTGGCCGGGGGCCGGCCGAAGGACCAGGAGAAGCGACTCCAGGATGTGCGCAAGCGTCTCGATCACGAGGTGGAACGCGGTCGGATTCCCGCCGACTTCGCCGACCGGGTGGACGACGTGCTGGACCGGTTCCCGACGACCCTGCCGAGGGACTGACCCGGCCCGGCACCGCCCTTGTGCTGCGGTCAGGTGAGGGTCGTCCGGACGAATTCGCCCGGTGCGGTCCCGGCGCGGGCGAGCACCGATCCGTCCGGCGCCCAGATCGCCGATCGTCCGGCCGCCGCGGCGAAGCCGCCACCGGTCGAGCCGGCGAAGCTGGCGACCGCCACGACGACCTGGTGGGTGGTGGAGATGTGCGCCGCCCGCTGGTCGGGCACGTGCGCCTCCGCCGCGGAGTCGAGAATCGAGGCCGCGTACACGTCGACGCCGGCAGCGCAGGTGCGTGCCGCGTGGTCCGGTATCCCGGTGTCCCTGCAGATCGCCAGGCCGACACGCCAGCCGTCGACGTCCAGCACCACCGGTGCCGGCCCCGGGCGGAACCGCCGGGCCTCGACGCCGCCGAGCCACATCTTGCGGTACGCCACCCGGGCTCCGGTGTCGTCCACGGCGAGGGTGGCGATGTGTTCGCCGGCCACCGGCGCGCCGACCAGCGCGAGCGTTCCTGTCGCCGCGCAGGCCGCGACGAGCGGTGCGAGCCGGGAATCCGACGGGTCGACCGGCGCGGCGTCCAGTTCGTAGCCGGTCAGCGACAACTCCGGGAAGACCACCACCCGGGCCGCCGCGGTACGCACCAACGCCGCGTGCGCCGCCACGTTCGCGTCGATGTCGTACGCCGCGCACCGGGGCTGGGCGACGGCGATGCGCAGCGGAGGGAGCGCCGATGGCCGTGGCATCCGCGAAGCCTAGACTCCGCGCAGCAGAAAAGTCGACGCCGGTTGAGCAACTCTCAGGTGAGCTTCGTAGCGTGTAGCGCATGATGCATGTCCAGTACGCTTCGTCCGAGGTCGTCGCCCAGTCCGCACCGCCCGAGGACGGTCTGGTCGGGTTCGTCACCGACCTGGTCGAGCGGCTCGGCGGCCCGGGGGCGGGGCTGGCCGTGGCGCTGGAGAACCTGTTCCCCCCGATCCCCAGCGAGGTGATCCTGCCGCTCGCCGGGTTCGTCGCGGCGCAGGGGCGGATGAGCGTCATCGGAGCCATCTTCTGGACGACACTCGGTTCGCTGCTCGGTGCCGTCGCGCTCTACTGGATCGGAGCCGCGCTGGGTCGGGAACGGACGCGGGCCATCGCGGCGCGGCTGCCGCTGGTGAAGCTCAGCGACATCGACCGGACCGAGGAGTGGTTCCTGCGGCACGGCGTCAAGGCCGTCTTCTTCGGGCGGATGATCCCGATCTTCCGAAGCATGATCTCCATCCCGGCCGGGGTGGAACGCATGCCGCTGTTGACCTTCGTGGTCTACACCACGCTGGGCAGCCTGATCTGGAACACCACCTTCGTGATGGCCGGTTATCTGCTCGGTGACAACTGGCACCTGGTGGAGGGGTACGCCGGAATTCTGCAGAATCTGGTGATCATCGCCACGGTGCTGGGTCTCGTCTGGTTCGTCGTCACCCGGTTGCGGCGCTCCCGTCGGGCCGGCGGCCTGCGGTCCAACGACAGCGTCGTCGGCCTGACCGACTCGGCGTCGACCGGGGTTCCTGATCCCGACGGACGGGGCACCATCTACCGCAGCGTCTGGTCCGACGGTCACCAGCAGAGCGACCAGGACGTCAATCGCTGAACAGTGCCCCGCTGACGGGTCGGACGCGTCCACCCGGACGACGTCGGCTGTGGCAGTCGAGCTTGGGTAAGGTCGTCGGGGTGCAGGAGCGACGAGCCTGGGCCGACGAGATCGGTGTGGTGGAACTGCCCGGCGGGGTGCGGATACGGGGCCGTCGGATCGGTGACCGGGCCTCACCGGCGGATTTCAGTCTGCTGCTCGCACCCGGGCCGGTGCCAAACTGGACGTACCGGCGGGTCCGCTGGCCGGATTTCTGGGTTCCACTGGACCGGGCGGACGCCGTGGACGCGTTCGGTGAGGCGTTGCGCCGTGGGTACGCCGGCGAGCGGGTGGAGGTGGCCTGTCGGGGTGGGACGGGGCGGACCGGCACCGCGTTGGCCGCGCTCGCCATCCTCGACGGTTTGCCCGCGGAGGAGGCGGTCGACTGGGTGCGTGCCGCCTACCGGCCGGGTGCGGTGGAGACTCCCTGGCAGCGGCGTTGGCTGCGTCACCTGACCAGATCGTCCACCGGACGCATCGACTGATCGGGGACGGGCTGCGCGTGGGAGACGCGCGGCCTGCCGCGCCCGACCCGCGAGGCGGGCACCGGCTACCGGGTGTACGACCAGGCTGAGCAGCAGGCCGGCCGACACTTTCAGCGCAGCACCAGCAGGTCGAGACAATCCACGACCGGCCCGTCGGTGGTGCCGACTGCCGCCCGCAACCGGGCCATGCCGGCCGCGTACTCGGCCTCCGTGATCAGTTGTAGCGGAGTGTGCGCACGCCGGTCCATCCGGTCGGCGTACTCGGCCAGGGAACCGGCGACGGTCTGGGCGACCGGCTCCACAGTGCTCACCGGAAAGCCCGCCCGGGCGAAGGCGGCCCGGACGGCTGCCAGCCCGGGGTAGGCGTCGAGCACCCGCAACGCCTCGGGAAACCAGCCGAACAGGGAGATCCGCTGGTGCCGCCCCGGAAAGGGTGACCGGATCAGCACCGGGGCGCCGGGCCGCAGCACCCGACGCAGTTCGCGCGCCATGGCGTCCAGATCGTCGACGTGGTGGATCATCGTCGACAGCCAGGCGCCGTCAAGGCTGGACGCGGCCAGGGGCAGCGCGGCGGCGTGCCCACCGAGCAGTGGCCGGTGCGCGCAGCGGGACCGCATCGCCGGTGCCGGCTCCACGGCGAGCACCCGCACGTCGTACCAGTCGGCGAAGGCGCTGGCCCAGATGCCGGTGCCGGCACCCAGGTCCAGCAGGGTCGCGCCGACGCGCGGCCGCAGATGGTGCTGGACGGCCTGCCGCCACCGGACCAGTCCGTCCCGGTCCAGCTCGCGACCGGCGGCGAAGGCAGCGGCGGCGGTGTCGTCGTACGGAATCAGCGCCACGGCCACCACCTCGGATCCGCCGGCGGAGGTTCGGTCGGCGGTAGTAGAGGTTGTAGTCCGACCATGACCGTCGGTCAACAGAATGTGGTCGATCAGGCACCTCCGGTGGGTGGCGGCAGCTCGCCAACCACCCACCGGTGGGACCGCGTTCACTTCGTCGAGCAGGGCCTGGCCAGGTTCACCAGTTCGGCGGGGCGGTTGCCGTCGACCCGGCCGATCGCGGTGGCGATGCGGTTGATCGCGGCGACGCGCCGATCCTCCAGCGGGCCGATGATGGTGTTACGCACGAAGTTTGGGCCGCCCTGGGGGTTGGCCGCCTGCTGGGCGAGGCGAGCATTGGCGTCGGCGATCTGGCTGTCCAGGTTGGCCAGTTCCCGCCGCACCTCGGCCGCAGCCTGAGCCGGCACCGCCGGAAGCCGGTCGGCCACCGTCGGGCAGCTCACCCGCTGGGCCACCCCGGTACCCGCATTGCCGTTGCCCGCGTTGCCGTTCCCGTTTCCGTTTCCGGCGTTGCCGTTCCCGTTCCCCGCGTTCCCCGCGTTCCCCGCGTTGCCCGCGTTGCCCGCGTTGCCCGCGTTGCCGTTTCCGTTTCCGGCGTTGCCGTTGACGGCGCTGGGCACGCCGGGTGCGTTCAGGCCGCAGGTGGCGAAGGCGGCGAGGTCGGGACGTTGGCCACCGACCCGGTTGATGGCGATCCCGATTCGGTCGAGGGCGGCGGTGCGCTTGCTGGCCAGGGGACCCAGGATGGCGTTCTGCACGAAGTTCGGGCCACCCTGGGGGTTGGCGGCCTGCTGGGCGAGGCGGGCGTTGGCGTCGGCGATCTGCTTGTCGAGGTTGGCCAGTTCCTGCTCCACTCCGGCGCGGGCGGCGGCGGGCACGTTGGACAGCTTGTCCCGTACGGTCGGGCAGTTGGCCGTCTGTGGCGCGGCGGCGGCGTCGTCGGCGGAAGCCAGCGTCAGGCCACCTCCCAGGAGCACCACCGCCAGGACACCGACACCGCCGAGCTTCAACGCGGCGTGCTTCCGGTGCTGCTGCGTACGCCTGACCATGCTCTTCTCCTCATGATTGACCGCCGAACGGGCCGGCCTGTCGGGCCCGTGGGCTGGTGCGCAGTGGGATGCCCGGGAGGACGATCGACAGCGGCGGCCGGCCCCGCCCCGCACGCCGAGGACCTTCACGGGTGACGTCGGACCGGGCTGCGGGAGCGCTCCCGCAGCAGGTCCGGGCGTTCGATGTGTTCGGTCGTGGATACGGGGGGTGCGGGCGATCGGTTCACCATCTCCCCGCGAAGATCGCGGTCGGCGTCCACCCGATTCCGGACGGGCGGGGTGGTCGACACCGGCGATCCTGTCGTTAGTCTGCGTGTTCATGAGAGTCCGGGCCCTGGCGGCCGGCTGCGCCGTCCTCGCCGCAGTGGCGATTTCCGCGACACCGGGTGTCGCGGCGAACACTGTGGGTTCCGGGCGACCCTCACCGGTCGCCCTTGCCGCTCCCGCGCCACCGCTCTCCGCGCCGGGTCTGGCCGCAGCAGCTCCGACGGCCGTTCCCTGCCCGAAGGCAGCGGCACCGAAGGTGGTCCGGTCGCCCAAGCCGACACCGCCGCCCTCCGTTGCGGAGCATCGGGTGGTCGGCGGAGACGCCCTCGCCACCCCCGGGTTGATCGTGCCGCCCGGTGTGCCGACGCCGCCGAAGGTGACGGCGTCGTCGTGGCTGCTGGCCGACCTGGACACTGGTGAGGTCCTGGCTGGCTGCGGTCCGCACGAGTACGCGACCCCGGCCAGCGTGCAGAAGTTGCTGCTGGCCGCGACCATGCTGTCGAGACTGGATCCGGCCCAGGTGGTCACGGTCACCAGGGAGGATCTGGACATCGCCCCGGGTAGTTCGGCCGTCGGTCTGCTGCCGGGCGGCCGGTACCGGGTGGAGACCCTCTGGCTGGGACTGCTGCTGCAATCCGGCAACGAGGCGGCGAACGCGCTGGCCCGCCTCGGCGGCGGCGCCGACGGTGTCGCCGGCGGAGTGCGGGCGATGAACGAGCAGGCCCGGCGGCTCGGTGCCCGGCAGACCCGCGCGGTCACCCCGTCCGGGCTGGACGCTCCCGGCCAGTTCACCAGCGCGTACGACCTGGCCCTGATCGCGAGGGCCTGCTTCGCCGACCCGGCGTTCCGTCGGTACGTGCTCACCGAGCGCACCCGTATCCCGGCGCAGAAGGCGTTGCGGGCCAAGGGGTTCGAGATCCAGAACGAGAACCAGCTGGTGTACCGCTACCCCGGTGCGCTTGGCGGCAAGACCGGCTTCACCGACTACGCGCGGCACACGTACGTCGGTGCGGCGCAGCGGGACGGTCGCCGACTTGTCGTCACGCTGCTCGGTGCCGAGCCCCGTCCGCAACGCGGTTGGGAACAGGGCGCCGCGCTGCTCGACTGGGGCTTCGCGTTGCCTCGGCAGTTCAGCGTCGGCCGGCTGGTGGAGCCGGGGGAGTTGGACGCCGAATCACCGGTCGTGCCCGAGTCGGCCGACGCGGCAGCGCCGGTCGACACCAGATCGACCACCGACGGGCCCGGCGCGGGCATGTTCGTGGCGCTGGCTGTCGGTGCGGTCGCGATCGCGGTGGCGGTCGTCGCCGGACGACGGTCCCGCCCCACCGCCCGGGACCTCCCCGAGTAGGTCGGGCGAGACGTCGTCCCGGGCAGCCCGGATTCACGATCCGGGCCGGACGGCAGGGCAGGGCTCCGCGCTGGTCGATACGCCGGACTCGCCGGAATTCACCCGATAGTGTCGCTGACTGTGAGAGTTTCCGCGCTTGCCGTGGCGGTCGCCGCCGCCCTGATGACAACGCCCCTGGTGCCCGTCGTCGGCGCCGACGCGGCAGCGCCGGTGCCGTGCCCGCGTCCAGCGCCACCAGCTCCCGGTCCCACACCGCCGGTGACGCCCTCTCCGGACCCGGTCCAGCGGGCCGTCGGCGGGCCCCGACTGGCCACCTCCGGGCTGGTCGTCCCCCCGGGTGTGCCGAAGCCGCCGAAGGTGGCCGCCACCTCGTGGCTGGTGGCCGACCTGGACAGCGGCGAGGTCCTGGGTGGTTGCGGTCCGCACGAGTACGCCACCCCGGCCAGCGTGCAGAAGCTGCTGCTGGCCGCGACCATGCTGCCGAGACTGGACCCGACCGCCGTCGTCACCATCACCGCCGGTGATCTCGACATCGAACCGGGAAGTTCCGCCGTGGGGCTGGTGGAGGGCGGCCGGTACCGGGTGGAGACGCTCTGGCTGGGGTTGCTGCTCCGCTCGGGAAACGAGGTGGCGAACGCGTTGGCCCGTCTCGGTGGTGGCCCGGACGGGATGGCCGGCGGGGTGCGGGCGATGAACGAGCAGGCACGCCTGCTCGGCGCGTACCAGACCCACGCGGCGACCCCCTCCGGGCTGGACGGCCCCGGCCAGTTCACCAGCGCGTACGACCTGGCCCTGATCACCCGGGCCTGTTTCGCCGACGCGCGTTTCCGGCGTTACGTGGCCACCCGGGAGGCGACCATCCCGGCCCAGCCGAAGCAGCGTGCCAAGGGGTTCACCGTCGACAACGACAACCAGCTGCTCTACCACTATCGCGGCGCGCTGGGCGGCAAGACCGGCTACACCGACCTGGCCCGGCACACCTACGTCGGTGCCGCCGAGCGCGGCGGGCGTCGGCTGGTGGTCACGCTGCTGGGTGCGGACGTGATCGACCAGCGGGGCTGGCAGCAGGGCGCGGCCCTGCTCGACTGGGGCTTCACGGTGCCGTCGGCGGCCTCGGTCGGCGTGCTGGTGAGCCCGGGCGCGACCACCGCCTCGCCGCCACCGTCGGCCGTACCGCCGCAGGCGCTTCCTGGCGGCGCGTCCGGTGCGGAGGCGTCCGACCCGGGCACCTTCGCCGAACGGCTCCGGTCAGCCTCCCTCATCGGTCTCGTCGTCGGTCTGGCGCTGCTCACGGCGGGCCTGATCGGCCGTCGGAGGCGGTCGCGCACCTTCGGAACGGAACGGCCGACGCGTACCGAATGACCGCCGCGGTGACCCGGAAGCGCGGGCGACCTGACGACTCGGGCCGGCACCGCCTTCCGACCGCCGGACGGAGGTGGCTGGCCGCGACGATCGCGGTCGTAGCGCTGGCGGTGGCCGGGTGTACGCGCGAGGAACGTCCCCCGGCCACGCCGCCACCACCCTCGCCGCAGACGTCATCGGGGCCGGGCTTCGTGGTCTTGTCCGATGTGGATCATCGTATCCTCACCGACATCAGGTACGCCTCGGCATACAACTTCCTCGGTCGCCCGGTCGACGGCTACCAGCAACCGTTGTGTCTGCTCACCGCTCGCGCCGCCGCGGCGCTCCGCGGGGTGCAGGACGCGGCGCTCGCCGTCGGACGCAGCCTCAAGGTGTACGACTGTTATCGCCCACAGCGGGCCACCGACGACTTCCTCAACTGGGTCGGCCAGCCGGGACGGGACGCCATGAAAACCGCGTTCTACCCTCGGGTGCCCAAGACGGAACTGGTGGACCGTGGTTATCTCGGCGCACCCAGCGCACACAGCCGGGGCAGCACCGTCGACCTCACCCTGGTCGACGTGCCGGCACCCGACCAGGCGCGCCACGTTCCCGGCCAGCCGTTGGTGGCCTGCACCGCCGCACACCGGCAGCGCGTCACCGACAACAGCGTCGACATGGGTACCGGCTTCGACTGCTTCGACCCGCTGTCACACATCGACTCGGACCGGGTCAGCGTCACCGCGCGGGAGAATCGGCGGCAACTGCGGCAGTTGATGACCGACGGCGGTTTCGTCGGTTACGACCGCGAGTGGTGGCACTTTCGCTACCGCGACGAACCCTGGCCCGACACCTACTTCGACCTGCCGGTCGCCCGTTCCTCGACCGGCTGACCGCCACCTCGCACCCGATCAGAAGCGACGCGCGGTTCGAGACGTGACGAACCTGGTGCGCCGGCTGGGCGGCTGATGACCGTATCTGCCGCCCCGTAGGCTGTCGGCCATGATTGCCGTACGTCAGCACGCCGACGACGCACGGTGCGTGGCCTCACCGGCCCCGGTGCCCGGACCGGGGCCGGTCGCTCGATGAGGGGTGGGCCCGTGCCGGCTCCGCGAGGCGGGTCGGCCCGCACCACCCGCGGTGCCGCGCTCTTCGAACTCTGCGCCCGGCTCGCCGCCTCCCGCTCCTTCGAGATCGCCATCGTCGTGGTCATCCTCGTCAACGGGGTGGTCCTCGGCCTGGAGACCTACCCCGACCTGGGGTCTGCCGGCACCGCGCTGCGGGCGCTCGAATGGGTCTTCCGGTCGATTTTCGTGGCCGAGATCACCATCCGGATCCTGGCCTACGGTCGCCGCCCGCAGGACTTCTTCCGGCACGGCTGGAACGTCTTCGACTTCCTGGTGATCGCTGCGATCTTCATCCCCGGGCTGCACGGCGACTCGGCGTTGCTGCGGGTGGTCCGGGTGCTGCGGATCGTCCGGCTGGTGCGGTTCTCGCCCGGTCTGCGGATGATCGTCTCCGCGTTGTGGCGCAGCCTGCCCGGCATCGGTGGCTTCTTCGCCCTGGCCGTCGTGACGCTCTACGTCTACGGCATGGCCGGCTGGTTGATCTTCGGTGAGGTCTATCCGGAGCAGTACGGAGACATCGGCCGGTCGCTGCTGACGCTCTTCGTGCTGCTGTCGTTGGAGACGCTGCCGGAGCTCATCGAGCAGGGGATGGAGCTCTCGCCCTGGACGGTGCTGTACTACGGCAGCTTCGTGGTGATCACCGTGAACCTGCTGCTCAACATCCTGATCGCGGTCTTCGTCAACTCGATGGAGGAGGCGCGCCGGCTGGAGATGACCGAGGGACTCGGCCCTGGTTACGACTCCGACGGCGACGGCGTGCCCGACGAGGTGGACCGGATCGCGATCAGCCAGCGCCTCGACGACCTGCGTACGCTGATCGTGGAGCTGGAACGGGAACTGCGCATCGACCGGGACGACGGACGACTGCGGCGCGCGGGAAAGGAGTGACCGCCACCGGCCAGCCTCCTCGCGAAGCGTCCGCGTTTGATCAGAATCACGACGGATGCGGATAACGCCTGTGACCGGATAAGGTCGTTACACCGTCTGATGATCTCTGGGGAGGCTGTGTGCTGGCACTGGTGGCGGTCCATGCGTTGGCAGCTGTGATCGCCCCGGGGCTGGTGCGGCTCTGGGGACGCAACGCTCTCTACCTGGTGGCGCTGGCGCCGGGCGCCACGCTGGTCTGGGCGCTCACGAACACGAGCGGGGTACGCGGCGGTGAGCCGGTCGTCGAGACGGTGCCGTGGGTGCCGCAACTCGGGCTGGAACTCGCCCTGCGGATGGGGACGCTGTCCTGGCTGATGGTGGTCCTGGTCGGTGGGGTCGGCGCGCTGGTGCTGGCCTACAGCGCCCGCTACTTCCACACCGGCGATGCCGGTCTCGGTCGCTTCGCCGCCGTCTTCGTCGCCTTCGCCGGCGCGATGCTCGGCCTGGTGATCTCCGACGACCTGCTGCTGTTGTACGTGTTCTGGGAACTGACCACCGTCTTCTCGTACCTGCTGATCGGCTACGACCCGGTGAAGCGCGCCGGCCGGCGGGCCGCCATGCAGGCCCTGCTGGTGACGACGCTGGGCGGTCTGGCGATGCTCGCCGGGTTCGTCATGCTCGGCCAGCACGCCGGCAGCTACCGCTGGTCGGAGGTCGCGGAGAACCTGCCCGGTGGTGGCTACCTCGCCGTCGCCGTGGTGCTGATCCTGCTCGGCGCGCTCAGCAAGTCGGCGATCTTCCCGTTCAGTTTCTGGTTGCCGGGCGCGATGGCCGCCCCGACGCCGGTCAGCGCGTACCTGCACGCCGCGGCGATGGTGAAAGCGGGCGTGTTCCTGGTCGCCCTGATCGGACCGGCGGTCGCCGAGGTCACGCCCTGGCGGCCGGTGCTGCTGGTCACCGGCCTGATCACCATGTTCCTCGGCGGTTGGGCCGCGTTGCGTCAGGTCGACCTCAAGCTGCTGCTGGCGTACGGCACGGTCAGCCAACTCGGCCTGCTGATGGTGATCCTCGGTGGGGGCACCCGGGACGCCGCGCTGGCCGGGGTGGCCATGGTGCTGGCCCACGCGTTGTTCAAAGCCACCCTCTTCCTCACCGTCGGCATCGTCGATCACGCCACCGGCACCCGGGACCTGCGCGAACTCAGCGGACTCGGTCGTCGGTCACCGGCCCTGGCGGTGGTGGCGGGACTCGCCGCCGCCTCGATGGCCGGTCTTCCGCCGATGGCCGGGTTCGTGGCCAAAGAGGCCGCGCTCGAGGCGCTGCTGCACGGGGGCACCGCCGATCTGGTGGTGTTGGCCGGTGTGGTCTTCGGCTCGGTGCTGACCGTCGCGTACACCCTGCGGTATCTCTGGGGGGCGTTCGCCGTCAAAGACGGCATCCCGGCCACCGAGGCCCGGCCGGTCTCCTGGTCCTTCCTCGCCCCGGCGGCGGTGCTGGCGATTGCCGGCGTCACCGTCGGTGTGCTCGCTCCGGCGGTGGATCGCCTGCTCGCCCCCTACGCCGACCTCTATCCCTCCGCCGAGCCCGGCTACCACCTGGCCCTCTGGCACGGCCTGACGCCGGCCCTCGGTCTGTCGGTCCTCGCGGTGGCCGGCGGCGTCGGGCTGTTCCAGCTGATGCGCCGCGAGCGGGTACGGGCCACCCTGCGACTGCCGTTCGACGGCGCGGCCGTCTACCGCAAAGGCATCGGGCTGGTCGACCGGGTGGCGGTGGAGCTGACCGGTGCGACCCAGCGCGGTTCGCTGCCGTTCTACCTCGGCGTCATCCTGGTGGTGCTGGTCCTGCTGCCGGGTGGCGCGCTGGTGGCCGGTGGTCCCTGGCCGCAGCGGTTCCACCTCTGGGACACGCCGTTGCAGGGGGTCGCCGCAGCCGTGGTGGTGGTCGCCGCCGTGATGGCCGCCCGCGCGCTGCGTCGGCTGACCGCGATGATTCTGGTGGGTGTCGCCGGATACGGCATCGCGTTGCTCTTCATCCTGCACGGCGCGCCCGACCTGGCGTTGACCCAGTTCCTGGTGGAGACCGTCACGATCGTGATGTTCGTGCTGGTGCTGCGGCGGCTGCCGGCGAAGTTCTCGGAACGACCGATCCGGTCCAGCCGGCGCGGCCGCGTCGCCCTCGGGGTCGCGGTCGGCACGGTCACCGCCGGCATGGCGTACGTCGCCGCCGGCGCCCGGCAGGCCGTGCCGATCTCCGTCGACTTCCCCGACGGGGCCGTGTCGTACGGCGGCGGCAAGAACGTGGTCAACGTGACCCTGGTGGACATCCGGGCCTGGGACACCATGGGCGAGATCGCGGTGCTGGTGGTGGCCGCCACCGGCGTGGCCAGCCTGATCTTCCGTCACGCCCGTGACCTGGACCGGCGCAGTGACATACCGGGCGGCGGTCGGGCGGAGTCGACCCGACCCCGCTGGCTGACCACCGGCGCCACCGCCCGCGCGCAGTCGGTCATCCTCCAGGTGATCACTCGGCTGCTGTTCCACGCCATCATGCTGTTCGCCATCTATCTGCTCTTCAGCGGCCACAACGCGCCCGGCGGTGGCTTCACCGCCGGCCTGGTCGCCGGCCTCGCCCTGGCCGTGCGCTATCTGGCTGGCGGGCGTACCGAACTCAACGGGGCGGCACCCGTCGACGCGGGTGTGGTGCTCGGCGCCGGGCTCTTCGTGGCCGTCGGTACCGGCGTGGCGGCGATGCTGCTCGGCGGCGAGTTCCTGCAGAGCGCGTTGCTCGACTTCCACCTGCCTCTGCTGGGGCACATCCACTTCGTCACGTCGGCCTTCTTCGACGTCGGTGTCTTCCTGATCGTCGTCGGCCTGGTCCTGGACATCCTGCGCAGTCTCGGTGCCGAGATGGACCGCCAGCACGAGACCGAGGACGACGAGGTACGGGAAAAGGAGCTGGTGTGACACCGAACCTCACCTACGTCATCGTGATCGGCGTGCTCGTCGCGGCCGGTGTGACGTTGCTGCTGGAACGCAGCCTCACCCGGGTGCTGATGGGGGTCATCCTGCTCGGCAACGGCGCCAATCTGCTGCTGCTCACCGGTGGGCGCGCCGGTGGGCCGCCGATCGTCGGCACCACGCCGCAGGAGGAGATGAGTGATCCGTTGCCGCAGGCGATGATCCTCACCGCCATCGTGATCACTCTCGGCATGACCGCGTTCCTGCTCGCCCTGGCCTACCGAAGCTGGCACCTCAACGGCCACGACGAGGTGCAGGACGACGTCGAGGACCGCCGGATCATGGATCTCGCGGAGCGCGACGAGGTGCCGGACGACGACGTCGACGGTGACGACGACGATGACGACGAGACGGAAGCCGGAGCTGAGCGGACGCTGGCCGGCACGGTGGACTCGGGGAGGGCCGGATGACGCACCTCGTTCCCCTGCCGGTGGTGATGCCACTGCTCGGCGCGGCCCTGACGCTGCTGCTGCTCGGGCGCCCGCGCGCCCAGCGGTGGGTGAGCCTGACCGTGCTCACCGCCACCGTCGGGGTGGCCGCCGCGCTGCTGGTGAAGTCCAGCGTGGATGGGCCGCTGGTGGTGGAGGTCGGCGGCTGGGCCGCCCCGCTGGGCATCGTGCTGGTGGCCGACCAGCTCGCCGCGCTGATGCTGGTGGTCTCCGCCGCGGTGACCCTCTGCGTGCTGGTGTACTCCATCGGGCAGGGTATGGCCGACGGCAACGAGGAGACGCCGCTGTCGGTCTACCACCCCACCTACCTGGTGCTGACCGCCGGCGTGTGCAACGCCTTCCTCTCCGGTGACCTGTTCAACCTCTACGTCGGCTTCGAGATCCTGCTGGTCGCCAGCTACGTGCTGCTCACCCTGGGCAGCACCGAGACGCGCATCCGGGCCGGCACCACCTACGTCGTGGTGAGCCTGCTCTCCTCGGTGATCTTCCTGGTCGCGATCGGCCTGGTGTACGCCTCGACCGGTACGCTCAACCTGGCCCAGCTCGTCGACCGGCTGGACGCCCTGCCGGACGACCTGCGGCTGCTGTTGCAGGGCATGCTGCTGCTGGCCTTCGGCATCAAAGCGGCGGTCTTCCCGCTGTCGGCCTGGCTACCGGACAGCTACCCGACCGCCCCGGCCCCGGTCACCGCCGTCTTCGCCGGCCTGCTCACCAAAGTCGGCGTGTACGCGATCATCCGGACCGAGACGCTGCTCTTCCCCGGCGGGCGCACCGCCACCCTGCTGCTGGTGACGGCGGTGCTGACCATGGTGGTCGGCATCCTCGGCGCGGTCGCCCAGTCGGACATCAAGCGGTTGCTGTCGTTCACCCTGATAAGCCACATCGGCTACATGCTCTTCGGGGTCGGGTTGACCTCGGCGCTCGGGCTGTCCGCCGCGATCTTCTACGTGGTGCACCACATCACCATCCAGACCACCCTCTTCCTCGCCGCCGGCCTGGTCGAACGTCGCGGCGGCAGCACCACCATGGATCGCCTCGGCGGTCTGGCGAGACTGTCGCCGCTGCTGGCCATCCTGTTCTTCGTGCCCGCGCTGAACCTTGCCGGCATCCCGCCGTTCTCCGGATTCCTCGGCAAGCTCGGCCTGGTCCAGGCCGGGATCGACGACGGCGGGGTGTTGGCCTGGATCCTGGTCGCCGGTGGGCTGCTCACCAGCCTGCTCACCCTGTACGCGGTGGCCCGGGTGTGGAACCTGGCATTCTGGCGGGCTCCGCACCCGGAGATGCCCGACTCCGATGAGGCGGCCCAGGCGGCCCGCGTCGAGGGCGCGGTGCAGCCGCAGCAGCCGCTTCCCAACGGGCACTCCGGCGCGGTGCTGCCCAAGTTGATGATCGCGCCGACCGTGGCGCTGGTGGTCTTCGGCCTGGTGCTGACCGTGGTCGCCGGTCCACTCTTCGAGCTCAGCACCGACGCGGCCGACGACCTGCTGCGCCGGACACCGTATGTCGACGCCGTCTTCCCAGGGGGTACGCCGTGAACCCCGACCAGATGACCCCCGCCCCGCCGACCGAGCCGCCGAACCCGCCACTGACCCGATCGGCCCGGCAGCGCAACCAGATCACCGCGATGGTCGGCCTGGTGACGGTGTGGGTGCTGCTCTGGGGCACGCTCTCCTGGGCCAACGTGATCTTCGGACTGGTGGTGGCCGCGATCCTTCTCGCGGTCTTCCCGCTGCCGCCGGTGACGTTCGCCGGCCGTATCCACCCGATCGGGATGCTGCGTTTCTGGCGGCGCTTCCTGAGCGACCTGGTGGTCGCCTCCGTACAGGTCGCCTGGCTGGCCCTGCGGCCGAGGCACGTCCCGCGCAGTGCGATCATCGCGGTCCCGATGCGGGTGAACACGGACCTCAACCTCACCCTCACCGCCGAGGCGCTGACCCTGGTGCCGGGCAGCCTGATCCTGGAGGCCGACCGCGCCACCGGCACTCTCTTCGTCCACGTCATCGGCGTGAACAGCCGGGACGAGGTCGAACAGTTCCGGCGCGGGGTGTACGACCTGGAAGCGCGCATCGTCGAGGCCATCGGCTCACCCGACGAGCTACGCCGCGTCCGCACGATCGGGTACCCGAACCCGCCGGCCGACCTGGAAGGGGAACCGACATGACCACCGTCGCCGTGACCGTGACCGCGTTGCTAGCGGTGGCCGGCGGGCTGACCCTGACCCGCGTCATCCGTGGCCCGTCGATCCTGGACCGAGCCGTGGCCACCGATGTGCTGCTGGCCATCATCGTCGCCGCGATCGCCACCGAGGCCGCCTACAGCCGCGACGCCACCGCCCTGCCGGTGCTGGTCGTGCTCGCGGTCCTCGGGTTCGTCGGGTCGGTCAGCATCGCCCGTTTCGCCACGCGGAGGAAGAGCGAATGACCCTCGACGCCGTCCTCGACATCGTCGCCGCCGTCTGCCTGATCAGCGGCGCGCTGCTCAGCCTCGCCGCCGGGGTGGCCCTGGTGCGCTTTCCCGACCTGCTCACCCGGATGCACGCCGCAGCCAAGCCGCAGGTCCTCGGGCTGCTGCTGGTGCTGGTCGGCTGCGGGGTGCGGCTGCGTACCGGCGTGGACATCACCACGCTGGTGCTGGTTGGCGTCTTCCAACTGGCCACCGCCCCGGTGGCCGCGCACATGATCGGCCGGGCCGGATACCCGCACGAGGAGATCCGCACCGATCTGCTGCTCACCGACGAACTCGCCGCCCACCTGGACCGGCTCGCCGGTGAGCGGGACGAGGCCAGGGCCTGAGGGCCGTGCAATATCCATTGCGGGCGACCCAGGTCGTTCGTAGTCTTCTCGGCATCTGATCAAGACGGGCACCGGAAGGAGGCACGCCGTGCGGCAACGGAACCACTGCTGGCCGACCGGCGTGCTCGTGCCCACCGGCGCATCAGCCGGCCTGATCACATCGCCCCGGCGAACGGACGGACGCAGCTAGCCAGCGCGTCGACCGACGCCGAGGGCCGCCCCACCCGCCACGGGCCGGGGCGGCCCTCGTGTTCTCAGCACCCCGCGTCGTCTGGCGGGGTTTCACCGTGCAATCAGGAGAAACACCATGGGCTTCAGCCTGCTCGCGGGGACGCGAGCGCCGGTACGGGTCTGGACCGACCCGTACGCCATCGAGCCGCAGGCGGCGCGGCAACTGCGCAACATCGGCGCGCTGCCCTGGGTGCAGGGCGTCGCGGTCATGCCGGACGTGCACTTCGGCAAGGGCGCCACCGTCGGCTCGGTCATCGCGATGCGGCAGGCGGTCTCGCCGGCCGCCGTCGGGGTCGACATCGGCTGCGGCATGTCGGCGGTGCGTACCTCGCTGACCGCCGCCGACCTGCCCGACGACCTGGCCGGGCTGCGCCGGGCGGTCGAGGACGCCATCCCGGTCGGCTTCGCCCAGCGTGACGAGCCGGTCGACCCGCGCCGGGTCCGAGGGCTGGACCAGCGTGGCTGGGGCGACTTCTGGCGGCGCTTCGCCGATCTCGATCGGCGGGTGGCGCAGCTGGAAACGCGGGCCCGGCGGCAGTTGGGCACCCTCGGCGGCGGCAACCACTTCATCGAGGTCTGCCTGGAGTCCGGTGGCGTCGACGCCGGGCGGGTCTGGTTGATCAGTTGCCACCACAACTACGTGGCGGAGGAGATTTACGAGGGGGTGGACGTGTTGGTGACCCGGAAGGGCGCTATCCGGGCCGGCCTCGGTGACCTGGGAATCATCCCCGGTTCGATGGGCACCGGTTCGTACATCGTCCGCGGCTCGGGCAACGACTGGAGCTACCGTTCGGCCTCGCACGGTGCGGGCCGGCGCATGTCCCGGGCGCAGGCGAAGCGCACGTACAGCACCGCGGACCTGGCGGCGCAGACGTCGGGTGTGGAGTGCCGCAAGGACGCCGGAGTTCTCGACGAGATCCCCGGCGCGTACAAGGACATCACCGAGGTGATGGCGCAGCAGGATGACCTGGTCGAGGTGGTCGCCCACCTCAAGCAGGTGATCTGTGTGAAGGGTTGAGCGACGGTCGACGCCCGTCGGGGGGCGGGCGTCGACCCTACGCCCCGTCGGCCGCGCTGATCTCCGTGTGCCAGTCCGGCACATGTGCCTCGGCGAGGCGGTGCCACGTCGCCGGGCCGCCCCGCAACGGCCAGGCACGGGTGGTGCCGTAACCGGTTTCGACACCGCGTAGGTCGCGGGCGAGGCGGCGGTGCACGGCGGCGAGGGCCTCCGCCGCGCCGGGCGTACCGGCGGACACCTGGTGCCGTACGGTCTGAGCGGTCGTCGCGTAGCGGCGCACGGTGGTGTCCGTGTCGACGTCGACCTGGTGCTGGTCCACGAGGGAGAGCATGAGCACCGGCGGCAGGCCGTCCTCGGCGACAGCGGCAACGAGTCGATCGTGACCGTCCAGCACGACAGGGCAGTCGAGACCACTGATCCACCAGAGCAGCACAGGGGGGAGCATGCCCTCCCGGAACTGCTTCCGGTAGGCCCTGACCCGCCCGGCCTCAGGGTTGGCCAGCGGGCGCAGCGGCAGGATCTGCCGGCGCCGGTCTCCGCTGAACCAGTCGCCCCAGCCCCGGTCGTGCGGCAACAGGACCGGGGTCCGGTGCCGCGCCGCGTCGCCGTCCGGGCGGGCGACGTCGCCGCCGATCACCCAGCGACCCGCGTGTAACGGCCCGTCAGCGGTTCCGGACAGCGCGGCAGCGAAGTGGTGCGCCCACCGCCCCCGCCAGACGCCGCCCGCGTCGGCGGTGCCGAAGGCCGCCGCCTGGGCCGCGCGGATCGGCGCGACCGGCGGGCGGTGCTGCCCGGTTGTGGCGTACGCGACGCCGAAGCGGTCATCAGCCACGCTGGCCAGGAGCACGATCTCGGTGCCGTGCCGCAGCACGAGCAGGCCGCGGCCGGCTGCCTCCACCCGCAGGGCGGGCCGAGCCGGCTGTTCGACGTCGAGGACCAGCGCATGCCACGCGCCCTCCGCGCTCGACATGGGAAGGTTCCTCCGGCGTACCACCGACTTCTGCTGGGCCACGGACCCATCATCGGTCACCGCAGGCCGGCCGCCCACCGATGACGCCCCGGGAGGGCCAGCGCCGTCGACCAGAGCGGACGACGGCGAAAAACCGTTTGACGGCGTACATATTCTGATCCTCCGTACCTTCGGCGGACCGTGAGTCGCGAGGGGGGCCCTGCCCTCTCGACACTCAGGAGCCGCAATGCGCCGCCGACCCGCCGTCACCTTCCTCCTCGGCACCGTCTTCCTGGACATGCTCGGGCTCGGCCTGATCGTGCCGATCATGCCGGCGCTGATGACATCGGTCACCGAGGACGCCGCCGCCGCTGTCTTCTGGTCCGGCCTGCTCGGCTCGGTCTACGGCCTGCTGCAGTTCGTGGTCTCACCACTGCTCGGGCGGTTGTCCGACCGCTACGGCCGCCGTCCGGTTCTGCTCGCGTCGTTGACCTGCCTCGGCGTCGACTGGCTGGCCCACGCGGCGTCGCCCAGCCCGTGGACCCTGTTGGTGTTCCATGCCGCCGCCGGTGCGTGCGCGGGAACGTACACCGTGGTCAACGCCTATATCGCCGACGTCACGGAACCTGGTTCGCGGGCCCAGGCGTACGGGTTGATCGGTGCCGCCTTCGGGCTCGGCTTCGTCGCCGGCCCGGTCCTCGGCGGCCTGCTCGGCGCTGTCGACGTACGCCTGCCGTTCGTCGCCGCCGCCGTGTTGTGCTTCGCCAACGTCGCGTACGGCTGGTTCGTCCTGCCGGAGTCGCGATGCGGCGACCCGAGCACCCCGTTGACCCTGCGGCTGGCGAACCCGGTCGGTGCCATCGCCACCGTCCTGCGCCGGCCGGTGCTCGGCCGCCTCGCCGGTGCCCGCTTCTGCGCCGACGTCGCCCGGATGACCCACCAGTCGACCTGGACGTTCTTCCTCACCCACACGTTCACCTTCAGCACCATCCAGATCGGCGTCGTGCTGGCCGCCTCCGCGCTCGCCGGAGCGGTTTACCAGGCCCGAGCCGTCGGACCGGTGGTGCGGCGCCTCGGTGACAAGCGCGCCGCGGTCGCCGGCAGCCTCCTCGGCTTCACCTCGCTCGCCGCGACGGCGTTCGTGTCCGTGCCGTGGCTGCTCTATCTTCTGTGCGCGGTCGGCGTGCTCGGTTCGGTCGCCAGTGCCGCCGCGCAGTCGTGGATCTCCCGCACCGTCCGGGCCGATGAGCAGGGCACCGTACAGGGCGCGTTGACGAGCATCGGCGCGATCGCGGAGACCGTCGTGCCGGTCACGGCCGCAGCGGCGTTCGGCTGGTCGCTGACGTACGCGTCACCCGGCTCGGTCTACCTCGGCGCGGCCGTCTTCGCGGCCGGGTCGGCGCTGCTGCTGGCGGTGACACCCGACCTCCGGTCGAGGCCGTCCGGGTAGACCCACATGGGCCGGCGCCATGGTGTCCCTCGTCCCTGGTGGGGATCCGGGCCGTTGTAGTAACGGACGTCCGACAGATCCACGGCGAGGGAACGGAACGGCACCTCCACGGTCACGTCGGTGACGCTACGAGTCGTCGTCGCATCGGGGAGCGGCAGGCGCTCGCCCGACGGGGCATGAACCAGTACGCGCCACCGAGTCGCCTGCACGTCTGGCTGAACGAGGTCACGATCCGCGCGGTCACCCTGCCCGGCATCCGTGACCTCGTCCGTCGCGGCATCGAACGCCAGAACCGCTGATCTGGCCGGTCCCGGCGTCCGTCACGTCGTCGCGCACCGGCTGAGCAGAAGCGGCACACCGTCGCCGGTCAGGTCGGCGCAGTAGGCCCGACGTCCGGTCATCGCCATCGTCAGGGCGAGCGTGGAGCCGGACACCAGCGGCCCGGCGCCGGTGGTGAAGGGCCCGTCCGTCGCCGCCAGGCGCAACCCACCGATCCGGCCCTTGGCCGGTACGGTGAGGTCGGAGCCGGCGAAGTACTCGGCGACCCGGGTGACGGTCTCGATCGGGTACGCGTGCTCCAACCCCAGAGGGCGGCGGATGTCCTCGCCGTGCACGACCTGCTCGCCGAGCATCGCCAGCACCGGCAGGGGCGGCTTGGTGGTGCTGGTGATGATCTGGCGGAACCGGTCCAGGGTGTCGTCGGGGGTGTCGCCCAGTTGTTCCCTGAGTCGCATGAGCACCTGCCGGTCGAAGTCGAACCGGCACCGGATCACGCCCAGCATCCAACGCCTGGGGGTGAGACTCGCCGCCGCGGTGAGATGGGCGAGGACCTCACGCACCGTCAGGCCCGTACACAGCGACGGTGTGGTCCACCGGTCGGCGGTCAGGCCAGCGAGGTCGTCGGCCAGCGCCGCCCGTTCCGCGTGGACCAGCGACCAGAGGACGGCGCGTTCGTGTCGGGCAGTGTGCTCGTTCATGCAGTGGACCCCGCCGAGGGCGGGTAGGTCACCTGCCCGTCGGTGCCGATCGACGGTGTCGCACCCCACCTGCCGAGTTCGTGCCGCCGTGGCGTGGCGTTGCCGATCAGGTGCCACACCGTCCAGCCGTCAGCGGTGAGCGTGCTGGCGATCAGCAGCCGGTGGCAGCGCCACGGCATCGGCTCGCCGCACATGATGGCGGTGCGGTGCTCCGTGGCGAGGTCGGCCAGTCGCCTGATGCCCTCCTGATACTGGGGCGTCAGGGTGTAGTCGGCGTAGTTCTTGAAGCTGGGTTGCCGCCAGCCGGCGTTGACCTGCGGATCCACGTCCTGTTTGCGGCGTCGGCCGCCCAGCTCGGGCAGGTGCACGTAGTCGATGCCGGCCCGCTCCAGCCAGTGCGGCAGCGCGTCGCGGCTGAACTGCGGGTTGCGTCGCGACCCGGGATGCGCGCGAACGTCGGCGAGCAGACTGATGTCGTACTCGTGCAGCGGCTTCAGAAACGCCGGCTCCGGGCACGTCCAGTGCCCGATGCTCCAGATCTCCCGCGATGTCACTATCGGCCTCGTTTGGTGGAGCTCGTCGTTGTCGCGCCGGTTGGCGACACTCGCCGCCGTCAGGCCGAACAGTCCGAGCGTACGGCCACGGAGGCGCCGCCGCCCGACATGGGCGCACGCCGGCGGATCACCGCCACGCCACGCCGGGAAACCGTCGCCGGTAGGGAACGGTGGTCTACCCGGTGGCGGCCAGCGTCACCGGTACGGCGACGGTCTTCGTGCGGGAGCCGTCGGCGGCGGACACCTCGTACACCTCGATCGTGCCGGGCTGCTCGCGGACCAGCCGGTATCGCACGGTGGCCCGGTAGCTGCCCCGGCAGCCGGTGCCGCAGGTGGCGGTGGTGAAGCCGGTGGCGAGCTGCCGGCCGGTGGCGTCGAGCACGCGGACGTTGACGGTCGCCTCGAACACGTTCGCGGTGCCGGTCACGGTGACCGGGCTGGTCACCCGGTCACCGATGGTCGGAGCGGTCACCACGATCGGGGGCAGCAGGTCGGCGTAGTCGCTGCGGTCGGCCGGCGCGGCGGTGCCGAAGGCGACCTGCCGGACGGTGGGGAACTGGGTGAGCGTGTAGACCACCTGCGCCTCCCGTAACCGGCCGGTGGCCGGATCGGGCGCGGCGGCCAGCCGGACCGTGGCGACACCGGCGACGATCCGGCTCACCTGTGCGCCGTCAGGCAGCAGGGTGACCAGACCGGTGGCGGACTCGGCGGTGGTCGGTCCGGCGGCCAGTTCGTCCAGGGCGAGCCGCGACGTGGCCACCGTGGCAGGTCGGGTGCGTCGGGTCGGTGCGAGTCGCCCGTCGCGGACGTACCACAGGTGCAGGGTGAGGGTGGCGGGCCGGCTGGTGCCGGTGGTGCCGATGCCCGGCGTGGTCGGGGCGGGGGCGTCGGTGGGCGACGGCGCGATGGTGGTGGGCGGCGCGGTGGTCGTCGGTGGGGCGGCGCTGGTGGGGCCCGGCGGGCTCGACGTGACAGCCGTGGGTGCCGGGCCGAGTGAACCGGACCGCGACGGCGCGCACCCGGCCACCAGGAGCAGCAGGGCGCTCAGCATGGCGACGCGTCGGCGGATCATCCGGCACCGCCGGACGGTGGGTCCGAGCGCTCCGGCCCGGCGTCGTCTGATGTGTCGTCCGCCTCGGCGTCGGGTGGCGTCTCGGCGGGCAGGTCCAGGCGGAATCGGGTGCCGGCGTCGGGGGCACTGTGCACGGTCAACCGGCCGTCGAGCAGCCGGGCGTTCTCCCGGGCGATGGCCAGACCGAGTCCGCTACCGCCACCCGAGCGCGATGGATCGACCTTGTGGAACCGGTCGAACAGGCGCGGCAGGTGCTCGGCCGGGATGCCGGGCCCCTGGTCGTCGACGTCGAAGAGCACCCGATCATCTGTCCGGTGGGCCCGTACGCGGATCTCGCCGGCACCGTGTTGCACGGCGTTGGCGATCAGGTTGCCCAGCACCCGTTCCAGTCGGCGCGCGTCGGTGCGCAACCGCAGCGGGCCGCCGTCGATCGTCACCCGGTCCGGCCAGCCGCGCGCGGCGACGATCGCGCGCAACAGGGCCGGCGCGTCCACGTCGGTCACGCTGACCGCCTCCCGCCCGGCGTCCAGCCGGGAGATCTCCATCAGGTCCTCCACCAGGCGGCGCAGCCGGACCACATCGGTGACCAGCAGCTCACCGGCGCGCCGGGCGTCACCCGGCAGCTGGTCGAGGTGCTCGCGCAGCAGCGAGGCCGCGCCGACCAGGGCGGTCACCGGGGTACGCAGCTCGTGCGCCACGTCGGCGGTGAAACGCCGCTCCCGTTCCTGCGCGCGGTGCAGGGCCGCGATCTTCGCCTCCAACGCCTCGGCCATCTCGTTGAACGAGGCGGCCCAGGCGCTGAACTCGTCGCGTCCACCCACCGGCAGCCGGGTGGCGAGCAGGCCCTCGGTGATGGCCCGCGCGGCCCGGCTGGCCCGCCCCACCGGTTCCAGGGTGCGCCGGGCGAGGGTGTGCCCGACAGTGGCGGCGAGCAGCACCACCAGGACCCAACCGGCCGCGAGCGCGTTGCGGAGCTGCTCCAGCCCGGCGGCGAGGTCCCCCTCACCGGTGATCACGTACAGCTCGGCGGTCGAGCCGGGAATCCGGCCCCCCACCACGAGCAGCTCGGAACTGCGCTGATAGCCGAGCTGTCCGGCCGCGACGGTGCTCCGCAGCCGCGCAGTCAGGGGTGGCGCGTACGCCGGGTCGGAGGGCCACAGGTCACCGGCGACCAGCACCACATGCCGGCCGCTGCTCTCGAAACTGGTCAGCAGTTCGGTGCGGCGCTGCTCGGTCAGCGGCAGGAACTGCCCGGCGAGCACCAGTTGGTACCGCGCGTCGGCCGCGGCGGCGTGCAGCGACGCGTCGTAGCGGGCCTGTCGCAGCAGCAGGTACGACCCACCGGCGAGCGTCCCGGCGGAGATCCCGGCGACCAGCACGAACGCGATGGTCAGCCGACGGCGCAGCCGCCCGGGACGCACGGTCTGCCGGTCCGCCGCCGCGACCCGTGCGGGCGAGCTGCCGATCGTCGCCGCCGGTGCGGGCCTGCTGCCCATGGTCTGCGCCCGCTCAGCCGGCGACGAGCTTGTATCCGGCGCCGCGTACCGTGCGGATCAGCCGAGGGTTGCCCGGGTCCTCCTCGACCTTGGCGCGCAGCCGCTGCACCGCCACGTCGACCAGCCGACTGTCACCCAGGTAGCTGTGGTTCCAGACGCGGTCGAGCAGCAGCTCGCGGGTGAAGACCTGCCCAGGTCGGCGGGCCAGCTCCAGCAGGAGCCGGAACTCGGTCGTGGTCAGCGGTACCTCCTGACCGTCGCGGCGGGCCACGAACGCGCCAGGGTCGATCTCCAGGCCGCCGACCCGCAGCGGACCGGGCTCGGACGGCACCGCCGTGCGGCGCAGCACCGAACGGACCCGGGCCACCAGTTCGGGCAGGTCGAACGGCTTGCGCAGGTAGTCGTCGGCACCGCATTCGAGCCCGACCACCACGTCGATGGTGTCGGTGCGGGCGGTCAGCATGAGGATCGGCACCGCGCTGCTGCGCCGGATCTCCCGACACACCTCGAGGCCGTCCAGGCCGGGCAGCATGACGTCCAGCACGATCAGGTCGACCGTCCCGGCCCGCCAGGCGGCCAGGGCCTGTCGGCCGTCGACTGCGGTCTCCACCCGGAAACCGGCGCGGCGCAGCCCGAGGGCGGTGACCTCCCGGATGGAGGCGTCGTCCTCGACCACCAGCACGCGGCCGTCCATGATGCACCCAGGGTAGTCCCGGGAGGTCGGTGGGTCACTCGGCGTGACGGGCGGAGGTGGGGGGCCGGCCGGTGCCGGACCCCCACCGCAGCGGTCGGTCATTCCTGCCACTGGTGCGCCACGTCGAGCACGATCCGGCTGTGGTCACCGGGACCGGCCAGGACGAACGCCCGGAACGGCAACCGGGCGCGGACACCGACGGCGAAGGTGGTGTAGCCCTCGAAACTGCCGCCGAAGACCACGTCGCGCAGGGTCCGGTAGCGCAGCACGTTGGCCACGTGCTCGCCGGTCCGGTACGGCACCGTCGCGAGATGCTCGTCGTCGTACGCGGGGGCGCGCAGCGAGACCCGCAGCAGCGCGTCACCGGCGGTGTACGGCGACAACGCCAGCCCTTCACCGTCGGTGTACGTCTCGCCGTACCCGACGGAGTAGCCGGTGACCGGGCCGTCGAACTCGAACACGACCCGGTCGTAGCAGTCGTGCCGGCCGGTGCGTACGTCGATCAGTGGTGCGGAGCTGAGTGCCCCGGCGGTCTTGTCGCCGCTGCCCCAGGTGATCCCGCAGTACGGCGCGCCGGTCGCCGCCTGCTTGGCGGTGGTGGGGGTGGCCGTGACCGTCGCGGCGATCAACGTGGCGAGCGCCACGAGCAGCGTGGTGGCGGTCCTTCTGATCCGCATCCTCATCTCCTTTCTCGTCCCGCCGCGACCTACCGCGCGAGCGGGTGTGACCTGGTGGGATCCACCGTCGTGCCGGCTCGCCACCGGAGTTTCACGGTGGCGTAACGCGCGAGTAACAGCGGCGGGCGGTATGACGCATTCGCGATGACAACCGGCCCCGAATGACCATTAATATTCACGCACATCGATTGCGGCGTGTGTGGGCGCGCCGCTCAGTCCGCAGGGGAGTACGAGATGATCCGACGACAACTGCTGCGCGCGGCCACCGTCGCGCTGGCGGCGGTGCTGGCGGCAACCGGGGTGCAGGTGGTTACCGCCGCCAGCGCCTCCGCTGCCCGGACCGTCTACTACGACGCCAGCCGGGCCGGCGAGTTCCGGACCAACTTCGACCAGGCCGCCCAGATCTGGAACAGCCGGGTCAGCAACGTCCGGCTGGTGGCCCGCACGCCCGGCAACATCACCATCTACGTCGACAACGGCTGGCCCCGGGCGCAGACGACCAGCCTCGGCAACGGCCGGGTCTGGATGGGATGGGAGGCGGTCAACCAGGGCTACCACCGCACCCGGATCGCCACCCACGAGATCGGCCACATCCTCGGCCTGCCCGACCGGCGTACCGGGCTCTGCTCCGACCTGATGTCCGGCAGCAGCGCACCGGTCTCCTGCACCAACGCCAACCCCAGCGCGGCCGAGGCGAGCCGGGTCGACCAGCTCTTCGCCGGCAGCCGGAGCACGTCGGTCGACGCCGCGACCTACACCTGGACCGAGGACTCCGACATCGGGATCCTCGTGGTCAACGGCCGGCCGGCCACCGAGAACTACCCGTGGCTGGTGTACTCCTCCGGCTGCACCGCCACCCTGATCAAGGCCAACTGGGTGGTCACCGCGAAGCACTGCCCGACCCCGTCGTCGGTGCGGGTGGGCAGCACCAACCGCAGCAGCGGCGGCACGGTCGTCCGGGTCAGCCGGGCGGTCAACCACCCGAGCATCGACGTCAAGCTGTTCCAGCTGGCCAGCTCGGTCAGCTACGCACCCGCGCCCATCCCGACCACCTCAGGTGCCGTCGGTACGGCCACCCGGATCATCGGGTGGGGTCAGACCTGCGCGCCCCGTGGCTGCGGCTCCGCGCCGACCGTGGCGCACGAACTGGACACCTCGATCGTGGCGGACAGCCGGTGCAGTGGCATCAACGGCCCGTACGAGATCTGCACCAACAACACCAACGGCAACGCCGGCGCCTGCTACGGAGACTCCGGCGGCCCGCAGGTGCGTCGGATCAACGGCGTGTGGAACCTGATCGGCGCGACCAGCCGCGCCGGCAACAACAACTCCACCTGCGCCACCGGCCCGTCCATCTACGGTGACCTGCCCTCGATCCGCTCCTGGATCAACACCCAGGTAGGCGGCCTCCCCGCCTGACCTTGCCCCCGTCGATCATGCAGTTGTGGTGCCTCACGAACGCCTCGAACAGGGGCATTCCGGGTGCCACAACTGCATGATCGCGTGAGAGGGGGGCGGGAGGGGGCGGGAGGGGTGGGGGTGGGGTGGGGGTGGGGTGGGATAGTGGTGGGTTGTGACGCGGTGTGGGGTGTTGATTCTGCCTTCGGGTAATCGGGTGTATTCGGGGGCGGCGGTCGAGTTGACGCGGGCGGAGCTGGAGATCTTCGGCGACGCGGTGCTCGACGGGCGGCTCGGGGAGGTGGAGACCACCACCATCGGCGGGGTCGGTTACGTCACCTTCACCGTCGCCGGTGGGCTGACCGAACGGGACGTGGCCCTGCTGAGCAACCTCTCCAGCGGGTACGCGTTGTTCGAGTTCGTCGGCGACCTGCTGCGCCCGGTGCCGCTGGCCCGGCTGGACCGCTTCGACGACGACCTGATCACCATCCAGAAGTACCCGGGCAAGACCAACGAACAGTTCACCAGGCTGCTGCTCAACGTCACGCTGCTCGCCTCCGACTGGGCCGGTGACCTGCTGACCCGGCGATTCCGGGTGCTGGATCCGCTGTGCGGTCGGGGCACCACTCTCAACCAGGCGATGATGTACGGCTTCGACGCCGCCGGCCTCGACCGGGACAGCAAGGACTTCGAGGCGTACCGGACGTTCCTCACCACCTGGCTCAAACGCAAGCGGATCAAGCACCGGGTGCTGGAGTCCGGCCCGGTACGCCGGGAACGCAAGGTGGTCGGTCGGCGGCTACGGGTGGAGGTGGCCGCGTCGAAGGAGGCGCACAAGGCCGGCGACGTGCAGTCGGTGGACGTGGTCAACGCCGACACCACCCGGGCCGGCGAGTTCTTCCGTCCGGAGAGCGTGGACCTGCTGGTGGCCGACGCACCGTACGGCATACAACACGGCAGCCGTACCGCCGAGCAGGGCTTGGCCCGCGACCCGCTGGCCCTGCTCGCCGCCGCCGTGCCGGTCTGGGCGCGGTTGCTGCGCCCCGGCGGCGCCCTCGGCATCTCGTGGAACACCAACGTGGCCCGCCGCGAGGCCGCTGCCGAGCACCTGGCCGCCGCCGGCCTCACCGTCCAGGACCACGCCCCCTGGCGCTCCCTGAGCCACCGCGTGGACCAGGCCATCGTCCGCGACATCCTCGTAGCCCGCAAACCCGCCTCCTAGGCCACCCCTCCCGTCCTGCCACATCCCGCCCCCCCCGACCCCGCGATCAGGCACTGCTGGTCCCGAGGAGACGGGTGGCCATCGATTAGTGTCACTGTTAGCGTTCACAGAAAAGGGTGCCAGACTTCGTCGCGATGTCGGAGCTGGTCGCGCCCGGGCAAACAAGTGGCGGGAGTTGATGATGCGGATGAGGGCACGATGGCTCGCTGCGGTCGCCGCGCTCGGTCTGGTGGCCGCCGGTGTGGTGGCGCAGCCCGGCACGGCCAGCGCGGAGTCCAACGGCGGGGTACGGGTGATGCCGCTCGGCGACTCGATCACCGAGGGCACCCAGATTCCGGGCGGCTACCGGATCGGTCTCTGGCAGCGCCTGGTCAACGGCAGGTACACCGTGGACTTCGTCGGGTCGCAGTTCAACGGGCCGGCCAACCTCGGTGACCACGACCACCAAGGGCATCCCGGCTGGCGTATCGACCAGATCGACGCCAACATCGTCGGCTGGCTGAACACCCAGCGGCCACGCACCGTCCTGCTGCACATCGGCACCAATGACATCCTGCAGAACTACAACGTGAGTACCGCGCCGAACCGGCTCTCCACGCTCATCGACCGGATCACCACCACCGCCCCCGACGCGGACGTGTTCGTCGCGCAGATCATCACGCTCTCGAACGCCAACCAGGCGGCGGCCGTACGCACCTTCAACGCGGCGATTCCCGGCATCGTGCAGAGCAAGGTGAACGCGGGCAAGCGGGTCCACCTGGTGAACATGCACAGTGCCCTGACCACCGCCGACCTGATCGACGGCGTCCATCCGACCGCCAACGGCTACGACAAGATGGCCGCGGTCTGGTACAGCGCGCTGCAGTCGGTGTCCGGCAGCATCGGTACCCCGGGCAGTGGCGGTGGAACGACGACGACCGGGATCGTCGGCGCCGCATCCGGCCGGTGCCTCGACGTGCCGGGCTCCAGCACCGCCAACGGCACCCAGCTCCAGTTGTGGGACTGCCACGGCGGCGCCAACCAGCAGTGGAGCTACACCTCCGGTCGGGCGCTGACCGTCTACGGCAACAAGTGCCTCGACGCCGCGGGCTACGGCACCTCGCCGGGCACCCGGGTCACCATCTACGACTGCCACGGTGGGACGAACCAGCAGTGGCAGCTGAACGCCGACGGCACCATCACCGGCGTACAGTCCGGTCTCTGCCTGGACGCCAGCTCCGCCGGTACCGCCAACGGCACGAGAATCGTCCTCTGGACCTGCAACGGTCAGGCCAACCAGCGGTGGAGCCGACGGTAGCCACAGCTACCGTCGGCCGGGGGTCCAGGGCTCGTACGCCCGGCTGGAACGCCGACCGCACGCCGGCTGCCCCCGACCGCACCGACCGGGAGCGTGGTCGCGTTCAGCGACCCTGGGCCCGAGGTCGGTCGGGAGTGGGGCCGAAGGCGGTGAGGAAGCGGTCGCGGAACTCGTTCATCGGCCAGACCGGTGCGTCCGGGTCCGGGGTCAGGCCGTCCTGCCAGCCCCAGTCGCCAATGCGTTGCAGCACCGCCGGATCCCTGGTCACGATGTGGATCGGCACGTCGTGGCTCGGATTCTCGCCGGTGACCACCGGCGCGGGCTGGTGGTCACCGACGAAGATCAGCACCGTGTCGTCGTCGCCGTGCTTCTCCACGTAGGAGACGAGCGTGCGAAGCGTGTAGCTGATGGAGTGCCGGTAACCGGTGCGGGCCTGCGCCGTCGGCGTACCGATGATGCCCCGCCGGAACACCTCGCCGTTGTCGATGGTGTCCCAGTCGACCAGCGACGGCACCTTCGTCCAGGGGGAGTGACTGGACACCAGAGCCAGCTCGGCCATCACCGGACGGTCCCGAGGCCCCGCCAGCTCCCGCTGGTGGAACTGGTGGATGGCGAACTGGTCGGGCATCGGCGCGAAGGCGAACTTCGGGCCCTCGTAGCCCAGGTCGGGACCACTGTAGAACTGCTCGTAGCCGTAGAAGGCACCCTCCGGCCAGGCCTGGTTCACCGCCGGCATCACCCCGACCGTACGCCAGGAGGCGCGCCGGAACGCGTCACCGAGGGTGAACCGGTCGGTGGCCAGCAGGTTCCGGTAGCGCTGGTTGTTGTCGACCCAGAGACCGGACAGCAGGGTGGCGTGCGCCAACCAGCTCGCACCGCCGATGGTGGGCGAGGTGAGGAAGCCGCTGCGGGTGGCGAAACCCGCGGTGGCCAGCCGATCGGCGCTCTCGTCGAGCATCCGGGGGATGGCGGCGAACTCGGCGTCGGTGACCGCGTCGCGACCGTAGCTCTCCACGAACGCGATCAGCACGTTCTTCCCGCGCAGCCCGGTGAGCAACTGGTCGGCGGGCACGTCCCGGAACGGGTCCGTCCCCACCTCGTTGGCGAACACCTGGCGGTCGTACAGCCGATCCCGGACCTCGGCGGCGTGCTCGTGAACGAGGGTGGTGGCGTTGCTGTCGGCCATCGGCATGGCGGGCACGATCCGCACCCCGAAGGCGGCCAGCACCGCCCAGACCACCACCAGCGTGGCGATGGCCCGGGTGCTGCCGGTGCGGTGCCGGGCCAGCAACCGGGACAGCCGTACCGTGGACAGGGCGGTCAGCAGCGGCACGGCCAGCAACATCAGCCCGACCCCGAGCGCGATGGCGATCGCGCCCGGCCGACCGATCGACTCGGCCACGAAGGTGAACGCCTCGTCCAACAGTGACCAGTCCAGCACCAGGTCGAACGGACGTCCCAGCGACGAGTAGAAACCCA
Source organism: Micromonospora lutea (assembly GCF_016863535.1). Taxonomy (GTDB): domain Bacteria; phylum Actinomycetota; class Actinomycetes; order Mycobacteriales; family Micromonosporaceae; genus Micromonospora; species Micromonospora lutea. Next base: position 60,304 of record NZ_BOPB01000007.1, read on the forward strand.
GGTCACCGACCTTCACCACGGCGACGAGCCCGAGCAGCCCCCCGGCCAGCGCGGCCACCACCCGGCGGGGCCGACCGGGCAACGCGAGCAGCAGCGCGGCCAGCAGCAGCGCCTCCAACGGGAGCCGCAGGAACGCGCCGGGTTCCAGCTGCCACGGTCGGTTGGGCAGGGTGAACGTGACCAGCACCAGCACGGCGGCGAGCGCCGTGACCACGCGGGCCAGGATCCGGCGGCGGCGGGTGCGGCCCCGCTCGCCTACCTCGATCTCGTCGGGCTCGGTCTTCGTGGTCTGGTCCGCGTGCGGCATGGACGCCGGGGCGACGATCGGCAACTGGCTCTCCCGGGTCAGCGCAGCGACAGGACAGGGGCGATGGACAGGTCCCGCTCGTCGGCCCGCTCGGCCCGACGCACGTCGATCGGCACCGTCGGCAGGGTCGGTACCGCCGTCACCGTCAGGGCTGGCGTGACCCGGACCGCCCGGTGCCGCCACAGCCACCTGACGTCTCGCCCGAACGACTCGACCAGCAGACCCAACGCGGTCAGCAGCACCACGGTCGTCAGCATCCCCGGTAGCACCTGGGCGGCGGCGATCGCGAGCATGATCCCCTGAACGGCGGCGACCACCTTACGCCAGTACCGGGGCGGCAGTTGCGCGTCCACCCAGGGCAGCGCCCAGCCGGCGGCCAGGAAGAGGTACCGCATCAGGCCGATGGCGAGCACCCAGGCGCCGACCGAGGGGGCGACGTAGAGGCTCAACATCAGCACCAGGAACGAGTCGACCTCCATGTCGAACCGGGCACCGAGGGCACTGGTCGTCCCGGTGTGGCGGGCCACCTTGCCATCGACCGCGTCGAGGGCCAGCGCCACCGTCGTCATCGCCACCAGCACCGCCACCGGTGCGGGACGACCGCTGGTCAACGCGTCGGCGATCAAGGCGGTCACCGCCCCGACCAGCAGTCCGCGGCCCATCGTCACCCAGTCGGCCGGTCCCAGCCGGTCCGAGCCCGCGTGACGCAGCCCACGCACGAGTGCCAGGCAGGTCACCACCCCGTACGCCAGGCCCGCCAGCCAGCCCGCGACACCGAGACCGACCGTCGCGGCGAGCCCCGCCAGCAGAACGATCTGGACGATCAGCCCGATTTGCGGACCGGTTCGAACTGTGGACACCGTGCCTCCGTGTTTATGATCGACGACCCCTGACAGGGAACTACGGAAAATACGACGGATCGGTTCGGTCCGGACGCAGGTAAGGAGAAAAATCCGGTGACGCGTACCGCCCTCGCCTTCTGGCTCCGGGCTCCCGGCGTGGGTGAGCTGCGTCCGGTGACACTGCCCGAGCCGAGCGCCGACGAGGTCCTGGTGCGCAGCCGCTACTCCGGGGTCAGCCGGGGCACCGAGACCCTGGTCTTCACCGGTGGCGTGCCCGCCAGCCAGTACGCCGCGATGCGTGCCCCGTTCCAGGAGGGGGACTTCCCGGCCCCGGTCAAGTACGGCTATCTCAGCGTCGGCGAGGTCGAGCAGGGACCGGCGCACCTGCGCGGGCGTACGGTCTTCTGCCTGCACCCGCACCAGAGCGCGTACGTGGTGCCGGCGGAGGCGGTGACCGTCGTACCGGCGGAGGTCCCGGCGGCCCGTGCGGTGCTGGCCGGCACGGTGGAGACCGCCGTCAACGCGTTGTGGGACGCCCCGCCCCTGGTCGGCGACCGGGTCACCGTGGTCGGGGGTGGCATGGTCGGCTGCGCCGTGACGGCCCTGCTGGCCCGCTTCCCCGGCGTACGGGTGGAACTGGTCGACACCGATCCGGCCCGCGCCGAGGTGGCCGCCGCGTTGGGTGTCGACTTCGCCGCCCCCGACAACGCCGCCGACGGCCGTGACCTGGTGGTGCACGCCAGCGCCACCGCCGCGGGCCTGCAACGCGGCCTGGACCTGCTCAGGCCGGAAGGCACCCTGCTGGAACTGAGCTGGTACGGCGACCGGCCGGTGCAGTTGTCCCTCGGTGGCGCGTTCCACTCCGGTCGGTTGAGTATCCGCAGCAGCCAGGTGGGCATGGTCGCTCCGGCACGACGGGGCAGTCGCAGCTACACCGACCGGATGGCGCTCGCCCTGGACCTGCTCGCCGACCCGGCGTTCGACACGCTGATCACCGGCCGGTCGCCGTTCGCGGAACTGCCCGACGTGCTTGCCCGACTCAGCGGGGGCGACCTGCCCGCGCTGTGCCATCTCATCACCTACGACGGGGAGTGAACCGTGTTCAGCGTGACCGTCCGTGATCACATCATGATCGCTCACAGTTTCCGTGGCGAGGTTTTCGGCCCCGCCCAACGGCTGCACGGCGCGACGTTCGTCGTGGACGCCACCTTCCGTCGCCCCGATCTGGACGACGACGGCATCGTGGTCGACATCGGGTTGGCCACCGATCAGCTCAAGGCGGTGCTCGGCGAGCTGAACTACCGCAACCTTGACGACGAACCCGCGTTCGCCGGCACGAACACCACCACGGAGGTGCTGGCCCGCACCATCGCCGACCGCCTCGCCGACCGGATTGGCGCTGGTCAGCTCGGCGTAGGCGCCCGGGGTCTGACCGGGATCACGGTCACCCTGCACGAGTCGCACGTGGCCTGGGCCAGCTACGAGCGGACGCTGCCCGGCTCGACCGCCGTCGGTGAGGGCACCGCCTGACGTGCTGAGCCTGCACGTGATCCTGCCGGGCGACATCGACGACCCGGCGTCACCCAGCGGCGGCAACGGCTACGACCGGCGGATCTGCGCCGGGCTCGCCGCCGCCGGCTGGTCGGTACGCGAGCACGCCGTCCCCGGCGACTGGCCGCGACCGGCCCCGGTGGCGCGCGCCGCGCTGGCGCGGGTACTGGCCGGCCTACCGGACGGCGCGTTGGTGCTGGTCGACGGGCTGGTCGCCTCGGTGGTGCCGGACGAACTCGCCGCGCACTCCGGCCGGTTGCGCCTGGTCGCGTTGGTGCACCTGCCAAGGGACGACGACGCCGAGGCCGGGGCGCTGGCAGCGGTCACCGCGGTGGTGGCCACCAGTTCGTGGACCCGCGACGCGTTGCTGCGGCGGTACGCGTTGCCGGCCGAACGGGTGCACGTGGCCCCGCCCGGGGTGGACCCGGCGGCACCGGCGTCCGGATCGGGGACCGGTTCGGCGTTGCTCTGCGTCGCGGCGGTCGCCCGGCACAAGGGCCACGACGTGCTGGTCGAGGCGCTGAGCGCGGTGACCGACCGGCCCTGGCGGTTGACCTGCGTCGGTCCACTGCACCGGGAGCCGGAGTTCGTCGACCGGCTGCGCGAGCGGATCACCGCGGGACGGCTCGGTGACCGGATCCGGCTGACCGGACCGCTGGCCGGTGACCAGCTCGACGCCGCGTACGCCGCCGCCGACCTCCTGGTGCATCCGTCGCGCGGCGAGACGTACGGGATGGTCGTCACCGAAGCGCTGGCGCGCGGCGTACCGGTGCTCGCCTCGGCCGTCGGCGGACTGCCCGACACCCTCGGGCGCACGGCGGCGGGCGACCGGCCGGGCCTGCTGGTGCCACCCGAGGACCCGGCCGCCCTCGCCACGGCGCTGCGTCGGTGGCTCGACGACGCGGCCCTGCGCGAGCAGCTGCGGCACGCCGCCCTCCGGCGGCGGGACACCCTCGCCGACTGGAACAGCACCGTCGCCCAGATCACCACGGCCCTGAAGGAGGCGTCGGCATGAGCATCGATCTCCCGCCCGATTTCGCGCAGTGGCTCGCGCTGCGGGAACCCGCCGATGTGGCGGCCCGGTCCATGGAGTTGGTCGACACGCTGCGTGCGGCGCTGCCCGGCCACAGACCCCTGGTGGTGCACGATCTCGGCACCGGGACCGGTTCGCTGGGTCGTTGGCTGGCCCCGCTGCTGCCCGGCGCGCAGCACTGGATCCTGCACGACCAGGATCCCGATCTGCTGGCCCGGGCCCGGGCCAGCATGCCCGCCACCGCCGCCGACGGCGCACCGGTGACCGTCGAGACGCGCCAGGGCGACCTGACCCGGCTGACCGCCGCTGAGCTGGCCGACGCCGCTCTGGTCAGCGCCTCGGCCCTGCTCGACATGCTGACCGCCGAGGAACTCGACCAGCTGGTCGCCGCCTGCGCGAAGGCCGGTTGCCCGGCGCTGTTCCTGATCTCCGTGACCGGCACCGTGCGGTTGACCCCGGCCGACCCGCTGGACGACGAGGTCGCCGCCGCCTTCAACGCCCACCAGCGTCGTACCGTCAACGGTCGCCGGCTGCTCGGACCGGATGCCGCTGCCGCCTGCGCCGCCACCTTCGCCCGGCACGGGGTGGACGTGGAGCTACGACCCAGCCCGTGGCGGCTCGGGCCGGATCAGGCCGCCCTGGCGGCGCAGTGGTTCACCGGATGGCTCGACGCGGCCCGGGCGCAACGCCCCGACCTGACCACCCGTTCCGACGAGTACGCACGACGTCGGCTGGCGGAGGCTGAAACCGGTCGCCTCGGGGTACTGGTCGGTCACGTCGACCTGCTGGCGCTGCACCCTTGAACCGGCAGTCGACGAAGTACGTGCGTACAGTCAGGGAAGATCGCCATGCCGGGGAGGCGCGGATGGGGGATGAAGCTGGCAGTGCCATGCCCCGGGCGACCCCGGTGGGCCGCTCGTTCTGGGGTTGGGCCCGGCTGGCGCTGGGCGTGGGCGTCCTCGTGGGACTGCTCTGCTGGTTCGGCACCGGCCCGTTCCTGGCCGGCCTGCGGCTGATCGACGCGCCCGCGTTGGCCGCCGCGCTCGCCATCGGGGTCCTCACCACGGTCTGTGCCGCCTGGCGGTGGAGCCTCGTCGCGGGTGGCCTGGGCGTACGCCTGCCACTGCGGGAGGCGGTCGCCCACTGCTACCGAGCGATCTTCCTCAACGCGACGCTGCCCGGCGGGATCCTCGGTGACGTGCACCGTGCGGTGCGTCACGGACGCGACGTCGGTGACGTCGGACGGGGCATCCGGGCGGTGGTGTGGGAACGGATGGCCGGCCAGGTGGTGCTGGTCGCGGTCGCCGCGGTGCTGCTGTTCGCGTTTCCGTCACCGGTGCGCCCATTCCTGCCCGTGGCCACCGCCGTGGCGGTGGCGGTGCTGGTCGCCGTGGTGCTGGCCGCCCGACTGCTACCGCAGTCAGGTGCCTCCCGGTGGGCCCGCGCCGTGGGCACCGCGGTCTCCGATGTCCGCAACGGACTGCTTGCTCGGCGTACCTGGTTCGGGGTGCTGCTCGCCTCCGCGCTGGCGGTCGCCGGACACCTCGCGACGTTCCTGGTGGCGGCACGCACGGCAGGGTCCACCGCCCCGTTGAGCCTGCTGCTGCCGTTGACCCTGCTGGCCCTGCTCGCGATGGGGGTGCCGGCGAACGTCGCCGGGTTCGGCCCCCGCGAGGGGGTGGCCGCGTGGGCGTTCGCCGCCGCCGGCCTGACCGCCGCCGAGGGGGTGGCCACCGCGACGGTGTACGGCGCTCTGGTGCTCGTCGCGAGCCTGCCCGGAGCCGCCGTGCTACTGGCCCGACGTGTCCGAGTACCCGCCACCGTCTGATGAGGAGACCCATGTCCGAATCACTGCCTGTCGCCACCGTCCGGACGCAGGTTACCGTCCCGCTACGGTTTCCCGACGGCTACAGCACCACCGCCCGGCTGTTCACCTTCGACGGGCTGGTCGACGGCCGGGAGCACCTCGCCTTCGCCCTGGGTGACACCGGAGCGGCGGAACGCGACGGCGGCGCGCCGCTGGTCCGCCCGCACAGCGAATGCCTCACCGGCGACGTGTTCGGCAGCCAGCGCTGTGACTGTGGCCCCCAGTTGCGCGAGGCGGTGCAGCGGATCGCCGACGTCGGCGGCTACCTGCTCTACCTGCGCCAGGAGGGTCGGGGCATCGGGCTGTACGCCAAGCTCGACGCGTACGCGTTGCAGGACGCGGGGCTGGACACCTTCGAAGCCAATGTCGCACTCGGTCACGCGGAGGACGAGCGCGACTACACCGTCGCCGCGCAGATGCTCGCCGCGCTCGGTGTCGGACCGATCGCGGTGCTGAGCAACAACCCGGAGAAGACCGAGCAGTTGGGCCGGCTCGGGGTCACCGTGACCGAGCAGGTGCCCACCGGCGTGTTCCTGTCCCCGGCCAACGCCGAGTACCTCGCGGCCAAGGCCAGCCGTGCGGCCCGCACCGCCGACCTCCCCTTCGTCCGGTGAGCGGCCCGCCCGAGGTGGCGCGGCCCTACGTGCTGCTCAGCTGCGCCACCTCGATAGACGGCTACATCGACGACGCCACCGACGAGCGGTTGCTGCTGTCCAACGACGCGGACCTGGACCGGGTGGACGAGGTCCGCGCCAACTGCGATGCGATCCTGGTCGGTGCCGGTACCGTCCGCCGGGACGACCCCCGGTTGCTGGTGCGGTGCGCACGACGCCGAGCCGAGCGGGTCGCCCGTGGTCTGCCGTCATCGCCGACCCGGGTGACCCTGACCGCCTGCGGCGACCTGGACCCGGCTGCGCGATTCTTCACCGTCGGCGACACCGAGCGGGTCGTCTACAGCGCCAGCGGCGCGGTGGAGAAGACCCGGCACCGGCTGGGTGAGCTGGCCACCGTGGTCGACGCCGGTGAGCCGGTCGACCTGGCACGGATGCTGGCCGACCTCGCCGAGCGGGGCGTGGGTCGGCTGCTGGTGGAGGGTGGCGCGGGCGTGCACGGGCAGTTCCTCGCCGAGGGACTCGCCGACGAGTTGCACCTGGTGGTCGCTCCGTTCTTCGTGGGCGACCGACGGGCGCCGCGGTTCGTCGGCGAGGGCCGCTTCCCGTGGCACCCGGGCCGGCGGGCGCAGGTGGTGGAGGCACGCCAGATCGGTGACGTGGTGCTGACCCGCTACGCGCTGTCGGACCGCTGCGATCCGGGGTAGGACCGGTGTGGAGGCCGGGCGAGGAACATCAGCCGGGCGCGCTTGTCCGGCAGGTCCACCAACGGGCCTTCGACGAACCCGGCCCGCCGCAGCCGGCCGATGGCCTTGTCGTTGCGGGCGTCCGGCTCCATCACCATCCGTAGCCGACGGTGGTCGGTGAAGACGAAGGCGACGAACTCGTCCAGCAGCGTGCCGGTGAAGCCGGGCTCGGGCCGCACCGGCGTGCCGATCAGCAGGTGACCGCCGTAGTCGCCGGGGCGTACCGGGTAGCACTCGCCGACCGGGTCGTGCTCCGGTTCGTAGGTCTGGAACAGCGCCACCGGCTGCCCGTCGCGCAGCGTGAGGTACGCGTGGTGGGTGGCGAGCGAGTCCACGTACCGGTAGATCTCGGCGACCCGGTCCCGGTCGGCGTCGCGCATTCCCCAGAACCGGGCCCGCTCCTGGCTGACCCAGGAGTGGATCACGTCGGCGTCAATCTCGGGGTCGACCGGCCGGAAGGTCACCACACCGAACCCGGGCACGTGCCGTTCGTAGTGGTGCGGGTCAGTCATCGTGCTCCTCGGTCAGCCGCTCCCAGTCACAGGTCACCGTGATCAGGTCGCCGTTCACCCACAGTGGTAGCTGGTCGTCGTGGTGTGGCCCGGAGCCGGTGGCGCCCAGCGGCACCACCCAGCGGCTGTCCTCCCGTCGGGCCAGGTCCCACACGTAGCGGGCCGCCGGCCCACGCAGGCACAGGTCGGTCACCCCGGGGACGCTGGAGGTGGCCAGCACACAGTCGTGGTCACCGGAGAGTTGCGGCCCCGGCGGTGCGGCCGGGTCGGGTAGCGCCCGCCACGGCAGGAGCCGGTGCCGCTCGCCCCAGCGTCGGAGGTCGCCGGCGGCGGCGACCTCCGCGAGGGCCTCGCGCAGCAGTTCGGTCCGATCCAGGCCGGGCAGGTCCGCGTGCAGCAGCGACGTCACCGCGTACCCGACCCGGGCGGTCAGGGACAGCCAGGGCCGGAACACCTCCGGGTAGCCGGCAGGTTCGGCCAGCGCGGCCAGCGCGGCCAGCGCGGCCAGCGCGGGGTGCGCGGCGAGCCGGCGGGTCACGGCGGACCGCAGGTCGGCGAAGGTGGCGGCGTCGACGCTGTCGGCGGCCATCCGGCGGTCCCAGGCCAGGAGACGTTCCCGCAGCCCGGCGGCGGCCGAATCGAGGTTGTCCAGCGTGGCGAGCAGGTCCAGCAGCGGCCCGGCGGCGGCCAGGTGGGTGTCGGTGTGCACACTCGCCAACTGCTCGGCTCGCCAGTCGGCGGTGGTGTCCAGCAGCTGGCGGATCCGGTCGGCCCGGTACGGCGGCGCGAACTCCACACCGAGCCCGGCGGCGATGCCACGGTCGTTGGCCATCACCGCCACCTCAGCCACCGGGACGCTCGGCATGTCGTGCCAGCCCTGCCAGGCGTGGCGCGCCTCCCAGCCGGGCACCACCCGCAGCCCGTTGTCCCGATGGCGTCGGGGCACCCGGCCGGCCACCCGGTGCAGCAGCCCTCCGGCGGTGTCGGCCGCGAGGACCACGTTCACCGGCTCGACCCAGCCGTGCAGTGCCGTGTCGATGTCGGCGACCGTGCGTGCCCGCAGCAGCGCCGGCAGGACGCCGAAGCCCAGCTCGCCGAGGACCCGGGGCGGGTAGCGCAGGCTGACCGTGACGGCCGGGTCGTCATCGGGCCCACCGGCCACCAGCGGCCCCCGCTCGGTCTCGATCACCTCGACCTCGACCGGCTCGGCGCCGGCCACTTCGATCACTTCGACGTGTCGGTCGGCGGGCCGCCACCCGTCGGGCCCGTACGCCTCGACCCGGTCACCGCGGCGGCGCAGTCGTTCGGCGTAGCCATCCTGGTAGTCGGCCATCGCGTTGGTGATCGCCCAGGCGACGGTGCCGGCATGGCCGAAGTGCGGGATGCCCGGAATTCCGGGCACGGCGAAGCCGAGGACGTCGTACTCCGGGCAGGCCAGGCGGATCTGCTGGTAGATGCCGGGTGCCTCGATGAACCGGTGCGGATCACCGGCGATCAGGGCGGCCCCGGTGGCGGTGCGGTCGGCGGCGAGCAGCCAGCCGTTGCTGCCCGAGGTGACCTGGCTGTCGGCGGCGAACAGGCCGGTCCCCTGCGGACCGAGCCGGCGGGTGACCTGATCGCGCCAGAGTTTGGTGCCGAAGCCGGCGAAGAGCACGTGGTGGCTGAGCCAGAGCGCGAGCGGCGTCCACGGCTGCCAGCGGCCCGGCCGCAGGCCGGTGGCGGCGAACTCCGGGGCCCGCGCCGCACCGGCGGCCAGCGCGTCGTTGACCCCGTCCACGTAGCGGCCCACCCACTCGGCGGTGGCCGGGTCGAGGGCGGCGTGACAGCGTCGTGCGGTGTCGTCGAGCCTTGCCCGGCGGGCGAAGCTGTCCCAGGCCACCGCCTCGATGCCGAGGAAGGAGGCGGAGGTGCCCTGGGATCGGTGCCGTTCCACCTCCAGCTGCCAGGCCCGGTCCGCAGCGGTGACCCGGCCCTGGGCGAAGGCCAGCGAGGTGTGGTCGTCGGCGCGCAGGTGCGGGATGCCGTAGTCGTCGCGGTAGCGGCGCGCGCTCACCGGGTCAGCGTACCGGTTTGGAGGCTGGGGACCCCGGCGACGCCGAGCAGCGCGAACCACACCTGACCGGTGCCGCCGCCGAGCCGGCCGGGATCGGCGAGGAGGTTGCGGAGGTGCCGGGGTGGTGCGGTCGACCGAATCGGCGTCTCGTACGGTGGCGAATCGATGACGGACAGTGTGAACTCCAGTGTGGTGTGAAACGCCGTCGGGACTTGACAGGAGCCGAGTCTAGGCAGGAAGTTAGGTTAGGTTAGCCTAACCCCCGGCTGTCCGTGGTCTGAGACCCTGATCGAAAGACGACACCAATGTCTGAGCACCTCTCCGTCCGTCGCCTCTCCCGCCGGGGGCTGCTCGCCGTCCGGGCCGGACAGGTCACGCCGTGGGACGCGGTGCCCCGCTTCTCGTACGCCGGCGCGGCTCCGCGGCTGGAGAACCTCGCCATGGCGATCCAGGGGGCGAGCAAGCTCACCTGACGCCGCCCGGGGCGGCCGTGATTCACCCTCCCCACCGGCCGCCCCACCACCTCCCAGCACCTGAAATGCCCGCCGCCCACCTGTCGTGCGGCGGGTTCCGGCTGCCCAAAGATCGAACCGCCGAGCGTGGAGGACACGTCCATGACCCTGCCGGTGCACCCCGCCGAGGCAACGCCGAGTCACCCGGAGCCCCGGCCCACACCCGCCCGGGCACACCTGCTCAGCGACGACACAGTTGAGCAGTACCGCCGAGCCGTGGCCGCCGGCACCGACCGGGTGGCCCGTCGGGTGGCCGAGGTGACCGGACCCTTCACCGGCGTACGCCCGGACGAACTCGCCCCGCAGGTGGAGGCGATCGACCTGAACCGGCCGCTGGGCGACACCACCGCCGCGCTCGACGAACTGGAGGACGTCTACCTGCGCGACGCGGTCTGGTTCCACCACCCGCGTTACCTGGCCCACCTCAACTGCCCGGTGGTGATCCCGGCGTTGCTGGGCGAGGCCATCCTCAGCGCGGTCAACTCCTCGATGGACACCTGGGACCAGAGCGCCGGCGGCACCCTGATCGAGCGCCGGCTCATCGAGTGGACCGCCGAGCGGATCGGCCTCGGCCCGGCGGCCGACGGAGTGTTCACCAGTGGCGGCACCCAGTCCAACCTGCACGCCCTGCTGCTGGCCCGGGAGGAGGCGCTGGCCGCGGCCACGCCCGCCGACCGGCGGATCCTGCTGCCCCAGTTGCGGATCATCGCCTCGGCGGCCGGTCACTTCAGCGTGCAGAAGGCGGCCAAGCTGCTCGGCCTGGCACCGGACGCGGTCGTGGTGGTGGAAACCGGCCCCGACCGGCGGATGCGTCCCGGCGCGGTCCGACACGAGATCGCCCGCTGCCGGCGTGCCGGCCTGACCGTCATGGCCGTGGTGGCCACCGCCGGCACCACCGACTTCGGCACCATCGATCCGCTCGACGAGATCGCGGAGGTGTGCGCCACGGCCGGCGTGTGGCTGCACGTCGATGCCGCGTACGGCTGCGGGCTGCTGGTCTCACCCACCCGCCGGCACCTGCTCCACGGCATCGAGCGCGCCGACTCGGTCACGGTCGACTACCACAAGTCCTTCTTCCAGCCGGTCAGCTCCAGCGCGCTGGTGGTCCGTGACCGTCGGACCCTGCGGCACGCCACCTGGCACGCCGACTACCTCAACCCGGCCCGGATGGTCGCCCAGCGCATCCCCAACCAGGTCGACAAGAGCCTGCAGACCACGCGTCGGTTCGACGCGCTCAAGCTCTGGTTGACCCTGCGGGTGATGGGGCCCGATGCCATCGGTGAACTCTTCGACGAGGTCTGCGACCGGGCCGCGCAGGTGTGGCGGATGGTCGCCGCCGACCCCCGCTTCGAGGTGCTGACCCGCTCACAGCTGAGCACCGTCGTGTTCCGCTGGCAGCCCACCGGACCGGGCCGGGACCTGGCCGACGCGGCCAACCTCCGGGCCCGCGAGGCGTTGGCCGCCTCCGGCCTCGCCGTGGTCGCCGGCACCCGGGTCGACGGCCGGCAGTACCTCAAATTCACCGTCCTCAACCCGGCGACCACCGCCGCCGACGTCGCCTACGTGCTGGATCTGATCGCCGAGTACGCCGGCCGGCACGTGCACGAGCACGAGCACGCCGCATCGTCCACTGCCGCCGGCCTGACCTGCCCGGTCGGCTGAGCATGCCACCCGCGAACCCGAGCCTGGAGGGCCGGATGTCCAGCTACGACTTCATCGGAATCGGCCTCGGGCCGTACAACCTCGGCCTGGCCTGCCTGACCGCACCCATCGCCGACCTCGACGGGCTGTTCCTGGAGGCCCGCGACGACGTCTCCTGGCATCCCGGCATGCTGCTGGAGTCGTCCCGGTTGCAGACGCCGTTCCTGGCCGACCTGGTGACCCTCGCCGACCCCACCTCGCCCTTCTCGTTCCTCAGCTACCTCAAGGAGATCGGCCGGCTCTACCCCTTCTACATCCGGGAAAACTTCTTCCCGCTGCGGGTGGAGTACGACGCGTACTGCCGCTGGGCCGCCGCCAGGCTGCCCAACCTGCGTTTCGGACACCAGGTGACCGCCGTCGAGTACGACTCCACCGAGGACAGGTACCTGGTGAGCGCCACCGTCGACGGTGCCACCGTCACCCATCGGGCCCGGCATCTGGTGCTCGGCACCGGCACCCCGCCCCACCTGCCGGCCGCCTGCGCCGGCCTGACCTCCGACGCCGTGCACAACTCCCGGTACCTGGAACACCGGGACGCGTTGCGGGCCAAGCGGAGCATCACCATCGTCGGCAGCGGACAGAGCGCCGCCGAGATCTACCACGACCTGCTCGGCGCCATCGGCACCCACGGTTACCAGCTGAACTGGGTGACCCGCTCGCCACGCTTCTTCCCGCTGGAGTACACCAAGCTCACGCTGGAAATGACCTCGCCTGACTACGTGGACTACTTCCACGCGCTGCCCGAGCCCACCCGGTACCGGCTGGAGGCCGAGCAGAAGGGTCTGTTCAAGGGAATCTCGGCTGACCTGATCAACGACATCTACGACCTGCTCTACGCCTCCAGCCTCGACGGACCGGTGAACACCCGCCTGCTGACCAACACCGAGCTGACCGGGGTGACCCACGACGGGAGCACCGGTGTGCACACGCTCCGGCTGCGCCACGTCGAGCAGGAACGGGAGTTCACCCTGGAGACCGAGGGGTTGGTGCTGGCCACCGGCTACCGGTACGAGGTCCCCGCGTTCCTGGAGCCCATCCGGGACCGGCTGCGCTTCGACGACCACGGCCGCCTCGACGTCGCCCGCAACTACAGCGTGGATGCCACCGGACGAGGCGTGTTCCTCCAGAACGGCGGCACCCACACGCACAGCGTCACCTCGCCGGATCTCGGCATGGGTCCGTACCGCAACAGTTGGATCATCCGGGAACTGCTCGGCCGCGAGGCGTACCCCATCGAGAAGTCGATCGCCTTCCAGGACTTCGGGGTGACCGGGTGACCCAGCTCGTCTACCGCCGCCACGATCGCCGACTCGGCGAGTTCGCCCTGCGTACGCTCGACGTGGCCGCCGACGCGCCGGTGCTGCACCGATGGGTGACCCACCCCAGGGCCGCGTTCTGGCTGATGCAGGACGCCGACGTCGACGCGGTGGCCGCCGAGTACCAGCGCATCGCCGCGCATCCGCACCACGAGGCGTACCTGGGTCTGTGGCGCGCCGAGCCGGCGTTCCTCGCCGAGCGGTACGATCCGGCGCACGTCGAGTTGGTCGGCCTGCACGACACCCGGCCCGGCGACGTCGGCATGCACTTCCTCTGCGCACCCACCGACGCCCCCGTGTCCGGCTTCACCCGGGCCGTCATCACCACCGTGATGGCCTGGCTCTTCGCCGACCCCGCCACCGAACGGGTCGTGGTCGAGCCGGACGTGCGCAACACCGCCGTGCAGGCGCTCAACGCGGCGGTGGGCTTCGAGGTGATCGGGCCGATCACCAAGCCGGAGAAGACCGCCCTGCTGAGCATCTGCACCCGGCAGCGGTTCCTGGCCGCCACCGGAGCCGCCACCGAAGCCGGCTCTGACGTCGGCATCACAGCAAAGGAGCATCACCGTGACCACGCGTGACCCGGTCGCACACCTGCGCCCGGATACCTGGGAGCGGGCCAACCGCCTGCTGGTGCGCAAGGCGTTGGCCGAATTCACCCACGAGCGCCTGCTCGCCCCCGAACCGGACGGCCCGGCCGCCGATCCGACCGGCCGCCGGTGGTACGCGGTCACCGTCGCCTCCGGCGCGGTCCGGTACCGCTTCGCGGCCCGGGTGCTGACCCTGGAACACTGGGACATCGACCCGGAGAGCATCACCCGGCACCGCAACGGCGAGCCCTCGCCGCTGGACGCGGTCGACCTCTGCCTCGACCTGCGTGACGCGCTCGGCCTCACCGACCGGATCCTGCCGGTCTACCTGGAGGAGATCAGTTCCACCCTCGCCAGCCTGGCGTACAAGCTGGATCGGGCGCTGCCCAGCGCCGCGAAGCTGGTGGAGGCCGACTTCCAGACCATCGAGACGTCGATGACCGAGGGCCATCCCTGCTTCGTGGCCAACAACGGGCGGCTCGGCTTCGGCGTCGACGAGTACCACCGCTACGCCCCCGAAGCGGCCCAGCCGGTACGGCTGATCTGGCTGGCCGCCCACCGCGACCATGCCACCTTCACCAGCGCCGCCGACCTGGACCAGGAGACGCTGCTGCGCACCGAACTGGGCGAGGCGACCCTCGCCCGGTTCGCCGGGACCATGACCGAACTGGGCCTGGACCTCGCCGACTACCATCTCATCCCGGTGCATCCCTGGCAGTGGTGGAACAAGCTGTCGGTCACCTTCGCCGGCGAGGTGGCGCGCCGCCGGCTGGTCTGCCTCGGCGAGGGTCCGGACGAGTACCTCGCCCAGCAGTCCATCCGCACCTTCTTCAACGTCAGCCAGCCCGAGCGGCACTACGTCAAGACCGCGTTGTCCGTGCTGAACATGGGCTTCATGCGGGGACTGTCGGCCGCGTACATGGCGGCCACCCCGGCCATCAACGACTGGCTGGCCGGCCTGATCGACGGTGACGAGGTGTTCCGGGCCACCGGTCTGACGATCATCCGTGAGCGGGCCGCCGTCGGCTACCGGCACCGCCAGTACGAGGCCGCCACCGACCGATACTCGCCGTACCGCAAGATGCTGGCCGCGCTCTGGCGGGAGAGCCCGGTCCCCGACCTGGAACCCGGTCAGCGACTGGCCACCATGGCGTCGCTGCTGCACGTCGACGCCGACGGGCGCTCCTTCGCCGCGGAGCTGATCGCCTCCTCCGGGCTGGCACCGGAGGAGTGGCTGCGTCGTTACCTGACCGCCTACCTGACTCCGCTGCTGCACGCCTTCTACGCCTACGACCTGGCGTTCATGCCGCACGGGGAGAACGTCATCCTGGTGCTCCGCGACGGAGTCGTCGAGCGGGCGATCTTCAAGGACATCGCCGAGGAGATCGTGGTGATGAGCGCCGAGGCGCAGCTGCCGCCGGCGGTCGAGCGGATCCGCGCCGACATCCCGGAGGACATGAAGCTGCTGTCGATCTTCACCGACGTCTTCGACTGCTTCTTCCGCTTCCTCGGCGCGACGCTGGCCGATCAGGGCGTCGTCGACGAGGAGACCTTCTGGCGCACCGTGGCCGACTGTGCCACCGAGTACGCCGGCCGGGTGCCCCACCTGGCCGACCGGCTGGCCCGCTACGACCTGTTCGCGCCGGAGTTCGCGCTCTCCTGCCTCAACCGGCTGCAACTGCGCGACAACCAGCAGATGGTCGACCTGGCCGACCCGTCGGCCGCCCTGCAACTCGTAGGCGCCCTGACCAATCCGCTGGCTCGCTTCGCGCCCGGCGTCGGGTAGGCGGTCGGGCCCGGCCGGGTCGCAACCCGGCCGGGCCGCATCCCGTCACGGTCAGTTCCGGGCGCGGTTCTGGCTGCGTAGCTGATTCAGCGCCTCGGTCCAACGCCTCGGCACGCCGAGGTCGAGGAATTCCGCCTTCAACGCCGCGATCTGCTGCTCCCGGTCGCCGAGCATCGCCGTGACGGCTGAGGCGGCCTGGGACACGAAGGCACCCTCGCCGAGTCTGGCAAGGGTGCCGTCGGCGATGTCCACCGTCCAACGTAGGCCGCCGGTGGTGCGCACGGTGATGGCGCCGTCCGGTGACCGGCCCGTCGCTGCCACCCCGTTGAGTGCCTCGGTGTACGCGGCCTGTCCGGCGGCCGGTTCAGCGGGTCTGTCCGGGCTCACCACGACGCGGAACGACGCCAGCCGTCGCTCGTGGAGCTCCGCGCGCGACCGGTGCAATGCGATCCACATCGCCTGCCCGAGGCGGCCGAGCTGATGGGCGAGATCCGTCTCGGTGTAGCGCCCGTACACCCCGTAGCCGAACGTGATGCGCAGGTCGGTGCCGTCCGTGGTGGTCGCCCAGATGGCGCCGTCCGGCGATGACGCGGAGATCTCCGGCCACCGTTCGAGCACTTGTGCGGTCACATCTCCCCGCTTCCGCTGGTCGTCCGAGCGCAGGTCGCGTCGGCGCGTCGGCTTCTGATCCGAACCAGTCTCGTGGCACCGTGTTCTCGAGGCGGCCGTAGCGGGCCGTCGATCCGTGCCGGCCTATGTTAAGACTAGTCCGTGAAGCGAATCTGGCGCGGACTCGTGGCGGCCCTCATCGCGGCGAGCACGGTCGCGGCGCCCCAGCCGGCAGCGGCCGACGGCGCGACCGCAACACCGTACGCCGGCACCGGCGACGCGGGATACTCCGGCGACGGTGGCCCTGCTGCCGCGGCGGCGTTGAACAAGCCCGGCGGAGTGGCGGTCGGGCCAGGCGGCGTCGTCTACCTGGCTGACACGGAGAACTGGGTCGTCCGGGCGATTTCCGCGGACGGCGTGATCACGACGGTTGCGGGTCGGGGCCGGTCCGGGCCGGATGCGCCGGAGACACCCCTGACCGGGGACGCCGAGGTACCCGCCAGCGAGACAACCCTCCGCTATCCGAGCAGTGTGGCGGTGGGGCCGACCGGATCGGTCTACATCGGCGACAGCGGAAACGCCCGCATCCTCTCGATGTCACCGGACGGTGCCGTCAGTCTGGTGGCCGGCGGCAACGGAGTCGGCTTCTCGGGTGACGGGGGGCCGGCTGTCGACGCCCAACTGCGCGATGTCGGCGGGATCGAGGTCGAGGCCGACGGTGCCGTAATCTTCGGTGACCTGCGCAACTACCGGATCCGCCGGATCGCGGCCGATGGCGTCATCGACACCCTCGTCGGCAGTGGTGACGTCGGAGTGCTGGCCAGCGGTGAGGCAGGATCGTTCACCTTCCCCTACGGACCCCTCTCGACGGCGACCGGTCCCGGCGCCGATCGCTGGGTGGCCAGTAACCTGCTGTACAACATGTCGGGCACCCGGCTGCGGGCTGCGGTCCGCGACGGGAACGGTCGGTGGTCGGCCGCCGAGCCCGAGGGCGCCACGATTCCGGCCGGCGTCTGGCGGGGCACCCTCCACGTCGCCGCCACCGGCAATGCTGTCTATCTGTCCGGTGACGACGGGCTCTACCGGCTGTATCCGGACGGTAGGTTCGAGACCCTGCTGGCGAACCCGTCGATCGTGGGTCCACTGGCCATGGTGGACGACCACATCGGTTACCTGGCGGATTCGCGGTCGAACCGGCTCTACCGTCTCGACCTGCCGCCGCTGGCCGATGCGGACCCGAGCGGTGACGATGCGTGGTGGCGTCAGTGGTGGGTGTTGGCGATCGTGGTGGTGCTGGCCGCCGGGCTCGTGGTGGCGGTGCTCGTGTCGCGTCGCCGTCGAGGGTGAACACGACGCCGATCGGAACGTGGCCGACCGGTCACGGTGGCCATTGGCGGGGAGTGATGGTTGTGCCGGAAGATGTCACAGGTGGTGAGCTGTACGCGTTGTGGCGAGTGTCCGAGGCCCTGCTGCCGCGCGTGGCGGACGTCTATTACGACGCGAATCGCGCGGTCGCGGCGGCCGACAGTGCCTCCGGTCTGACCTTCGCCCTCACCATGTGGAACACGGTGAGATACGAGTTGCAGGACATGTACGCCGACATCGGCGGGGTGGTGATGGACGCCGCCACCGCAGTGCGGGACGCCCGACTGGCGTACGAGGCGACCGATGCGGAGGCGGCCAGGGAGTTGCAGGGCATCCTCGCCGATTCGTTGCGCAACTCCACCGATCCCAACATCGCGCCGCCGGCGCCGAATTCGGAGGACGACCCGGGCCAGCCGATCCCCGCGCCACGGGCGGGCGGCACGTCCTGACCCAGGCACCACGTCCGGTCGGAGGCCATGCCGGCGGGCGGCTACGGAAACCGTTGTGCACGGAGAGGCCGAACAGTTGTGGGAAACGCCGACACGCCGTCCGAATACACAAACGAGAACTTCGTACCGACGCTGAAGCAGCAGGCCGAGAAGCTGCGGCAGGAGTTCGTCCGGCAGAGCCTGAAGGACATGAACTCCTACCTCGATGCGCTGCTGCTGGAGTACAACAAGGCCAATCCGGACCGGCCGGCCTCGACCGTCACGTCCGGTGGGTTCTCGGTCATCATCAACAACGGCCCGGGTTTGCCGAACAGCGAGGTGGTGATCACCGAAGCGGAGATCAGGCGGTGGGAGCACGCGATCCAGCATGAGCACTACGCGTGGGTCGTACCCACCTTCGAGCGTTACCTGACGCCCGATCCGGACGAGGCCAACCCGGCCATCGAAAGCCTCGGCAAGATCGCCGAGGCTTTCGGAGGGGTCGCGACCGAGGCGGGAAAGCTGGGCAACCGTGATCTCGGGTTGACCGGGCTGCAGACCGTCCGCGACCAGATGGAGCGGCACTGGGAGGGTTCGTTCCAGCAGACCTTCATCGGCAACTTCCTCGCGCCCCTGGAGAACGGGCAGGCCTGCCAGGCCGCCGCGGCCCGCATCTCCAAGGAACTGTTGGAGACCAACAAGATCAGCAAGATCGCCCAGCGAAAGGCCATCCTCGACCTGATCGAGAAGGCGCTCGCCGCACTGGGAGATCTCGGAGCCGGTGGCAAGTCCGCCAGCAGCTATCAGTGGGCCACTCTCGTGGGCATCGCCGCGGGCACGCTCATCGCCACCACCGGCGGTATCGCCGCCTGGATCGGCGCGGTCATCATCTCGTCCAGCACCCTTGCCCAGGGGCTGAAGGTCGGCGACGA
The DNA here is from genome assembly GCF_016863535.1 of Micromonospora lutea. Lineage (GTDB taxonomy): Bacteria > Actinomycetota > Actinomycetes > Mycobacteriales > Micromonosporaceae > Micromonospora > Micromonospora lutea. Next base: position 79,065 of record NZ_BOPB01000007.1, read on the forward strand.
GAAGCCGGTCGAACTGGGCGGCGTCACCGCCCAGGACGTCGCCGTGGCGGTGCAGCGTGCCCTCGTCAAGCAGAACGAGAAGTTCGTCGAGGACGAGACCAAGGTGGCTGACGCCTTCACGCGCCTACACCACGACATCGTCGAGGCGCGTAAGGTGGTCGGTCAGCTCGGGGTCAACCGACCTGACCTCTACGGCGCCGCGACCACCGACATCTACGGGGGCGGCCTCACCCCATCCAGCTGACCACCCCGACCGGCCGGCGGTCACCGCAAGGAAAGCCTGCCCGGCCCCGGCCAGGGCACCGGCGGGCCGGTTGGCCCGGTCAGGCCAGATCGGCGAGGTCCCGCACCAGCAGCTCGGCCAGCAGGGCGTGTCGGCCGGGGTCGTTGTCCGGCGTGATGCCCCGGCTGGGCATCTCCACGGTCATCAGCAGGTGCAGGTGCATCCGGTACAGCGCGAGCCGGCGGCGGACCCCGTCGTCGAAGACCAGCGGCACGCCGGTGGCCTCGGCGTACCCGCGCAGGAAGGGATGCGTCGGTTCGTCCTCGGCACGGCGGAACAGCAGCGGAGAGACCAGATCGAGCAGCGGATCGCCGTAGAGGAACCGCTCGCCGTCGACCAGCCCACACATCCGGTACGCACCGTCGGCCGCTGGGGCGGCGAGCACGTTGCCGTCCCAGCAGTCGAAGTGCAGCAGCGCCGGCCGGCGTACCGTGTCGAGCAGCGCGTCGTGGCGGGCCACCAGCGCGCGGAACCGCTCCGGCGGCACGGGCAGCGCCACGTCCCAGTCGGCGGCGTCGGCGAGCAAGTCGTCGATGATCGCCGTGAAGGTGGCCGACCAGGTCGGTCCGCCGGTCCGGCCCGCGTCGTAGCCGAACCGGTCGCCGGTGATCCGGTGCAGGCTGGCCGTCGCCGCGCCCAGGTCGGCACGGACCGGCTCGTCGTCACCGTCCAGGTCGGGCAGTGCTCGGCCAGGCAGCCGCCCGGTGACCAGCCATTCACCGAGCCGCCGGTCCCGGCCGTGGTGCAGCACCGGCGGCACCGGCACCTGCGGTGCCCGCTTGGCGACCAGCCGGAAGTAGCGGGCCTCGGCGGCGAGCAGGTCGGTCTCGTAGCGCAGCAGCCGAGCGGTGGGTGGCGGGGCGACCTTCAGCACGACATCCCGGTCACCATCGAGGCGGGCCCACCACACCGCCGCGAAGCCCCCACCGGACAGCGGCCCACAGTCGACCACCCGCGGATCCGGACCGAAGGACGACCGTACAAGATCGACCACGTCGTCGGGGGAGAGGATCCGTTGAGTCGGACTGACCGGCGCCATCCGGTCAGTCCTGGTGGGGACCGGCGGCTCGGGCGACCGTCAGCGCGGTCCACGACACCGGCGGCAGCTCCACGGTGAGCAGACCGTCGGAGAGTCGCGCGGTGTCGTTGGTCCGTAGCCCCACCCGTTGCGGGTCGCGCAGGTCGTTGGCCGCGCGTACGTCGGTGTCCCAGATCCCCCGGGCCGAGACCTCCCCGGTCGGCTGGCACGCGCGGAGGTCGATTGTCACCTTCGTCGCCTCGGTGAGGTGCCGATTCTGCAGGAAGATCGACATCTCGGATCCCTCGCTGGTCGCGGCTGCGGCCACCACCGGCACCGAGCCGAAGGTCGCGGTGGTCGTCTCGTCGGTGTCGGCCAGGACCCGCAGCGCGTCGCCCCGGGCGGCGTGCGAGGTCACCGAGAACGGGAAGAAGGTGGTCTGCCGCCAGGCCGGCCCACCGGGCTCCGTCATGATCGGCGCGATCACGTTGACGAGCTGCGCGAGGTTCGCCGAGGTGACCCGGTCGGCATGGTTGAGCAGACTGATCAGCAGACCGCCGAGAACCACGGCGTCCGCGACGGTGTACCGGTCCTCCAGCAGACGCGGGGCCACCGGCCACTCGTCGATGGTGAACTGCCGCGCCTGTTCCTGCCAGCGGCTCATGTACCAGATGTTCCACTCGTCGAACGAGAGGTTCACCCGCTTGGACGACCGTTTGACCGTGCGGACGTGGTCGACGGTGGCGACCACCGACTCGATGTAGGAGTCCATGTCGACGCCGGAGGCGAGGAAGCTCGCGAGATCCCCGTCGTGCTCCTGGTAGTAGGCGTGGCAGGAGATGTAGTCGACGTCGTCGTACGCGTGGGTCAGCACGACGCGTTCCCACTCGCCGAAGGTCGGCATGCCCCGTCCGGACGAGCCGCAGGCGACCAGCTCCAGATCCCGGTCCACCTGTCGCATCGCCTTCGCCGTCATCGCCGCGAGCTTGCCGTAGTCCTCGGCGTCGCGGTGGCCGAGCTGCCAGGGCCCGTCCATCTCGTTGCCGAGGCACCACATGGCGACGCCGAACGGGTCCTTGCGGCCGTTGGCGGCCCGCTGGGCGGCGCGGGCGGTGCCGGCCGGCAGGTTGGCGTACTCCAGCAGCTCGACGGCCTCCTTCGGGCCCCGGGTGCCGAGGTTGACCGCCAGCATCAGCTCACTGCCGACCAGGTCCAGCCAGCTCTGAAACTCGTGCAGGCCGACCTGGTTGGTCTCGGTGGAGTGCCAGGCGAGATCGAGCCGGCGCGGACGCTCCGCCACCGGGCCGACGCCGTCCTCCCAGTTGTAGCCGGAGACGAAGTTGCCGCCCGGGTACCGAATCGTGCTGACCCCGAGCTCCTTGACCAGCTCGACCACGTCCCGCCGGAACCCGTCCGGTCCGGCGCTCGGATGCCCCGGCTCGTGGATGCCGTCGTAGATGTGACGACCGAGGTGTTCGACGAAACCGCCGAACAGCCGGCGACGGACCGGTCCGATGGTGAAGGCCGGGTTGATGGTGAGGTGCGCGCGAGGCATGGGGCTCCTTACGATGATCATCCACGATAACGTTTTCGACGACGGTAGACGAGCCCGGTCAGCACCGACCCACCGCAGATTGGGGCACTATGCGAGCTGGGGGGTGACACATGCGCTTTCCTCGCCTTGCCGGCATCGCCGGCATCGGGTTCGTCGCGATCCTGGTCGCGGCGAACCTCCTCCTGACGGCGGCAGGTTTCCCTACCCCGTCCGAACACGCATCCGTCGAGGAGATCGCCGAGGTCTTCGCCACCGGGTCCGGATCCCTGCGACTGGCCTCGGCGCTCCTACCGGCGGCCTGGTTGCTGGCCACAGTCTTCGCCGTCGGGGTCTGCGCCTGCCTCGGACGCTTCGAGCGGGGCCGTGCCGACCCGTGGTCCCTTGTCGGTCTCGCCGGCGTACTCATGCAGTCGGTGGTGTTCACGAGCGTCGAGGCCACCCGCCTGGCCCTGACCTCCGCCGCCGAGAACGGCTCGGGTGACGTTGCCGGCCTGTGGGGTCTGCACACCGCTCTGTTCGGCTTCAACCAGGTATTTCTGGCGACGGCACTCGTCGGCTTCTCGATGTCCGGCATCCGTAACAAGGTCATCGCCCGCTGGCACGCCATCACCGGCTTCCTCGCCGCCACCCTGCTGTTCCTCACCGCGACGACCAGCCCGTACGGCGTCGGCGACGTCAACCCGCTTGCCCTGCTCGGCCTCGTCGGCTGGCTGCTCTGGCTGGTGTGGATCGTGGCGTACAGCGTCACCCTGATCCGGCACCCGCCCAAGCCGTTGACGTCCACCACCAACGCCGACACTGCCCCCGCCAGCACATGACCGGCTGAGGACCGCCGACATCGATCTCCGGGGGAGCCGCGACGGCGCTTCACCGCCGGCGAACCGGCAGGTGCGTCACCTCGGCGCGGGTCCGGAGCTGTCCCGGCGGATCAGGTCGGCGGCGAGCGATTCGACCCGAGGGCTGGCGGCTCCCGGGTCGAGGGCCAGGGCCATCGCCCGGGCGCCCATCTCGACAAGCGGCAGCCGGATCGTGGTCAGCGCCGGGGTGACGTCGCGGGCCATCGGCATGTCGTCGAAGCCGAAGACGCTGACCTGCTGGGGCACCGGCACCGCGCGGGCGCGCAGCAGCGCCAGCGCGCCGATGGCCATCGAGTCGTTGAGCGCCGCGATCGCGGTCAGTCCGGGCTCCGCGTCGAGCAGTGCGGCGGTGGCCTCAGCGCCGCCGTCGCGGTCGAAGTCGGCGTACCGGATGCGGTGTTCCGGCAGCTCCCGGCCGTGTTCGGCGAGCGCCGCGCGGAGCCCGGTGAGTCGGTCGGTCGTGGTGGTCAACACCCGAGGCCCGGCCACCACGCCGATGTGTTCGTGGCCGAGGCGGCACAGCTCCTGACCGAGGAGTTCGCCACCGCCCCGGTTGTCCGGCATCACCGCGTCGCCGGAGTGCTCGTGGCGGCCGATCACCGCGACCCGGCCACCGGTGGCCTCGTACGCGGCGAGCTTGCCGTTGAGCAGCCGGGTGAAGTCGGCGTCGTGGTAACCGGAGCCGGCCAGGACGATGGCGGCTACCTGTTGGCCCCGCAGCAGCTCGACGTACTCCAGTTCGCGTTCCGGGTCGCGGTAGCTGTTGCAGATCATCAACAGCCGGCCCTGGTCGGTGGCGACCCGTTGCAGACCCCGGGTGATCTCCGAGAAGTACGGGTCGGAGACGTCGTGCACGATCACCCCGACGGCGCCCCGGTGGGAGCGGGCCAGCAGTTGGGCGTGGGCGTTGGGTACGTACTGCAATTCGGCGACGGCCCGTAGCACCCGCTCGCGCAACTCCTCGGTGACCGGCTTGCTGCTGCCGTTGATCACACGGGAGGCGGTGGCGGGTGAGACACCGGCCCGCCGGGCCACATCGGACAGCGTCGCCACACCCGCCCCCTCGCGTCGCGTCGGCCGCTGTCGTGGCGACCAGCGACACCGTACCGCAGTGAGGGCCCTTCGCTGTTGCCCGGTAAACGCAGGTCAACGCCCGCAGGTCGAGGCCTCGCAGCTGGTGCCGGTGTGCGGGGCCACGGTCGAGACGGCCGAAAGTTCCGCCGCCAGGCAAGCCCTTGCCTGGCGCCTACGGCACCGCCTAATCTGGCAGGAAAGCGCTTACCTGATCGTTTCGGCGCGTACGACGGAAGGACCTCCATGACCCGCAGGTCGATCGGCATCATCGTGAACGGCGTCACCGGTCGGATGGGATACCGACAGCATCTGGTGCGCTCCCTGCTGGCCATCCGCTCCTCCGGTGGCGTGCCACTGGCCGACGGCACCACGCTCTGGCCGGAACTCGTCCTCGTCGGCCGCAGCGAGACCAAGCTGCGTCAGATCGCCGAACGGCACGGCCTGGACGACTGGACCACGGACCTGACCGCCGCGCTCGCCCGCGACGACGTCCAGGTCTACTTCGACGCGCAGGTCACCCAGCAGCGGGAGAAGGCCATCCGGCAGGCCATCGAGGTCGGCAAGCACATCTACACCGAGAAGCCCCTCGCCGAGGACACCGCCGCCGCCCTGGACCTGGCCCGCGCCGCCCGGGTCGCCGGCGTACGCACCGGTGTGGTGCAGGACAAGCTCTTCCTGCCCGGGCTGCGCAAGCTCAAGCGCCTGCTCGACGGTGGCTTCTTCGGCCAGGTGCTGTCGGTGCGGGGCGAGTTCGGCTACTGGGTCTTCGAAGGCGACTGGCAGCCGGCACAACGGCCGTCCTGGAACTACCGGGCCGCCGACGGCGGCGGCATCGTGGTGGACATGTTCCCGCACTGGCACTACGTGCTGGCGGAACTGTTCGGCGAGGTACGCGCGGTCACCGCGACCGTGGCCACGCACATCCCACGCCGGGTGGACGAGGCCGGCCGGCCCTACGAGGCCACCGCCGACGACGCCGCCTACGGCGTCTTCGAGCTGGAGGGCGGCGTGATCGCGCAGCTCAACTCGTCCTGGTGCGTGCGGGTGTACCGCGACGAACTGGTCGAGTTCCAGGTCGACGGCACCGAGGGCAGCGCCGTGGCCGGGCTGCGGCGCTGCCGGGTGCAGCACCGGGCGGTCACCCCCAAGCCGGTCTGGAACCCGGACCTGCCGGCCACCGAGGACTTCCGTTCGCAGTGGACGGAGGTGCCGGACAACGATGACTTCGACAACGGCTTCAAGGTGCAGTGGGAGGCGTTCCTGCGGCACGTCGCCACCGGCGAGCCGTTCCCGTGGGACTTCCTGGCTGGTGCCCGAGGCGTGCAGTTGGCCGAGCTGGGCCTGCTGTCGGCCCGCGAGGGGCGCCGCGTCGAGGTGCCGGAGCTGGCCCTGTGAGCGGCACCGAGGTGACCCTGCCCAGCGGCCGACGCCTGCGACTCTCCGGCGGCACCGGGCATCCCCGCCCCGCCGGCCCGCCGAACTGCCGCATCGCGTACGCCGCCGCGCACGTGGTGGCCGATCCGGCCGCCGACAACACCCCGGGTACCCCGGCGGTGCTGGACTGGGACCGTACCCTCGCCTTCCGCCGGCACCTCTGGTCGTACGGCCTGGGGGTGGCCGAGGCGATGGACACCGCGCAGCGCGGCATGGGCCTGGACTACCCGGCCACCCGGGAACTGATCCGCCGCAGCGCGGCGGAGGCCCGGGCGGCCGACAGCCGGATCGCGGCCGGGGTCGCCACCGACCAGCTGCCGCCCGGCCAGGCGACGCTCACCGAGGTCACCGCCGCCTACCGTGAGCAGCTCGACGACGTGCAGGCCGCCGGGGCGGTGCCGGTGCTGATGTGCAGCCGGCACCTGGCCGCCGTCGCCCGCGGCCCCGAGGACTACCTGCGGGTGTACGACGAACTGCTGCGCGCCGCCGACCGGCCGGTGCTGCTGCACTGGCTCGGCCCGATGTTCGACCCGGCGCTGTCCGGTTACTGGGGCAGCACCGACCTGGACCTGGCCGCCGACACCGTGGTCGAGTTGCTGAAGACCCACGCACCCCGGGTGGACGGCATCAAGGTGTCACTGCTCGACGCGGGGCGCGAGGTGGCGTTGCGTCGCCGGCTGCCGGCGGGGGTACGCCTCTACACCGGCGACGACTTCCACTACCCGGAACTCATCCGAGGCGACGAGGCCGGCCACTCCGACGCCCTGCTCGGGGTCTTCGCCGCCATCGCACCCGCCGCGTCGGCGGCGTTGGCCGCCCTCGACCGTGGTGACCTGGCCGCGTACGACGAGATTCTGGCCCCGACCGTGCCGTTGGCCCGGCACCTGTTCGCCGCACCGACCTGGTACTACAAGACCGGCATCGTCTTTCTCGCCTGGCTGGCCGGGCACCAGGACCACTTCACGATGGTCGGCGGGTTGCAGTCCGGCCGCTCGCCGGAGCACCTCGGCACCCTGCTCACCCTCGCCGACACCGCCGGCCTGCTGCCCGACGCCGAACTGGCCGCCGCCCGGGCCCGTGCCTTCTTCACCGTCGCCGGGGTGGCCCAGTGACCGGGGACCGGGCGGCGCTGCGCCGGTTCTCGTTCAACCAGGCCACCGCCCAGCACTGGCCGCTGCCCGACGCGGTCGCCGGTTGCGTCGCTGCCGGCGTACCCGGTATCGGCCTGTGGCGGGAACCGGTCGCGCAGTACGGCCTCGGCCGCGCCGCGAAGCTGGTCCGGGACGCCGGGCTGACGGTCACCACCCTGTGCCGGGGCGGGTTCTTCACCGCCGACGACTGGCGGGAGCAGAACCTGCGCGCCATCGACGAGGCGGTCGCCCTCGGTGCCCCGGTTCTGGTCCTGGTCTCCGGTGGCCTGCCGGCCGGAAGCCGGGACATCGACGGCGCCCGGGCCCGGGTCGCCGACGCGATCGCCGAACTCGCCCCGCACGCCGACGCCGCCGGGGTGACGCTGGCCATCGAACCGTTACACCCGATGTTCGCCGCCGACCGGTGCGTCATCGCCACCCTCGGTCAGGCGCTCGACATCGCCGAACGGTTCGACCCGAGGGTGGTCGGCGTGGTGGTGGACGCATACCACGTGTGGTGGGACGACACCGTCCACGACCAGATCACCCGGGCGGGGGAGCGGGTCGCCGCCTTCCAGGTCTGCGACTGGGTCACCCCGCTGCCGGAGGGGGTGCTGCTCGGCCGGGCGCTGCCCGGTGACGGCTGCATCGAGTTGCGCCGGCTGCGCGAGGCGGTGGACGCGGCGGGCTACACCGGCCCGATCGAGGTGGAGGTCTTCAACGCCGACGTCTGGGCCCGCCCCGGCGAGCAGATCCTGGCCGCCGCCATCGACGGCTACCTGCGCGAGGTCGCCTGAGGGCGCCGTGGGGTGGTGGTCGCGGAGGGTCCACCGGGCGGGTGAGGACGAGCCGATCGCGGTCGGTACGCCCGAACACCGCGGTGGTGTCCAGCCGGGTCCGGTCAGCGGGTCCGGTCGGCGGGCGGAGCATCACATCAACGGGTCGCTCACCGCGATCCGTTGATGCTCTCAGCTCGACAGGGCCCACCTCCGCTTATGACGGACCTCGGAGCGCCACCGCCGCAACGAGCCACCTGTCGGCGGCGACAGCTGGTGCCGTCCGAGGCCGGGTCACGCCGGGCGGAAACCGCCGGGTGACCTCAGGCGGCGGCGCGCCGGGCCGACGGCGAACCACCTGCTTCCGGCGACGGTGGCATCCGTGAGAGTCTTACCCGGCTCAGCTCCCGCGGTATCACCGTTCCTGAGGGACTCACCATGCAGACTCATGTTGTTCGTCGGTGGCTTGCCGGCGTGGCCGTCGTCGGCATGCTCGTCACGGTGACCGCCGGTGCGCCGGCCGCCGCCGAGCCGTCCGCAACCGCAGCGGTACGCGTCAACGACGTCATCGTCGCCGTCGACGGCCCGCAGAAGTGGGTCTCGCTCAGCATGCTGGGTGATCAGCAGGTGGGCACCTACACGGTGCGGGTGGACCGCAGCGCCGTCATGGCGTTCGCCGACATCGACCAGGGTGACGGTCCGGACGTCTGCACGACGTCGGGCGCGGTCCTCACCTGCGCGGTGACGATCGACGGCGACTGGGGTTCGGAACTGCTCAGCCTGGCGGTGCGGGCGGCCGGGGACGCGCAGCCCGGCCAGCAGGGGGAGTTGCTGTTCACCGTCACCGCACCGGACGGGACCACCGGGCCGTACCGGTCCAGGGTCACCGTGGGCGAGGGGGTCGACCTCGCCACCGAGCGGACGATGACCCTCGACAGCAGCCTGGGCGCCCGGGTCGACGTACCGCTGACGGTGCTGAACCGGGGCACGAAGACCGCGCACGGGATGGTGCTGTACCTCTCCGGATCCTACGGGTTCACCCCGTCGAAGCGGTACGAGAACTGCGAGTACAGCGATCTTGATCTCGACAGCAGCGCCTTCGCCTGCACGTTCGACGATTCGCTGGAGCCCGGTGAGGCGCTGCGGGTGGACTCGACGTTCGGCGGGACGGTACCGGCCGACAGTTGGGCGCCGAACCTGCACCACAGCTACGCGGTCTGGTTCACCCCGGCTGACTGGGAGGAGTTCCGTTCCCGGTTGCCCTCGGCCGGGCCGCTCGGTCCGAAGGGGAGCGACGCGGCGCTGACGCTGGTGCCGGTCGAAGGGACGCAGGCCCGCGCGCTCGGGCAGACCGACACCGACACCCTCGACAACGAAACCCGGGTCACGCTGACCGTCGACGGCGACCAGCGGGGGGACGTGGCCGCGGAGGGGACCACCGTCGCGGGGGCGGTCGGCGACACCGTGGCGATGCGGGTCGGCTACCTCAACAACGGCCCCGCGAGCGCCGGGCCCAACGGTCAGCAGGGGCTCAACGTCGAGACCATCGTGACCCTTCCGGCCAACGTCACCGCGGTCACCGCCCCACAGGCCTGCGTCGACCAGCAGGAGGACGAGTGGCGGCCCGGTAAACCGGGCGCGCGGGTGTACGTGTGTGCCGCACGCGGCACGATCAGCCGTGGTGAGCGGGTGAGTTTCGAATTCGACCTGCGGATCGACCGGGCCGGTGGCAAGGGCGGCACGGTCCGGTTGCACACCTTCAACGGCGACGGCCCGGTCAACGACCTGAAGCCGACCAACGACACCGCGAAGATCGAGGTGAAGCTGACCGGCGGTGGCGGCGGTGGCGGTTCGCTGCCGATCACCGGCGCCCCGACCGGCCTGATCGTCGGCGTCGGTCTGCTGCTGGTCGTCGCCGGTGCCCTCGGCTACCTGCTGGCCCGCCGCAGCCGGATCCGGTTCATCGTCTGAGCTGGCCCGGGAACTGAGCTGGCCCGGGAACCGGGTCAGCTCGTCGGGGTGCGGGTGGCGAGCGCATCGACCAGGCGACGGGTGGAGCCCGCGAGGTTCCACCGCTCGGCCAGGTCGAGCAGCCGTTCCGGGTCGGCCGGCGCCACCGGCAGCTCAGTGGGCAGCGGGGGTAGCGGCACGTCCAGGGCGACCCGGACCACCTTCGGCGCCACCGCCAGGTAGTCCCGTGCCGCGTTGAGCTTGGTGCGCAGCCCGGGTGCGAAGCCGGCGGCGGGGTCGTCCAGGGCGGCGAGGATACCGGTGATGTCGCCGTACCGGTCGATCAGCCGGGCGGCGGTCTTCTCGCCGACGCCGGCCACTCCGGGCAGCCCGTCGGACGGATCGCCCCGCAGCGCCGCGAACTCGGCGTACCGGTCGGCCGGCACGCCGTAGCGGGACCGTACGGCGGCGTCGTCGCAGTCCTCCAGTTTGGCCACACCGCGTCCGATGTAGAGCAGTCGCACGCCCCGGGAGTCGTCGATCAGCTGGAACAGGTCCCGGTCGCCGGATACCACCTCGACCGGCCCGGGCTGGGTTACCGAGAGGGTGCCCAGCACGTCGTCGGCCTCGTAGCCGGTCGCGCCGACGACGGTGATCCCCACTGCGTCGAGCACGTCCAGGATCATCGGCACCTGCGGGGTGAGGGTGTCCGGCACCACCTCGCCACCCTCGGGGGCCACCCGGTGCGCCTTGTACGACGGCAGCAACGCGACCCGCCAGTCCGGCCGCCAGTCGTGGTCCATCGCGCACACCATCCGCCCGGGGCGGCGGGTGCGTACCAGGTGGGCGAGCATGTCGAGGAACCCGCGCACCGCGTTGACCGGCTGACCGTCGGCGGTCTTCGCGGCGGATTCCGGGATGCCGTGGAACGCCCGGAAGTAGAGACTGGGTGCGTCGATGAGCATGATCGGGGTCTGCGCAGTCACGCCCGACAGCCTGGCACACCCCACCGACGTTCGACGACGGGCGACACGATCAGGAGGACGCGATGAGCACTCCCACCCGGCTGACGCTGACCCAGGTCAACCTGGACACGCCCGACCCGGTCGGGCTGGCCCGCTTCTACGCCCGGCTGCTCGGCTGGGAGACCGAGATCGAGCAGGACGACGACGTGATCCTGCGCAACGCCGACGGCGGGGTCGGGCTGGCTTTCCAGCGGGAGCGGGCGTACGCGCGGCCGACCTGGCCGGCCGAGACCGGGCGGCAGCAGATGTCGATGCACCTGGAGATCGGCGTGACGGATCTGAGCGCCGCTCTGGACCACGCGTTGGCCTGCGGCGCGACGCTGGCCGAGTTCCAACCGCAGGAGGACGTCCGGGTCTGTCTGGACCCGGACGGCCACCCGTTCTGTCTGTGGTTGCAGGGCTGACCCGGCGCGGTCAGCTCGCGCCGGCCGCACCTCGCCGGCCGCGTCGCCGGGCGTACGGCAGCACGAACAGGTAGAGACCGGTGAACATCAGCAGAGCCAGCGGCAGCAGTGGCAGATAGGCCACCCATTCGACCGGCTCCTCCCGCGTGAACGCGACGACGGTGACGAGGACCGCCACCGTGAACACGATCGCCAGCCACCGGTGAAGCTGCCGGATCACGTTGTTCCACCCCATCGGAACCTCCTGGACCAGTGAGTCGCGGTTGCCTGGCCGCGACGACCTCGTGCCACGCTAACGACGCGTGAGGAGCCGGGGCTTCTCGATTCCTGACCGGTTCGCCGCCGGTTCTTCGCCGCGCGGGTCGACACCGTCGGCCCATGATGACCCAAACGAGCGTTAAGCTAGGTGGGGCCACGGCACCTGCCCGGACGGCCACGAGGAGCCCAACTCACCACCACTCCCGCGGAGCTCAACACACCATGACTGTCGACCGGATCCTCCCCACCGACGAGGCACACGACCTGCTGGAGTTGGCCACCGAGCTGGCCGACCGGGAACTCGCGCCGAAGGCGGTCGAGTACGAACAGCGCGGCGAGTTCCCCCGGGAGGTGCTGCGTACGCTGGGCCGGGCGGGCCTGCTCGGCCTGCCGTACCCGGAGGAGTACGGCGGTGCCGCCCAGCCGTACGAGGTCTACCTGCAGGTGTTGGAGATCCTGGCCAGCCGCTGGCTCGCGGTCGCCGAGGCGGTCAGTGTGCACACCCTGTCCTGCCATCCGGTCGCCACGTTCGGCTCCGAGCAACAGCGCAAGTTGTTGCCCGACATGATCGGTGGGGAGCTGCTCGGGGCGTACTGCCTGTCGGAGCCGCAGGGTGGTTCGGACGCCGCGGCGCTGACCACCCGGGCGGTGCGCGACGGGGACGGCTACGTCGTCACCGGCACCAAGGCGTGGATCACGCACGCGCAGGTGGCCGACTTCTACAACATTTTCTGCCGGACCGGCGGCCCCGGCTCGCGCGGCATCTCCTGTCTGCTGGCCGACCGGGCCACGCCGGGCATCCACCCGCAGGCCGCCGAGCGCACCATGGGGTTGCGCTCGTCGCCGGTGGCGCAGGTCGTGTTCGACGAGGCCCGGGTGCCGGCCGACCGGCTCGTCGGTGGCGAGGGGGCGGGCTTCAGCATCGCCATGTCGGCGCTGGACTCCGGGCGGTTGGGCATCGCTGCCTGCGCGGTCGGGCTCGCCCAGGCGGCGCTGGACTACGCGGTGGACTACGCCCGGGAACGCGAGCAGTTCGGTCGGTCGATCATCGACTTCCAGGGGCTGGGCTTCACCCTGGCCGATCTGGCCACCCAGATCTCCGCCGCCCGGGCGTTGACCCTGGCCGCGGCTCGGCTGCGCGACGCGGGTCGGCCGTACTCGATCGAGGCGGCCAAGGCGAAGTTGTTCGCCACGGACGTGGCGATGCGGGTGACCATCGACGCGGTGCAGGTGCTGGGCGGCGCGGGATACGTCGCCGACCATCCGGTCGAGCGGTACCTGCGGGAGGCGAAGGTGTTGCAGATCGTGGAGGGCACCAACCAGATTCAGCGACTGGTGATCTCTCGGGCACTGGCGAAAGACTGACCGAACGCGTTCGTCGGCCCGCAATACGCGACGGCGGGCGGGTTTGTCAGTCGCGTGGACCGGTCGTACCCGGTAGGTTGCACGCCGTGGAGGAGATCGACCGCGCCATCGTGGTGGCGCTGACCGCGGACGGCCGGCTGTCGTACACGGATCTGGCGGAGAAGGTCGGCCTGTCGGTTTCGGCAGTGCATCAGCGGGTGCGTCGGTTGGAGCAGCGTGGGGTGATCAAGGGCTATGCCGCGCGGGTCTCCTTCGAGGCGTTGGACCTGCCCCTGACCGCGTTCGTGGCGATCCGGCCGTTCGATCCGTCGCAGCCGGACGACGCACCGGAACGGCTGGCCCACCTGCCGGAGATCGACTCGTGCTACTCCGTGGCGGGGGAGGACTTCTATCTGTTGCTGGTCCGGGTGGCCGGGCCGGTCGACCTGGAGCGGGTGCTCCAGGAGATCAGAACGGCGGCGAACGTCACCACCCGTACGACCGTGGTGCTGTCCACGCCGTACGAGCACCGGCCACCGAAGGTGGGGCGGGAGCCGACGAGCCAGCCACCCCGCTGATCCTGCGCCGGGGGTCAGTGGCGGGCCGTCGAGTCCGCCGTGCTCTGCTCGGGCGGTGCCGGAGGTGGTTGGTTCCAGCGGAGGATCACCCGCCGGCCGTGTTCGTGACCGAGCAGGCTGAGGGTGGCGGTGTCCAGGCGGAACAGCCCGCCGGCTGACGGCGGCAGGCCGATCCACCGGGCGCCCAGGACGCGTAGGGAGTGCGCGTGTCCGACCAGTGCGACGGGACCCCGGTCGAGTAGTGGGTGCAGCTTGGCGAGCAGTCGGTCGAGGCGCTCGCCGATCTCACTCGGCGACTCGCCGCCCGGACAGCCGTCGGTCCAGACGCTCCACCCGGGATGTTCGTTCTGGATCTCCGCGGTGGTGCGGCCCTCGTAGTCGCCGTAGCGCCACTCGGCGAGGTCGTCGTCGGTGCCGGTGACGGCCAGACCGGCCAGTTGCGCGGTGCGCAGCGCCCGGAGCCGAGGGCTGGTCAGCACCGCGACGAACCGCCGTCCGGCGAGAGCCGGTCCGAGCGCGCGGGCCTGCCGCTCGCCGTCGGGGGTGAGCGGCAGATCGGTGTGCGAGGTGTGTCGGCGGCTGGCGCTCCAGGTGGTTTCGCCGTGCCGGACGAGCAGGATCTCGCTCATGCCGTCGCACCGTGTCGCTGCCCGGCGTGGTGCGTCCGGACCGCTTCTGCGATGAGGGTTCGCTGGTCCACGCCTCCAGTCAACCAGGCGGGCATCGCCGTTGTCGGATGACGCCGCAGCTCTCACCCATATCCCTAGTGTCCTAGGATGCCGTAGCGGATATGTGCGCGCCCACCGGCTGAGCTGCCGTTTCAGGCCACCGGACCGGGGGACACCAGAGTGAGCGGGGCGATCCGCTCCGCTCGCACCGCCGAGACAGGCAGGGGAGGCGACATGAGCTTCACCGACAAGGCGAAGAACAAGGTCGAGGAACTGGGCGCCGCCGCCAAGGAGCGCATCGGCGACATGACCGACAACGACCGCATGCGGGCCGAGGGCGCCAACCAGCAGAGTGGTGCCCGGGCCCGTCAGGCTGGTGAGAAGGTCAAGGACGCTGGGCGCAACGCGAAGGATGCCATCACCAAGTGATCGTCCGGCACGGAAGCGGGCCACCGGAATGATCCGGTGGCCCGCTTCGCGGTGCGGGTACGGGTCGGCGTGGGAGGTGCCGTTCCGGCTGTGAGCTGGGCTGGGCTCAGTCGTCGCGGTGGTCGCGCCACCACTGCTGACCAGCCTGGGGAAGGCTGTCGATCGGGTCGTAGTAGGCGTAGCGCTTGCTGAGCGCCTCCAGGTCGGCGGACTCGATGGAGGTGCGGTAGTTCTTCGTCCAGTAGGAGATGCCGCGTTCCCGGTCGTACTCGGTGACCATGTGCACCCAGCGCTTCCCGACGAAGGGCACGTCGCAGACGATCCGTGGGGTGGCGTATCCGGGGAGGTAGCCCATGATGTCGTGCTGGAGCTGCTGGGCGTGCCAGACCGGGACTCGCCAGTGCTCGGCGTTCGGGATCATGTCGCACATGTAGAAGTAGTAGGGCAGGATGCCGGCTTCGCCCTGGAGCGCGAAGCAGAGGTCGAGCAGGTCGGTGCTGGTGGCGTTGACCCCGCGCATCAGCACGCCCTGGTTGCGTACGTCGCGTACGCCGATGTCGAGGGCGGTCTGGGCGGCCCTGGCGACCAGCGGGGTGAGTGACTGGGCGTGGTTGACGTGGGTGTGGATGGCGAGGTTGACGCCGCGGCGGGCGGCGGTGCGGGCGACCCGCTCCAGGCCCTCGACGACGTCGGGTTGCAGCCAGTGCTGGGGCAGGCCCATGAGGGCCTTGGTGGCGAGCCGGATGTCACGGATGGTTTCGATCTCCAGCAGGCGCATCAGGTACGACTCGAGGTTGCGCCAGGGCACGTTGGCCACGTCGCCGCCGGAGACGACGACGTCGCGGACGCCGGGGTGTGCTTTGAGGTAGGTGATGTGGGCGTCGTACCGGTCGACGGGTTTGAGGGTGAGCTTGAGCTTGTCGACCGTGGGGGTGGAGTTGCCGACGAGGTCCATACGGGTGCAGTGCCCGCAGTACTGCGGGCAGGTGGAGAGCAGTTCGGCGAGGACCTTGGTGGGGTAGCGGTGGGTCAGACCCTCGGCGACCCACATGTCGTGTTCGTGCAGTGAGTCGCGGGTGGCGTAGGGGTGTGACGGCCAGTCGGTGCGTCGGTCCGAGGCGACCGGGATCATGTAGCTCCGGATCGGGTCGGCGAGCAGCGCGTCGGTGGTCGGTGGGGCGTACGGCACCATGGTGTTGATCATTTGCGGGGGCACCAGCATGGACATGGTGGCCAGAGCGCGCTGGTCGGCTTCGAGGTCGGCGTAGAAGGTGTCGTCGACGGTGTCACCGAGCACGGTGTGGAGCTGCTTGAGGTTCTTGACGCAGTTGACTCGTTGCCACTGGGCGCTCTCCCACTGGTCGCGGGTGACGTCGCGCCAGCCGGGGAAGCGGGTCCAGTCGGGTTCGACGAGTGGGTTGCGGCGGTACTCGTAGGGCTGGCCGGTGAGGGTGGGGGGCGGTGGTGCCGGGATGGTCTGCACCGGCGGTCGGGTCTGGGTCACGGCCCCTCCTTGGTCTGGCTAAGTGATCAGCGAACCCGAAGGCTACTGGAAAAATTTCGGTAGAGAAATTATTCTGCCGTAAGTTTTCCCGCCATGCGAGTCGAGGGCGGGGCTTCAGGCGGCTGGGACAGGGAGGTCGACGTGACGTCACCGGTGGGTCTGCACCGCGTCGTGGAACCCGCGGGCGTGCTGCCGCAAGCTGCCTGGCGGCTGGACACACGTCCGGAGATCGCGCCGAACGAGGTGCGGATCCGGGTGGAGCGGCTGAACCTGGACGCGGCGAGCTTCCGGCAGTTGTCCGAGAAACACGGCGGGGACGGTGACGCTGTCCGGGCCGAGGTGCTCGACATCATCTCCACCCGGGGGAAGATGCAGAACCCGGTGACGGGATCGGGCGGCATGTTGATCGGCACGGTGGAGGAGGCCGGTCGACGGTCGCCGTTGGGGCTCAAGGCGGGCGAGCGGGTGGCGACCCTGGTGTCGTTGACGTTGACCCCGCTGGTGGTGACCGACGGGTTGGCCGGCTGGGACGGTCGTAGTGAGCAGGTGCCGTGCGAGGGGTGGGCGATTCTGTTCGCCCGGTCGGTCGCGGCGGTGCTGCCGGCGGATCTGGATCCGCAGTTGTCGCTGGCGGTGCTGGACGTGTGTGGTGCGCCGGCGTTGACGTCGCGGGTGGTGTCCCGGTATGTGGCTGAGCGGGCGGCCGAGGGGGATGCCCGACCGGTGACGGTGGCCGTGGTCGGCGGGGCGGGTAAGAGTGGTTCGTTGTCGCTGGCGGCGGCGCGGCGGGCGGGCGCGGGTCGTACGGTCGGCGTGGTGCCGGTGGTCGCGGAGCGTGACGCGCTGGTGGCGGCGGGGGTGGCCGATGTGGTGGCGTTGGCGGACGCCCGTGATCCGGTGGCGTTGTCGACGGCGGTGACGTCGGCCCTGGCGGTGCCGGCGGACGTGACGGTGGTGTGTGTGGATGTGCCGGGCTGTGAGCACGGTGCGGTGTTGGCGACCGCGGACGGCGGCACGGTGATCTTTTTCTCGATGGCGACGAGCTTCGCGGCGGCGGCGCTGGGTGCGGAGGGTCTGGCTGCGGACGTGACGATGCTGGTCGGCAACGGGTACGTGCCGGGGCACGCGGAGTTGGCGTTGGGTCTGTTGCGGGGCGAGCCGGGGGTGCGTGGGCTGTTCGAGGCACGGCTGGCGGCAGACTGAGGCTATGACGAACAACCCCTCGACGTTGTATCGCGCTGGTGTGTTGCACTGCCCGGCGGATCCGTCCGCGACGGCGTTGCTGGTGCGTGACGGGCGGATCGCCTGGTTGGGTTCGGATGCCGACGCCCCGTCTGCGGACCGGGTGGTGGATCTGGACGGCGCGTTGGTGACGCCGGCTTTCGTGGACGCGCATGTGCATGTCAGCGACACGGGTTTGGTGTTGTCCGGGCTGGATCTGTCCGGGGTGCGGTCGGCTGGCGAGTTGTTGGACGCGGTGTCGGCGTACGCGGCGGGTCTGCCGGCGGACGCGGTGGTGCTGGGGCACGGGTGGGACGAGTCGACGTGGTCGGTGGCGCAGCCGCCGTCGGCTGGGCAGTTGGGGCGGGCGGCCGGTGGTCGGCGGGTGTATCTGTCGCAGGCGTCGATCCATTCGGCGTTGGTGTCGTCGGCGTTGCTGGTGGCGTGTCCGGAGGCGGCAGGGGCGCCGGGGTACGACGAGTCGGGTTGGTTGCGTCGGGACGCTCATCATGTGGTGCGGGCGGTGGCGCGGGCGTCGGTGACGCGGGCGCAGCGGGTGGCGGCGCAGCGGGTGGCGTTGGGGTACGCGGCGTCGGTGGGGATCGCGGCGGTGCACGAGTGTGGTGGGCCGGAGATTTCCGATGAGGAGGACTTCACCGGTCTGTTGGCGATCTCTGGTGCGGGGGTGCCGGAGGTGTACGGGTACTGGGGTGAGTTGGGTGGGGCGGCTCGGGCTCGGGAGCTTGGTGCGGTCGGTGCTGGTGGTGATCTGTTCGCTGATGGTGCGTTGGGTTCGCGGACGGCGCATCTGTCGCAGCCGTACGTCGATGGTGAGGGGTGTGGTCACGGTTATCTGACCGCGGATCAGGTTCGTGATCATTTGTTGGATTGTGCGGCGCATGGGTTGCAGGGTGGGTTCCATGCGATCGGTGACGCGGCGGTGTCGACGGTGTTGGAGGGTTTCGCGGCGGCGGCGCGGCGGGTGGGCACGGATCGGTTGCGGGCGGCGCGGCATCGGGTGGAGCACGCGGAGATCGTGGATCGGCGGTTGATCGCCGGGTTCGTGGAGTTCGGGGTGGTGGCGTCGATGCAGCCGGCGTTCGACCGGTTGTGGGGTGGCGCGGGCCGGATGTACGAGACGCGGTTGGGGTTGGCGCGGTCGTTGGCGTCGAATCCGATGGGTGCGATGCACGGGGTCGGGGTGGCGTTGGCGTTTGGTTCGGATTCGCCGGTGACGCCGTTGGATCCGTGGGGTTCGGTGCGGGCGGCGGTGGCGCATCACAATCCGGTGCAGCGGATGAGTGTGCGGGCGGCGTTCGCGGCGCACACGCGGGGTGGGTGGCGGGCGGTGCATCTGGATCGCGAGGGGGTTCTCGCGTTGGGTGCGCCGGCGACGTTCGCGGTGTGGTCGACGCCGGCTGGGGTGGAGCGGGGGTTGCCGGTGTTGCAGGCCGAGGATCCGGAGGCGCGGGGTGCGGATGATCCGACGCCGTTGCCGGTGTGTCGGCGCACGGTGTTGCGCGGCGAGGTGATCTATGAGGAAGGGTCGGCGTGACTGGGAAGCTTGACCTGGATCCGGTGCTGGTGGCGCGGGCGCGGGAGTTGGCGCGGCGGGCCGGGCGTCCGGTGGTGGAGTTGGCGCGTAGCCACACGACGGTGTCGGTGGAGCGGGCGGTGCTGCGGCTGGCCGGGGTGACCGGGGCGGATCCGGACGGTATCCCGTGGGTGAACCGGCTGGTCGACGCGGTGGTCGCGGACGTGGGGTTGGGGCACGGGGTGGCGGTGCCGGTGTTCGACGCGCTGGCGCGGGAGCAGATCACGGACGTGACGTTGCTGGCGCAGAAGGCGGCGGCGGGTTCGGTGCGGTTCGTGGTGCCGTCGGGGCGGGCGGGGACGGCGGCGCGGCGGGCGGCCCGTAAGGCGGTGGCTGCGGGGATCCGGCGGATGGATCGGCGGCGGGCGGAGCGGGACCGGCTGGTCAAGCGGTTCGGGGATCCGCCGCGGCGGCCGTGGATCTATTTGATCGTGGCGACGGGGGATATTTACGAGGACATTCCGCAGGCGCAGGCGGCGGCGCGGGCTGGGGCGGATGTGATCGCGGTGATTCGGTCGACGGGTCAGTCGTTGTTGGATTACGTGCCGGAGGGTGCGACGCGGGAGGGGTTCGCTGGTACGTACGCGACGCAGGAGAACTTCCGGTTGATGCGGGCGGCGTTGGATGTGTCGTCGAAGGAGTTGGGTCGGTATGTGCGGCTGACGAACTACGCGTCGGGGTTGTGCATGCCGGAGATGGCGACGTTGGCGGGTCTGGAGCGTCTGGACATGATGCTCAACGATTCGATGTACGGGATTTTGTTCCGGGACATCAATCCGGTGCGGACGTTTGTGGATCAGAGGTTCTCGCGGCAGGTGCACGCGCGGGCGGGGATCATCATCAACACTGGTGAGGACAACTATCTGACCACTGCGGACGCGGTGGATGAGGCGCACACGGTGACGGTGTCGCAGTTGCTCAACGAGTATTTCGCGCATGAGGCGGGGTTGGCGGACTGGCAGTTGGGTCTGGGGCACGCTTTTGAGATCAACCCGGATGTGCCGGAGTCGTTGCGGTTGGAGTTGGCGCACGCGTTGTTGGCGCGGGAGTTGTTTCCGGATGCGCCGTTGAAGTGGATGCCGCCGACGAAGCACATGACCGGGGACGTGTTCCGGGGGAATCTGCTGGATGGTTTCTTCAATCTGGTGGGTGCGCTGACCGGGCAGGGGATTCTGCTGGTGGGGATGATGACGGAGGCGGTGGTGACGCCGTGGTTGTCGGATCGGGACATCGCTTTGCAGAACGTGCGGTACGTGTTGGGTGCGGCTGGTGGGTTGGCTGAGGATTTCCGTCCGGCGTCGGGTGGGTTCATTCAGCAGCGGGCGAACCGGGTGTTGGGTGAGGCGGTGGATCTGCTGGAGCGGATCGGGGATGAGTCGTTGTTGACGGCGATCGCCGAGGGCACGTTCGGGATCATGAAGCGGCCGGCTGATCGGGGTAAGGGTCTCGACGGGGTGGCGCGGCACGAGGCGGATTACTACAACCCGGCGTCGGAGATTCTGGAGCAGCCGGGGGAGCGTGGAGTGCGCGAGCGCAGCGAGGGGGTCCCGCAGTCGCGGTCCGAGGGGGTTCGGCCGTGAGCGGCGGCAGTGTCGTGCGGCCGTACGGGGACACCACTGGTGACGGCATGGTGCAGGTGTCGTTCACGTTGCCGGTGCCGCATGACAAGCGGGCCGAGGGTGCGGCGGTGCAGTTGGCGAACAAGATGGGTGTCGATCCGGCGTTGTTGGTGCACGCGAAGCCGGTCGGTGACGGGTTCACCTTTTTCGTGGTGTACGGGCGGGTGAACCATCTGGTGGACCTGTCGGCGGTGCGGGTGGTGGAGCGGGATTTTCCGTTGCTCAGTGCCAAGGAGGTCAACGCGGTCGTCAAGCGGCGGTTGCGGCGGAAGTTGTCGGTGGTGGGGGCGTGTATCGGTACGGACGCGCACACGGTGGGCATCGACGCGATTCTCAATGTGAAGGGCATCGCGGGGGAGAAGGGCCTGGAGTATTACCGGGAGTTGTCGGTGACGAATCTGGGTGCGCAGGTGAGTGTGCCGGAGTTGGTGGAGGCGGCGCGGGTGGCGCGGGCTGATGCGGTGTTGGTGTCGCAGGTGGTGACGCAGCGGGACGCGCATCTGCACAACACGCGGGAGATGTCGGCGGCGTTCCGGGAGGCGATGCCGGCGGGGCGACGGCCGTTGTTGATCGTGGGTGGGCCGCGGTTCGACGAGTCGCAGGCCGCCGAGCTGGGGGTGGATCGGATCTTCGGGCGGGGGACGACTCCGGGTGAGGTGGCGTCCTACCTGGTGCACGCGTTGATCACGGGCAGGGAGGCGAAGGTGGCATGACTGAGCGGCGGTTGGGTGTGACGGTGACGCATCGGCGGTATGTGCCGTACGCGCACGCGCACTACGCGGGCAATCTCGTCGACGGGGCGTACGCGTTGGGGCTGTTCGGGGATGTGGCCACCGAGGTGTGTATCCGTACCGACGGGGACGAGGGGTTGTTCGCGTCGTATTCGGATGTGCAGTTCAGGGCGCCGATGAAGGCTGGTGACGTGCTGGAGGTGGTGGCGACGGTGACCCGGGTGGGTTCCCGCAGCCGCACCATCGACTTTGAGGCGCGGGTGGTGTGCCGGGGTCGGCCGGATCGGGGCGGGTCGGCGGCGGAGGTGTTGGCGGAGCCGTTGGTGGCGGTGACGGCGACGGGCACGGTGGTCGTGCCCGCTGCGGCGTGAACGTCGCGGTCTGCGCCGACGTCGGTTCGACGTACACGAAGGTCGCGGTGGTCGACCTCGACGGTGGTGGGTTGGTGTCGGCGGCGGCGGCGCCGACCACGGTGGGTTCGGATGTGTTGTACGGGCTGGACGCGGCGGTGGGGGTGGCCTGTGCCGGGCTCGGGTCGACTGCGGTGCCGTGGTTCGTGTGTTCGTCGGCGGGGGGTGGGTTGCGGCTGGCGGTGATCGGCTACGAGCCGTTGGTGACGGCGCAGGCGGGGCGGCGGGTGGGCCTGTCGGCGGGGGCGGACGTGGTGCATGTGGCGGCGGGACGGCTGGGGCGGGCGGAGTTGACGGCGTTGCGGGCGGCCCGCCCGGACGTGGTGTTGCTGGTGGGTGGCACCGACGGCGGGGACGCGGAGACCCTGACGCACAACGCGACGCGGTTGGCGCGGGCCCGCTGGCGGGTGCCGGTGGTGTTGGCGGGCAACGTGGACGTGCGTGACGACCTGCACGGGCTGTTGGCGGGGGCGGGTGTGCCGGTGACGGTGGCTGACAACGTGTTGCCGCGTATCGGGGTGCTGGCGCCGGGGTCGGCGCGGGCGGCGATCCGGCAGGTGTTCCTGCGGCACGTCATCGGTGGCAAGGGGTTGTCGCGGGGGGGCCGGTTCGCCCGGCTGGTGCGGGCGGCGACACCGGACGCGGTGCTGTCGGGGGTGGAGGTGCTCGCCGAGGTCGCCGGTGGTGACCTGGTGGTGGTCGATGTGGGTGGTGCCACCACGGACGTGTACTCGGTGCTCACTCCGGACGAGCGGGCCAGTGGGCCGGGCCGGGAGGTGGCCGGTGAGCTGTGGCGGGCTCGCACGGTGGAGGGGGACCTGGGTGTGCGGTGGAGCGCACCCGGGGTGGTGCGGGCGGCTGTCGAGGAACGTCTCGTCGCGGTGGGGGACGGTGACGGGTTGGCGGCGGACGCGGCGGTGCGGGCCGCCGATCCTGGGTTTCTGCCGGTCGATGCCGCCGGGCGGGCTGTTGATGCGCGGTTCGCGGCGTTGGCGGCGACGGTGGCGTTGCGTCGGCATGCGCGTGGGGTGGGCACCGGTGAGCGGGCGGGTCGGGATCTGCGGGACGTGCGGCTGCTGGTCGGTTCCGGTGGGGTGCTGCGGTACGCCCCGGACAACGACGCGGCCGGGGTGTTGGATGCGGTGTTGACCGACCATGCCGGTGGGTGGGCGTTGCCGAGGGCGGCGCGGCCGGTGGTGGACACGGACTATGTGCTGGCTGCGGCCGGGTTGCTGGCCGAGGAGCATCGGGTGGCGGCGCGGGGGTTGCTGCGGCCGTTGCTGGGTTGAGCAGGGTGGATGGTTGCTGGTGTGTGTGGTCGGCTGGGGCGCGTCGTCGGAGCGTCGGCGGCCCGACACGCCGGGGCGGGGCGACGACTCGTCGGGGGTGGGTTGACAAGCACGGGGGTGCGCCACGTACCGTCTTTGAGTCCTACCACGGGAAGCGGCTGTTGTTCGCTTCGTCCCTTCGTCCGCTGGCCGAGCGACACGGTGCACGTTCAGTCGCGGCGGCCAGGTCCAGCGGGCGGGGGTCGGCGGGGCGGCGCGAACCGGCCGCGATTACCGGTGTACGGGCAGGGTGGGGTGCACGGCCAGTAGACAACGGCCAGGCGAGGACAGCCAGTCATCGTCCGGTCGGTCCGAAGGTCGGCGTGTCCTATTCCGCCGCACCGGCCGGGAGGGGCCTGGGAGCATCGGGGCGCGGCGTATGCCGCGCCCCGACTTCGTGGGGCCGGTGGTGTCAGGCGCCGCTGGTGGGGCGGGCTCGTACGTGGAGGCGTTCGCCCTGCGGGCCGAACAGGTTGAGCACTTCGGTGGGTGTGGGGCCGGGGTTGGTGACGCAGTGCGGCACCCGGGTGTCGAACTCGGCGACCTCGCCGGGGGCGAGAAGCAGGTCGTGTTCGCCGAGGCGCAGCCGCAGCTGGCCGGAGAGCACGTACAGCCACTCGTAGCCCTCGTGGGACTTCGGTTGCGGGTCGGCGGGGGTGTGTGGGGGCAGGATCTGTTTGAACGCCTGCAGGCCACCGGGGCGCCGGGTCAGCGGCAGGAATGTCATGCCGTGCCGGACGATGGGTCGGGGGCGTACCCGGGGGTCGCCGACGGCGGGCGCGCCGACCAGTTCGTCCAGGGGCACCTGGTGGGCGCGGGCCAGGGGCAGCAGGAGTTCCAGGGTGGGGCGGCGCTGTCCGGATTCGAGCCGGGACAGGGTGCTCACCGAGATGCCGGTGGTGTCGGCGAGTTCGTTCAGGGTGGTGCCGCGTTGTTTGCGTAGTGTGCGCAGTCGGGGTCCGACCGCTGCCAGCACCGCCGCCTCCTCATTTGCCATAACAGCAAGATTACTTGTCAGCCTGGCGATGGTGGTTGCACGGTGGGAAGCATCACCGACGAGGGGACGGACATGGGCGACAGATTCGACGTGGTGGTGGTCGGCGGTGGGGCCGCCGGGTTGGCCGGGGCGTTGGCGTTGGCGCGGGCCCGACGCAGGGTGCTGGTGGTGGACGCGGGGGAGCCGCGTAACGCTCCGGCCGCCGGGGTGCACAACTATCTCGGGCGGGAGGGCATGCCGCCGGGGGAGTTGCTGGCGGTGGGTCGCGCGGAGGTGACCGCGTACGGCGGGCGGTTCGTTTCCGGGCGGGTCGACGCGGTCACCCGCGACGACCAGGGTTTCGTGGTCACGATCGACGGGGAGCGGGTGGTGTCCGCCCGCCGGTTGCTGGTCACCACGGGGCTGGTCGACGAGTTGCCCGAGGTGCCCGGGTTGACCGAGCGGTGGGGGCGCGACGTGCTGCACTGCCCGTACTGCCACGGCTGGGAGGTCCGGGACCGGCGGATCGGGGTGCTGGCCGCCGGGCCGTTGGCCGTGCACGCGGCGAAGCTGTGGCGGCAGTGGAGCCCGCAGGTGCGGGTGCTGCTCAACGGGGGCCCGCCGCCGGGGCCGCAGGAGGCCGAGCAGTTGGCGGCGCGGGGTGTGGCGGTGCTGTCCGAGCCGGTCGTGGCCGTGGAGAGCGTCGAGGACCGGCTGGTCGGGGTGCGGTTGGCCTCCGGGGAACTGGTGGAACTCGACGCGGTGGTGGTGCCGGTGCGGATGACGGCCCGTTCGGCGCTGCTGGAGTCGCTCGGATTGGAGCCGGTGGATGTGGAGCACGCCGGTCAGGTCGTCGGGCGGCAGATTCCGGCCGACGCCACCGGCGCGACCGCCGTGCCGGGGGTGTGGGTGGCCGGCAACGTGGCCGAGGTGTCCGCCCAGGTGATCCGCGCGGCGGCAGCGGGCATGACCGCCGCCGGGATGATCAACATGGATCTGGTGGAGGAGGACACCCGCGACGCGGTGGCCGAGCATCGGCGGCAACGGGAGGCCATGTTCACCGAGGCGGCGTGGGAGGAGCGCTACCGGTCCAAGCCGGCGGTGTGGAGCGGCCGACCCAACCCGCAGTTGGTCACCGAGGTGAGTGAGTGGGCTCCCGGCCGGGCGTTGGACGTGGGCAGCGGTGAGGGCGCCGACGCGGTGTGGCTGGCCGAGCGCGGCTGGCAGGTCCACGCGGTGGACATCTCCACCGTCGCGTTGGCCCGGGCCGCCGACCACGCGCAGGCGGTCGGCGCCGAGGTGGCCGCCCGCATCGAGTGGATCCACGCCGACCTGTCGCGGTGGTCGCCGACGCCGGGCGCCTACGACCTGGTGTCGGCGCAGTTCATGCAGCTGCCGCCGCCGCAGCGGTGGGAGGTCTTCGGTCGGCTGGCTGAGGCGGTCGCTCCCGATGGCCGGCTGTTGATCGTCGGACACCACCCGACGGATCTGCGTACCGCGGGTCACCGCATGCACTTCCCGGAGATGATGTACACCGCCGAGCAGGTCGCCGCGGAGCTGGACCCGACGCGCTTCGAGGTGCTGACCACGGCGACCCGTCCCCGGACGGTGGCCGGTGCGGACGGGCGTGACGTCGTGCACCACGACGCCGTGCTGCTGGCCCGCCGCCGCTGACGATCACGGTGGCCGGGTAGCCTTCGGCGCGTGATCGCGTCCGACCCGCCCGTGACGACCGTGGACCGTGCCGCCGGGGCCGGCCCGCCGCCCGTGCCGGTGGCGGCGGGCCCGGTGCGCCTGCCGGCGGCTGTCGCCATGGCGGTGGCCGCCGGGCTGGCGTTGCTGCTGGCTTTCCCGCCGTACGGGTGGTGGCCGTTGGCGCCGGTCGGGGTGGCCCTGCTGGCCGCCGCGACCCACCGGCGGCGGCTGCGTGCCGGCGCCGGTCTGGGCTTCCTGACCGGTCTGACCCTGTTCGCGCCGTTGCTGGCCTGGACGAACCTGCACACCGGCTACCTGCCGTGGGTGCTGCTGTCGTTGTTGCAGGCCGGCTACCTGGCGGTGCTGGGGCTGGCCTCGGCGTGGGTGTCGCCGCTGGCCGACCGGTTCCCGGCGGTCTGGCCGGCGTTGACCGGTGTGCTGTGGGTGGGGCAGGAGGCGCTGCGCGACCGGACGCCGTTCGGTGGGTTCCCGTGGGGGCGGCTGGCGTTCGGTCAGGACGATTCGCCGCTGCTGCGGTTGGCCGCGGTGGGCGGTGCGCCGCTGGTGACGTTCGCGGTGGGATTGGCCGGTGGGTTGCTGGTGGCCGGGGCCTGGTGGACGGTAGGGGCCCGTCGAGCCACCGGTGGTGCGCGGTGGTGGGTGCCCGCGTCCGGGTGCGCCGCGGCGGTGTTGCTGCTGTTCGCCGGTGGGCTGGTGGTGCCGGTGGCCACGACCCGCGACGCGGCGAGCGTGACGGTGGCGATCGTGCAGGGCAATGTGCCGCGGCTCGGGTTGGACTTCAACGCGCAGCGGCAGGCCGTGCTCGACAATCACGTCGAGGCCACCATCGGCCTGGCCGGCGAGGTCAGCGCCGGGATCCGGCCCCGACCGGATCTGGTGGTGTGGCCGGAGAACTCCAGTGACATCGACCCGCTGCGCAACGCCTCGGCCGGGGCCCGGATCTCGGCCGCCGCGGACGCGGTGGGGGTGCCGATCCTGGTCGGTGCCGTGTTGTCCGGGCCGGAGCAGGGGCAGGTGCGTAACGCGGGACTGCTGTGGCGTCCGGGTAGCGGACCGGACCTGGAGCAGCTGTACATCAAGCGTCATCCGGTGCCGTTCGCCGAGTACGTGCCGTTGCGCCGGATCGCCCGCATGGTCAGTGACCAGGTCGATCGGGTCCGCGCCGACTTCGTGGCCGGCACCGAGCCGGGGGTGGTGGACAGCGGCCCGGTGGTGCTCGGGGACGTGATCTGCTTCGAGGTCGCCTACGACGGGTTGGTCCGCGACACCGTCGTCGGTGGGGCGCAGCTGCTGGTGGTGCAGACCAACAACGCCACCTTCGACGAGGCGGAGGCACGTCAGCAGCTGGCCATGGTGCGGCTGCGGGCCGTCGAGCATGGGCGTGCCGCGTTGATGGCCTCCACGGTCGGGGTGTCCGGGTTCGTTTCCCCGGACGGGCGGGTAAGCGACGCCACCGGGTTCAATACCCGTGCGGTCGTGGTACGGCAGCTACGGCTGACCGAGGGACGCACGCTGGCCACCCGGGTCGGGGTGCTGCCGGAGGTCGTGCTGGCCGGGCTGGCGGTGGCCGCGCTGGCCGGCGCGGCGGTGCTGCGACGCCGGCGGGACGGCCGATCCGCACAGGTGGCCGCCCATCCGGGGTGAAGGGGGCAGCGGTGATGCGCGGAACCGACATCCGTCCGGTGATGACCGGGGTGCCCGGCGTGGGTCGGGTGCTGGTGGTCATCCCCACCTACAACGAGGCCGACAATGTCACCGCGATCGTGCGGCGGGTTCGGCAGGCCGCGCCGCAGGTGGAGATTCTCGTCGCCGACGACAACAGTCCCGACGGCACGGGTGTGATCGCCGAGGGCATCGCCCGCAGCGATCAGCGGGTGCATGTGCTGCACCGGGAAGGCAAGCAGGGACTCGGCGCGGCGTACCTGGCGGGGTTCGCGTGGGCGCGGGGGCGTGACTTCGACGCGGTGGTGGAGATGGACGCCGACGGTTCACACGCCCCGGAGGATCTGCCGGCGTTGCTGGCGGCGGCCCGGGACGCCGACGTGGTGATCGGATCGCGGTGGACCCGGGGTGCCCGGGTGGTCAACTGGCCACTGCGGCGGCTGCTGCTGTCGCGGTGCGGCAACCTGTATGCGCGACTGGCGCTGGGTATGCCGGTCGCGGACGCCACCGGCGGCTACCGGGTCTACCGGGCCGGTGTGCTGGACGCGCTGGACCTGGATTCGGTGTGCTCGCAGGGATACTCGTTCCAGGTGGAGCTGTCCCGGCTGGCCCATCGGGCGGGAGCGCGGATCGTGGAGGTGCCGATCACGTTCGCCGAACGGGAACGTGGCGCCAGCAAGATGAGTCCGCTGATCGTCGTCGAGGCGTTGTGGCGCATCACCGGGTGGGCGGTACGCGACCGGCGTACGGCGGTGCGGCGGGGGTTGCGCGCGGCCACGGCCGGGCAGGCACGGTGGCCTTGAGCGGCGGCGTGTCATGCTGGACGGACGGGACGGCTGCGCCGCCGGGCGGGGCCGAGACGCAGACGACGAGGCGCCGTGAGGCGGATGGGGTGATATGCGCCGAACACTGAGGTTCGTACCGTTGGCTCTGCTGGTGTCCGTGGCCGTGGAGATCGCCGTTTTCGTTCTGGTCGGCCGGGCGCTCGGGTTCGGTGCGGCGATGCTGCTGGTGTTCGCGGTCTCGCTGCTGGGCCTGGTGCTGCTGCGCCGGGAGGGCGTGCGGGCGTGGCGGGGTTTCCGGGAGGCGGCACAGTCGGGTCGGCCGCCCGGTCGGCAGGTGACCGACGGGCTGGTGGGGTTGCTCGGGGCGCTGCTGCTGGCGAGCCCCGGGCTGGTCAGCGGCCTGGTCGGGTTGCTGTTGCTGGTGCCGCCGGTGCGACGGTTGGTCCGTGGTGGGGTGCAGCGGGCCGCGGAGCGTCGGGTGTCGTCGATGACGGCCGGTGACCTGTTCGGGCCCCGTCGGGTCCGGGTGTACCGGGGTGGGCCGCAGCAGCCGGCGCAGGCTGCGCCGCAGGCCACGCCATCACAGACGCCCACCTCCCCCGCAGCGGTCGAAGGGCAGGCCATCGAGGGCGAGATCGTGGAGCCGCGTTAGCGGACGCACAAACGGTGCCCCCGGGAGATTTCCCGGGGGCACCGTTTGTCGTAGCGCGTCAGGTGGGTCAGGCACGACCGCGACGGGTGCGGACCTCCTGCAGCCGCTCGGCGAGGATGTCCTCCAGTTCGGCGATCGACCGCCGCTCCAGCAGCATGTCCCAGTGGGTACGCGGCGGCTTGGCCTTCTTCTGCTCCGGCTCACTGCCATCGACGAGCCGGGCCACGCTGCCGTCGAACTTGCACTCCCAGGTGGTCGGGACTTCGGCGTCGACGGCGAACGGCACCTCGAACTGGTGTCCCTTGGCGCACAGGTACTCGCGGGTCTGCCGCGGCGCGAGCTCCGTGTTGCGGTCGGATTCGTAGCTGACTGCGCCCAGCCGGCTACCGCGCAGCATACGCTCGCCCATGATCGACTTCCCCTCTTCGGTGGTGCAGGTCCTATCGGTGTAACGGTCCGTCTCCGCCGGGCCATTCCCACGGCCACGCCTCGACGCCCGCAGACCCGGGTGCGCAGTCAAGGGTAACCAACCATGGCGTACGCCCGGCGGGGTTGCCCAGCCGGGTCGTCTCGGCGGACCGCCGCCGCCAGCGGGAATGGTAGCCGGCCCGGACGGTGTCGCGGGGACGCGGTGGGTGACGCGCCGGGCGGTACCCGTTGGTGTCGCAGCGCGGTCAGCCGGCTTGTGTCGCGGCCCGGTCAGCCCGTTGCTGGTGTCGGCGGCAACGGCAACGGTAGCCCGGGCAGGCCGTCGATGCTGGTGACGATGTCGTCCTTGCCGGCGAAGTAGGCGTCCAGCGACGTGTCGTCCTCCCGGGCGAAACGGCGGGCGTGCAGGTCCCGATCGGCGTCGTAGGCCATCAGCGGCACCGCGTACCCGCAGGTGTCGCGGATCAGCCGGGCGCGCACCACGATGATCGCCCGTAGGCCGTGCTGGGTGGTGTCGATGTCGGCGAAGCGCGCGAGCAGGTCGGGAAAGCGGGGGTCGTCACGGAACACCGGCTCGCCCCGGCCGTGCACCCGCACGATGTTGGGCGGGCCGGTGAAAGCGCACCACATCAGGGTGATCCGGCCGTTCTCCCGCAGGTGGGCGATGGTCTCCGCGTTGCTGCCGGCGAAGTCCAGATAGGCCACCGTCTGCTCGTCGAGCACCACTAGGCAGCCGCGCAGGCCCTTGGGGGAGAGGTTGATAGTGCCGTCGCCGGCCAGTGGCGCGGTCGCGGTGAAGAACATCGGCTGCGCCTCGATGAATTCCCGCACCCGCCCCTCAATGCGCTCATACGTCCTACCCATACCCCCATCCTCACCCACCCGCGCAACCGATCATGCAGTTGTGGCAGTCGACTTGCCCCGCATTGGACGTTTTCTGAGGTGCCACAACTGCATGATCGACGAGGCGGGGGCGGGGGGGCGGGGGAGCGGGGGGCGAGGGGGGTGGGTGTTAGGGGGTGGGGTGGGTTAGGGCGGTGGCCAGGTCGGCTAGCTTGGCGGCCAGCTGCGCGACGCGTTCGCGGGCGTCGTCGCGGTCGGTCTCGACGGTACGCAGGCGTACCGTCAGCTCGGTCACCTGGCTCTCCGCGGCGCTGAGGGTTGCCCGGACAGCGGCCAACTCGTCGCCCAACCGGTCGGCGCGGGCGGTGACCGCGGCCTGCTGCTCGCCGGCCTGCCGGGCCTGCGCCTGCGCCCGCTCGCGGTCGGCCTCAGCCTGCACCCGAGCCTGCTGCGCCCGCTCGGCGTCGGCGCGGGCCGCCACCGTGTCCGCCCGCGCCCGCTCCGCGTCGGCGTGCATGCGCTCATACTCCGCGCGAGCCTGCTCGGCTTGCGCGTGGGACTGTTCGGCTGCGGTCCGCGCCTGGTCCAACTCGCCCCGCAGCCGCTCAGCCTCGGCGAGCGCCGTCGCGGCGGTACCAGCGGCCCGTGCGGCGTCCGCGCGGGCGGCGTCGCGTTCGGCGGTCAGCTCCGCGCCGCGGCGGTGTTCGGCGGCCAGGTCGGCCCGCAGCGACGCCACCTGGGTGCGGGCGGCGTCCCGGTCGGTCTCGGCCTGTGCCCGCAACGCCTGCGCGGCCGCCGCCTCCCGCCGCGCCTCGTCCCGGGCGGCCTCCGCGTCCTGCGCCCGGCGTGCGGCGGCGATCGCCTGCTCGGTCGCCCGGGTCGCCTCGTCGCGGGCGGCGTCGCGTTCGGCGGTCGCCGTCTGCGCCAGCCGACGCTGTCGCTCGGCCTGTGCCGCGGCGTCCTCGGCGGCCCGCAGCGCCTCGTCGCGTTCGGTCTGCGCCGACGCGATCTCCCCGGCGGTATCTGCGCGCAGCTGTGACAGCTGCCGCTGCACCCCGGCCGGGGACAGTTCGGCGTGCAACGCCTCGGTCAACGTCGCCACGATCTGGTCGAGCCGGTCCACGGCCTCCCAGGTGCGGGCCACCTGCCCGGGCAGGCCCGGAGCGTTGCGGTGGCGCATCCGGCTGTTGCGGGAGGCCCGTTGGCAGGCGCCGTCGTTGTCCCGGCAGTACCGGAACGGGCGGCCGGCACCGGCCCGCTGCGGCACGTCGCGTCCGCAGTGGGCGCAGGGCCGGATCTCGGCGGCGGAAGTCGACTCGGCGTCCATCGAACGCGCAGTCTAGTGCGCCGTCCAGCGACACCGACGAGGCCGCGGCTGCTACCGGGGGAACGACACAACGATCGGCTCGCCGGCGCTCACCTGGCGTATCGCCGTGCCGTAGGGGCTGGCGACCCGCAGGCGCTGCGGGACGGCGGAGACCAACCGGGCCCGCACCGCGCCGGGCCGCCACCGCAACTCCTCCACCATGATTCGCCCCGGGCAGCGCACCCCGCGCAGCGCGCCGCGTGGCAGTCCCGGCAGTGGCGCCGGCAGCAGCCGCAGCCGACCGGGTCGCCCCTGCACCAGCGATTCGATCAGCACCGCCGGCAGGGCGTGCGCGGCGTCGGCGTTGTAGGTGACCCGCCCCGGGTTGTGCGCGCTCATCAGCGACCGGAAGAACATGTCATTGCCGACAATCTTGAGTAGGTTCGCCTCCACCAGCGGCCCGTCGTGCAGCCGGGCGGCGGCCAGGGCCCGGTGCAGGCTGCCGTGCGCGGACAGGTTCTCGTCGCCCCGGCGACGCAGCGCCCGGTGCGCGGCAGCCGCAAGCTCCGGGGTGTCCTCGGGGTTGATCTCGCCCAGCGGCCACACCGGATACAGGTGGCTGACGTGGCGGTGGTCCTCGTCGGCCCGATAACCGGGCCAGGCCCACTCGGTCAACGCCCCGTCGGCGTCGACCCGGTACGCCGGCAGCCGCGCCGCCAACCGCGTCCACCGTTGCTCGCCGGTGAGCGCGGCGGCCACGGTGAACGCGTGCCGTGCCGCGGCGATGTCCATGGTGGCGTTGACCGCCGCGGGCACCGCCTGGCCGGCGGCGTCCAGCGGCCCGGTCTCCGCCGAGTACGACGGCACGAAACCCCACGTCCCGTCACCCGCGGTGGTGGTCAACACGTCGGCGAAGAACTCGGCCACCTCCACCAGCCAGCCCGCCACCTCACCCAGCGGCTCCCCGGTCACCAGGTGCCGCTCGTAGAGCGGGAACAGCAGCCAGTGCGCGCCGGGCAGCCACGCCGCGAACGGCCAGTCCGGATGCAGGTGGAACAGGTGACCGTGCTCGCCGTCGGTGCGGCTGGGCGCCAGCAGCCCGCGCGCACCGTAGATCGCGTGGGCGTTGCGTCGCCAGTGCTCGACCTGTGCGCGTACCAGCCGGGTGTGTGCCGCGGTGACCTCCGGCAGGGCGGCCACGTTCGCCGACGCCAACTGAAGGTTCAGGTTGGCGTCGGTGGTGAAGTCACCGGCCCAGGCCGCGTCCCACGAACCGAGCCACAGCCCGGTCAACCGGGGCGGCAGCACGCCACTGGCGCTCAGCAACAGGTAACGCCCGGCGTGGAACAGCCGCTCCAGCAGCGCCGCGTCCAGCGTGCCCGGGTCGGCGGCCTGCCGGGCCAGCAGCTCACCGACGGGCAGCGCCCGCTGCGCCGCCGGCACCGCCAGGTCCAGCTCCACCCGCCGGTACGCCGGCGTGTGCCGGGCCGTGTGCCGGGCGAGCAGATCGTCGTAGCGGGCGTCGCGGTGACCGGCCAGCCGGCGCACCAGCGATCCGGTACGCCATCGGGCCTGCGGGCGGTCCAGCACCGTCAACAGCAGCGCCGGCCCGTCGACACGGACGCCGTCGCCGTCGACCTCCACCGCGCCGCGCAGCAGGGTCAACCCCTCGAAGCCGTACGCGGTGCCGGCTGTCGGGTAGCGGCCCCGCACCCGCAGGAAGACCAACCCGTCGTGACGGTACGCCGACACCGCGTAGCTCAGCTCGGTGGGACGGCCCGGCAGCTCGCCGGTCACGCCGACCCGACAGGCGCCCATGTCCAACCGGGTGACGATCAGCCGATCGGTACGCGAGACGAACGAACGGCGCTCACCGCCGGCCCACCGCACCACGATTTCGCCGGTGTCGAAGTCGGTGTACCGGCGGTAGTCGCCCACCGGTGCACCGGCGGCGTCGATGGTGAGGGTGAAGCCGGGATGGAACGACTGCGTCCAGCGCAGCACGCCGTCACCGGCCAACAGCCGGCTGGCCTCGACCCGCCGGTCGGCCAGGACCAGTCGCCGGATCCGGGGCAGCAGCGCGGCCAGGTGCGGCGCCCGGGCGTCGTGGGTGCCGTTGGGCAGCACGAACCGGTGATGGTTGACCACGACGCGTTCGGCGTACGGCTCGCCGTGCACCATGATCCCGTACTCGCCGTTGCCGGCGAGGAGGGCGTCCTGCCAGTCGGTTGCCGCGTCGGCGTCCCAGATCCGGTGAACCGGACCGGTCACCGGGCCGCCGCCCGACCGTCGTGCACCGCCGGGACGGTGCTCGCCGCGGCGGTGCTGTCCCGGACGGTCAGCCGGGGCTCCAGCAACGTCACCTGCGGTGTCGGCTCGCCATGCACCTTACGCATGAGCAGCGACACGGCCTGTCGACCGATTTCCTCGGCGGGTACCGGCACCGAGGTCAACCGGGGGTTGGCGTGCTCGGCGAACTGGTCGGGGCAGACGGCCACCACCGACACGTCATCGGGTACGCGTCGACCCAGCGCGGCCAGCGCCGCCTGCACCGGGCCCACCGCGGCCTCGTTCTGGACGACCAGGGCGGACAGCTCCGGCTGTCGGGCGAACAACTCCACCACCCGGGCGTGCACCTCGGCGGCGTTCTCCTCACAGGGCAGCGTCACCGCCTCGACGCCGTGCCGGGCCGCGGCCTCGACGACCCCCGCGCGGGTGCGGTGAGCGAACCCGGTGCCCCGGTCGTAGACGGCGGACGGGGCACCGAGCAGCGCGATCCGGCGGTGACCGAGGCTCACCAGATGATCGACGCAGACCTGCCCGGCCCGGTGGAAGTCCAGGTCCACACAGGTCAGGGCGTCGGTGTCGGCGGGCAGGCCGATCAGGACACTGGGTCGACCCAGCTCGCGCAGCAGCGGCACCCGCACGTCGTGCAGTTCCACGTCCATCACCAGCACCCCGTCGACCAGGGCGCCGGCGGCGATGCGGTGCAACCCCTGCGGGCCTTCGTCGGAGGTCAGCAGCAGCACGTCGTGGTCGTGCCGGCGGGCGGAGGTCACCACCGCCGTGGCGAACTGCATCACCACCGGCACCTGGATGCCCGAGCGCAGCGGCAGCACCAGGGCGATCACGTTGGCGCGTCGGCTGGCCAGGGCCCGCGCGCCGGCGTTCGGGTGGTAGCCGAGCAGCCGGACGCTGGCCAGCACCCGGTTGCGGGTCACCTCGGAGATGGCCCGTTTGCCGCTGAGCACGTACGACACGGTGCTCACCGCGACACCGGCGTGTCGGGCCACGTCGGAGATGGTGGGCTGACCGGACGGTACCCGGCCGCGCCCGCTCACCGGACGCCGCTCGTGGCGCGCGGCCGGTTCGGTCGGGCGTGGGGCTCGCCGCGTACGGCCACGGCACCGACCAACCGGACGTCGGTGGCGGACCGCCCGACCAGAACGGTGTGGGTGGCGTCCTCCACCACGGTGGTGCCCCGGTCGGCGTCCCACCAGCTCAACTCGGCGCTGCGCAGCCGCAGCGTGACGGTGCGCCGTTCACCGGGAGCGAGGACGATCCGGGTGAAGTCGCGCAGTTGCCGGAGGGGCTGCTTGACCCGGGAGCGCCGTTGTCGGGTGTAGAGCTGCACCACCTCCACTCCGGGGCGGTCGCTGGTGTTGGTGACGTCCACACTCACCTCGACATCCTCTCCGACGCTCACCGACGTGGCGCTCAGCCGCAGGTCCCGGTAGTCGAAGTCGGCGTAGGACAGCCCGTGCCCGAACGGGTACAACGGCTCACCCCGGTAGTACAGGTAGGTGGAGTCCGCGCCGATCACGTCGTAGTCGAGCAGGTCGGGCAGGTCCGCGGTGTCGGCGTACCAGGTCTGGGTGAGCCGGCCGCCGGGCTCGGCGTCGCCGAGGAGCACCTCGGCGACGGCGTGGCCGTGTTCCTGCCCGCCGTGCGCCGACCAGAGCACCGCCGGCAGATGCTGCTGCGCCCATCCGACGGCGTACGGGTAGCTGCTGGTCACCACCAGCACGGTGCGCGGGTTGGCGGCGTGCACGGCACGCAGCATCGCCTCCTGCCGAGCCGGCAGGGACAGGTCGGTTCGGTCCTCGGTCTCACGTCCGTTGACCATCGGGTGGTTGCCCAACGCCACCACCGCCACGTCGGCGGCGGCGGCCAGTTCGGCGGCCCGCGCCGCACCGTCGGTGATCACGTCGATGTCGAAGGGGGTGCCGGCCTTGCGGCCGTCACCATCGACCCGCAGCCGGTCGTCCTGGTCGACGGTGACGTACCGGTCGGTGGCCAGGTGGCGCAGCAGCACGGTGCCGTCGGGTAGCGGGTCGAACTGGAAGGTCTCCCGGACCACCCAGCCGCCGGGTCCGGGCCGGTCGTTGACCAGCGCGCCGTCGTCGTCGACACCGACGTGGCGGCCGTTGCCGGCGGCGCGGAACGCCACCGTGTCCCGGCCCCAGTCGAACACGTCGAAGCAGGCGGGGTCGCCGCCGACGCGCAGCGGCCCGCCGTCGGCGCTGTCGGGGCATCCCACGTAGCGGTCACCCACCCGCAACGTGATCCGGTCGGTGCCCGGGTGGCTGGTGATCGTCGGCAGTCGCTGCGCCAGCCCCGCACAGATGCTGACCGAGTACGGCAGGGTGCCGCTGTACCAGTCGGTGTGCACGACGTCGGCGAGCGGACCGAGCACCGCGATCCGCAGGTCGGGGGCGAGCGGCAGCAACCCACGGTTGCGCAGCAGCACGATGGACTGTCGGGCGGCTTCCCGGGCCAGGCTCCGGTGTGCCGGGCAGTCGATCACCTCGGGGCCGATGGCGGCGTACGGGTCGGTGTCCGGCGCATCGAGGTCACCCAGCCGCAGTCGGATGGTGAGCACCCGCCGGACCGCCCGGTCCACGTCCGATTCGGTGATCAGGCCACGGTCCAGGGCTTCGGTCAGGTGACGTCGGGTGGGCGCGCTGTCGGCGTCGTCCTCGGTGAAGCTGTCGATTCCGGCGCGCAGCGCCGCGGCGAATCCGCTGACGTCGTCGGGCAGGTGGCCCTGTACTCCGGCGATGTTGCTCACCGCGCCCGCGTCGCCGACGACCAGCACCTCGCCGGGTGCCCACCGGCGCAGCTCGTCGTCGATCAGCGGGCTCAGGTGGGCCGGCACCCCGTCGACCAGGTTGTAGGAGGCCATCGCGGCGACCGCGGCGTCGGCGGCGAGGGGTGCCCGGAAGGCTGGCAGTTCGTACTCGTGCAGCACCCGGGGTGGCAGGTCGCTGGAGGTGGTGGCCCGGTCGGTCTCGTTGTTGTAGCCGAGGAAGTGCTTGACCGTGGGGGCGGTGCGCAGCCGCTCGGGATGCCCGCCGCGCAGCCCTTCGGCGTAGGCGGTGGCGAGCCGGCCGGTCAGCCACGGGTCCTCCGACCAGCCTTCCTCGTTGCGTCCCCAGCGCGGGTCGCGCAGCGGGTTGACCACCGGGGCCCACACGTTGAGGCCGACGCGCTGCGGGTCGGCGTGGTGTTTGGCGCGTACCTCGTCGCCGACGGCGTCGCCGACGGCGCGTATCAGGTCGGGGTTCCAGCTGCTGGCCAGGCCGACGGCCTGGGGGAAGACGGTGGCTGCGCCGAGCCAGGCGACGCCGTGCAACGCCTCGGTGCCGGTGCGGAAGCCGGGCAGGCCGAGCCGGGGGACGGGTGCCTGCCACTGGTGCAGCAGCCCGATCTTCTCCGGCAGGGTGAGCCGGGCCAGCAGGTCCTCGACCCGGTCCCGAATGGGGGACGTGGTGCGGTCGGTCATGGTGGATCGCCTTCCAGTGCCCGGCGTGCCGGAGGTCGAAGCGCTTCGACGGTGGATGGCCGAGCGGCCTCGCAGGTCATGGTGGGGTGACGGTCGTCGGCCCGGACGCTGGCGAAGCGCTTCGACAAACCGTGGAAATCAAGCCGCCCCGGGTGCCCGTGCGGAGCGGCTCGCTTCGAGGTTGGCACTCACGGCCGGTCGGGTCAAGACTCCGACCGGCCAAGCGGGCGCGGACCGCCAACCTGGCCGCCGATCAGCGCACGGGCAGCCGTCCGGCCTCGACGGTGGCCAGGGCGGCGGTGGCGCCGCCGAGCGCGCCGGCCGTGTCCAGGGTGGAGGCTTCCAGTCGGCAGCCCCCGGCGCCCGGGGCGTGGGCGCGGGCGGCCAACTCCGACCGGGCGGCCGGCAGCAGCCACGGTGCCAGGGTGGCGAAATGGTCACCGAGTACGACCGTCTCCGGGTTGAGCAGGTCGGCCAGGACGGCGACGCCGCGGCCGAGGTGCCGGCCGGTCTCGGCCAGGCCACCGCACACGCCCGGGTCGTCCTGTCGGGCGAGCGCCACGATCCGGGTCAGTTCCGGCAGGTAATCGGTGACCGGGCCGTCGGCCTCGACGTCGGGCAGCAGCCGGCGCACCACAGCGGGCAGGCCGACCAGGGCGGTCAGGCAGCCGTGGTTGCCGCAGGGGCACGGCGGCCCGGACGGGTCCAGTGACAGGTGCCCGATCTCGCCGGCGAAGCCGCGCCCGCCGCGCAGCAGTCGTCCGCCGGCGATGATGCCGGCGCCCACGGCGAGTCCACCGGTCAGGTGCACCAGGTCGGTGCCGCCCGCGTATCCGCCGTGGCGCTGTTCGGCGAGGGCGGCGAGGTTGGCGACGCTGTCGACCCCGACGGCGAACTCCGGTTCCCGCAGGGCGGCGCGTAGTTCCGCGGCGACCGGGACGTCCCGCCAGCCCAGGGCGCTGGCCAGCGGTACCGCGCCGGACGGGTCGACCAGCCCGGGTACGCCGACGGTGAGGCCGAGCACGGTGCGGCCCTGGGCGGTGACCCGCCCGACCGCCCGCCGGGTGAGCGCGGCCAGGGCACGCAGCGTCTCGGTGGGGGAGACGGTGCTGGCGGCGAAGGCGCGTCGCCAGGTGAGCAGCCGGTTGCCGCCGAGGTCGATGGCGACGGCAACCAGCTCGTCGGCGCCGATCTGCAGTCCCAGGGCGGCGTACGGCTCACCGTCGAGCACCAGCATGGTGGCGGGTCGGCCGACCCGGTTCTCGGTGAGCCCGGTCTCCCGGATCAGCCGCTGGTCGATCAGCTCGGTCACCAGGCTGGAGACGGTGGCCTTGTTCAGGCCGGTGCGTGCGGCGATGTCGGCGCGGGAGCAGGGGGCGTGCAGACGTACGTGCCGCAGCACCACCGCCCGGTTGGCGACGCGTACGTCACCGAGGTCGGTCGGCTGCGGTTCGTTGTGGATGTTGATCACGATCTGCCCGCTCCCTGCGCCGGTGTCGCGGCGCGCGTCCATCATCGCGTACCGCGCTGGCGGGACCGACCAGGCCGCCCGCCCTGTCTTGTGGGACGGATTACCGTCGATTAGTTTGTTCGGCTAGAACCCCAACTAATCCTAGCCCGAGCCGTCAGCTCCGCAAACCGTTACCGATGACGAAGGGAGTGCGCCGTGAAGCCTTCCCTGCCGAGCGCATCCACTGACCGACGGACCATGCTGCGGCTGCTCGGCCTCGGCGCCGCCGCGACCGTGGGCGGCGGTGCCCTGGCCGGTTGCAGCAAGGAAGCCGGGAGCCAGGGCAGCGCCACCAGCGCCGACGCCATCAAGGCGGTGCTGCCCACCTACCAGCGGGCCGAGCTGCTCAAACCGGACCTCCCCGGCGAGGGCCCGATCCCGGACGGCTACCTGACGTACCCGACCGAACTGGTCGACGCCGTCACCGAGGCGCCCGGCCGGGGTGGCCCGCCGATCCGGACGATGAGCCCGTGGTGGGGCCCGACCCCGCCGCCGCTGGGCCGCAACTCCTACCTGGCGGCCGTCAACGGCAAGCTCGGCGTGGAGGTCAACCCGAGCCTGCAGGACGGTCTGACCTACGCCGACAAACTCAACGCCATGCTCGGCGCCCGGGACGTGCCGGAGCTGCTGTCCGCGCCGAACTGGGAGGTGGACAAGGTCGCCCGGTTCTCCGACGCGGTCAAGGCGTTGTTCACCGACCTGACCGACCACCTCCAGGGCGACAACGCCGCGAAGTACCCGTACCTGGCGGCACTGCCCAGCGGCGCCTGGGAGTACTCGGTCTGGGGCGGGCGGCTCCACGCCGTGCCGTTCCCCACCGACGGCCCGTTCGCGTGGGCCATGTTCTACCGCAAGGATCTGCTCGGCGCCGCCGGACTGGCCGCCCCCACCAGCCCCGACGAGCTGTACGAGTTCGGCAAGAAGGCCACCGACCCGGCCAAGGGTGTGTGGGCTTTCGGCAGCGTCTTCGAGATGATCCAGCAGTACTTCGGCTGCCACCAGACCTGGCGCAAGAAGCCCGACGGTGGCCTGCAGCACAAGTTCGAGGACCCGGCCTACGAGGCGGCGCTGGCGTTCACCGCCCGGCTGTTCGCCGAGGGACTGGTGCACCCGGACACGGTGGCCAGCAAGGGCGCCGACGAGAAACAGCTGTTCAACTCCGGCAAGATCCTGATGTACCGCGACGGGCTCGGCGCCTGGCAGGGCATGCAGAGCGAACGGGTCAAGGAGCTGCCCACCTTCGACATGCAGCCGCTGCCGGTCTTCGGCGCGCAGGGCGCCCAGCCGGTCATCTGGGGCAGCGAGAAGCCGATCTTCTACACCTTCCTCAAGAAGGACCTGCCCGCCGAACGGGTCGACAAGCTGCTGCGGGTGCTCAACTGGTGTGCCGCCCCGTTCGGCAGCCGGGAGTTCGAACTGCGCGAGTACGGGGTGGAGGGGCAGCACTTCACCCGGGGCACCGACGGCACGCCGGCCCTCACCGAGCTGGGCCGTAAGGAACTCGGCGCGCAGTACACCCACATCGGCGGCCGGGTGCCGGTCAAGGTACGCAGCGGCGACACCCCGAACTACGTGCAGGACTACATCGGGTACTACCGCAACCACATCGGCCAGATGGAGCAGGACCTGTTCGCCGGGATCAAGCTGGAACTGCCGGCGAACTGGTCGAAGATCATCCAGCCGACCGACGACAAGATCCTCGACATCCTGCGCGGCCGGCGTCCGGTCAGCGACCTGGCCCAGGTCCGCAAGGAGTTCCTGGACACCGGGGGCGAGGAGGGCCGCGCGTTCCACGAGAAGGCGCTCGCCGACAACGGCCGATGAACGGGCCGTTGACGAGCCGCCGACCGGCGGCGGGGGTGCGGTCGTGAGCGCCCCCGCCCCCGTCGACACGCGACCACCCGCCGGGCGTACGCCGTCACCGCGGCGTCCCCGGCGGGGCGGTCGGCGCAATCTGCGGGCCCGGCTGCGCCGCGACTGGCCGCTGCTGGCGATGGCCGCACCGGCGGCGCTGCTGCTGCTGGTCTTCCACTACCTGCCCACGCTGGGCAACGTCATCGCCTTCCAGGACTACAACCCCTTCGTCGGCGACGGCCCGCTGGACGCGTTCCTCAACAGCGAGTGGATCGGCTTCGGCAACTTCGAGGCCCTCTTCCGCGACCCGCTGTTCTGGGACGCGGTCCGCAACACCCTGAGCATCACCGCCTTCCAGTTGGTGTTCTTCTTCCCGCTGCCGATCCTGCTGGCGCTCATCCTCAACAGCGTCGTCTCCGCTCGGCTACGCGGCTTCGTGCAGAGCGTCGTCTACCTACCGCACTTCTTCAGCTGGGTGCTGGTGGTGACCTTCTTCGTGCAGATGTTCGGCGGGGCCGGACTGCTGGCTCAGGAACTGCGCCAGGCCGGCTACGAGCCGTGGAACATCATGACCAATCCGGACACCTTCATCGTGCTGGTCACCGCCGAGGCGGTCTGGAAGGACCTCGGCTGGGGCGCGATCGTCTTCCTGGCCGCGCTGTCCGCGATCGACCAGAACCTGTACGAGGCGGCGGCGGCCGACGGCGCGGGGCGGTGGCGGCGACTGTGGCACATCACCCTGCCCGGCCTGCGCCCGGTGATCGTGCTGCTGCTCATCATGCGGCTCGGTGACGCGCTGTCGGTCGGGTTCGAGCAGTTCATCCTGCAACGGGAGGCGGTCGGTCGGCAGGCCGCCGAGGTGCTCGACACGTTCGTCTACTACCAGGCGATCAGCACCCAGCAGTGGGGGCTCGGTGCCGCCGCGGGCCTGTTCAAGGCGGTGGTCGGGCTGGCGCTGATCCTCACCGCGAACAAGGTGGCGCACCGACTCGGCGAGCAGGGGGTGTACGCGAAATCATGACCGCACAGATCAGTGGTGCCGGGCCGGCGGCACCGACCACGGCGGGGCCACCCGCGCCACCACCTCGACGACGCCACCCCGGGCGTCCGGTGTGGGCGGGCCGCCCCTCGACGTCCCTGACCATCGGCAAGGGGGTCGTGCTCACCCTGCTGGTCGCGGCGGTGCTGGTGCCGCTCTGGGCGGTGCTGGTCACCAGCCTCGCCTCACGCGGCACCATCGACGACGCGGGCGGCATGGTGATGATCCCCCGGGAGATCGA
The DNA here is from genome assembly GCF_016863535.1 of Micromonospora lutea. GTDB lineage: Bacteria > Actinomycetota > Actinomycetes > Mycobacteriales > Micromonosporaceae > Micromonospora > Micromonospora lutea. The sequence continues at coordinate 121,053 of NZ_BOPB01000007.1, forward strand.
CCCGTCGGCGTACATCACCATCTTCAGCGGCGGTGACGTCACCCGGGCGGTGTGGGTCAGCACCCTGATCACCGTCTTCGGTACTGCGGTCAGTTTGGTGCTCACCGTGCTGGCCGCGTACGGACTGTCCCGACCCGGTTCGGTGGCCCACCGGGGGCTGCTCTTCTACTTCCTGCTCACCTTCCTGATCTTCCCGGGGCTGGTGCCGAGCTACCTGGTGGTCACCGGTCTGGGGCTCAAGGACAGCCTCTGGTCGCTGATCCTGCCCAGCGCCATCAGCGTGTTCAACCTGGTGGTGATCCGGGCGTTCTTCATGAACGTGCCGGCGGAGTTGCTCGACAGCGCCCGCATCGACGGTGCCGGCGAGCTACGCATCCTGACCCGGATCGTGCTGCCGCTGTCGAAAGCGGTGATCGCCGTGGTCGGGCTCTTCTACGCCGTCGGCTACTGGAACGTGTACTTCAACGCGGTGCTCTACATCGACTCCAACGACAAGTTCCCGCTCCAGCGGGTGTTGCAGAGCTACATCCTGGCCGGGCAGTCACCGAACGTCTCCGGCGCGGCGGTGAGCCTGCCCGGGGTGACCGCGTACCCGCCGACGCTCGCGGTCAAGATGGCGGTGGTGGTGGTGACGGTCATCCCGGCCGTGATCATCTACCCGTTCGTGCAGCGTCACTTCACCAAGGGCGTGATCACCGGCGCGGTGAAGGGCTGACCACCCGTGCCAGGGTGGCCCCCGTCCGCGCGGCGCCCGGCTCCGTCCAGCCAGGCGCCACGCGGAACGGTCAGCCCTGCGCGGGGAAGAACCCCGCGAAAGGCACGACGGTCACCGCCGCACCGTTGAGCAGTGACCGGGCGGGCCGGTCGATTTCACCGACCCCCGCGAGCGCCAGCTGCCCCACCAGCAGCGGGCCCCGGGTCTGGATCCGCAACTCGTCGCCGTCGCGGATCGCCTCAACGATCGTGTCACCATCCACATCGTGCACGACGGTGTCGCCGTCCGCCGCCCCCCAGCTGACCAGGGTCACGTTCCGGAACGGTCCGTCGCCGACGGTGGCCTCGGGCGCGACCAGCGGCAGCACCGCCCCCCGGCGCACGTACAACGGCATCCGGTCCAGTGGCGACCGCACCCGCAGATGCCGGCCGCCCGGATACAGCTCGCCGGTGGCGGCGTCGAACCAGTCGTCGCCGACGGGCAGGTACACGTCACGCTCCCCGGACGCGTCGGTGACCGGCGCGACCAGCAGGTCCGTGCCGAGGCGGTACTGCAGGTCGGTGGTCCAGGCCGTCGGATCCTGCGGGGTGTCGACCAGCAGGGCCCGCATCATCGGTACGCCGGTGCGGGCCGCCGCCACCGCCGCGGACCAGAGGTACGGCATCAGCCGGTAGCGCAGCCGCAACGCGGCCACCGCGAGTCGTTCCGCCTCGGCCGGGAAGTCCCAGGGCAGCCGGCTGGTGGTGCCGTGCAGCCGGACCAACGGCGACAGTGCACCGAACTGCGACCAACGTACGTAGAGGTCGGGCTCGGGGGTGCCGTGGAAGCCACCGGTGTCGTGGCTCCAGAACGGCACGCCGGACAGGCCGTGCGACAGCCCGCCCCGCAGCGTGCTGGCCAACGCCGGCCAGGTGGCGTTGACGTCGCCACTCCACTGCGCGCTGTGCCGTTGCCCACCCAGATACGACGAACGCGCCCACACCGCCCGGTGACCGGCGACCTCCTCGGTGACAGCGGCCACCACGTCGTTGAACAGCAGGGCGTACACGTTGTGCAGCTCGACGCCGCTCATCCCGTTGTGGGCCATCGCGTCGGCGGGCACCCCCTCGGCGAAGTCGGTCTTGAACACCGCCACGCCCTGCTGCAGCAGTGGTCGCAGCAGCCCGGTGAACCAGTCGACCGCCGCCGGATTGGTCAGGTCCACGATGGCCGAGGCCGGGTAACTGCCGTGCCACACGTCGGCGACGTACGTGCTGCCGTCGGCGCGACGCAGGAAATATCCGGCCGCGTCGGCCTCGGCGTACAGGGGGCTGGCCGTCATCAGGTAGGGGTTCATCCAGAGGCAGACCCGGAAGCCCTGCTCGGTCAGGGTCCGCAGCATCCCGGCCGGATCGGGGAAGGCCTCGGCGTCCCAGCGCAGGTCCGACCAGTTGCCGGCGACCTGCCAGTAGCAGTCCAGGTGCAGCACGTCGCAGGGAATGTCGCGCTCACGGATGCGTCGGGCCCGCTCCAGCACCCGTTCCTGACTGTCGGGGTAGAAACCCGAGGAGACCCAGGTGCCGAAGGCCCAACGCGGCGGCAGGTACGGCTGCCCGGTCAACTGGTGCAGCCGGTCGAGCACCTCGGCGGGGGTCGGCCCGGCCAGCACGTAATAGTCGAGCAGGTCGTCGGGGACCAGGATCTGCACCGCGCTGTGGGTGGACTGGCAGACGTCGAACTGGACCGGCAGCCCACTGTCGACCAGGATCCCGTAGCCCCGGTTGGACAGGTAGAACGGGATGTTCTTGTGCGCCCGGTCGGATTCGCTGCCGAAGGCGTCGAAGTTCCACATCAGGGCCCGCTGGCCGCGCTTGTCCAGTGGCGTGAACTTTTCGCCGAAACCGACGAAGCGTTCGTCGCCGGGGGCGACGAAGCTCTCGTGCCAGGCGACTCGGACCCCGTCGGTGGTGGAGTGCCCGAACGGCAGGGTGCGCCGCCGACCGCTGATGTCGACCGTGCCCGGGTCCTGCTCCAGCAGCAGCGAACCGTCGGGGCGCAGGAACCGGATGTGCCACGGGTCGAGCCGGATCTCGGCGATCACCGCACCGGCGTCGACCCGTACCTGCCGGTCGTCGACGGTGACCGTGGCGGGGTGGGGACGCGGGTGCACCAGCGGCATCAGCCGGGCCGACCGGCTGCGGGCCTGCGGATCCTCGGCCAGGCGTACCCGGATCATCCCGTCGCCGGCCGCGTCGACGCGGACCACCGCCGTCACCCCGTCGGCCAGCACGGCCTTGACGGTCGCACCGTGTGCGTCGGTGCCGGCGACCTCGGCCCGGCTCACCACGGCCGGGCCGCTCTCACCGGGAGCACGCACCGGCAGGTCGGGTGGGTCGGCGACGAAGGTCTCGTAGGGCACCAACGGCGGACGGTACGGCATCAGCTCTCCTCGACGGGGGTTCGTGGCGGTGCCGTCAGTTTCTTTAATTACCCAACGAACTGTCAACGATGATCGTGGATGTGGCCGGATGGCGGGCGGTTGACATGCGTAGAGATGATCCATAGTTTGGATGCATCCCCAACTAAGTCGGGCGGGTGATGGTGATGTGGACCGACGGCCCGCTCTGCTACGGCGGTGACTACAACCCGGAGCAGTGGCCGGCGCAGGTCTGGTCCGAGGACGTCGAACTGATGCGTCAGGCCGGGGTCAACCTCGTCACCGTCGGGGTGTTCGCCTGGTCCCGGCTCGAACCGGCACCCGGGCGGTACACCTTCGACTGGCTCGACCGGGTGCTCGACCTGCTGCACACCAGTGGCATCCGGGTCGCCCTGGCCACCCCCACCGCCTCGCCGCCGCCCTGGTTCTCCCTGGCCCACCCGGGTGCGCTGCCCGTCACCGCCGACGGGATCCGCCTGCACCACGGCAGCCGGGACACCTACTGCGCCGCCGCCCCCGCCTACCGCGCCGCCGCCCTGCGCATCGCCGCCGCCCTGGCCGACCGGTACGCCCACCACCCGGCGCTGGCCGGCTGGCACGTGCACAACGAGTACGGCACCACCTGCCACTGCGAGCACGCCGCCCAGGCGTTCCGGCGTTGGCTGGCCGACCGCCACGGTGACCTGCGCACCCTCAACGACGCCTGGACCACCAGCTTCTGGAGCCAGCACTACTCCGACTGGGCGCAGATCAGCACCCCCCGGACCACCCAGTACCTGCCCAACCCCGGTCAACTGCTCGACTTCCGTCGCTTCTGGTCCGACACCCTGCTCGCCGCGTACACCGAGCAACGCGACCTGCTGCGGGCGGCGAACCCGGCGCTGCCGGTCACCACCAACTACGTGCTCGGCGACTGGGTACCGGTCGACCACGCCCGCTGGTCCACCGAGGTGGACCTGGTCGCCGTCGACCACTATCCGTCGGCCGTCGACGGCGGCGCCGAGGAACAGACTGCGCTCGCCGCCGACCTGGCCCGTGGCTGGGCCCGGCACGCCGCCGCCCAGCGCCCCCACACCCCGTCGTCCGCGGCGTCGACGTGGCTGCTGATGGAGAGCGCGCCCAACCAGATCCACACCGCCGGGCGGATGCACACCAAGGAGCCGGGGCGGATGCTGCGGCACAGCCTCGCCCACGTCGCCCGCGGCTCCCACGGTGCGCTGTTCTTCCAGTGGCGGGCACCGGTCGGCGGCGCCGAACGCTTCCACTCCGCCCTGGTGCCGCACGCCGGACCGGGCAGCCGGGTGTTCCGGGAAACCGTCGCACTCGGCGCCGCGCTGCGCCGGCTCACCGAGGTCCGTGGCGACGTCGAGGCGTCGGTGGCGTTCGTCGTCGACGCGGCCAGCGCCTGGGCGCTACGCCATCCGGGTCTGCCGTCGACGCTGCCGGACCACCACGACGAACTCGCCGCCGCGCACCGCCTGCTCTGGCGCGCCGGTCACGCCTGCGACACCGTCACTCCGGGCGACCCCCTCGACGGGTACCGGCTGCTCATCCTGCCCGCCCTCTACCTGATCGACGACGCCACCGCCCGCTGGCTAGGCGACCATGTCCACGCCGGCGGTCACCTGCTGGCCACCTACCTCAGCGGCGTCGCCGACGAACACGCCCGGGTACGCCTCGGCGGTTACCCCGGCGCGCTTCGGGACCTGCTCGGGGTCCACGCCGAGGAGTTCCACCCGCTCGCCGTCGACGACCACGTCCGGCTCGATGACGGCGGCACGGGACGGATCTGGGCCGAGACACTGCGCCTCAGCGGCGCCGAGACCATCCTCTCCTACGTCGGGGGCGTCCTCGACGCGATGCCCGCCGTCACCCGGCACCGGGTCGGCGACGGCACCGCCTGGTACCTGTCCACCCGCCCCGACGACACCACCTACCGACGGCTGCTCGACGCCGCCGCCCGCGCGGCCGGCGTCACCCCGGTCTGCCCCGGCGCACCCGAGGGCGTCGAGGCGGTCCGCCGCCGCCACGCCGACACGAGCTGGCTGTTCCTGCTCAACCACACCGACGGCGAGCAACGCGTACCGGCACGAGGCTGGGAGTTGCTCCGCGCCACACCGGTCGAGGACGCGGTGGCCCTGCCGCCTGGCGGTGTCGCGGTGCTCCGCGAGCACCAGGGTTGATCCGTCGACCAGTGCTGGCTAGTGTCGAGGCAGCGCGTCGGGAACGCGTCGAGACTCGCCGGTAGGCTTGAAGCCACCCCCACCACCTCATTCGAGCGACGGACACCGAAGCTCATTTCCGCCCGTGCGGGTCCGGGCGAGAAGCGAGGTGCCGTGTGAAGGATCTGCCCGACAACCCCAGCCTCGACCACCTGCGTCAGCAGGCCAAGAATCTGCTGGCCGGCCTGCGCGACATCGACCCGACCGCGACGCTGACCGTCGCGCAGACCCGGCTGGCCGAGCAGTACGGCTTCCCCAGCTGGACAGCCCTGAGGACCGAGGTCGACCGGATGCGCGGCCGGGCCGAGACCGCTGCGGTGTCGCTGGCCCGCGCGATCGCCGACTGCTACGGCCTCGGTGACGTGGTCGCCGAGATGCGCACTGTCGCCCGCGCCGACGACATGGGACGCCGGTGGTCGCTGGTGACGGACCGGGGCCGCTGGGCGGTGCGCACGATGGACACCTGGTGGCCCATCGTCGACGCCGAGACCGACGTGGCGTTGCAGCGGGCCGCCGCGGCCGCCGGCATTCTGCTGCCCGCGCCGGTGCGCAGCCGCGCGGGACAGATCGTGGAGACGATCGGCGGGCACCGCTGGCGGGTCTGCCATTGGCGGCACTCCGGCCCGCCGCTGCTGGCACCGGCTCGTTCGTCGGTCACCCGGGCGGTCGGCGGCGTGCTCGCCACGATCCACGGGCTCAGGCTGCCGGTGGGTCGGGTCAGCCCCTGGCACGCCTCCCGGCTGGCCACCGAAGGCTGGCCCGACCTGGCTGCCGCTGCCGCGGCACGCCACGCTCGTTGGGCTCCGGCGTTGGCCGCCGCCGTAGCCACGTTGACCGACCTCGACGGCATCGGGGGCGACGCCGAACTGCCGGAACCGGTGCTCTGCCACAACACCCTGGGCCCGTCGAGCACCCGGCTGGCCGCGAACGGCCGGCTCGTCGTCGTCGGTTGGGAACACGCTGGTGGCCAACCACCCGGCTGGGAACTGGCGAACGCCCTGCTGGACTGGGCTGTGGCCCCCGGTGGAACGGTCAACGTGGCCGGTGCGCGCGCCCTGGTCGACGGCTATCGCACGACGGCGGGCACCCTACCGCCGCTGGACCTGGCCGCATTCCGCGGTACGGTCACCAGCCTCGCCAACTACGTCTGCGAACAGGTGCGCGGCGCCCTGGACGCCCGCGGCGAGGAAGAGCGGCGGTACGCCGACCGTAGCGTCGCGCACCTGTTGTCGCAGCTGCCCACCCGCGCGGTCCTGGAGCGCCTGCTGGACGCGGTGACCAGCGGGATCCGCCGCTGACCCAGCCGGTGGCTCAGCCGGTGGCGACGGCGGCGCGTGAACGGTCGGCGGCGATCCGCACCGCCAGCGCCGCCAGCACCGTGCCCATCACCATCCGCTGGGCGCGCAGCCACAGCGGCCGCCGGCTGAGGAACCCGGCGATGCCACCGGCGGTCAGCACGATCAGCGCGTTCACCGTCAACGCCACGGCGATCTGGGTCAGCCCCAGCAGCAGACTCTGGCCGGCGACGTTGCCGCGTGCCGGGTCGATGAACTGTGGCAGCAATGACACGTACAGGATGGCGATCTTCGGGTTGAGCAGGTTGGTGACCAGGCCCATGGCGAACAGCCGCCGGGCCGGATCCGGCGGCAGCGGCGTCGGGGTGAACGGCGACTGCCCGCCCGGGCGCATCGCCTGCCACGCCAGCCACAGCAGGTACGCCGCGCCGGCCAGCTTGACCGCCGTGTACAACGCCGGCACCAGCACGAACACGGTGGCGATGCCGGCCACTGCCGCGCCCAGGTAGACGGCGAACCCGGCAGCCACCCCGAGCAGTGAGATCAACCCGGCCCGCCGGCCCTGGGTCACCGAGCGCGACACCAGATAGACCATGTTCGGCCCCGGCGTCAGCACCATCCCCAGGGCAACCAATGCGATTCCGACAATTCCCGCCGTACTCACCATGCCCGTGGCCCCCGTCTCACTGTGTGCCTGAGCGTAGACCAGCGGGGAATGCCGGCCGGGCCGGTAACGCTGCGCCATCGGGAGATGGCGGTCACGTTACGGTTGTCCGGGGAGGTGGCGAGGTTGGAGATGCGGTGGGAAGCCTCGGTCGAGGCGCAGATCAGGTCGGCCCAGCAGCGCGGAGAGTTCGACAACCTGCCCGGCGCGGGCAAGCCGCTCGCCGGACGAGGGCTGCCCTACGACGAGTCCTGGTGGATCAAGAGCTTCCTGGAACGCGAGCAGATCCCCAGCGACCTGCTGCTGCCCACCCCGCTGCTGCTGCGCCGCCGCATCGAGCAGCTCGACGACGAGGTCCGCGATCTGCCGACCGAACAGGCGGTACGCGCGTGCGTGGCCGACCTGAACGCCGAGGTGCTGGCCTGGCTGCGCAACCCGTCCGGGCCCCGGGTGGTGGTGCGCCCGGTCGACGCCGACACCGTCGTACAGCGCTGGCAGAGCAACCGCCGTGCCGCAACCGCCCCCGCCGAACCCGCCGAGGCACCGCGGTCGCCGGCGCGCCGACGAACGTGGTTTCCGTTCCGCCGGCGCGCCGCCTGACCCCGCCAACCCGGCCCGCGCTCCCCGTCGCGACTGCGGACCAGGCGCTCAGCCGGTCCCGTCGAGCACCGGGATCAACTGCTCCTCCTCGTACGCCAGGTGCGCCTCCAGTTCGGCGATGAGCTGGTCGACCTGCTCGCGGACCTGGTCGCGGTCGGCGCCGTCGGCGGCGAGCGTCTGCTGCAACCGGGCCACCAGTTCGGCCACCCGCCGGTGCTCCGCGCGCAGCCGGTCCAGCACGGGTGCCAGCTCCGGTCGCTGCGCGCCGATGCCGACGAACATGCCGCTGTCCTCGGTGGTGTGGTGCGTGTGCAGACCGCCGCAGAGCCGCAGGCAGTTCACCCGCAGTTGGGCGCCGAGCGTCGGACCGGAGTGGTGGATCTCGGCGCGGATCAGCGCCAGCTCCCGCCGGAACGCGTCGTGGACCAGTTTCAGCGCCGCGCCCCACGACGGCGCGTCCGGCGGACCAGCGGCCAGCTGGTGCAGGGCGACCACCGGGATGACCCGCGACGTCATCGCCTGGTACTCGCCCCAGCCGGGGTCGGCCGCCACGGCCCGGGCGAAGAGGCGGTCCCGCTCGGCGCCGGTGAGCACCTCGGCGCGCGCCGGGTAGGTGAAGACGCCGTCCTCGACGGTGACCTGCGGGTCGGCGACCAGGTTGCGGTACCACTGCGGATGCCTGTCGGCGCCCCCGGCGGAGGCGATGACCAGGATCCGTTCGTCGTCGGGCAGGTATCCCACCGGAGTGGTGTGCTTGGCGCCGGTGCGGATCCCGGTGGTGGTGAGCAGGATCAGGCGGGAACCTTCGAACGGGCCACCCACCCGGCCCTGGTTGGCCCGGAACTCGTTGATGATTTGCTGGTTGAAGTCGTTCGGCATGCTCTGCTTTCTGCTGCGGCAGGAGTCAGCCACGTCGAAAACGCCGGTGGCCACGGCGACGATCGCGCCTGAAGCGGCGCGGGGTAGGGCACGCAGCGCCGCGAAGATGGGCGCAGCACGATGATGGGGGAGGGCGGCGGGCCACGGGCCCGCGTACACCTCACCGGCGGGCCGGGTACCCCGTCCGCTCGTGGCCCATGGCCGACCCGGCAGTCACCCGGTCGACCCTAGTAGACACATCGAGCACGGGCAACGGATCGCCCGACAGCGCCTCCACGTCTAGCCAGTGCCCGTCGTGACGGTCCGTCTGAACCCTGTCACGTCGTCGCCGGTATCGCCGCGTGGCAAGAGGTCAGAACGCTTGTCAAGTGATGACCGGCGATATATCGTCTCCTTACTCTCAGTCGGGGAGGCAACAGATGATCCGCCGATTCGTGCACCTGCTCATCGCCGTCCCCATTCTGCTGCTTCCCGCGCTGGTGGCCACGCCCGCCGCCGCTGCGGAGCGACGCTGTTGGACGTCGCTCGGCACCGGGTACGGCCCGGTGTGGGTCTGCACCCTCTCCAGCGGCAACAACGGTCGCGCAGCCCTCTACAGTCCACTGACGGGGCAGTACAGCTATCAGAGCGGATGGATCAGGTCCGGGGTGGAAATCTCCAACTCCGGAATGGTCACCGCAACCGATGGCTATCGGGGTTACTTCATGGGCGGTTCCGGACTGGCCACCGGCTACGGCACGGCATCGTTCGGTGCGCAGTACCAAGGGCCGAATACGGCAGCCAGTAAGGCCCGCTACGGCTGGTACAACCTCCTCACGCTGCAGTTCCATCCAAGCAGTGGGTGGCTCAACGCTGGCGCCTGACCGGCGAGCGCCGGTGGAGGACACGTTCATCGCGGCGGTCCGCGCGGGGGATGCCGCACGGTTCGCGATGCCGCCCGAGCCGGGCACCTGGACCACGACGGCCAAGGAGGCGGTGGGGGGTTGGGTCGCCCACGGGCTCTTCCAGCGCGGTTACGACGACTGGCGCTGTGTCAGCGCGACGCTCAACCGCATGCCCGCCGCCGTGCTGTACCTCCGCACCCCCGATGACCCGGAGTACCGGCTGGTCACCATCGCAGTCCTGCACATCGTCGACGGGAAGATCGCCGAACTCACCGGATTCGACGTCACCGACAAACGGTGGCTGGGTCTGCCCCCGACACTGTGATGCCCGTGCTCATCGCCGTGTCTCGTATCGGGTCAGTACCACGCCGCCGGGAAACGTCCGCGTCTCCAGCAGGTTCAGGTTCACCCACCTGTCCAGGGCCGTGAAGAACGGTGTGCCGCCGCCCAGCAGGACCGGTGCGGTGGCCAGCACGTACTCGTCGATCAGCCCGGCCCGTATGGCCGCTGCGGTGAGGGTGGCCCCGCCGATGTCCATGGCACCGCCGTCTTCGGCCTTGAGTCGGGTGATCTCGGTGACCGCGTCACCGGTGACCAGGCGGGCGTTCCAGTCGACCGTCCTGATGGTGGAGGAGAACACCACCTTCGGCATGTCCCGCCAGCGGCGGGCGTACTCGACCTCGGCCGGTGTGGCGTCGGGCTGCTGGTCGGCGGTCGGCCAGTGGGAGCTCATCGTCTCCCACAGCCTGCGCCCGTACAGCGCCAGGTCGGTCGCCCCCACCCGGTCGGACCACCACTGGAACAGTTCCTCGCTCGGCACACTCCAGCCGAGGTCGTCGCCGGGGGCGGCGATGTAGCCGTCCCGGCTCACGTTCATCCCGAAGATCAGTTTCCGCATCAGTGGCAGCCTCTCGTGAGTCGATCCCACCCGTACCGACGGCGGTGGCGCGGAAACCTCATCGGTGCACCATCGACGACCCTTACCCAATTACTGGATTACCGGTTACATCAATCCAGTAAACATTGCCCAGAAATCGGGCATACCGTACGCACATCATAATGACTGTTAATGTGCGTAAGGACTCACGCTGGTGTAATCGGGCGCTCGGAGCCGATCTGCCTGCACCTAGGGTGGGGCGCATGGCATTGCGGCTCGTACAGGTGAACTTCAAGGCTCGCGACGATGCAGCCCTCGGCCAGTTCTGGGCGGACGCGCTCGGCTGGGGTGTCTCCAGCGAGGGACCCGGCGTGACCAACATCGAACCCCTCGGGTTCTCCTGGCCGGACCCGACCGCTGTCTGCATTGACGTCGTCAGCGTGCCGGACCCGGAGACGGTGCGGTACCGCGTGCACCTCGACCTCGCCACCACGTCCGAGGCTCATCAGGCGGAGCTGGTGGGCCGCCTGATGGATCTCGGTGCGACGCCCGCCGACGTGGGCCAGGGGGACGTCCCGTGGACGGTGTTGGCTGACCCGGACGGCAACGTGTTCTGCGTGCTGGAGCCTCGGGAGATCTACCGGGACACCGGGCCGATAGCCACGGTCGTGGTCGACTGCGCGGATCCGCGAGCCATGGCCCGGTTCTGGGGTTCGGCGACGGACTGGACCCTGCACGAGGTGACCGACGACCATGCACGGCTGCGTTCAGCCGCAGGCGTCGGACCGTACCTGGAGTTCCTTCGTACGCCGCAGCCGAGGACCTGGTGGAGTCGGGTCCATCTCGACCTGAAGCCGTACGCCGGTGACGACCAGGCGGCGGAGGTGGCCCGGCTGACAACTCTCGGTGCGACCGTCATCGACGTCGGCCAGAGCGACGACGTGTCGTGGAAGTGCCTCGCCGACCCGGAGGGCAACGACTTCTGCGTCCTCGCCCCGGGCTGACGCCAGGTGACGTCAAGGGCCTGGCTGATCTTGTCGGTGCAATGCACGATCTTCACACGGCGGACGGTCCAGTGCTTGACTGACAGCAATCCGCGAGCTTTGAGGGGCAGGTCCCATGAAGGCTGTTCAATACACCAAGGTCGGAAATCCTCCCGAGCTTCGGGAGGTTGACAAGCCCACTCCTGGTCCGGGTGAGATTCTCCTGCGAGTTACGGCCTCGGGGCTGTGCCACTCCGACGAGGTCGTCATGAGCTACAGCGCGGAGCAGTATCCCTACCCGCTGCCGATGACGCTCGGGCACGAACCGGCGGGCGTCGTCGAGGAGCTCGGCGCCGGCGTGACCGGCGTGCAGATCGGTGACAGCGTGATCGTCTACGGCTGTTGGGGCTGTGGCGTGTGTCGGATGTGCGCCGACGGATCCGAGAACCTCTGCCTGACGGGCATGGTTTCTCCGGGACTCGGTCGCGACGGAGCCATGGCCGAGTTCATGCTGGTCGACGATGTACGCCACCTGGTGCCCATTGGGGATCTGGACCCGGTCAAGGCGGCCTCTCTGACTGACGCGGCCCTGACTCCGTACCAGGCCATCAAGAAGGTGCTGCCGAAGCTCGTCGGGGGGAGCAGCGCAGTGGTGATCGGTGCTGGAGGACTGGGGCACGTGGCGATTCAGCTGCTTCGGGTGCTGACTCCTACCCGCGTCATCGCGCTCGACCTCGGCGAGGAGAAGCTTGCCTTCGCCGCCGAGATGGGAGCCCACGAGGTACTGGAGTCCAAGCCTGAGGCGGCGGACCGGATCAAGGAGTCCACCGACGGTCGCGGAGCGGACGTGGTGTTCGACTTCGTCGGGATCGACGCGACCGGAGATCTCGCACTGGCTTGTGTCGGGGTGGGCGGCTCGGTCGTTCTCGTCGGCGCCGGCGGTGGCAGTGCACGGGTCAGCCTGCTCACGGCGCCGTACGACGCACAGGTGAGCACCTCTCTGTGGGGACGCCGCAAGGAACTGCTCGAACTCGTCGACATGGCGCACCGTGGTGAAGTCTCTATCCAGACGGTCACCTATCCCCTGGACGACGCCGTGCGCGCCTACAGCGACCTGCACGAGGGCAAGATCCGCGGACGGGCCGTCATCGTCCCCTGATCCGGTGTTCCGCGGGTGGCTGATCGTGGCCGGCGCGACCCGCACAAGCACGGCGGGGTCGTGATCTCTATGCGATGCTGAGAGCGGTCCGTTCGTTCGGCACTGGGAGCCTAGGAGGAAGTCATGAAGGCACTGATCTACAGCGTGCCGGGCGAGACGGAGGTCCGGGAGGTTCCGGATGCGGTGATACAGGAGCCCACCGACGCCATCGTCGACGTCATCGCGACATCCATCTGTGGCTCCGACCTGCACGTGGTCTCTGGGGACCTGGTGCCGGACACCGGATTCATCCTCGGCCATGAAATGGTGGGCCGTATCCGTGAACTCGGCTCCGCGGTGAAGAACTTCTCTGTCGGCGACCGCGTGACAGTCTCCCCAGCTCCGTACTGTGGCGTTTGCGCGAGCTGCCGCCGCGGGAACTACGCGCATTGCCAGTTCGGCGGGGTCTACGGCTGCGGCGAGACGTACGGAGGCTTCGCCGGTTCCCATGCCGAGCGGCTGCGAATCCCCTTCGCCGCCCGCGACATGATTCGGGTACCCGACCACGTGTCCGACGAGTCCGCACTCGCGATCTCCGACGCACTCACCACCGGAGCCGGTGGCGTCACCAAGGCGGTGACACAGCAGGGACGCACCATCGCCGTCTTCGGCTGCGGCCCGGTGGGGCTCTCGGCAATCCACTACGCGACGATCTGGAAGCCCGCGAAGCTGATCGCCATCGACCTCGTGCCGGAACGCCTCGAGATCGCCCGGCAGATGGGAGCAACCGACGTCATCTCCGCCGCCGATCCGCGCGAGGAGCTGCAGCGCATCACCGGCGGCGTGGGCGTGGATGCCGCGATCGACTGCGCAGGCGTGGAAGCCACCTTCCAGGCGGCGATCGACTCTCTCGCCCCGGAGGGTTTCCTGTCGATCATCGGGATTCCCCACAAGCCTGTCAGCTTCGATATCGCCGGCGCGCTGAGAAACGGCCTCAACCTGTGGACGGGACTCGCGGATGTGGGCCCCGCACAGACAATCATGGATTACATCGCCGACGGACTGCTCAATCCCGATGCGATCTTCAACCACGAGACCACCCTCGATGAGGCGCCCGCGCTCATCAAGACGCTCATGACCAGCCGCGACCACGGCATCGTCAAGGCTGTGATCCGACCGTAACCCCCGCCGGAGGCCGTGGCCGGGTCAGGACGGCCCTCGACCGTACGCCGTGCGGGCTTCGGCGACCTCGGCCGCCTGGCGTTCACGCCAGCGTTTCTGCGCCAGGCGGTTGCAGGTGCGACAGACCCGTCGCAGGCGGTCGGTGCCGGGCTCGGTTTCCCGCTCGTGACCGTTGCGGCAGCGCAGGCGCTGGGTTCGTTGCCGGCAGTTGTCCGCGTGGTTGAGCTGGCGCAGATGGGTCGGCTCGATACAGTCCGGGACTCCGCAGTCGTGGTGGACTTCGAGGGCGGGATCGTAGCCGCCGACGAAGACCGCGTACGCCGCGATGTGCGCCCACGCCCGGCCCGCGAGTTTCTGGTACACGCCGCGCCGGCTGCCGTAGCCGCGCACGATGAGGCATCCGCTGTCGGTTCGCGTCGTGCGGCTGAGCAGGTACGCCCGCAGCGTGTCTTCGGTGAAGTGTCGGGACAGGCCGTTGATCTCAGACAGCACCACGTCAGGGTAGGTCGCCGCCATGCTGTCCGGTGGATGCGCGCCGGTGCCGGAGAGAATGCGCCCGCTACCCGGCCGCGCCGCGACGCCCGATCGGATGATCAATTTCTGCCGGCGCGCCTGTTCGCGTACCTCAACCGGAGCTGAGAACCTTTTTCACATGCGCTCCTCCGACACCCCGGTGCGGTACCACCCCCCGATCCACCCCGCCCTGCCCGGTGGGCCCCATGCCGTGACCGAGGCATGGTTGCGCAACCGCCGGCTCAGCGAGCACACCCGTGACGCGTACCGTCGGGACGTCGCCGGGTGGTTGGCCTGGTGCGAGCTGCGTCGGCTGGATCCGCTGCGCGCGAACTTCCTGCACGTCAACGAGTACGGCCGGACCTTGGAGAGCAGCCTGTCCGCGCGGACCGGACGTCCGCTGACGCCGGCGACCGTCGCCCGGAAACTGTCCGCGCTGTCGAGCTGGTACGACTTCCTGGTCAAGCTGCGGGCGGTCGAGTCCAATCCGGTCTCCGGGGCCGACCGGCCGCGCGTCGATCGGGACCACTCGGTCACCGTCGGTCTGACCCCGGACGAGGTGGACGCGCTGCTCGCGGCCGCCGAGGCGGAGACCGGCCCGACCGCCGCCCGCAACCGTGCCGCCGTCGCCCTGCTCGCCGATCTGGGGCTGCGGGTGGGGGAGCTGGTCTCGCTGAACCTGGACGACCTGGGTGCCGAGCGGGGGCACCGCAGCGTGCGGTTCGTCGGTAAGGGCGGTCGGTCACGCCGCCGGGCGTTGACCCCGGGCACGGCGTACGCCGTCGACGCGTACCTCGCCGAACGGGCCGCCGCGCAGCGGGTGGACGTGACGCAGTTGAGCGGTCCATTGCTGGCCACCGCCAGCGGTGCCCGCCTCGACCGGCACTCGGTGTTCCGGCTGGTCCGACGACTCGCCCGCAGCGCGGGGATTCCCGCGTGGGCGCGGCTGTCGCCGCACTCCCTGCGGCACGCCTTCGCCACCACCGCCCGCGCCGAGGGGGTGCCGCTGGAGGACGTGCAGGACGCCATGGGCCACGCCGACCCGCGCACCACCCGCCGCTACGACCGGGACCGGCACAACCTGGACCGGGATCCCGCGTACGCCATCTGGGCGGCCCGGGCCCGCCGCCGCGGCTGACCGGACGTCGGGCAGCCGTACCGCTGGGAACGGGGTCGCGCTGCGCCGGATCAGGATGCCGTGGGGACGCAGTACACGTCGCCGGAGTTGGCCTCGTGCGGCAGCGCGAGCAGGTACGCGGCCATCTCCTCGGCACCGACCCACCGCCCGAGGGCCAGCGCCTTGTCATCGCCCAGGGCGAGGTCGAACCCGCCGAAGCCGAGCGCGGCGAGCCGGCGCAGGCAGCGCAGCGCGACCGCCCGTCCGATCGTGGTGAACTCGAACGACAGCGCGGGCAGCGGTCGGCTCAGCCCGGCGAGCACGGCGTCCTCGAAGCCCTCCACGTCGATCTTGACGAAGGCCGGCGTGCCGTGCTCGGCGATCAGCGTGTCGACGGTGGTCACCGGTACCTCGATCCGGCCGTCCCAGACCTGGTCCTCCCAGCCGCCCGCGCCGGCCGCGGCGGCGACGAAGTCGGTGGAGGCGGTGGAGACGGTGGGGTTCGCCGAGTTGACCAGAAAACCGATCCGACCCGGTTCGGCACCACAGGCTCCCTCAATTAGCGTGACCTGGTCGTCGTCGGCGTAGATGGCCCGCAACGCCCGCAGGCACAGCGGTTGCGGTTCGACGGCGACGACCCGGGCACCGAGCCGGCGGAAGCTGCCGATGTGGTCTCCCACGTGCGAACCGATGTCGAAGACCAGGTCGCCGGGGCGGACGAAGCGGGCATAGAAGGCGTCCATCGCCGTGTCCCGGTCGGGATTGCCGTAGTAGACCTCGAGTGAGCGGCGCAAGGAGGCAATGCGCGGGTCTGCCTTGAGCGCCTCGACCGCGGCGGAATGGGTACCCATCGCAGCACCCTAACCCGCCCGACGAACTCGCCGTGGCGGTCCGCGCGGCCGCCGTTCACCCCGTGTGACGTACCTCGGTGTCCCAGATGTCGGCCCAGGGACGCCGTAGCCCACGGCACAGCCAGATCGGCCCACCGTTCTCGTCGTTGTCCACCGCCACCCCCAGGTCCACCCGTCCGGCCGGGGTGACGTCGGTGAACCAGGCCCGCAGCCGGTCCGGTCGCGACCAGCCGACGGCGATCGCCACGTCGGCCCCGTCCGGCGGCCGGCCGAAGTCGGCCACGCTGTTGTGCCCGGAGTACGCGGCGGGCAGCCCGCGCTGCGGGCCGTAGCGGGCCACCGCGCCCGCCTCGCCGTAGTTGCCGGTGAGGATGATCGCGCGGGCCTGCTCCTGCGGAGGTAGGGCGCGGTGTACGGCGGCGAGCGAATCGGCGAATGCCGGCCAACCGATGGTCTCCCCGGCGTCGTAGTTGACCGCCACGACGAAGTCGGGCAACCGGTCGGCCGGCAGGACCGGCAGCAACAGCACCGCGTTGCTGGTGGCGGCGAGCACGACGACCGCGGCCAGCAACGTTCGGCGTACCCGATCGCGTGCCGCCCAGCCGGCGGCGATGACCGCCCCGGCCGCGGTGAGCACCAGCAACAGTGGCGCGTCGTAGTAGCCCTTGCCGCCGACGAGCAGCACGATGCCGGACACGACCAGCCAGGCCCAGCCGAGCGCCCGGTGGCCGCGCCATTGCGGCCGGCGCAGCAGCGCCACCAGCCCGGCCACCCAGATCGGCATCACGAACGGACTGATGATCACGAAGTGCAGCAGCAGGGCGTCGAGCCGGCCGCTGTAGGAGCTGTCCCCGTCGGCGATCGTCGCCGCGACTCCCAGCTGGGGAAAGCCGTTGACCGCCTGCCAGGCCAGGCTCGCCGCAGCGAGGAGCGCGTACAGGCCGGCGGCGGCCAGCACCCAGCGGTCGCGCAGCAGCCGGCGTGGCCCCGCGAGCGCAACTCCGGCCACCAGTCCCACCGCGAGCAGCGCGGGCAGCAGCTTGTTGGCCATGCCGACACCGAGCACCAACGCGACGGCGAGGGCCCATCGGCCGTCGCCGGTGCGCAGCAGCAGCACGGTACACAGTGCGGCGGCCAACCAGACCACGAGGTCGACGGTGGTGGTGCTGAGCAGATGGCCGGTGGACAGCACGATCCCCGACGTGGCGCCGAGCAGGGCGGCGAACGTCTGGGTGCTGCGGTCGGCGCCGAACTGCCGGGCTATCGCCGCGACCAGCAGCACCGCACCGCCGGCCAGCAGCGCCGACGGTGTCCGCAGGACCAGCAGGTTGCCGGGTGCGACCGTGTCCGCGAGCCGGGCCAGAGCCGGCACCAGGGGGCCCTGGTCGACGTACCCCCAGTCGAGGTGGTCGCCGGCCAGCAGGAAGTACAGCTCGTCGCGGTGGTAGCCGTAACGGGCGGCCAGCGCCAGCAGGACCAGCGTGACCGCACCGGCGACCAGCCACGGTCCGGCCGCTCTGGGGCCGGGGCCGGAGGGCGGCGGGTGCTCTGGCGTACCGGTTCGTGCCTGCGGCGTCGCCGTTGTCACTCTGACATTGTCGAGCGCGACCACCAGGACCGGAATCCACCAGACGGTCCCTGAGCGGCAGATCGGCGAGCCGTACGGTCAGCCGTCGATCATCGGTGGGTCGGGGGTCTCGACCGGTCCGATGAGCCGCCGACTTGACGCTGGGCGACGGACGAGCTAAACAAGAAGTGGAAGTTGAGTCGACCAGACTCAACTAAGGATCCTTCGGCCAGGAGAACCGAGGAGGTACCCGATGCTGATGCGCACCGACCCGTTCCGTGAGATCGACCGGCTCGCCGAGCAGTTCTTCGGCAGCACCAGCCGCCCGGCCGTCATGCACATGGACGCCTACCGCGACGGTGACTACTTCTACGCCGCCTTCGACCTGCCCGGAGTCGACCCGGAGAGCATCGACTGCACGGTGCAACGCAACGTGCTGACCGTCCGCGCCGAACGTCGCCGCCCCGCCGGCGACAACGTCGAACTGGTCGCCGCTGAGCGTCCGATGGGCGTCTTCAGCCGCCAGCTCTTCCTCGGCGACACCCTCGACACCGACAAGCTTGAGGCCGGCTACGACAACGGCGTGTTGACACTGCGGATCCCGGTCGCCGAGCGGGCCAAGCCTCGCCGGGTCACCATCAGCGCGACCGGAAACGGGCGCAAGGAAATCAAGAACTGACCAGGGTTCTGACGTGGGCGTGGCCGGGCGTGATCGCCCGGCCACGCCCACTTTCGGCCCGCCACGGCGGCCGATTCTCTACCGTCGAGTGGTGTGGGCACTGCGCAGCCGTGGAGCAGACCGGCCCGGCGACGCCATCCGATGCGGACCGGCCTCGCCGTCGCCGGCGCTGGCGTGGCACTGTGCTGCGTCGGAGTGGCCGGGCTGGGCGCCTGGAACCTGCAACTGGTCACCCAGGCCTCCACCCCGGTCCGGGAGACCGCCGAGGGGTTCCTGCGCGAGGTCACCGCAGGTGACACCGGCAGCGCGTACGAACGGCTCTGCGCCGACGCCCGTACCCGGTGGAGCGAACTCGGCTTCACCAGCTGGATCCGCACCCCGCCGGTGGTGCGCGACTACGAGATCGTGGACGTCTCCGTGGCCACCCGTGGCGGCCGGCCGCACGGCAAGGTCACCGTCCTGCTGACCCGCGACACCGGCAGCACCGAACAGCGGGACCTGTCGGTGGTGCGGGAGGACGGCGGATGGCGGGTCTGCGGCGACCCGTACTGAATCCGGTCACACCCGAACCGGCTCGGCCGCCTCGACCAGTCGACCGTCCCGCAGCACCAGCACCCGGTCGGCCATCTCCACCAGCGTCGGATCGTGCGTGGCGACCAGCGCGGTCATCCCCCGGGCGTGCACCAGCGCCCGCAACAGGTCCATCACCGCACGGCCGGTCTCCGAGTCCAACTGGCCGGTCGGCTCGTCGGCGATCAGCAGCGCCGGATCGTTGGCCAACGCCCGGGCGATCGCCACCCGTTGCTGCTGCCCGCCGGACATCTCGTACGGCCGCTGCGCGGCCTGGCCACCCAGCCCAACCAGTTCCAGCAGCACCGACACCCGCTCCTCGCGTTGCGTGGCCGGGACCCTCGCCAGCCGCATCGGCACCCCCACGTTCTCCGCTGCGGACAGGATCGGAATCAACCCGAACGACTGGAACACGAACCCGATGGTGTCCCGGCGCAGCCGCAGCAGATCCTTCTCACCGGCCGCGGTGACCTCCTGGCCGGCCACCCACACCCGCCCCGCAGTGGGCCGGTCCAGGCCGCCGATGAGATTCAGCAGCGTGGTCTTGCCCGCCCCAGAACGGCCCCGCACCGCGACCAACTCACCCCGGCCGGCGCGCAACGACACGTCCCGGATCGCGTGGACCACCCGATCGCCGCCGCCGTAGTCACGGCTGAGCCCGTCGACCCGGATCAGATCCTGCTCGCTCACCGCGTACTCCTCTCGTCGCCGGAGCGGACCTGCACGTGGTCCGGCTCCAGGGTCAGCCTCACCCGGTCCCGCAGGGCCAACGCATCGACGAAGCCCGCCGGCAGCTGCATCCGTCCGGCCCGGTCCAGCACCGCGTACTCCTCGGTGACCAGTTCCTCGACGCCGTCGGCACCGACCCGCGCGGTGCGGTGCACCTCCGAGGCGGTGCGGCCGTCACGGATCGCGACCGTACGCCGAACCTGGGTGGCGACCTGCGGGTCGTGGGTCACCACCACCACGGTCACCCCCAGCTCGGCGTTGATGGTGCGCAGCGCGGCGAAGACCTCCCCGGCCGTCGCCTCGTCCAGTTCACCGGTCGGCTCGTCGGCGAAGAGCACCTCCGGGTCGTTGGCCACCGCCACCGCGACGGCGCAGCGTTGCTGCTCGCCGCCGCTGAGCTGCCCCGGCCGACGGTCCGCGCAGTAGCCGACGCCGACCATCTCCAGCAGCTCCGCCGCCCGCCGCCGCGCGGCCCGGCCACCCCGGCGCGACAGCCGCATCGGCAGTTCCACGTTCTCCCGCGCGGTCAGGTACGGCAACAGGTTGCGTCCGGTCTGCTGCCACACGAACCCGACGGTGTGCCGCCGGTACCGCAGCCGCCTGGCCGCCGACATGGTCAGCAGGTCGTAGCCGGCCACCCGGGCGATACCCGCGGTCGGCGTGTCCAACCCGGACAGGATGTTCAACACCGTCGACTTGCCGGACCCCGACGCACCCACGATGGCCAGCAGCTCACCACGGTCGACCACCAGGTCGAGGCCCTGCAACGCGACGACCTCCACACCCTCGCTGGTGAAGATGCGCACCAGGCCGTCGCAGACGATGTGCCCGCGCAGGCGGTCGACCCCGCCGGCCCGGGCGGCCGCCCGTTCCGCCGCACGCCGCTGCAACGTTGCCAGGTCCGGAACATCCGGCACCACCGTCATGGGTTCTCCTCTCCCAACCGCAGCACCTCACCGAGGCGCATCCGTCGGTTCATCAGGTTCTCCACCGCCAACCCGGTCACCAGGCCCACCACCACCAGCCCCAGCACCGAGGCCAGGACCAGCGGATCCAGGTGCTCGCGGATCGGCACACCGGGCGCGAACGCGGACAACCCGAGGGTGGATCCCAGGATCCGGGGCAGGGTCGCACCCACCGCCGCCCCCGCCAGGGCCGCGACCAGGACCAACGGCACCAACTCGTACACCAGCAGTCGTCGGCCACGCCCGGCGGACAGGCCCAGGGTCCGCAACCGGGACAGCATCCGACCCCGATCGGCGGCACCGGCGGCCACCGCGAACCCGACGGCCAGCACGGCCAGCGCGGTGCCTCCGGCGGCGCCGGCGGTGAACGCCAGAGTCAGCACGTCGTTGGCCCCGGTACGGTCCAGTTCCTCGCGGTACGCCCGCCAGGTCTGCACCGACGCCGGCAGCTGCGTGCGCGTCACCTGCACGCCGAGCACCTCGGACTGCCGCTGCCGCTGCGCGTCGTCGGCCACCCTCAGCAGGTGCGCCTCGTCGATGTCGTCACCGGCGACCAGATAGCGGTTCGGGATGATCGGCGTGTACTCGTACTCGGGCAGCGCCTGCCACGGCAGCACCACGAACCGCTCGGTGCCCAGCCCCAGGCCCGGGAAGGCGTCGGCCACCCCGGCGACCCGGAACTCGTACAACCTGCTCTGCACGTCGACGGCGGCCCGGTCGCCGAGCCCCTCGGCCACCGCCGGGGACACCACCGCCGGTACCGGCCCGTCGTCGCGGGCGGCCGACAACAGCGCCGCCGGCACGTCCACGTCGACGCCGCTGTGCGCCACCACCTCGGCGAAGGCGGGGGCGTCCACCACCAGTACCCGTACCGTGCCGAGCTGCCGCGACGGCGTCGCCGCGTCCGGCACCAGCCGCCGGTTCGAGTCCACCCGCACCCGGGCCAGCGCCGTCACCCCGGGCGTGCGCGCCAACGCGTCCTCCGCGTCGGGGGAGAAGGTGTACCCGGTCAGCCAGGCGTCCGCCGGCACCGTCAACGTGGCCCCCCGGTCCCGGGCCGCGTCGACGGCGGTGGTGACCACCCCGCCGAAGACCCCGGTGCTGACCGCGACGATCAACACCGCCAGCGGCCCCAACGCCACCGGCGCACCCCGTCCGGCACGGGCGACGCCGAGGAACAGCGACGCACCGCGGGCCCGCGCGGCGAGCCGACCGGCCAGCCGCAGCGGCCACGGCAACAGTCGTACGGCCACCAGCGCGGCGGCCACCGCGACCAGCACCGGCACCGAACTGAGGTACACGTCGACACCGGCGTCCGGGTCGAGGCCACGGCGGCGCAGCAGCACCACCCCGAGCCCGGCCAGCACCAGCACGCCCGCCTCGACGGTCAGCCGCCGGGCCGACGGGCGCCGCCAGGCGACATCGGCGCGTCCGCTGACCACGCCGACCCGCCGCTGCGAGTGCATCGCCAGCACCGGCACCACCGCGGTGGTGAGCACCGCCAGCGCCACCACCAGCCACGGAAACGCCCCCTGGCGGCCCGGCACCTGGCTGCCGACGAGCCAACCGATCAGCACCGCGACCGGCTGCACGGGCGCGGACTCGGCCAGGGACCGTAGCCCGATGGCGGGCAGAGCGGCGCCCCGGGCCCGCAGCAACGCGAACTCGTCGCGTCGCCGCAGCACCGTCAACCGGGCCGCCAGCAGGATCAAGCCGAGCAGGCTGGCGAGAAGACCCGCCTGCACGACGGCGAGCAGCGCCTGTACGGCGTGCAGCTGCGCCGCGAACCGCGACAGCGCACTGTCCAGCGACGTCTGCACGGTCGCCCCCGAGTGCCACGACATGCGGCGCGTCTCGGCCACCGCCGCCGTCACCGACTCCAGCGTCGCCGTGGTCAGCCGCCGCTCGTCGAAGCGGTACCGCCAGCCGCTGACGGCGGCTACGCCAGTGCCGGCGGAGACCACGTCCACACCGATCCAGTCGGTCACCCCGGCCACGATGTACGGCTCACCGTCCAGCACCGGGATCACCGGCTCCAGGGCGTGCCCCAGGTCGTCCCAGACCGGGTCACCGGCGTCGCGCGGTTCGAACACCCCGACGATCCGCGCGGGTGCCTGACCGTCCCGCCCGGCGAAGGACAACCGCTGGCTGGCGCGCAACGACAGCGTCTCGGCCACCGCCTGGGACACGACCACCTCGGCCGGGCCACCCGGACGGGTGCGCGGCCAACGGCCGGCAATCAGCTCGGCTGCCTCGATGACACCGGTCTGGGCACGCAGGCCGAACACCTTCCGCGCGCCGCCGTCCATCGGCGGCGCGTCGCCGCTGGCGAGCAGGTGTTCCTCGTCCAACGATGCCGCGTACCAGCGGCGATCCACCAGGTCCGGCAGCGGCGACGGCAACTCGGCGGCGTACCGGTCCAGGTCGGCCTGCCCGGTCTCGGCCGGCGCGGGCCGCTCCACGGCCAGCGACACGTCACGCACCAGATGCGGCAGCCGGGCCACGTCGGCACGCAGCCCCCGGTCGGCGTACTCGCCGGTCAGCCGGGGCGCGGCGGTCAGCAGCAGCGCCGCGACCAGTCCCAGCACCGCCAGCAGGCCCAGCTGAACGCCGTACGCCCTGATCCGCCTCACGCTCACCGGACCGGCCTTTCGTTCGCGGCTGCGACATCCCGTCTCGCTGCGCTGGTCGCGTTCACTGGTCCTCCCCGGCGCGCAGCTGTGCGGCGGTGAGCCGTCGCCGCACGCTGACCGACGCCGCGGCGCTGAACGCCAGGGCCAACGCCAGCAGTCCGACGCCGGTGACCAGCACCGGCGGCCAGTCGACGCTCAGCAACGGTGGGGGGTCAGGACGGTCCGCCGACGCGGTCAGGATGACCAGCGGAGCCATCGTCGCCGCCACGCCGATTCCCACGGCCAGCCCCACCAGCACACCCATGCCGGCGAGGAACGACTGCTCGGCCAGCAACGACCGGGCCACCAGGCGGTGACCCGCACCGAGCGTGTGCAGCACCGCCAGTTCCCTGGCCCGACGCCGGGCCGTCGCGCTGACGTCCACGGCCACACCCACCGCGGCCAGCAGCACCGCGGCGAGAGCGGCGACGAAGAGCGCACCACGGGCACCCACCCCGAACGGGTCGCGGGCCAACTCGTCGGCGACGTCCTGACGATCCAGCACGGTCAGCTCACCGAGCGCGGCGGCGGCGCCGGCCACCTGTGCCGCCGCGCCGGGCTGGGCGGCGACCCACCACTCCTGGGGCGCGCGGACGATGCCACGCTCGTGGAACAGCCGGGTCCGCAACGACGGCAGGTCGACCAGCAACGCGGCGTCCGTCACGTCGCCGGGCAGGGCTGCCACCCGGTCCACCAGGACGACGTCGACCTCGGCGCCACCGAGGAACAGTCGGGTCTGCGCCCCGACGTCGACGTGCAGCAGGTCCAGCGCCGCGCCGGTGGCGACCACCGGCACCCGGTTCGGGTCGGCCGCCGTGGTGACGGCCAGTTGCACGGGGGTGTCCCGGGCGTACCAGCCCACCGATATGTCCCGTTCGTAGCGGCCGGCCAGGGTGGTGCCGGAAACCGTCGACGCGGTGGCGGTACCGGCCCGGTCGACCAGCTGCCAGGGGCCGGCCAGCTCCACCGGGGTGCCGTTGGTCGAGTCCGGGCTGGCCCGCAGGTTCGACAACCGCCAGTCGAGGCTCAGCTGGGCGGCGGCGACGGTGTCGGTGGTGAAGCCGGCCAGCCGCCACGGCTCGTCGCCGGTCGGCAGCTCGACGGAGAACCGCAGCGGCTCGCCGTCCCAGCCGGTGGTGCCCAGGGTCAGCCGGTGATGTTCCCCCCGGGCGTCGGTGAGCACCACGTCGTGGCGGATGCGCATGCCGTTGTCGACGTCGCTGCGGGTACGCAGTTGGCCGGTCAGTCGCCGGGTGCCCGCCGGCAGCAGCGTCTCCGGTGCCTGCGCCCGCGCGTCGGCGAGGCCGCCGAGCAGCCGGTCGGTGGAGCCGCCGGCCAGGTCGGGGCGCAGCCGCAGCACCGCGGTCGCGGCCTCGGCGTCCATCGCCAGCATGGTGGCCGATTCCACGCCGGAGCCCAGCCGCACCGGCTCCCGCCAGACCGGTAGCACCGATCCGACTCCCGGCAGGTCGGCGAGCTGGTCGGCGCGGTCGTCGGGGGTGGTGCCCTTGACCTCGGTCAGGCGCAGGTCGGCGCCGACCCGGTGGGCGGCCTGGTCGTCGAGGGACCGTTGCGACGTTCCGGCGAGGGACCAGGCGAGGGTGCCGACCGCCACGGCGAGGGCGAGCAGCAGCACCGGGCCGGCGTGCGGGCGCCGCCCGGCCTGCCAGGTGCCGAGCATGACGGCGGTCCACGACCTGCGGTCCAGCCAGCGTTCCGCCAACCGGACCAGCGGCGGCAGCAGCCGCAGCGCGAGCACCGCGCCGGCCAGCACACCGAGCGTCGGCGCGGCTGCCAGCAGCGGATCGACGCCCAGTTCGCCGCCCCGGGACCGGGCCAGCGGAGACGAGTACCGGCTGAGCTGGTACCAGCTCAGCAGGGCCAGTCCGACGAGCAGGATGTCCATACCGGCCCGCTGCACCATGCCACGTCGGCTCGGGCGGGAGCGGCTGGCCAGCTCGGCGACGTAGTCGTCGCCCCGGCGCAGGCTCGGGCCGATCATCGCCACCGCGCAACCGGCGGCGGCGAGCCCGGTCACCAGCCATACCATCGAGTCGGTGGACGCCTCCGGACGGAACGACACGGCGGCGAGTCCGGGTAACCGGCCGGCCAGCCTCAGCAACTCCGCGACGAGCGGTGGGGCGAGGAGCACGGCAGGCAGGACGACCAGGGTGGCCTCCCGGGCGGTCAGCCCGGCCACCTGCCAACGGGCCGCGCCCCGGGCCCGCAGCAGCGCGGTCTCACCTCGCCGGTGCTCGGTGAGCAGGATCGCCACGAGCAGCAGCGCGTACCCACCGAGCACCACCACCAGCAGCATCGGGGTGACCAGGGCGGACCGGCCGACGAGGGTGGCCTGCTGCAGGCGGTGCACCAGGGCCACCAGGTCGCTGGTGACCACCGCCGACTCGCCGAGGCCGGCATCGGCCGCGGTGCTCGTGGTGATCCGGCCCGCGGCGGTGCCGAGCCGGTCCAGAGCGGTCGGGCCGACGCCGGCCAGGTCGGGTTCGACCAGCCAGCCGGCGGAGGCGTTGGCCAGGAAGTGCGTGACGAAGTCGTCCCGGGACACCGTCATCGGGCCGTAGGTGGCTGCCTGCGGCAGCGAACCGGTCGTCGTCTCCGGCGCCAGCCGCCAGTACGCGGCATCCGGGTCGACGGGAGCGAACACACCCGTCACGACGACCTCGGTGACCCGCCCGCTGAGCCCGTCGGTGATCGGGATGCGGTCGCCGACACCCACCCGCAACGTCGTCGCCGCGACCTCGGCGATCGCGGTCTGCACCGGACTCGCCCCGGTCTGCGGCCACGCCCCGGAGACCAACCGGGCGTGCGCGGGCAGATCGTCGAGGAACATCACCGACGCGTAGGTGGCGCCGCTGCGGTCGGCGGCGGCGTCGCCGGTGTCGCCGCGCAGCTGCCGACCGGCCGCGTACCCGGCGGTGCTGACCCGGGCCGGAAGACCGGCCAGGTCGGCGGCGACCCGTTCCCGCAACGCGCTGTCGTGTTGCCGCAGCGCCTCGTCGGTGCGTCCGGCGGAAGCGCGCACCAGGATCGACCGTTCCTCGGCGGTGGCCGCGGCCAGCACGTTGCGGGTGCCGGAGTCGACGACGTCGCGGTTGTACGCCGCCAGGCCGGTGAGCGCCACGGTGGCCACCAGAGCCACCCCGGCGGCGGCCAGCAGCAGGCCCTTCGTGGCGCGGGCACGCCGCAACGCGAACCTCATTCGTCCTGTACCCCCGCCGGTTCGCGGGCCGGTGCGGCCCCTGGTTGCTTCCGTCATGCATCAGAAGGGGCCGGCACCGGGGAAAGGTTCGCCTGGTGATCGTTCCGTTATTCAGTTCGGTGTGTTCAGCCGCCGGGCCGGGCGCTGCGCGGGCCGAGGTCACCGGCGCGGTGGTGCCGCCGGCAGAGCACCTGGTAACGCACGTCGGCGGTGTCGACCGTGTCGCCGATGACGACCTGTGCGCCCTCGCGAGCCACCTGCCCGTCGGCGACGCGGGCGTTGAGCAGGCCCTCGCGGCCGCACCAGCAGAGCACCTCGACCTGGATCCGGGCGACCGAGTCGGCGAGTTCGAACAGCCGCTGCGCCGCGGGGAACAGGTGGGAGCGGAAGTCGGTGGCCAGGCCGAAGGCGTACACGTCGACGTCGTAGCTGTCGACCAGGTCGGCCATCTGCTCGACGTGCTCGACCGCGTAGAAGCTGGCCTCGTCACAGATCAGGTAGTCCACGCGCACCCCGTCGGCCCAGGCGTCGCGTACCAGCGTGCGCAGGTCGAGCGAGTCGGTCACCTCGATCGCCTCGTGGGCCAGCCCGATGCGGGTGGTCACCTGCGGGCCGAGCGACCGGTCGATGCGGGTGGTGACCAGTCCCCGGCGTCCCTGCCGGGCATGGTTGTGGTTCATCTGCAGCGCCATCGTGGACTTGCCGCAGTCCATCGGCCCCCAGTAGAACCGCAGCGCGGCGGCGTGCGCGGGGCGTCCGTCGACACCTCGGGCGGCGACGCACCCGGCCGGGTTGTCGCCCTCACCGGGCAGCGGCGTGCGGGCCAGGCAGGTCGGTACGGCGTCGTCGGTCGTCACGGACCGGCAGCCTAGTGCGCGGTGCCCGCCGTACGCGCGGCTGGCCCGCCGCTGGTGTCGATCATCGCACCGGTGACGGGTCAGAGCACCCGGGGCGGGGTGTTGCCGGCGGCGATGATGGCCCGTCGCATCGGCACCGCCAGCAGCAGCAGGAAGCCGACCACGAAGAAGATCAGCAAGGAGACCAGGCCGACCCGGTAGGAGTTGGTGAGCTGGAACACCAGGCCGAACGCCAGCGGGCCGAGCCAACTGGTGCCCTTGTCGCTGATCTCGTAGAAGCCGTAGTACTCGCCTTCCTTGCCGGTCGGGATCAACTGGCTGAACAGTGACCGGCTCAGCGCCTGGCTGCCGCCCAGGACCAGACCGATGGCCGCGCCGAGCACCATGAACGGCAGTGGCGCCTCGGCCGGCAGCCGGAACGCCGCGACGATCACCCCGGTCCACAACACCAGGCTGAGCAGGACCGTCTTCCAGGCTCCGATCCGCCCGGCCAGGGCGCCCAGCCCCAGCGCGCCCCCGAAGGCCAGGAACTGCACCAGCAGGATCGTCACGATCAGGGTGCTCTGGCCCAGCCGCAGTTCCTCGGTGCCGTACTGGCTGGCCAGGGTGATGACGGTCTGGATGCCGTCGTTGTAGACCAGGAACGCCAGCAGGAAGAACAGCGTCAGCGGGTACGCCTTGATCTCCCGCAGGGTGCGGCCGAGTTGCCGGAACCCGTCGGTGAGCACGTTGCCCCGGCCACCGGCGGCCAGCGCGGCGGCGGTCGGGTGCTCCCGCAGCCACCGCAGCGGCACCAGGGTGAACGCCGCCCACCACAGCCCGGCCGAGACGATGGACCAGCGGGCCAGATCCAGGGTGCGTTCGGCGGTGCCGTTGTCGAACGACTGCACCGCGACGAGGTTCAACGCCAGCAGCAGGCCGCCGCCCAGGTAGCCCAGCGCCCAACCCCGGCTGGAGATGGCGTCACGCTCGTCCGGCCCGCCCAGTTGCGGCAGGAACGAGTTGTACACCACGATCGCCGCCCCGAAGCTGATGTTGGCGATCATGAACAGCGCGCCACCGAGCAGGTACCGGTCGCCGGTGACGAAGAGCATCCCGATGGTCGCGCCGGCACCGGTGAACGCCGCGGCGGCCAGTAGCCGCTTCTTGTGCAGTGTCCGGTCGGCGATCGCGCCGACCACCGGCAGCACGAAGACCGTCAGCAACACCGACAGTGAGATCAGGTACGGGTAGTAGGAGCCGGCGGCGACCTTGATGCCCAGCGGGTACACGTACCCGACGCACTCGTCCGCGCCGAGTTCGCACCCGGCGGCCACCTTGGCCACGCTGGTCAGGAAGGGCCCGAGGAAGACGGTGATGACGGTGGTCTGGAAGGCCGAGTTGGCCCAGTCGTAGAAGTACCAGCCGGTGCGCTCGCGGCGGGTGCTTCTCGGTGGTGGAACGTCCTGCGCCGCCGGGGTGACCGTCTCGGCCATGGGATCCTCCGCCCAGGTGTTCAGGCGGCCCAGTGGCCGCGGCTGCGGTAGACGTCGCGCAGCACGCCGACGTGGTCGGTCATGATGCCATCAACCCCAAGATCAAGTAACTCGTGCATCTCGGTGGGTTCGTCGATCGTCCAGACGTGCACCTGTAGGCCGAGGCGGTGAGCCATCCGCAGGAAGCGACGATCGACCACCGGCACCCGCCCGTAGCGCACCGGCACCTGCGCGGCCACCACCGACGGCGGCAGCCGCAGCGGTCGACCGGTCCACGAGGCCCACCGCAGTCGGGCCACCCCCCGCATCCCGAGGCTGGTGGCGACCCGCCCGCCGGTCAGCGCCCGCAGTCGGGTCAGCCGGGTGTCGCTGAACGAGGCCAGCAGCACCCGGTGGGCGGCGCCGGCCCGGTCGATCGTGGTCACCGTGGGCGTCACGCCACGGTCGGACTTGACATCGATGTTGAACCGCACCTGTGGCCATGCGCCGAGCACCTCGTCCAGCCGGGGCACCACGGCGGAGCCGCCGACCCGCACCGTGGCCAGATCCGCCCAGCGCATCGCACCCACCCGACCACGTTCCCCGGTGACCCGCTCCAGGGTCTCGTCGTGAAACACCACGGCCACCCCGTCGACGGTGCCGTGCACGTCGGTCTCGACGTACCGGTAGCCCAACGCGACCGCCCGGGCGAAGGCGGCGGCGGTGTTCTCGTCGCCGTCGGCGGCACCACCCCGATGGGCGAAGGCCAGCGGGGCGGGCGAGTCGAGGTAGGGGTGCACGGTCGGTGACACGCCGGGCAGTATGCCTGCCCCGGGTGGCCTCCGGGTAGCCGACCGGAGACGAGCCGGCATCGACCCGTCGCCATCGGTAACTGCCGGATGCCGGACAGTGGCATGTCCTGTCCGGCCGCCACCGGCGACACTGTCGCTGTGATGGTGTGGACGGATCCTGCACGGCGGCGCACCGAGAAGCTCCCACCGCCCGCGGCGCTGATCTCCCGTCCGGTGCACCCGCTACCGGCGCGCGTCACGGCGCCGACCCGCACGGCGCCCCGCACGGCGACCCGGAGCGTCCCGAGCGGCTTCGTCACGGTCCTGTTCACGACGCTGACCGTCGGCAGCCCCTGGGGATTCGAGACGCTCCACGAGTTGAGTGGGGCGCTGCCCCACACCGACAACCCGGTCGGGATCGCCACCGCCATGCTCGACGCGATGCTGCTGGGCCTGTCGTGGCTGCGTTGGGGCAACCTGGGCACCACGGAGCTGCCCTCCACCTACCTGCTGGCCCAGAACATCCAGGTGGCGCTGTTCCTGTTGATCCTGCTGGTGCTGCTGCGCCGGCTGGCCGCCGGGGTCGCCCCGCCGCAGGCGTACCGGTTCCTCGGCGCGCTCGGCGCCACCGTCGTGGCGGCGGCACTGGCCATGATCGGCGGCGCCGTCGCGCACATGGCCGTCGACACCGGCGTCTACGTCGGTTCGGCGATGCGCGGGGAACTGCTCACCGAACTGGCCCGGGCCCTGCTGTGCGGTCTCGTGGTGGGTCTGCTGCTGGCCGTGGTGTCGATCCAACGGTCCCGGTGGCGACCGGCCTTCCCCGGCCTGGAAGAAGGAAACTGACATGGTGATCCGGCAGGCCACCGGCGCGGATCCGACGGACGTCACCAGCGAGGCCACCCGATATCTGTGTGTGGCGGCGCACACCGATGACACGTTCGTCGAGTCGGCCCTGGCCGAGGTCTTCGACGACGAGTTGCGGGCGGTGGCGCCCTCGGTCGGCTTCGACCTGACCACCGTGCTGCGGCACTGCCTCGACGCCCGCCAACGACGCATCCGTCGGGACATCGGCCTGGTGATCGCCGGGAGCCTGGCGTTGCTGCTGGCGCCGCTGTGGACGCTGCTGGTCGCGGCGGTGCTGGCGATGGGCATGTCACTGTCCCGGATCAACCGGCACGGCCCGCTCGGTCCGCTCGGCCCACTCGGTCCGCTCGCACCGGTCCTGGCACTGGTGGCGGTCACCGTGGCGTCGCTGTGGCTGTTGACCCCGTTCACCCGGGTCGACACCCACGAGGACAGCCCGCTCAGCTGGATCTTCGGTATGCCATGGCTGGCGTTGCTGGCCGGGATGATCGCGTACCTGATCCTCGTGATGCACCTGCTGGGCACCCGGCAGCTACTGGTGCAGCGGCTCCGTCGCGGACACTTCCGGCCCACGGCGGCAGAGACCGACCCGGTGCCGCAGCGCTACGCCGCTCGCCTGGCGATGCTCGACACGGCCCAGCACGGCAACGTGACGATCTACAGCGGCTACACCCCGTTCGTCGGACACGGCGCCCCGGTGGCCGGCTGGTCGTTCGCCCTGCCGATCCAGCGCGCCGAGCAGCGCCTCATCGAGTCGTCGACCAGCGTCGCCGAAGACGACGCGGACCCCACCGTACGGTTCGCCGTGGTGGATCTGATCGACCACGTGCGGCAGCGGCTGGCGGCGATCCGCCTCGACCCGGCCGGCGATGCCGAGCTGAATCCGGAACGGCTCGCCGGGCTGGTGCTGGAGGATCGCGTCTTCGTCCACGGCGGCCTGCTGACCGACGATCCGCAGTTGCTGCCCGACCGCGGTCGGATGCCCCGGCAGAGTTGGTCCGACGAGCGGTTGCGGACGGTCGCCAGCCGGCCGCAGGGCGCCGCCCGGCACTACCTGTGCGCCCTGGTGCCGTCCTGGGGCGGCGAGGTGGTGGCCTGCACGTTCCTGCACTTCTCCACCGATGGCCGGGTGCTGTACCTGGAGTGCGCCCGGACCCTGCTGGAGCCGCCCCGCATCGAGTATCACGACGTCGACAGACTGACCGAGTGGATCCCGGTACGCCAGTTCGTCCAGTTGTTCACCGCCGCCGCCGAGCAGTTGACGCGTACCGCCTTCGGCGCGCCGACGCGGCTGGTACGCGACGGGGCCCGGGTGCTGCGTCACCGGATCCGGCAGGCGCGGTCACGCCGGATGGCCCGTGAGGATCTCGGCTACGACTACGGTGCGCGGGCCGGGGTGCGGGAGATGGCCACCGGGACCACCTACCACAACTACTTCCAGGTGCTCGACGCCGCGAAGCACCTGAAAGTCGTCGAGCGTCACGTGTTGGCGGGCATCGTCGACTTCCTGGAGGACAGGGGAGTGGACACCGCCGAGTTCCGCACCCGGCAAACCATGATCCTGAACCAGGGTGTGATCCAGACCGGTGGCCTCAGCGTCGTCGGTAACCAGGCGGTGGGTACCGGCGCGCGGGCCGAGCAGCAGAGCACCACCGAGCCGCCGACGCCGCAGGGCACGAGCCGCCGACCCGACGCCGGGAGGCCGTCGTGACCACGTCCGACAACTCGATCAACTTCGGGGTTCAGCAGTCCGGTGGGGTGAGCCAGGTCGGCAACCAGGCGGTGGGGCCGGGGGCACACGCGGTCGGTGGGTCGCTGTGGGCCACGGCGCCGGGGGTGGACGTGCCGGCCCTGGTCGCCCAGTTGGTGCAGACCCTCGACCGGCACCGCGACGAACTGCCGGAGCAGGCGCGGGCGGTGGCCGCCGAACTGCGCGCCCACCTGGCTCAGCCGGACCCGCACCCGGCCCGGGTGACGGCGCTGTTGCAGCGGCTGGCGGCGCTGGCGGCACCCGTGGCACCGGTGGCCTCGGCCGTGACCGAGGTACTGCGGGCGGTGCAGCAGGCGACCTGAGCTCAGCCGGCGGCCCGGTGGCGCCGGTGTGCGCGGCTGGTGTCGACCGGCCGGCCGGGGTCGACGTGGCGGGGCCGGTCCGGTTCGTCCGGGCGCAGTGGGGCCAGGGTGTCGGTGAGCGCGTCGATGATCCGGTCGGTGGCCCGCCGGGCCGCGCCGGGTGCGGCGTGGGTCAGGTCGTCCAGTTCCACCGGGTCACCGAAGTGCACCCGCACGGTGGGTCGGCGCACCAGCGCCCGGGCGATGCCGCGCAGCATTCCCTTGGGCGCGCGGTAGGGCAGCACCTCGTGCGATCCCCACTGGGCCACCGGGATGACGGGTGCGCCACTGGCCAGGGCCAGCCGGGCGGCGCCGGTCTTGCCGCGTTCGGGCCAGATGCCCGGGTCGAGGCCGATGCGCCCCTCCGGGTACACCAGGATCGGTGCGCCGGCGGCGACCGCGGTGGCGGCGGCGTCCAGGGCCCGGTGCACGCCGTTGGTGCCCCGGTCGACGCGGATGTGCCCGGCGCTGCGCATCGCGGCGCCGATCAGCGGGGCACGGAACAGTCCGCCGGTGGCCATGATCCTGGGCGCCAGCCGGCGGGCCCGGCAGGCCGCGGCGAGCACGATCGGGTCGAACGGGCTGATGTGGTTGGCGGCCAGGATCAGCGGCCCGCCACGCAGCCGGGCCGGGATGTCGCCGGTGACCTCCAGCCGGGCCAGCATCCCGACGACGACACGGGCCAGCAGCAGCGCCGCGCGCCAGATCAGTGGCGGACGCCAGGGGGAGTGGGCTGCTTCCATCAGCGGGACATGGTCGCACGACCGGCGCGGGCCGGGGCGGCCAGGGCGGGCCGCACGGTAGAGGTGAGCAGGGTCATCGGTTCCGGTCCGATGCCTGCCACCCACCCTCACCAACCCACTTACGACGCCCTGTAGTATTTACTACGTCTCGTAGTAAGAATGGCTGGGGGTTGCAGGTGGACGCGTTGGACGTCGCCCGCTGGCAGTTCGGTGTCACCACCGTCTACCACTTTCTCTTCGTACCGCTGACCATCGGCCTGTCCGTCCTGGTCGCCATCCTTCAGACACTCTGGCACCGCACCGGGGACGAGAAGTACCTCAAGCTCACCAGGTTCTACGGCAAGCTCTTCCTGATCAACTTCGCCATGGGCGTGGTCACCGGCATCGTGCAGGAATTCCAGTTCGGCATGAACTGGAGCGACTACTCCCGCTTCGTCGGCGACATCTTCGGCGCCCCCCTGGCCATCGAGGCCCTGGTCGCCTTCTTCCTCGAATCCACCTTCATCGGCCTGTGGATCTTCGGATGGGACCGCCTGCCCGCCCGCCTGCACCTGGCCACCATCTGGGCCGCCGCCATCGGCACCAACCTCTCGGCGTACTTCATCCTCGCCGCGAACTCGTTCATGCAGAACCCGGTCGGCTACCGCTACAACCCGGACACCGGCCGGGCCGAACTGACCGACTTCGTCGCCGTGCTCACCAACAAGGTCGCCCTGATCACCTTCCCGCACACCATCGCCGGCGCCTTCCTGGTCGCCGGCTCGCTGCTGGTGGCCGTCGCCCTGTGGCACCTGATCCGCAACCGCGACAGCACCGACACCCCCGCCTACCGCTTCGCGGCGCGCTTCGGCGCCTGGGTCACCCTGATCGCCGCCGGAGCCGTCGTCATCACCGGCGACATCCAAGGCAAAATCATGACCGAGGTGCAGCCCATGAAGATGGCCGCCGCCGAGGGCCTCTACCAGACCGAGAGCCCCGCCCCCTTCTCCGTCCTCACCATCGGCAGCCTCGACGGCAGCCGCGAACTGTTCGCCCTCAAGATCCCCTACCTGCTGTCCTACCTGGGCACCGGCGACCCCAACGGCACTGTGCACGGCATCAACGACCTCCAGGCCCTCTACAGCGCCCAGTACGGCCCCGGCAGCTACACCCCGATCATCCCGGTCACCTACTGGAGCTTCCGCTTCATGATCGGATTCGGGCTCGCCGCCGCCGCCATCGCCCTGCTCGTCCTCTGGACCCAACGCAAGGGCCGCGCCATCCCCGACAACCGATGGCTGCTGCGCGCCGGCCTGGCCATGCCCATCCTGCCGCTGCTGGCCAACTCCTTCGGCTGGATCTTCACCGAGATGGGCCGCCAACCCTGGATCGTCTTCGGCGAGATGCTCACCCGCGACGGCGTGTCCCGCAGCGTCTCCCTCACCGAAGTCCTCACCAGCTTCACCGCCTTCACCCTCATCTACGCCGTCCTCGCCGTCATCGAGGTGAAACTGCTGATCCGCTACGCCAAGGCCGGCGTACCCGACGTCACCCCACCACCCGAACCCGACGACACCGACGACGCCGAGCGCCCGCTCGCCTTCGCCTACTGACCTGCGGAGCCCGCCGTGGAACTGACCACCATCTGGTTTCTCCTCGTCGCCGTGCTGTTCACCGGCTACTTCATCCTCGAAGGCTTCGACTTCGGCGTCGGCATGCTGCTGCCCGTACTCGGCCGCGACGACAAGGAACGCCGCGTCATGATCAACACCATCGGGCCGGTCTGGGACGGCAACGAGGTCTGGCTGATCACCGCCGGCGGCGCCATGTTCGCCGCCTTCCCCGAGTGGTACGCCACCCTCTTCTCCGGCTTCTACCTGCCCCTGCTGCTCATCCTGCTGGCCCTGATCGCCCGAGGCGTCGCCTTCGAATACCGCCACAAGCGACCCGAGGCAACCTGGAAACGCCGCTGGGACAACGCCATCGTCATCGGCTCACTCGTCCCAGCCATCCTGTGGGGCGTCGCCTTCGCCAACATCCTGCGCGGCGTACCCCTGGACGCCGACCACGAGTACGTCGGCGGACTACTCAACCTGCTCAACCCGTACGCCCTGCTCGGTGGCGCGACCACCGCGACACTGTTCGCCACCCACGGCGCCGTCTTCATCGCCCTCAAGACCATCGGCGACATCCGCGACCGCGCCGCCGCGCTCGCCGTGCGCCTGGGCATCGCCGCGACAGTCCTCACGGTGACCTTCCTGAGCTGGACGCTGACCATCCGCTCCAGCACCGCCGCAGTCGTGCTCGCCGCCGCCGCCGCGCTCGCCCTGCTCGGCGGTCTCGCCGCCGCCACGGTACGCCGCGAAGGCTGGGCGTTCACCGGCACCGCCACCGCGATCGGCCTGGCCGTCGCCACCCTGTTCACCGCCCTCTTCCCGAACGTGCTGCCCTCCACACTGGACCCGGCCGGCACGCTCACCGCCACCAACGCCGCCTCCACCCCCTACACCCTCACGATCATGACGTGGGTGGCGGTCTTCTTCACCCCGATCGTGCTGGCCTACCAAGGCTGGACGTACTGGGTGTTCCGCAAGCGCATCGGCGTCGCCCACATCCCGCAACACTGACGGACGTAACATCGTCCACAGCACGCCGTCACCGCGACCGGAAAGACCGACCATGGCCCGCGCGCACCACTACGCCACCACCGTCACCTGGACCGGCAACCTCGGCACCGGCACCAGCGGCTACCGCGACTACCGACGCGAACACGAGGTCACCACCGACGGCCGGGCGCCCATCGCCGGCAGCTCCGACCCCACCTTCCGGGGCGATCCGACCCGCTGGAACCCGGAACAACTCCTGCTGGCCTCGCTGTCCCAGTGCCACATGCTCGCCTACCTGCACCTGTGCGCCGACAAAGGCGTCGTCGTGACCGACTACGTCGACCACGCCACCGCCACCATGACCACCGACAACACCGGAAACGGGCGCTTCACCGAGGTGACGCTGCGCCCCCGGGTCACCGTCACCGACCCCGCCACCGCCGACCTGGCCACCGCCCTGCACGACGAAGCCCACCACACCTGCTTCATCGCCAACTCGGTCAACTTCCCGGTCCGCCACGACCCCGTCACCACCACCTGACCCGCACGATCAAACTCGGTGGACAGCAGCACCACGACCGCTATCGTCGACCGGTGCCCGACGTGCGTGAGCTCACCCCCGACGATCTGGACGACGCCTGGCAGCTCAGCCGGCTGGCCTTCGGCTACGACCCGCAGCCACCCCCACCACCGCCCACCGCCGGCCGCACCAGCTACGGCGCGTTCGACCCGGCCGGGCAGCTCATCGGAAAGGCCGTCGACCTGCACGACGAGCAGTGGTGGAGCGGACACGTGGTACCCGCCGCCGACGTCGCCGGTGTCGTCGTCGCGGCCGAGGCACGCGGCACCGGAGTGGCCCGCGCCCTGCTGACCACACTGCTGCGCGGCGCCCACGACCGAGGCGCCGCGGTCAGCGCCTTGTTCCCCACCACCGCCGCCCCCTACCGTGCCTGCGGCTGGGAGGTCTGCGGTCAGCTGCGCACCCTCGACCTGCCCACCGAGGCCCTACCCCGGCACCGGCGCGACCCTCGACTGACCGTCCGCGCCGGCACCGTCGCCGACCTGCCCGCCACCGTCGAGCTGTACCGACGCGTCGCCCACCACCGCAACGGCCTGCTCACCCGCACCCACCGCCGGTTCACCACCACCGACGACCTGCCGTACGACGGACTCACCCTCGTCGAACACGACAGCCGCCTGGTCGGCTACGCCGGCTGGAACCGGGGCAGCGGCTACGGCCCCGACGCAGTGCTCACCGTCGAGGACATCCTCGCCACCACCACCGAGGCCGCCCGCGCTCTGGTCGACGTGCTCGCCCACTGGAACAGCGTCACCCCGACACTGCGACTGACCCTGCTACCCGACGACGCCGTCAGCGCCCACCTGCCACTGGAACGCGCCCGCGAACACGAACGCGACGCCTGGATGCACCGACCCGTCGACATCGTCCGCGCCGTGCAGGCCCGGGGCTGGCCCGCCCACACCCGTGGCCAGGTCACCTTCGCGCTCACCGACGAACTCGCCGACTGGAACACCGGCACCTGGCACCTCACCGTCGCCGACGGCCAGGCCGAACTGCGCCGCAGCACCGCCGAGGCCCACCTGCACCTGACCGTACGCGGCTTCGCCCGCCTCTACACCGGCACCGCCACCGCCCGAGCCCTCGCCGAAACCGGTCTGCTCCACCACAGCACACCCGACCCGAGCGCCCTGGACCTGCTCGCCGCCGGACCCACCGCCCACCTCGTCGACTACTTCTGACCGGTGGCCCGGCCACGACGGCTGTCCGCGCGGCCGGGCCACGCGCCGGCTCAGCCCGCCTCGCGCAACTCCG
This sequence comes from Micromonospora lutea, assembly GCF_016863535.1. Classification (GTDB taxonomy): domain Bacteria; phylum Actinomycetota; class Actinomycetes; order Mycobacteriales; family Micromonosporaceae; genus Micromonospora; species Micromonospora lutea. Next base: position 159,034 of record NZ_BOPB01000007.1, read on the forward strand.
CCAGCCGGGCCTCGATCTCCGCCAGCTCCGCCCGCAACTTCTCCGCCTGCCGCTCCGCCTCGGACCGCTCCGCGGCCAGGATCTGCTCCACCGCCTCCTGCACCCCCGGCACATCCACCAGCGCCACCATCCGCAGCGCCTCCGCCGGCTTGAGCACGTACGGCTTGGCCAGCACCTTGCCACCCTGCTGCGCAGCCACCGTCCACTCACCGTCGGCGTAGGCCAACGTGACCGTCAACCCCGCCGGCCCCTTCGGCTTCGCCGCCTTCACCGCCCGCCGAGCCGGCCTGGCCTCCGTCTTCGGCTCCACCGTCTCCACCTTCGACTCCTCCCGACGCGGCTGCTCCTGCGGCACCCGGTCCAACACGAACTCCGGCGTCGCCACCGCCGGCTCGGCCGGCGTCGACTCCACCTTCGGCTCCGCCGGCCGACGACCCGCGCCCTTGGGCGCCAACGCCACGTCAGCGGGGGAGAAGGGCAACTCGTCACGCCCGAACCGCACCACCACGAACTCGTCGGAGGCCACCGGATCGGCCAACTCCACCACCTGACCCAACTGCCCGGCGATCTGACCAGCCGCCGCCGTGAACACCACCTTCGGTTTACGCCCCGCGGCCAACGCCTCCCGGATGCCGCGCACCTCGTCCTCGGACAATCCCTGACCAGCGGCACCCATCGCCCAACCTCATTCCTCGTACACGTGTTCAGCCGCCTGCCTTGATACCAGCCGCCAGCGACAACCCGAAGATCAGCCCCCCAACGCCCGCAACGCCCGATCGGCATGCTCGTTCATGCTCAACTCACTGTGCACCACCTCGACGACCCGCCGATCGACCCCGATCACGAACGTCATCCGCCGCGTACTCAACGCCCCCAACGGCAGCCGCCGCCGCACACCGAACCGCTGCGCCACCACACCATCCGCATCAGACAGCAACGGGTAGTCGAAGCCGTGCAACCGGGAGAACTCCGCGCGCTCCTCCCTCGACACCGTCGCCGGCGAGCGTATGCCACGCCCGGTCACCGACCGTGTCCTCGCCCACACTCGGCTACCGGCGTCGGCGACCACACCGGTAACGTCGCCGCCACCAACTCGGGGCAGGGGAGAAGGCCAATGGCACCGGTCACCGTCATCACCGGCGGCGGACGCGGCATCGGCGCGGCCACCGCGCGGCGGCTGGCCCGCGCAGGCCACGACCTCGCCCTCGGCTACCGCCGCGACCACGCCGCCGCCGACGCCGTCGTGGCCGACCTACGCGCCACCGGCGTACGCGCCATCGCCGTACCCGCCGACACCCGCGAACCAGACCAGGTCGCCACCCTGTTCGACGCCGCCGCCGAACTCGGCACCATCACCGGCCTGGTCAACAACGCCGGCATCACCAGCCCGATCGGCCCGATCACCGAGCTGCGTCTGGACGACCTGCGCGACGTCGTCGACGTCAACCTGATCGGTCACGTGCTCTGCGCACAGCAGGCCGCCCGCCGGATGGCGTCCGGCGGCGCCATCGTCAACATCTCCTCGGTCGCCGCCACCCTCGGCAGCCCCGGCGAGTACGTCCACTACGCCGCCGTCAAAGCGGGCACCGACGCGCTCACCGTCGGCCTGGCCAAGGAACTGGCCCCGCGTGGCATCCGGGTCAACGCGGTGGCCCCGGGCATCATCCGCACCGACATCCACGCCCTGTCCGGGCAGCCGGACCGGCCCGAGCAGGCCGCCGGCCGCATCCCGCTGGGTCGCCCCGGCGAACCCGACGAGGTCGCCGCCGCCATCGCCTGGCTGCTGAGCCCCGACGCCTCCTACACCACCGGCGCCGTCCTGCGCGTCGGCGGGGGACTCTGACCCGCCACAACCCCCACTCGCACCACCGGCTCTGCCACCCGGCAGCCTGAACCGCCACCGCCGGCTGCGTCGCGGGAATGCACCCCGGTCGGGCGGGTAGGCACCCGCACGCCGCCCACCCTGCTCGAGGCGCGAACGGCGGCTGCTCGACGGAGGAGGGGTAGACATGCAGGCCAGCTACGACTCGGTGGATGATCTGGCCGCGGCGCTACGCCGGGCCGCGTCCGCGCACGACCGTCACGAGAAGGAACTCGGGCACCCCGACCCGGACTGGCCGGACTGGTACGCCCGACACATGGTGAACGAGCGCGCCGGCCAGGAACGTCTCCGCTGACCTGAGCTGACCGCGAGCGCAGCGCGGGCCGCCACCGGCTGCTCCTGAGCCGTCCGACTCCCCATGCGCTGATTCGATAATGCACATTATGTAAAGTTGAGTGGGTGGGCCCTGCCCCTACCGCGTCGGTGGTCCTGCTCCCGAGGTCGATTGTCAGGCGGTCGAGTTGAAGCTGACCTCGTCGGTGTCGACGGTCCCGGCCCGGCGGCCGGGCGCACTCTGGAAACTCCAGTAGAGATTGGTGTGGGCGACGACCTGCTCCGGCGGCGGCGCGCCGTAGGCGGTCAGATCCTCCGTGGTGTGCGCGTCGCCGACCAACGTCGCGTCGTACCCGCGGACGAATGCCCCATGCAGGGTCGACCGAATGCACACGTCGGTCTGCGCGCCGGTGACGACCAGCCGGCCCACGCCACGCTCGGCGAGCACCGCCTCCAGGTCGGTGTCCTCGAACGAGTCTCCGTAGCGCTTGTGCACCAGCGGCTCCGTGTCCTCACGAACCAACTCGGACACGTACTGCCAGGCCTCACTGCCCTGCGCGAGACCCTCGCCGGAGTGCTGCACCCAGACGACCGGAGCGCCCTCGGCGCGGGCCTGGCCCAGCAGCTTGTTGATGTTGGCGATGACGTCGTCCTGGTTGTGGGCGCCCGCCACCACCCCGTTCTGCACGTCGATGATGAGCAGGGCCGTGTTCGGCCGGTCGGGCAGGGTTGTCACAGGTCGCCTCCGGGTGCTGGCGGGTTGGGTAACCGCACCGTAGACCTGACCGCCGACAGAACTACTCCCCCCGCCGTGACGCGCGGAACGCGAAAATCATGCATAATATCCCTTATGCATGACAAAAAGGGCGAATCGGTAGTCGTACTGATCGAGGAGTTCCTGACCGCCCGGGCGACCCGCAAGCCCTCCCCCCACACCCAGGCGGCCTACCGTCGGGATCTGACCGCCGTCGCCGCGCTCGCCGCCGAGCTGTCCACCCCTCCCCTCCCCCTCGCCGAGCTGCCGGTCGACGCGCTCTCCCCCAGGCTGATGCGGGCCGCCTTCGCCCGTTTCGCCGCCGGCCGGGCGGCCAGCTCGGTCGGTCGGGCCTGGTCCACCTGGAACGGTTTCTTCTCCTTCCTGGTCGCCGAGCAGGTGGTGCCCGGCAATCCGATGCCGGCCGTGGGGCGTCCCCGCACTCCCCTGCCGATACCCAAGCCGCTGCGTGGTGAGGACACGCCGGAGCGGCTGCTCGCCTCGGCCGCGCGGGGCGAAGGGCGGCAGCGGGATCCGTGGCCGGAGCGGGACGTGGCGGTGTTGGCGTTGGCCCTGTGCGCGGGGCTGCGCCTGTCGGAGTTGCTGGCGTTGCGGGTCGGTTCGCTCGGTGGCCGGCCCGGTGAGCGGCGGCTGGAGGTGTCCGGTAAGGGTGGGCGTCCCCGGGTCCTGCCGGTCGAGCCGGATCTCGACGCGGTGCTGGCGGGCTATCTGGACAGCCGGGTCCGCCGTTTCGGCGCGCGTACCGTGCGGCCGGTGTCGCCGTTGCTGGTGGACCGTCGCGGTGAGCCGCTGCGGCGGGGTGGCCTCCAGTATCTGGTGGAGTCCTGCTACCGGCGGGCCGGGATCGGTGACCGGGTGCCGCGTGGGGCGCGGTTGCACGCGCTGCGGCACACGTTCGCCACCCGGTTGGCCGAGGACGGCGCCGGGGCGGCGGAGATCATGCGGTTGTTGGGGCACGCGTCGTTGGCGTCGTCGCAGACCTACATCGAGGTGACGTCGGGGCAACAACGCGAGGCGGTGCGGGCCAACCGTACGAACCGGGTGTTGGCCGGGCTGCTGGCGGCGCGCGACTGATCCGGTGGTGGCACACGTCGGTGGTGTGGCAGGGTGGCGGTGACGCGACTGGCGGCATCGGGGATGGGATCGACCATCGGGAAGCTCGTCGTGGGGGCCGTCCGCCTGGGCCCGCCACGGGCGAGGTGATGCCATGTCGACGACGGTGACGGGCGCGCAGTTGCTGCCGGGTGCGCCGGTGGCGGAGGCGGTTCTGGCCGAGGTGGCCGAGGGTGTGGCGCGGTTGCGGACGGCGGGGGTGACTCCGACGTTGGCGACGGTGCTGGTGGGTGACGACGAGGCCAGTGCCGGTTACATCCGGATCAAGCAGCGGCAGGCGGCGGCGCTGGGTTTCGCGTCGCCGCATGTGCGGTTGTCGGGGTCGGCGTCGCAGGCCGATGTCCACGCGGTGCTGGGCGATTTCAATGCCGATCCGGGGGTGCACGGGGTGTTGTTGCAGTATCCGGTGCCGGAGGGGTTGGACTACGACCGGGCGTTGCAGGCTCTCGACCCGGATTCGGATGTGGACGGGATGCATCCGGTGAACATGGGGCGGTTGGCGTTGGGGTTGCCGGGGCCGGTGCCGTGTACGCCGGCGGCGATCGAGGCGTTGTTGGCGTTTCACGGGGTGCCGGTGGCCGGTCGTGAGGTGGTGATCCTGGGTCGTGGGGCGACCTTGGGGCGGCCGTTGGCGATGCTGTTGGCGCAGAAGCGGTCGACGGCGAACGCGGCGGTGACGGTGGTGCACACCGGGGTGGCGGACTGGCCGCGGTATACGCGTCGGGCGGAGATTCTGGTGGCGGCGGCCGGGGTGCCGGGGATCGTGCGGCCGGAGCATGTGCGTCCGGGTGCGGTGGTGGTCGGTGGTGGGGTGCGGTACGCGGGGCGTCGGTTGCTGCCGGATGTGGATGAGTCGTGTGCGCGGGTGGCGGGGGCGATCACGCCGAGGGTCGGTGGGGTGGGTCCGGTGACGGTGGCGATGTTGTTCCGCAATGCGTTGCGGGCGGCGTGGTCAGCGGCGGGTCTGGCGGGCCAGTCGTAGGGCGTCGGTGACGGCGGTGGGGATGTCGGTGACCGGGTAGATCGCGGCGGTGATCGTCCGGGTGTGGTCGACGACGAGGATGAGGCGTTTGAGGCGGGTCTGCTGGCCGGCGCGGAAGGTGGGCAGGCGCAGCGCGGCGGTCAGCCGCAGGTCGGTGTCGGAGAGCAGGCCGAACGGGATGGCTTCGGTGGCGGCGAAGGTGGCCTGTTCGTCGGGGCGTTGGGTGCTGATGCCGTGGATGGTGGCGTCGGCGGCGGTGAAGTCGTCCCACTGTTGGCGGAAGAGGCGGTTTTCCAGGGTGCAGCCGGCGGCGCCGGGGATGTCTGTCCAGTGTGGCGGCGAGGGGGTGAGGATGCCGGTGCCGGGATAGGTGAACAGCACGGTGGTGCGGGTGATGGCGATCGGGTCGGTGGGAGTGCGGTCGGTGGCGGTGAGGGTGATGTCGGTCGGCACCCGGGTGCCGACGAGGGTCTGGATGCGGGTGGCCTCGGCCCCGTCGGGGCTGGTGGTGGCGGTGAGGTTGCCATCGCCGAGCACCCAGCGGTCGGCCCAGTCCTGCATGGCGACGAGGGTGGGTAGCAGCGCGCGGCCACGGTCGGTGAGTACGTATTCGTGGCGGGGTGGGTGTTGTTGGTAGGGGCGGCGGGTGAGGACGTCGTGGTCGACCAGGTCGTGCAGGCGTTGGGTGAGCACTTTGCGGGAGACGCCGAGTTCGGTGACGAGGGCGTCGAAGCGGTGGTGGCCGCGGGCGATCTCGCGTAGGACGAGCAGGTTCCACCAGTCGCCGAGCACGGCGGCGGCCTGGGCGATGCCGCAGGTGTCGTCGGTGCGGCGGCGGTTGGTCATGGTCGGATCCTGCCTCAGTGGTGGGCGGGGGGTGTACGGGGCCACACCTTCATAGTAAGTTCCCTTTGGGAACTCACTGGGGGTGTGACGTGTCGGTCATGGGGGCCACCTTCGTGCGCAACTGGCGCATCACGCTGCGCGCGTACCCGTGGACGTACTTCGTCGGCACCCTGGCCACCGGTGTGCTCACCATCGGGGTGTCGCTGTTGGCGTACCGGGCCATCGGGGGCGGTCGCGTCGGGGCCAGCTTCACGGCGGCCACCGGCAGCGCCGACTACCTCGGCTACGTCACCGTCGGCGCCGCCGCGCTGACCTTCGTCACCCGCATGGTGCTGTGGGTGGCGAAGGCGCAGATCACCGAGTACCGCGAGGGCACTCTGGAGAGCCAGTTGCTCACTCCGGCGCGGCGCCTGCCGTACCTGGTGGGGGTGACCGCGCAGGCGTTGAGCACCACCGCGGTGGAGGTGACGGTGCTGGTCGCCGTGGCCAGCGCGCTGGGGGTGCGGCTGAGTGTGCCCGATCCGCTGGTGTTGCTGGCCGCGATGGTGGCGGCGACCGTGGCGGTGGTCGGCATGTCGGTGCCGTTGAGTGCGCTCATGTTGGCCGCTGGTGAGGCGCACATCACCCAGAACACCCTGTTCACCGCGATGGCGCTGCTGTGCGGGTTCACCTTCCCCACCAGTTATCTGCCGGCGGCGGCCCGATGGCTCGGGGAGGCGCTGCCGGTCACCTGGGCGCTGCGGGTGCTGCGGGCGGCCACCCTGCCCGGTGCCGACGTCGATCCCTGGCCCGCCTTCGCCGTCTGTCTCGTGCTGGGCGGGGCGTACCTGCTGGTGGGACTGTCCATTCTGCCGCCCGCCGAGCGGCGGGCCCTGCATCGGAGCGCGCGCGCATGAGCACTGGCATCGTCACCACCGACCTGCGTAAGACCTTCCCGGCGCGGCGCTGGCAGGGCTGGCGTCGCCGGCACGTCGCGCCGGTGGCGGCGGTCGACGGGCTTTCGTTGCGGGTCCCGCCCGGTCAGGTGACCGGCCTGCTGGGGCTCAACGGTGCCGGTAAGACCACCACCATCCGGATCCTGTCCACTCTGCTGCGGCCCACCGGCGGCACCGTGACCGTGGACGGATTGGACGTGGTCGATCACGCGCGTGAGGTGCGCCGACGAATCAACGTGATCTCCGGTGGTGAGCGGATGGTGTACGACCGGCTGACCGCCCGGGAGAACCTGTGGTATTTCGGTCAGTTGTACGACGTGCCGCGTGCCCGGCTGCGTACCCGTGTCGGTGAGCTGCTCGACCTGGTGGGGCTGACCGAGGCGGCGCAGCTGCCGGTGGAGCGGTACTCGCGGGGCATGCGTCAGCGGCTGGTCATCGCCCGGGGTCTGATCAACGATCCGGCGTACCTGCTGCTGGACGAACCGACCCTGGGTCTGGACGCGCCGATCGCCCACCAGTTGCGGGCGTTGATCGCCCAACTGGCCGCCGACGGGGTCGGGGTGCTGCTGACCTCTCACTACCTCGCCGAGGTGGAACAGCTGTGTCGGCACGTGTATCTCATCGCCCGAGGGTCACTGGTGGCCCAGGGCAGTCCGGCGCAGTTGGCGGGCCAGACGGTGCGCCGGCACACCGTACGGCTCGTGCTGAGCGTGGCCGACCCGGCGGTCACGGCTGCGCTGCGTGCGCTGGCCGCGCGGCACGACGCGGAGCTGATCGTCGACGTGGACGACGGGGGGCGGCCACGGTTCGCGCTGCGTCACCCGGAGGATCTGGTGGGGGTGGTGGTCACGGCGGTGGTCCAGCGGGGCGCGACGATCGTCGGGTTGACGGTCACCCCACCGACTCTGGAGGACGCGATCCTCACCTTGACCGATCCGGCGGTGATGGCGCGGTGAGTCACGCTCTGCGGGTCGTCGCGGCCGAGGCGCTCAAGCAGCACCGGCGGCTGTTCGGGCAGCCGCTGGTGTTGTTCTCCATGCTGCTGTGGCCGCTGCTCACCCTGGCCGCCACCTACTACACGGTGCTGCCGGTGATGGAGTCCGCGACGGCGTCGCAGCGGTGGCCGGTGGCGGCCGATCCGCGTCGGTTGTTGGCGTTTCTCGCCGCTGGGGCGCTGGCGTACACGTTCTTCTTCTCTCTGGTGCAGTCGGCCTGGCATTTTTCGTTCGAGCGGGTGAGCGGCACCCTGGAGGCGTTGTTCCTCTCCCCCGCCAACCGGATGGCGTTGGTGATCGGTAATGGTGCTGCGGCACTGACGCAGAACGCCTGGTTGTTCGGCTGCTTCGCGGTGGCCGCGGCGACCGCCGCCGACGTGTTGGACGTCGCCCATCCCGGCATGTACGTGGTGGCGGCGTTGGCGCTGGTGGTGCCCGCGGTGGCCTGGGGCGCGTTCCTCAACAGCCTGTTGATCTTTTCTCGGGATTCGGCGTTCCTGTACACGCTGCTGGACGATCCGCTGTGGTTCGTCGCCGGGGTGCGGCTGCCCCTGTTCGCCCTACCAGTGTGGATCAAGGCGGTTGGGGTGGCTTTTCCGCTGACCAGCAGTTTGGTGGTGCTGCGTGGGGCGCTGCTTGATCGCGCGGACCTCGGCGACCTGGCGGGTGCGCTGGGGTGGCTGGTGGTGCTGACCGTCGGGTTGTTCCTGGCGGCCTCGGCGCTGCTGCGCCTGGGTGAGGCACGGGTTCAGCGCACCGGCAATCTTCAGGTGTTCTAGTGCGGTGGCCAGAAGCGTTCACCGGGCCGCACCGGGCCCAGCCGACGACCGGCGGCGTTGGAATCGGGCCTGGATACAACACCGGTATCCAGGCCCGATTCCGCCTTGCCGGATCGCCGCCTGGACCTCGCCGCGACACCGCCAACGTTCCTGGACACCGCACTAGCTAGCCGAGGTCGACGACCAGGGGCCGGTGGTCGGAGATGGTCGAGCGTGGGGTGTGCACGTCGGTGACCGTGGGTAGCTGGTCGAGGCCGTGCCGGTCGGCGAGGATGTGGTCGAGTTGGACGCGGGGCTGGGCGGCCGGGTAGGTCGGTCGGCGGGCCAGCAGGTGCCAGCCGGAGACGGCGCGGGTGGCCCAGGCCGGCAGGTTCAGGTCGCCGAGCAGGATGCGGGGGGCGGGCAGGGCGCGTAGGGCGCGGATGACCTGGCGCAGTTGGCGGACGTTCCAGCCGGCGACGAAGGACAGGTGGGTGGCGGCGACGGTGAGCCGGCCGTGCGGGGTGTCCAGCACGGCGGCGAGGACGACCCGGGGTTCGTCGCGGAGCAGGATGAGGCCACCGCCGGGGCCGGGCACGTAGACCGGGGAGCGTACCGGGGCGGGGTGTAGTCGGGTGACGCGCCAGCTGACGACCGGGTGGCGGGAGATCAGGCCGACGCCGTAGCAGGGTTCGCCGTGGCCGTCGTCGTCGTGGGTGAGGGGGCGGAACGCCTCGCCGGGGGTGCCGACGACGGCGGCGGCGAAGCGGTGCTCGGGTGCGCCGAGGGCCTGGGCGGCGATGGCGGTGAGGTCGAGGTTGCCGCTGCGGGACTGGTCGCGGTCGACCTCTTGCAGGGCCAGGATGTCGGCGTCGAGGGTGGCGACGGCGGCGGTCAGCCGGGCCGGATCGACCAGGCCGTCGGTGAGGGATCGGCCGTGCAGCAGGTTGAACGTGGCCAGGCGCACGCTGTCACCATAGCGACGGCGTGGGACAGTTGCCCGATGCTGCGAGCGTTGTGCTGTTCGATGCTGGTGTTCGTGGTGGTTGCCGCGGCCGGGCTCTGGGTGCGGCGTCGCCGGGGTCGGTGAGGCTGGCCACAGCCGGCGGCGTGGGGTGGCTGTGGGTGGGAAGAATGCCTGGTCGTGGAGTTGGACCCGACGACCGTGATGATCCTGCTGACCGCTGCTGCCCTGGCGGGCTGGGTGGACGCGGTGGTGGGTGGTGGCGGGTTGCTGCTGCTGCCGGCGTTGCTGGTGGCGGCGCCGGGGATGCCCCCGGCGACGGCGTTGGGCACGAACAAGTTGGCGGCGATCGCTGGCACGTCGACGGCGGCGGTGACGTTCGCCCGCCGCACGAAGATCGACTGGATGGTGGCGGGTCCGGCGGCGGCGCTGGCGGTGGTGTGCGCGGGGCTGGGTGCGGCGGTGGCCGGGGCGGTGCCGCCCTCGGCGTACCGGCCGGTGCTGCTGGTGGTGCTGGTGTCGGTGGCGCTGTTCGTGCTGCTGCGTCCCCGGTTGGGGGTGTTGGCGGTGCCGCAGCGGCGCACCCGGGTGCGGGTGGCGGTGGCGGTGTTGGTGGCCGGGGTGGGCATCGCCACCTACGACGGGTTGATCGGCCCAGGTACGGGCACGTTCCTGGTGTTGGCGTTCACCGCGCTGGTGGGTGCGGATTTCCTGCATGGTTCGGCGATGGCGAAGGTGGTCAACGCGGGCACGAACGCCGGTGCGTTGGCGGTGTTCGCGGCGACCGGGCATGTGTGGTGGCTGCTCGGTGCGGCGATGGCGGTGTGCAACATCGCGGGTGCGGTGGTGGGGGCGCGGATGGCGTTGCGGCGCGGTTCCGGGTTCGTGCGGGTGGTGCTGCTGCTGGTGGTGTTGGCGTTGGTGGCGAAGCTCGGCTACGACCAGTGGCTGGCCGGCTGAGGGTGGGCGGATGCCGGTGCGTTCTGAGCGCTGCCGGCCGCTGACGGCGGGGATTCTCGGTCGCGTCGGCGGGGTGGCGGTGGGCAGGATGCGGGGATGATGCAGGTGAGGTTGCGTACCGCCCGGCTCGTGCTGGCGCCGTTGGCGGATGAGCATCTGGCCGGTGAGATCGAGTTGGACGCCGATCCGGAGGTGATGCGTTTCCTGGGGCCGGTGCGCTCGGCTGAGCAGGTGCGTGAGGCTCATCGGCGACGGTTGGCGGTGGCCGGGCAGGCGCCGGGGTTGGGGTTCTGGGCCGGCCTGGTCGATGGGGAGTTCGTCGGCTGGTGGCTGCTGGAGCCGCCGCGACGTGCCGACCAGGGGCCGGTGGCCGGGCAGGCGGAGTTGGGTTACCGGTTGGCGCGCCGGTGGTGGCGGCGGGGCTTGGCCAGCGAGGGGGCCCGGGAGTTGATCCGGCACGGTTTCGTCGACCTGGGGTTGCGGCGGGTCTTCGCCGAGACGATGGCGGTGAACGAGGCGTCGCGGGCGACGATGGCGGCGGTGGGGATGCGCTACGTGCGTACCTTTCACCAGTCGTGGCCGGATCCGCTGCCCGGCGCCGAGCAGGGTGAGGTGGAGTACGAGATCACCCGGCAGCAGTGGATGGCGTCAGCGGCGGGGTGAGTCGAAGCGTCCGGCGCGTATCTCCCGCAGGGCGCGGCGTCGGACCTCGCCGCGCAGGATGTCGACGTAGAGGCGGCCGTGCAGGTGGTCGGTTTCGTGTTGCAGGGCGCGGGCGAGGAAGCCGCTGCCGGCGATGGTCAGGGGTTCGCCGTGCTGGTCGAAGCCGTGGGCGGTGGCGTGCAGGGCGCGCGGTGTCGGGAAGTAGAGACCGGGGATGGACAGGCAGCCCTCGTCGTCGTCCTGGAGTTCGTCGGACAACTCCAACGTGGGGTTGATCATGTGGCCGCGGTGGCCGTCGGCGTCGTAGACGAAGACCTGGGCGTTGACGCCGATCTGCGGGGCGGCGACGCCGGCGCGGCCGGGCGCGCCGAGCAGGGTGTCCATCAGGTCGGTGACCAGGGCGCGTAGGTCTGCGTCGAAGCTGGTGATCGCTTCGCTGGGGGTGCGTAGCACTGGGTCGCCGATGATTCGGATGTCCCGCATCGTCATGTCGGCAAGATTATCGGTCGGTGGTGTGGGGTCGCTGGCCGGCTGGCGGGTCGTCAGGTGAGGGCGGCGCGCACCGGGGTGGTCTTGGCTGCCGCTTCGGCGACCTCGGCGGCGGGGTCGCTGTCCCAGGTGATGCCGCCGCCGGCCCACACGTGCACGGCGTTGCCGTCGACGGCGGCGGTGCGGATGGTCAGGCCGAGGTCGAGGTGGCCGGGGCCGACCCAGCCGAGGGCGCCCATGCCGGCGCCCCGGCCGACGGGTTCCAGCGCGGCGATGTGGTCCAGGGCGGCCAGCTTCGGGGCGCCGGTGACCGAGCCGCCGGGGCACACGGCGCGGAGCAGGTCGGCCAGGCCGAGTCCGTCGGCGACGTCGGCGCGGATGGTGGATTCGGCCTGCCACAGGTCACACCAGCGTCGTACGGCGAACAGGTCGTCGACGCGGACGCTGCCGGTGCGGGCGACGCGGGCCAGGTCGTTGCGTTCCAGGTCGACGATCATGATGTGTTCGGCGCGTTCCTTGGCCGAGGCGAGCAGGTCGGCGCGGCCGGCGGTGGTGGCCGGGCGGGTGCCCTTGATCGGTCGGGTGGTGAGGGTGCCGTCGCGTACTTCGATCAGGGTTTCCGGGCTGGCGCAGCCGATGGCCCAGCCGGGCCCGGTGAGCACACCGCCGTAGCGGGCGCCGGGCAGCCGGCCGAGACGGGCCAGGGCGGGCAGTGGGTCGCCGGTGTAGGTGGCGCGGGCATGGCCGACGAGGTTGACCTGGTAGACCTCGCCGCGCCCGATGGCGTGGCGGATCGCGGTGACCGCGTCGGCGTGCTGGCGGGGGCTCCAGCTCTCGGTCCAGGCGTCGGGCCGGAAGGGCGGTGGTGGGCCGGGGTGGCCGGGGGTGGTGGTGTCGGTGTGGCCGTAGACGACGACGGCCACCTCGGGCAGGTCGGCGGGGTTGGGTGCGCCGGGTGCGCCGCCGGCGAGGACGGCTCCGGCGGCGGCGGAGAGGTAGAGGGCGGCGCCGCAGATGTCGTGGGGGTGGTGGCGGCGTGCGGGGCGGCTCAGGTCCGCCAGGTGCAGGCCGTGGTCGGCGAGGAACTCCTCGGCGTAGGCGGCCGGGTCGCCGCCGTCGGCGGGTCGCCAGTGCCAGCGGGCCCGTTCGGTGAGCCGGCCGCGGCACGAGGCGGGCACCGAGGGCGGATCGACAACCATCCGTGGGAGCGCTTCCACGACGTCTGGGCGGTTCATGCTCATCCGTTCAGCGGATTTCCCGCTCACCACGCGCACATCTGCTCGATGCGGCGCGCTTCCGCTTGGTACTGTGCGTCACTGGTCATGTGAACCATGACACAGTGCCCCCACAGTCCGGAGAACCCGATGTGCCAGCACCAACCCACCTGTCCCTCCGCCGAAGCCACCGACCGGGAAGCCGCCAGGGTCATCGCCTGCTTCCGTGAACAGGGCTGGAGCCTGCTCTGCAACGGAGTCATCGTCTTCGAGGACACCGGCGAGCTGCTGCCCGACGGCAGCAGCATCGCACCGCACCGCGGCCCCGCCCGACACGCGCTCGCCGCCTGACACCCCATCACGATCCGTCACGACGCTTCCCGCGCCGACCCAGGCTAGTCCCCCGGTCAGGGACCGCCACGACCAGGTCGGCGCGGTACCGGACCCGGTCAGCTCTCGTACGCCTGCGGTGACGGGCACGAGCAGACCAGGTTCCGATCGCCATACCCGCCGTCGACCCGACGCACCGGCGGCCAGTACTTCCCCACCCGGCTCACCCCGGCCGGCCAGGCACCCACCGACCTCGGGTACGGGTGCGGCCAGTCGTCACCGCCGACCATCGCCGCCGTGTGCGGCGCGTTGGCCAACGGATTGTCCCCGGCCGGCCACTCACCCGAACCCACCTTGTCGATCTCCGCCCGGATGGCGATCATCGCGTCGCAGAACCGGTCCAGCTCGGCCAGGTCCTCACTCTCGGTCGGCTCCACCATCAACGTCCCCGCCACCGGGAACGACATCGTCGGCGCGTGGAACCCGTAGTCGATGAGCCGCTTGGCCACGTCGTCGACGCTCACCCCGGTCGCCTTCGTCACCGGCCGCAGATCCAGGATGCACTCGTGGGCGACGAGACCCTTGTTGCCCGCGTACAACACCGGGAAGTGCTCCCGCAGCCGCGCCGCCACATAGTTCGCCGCCAGCACCGCCACCCCGGTCGCCCGCGCCAACCCGTCAGCACCCATCATCCGCAGGTACGCCCACGGAATCGGCAGAATCCCCGCTGAACCGTACCGGGCCGCCGCGATCGCCGGCCGCCCGTCGACCGGCGCACCGGCCGGATCACCCGGCAGGAACGGCGCCAGATGCGACCGCACCGCCACCGGCCCCACCCCCGGCCCACCGCCACCGTGCGGAATGCAGAACGTCTTGTGCAGGTTCAGGTGCGACACGTCCGCCCCGAACCGGCCCGGCCGGGCGAACCCGACCAACGCGTTGAGGTTCGCCCCGTCGACGTACACCTGGCCACCCGCGTCGTGGACCTTCGCGCACAGCGACGCGATACCCGTCTCGTACACCCCGTGGGTCGACGGGTACGTCACCATGATCGCCGCCAGGGTGTCCCGATGCGCGTCGATCTTCGCGTCCAGGTCCACCAGATCGACATTGCCGTCATCGTCACAGCCGACCACCACCACCCGCATGCCGGCCATCACCGCGCTGGCCGCGTTGGTGCCGTGCGCCGACGACGGAATCAGACACACGTCACGGTGCCGCTCACCCCGACTACGGTGCCACGCCCGAATCGCCAGCAGCCCCGCCAACTCCCCCTGCGAACCGGCGTTGGGCTGCACACTCACCGCGTCGTAGCCGGTGACCTCGGCCAGCCACCCCTCCAACTGGCCGACCAGCTCCCGGTAACCGGCGGTCTGCTCCGCCGGCGCCAACGGATGGATGTGCGCGAACTCGGCCCAGCTCACCGGCTCCATCTCCGTGGTGGCGTTGAGCTTCATCGTGCACGACCCCAACGGGATCATGCCCCGGTCCAGGGCGTAGTCGACGTCCGCCAACCGACGCAGATACCGCAGCATCGCCGTCTCCGAGCGGTGCGCCCGGAACACCGGATGGGTGAGGAAATCGCTGGTGCGGGCCAACCCGGCCGGCAACGCCTCAGGCACCTCACCGTTGACCCCGTCGACACCGAACGCCGCCCACACCACCGCCAACTGCTCGACCGTGGTGGTCTCGTCGCAGGAGACACCGACCCGGTCGGCGTCGACCAGCCGCAGATTCACCCCACGCCGCCGCGCCTCAGCGACCACCTCGGCGGCCCGACCGGGCACCCGCGCCGTCACCGTGTCGAAGAACGCCACATCCGCGACATCGACTCCACCGGCACGCAACCCGGCCGCCAACCGGGCCGCCAACCGGTGG
The DNA here is from genome assembly GCF_016863535.1 of Micromonospora lutea. Taxonomy (GTDB): domain Bacteria; phylum Actinomycetota; class Actinomycetes; order Mycobacteriales; family Micromonosporaceae; genus Micromonospora; species Micromonospora lutea. Next base: position 174,091 of record NZ_BOPB01000007.1, read on the forward strand.
GTACGGGCCGCGATCTCCCGCAGCCCGTCCGGGCCGTGGTAGACGGCGTACATGCCGGCCATCACCGCCAGCAGCACCTGCGCGGTGCAGATGTTACTGGTCGCCTTCTCCCGCCGGATGTGCTGCTCACGGGTCTGCAGCGCCAACCGGTACGCCGCGGCGCCGGCCGCGTCCCGGGACACCCCGACCAGCCGGCCCGGCAGCATCCGCTCCAGACCCGCCCGCACCGCCAGATAACCGGCGTGCGGCCCACCGAAGCCCATCGGCACCCCGAACCGCTGGGTGGTGCCGGCGGCGATGTCCGCACCGATCTCCCCCGGCGGCCGCAGCAACGCCAAGGCCAACAGGTCCGCCGCCACCGTCACCAACGCGCCCACCGCGTGCGCGGCCTCGACCAGCGGCGCATGGTCCCGCACCGCCCCGGACGCCCCCGGATACTGCAGATGCAGACCGAAGAACTCCGCCGGCAACGGCTCCACGTCCAGATCCAGCACCCGCACCTCGATGCCGAGCGGCTCCGCCCGCCCGACGATCACCGCGATGGTCTGCGGCAACGCGTCCGCGTCGACCACATACACCCGGCTGCCGTGCTTCGACGCCCGCCGGGCCAACGTCATCGCCTCCGCAGCCGCGGTGCCCTCGTCGAGCATCGACGCGTTCGCGGTGACCAACCCGGTCAGATCCGACACCATGGTCTGGAAGTTCAGCAGCGCCTCCAGCCGGCCCTGGCTGATCTCCGGCTGATACGGCGTGTACGCCGTGTACCACGCCGGATTCTCGAACACGTTGCGGCGGATCACCGCCGGAGTGTGGGTACCGTGATACCCCAACCCGATCATGGAAACGGCCACCGTGTTGCGGGCCGCCAACGCCCGCAACTCCGCCAGCGCCTCCGGCTCAGTGGCCGGCGGCGGCAGATCAAGCCGGCCGTGCCAGCGGATCACCTCGGGAATCGCCGCGTCCATCAACTCGTCGATCGAGGCGTACCCGACGGCGTCCAACATCCGGCGCTCGTCGTCCGGGCCGGGACCGATGTGACGGTCGGCGAACTGTTCTGCGGTCATGGGCACTCCTGCGCGGGGCGGGGGGGTCGACAGGTCGGCCCTCCCCCTCTGTCGCACCCCACGGGCGCTCCACAGTGCCTGACCCGACGCGGTCCTTCTGCCTGAGAGGTTCCGGGGAGGATTTGCCCCTTCGGCGCCGCCCCGTCTCGCCAGGCGGTCTCTCCCACGTCGGTGTTACCGGCGCGATCAACGCTACCAGCGTGCCCGATGACCCGCACCGAAGCCCCTGACCTGGGACAGGTCAGGCACCCACCGGGCTGGCCACCACCGCCGGCCGCTCGTCGAGCAGCCGGTCGGCCAACGCCGGCAACAGCCGCCCCAACGCCGCCTCCACCCGCAGACACGCGTACCCGTCACCGCGGGTCGGCCCCTGGTTGACGATCACCACCGGCACGCCCCGCTTCGCCGCCCGCACCACGAACCGGCGCCCCGACATCACCGTCAACGACGACCCCAACACCAACAGCAACCGGGCCCGCTCCACCAGCGCGAAACACGACTGCACCCGCGCCGCCGGCACCGTCTCACCGAAGAAGACCACGTCGGGCTTGAGCAACCCGCCGCAGGACACACAGTCGACCGTACGAAACGCCGCCACCTGCTCCTCAGCGAGCTCCACGTCACCGTCAGGGTTGACCGCCACTGACTGCCCACCGAACCCGGGATTGGCCGCCCGCAGCCGCTCGTCCAACTCCGCCCGAGACATCCGACCCCGGCACCCCAGGCACACCACCTCGTCGAGCCGCCCGTGCAACTCCGTCACCGCAGGACTACCGGCCGCCGCATGCAACCCGTCGACGTTCTGCGTGATGACGCCGCTCACCAGCCCACCCTGCTGCAGGCGAGCCACCGCCCGATGCCCGTCGTTGGGCACCGCCCGGGCGATCAACCGCCACCCCAGATGGCTGCGCGCCCAGTACCGCCGACGTGCCACCGGATCACCCAGAAACGTCTGATACGTCATCGGAGTGTGCCGACGAGCGACACCACTGGGCCCCCGATAGTCGGGAATGCCCGACTCGGTGGACAACCCGGCGCCACTGAGCACCACCACCCCACCGCCGGTCACCAGGTCCGCCAGCGGCTCGATCAGCTCCTGCACCCACCCATCGTGCCCCAGCCCCGCCGACAGCGACGAACGCCACCGTCGGTGGCGTTCGTCGCTGGCCACGCGACACCCGCGCCGACAACCCCAGCGTCAACGCTGCTGGTGCCGAGGCAACGACCGCGCCGCCCCCGCCGCCGCCGGCTGCGCACCGAACCGCTCCACGGTCCGAGCCAACTGCGCACTGCCGTCGTCGAGATGCCGGGCCGCCGCCTGCATGTGCGAAATCATCATCTCGCCGTAGATCCGCAACGCCTCCCGCGCGGCCACCCCATCATCGAACGTCGGACCCGCCGTCGCGTGGTAGTCCTGCACCGCCCGCTCCGCCTCCTGACGGGCCTCCTCCACCGCCGCCCGCACATAGCTCTCGTACTGGGTACGGGCGTACTCGGCGACCCGCCGCGCGTAGTCGTGCGCCTGAGCGATGATCTGCTCGGCCTCCCGCTGCGCCGCCGACAGCAGATTCACCTCCTTGGCCGCCGGCACCTTCACCGCCGACTCGGCACTCGGGATCACCCCGTGCCGGTGCAACTCCACATGATCGTTGAGCCGCTCGTTCTCCGCCCGCAGATTCGCCACCTGTGTCGACAGCAGATCCAACTCATCGGCCACCTGCATCCGGAACCGATCCACGTCGGTGTGGTCGTAACCACGCCGCCCGAACGACGACGACCCGAACTCCCACCGACGCACCCGGTCGGCGGTCATCCGCACCTGCACACCACCGGCGACCTGCCCACCGTCGTACCTGCCCACCGGGGCTGTGCTCACCGTACCGGCCCGCCACTCGCGGCCACGAGGCTCACTCACCGGGCACCTCCGGAATCGTCAGAGATGGCGGGACCACCCGCCGCCGTCCGCCACGAAGCGCCGTACCAGTGCCTACCCAGACCCTCGTGATGCACCTGCCCGGCATGGAAGCCGGACCGAGTCAGGGTCGCCACCGTGTGCGACACCATGTCATCGGAACCACACACGTACACATGCCGGGACCGCCAGTCACCATCGGCCAGCGCCCGGTCCACCGGAAACACGAACTCCCCCGGCCGGTTCAGGTCCAACCCCGCCACCTGCGTCACGGTCAGCCACGGGTGGGAGGAAACCAACTTCTCCACCGCGTCACCGTCGTAGAACTCGCTCCGCGAACGCGCACCCAGATACACATCGACGCGACGTCGGGAACCCTCCGCGGCCACCTGCTCCACCAACGCCTTCAACGGCGCCCAACCGGTACCACCGGCCAACAGCAGCAGATCCGCCGAACCAGCCGGACCCAACGTCAACCCGTCACCCACCGGAGCGGCCAGATGCACCTGGTCACCCACCGCGCACCCGTACACCAGCCGCGACGACACCGCGCCCCCCGGAGCCGCCCGCACGTGCAACTCCACCGTGCCGTCCGCACGCGGCGCATTCGCCGGGGAGTAGTACCGCCACGCCCGCACCGCCGGATGCGACACCCCGATCGACTGGCCCGCGGTGAACGGCAGCAGATACTGCGGACGCAACGTCAACACCGCCACGTCGAACGCCCGCCGCTCGTGCCCCACCACCTCCGCCGCCCACCACGGTGGACTCACCGACTCAGCGGCCTGCGCCGCCTCGGTCATCACCTTCGCCACCAGCCCGTACGCCGCCGCCCAGTCCTGCGCCAACTCGTCGGTCCACTGGTCGGCGAGAAAATGCCGCAGCGTCGCCAGCAACGCCTCCCCCACCGCCGGATAATGCTCCGCCCGCACGGCGAACTTGCGGTGGTCGACGCCGAGATCCTGCAGGAAACCCACCAGCCGGTCCAACTGGTCCACCTGGGACACGATGTGACCAAGCGCGGTCACCAACCGGTCCCGCTGCCCCGCCATGTTGGTCGGGAACATCTGCCGGGTCTCCGGATACGCCAGGAACAGCGTGGAATAGAAGTAGAGCGGCACCTGGTCGCCGTGCGCGGCCACCAACGACCAGCTCTGCTTGAGCCGGGGCACGTCCACGTTCAGGAACCCGCCTGGTCCCCGCCGACCACCACCTGGTCCTGCACCTGCGCCAGCACCGCCTGCACATCGGCGATGATGTCACCCGGCACACCCAGCTGCGTCAACGTCGCCGTCAGATGCTCACCCACCTTGACGTAATGCGCCACCGGAATGTTCAACGGCTGGTGCGCCGACGCCAGATCCCGCCCGCTGTACTCATTCGGACCACCGAGCACCACCGTCAGCATCAACGCCAGATGCCGACGCTGTCCCACCATCTCCACCTCGGAGAAATAACCGGCAAGCTCCGGATCAGCCAGCACCCGGTCGTAGAACAGCTCGACGGCGGCCTTCACCGAAGCCGCCCCGCCGATGCGCTCGTAATGCGAGACCGGAGTGGTCTCTTCGGTAACCGTCACAGGTGTTTCCTTCCGTCGTGAGGGGACGCGCGGTGTCAACGCGCGCAACGACGACCCACCGACGGCGGAACCATCCCACAACAGCAGCAGCCGGCAGACCGAGTCGGACGATAGCGTGCCGCGTTCGACCCGTCACCGCCGGCCCATAGGATTCCCGGCAACAACCAGACACGAAGAGTCACAAAACGCCCCAGAATTCTCACCCTGAGGCAATCCCGGAAGCACAGAACGTGATCAACAAGGGTCGGTCGAGCCCACACCCACATCACCCTCGACGCTGACCGCGCCGACGACCGCGCACCTCAGTGGACGCGCGCCCTCACCAGCACACCACAGTGGAACGTCTCAACCCGCCCGCCGCCGGGCCCGCCGGGCGGCCAACTCGTCGCCCACCGCACCACCCTCGGTGACCTCCGACGCCGCCGGCTCAGCCGACACCGCCGCCGGCTCCGCCGGAAGATGCGACAACGAACCCTGGATCTCCTTGAACGCGCCACCGATCGCGATGCCGAACACCCCCTGGCCGCCCTGCAACAGGTCGACCACCTCCTCCGGCGAACGACACTCGTACACCGTCGTCCCATCGGAGATCAACGTGATGCCAGCCAGATCATCCACCCCACGCGACCGCAACGCCTCGATCGCCTTCCGGATGTTCTGCAACGACACCCCGGCGTCCAACAGCCGCTTCACCACCTTCAACACCACCAGGTCGCGAAACGAATACAACCGCTGAGTCCCGGAACCCGACGCGTCCCGCACACTCGGCACCACCAGCGACGTACGCGCCCAGTAATCCAACTGGCGGTAGCTGATCCCCACCGCGTGGCAGGCCGTCACACCCCGATACCCCACCGCACCGTCACCGTCAGTTGCCGACCCGGGCATCCCAGCCGGCTCACCCGACACCGCACCCCGATCGGAATCCCGCGGCTCGTACATCCGGACAACCTCCCCGTCAGTGCGGTGCCACGCCGGTTCCGGAACGCGCACCCCTCGACACGGCAACCCTATAGCGACCGCCAGGAGTTACCACGGAGAAACCGACGCGACACGCCGCGCATCGACAGCGATGACCATCACCATCACCGACAGTCACCACCCAGGCGGCGACACACACCCACCGACACCGGCAGGGCCAAGCCCTCAGCCGGCAAAATCCTCCGGACGCACCTGCTCCAGGAACTCCCGGAACTTCTCCACCTCGTCCTCCTGCTCGTCGGGAATCACGATCCCCGCCTCACTGAGGACCTGCTCCGCACAACGAATCGGCGCACCCACCCGCAACGCCAAAGCGATCGAATCACTCGGCCGAGCCGAAACCCGCACCCCATCACCGATCAACAGATCAGCGAAGAACACGTTCTCCTTCAACTCGGTGATCTCCACCGCCCGCAACGGCGCCTTCAACGCCGCCAACACATCCCGCAGAAGATCATGAGTCAACGGACGCGCCGGCTTGACACCCTGCTGCTCATAAGCGATCGCCGTCGCCTCGACCGCGCCGATCCAGATCGGCAGATAGCGGTCCCCCTCGACCTCCCTGAGCAGGACGATCGGCTGGTTACTGGGCAACTCAACCCGAACCCCGACCACGCTCAGCTCGCGCACCGCTGCCTCCGTGTCGTTGTCACCTACGCCGCACCGCGCCCTTCTCTGCACGGTACACGGACCGCGACACGACCGTTTCATGCGCTACACGCACCCACGCCCGCGCCAGAAGAGGGGTTACCCCCGCAAGCCTACGCCACTCACCAAGCCGCCGATCAGTACGCACACGCACCTCACCGCCCCAACGCCGAGCGCAACCCCACCCGCACCAACGCCGCATGCAACTGCTGCGACAACGCCTCCAACTCCCGCGCCGTCTCCGCCGCCCGCGCCCGCGCCGCCGGATCACTCTGCCGCGCCAACGGCGCCACCAACTGCGCGAACAAACCCACCTCGCGATCCGCCGCCGTCCGGTAACCCCGCAAATGCCGCGGCTGGAACCCGTACTCCGCCAGACCCGCCACCGCCCGCGCAATGATCAACGCATCGCCGTCATACCACCCCGGCGGATCCGACACCACCAGCCCGAGCCGCTCCAACTCACCCAACGTCGACCCGTCCAGCCCACTGCGCGCCACCAACTCGGTACGGTCCAACCGCACCTGCGCCGACTCACCCGACGACACCGCGTCACGACCCGGAACCTCACCATCAGGCCCCACCGCCACCAACGCCGGCCGCGACCACTCCGGCGCCTCACCGTCGTCGGCATCCCAGCGCGCCAACTGCTCCCGGATCACCCGCAACGGCAGATACTGATCCCGCTGCGCGGTCAGCACGAACCGCAACCGCGCCACATCGTCCCAGCCGTACTTCCGGTAACCCGCCGCCGTTCGTTGCGGCTCCACCAGGCCCTCAGCCTCAAGAAACCGCAACTTCGAAATCGTGACGTCCGGAAAATCCGCCCGCAACTGAGCCAGCACCTCGCCGATACTCATCAACGGCTGGGCGCCACCCACCCCGGACGGCCTGGAGGCCGCAGGCTCGTTCACCCCCGGCCGGCCTCACCCTCCGGGCGCGGACCGGCGATGAACACCACCCGGAACTTGCCGATCTGCACCTCGTCACCGTTGCTCAACGTCGCCGCCTCGACCCGCTCCCGGTTCACGTACGTGCCGTTCAAACTGCCCACGTCCCGCACCGTGAACGTCCCACCATCCCGGTGGAACTCCGCGTGCCGACGCGACACCGTCACATCGTCGAGGAAGATGTCACTGTCCGGATGCCGTCCACTGGTCGTCACATCGTGATCCAACAGGAACCGGGCACCCGCGTTCGGCCCCCGCCGGACCACCAGCAGCGCCATCCCCGGCGGCAGCGAACCGGACATCCGGCTCGGCACCACATCGGTGTCCGGGCCCTCCAGCGCTTCCTCGAGCGAACCGAGATTGAGCGTCGACGTGACGTCGAGCGGGGGGAACTCGTCGCCTGGGCGAGTCATGGGGACCACCTCACGGAATCTGTTTCGGTCGGCGTCGGGTGACGGCGGGTCTGGCCGCCGGGCTCTCATCCACCCGGCGGCTGGCTCTCCGTGCCCCGAAAGGCTGTCCGCGACGCTCAACTAATGGGTTCTCGGTCGACTGGGCGAGCCTAGCCAGCGCCGAAAAGCAGGGCAACCGGACGCGCGGCAGACACCGCCCCGCCCGCACAGCAAAAACGGTCAGCTCTCGGTCAACTCGCGGTACGCATCCGCACTCAACAGCCCGTCCACCACCGCCGGATCCGACACAGTGATCTCCACCAGCCAACCCGCACCGTACGGATCGCTGTTGATCACCTCAGGGGTGTCGGTCAGCGCCTCATTGCGCGCCGACACCGTACCCGCCACCGGGGCGTAGAGCTCCGACACACTCTTGGTCGACTCGATCTCACCCAACGACTCACCGGCCGCCACCATCGCGCCCACCTCCGGCAACTGCACATACACGATGTCGCCAAGAGCATCCTGCGCGTAATGGGTCACGCCAACCCGGACGGACCCACCGTCCGCAGCAGCCACCCACTCGTGCTCGGCGGTGTAACGCAGATCCTCAGGAATCACCAGCAGCGTCCTCATCCATCGCGACACCGGGCCACCAGGTGTCGGCCCACCGACCTTCAGGAGACCGGACGGGCATGTTCCAGCGGGCGGGGGTCGTGCAGCGCCAAGACCTCGGCAACCTCACGATCCTCAACGATCACGTTACCGCCGTCACCGGCCACCGACGCCACCACCCCACCAGGAATGTTGAGCGCCGTACGCATCGTCGCCGGATCACCCAACACGGTGATGGTGAACGGCCCCGTCAACCGACGCCCGTCCACCACCAACGACCCGTCCTTGCTCTCGTGGTCCAGGAAGTACGTCGACGCCACGATCCGCACCGTCGCCCGATCACCACCGGAAATCTGCATCGCCTCGGCCCCGGCACCCCGCAACTCCTGCACCGCGTCCAGCACCCGCATCGCCGAGATCGACTTCCCCGGCCCCGCGTCGAACCGCACCGCCAAACCCGGGCCCCGCGCCGGCAACGTACCCGCCAGGATCCCCAACTCGTCCGCCCGCCGGGTCGCCTCCTCCAACGCCGCCTGGCGGCCCTGCTCACCCGAACGCAACTGCCGCTGACTCTCCTCCAACGCGGCGACGTCCTGCCGCAACCGGATCTCCCGCGCCTCCAGGTCGTACAGAATCCGGACCAGGTCCTCCTGCCGCGCCGCCGCCAACGACGAATCCGTCGACGTCGTCTTCAACTGCACCGCCAGCGTGAAACCCAACAACCCCAGCAGCACACCGATCATCACCGCGGCCGAACTGAACCGTCGCCACGGCGACACCGCCGCAGCCCGCTCCTCCACCACCGCGCCACCCTCGGCGGACGCCGCCGCCACACCCTCGTCCGGCGCGGCCGACGGATCCTCGTCCTCCCCCGGCGGCGACAACGGGCTCAACTCGTCCGGATCCGGTGCCTCCGGACGCGGATCAGGCTCCCCCGCCGGACCATCCGGCCGCGCCGGCTCCGCCGGCTGCGGCCACCCCGTACCCGTCTGCGTGTGCTCGTCACTCACGGCACAAACCTACGCCCGGAACAGGTGCCGACGGATCGCCGCCACGTTGCCGAAAATACGAACACCCAACACCACCACCACACCGGTGGACAACTGACCGCCCACTCCCAACTGGTCACCCAGATACACGATCAGCGCGGCGACCAGCACGTTCGAGATGAACGACACCACGAACTGCTTGTCGTCGAAGATGCGGTCCAGCTTCGCCCGCACCCCACCGAACACCGCGTCCAACGCGGCCACCACCGCGATCGGCAGATACGGCTGCAGCGCCGCCGGCACCGTGGGATCCAGCCACAGCCCGAGCAACACACCGGCGAACAGTGCCAGCACCGCGATCATCGACCACCTCCGGAGGGACTGGGGGACGTACCCGAGCCGGACGACTCGTCACCGCCCGACGGCGACGCACTCGGACTCACCGAGGGCTCCGCGTAGCGTAGCCGCGGCTCCGGAGCAGCAGGCAGCGTCAGGTCATCGGCGTCGCGTACCGCGAACGACAACCCGTTCGCCTTCGCCACCTTGCGCATCGTCAACGCGCTGTAGCTCGTCTCGTACCGCTTACGCATTCCACCCGGCCCGATCGCGGCCACCTCGTACGGCCCGGTCACCGGACGGAAGTCCACCAGAATCGCCTGACCCGCGGAACGGATCGTCGACGTCGAGGTCAACCGCTGCCCGTTGATCGCGATCGCCTCCGCACCGGCCGCCCACAGATCATTGGTCACGCTCTGCAGATCGAGGTAGATCACCTGCGCCGGACCGACGTTGGCGCCGCTGAGCGAATCCTGGCCACCTGGCCCGTCCGCCAGCTCCACCACGACACCGTCACCGCGTACCCGCCCCAGGCCGGTGCTCGCCTCCAACTCGCGCAACCGGGCCGCGCGGGAACCACCCAACGCGGTCTCCCGCTGCCGGTTGACCTCCTCGCGCAACTGCTCGGCCCGCGTCGACAGAGCGTCGGTCTCGTTCTGCCGCTGCTTGATCTGCGCCACCAACCCGGAGCGGGCCTGAGCCCGCCCCGGCTCCTCGGCCACCGTCTGCCGGTAGGCCACCGCGAACAGGAAACCGAGCAGCACGATCACCACCAGGCCGACCGGTCCCACCGACCAGCCCGACCGCGCCGGTCGGCCAGTCTTCGCCCGCTGGGCCGCCGCGTCGGCGTACCCCGGATCCAACGGGTTGTGGAACAGCTCAGTGAGAAAGTCCGGCGTGAAGGCCCTCATCCCACGCCGGTTCTGCCCCGGCTCATCGCTCGTGCGCTCGCTCATGCCGCCGCTCCTTGCCGGCCGCGTACCGCCCGCACCAGATGCCGAGCCTGGACCACGTACAGCGCGCCGGCGACCCAGTAGAGCACCAGACCCCACCAGGCCAACGCCCAGCCGATCGCGCCGGCCACCGCCGCAGCCGTCGGCACCGCTGCGGCCAGCAGCAGGATCGGGAAGGCAGCCAGCAGCAGGAAGGTGGCCGTCTTACCGACGTAGTGCACCGGCGGCGGCCCGTACCCGTGCCGTCGCAGCACCCCCAACGAGCCCAACAGCAGCAGTTCCCGGGCCAGCAGCGCGGCGGTGAACTGCCAGGGCACCACCTCGCGGGCGGTGAACGCGATCAGGGTGGCGAGGATGTAGAGCCGGTCGGCGAGCGGGTCGAGCAACTCGCCCAACCGGCTGACCTGTCCCAGCCGCCGGGCGATCCAGCCGTCCACCCAGTCGCTGGTGCCACCGACGGCCAACACCACGATCGCGGCAGTGTCGGCACCAGCCACCAGGAACAGATAGAGGAAGAGCGGAACACCCAGTAGGCGGACGAAGCTGATCAGGTTCGGCCAGGTGAGCACCCGGTCGTCGGGTCGCTGCTCATCACCGTCACGGGCCTGCGACTGCTCCGCCCGACCCGACACCGATCCTCCTCCGCGACGCGTTCGGGCGCCCCCGGCCCTCAACCGCCGTGCGGCGTTGTACGCGTTGTTCAGCCGACTGGTGCCGGCGCCCCCAGTGATCCCGCAGCGGGATCGGTCCCTGACCCGCCGTCCATCGTCGATGATCACGGGCCGGTCGAATGCGCTGCCACTATAACGGGTCACTTTCGTGCTTTGGCTGCCCAGCGTGCTCGTGGCGGGATGTCGGTGAGCAGTCGTGGTGACGTGTGTTACCACGCGTAAGTCATCCTAGGACACTAGTGGAGCACGGATCAGGCGCTGCGGGCCTTCGTGCTCGTCTCCGTGTTCGCGGCCTGCACCCCCAACGCCGCCTGCCCGAACGCCGCCAACGCCCGCAACAGGTCCTGCTGCCCGCAGATCGGCATCCGATCGAGCACGGCCCGCACCGCCTCGTGGCGACGCGACCGCACCTCCCCCAGCAGCACTTCGGCGGCGGCGGTCGGGACCAGGCGCACCTCCCGGCGGTCCCGGGGGTCGGCTGTGCGGCGCACCAACCCGATCGCCTCCAGCCGGTCGCAGAGTCGACTGGCTGACGAGGGCACCACGTCCAACAACTCCGCCAGCCTGTTGACGTTGATCTCCGGGCGGGCGCTCAGCAGGGACAGCACCCGCAGCTGGGTCGGCGACACCGCGAGCCGGTGCCGGGAAACGGCGGAGTCGAGGACGCCCACCAGCGCTTCGGCGGCCGCGTCGATCGACGCGGCGAGATCCGGTCGCTCCACTCGATGTCCCCTGCGATTGTCCCGCTGGTACCGCACCGACCCGCCGGGCAGGCCGGTCAGCCCGGCTTCCGGCTGACCGTGCCACGCCAGTCCAGGCAGACGACGACCGCGTCGTCGCGCAGGTCGGTGTCCGCGTGGAAGGTCTGCAACTCCCGCATCACCGTACCAACCGCCTCGGTCGGCGGCTGCAACCGAGTGGCCCGCATCGCCCGGGCCATCGCCCGTTCACCGTACGTCTCCCGGCCGCTCGGATCGGCCGCCCACACCCCGTCGGAGACGACAAACAACCGGTCGCCCGGGTCGAGGTCGAACTCCTGCAGGTCATAGCGGGTCTCCCCGAACATTCCGAGGGGCAACTGCTGTTCGAGGGTGACCCGGGAGACGGTACCGCCGCGCAGCCGCACCAGGTGCGGTGAGCCGGCGTCCACCGCCCGCACCCGCCCGGTCGCACAGTCCAGTTCGAGCAGCAACGTCGCCACGTGCCGGTTCCCCCGATGCTGGTAGTAGACCGTGTCGGAGGCCAACTCGGCCTGTTCCACCAGCCCACCACCGGAGCGGCGGGCGTTACGCATCGCGTTCACCGTCACCGCCGTCAACAACGCGGCGGCGAGCCCGATGCCGTCGCCGTTGAGCACGGTGACGGTGAGCCGACCGTCGTCCAGGGACCAGTCGAAGTGGTCACCACCCACCGTGTACGCCGGTTCCAACTGGCCCGCCAGATGGAAGGAGTCGTGGCTGACACTGCGCCCCGGCAGCAGTTCCCACTGCAACTCGGCAGCCATGCTCAGCCGCTCCCGCCGCCGGGCCCGCCGGTAGCGGTCGGTCTCCCGGTCGGCCGCCCGCAAGGCCATGGCCATGTCCCCGGCGATGTCGACCGCCGCGCGCACCACCGTCTCCGGCGGCTCGTCGGGCAACTCGACCATCAGCACCCCCAGCCGCTCGCCCCACACGGACAGGGGAAGGTAGAGCCGGCACCCCCCGTCCTCACCGGACTCCCGAACCGGCTGCTGACTGCTGAAACAGCGCTGCACCGTACCCTGAACTGCCGGGGTGGCCACGCCAGGCCGGCGCGAGTCGAGCACCGGCCACAGCCCGCTGATCCGGTAGTCGGCGAGGAAGACGGCGGTGCCCGACGCGCCGAGCACCGACCGGATGGCCAGGTCGGCGGCCTCGACCACGCGGTCGGGCGGGGCCTCGCGCAGGGCGCGGGAGATCCCGGTTGGCGCATCCGCCATGACCATCCCTCCGAAATGCTTGCTCTGGGGCAAGCATCATACGGAGGCGGATCCACCCATGGTCACCCGGCCGACCGCACCGCGACCGCACCGTGGAAGGCATCCGGCACCTCCGCCGGCCGGCCCTCCGGTCGCCATCGGGTCACCGGCACGATCCCGTCCCCGGTGGGCGTCCACCGACCGAGCAACGGGGCGAACGCGGCCGGCGGACGCATCCGGAACGCCGGACCCATCATCGACAGCGCATCCGGATACGCGGCGAGTTCCTCGGTGTCGAAGTCGATCGCCAGGTGACTGCGCGGCGCCGCCGCCGTGTACAACTCGTCCAGGGTACGGAGGAGGGTGTCGTCGTCCAGGAACGCCGCCAGCCCGAGGAACACCACCCCCACCGGGCGACGGCCCCACCCCGGCACGAACCGGTGCAGCAGCACCGGGTCGATGGTGCCGATGTCGGTGGCGTCACCGAAGCCGTAACCCGCCCGATCGCTGCCGGAAAGGAGGCGCTGCCCGAGACGGATGGTGACCGGGTCGACGTCGGTGTAGAGGACGGTCGCGTCCGGCACCGCCTCGTGCACGTTGCCCATCGTCGGCACCCCGGCGCCGAACACCAGGAATTCGTCCACACCGGTGGCGGCGATCGCGCGTACGGCGCGGCCGAGGAAGGCGCGCAGCTCCCGGAAGACCGGGGCACACGGACCGTACGCCTGCTCGAAGGCGTGGGCGGCGGCCACGTCGACCGGATAGTGGTGCGCACCGCCAAGCCAAAAATCGATCATCCGTGCGGTACTCGGCTGGTCGGGTTCCACCATCGACCACGCTCCTCCCCGGCACTCTGCGCCAGCGTACCGATATCACGTCGCTCGCCGGTATCGGCCCGCCGGCCCACCGCAGACGGCGATACTGACCCAGAGCGGTCCCGATGACGGCCCAGCACGGGAGGCGACGGTGAACTCGGCGAGCGGCTCGGCGGTGCTGGTCGGGGTGGACGGCTCCGAGTCGGCCCGCGCCGCGGTACGACTGGCCGCCGCAGTGGCGGCCCGCCGCGACCGGCCGCTGCGGGTGGTGCACGCCTTCATCTGGCCGACGCTGCGCACTCCCATCCGACCCGCCACCGACGGTGCCCCCGAGGGTGGTCTGCGAGCGCAGGCGGAGCAACTGATCATCGCCGCCGTCGACGAGGCCGAGGCGACCGTCCCGGGGCTCCGGGTCACCGGCGAACTCGTCGAGGGTGAGGCCACCGCCGTGCTGCTCGCCGCAGCGCGCACCGCGACGATGGTGGTGCTCGGGCACCGGGGTGCGGGCGGGTTCGCCGCGCTGGTGGTCGGCTCGGTGGCGGTGAAGTTGGCCGCGTACGCCGACTGTCCGGTGCTGGTGGCACGCGGCGCGCCGCACACCGACGGTGCCGTCGTGGTCGGGGTGGACGGGTCCGAGTCGTCCCGCCGAGCCGTGGAGTTCGCCGTCCAGGAGGCCGCTCTGCGCGGTGCCGATCTGCGCGCCCTGCACGCCTACCGGCATCCCGTCTCCACCGGCCCGGGCGACATGCAACCGCTGGTGTACGACGAGTCCGAGTTGCGAGCCGACGAGGACCGGGCGGTGGCCGAGTCCATCGCCGGGCTGACCGAGCGGTACCCGGAGGTGCCGATCATCCGGGACTCGGTGCGAGGTCGCGCCGCCCGGGTGCTCACCGATGCCTCCCGCCAGGCCCAGCTGGTGGTCGTCGGGGGCCAGGGACACGGTGAGGTGACCGGTTTGCTGCTGGGTTCGGTGAGTCAGTCACTGCTGCACCACAGCCACTGTCCGGTCGCGGTGGTACGCGGCCCCCGGTGACCGGTCGGCACGGTTGGCGGCGGTCCAGGCGGGTAGACGGGCCGCGTACGCCACCGGCGACGACCAGAGGGGTCACCGACGCCACCGGCGACGACCGTGAGGAGACAGCGATGCCAGGACCTCGACCCGGCAGCAACGCCTACGACAAGCAGCGCGCCCGCCTCCGTAACGCCATCGACGGCTCGGGGCGGCGCACCCCGGATCAGAAGGCCGACGAGGCGGCCAACCGGATCCTGCGGGAGGATCAGGGCCGTCGTGGCATCGTGCGGGGCGAACGCACCTACGGCCCGAAGGGCAACCGCGAGCCCGGAGATCCGAAGAAGTGAGAGCCGCCGACCTGACCGACGGCCTCATCGCCGGGGCCGTCGGCACCACAGCGCTCAACGTGGTCACCTATCTGGACATGACCGCCCGGGCCCGGCCCGCCAGCCGAACGCCGGAGCAGAGCGCCGGAAAGCTGGCCGACGCTGTGCAGGTGTCGCTGGGGTCACCGACGCAGGCGGCCAACCGACGCGCCGGCCTGGGTGCCCTGATGGGTTACGGACTCGGCGTGGCCACCACGGTCGGCTTCGCGCTGCTGACCCGGGGTCGCCGTCAGCCGCTGCTGCGAGCGTCCGCCCTGCTCGGCGGGGGCGTGATGACCCTGGCGGACGGATCGTTGACCCTGCTCGGGGTCACCGACCCGCGTACCTGGCGGCGCGCCGACTGGCTCGCCGACATCGTCCCGCACCTCGCCTTCGGGCTGACAGCCGCAGCCACCTGGAACTGGCTGCGGCCGTCGGAGTAGCGCGGAATTCCTCGTATCAGCGGCGGTCGCTGTCGTCCTCGGCCACCGGCTGGCCGCTGGGACCGTACGGTGACACCTGGCCGTGCGGCACCGGGCGGCCGGCGTCGCCCCGCGACGAACCACGGTTACGGGGGTGGCCGGCCGGATCGGGGCCCTTGTTGTCCTGGCTGGTCTCACCGAGGGCGTTGCGTCGGAGTTCCTGCTGCTGCGGGTTCGTCACGGTCTTCTCCCTTCGCCGGTGCGCGGCACGACGCCGCGTCATCCGCGGCATACCCGCCGCCGTCGGCGGCATTCCGGTGCGGCGGCCACGACGAGGGCTATCCGGGTCGCCGGTGGGTACACCCGGAGGATGGGCGACCAACGGGCGTTGGCGCGGGCCCTGCTGACCCGCCGTACGTACGCCGAGGAGGCCGGCATCACGCTGGCCGACCGACCAGCGCCGCTGTACCAGCTGCTGGTGCTGGTCACCCTGCTCAGCACGCGGATCCGGGCGCAGGTGGGAGTGGCGGCGGCCCGGGAACTGTTCGCGGCCGGTTACCGCACCCCGCAGGCCATGGAGGCCGCCAGCTGGCAGGAGCGGGTCGACGCGTTGGGGCGCGGCCACTACCGCCGCTACGACGAGCGGACCGCCACGATGCTCGGCTCCGGCGCCCGACTCTGCCTGGACCGCTGGCACGGCGACCTGCGGCGGCTGCACCGGGAGGCCTCCGGTGAGCCGGCACAGCTGCGGCGGCTGCTCACCACGTTCCCCGGTATCGGGCCCACCGGCGCGGACATCTTCCTGCGTGAGGTGCAATCGGTCTGGCCGCAGGTGCGCCCGTACGCCGACCGGCGGGCGGTGGCCGGCGCGCGGCGACTCGGGCTGCCCGCCACGACGGACCGGTTGGCCCGGCTCGTCGACGACGTCGACTTCGGCCGGCTCGCCTCGGCACTGGTCCGGGTCGCCCTCGGCGAGGAGTCGGCCGGGCAGCTCAGCCGCAGCGCCGCCGCCCGCTGAACGCCGTCACTTCGCCGCGTCGCCGCCGGGTTTCGTCAGGTGCCACACCAGCAGCGACGCCAGCAGTGCCAGCACCACCAGCCCGCCGGAGAGACCGCGACCCTCCTCGGCGGAGCGGCCGGTGGTGCCGAAGTAGATCACGGCGAGGCCGGCCAGCGCCGCGACCACCTTCCGGATGCCTCGGTCCTTCACAGTGGCACCGTACGGACAACGACCCCATCACGGGGGTATTACCCTGATTTGTCCCCCGAGCGGGGCCCTGCTCAGTCGACCTCCAGGTCGTCGAGGGAGATTTTGTGGCTCATCAGCCACCGGGCCAGCGCCGCCATGCCGAACAGCCACAGCGGCGCGGACTCCGTCGTGCCGTTGGTCGCGTAGATGGCGAACCGCAGATCCGGCGCCCGGTACGCCTCGATCCGCCACCGGTGCTGCCGGTCCCGCCAGACCGCGGAGGGATCCATGCCGTCACGGTAGGTGCCCGGCTCCAGAGCCGGCCGGTGATGGGCTCAATTCACCACCACCCGGGCGTCGTCGGGTAGTCGACGGGTGAGTCCCTGCCGGTCCAGCAACTCCAACAGCGGCACCGCCACCCGGCGGGTGGTGTCCAGCGCCTGCCGAGCGGCGCTGAGCGTGAACGGCTGCGGCAGCCCGGTCAGCACCCGCACCGCCTGCTGCGGTGCGCTGGGCGGCAGCAGCACGTTCCCGGTCAGCCGAAGCAGCGCGCCGGCCCGCACCGCCGCACCGATCTCCCGGGTACCGAGCCCGACGGCGGTGAGCCGGTCAGCGTCGGGCGCACGGAACGGATGGGCCGCGAAGTCGTCGCCCACCAGGGCCAGGGCGCGGGCCACCGGCTCGGGCAACGAGGCCGCGCCGGGCGCCACGACCCGGCCCGCGACCATCCGCAGCGGCGGCCGGACCAGGGCTTCGACCAGGGCCCGGTCCGGCAGGTCCAGACGACGGCGCAGTTCCTCCAGGGGAGCGCCCGGCGCCAGCGGATGCGTACGGGCGTGCTCGGCCACGGCCGCCGCGAGGCGATCGCCCAGCCGCAGCCAGTGTTCCGGATCGGCCAGCCAGTCGCCCGCCACCGGGGCGAGGGTCACCGGAACGCCCGCCCTGACCAGGTCAGTCACCCGTGCCAGGCCCCGGCGGCGCAGCTCGCCGGCAGCATCGGGACGGCCATCCAGCATGCCCAGCACCGCCGCCCGGGCCGCCGCATCGCCTCGACGCCGAAGCGGCGGCGGCATGACGTCGAGCACGGTGACCCCACCGGCGACGTACCGGCGGCCCGGATCGCGCAGCAACGCCCGGTCCCCCACCACCAGCGGCAGCGGACGACCCAGCCGCAGCCGGGCGGTGTCCGCGCCCAACGGGCGCACCCGCACCGGCACCGCGGCCGAACCGACGTGCAGCGTCAGCGTCACCGGCAGCTCGCTCACCGGCGCACCGGCCAGTCGCACGTCGACCATGTCGGTGGCGCGGAACCGCCCCGGGGTGAGCAGGGCGTCGCCGCGGCCGATCCGGTCGCGGGCCACCGCCCGCAGGTTGACCGCCACCCGGGCCACCGGTACCACCTCGTCGCAGGCGGCACCGAGCTGCTGCAGGCCCCGAATCCGCATCACTTCGCCGCTGCCGGCCAGCTCCAGTTCGTCGCCGACGCACAGCCGACCAGCGCCCAGCGTGCCGGTGACCACCGTGCCGCTGCCCCGGACCGTGAAACAGCGGTCGACCCAGAGCCGGACCGGGCCTTCCGGCGTCGCCACCGGCACCCGGTCGGCCAACCGGTCCAGCGCGGCCCGCAGATCGTCCAGCCCGGCACCGGTGACGGCGCTGACCGTGACCGCCTCCACCGCACCCAGCGAGGTCGCCGCCAACTGCGACCGGGCCCCCGCCAGGGCCGCGGCCGGGTCGGCCAGGTCCGCGCGGGTCACCACCAGCAGGCCGTGCCCGACACCGAGCGCGTCCAGGGCGGCCAGGTGCTCGGCGGACTGCGGCATCCAGCCCGCGTCGGCCGCGACCACCACGACAGCGGCCGGTACCGGGCCCGCGCCGGCCAGCATGTTCGGCACGAACCGCTCATGCCCCGGCACGTCGACGAACGCGACGGTACGACCCGACGGCAGCGCCGTCCAGGCGAACCCGAGATCGATGGTCATGCCCCGGCGGCGTTCCTCCGCCCACCGGTCCGGTTCCATCCCGGTCAGCGCCCGCACCAGCGTGGACTTGCCGTGGTCGACGTGCCCCGCCGTGGCCACCACCAGCATGGTCAGTCGTCTCCCGGCACGGCCAGCACAGCGGCACGCAGGAGCCCGTCGGCCCGCTCCGGCACACAGCGCAGGTCGAGCAGCAGCCGACCACGGACCACCCGACCCAGCACCGGCGGGTCACCGGTACGCAGCGGGCCGGCGTACCGCTCAGGCAGGCTCAGCGCCCACGAGTCCAGTTCGACCCCGGGAGCGCCGCCGCCACCGACCACCGCCACGGACGGCACCACCTCGACCTTGCGGCCGTCGGCGGCGAACATGTCCCGTAACCGTTCGGTCCGCTCGCGCAGCGACGCCGCGTCGGCGTGCAGCGCACGGCGGGTGGGGGTGGCCGGGTCGGCGAGCGTGCCCGCGAGCGCGGCCAGGGTCAGCTTGTCCACCCGCAACGCCCGTGCCAGCGGATGCCGGCGCAGCCGCTCGACCAGGTCGGCGGTGCCGAGCAGCAGCCCGGCCTGCGGGCCACCGAGCAGCTTGTCGCCGCTGGCGGTGACCAGCGACGCCCCGGCGCGCAGCGTACTGGCGGCATCCGGTTCGTCCGGCAGCAACGGGTCCGGTACGAGCAGCCCGGAGCCGATGTCGACGATCACCGGCACACCGAGCCCGGCCAGCCGCCGCACCGGCACCGCCGAGGTGAAGCCGGTGACCCGGAAGTTGGACGGATGCACCTTCAACACGAACCCGGTACCGGGTCCGACCGCGGCGGCGTAGTCGGCGAGGGTGGTCCGGTTGGTGGTGCCCACCTCCCGCAATCGCGCACCGGTGCTGGTGAGCAGGTCGGGCAGCCGGAAACCATCACCGATCTCCACCAGCTCGCCCCGGCTGACCACGATCTCGGCGTCGGCGGCGAGCGCGGTGGCCGCCAGCACCAGCGCGGCGGCACCGTTGTTGACCACGTGCACCGCCTCGGCAGCCGGTACCGCGGCGGCCAGGGCATCCAGCGCCTCCCGCCCACGGCGGGCCCGCCGCCCGGTGCCCAGGTCCAACTCGACGTCGGTGTACCCGGCGGCGGCGGTCACCGCCGCCAGCGCCGCCTCGGAGAGGGCGGCCCGCCCGAGGTTGGTGTGCAGCACCACCCCGGTCGCGTTGAGCACCACCCGCGGCACAGGCGGCGGCAGCGCGGCCAACGCGGCGTCGCGTACCTCGGCGGGGTCGATCTCACCTCGGCGGGCCCGCTCCTGAGCCTGCCGCACCGCGCTGCGCACCCGGTCGCGGCCCACCGCGACGGCGGCCGCGACCAGCGGCGGCTCCGCCAACAACGCGTCGGTACGCGGCACCCGGCGCCGCGGATCCGCGCCGCCGTCGCTCATCGGGTCATCTCCTCGCAGCCTGGCGGAGACGGACGGGAATCGAACCCGCCTGGCCCGGATCCCGGACCACACCGGTTTTGAAGACCGGGAGGGGCACCAGCCGCCTGAACGCCTCCACCGGCCATTGGATCACAGCTCGACGGCGGGTGTGCGGCCGAGTCGGCACCACGGCTACCGGTCGGATTCGGCCGCTCGCCGGTCGAGACGTGCCCGCTGCGGCACCACCGTGTACTTCGGATCGCGGGCCGAGGCGACACCGGCGTGGAAAACCCCGAACCGGGTCGCCACCGACGCGGCCAGCAACGCGGCACCGGAGACCGCCGACACCAGTCGGCTCCGCCGACCCAGCAGCGCCCCGGCCACCCCGGCGACGGTCAGTGCCCGCCCGGCGCGTAGCAGACGACCGGCCCGACCCGTCCGATAGGGCTCGCTGAGCAGGCCGAGACGATTCTCCACCCGGTGCGCGCCGAGAAGTTCCAGCCCGGCACCGGCCACCGCCAACCGCCGCGCCGGACCCGCCTCCGACGGGGACACGGCGAGCAGACCCACTCCCGCCCCGCTGGCCAACGCGCTGCCCGCGAAGACGAACGGCAGATCGGCGTACGCCTCGTGCCAGGACGGCACGGCCGTGTCGGCCAGCAGCACCGCCGTGTACGTGCCCAGAGCCGGCGCAGCCACCGCGGCGGCCAACCCGGCGGCGCTCCCCACCGGCGGCAACACCCGCCGGGCCACCCCGAGCGGCCCCCGCGTGGGTAGCAGCGGCGCCGCCTCGGCGACCGCGGCCAACCCGGCGGCCGGACCGTACGCGGTGAGGATCCAGGTGCCCACCGACATCGGCGAGGTCGGCTTGGCCACCCGCAACATGTGGTGGAACCGTTCCGGCCGACCCAGGTCCTTGACCAGCAGGCCGGCGCTGGCGGTGACCGCGGCCAGCGCGGTGAACCGACCGGCACGGCGGACCTCGGCGCGCCCGGTGAGCTGCCCGCCCGCCGCGAGCAGCGACGAACCGGCGGCCACCCCGCCGGTGAACAGGTAGGCGGCGATCTCCCACGTCCACACCGGCGGCTTCAGAATCGGCCGACCGTAGTAGGAGGTGAACTTCGCCGGCGGCACGGTCAACTCCTCACCGCCGCGACGGCCCGCCCGGAAGCGACGGAACCGGTCGCCGACGGCCGGTCGATCCGGGTTCACCGCCGACCGCCGAGGAACGCGCCGACCGCCGCCGCCGTCATGGCCAGCGCGGCCAGCCCCGCCCGGCGCCACATCGCCGGCAGGTCCCGGGTGGTGACCTGCGGGTCCGGTGGCAGGCCGTACACCTCCGGCTCGTCGAGCAGCAGGAAGAACGCGCCATCGCCGCCGACGCCGTCGTGCGGGTCGTGGCCGTACAGCCGTGCCTGCGGCTCCCCGCGCTCCCGCAACGTGGCCACCCGCGCGGCGGCCCGCTCCCGCAACTCGTCAAGGGGGCCGTACTGGATGGACTCGGTCGGGCACGCCTGCGCGCACGCCGGAGTCAGCCCCGCGCCGATCCGGTCGTAGCAGAGCGTGCACTTCCACACCCGCCCGTCATCCACCCGCCGGTCGATCACCCCGTACGGACAGGCCGACACGCAGTAACCGCACCCGTTGCAGATGTCCTCCTGCACCACCACCGTGCCGAACTCGGTGCGGAACAACGCCCCGGTCGGGCACACGTCGAGACAACCGGCCCGGGTGCAGTGCTTGCACACGTCCGACATCATCAGCCAGCGGAAGTCACTGCGCCCCTGTGCACTGCCGGTACGTCCCGGCGGCCCGGACGCCGGCATGCCGAGGAACTCGGTCATCCGGGCAGCGGCAGCCGGTTCACCCGGCAACACACCCGGCTCGGTCCCGGTCGGGTTGGTGGAGCCGGCCGACCGGGCGGCGGAGGCCGCGCTGGCCGACGCGTCGGTCGGGTTCCCGCCCGCCGGCGGAGTGCCGTGACCGTCGGGCCGGTGCTGTTCGACGAAGGCGACATGCCGCCACGAGTTCGCCGTCAACGCGCCGGTGTTGTCGTAGGACATGCCCAGCAGGTCCAACCCGGAGGTGGGGACCCCGTTCCACTCCTTGCAGGCCACCTCGCACGCCTTGCAGCCGATGCAGACGCTGGTGTCGGTGAAGAAGCCCATTCTCGGCGGTGCGTCGACCCAGCCGGCCGAGGTCGCCGGATCAGCCGCCGACACCGCCGACACCGATGCGGCGGGCCGGCCAGGCGAATCGACCATCAGCGGTTCCCCTCTGCGTCACCGGTGGACCCGGACGGCTCAACCGGCACGCCGGGAGTGACCGCCGGCGGCAGGACACCCGGCACGATGCCGGCTCTGGTGCGGTAATCCTGCACGAGTTCACCCAGCGCCACCCCGGTGGGCCGCCGACCCGGCCGCACGTCACAGGTACCGATCTTGCTCTCCTGGATCAGCACGTTCGGGTCCAGGGTGATGCCGAACAGGTCGTTGGCCGAGTCACCGGTGACCAGACCCTCGAAGCCGAAGTGGTACGGCAGCCACACCTGGTGGATCACCCGACCGTCCACCGACAGCGGCACCAGCCGATCGGTGACCAGCACCCTGGCCTCGATCGCCGCGCGGGCGCTGATCAGGTGCGCCCAACCGAGATGGGTCAGCCCGACCAGTTCCGCCAACTCCGGAGAGACCTCCACGAACATCTCCGGTTGAAGCTCCGCCAACGGGGCGACGGTACGGCTCATCCCGCCCGCCGTGTGATGCTCGGTGAGCCGGCTGACCGTGAACACGTACGGAAAGACCTGATCGTGCTGCTGCGGTGGGCTCGGGTTCGTCGAGTTCACCGGATGGTCGTACATCTTGCGGGTCGGATTGGCCTGCTGGCCGTAGAGCGGGTTGCGCACCGGCGACTCGGCCGGCTCGTAGTGCGTCGGCAGTGGCCCGTCCAACACCCCACTCGGCGCGTACAACCAGCCCTTGCCGTCGGCCTGCATGACGAACGGGTCGTCACCGGCCAGCGCCGCCGGCCCGGTGGCACCCTCCGGTGGCCGGTACGACGGCGGTTTCGTCAGCTCGAAGTCCGGCACATCGTGGCCGGTCCACCGCCCGAGGTCGGCGTCCCACCAGACGTACCGCTTCCGCTCGCTCCACGGGCGGCCCTGCGGGTCGGCGGACGCCCGGTTGTAGAGCAGCCGCCGGTTCGCCGGCCACGCCCAGCCCCACTCGGCGGCCACCCAGTCCTGCTCGTGCCCCGGCCGACGCCGGGCCGCCTGATTCACCCCGTCGGCGTACACCCCGGTGTAGATCCAACAGCCGACGGCGGTCGTCCCGTCGTCGCGGGCCTCGGTGAACGCCGACAACGGGCGGCCGGTGGTCGTGTCGTACCCGTTGATTTCCCGCAGCACCGCCTCGGCGTCCGGCTCGTCGTGCCGGCCGTGCGTGGGATAGTCCCAGGTCAGGTCGAGCAGCGCGCGGTCACGCGGCAGGGTCGAGCCGGCCAACTTCTGCCGCAGCCTGCGCCCGAGGTGGTAGAAGAACCACAGTTCGGAACGGGCGTCGCCGGGCGGATCCACGGCCTTCTCCCGCCACTGCAGCAGCCGCTGGGTCTGGGTGAAGGTGCCCTCCTTCTCCACATGGGACGCGGCCGGCAGGAAGAACACCTCGGTGGCGCACTCCTGCGGCACGATCTCCCCGGTGGCGACCTCGGGACCACGCTGCCAGAACGTCGCGCTTTCGATCATGAACAGGTCGCGGACGACCAGCCAGTCGAGGTTGGCCATGCCCAGCCGCTGCGCCCGACCGTGCGCCGAGCCGACCGCCGGGTTCTGGCCGAGCAGGAAGTAACCCTTCACCTTGCCGTCGATCATGTTCAGCACCTGCTGGTACGTGCCGTGATCACCGGTCAACCGGGGCAGGTGGCCGTAGCAGAAGTCGTTCTCCTCCGTCGCCGCGTCACCCCAGTACGCCTTCAGCAGGCTGGCGGCGTAGGCGCGGGCGTCGCCCCAGAAGCCCTTCTGGCCCGGATGCCGGATGCTGTCCACCCAGGCGTCGAAGTCGGGATGCCGGGCGTGGTGCGGCATCGGCAGATAGCCCGGCAGCAAGTTGAACAGGGTCGGAATGTCGGTGGAGCCCTGAATGCTGGCGTGCCCGCGCAACGCCAGCACCCCACCACCGGGCCGACCCATGTTGCCCAGCAGCAGTTGGATGATCGCCCCGGTGCGGATGTACTGCACCCCGACCGTGTGCTGGGTCCAACCGACCGAGTAGATCAGGCAGCCGGTGCGTTCCCGCCCGGAGTTCTGCGTCCAGGCACGGGCCAACTCCAGGAACTTCTCCCGGGGCACACCACAGACCCGTTCCACCATCTCCGGGGTGTAGCGGGCGAAGTGCCGCTTGAGGATCTGGTACACGCAGCGCGGATGCTGCAACGTCTCGTCCCGCCGCACCTGGTGGGCGACCGGCGCACCGTGCGACTCGTGGCGCAGACCGGCCGCGGTCTCCCGCTCCCCGGCCGTCAGGCCACTGCCGGAGTCCCGCTCGTGGCCCGCGTACTGCCAGCTGTCCTGCACGTAGCTGGCGGTCGCGGGGTCGAAGCCGGAGAAGATCCCGTCGGCGTCCTCGGCGTCGACGAAGTCGTCACTGACGATCGTCGCCGCATTGGTGTACGCCAGCACGTACTCCCGGAAATCCAACTCGTTGCTGAGGATGTAGTTCACCACCGCGCCCAGCAGCGCGATGTCGGTGCCCGCCCGGATCGGCAGGTACGCGTCAGCGACGGCACTGGTACGCGTGAAGCGCGGGTCGATGTGGAAGACCTTGGCCCCGCGCCGTTTCGCCTCCATCACCCACTGGAAGCCCACCGGATGGGCCTCGGCCATGTTGGAACCCTGGATGACGATGACGTCGGCGTTCGCCACGTCCTGCTGAAAGTCCGTCGCGCCACCGCGACCGAAGCTGGCCCCCAGACCGGGGACGGTGGCGGAGTGTCAAATACGGGCCTGGTTCTCGATCTGAAGCGCCCCCATCGCGGTGAACAGCTTCTTGATGAGGTAGTTCTCCTCATTGTCCAGGGTGGCCCCGCCCAGGCTGGCGATCCCCAACGTACGGTTCAGCGGCCGACCCTCGGCGTCGACGTCCTCCCACGTCTGCTCGCGAGCCGCGAGCACCCGGTCGGCGATCATGTCGAGCGCGGTGTCGAGGTCCAGGTCCTCCCACTCGGTGCCGTACGGCCGCCGGTAGCGCACCGTGGTCTGGCGCAGCGGACTGGTGATCAGGCTTCGACTGGCGGTGCCCTTCGGGCAGAGCCGACCTCGCGAGATGGGGCTGTCCGGATCGCCCTCGATCTGCGTGACCTGGCCGTCGGTGACGAAGACCCGCTGCCCACAGCCCACAGCGCAGTACGGGCAGACGGACCGGGCGACCCGGTCGGCGTCCTCGGTACGGGGGGTCAGTGCGGCGCTGCGGGGCGAACGTGCCGCCGCACCCCGGCCCAGGGGGTCGGTGCCGGTGAGCTGCCGGTAGACCGGCCAACCCAGCAACCTGTCCCGCAGTCCCACGCTCGACACCTCCGGTTCGACCTTAGGACAGTGCGACCGGATCGGCGACCCTCCTACCGGAACCACAGCACGACGTCGCCCCCGGCCCGAGATCGGGCCGGGGGCGACGAAGGTGCCGGTGTGCAGGTCGCCTCTCGGCGAGTGGCGCGACGCGGCTCCAGCCGAACGGTATTCCGCGAAGGCAATTTAGGTGAGGCCCGGGGACACTGAAACACACCGACACCCGAGTCAACAGGTTACCCGCTCTTCTTCTTCCTACCCATGCCGTGACCCACGCCACAACCCACGCCACAACGGCAGGTAGGCGGAACGTGGCCCCCATCTGGCCGGGACCGCAACCGGGGCGCGGCGTATTACACCCGGGCCGGCGCGGGCCGTCAGACGCCGCTGGCCGGCACCCGGGTTCGGGTGCCGGCCAGCGGTCTTGTTTGTGGGTCAGGCGTTCCAGTGCTCGGCGACCAGGTCGGCGGCGAGCTGTTCCCACTGGGCGTAGTGGTCCGGGTACGCCGAGACCTGCACGGTCTGGGCGGCCTTGGTCAGCGGCATGTCCTGCCAACCGTCAACCTGCTTGAGGCCCTTGAGGAACGCCAGGGTCGAGTACTCGGGGTCGGTGATCTGCTCGACCGTGCCCCAACCACTGGACGGGCGCTGCTGGAACAGGCCCTGCGAGTCGTGGTCGTTGCGGTCACCCAGGTGACCCAGGTTCTCCAACTTCGACTCCTGCAGCGCGGTGGCGATGGCGACCACGGCGGCCCGCTCGTCCATCCCGGCCTTCTTCGTCGCCGCGATGATCGCCTTCGTGTTCGCCACCTGCTCGTCAGTCAACTCGATCGTCGACTGACCCGCCGGGGTGCCGTGCGGCAGCAGGGTGGCGGTGTCCGGCTTGTCGGCCTGGACGGCGGCGATGGGCGCGGTCGGGGTGGCCGGGGTGGTGGCGTGGTTGAGGGGGCCGGCGGCGAGGCCGGCGGCGGCGGTGAGTCCGGCGATTCCGATGATGCTCTTGCGCAGCATGGTGTTCATGGGGGAACTCCTTCGCGTTCGGGGGTGAGACGTCGCCTTGTGCGGGGGTGACGGGCGACGTCGCAAGACGGCGGAGAAGAGTGGTGTGATCCGGCCGGAGGGGGGTGGGCCGGGAGGGCGCGTGGGGCGGGGCCACTTCACGTGCCGGGACCATGTGTAACGACTGACCGGGGCGGGTCATTCCCGGATCCCGTCGCCCGCGGCGTCGGTGTGCTCCTTGGTCAGCCACCCGTTACAACACCGACCCCCGGCCGATGATTCCACCCGGCCACCCGCCACCGGGTCCGGAAAACCGGACACCCGGCACATCCGGACCGTCTCCGCCCACGACGAGGGTGTGGCCCGCCGTGCCCCGCGCAGGGATCAAGCCTGACCGCCCGGAACCGGGCACGGCGGGCCACACCCCACCAGCGTCAGATCATCGGCACGAGCCGACCCGATCTGGGGTTACCCTGACAGCATGCAGGCCGTCTCCCCCACCGCGACCGTGGCGCACCTGGCGCGACCCGGCCGTCCCGCCGTGGTGGCCCGGACACTCGCCGAACTGCGTGGGCCCACCCGAGGGGTGGTGGAGCTGCCGGTGCGGCTGATGTGGTGCGCCGACCGCGCGTTCGACCTCGCCGACCCCGACCAGTTGCTCTGGCTGTACGAGAACGTGCTGCGCGAGACCGCGCACGTCGACGACCTGCGCCGGCTGGTCAACGGGCGGACACTGCGCCGGGTGTGGAAACTTCTCAACCTGCCCCGAGGCGTACGGCAGGCGTGGGAAAGCCGACACCAGGGCCTCCGGTCGGCGTGACCGGGGCATCCCCCACCGCGCACCCACACGAGTTCTACCGCGAGGTCGCCCGGATCGCGTTGACCGTCGCCGGGCCGTACCGCTTCGTCCTCGGCGGCGGGGTGGCCTGGGCCGCGCACGGACTGGTCACCCGCCCCACCGAGGACGTCGACCTCTTCGCCGATGTGGAGGGCGCCGCCGCCGCGGCAGCCGCGGACGTGCGGGCCGCACTGGAGATCGCCGGGTTCGAGGTGGCCGACGCCGACCCGGACAGCGAACTCGGTGACCTCTTCGACGGCTTCGACCGGGATCTGCGGGACTTCGTGGTCACCCGGGACAACCGGCAGATCCGCCTCAGCCTGGCCCGCCTCGACCGGCACCGCAGCCCGGTGGTGATGGACCTCGGACCGGTCATGGACGTGCGAGACCTCATCGCCAACAAGACCGCCGCCCTGATCAACCGACGCGAGGTGCGCGACTACATCGACGTGGCCTCCGCCCTGGAGCACCGGTCCGTGGCGGAACTGCTGGAACTCGCCCGGCAGCTGGATCCCGCGCTCGACGACGAGGACGTGCGCGCCGCCGGCCGGTACCTCGACCGGATCCCGGACCGCCGGTTCACCCGCTACGGCCTCGGTCCCGCCGACATCGGCCAGGTCCGGCGGCAGCTGGCCGACTGGCCCCGCTGACCCGGCCCCGCCGACCCGCACCGGGTCAGCGGGGCCGCAGCGTCGACGGGGACGGCCCGCCCGTCACTTGGTGAAACGGCCGCCGGTGACGCCCAGGACCTCACCGGTGATGAAGCTCGACTCCTGCGAGGCGAAGAAGACGTACGCGGGCGCCAACTCCGCAGGCTGACCGGGCCGGCCGACCGGGGTGTCGGTGCCGAACTGTTCGACCTTCTCCTCCGGCATCGTCGCCGGGATCAGCGGAGTCCAGATCGGCCCCGGCGCCACCGCGTTGACCCGGATCCCCCGATCGACCAGGTCGGCGGCGAGCGCCTTGGTGAAGTTCGCGATCCCCGCCTTGGTGGTGGCGTAGTCGAGCAACTGCGGTGACGGGTCGAAGGCCTGGATCGAGGAGGTGTTGATGATCGTGGACCCCTCACCCAGATGCGGCAACGCCGCCTTGCACAACCAGAACATCGCGTACAGGTTGGTCTTGAAAACCCGATCGAACTGCTCTGTGCTGATCCCGGCGATGCCCTTGTCCTGCGCCATCTGGTACGCCGCGTTGTTCACCAGGATGTCGATGCCACCCAGGTCACTCACCGTTCGTTCGATCAACACCTCGCAGTTGCGCTCGTCGGCGATGTCACCTCGGACCGCGACACCCTTTCGACCGGCCGCCTCGATGAGTCGTACCGTCTCCCGCGCGTCCGCGTCCTCCTCTTCTCCGAGGTAGGAGATGAGGACGTCGGCGCCCTCCCGGGCGTACGCGATGGCGACCGCCCGGCCGATGCCCGAGTCACCTCCGGTGATCAACGCCTTCTTGCCGTCGAGCTTGCCGGTCCCCCGGTACGAATCCTCGCCGTGATCCGGCTTCGGTGACATCTCGCTGGTCCGGCCCGGTGGGCTCTGCTGCTGGTTCGGCTGCCCCGACTGCTGGCCGTACTGCTCGGTCGGGTCCTGCTGGGTGTGCTGCGTCTCGCTCACGAACGTCTCCTCGCCCGGGGTCGCGGGATTGCGGTCCCGCAAGCCCCTACCCGGAGGACGCAGGTGGAAACACTGGCGGTGGGCATGGTGTGCAGGTCACCGCGCGTAAGGCATCCTAGGATCCTGGACAACTGGATCAGGTACGGGCGGACCGACGATCAGTCGGACACGCGCACCAGCGACGCCGCCCTCGGGCCGGGCAGCCGGTCCGCCAGCGCCAGCGCGGCCCGGACCGGCAGCCGCCCGACCACCTCGTCGAAGTCGGCCTGCCCCAGACAGAACCGGGTGAACGCCCGCCAGCCCGGCGGTGTGGCGAGCAACGCGTGGCAGGCCGCGGGTCGCTGGGAGAAGACGTCGAGCAGCCGCCGCCCCGCCCGCATGGCCGGGGTCAGGCGCTCGGTGACCGACCGTTCGTAGCGGGCGAGATCCGCAGCAGC
Organism: Micromonospora lutea; assembly: GCF_016863535.1. Classification (GTDB taxonomy): domain Bacteria; phylum Actinomycetota; class Actinomycetes; order Mycobacteriales; family Micromonosporaceae; genus Micromonospora; species Micromonospora lutea. Next base: position 203,743 of record NZ_BOPB01000007.1, read on the forward strand.
CACCGCCGCACCAGCCAGCTCACCGGAGCGCAACGCATAGCTGATCCCCTCCCTGGTCCAGGGCTCCAGCAGGCCGGCGGCGTCACCGACAACCAGCACCCGACCACGTCGCAGCGGCGAGTCGTCGGCCCGGCAGCGGGTCAGGTGGCCGGAGTCGTGCGTCGGCACCACCTGGGCCAGCCCGAGGCGGTCGACGAACCGCCGCAGGTACCGCCGGGTCCGCTCGCCCTCGCCCCGACCGGCGATCACGCCGACGGTGAGTCGGTCACCCTTCGGAAAAACCCAGGCGTACGAGCCGGGCAGCGGGCCCCAGTCGAGCAGCGCCCGCCCCCGCCAACGGGCCTGCTCCGGCGGCGGTACCGGCAACTCCAGTTCCAGCCCCAGGTCCACCTGACGGTGACGCACCCCCACGTGCCGGGCGCTCACCCCCGACGAGCCGTCGGCACCGATGACGGTACGGGCCAGGAGCACCTCACCGTCGGCCAGTCGCACGCGCACGACGTCAGGGCCCTGCTCCACCGACCGGACGGTCGCTCGCTCGCGGAGCTCAGCCCCGGCGGCCACGGCGACAGCCCGAAGCCGGTCGTCGAACTCCCCCCGGCGCACCATGCTCACCAGCGGCCCCGCACCATGGCGGCGAGTGAAGCCGCCCCGCCCGTCGAGGGTGAAGGTGATCCGGTCCACCAGGTCATGGGCCGGTACCTCGATCCGTCCGGCCAGCGCGGCCAGCGAGGTGCCGATCAGACCGCCACCGCAGGTCTTGTACCGGGGATGCGCGGCGCGCTCGACGACAAGCGTGCGTACTCCTCGCCGCGCGGCGACGAAAGCGGCGGAGAGCCCGGCGGGACCACCGCCGATCACTATGAGTTCCCAGACGTTCACCGGTGCAGGGTAGATCAGCGGAGACGCGCCACGGGGCAGGCGTGGGGCGGGCATCTTTTCCGGCGCGCCGGGTAACCGCCCGCCGCAGACCGCCTGCCGCAGGCGGACGAGGCGCGAGGAGGACACCATGCAGCAGGTGCGGCTGTCGGACATCGAGGCTCGGGTGTACGACGCGGTGGCGGCCCTGGAGGCCCGCGGCCAGGTCCCGTACCCGGACATGATCGCCCAGGAGTGCGGCCTGACCGAGGAGCAACTGCAGACCCCACTGCATCTGCTCACCGAGAAGAACCTGCTGCACCGGGAGGATTCGCCGATGGCCGGGCTCGACTTCGGCCCCCGCTTCTGTGCGCAGCAGTTGGCATGACGGGTCGCCACGCGCACCACCCGACGGGACCGCGCCGGATCGCCGGTTGAGATCAGCGGGATCAGGCGGTTCGGCGAGGTCCGACGCGGCGGTGAACGACCGGCGACGCTGGCAGGCACTCGGCGTCGGGTTGGTCGCGGCGTTCATGACACTGCTCGACATCAGCATCGTCAACGTCGCCCTGCCCTCATTGGAGCGTGCCCTGCAGGCCGATTCGAGCGACCTGCAATGGGTGCTGTCCGGGTACGCCCTGAGCTTCGGACTGGTTCTGGTGCCGGCGGGGCGCTACGGAGACGTGCGGGGGCGACGCGGCGCGTTCGTCTTCGGCATCGCCCTGTTCACGCTGACCAGCGCGCTGGCCGGGCTGGCCCAGTCCCCCGGCTGGCTGATCGCCGCCCGGCTGCTCCAGGGTGCCGCCGCCGGTGTGGTCAACCCGCAGGTGACCGGCCTGATCCAGCAGCTGTTCGCCGGGCCCGAACGGGCCCGGCCCTTCGGGTGGCTCGGCGCCACCATCGGCATCTCCACCGCCATCGGCCCGCTGCTCGGCGGTCTGCTGATCGCCGCCGGTGGCCCGGAACACGGCTGGCGGTGGGTCTTCTTCGTCAACGTGCCGGTAGGGATCGTCGCGGTGCTGCTCGGCTGGCGGTTGCTGCCCGGTCGGGTCACCCCACGCGGCTCGCAGCGCCGGTTCGACCCGGTCGGGGTGCTGCTGCTCGGCATCGGCGTGACGCTGGTGCTGCTGCCGCTGGTGCAGCGCGAGCAGTGGCACGGCGCGACGAAGTGGCTGCTGGTGCCCGCCGGCATGGCGACCCTCGCCGGTTTCGTCGGCTGGGAGCGGCGGTACGCCCGGCACGGTCCGCCGTTGTTCGACGTACGCCTGTTCGGTATCCGGTCGTACGGCCTCGGCTCGACGATCGCGCTGCTCTACTTCGGCGGGTTCACCGCGATCTTCTTCATCTTCACCCTCTACCTGCAGAACGGGCGTGGCTACAGCGCCCTGGTCGCCGGTGCGGCGATCACCCCGTTCGCGCTCGGCTCGGCCGTCGCGTCCGCGGTCGGGGGGCGGGTGGTCAACCGGTACGGCCGCCCCCTGGTCGCCACCGGGCTGGTCGTGGTGGTGAGCGGTCTGGGCCTCGCCGCGCTGGCCATCGAGCTGGTACCACACGCCCCCGTGCCCTGGGTGACCGCGTTGCCGCTGCTGGTCGCCGGCATCGGCAGTGGTCTGGTGATCGCTCCCAACCAGACGCTGACCCTGTCGGAGGTGCCGGTACCGCAGGCCGGCAGCGGTGCCGGCATGTTGCAGACCGGGCAGCGGATCGGTTCGGCCGCCGGGATCGCAGTGGTCGGCGCGGTCTTCTTCACCGCGCTGGGCGACGGCGCGGACGCCTGGTCAAGGGCGTTCGAGCGGTCGCTGCTCACCTCGGCGGCGATCATCACACTGGCCCTGGTGGCGGCCGGCGTCGACATCGTCCGCAACCACCGCGGCCGGCCCCACGAGCGGGGCCGGCCGGTGGATCACTGACGTCGGTGTCACCAGAGCTGCGAGACGATGTCCGCCGCCTGCTCCTCCCACTGCGCGTAGTGGAACGGATAGGCCGACACCTGCACCGTCTGCGCGGCGGTGGTCAGCGGCAGATCGCGCCAGCCGCCGACGTTCTTCAGCGCCTCGAAGAAGACGGTCGAGGAGTACTCGGGATCGGTGATCTGCTGCACGCTGCCCCAGCCGGTGGAGGGACGCTGCTGGAACAGGCCCTGCGAGTCGTGGTCGTTCCACGCCCCCAGGTGCCCGAGGTTGTAGAGCTTCGACTCCTGCAACGCGGTGGCGATGCCGATCACCGCACCCCGCTCACCGACACCGGTGCGCTTGGCCACCTCGATGATGGTCTTGGCGTTGTCGCGCTGGACGTCGTCGAGCGGTACGCGCGACTGGGCGCCCTGCACGCCGTGCGGGATCAGGTCCTGGCGGGTCGGCTTCCCGGCGTCCGGCTTGTCGGTGCGGCCGGCGGTGGTCAGCCCGGATTCCACGGTGACACCGGCGGTGGCGCGCCCGGTCGCCCGGTCGATCGCCGCGACCGCGCCGGAGTGCGGGCCGGCGGTGATCGGTGCGGCCACGGCCGTGGGGCCGAAGGCAAGTCCGGCGAGGGCCGTCACACCCACCACGCTGAGCGCGGTCTTCCGGTTCGGGATCGTCGCGATGGCCGGGAGCCATCGAGTGAAGTCCAGCTTCACGATGGTTGCCCTTTCGATCGGGTACGAGCCGCTCGGGGTTGAGCCGCTCTCGGGGGGACAGGCGCGGGCCGTTTGCCAGCCGGCGCTATGGGGGACACAACCGGGCTGGCATGTCCGCCATTCCGGAAATGAACCAGCCGCCGTGGGCTGCGACCCAGGTCACGTCGCGGACCGGTGCGCACGGCTCGGCAGGGCACGAACCCGACGGCGGGTGTCAGACCTCGTAGGGGAGGCCGAAGCGCACCAGGACGTGCCAGAGTTGCTTGAGGTGCTGCAACGTGTCCGTGGACGGGCCCCGATCGGTCCACCGTCCCGGCTCGGTCACCACCGACGCCGCAGCCCGCCCGATCAGCGCGGCGTGCACCGGCTCCCCCGCCCGAGCGAACTCGGTGTGCACCCGCGCGGCCAGCGTCGGGATCGCCGGGCCACGGAACTCGGCATCCACCCGGTCCACCGGCAGCGCGAAGCCGGCGTGCCAGCGGATCGGGAAGCCGAACCGGTCGGCGGCGGCGCTCAGACTCGCCGCGGTGCCGGTGCCCCGGAACGAGGGATCGACGACCAGTTCCAGGACGTCCCGACTCAGGCGGATCTCACCGTGCACCTGCGCCTCGATGTAGTCGTCGAGGGCGCGGCCGGCCGCCCGAGGTGACGCGACCAGCGTCTCCTGACAGCGCAGCAGCTCACCGGTGAGGGTCGCCAGATCCACACCGGGACGGCCCAGACACACACCGGTATCGGCGGTCGCGGTGAGCAGGGCGGCCAACACCGGCTCGACCACGTCGACCGTGCCCACGTCGCGCGGTCCGAGGTGGCTGTCGCCGAAGCAGAAGGTGGTCCGGGTCAGTACCTCGGGACGCAGCCGCAGGTGGCAGGAGCCGAACCGGGGGCAGGCACCGTCGGGATGGTCGAGCAGGTTCAGGCCGCCGTACTTCGGCCGCTCCCCCGGCCCGACGCCCGGTCGCTGGTAGGCGCCGCCGAACAGGCGCTGTTCCCAGCGGTCCCGGTCACCGCCGGGGTAGGCGGTGAGACCACCATTGGAAATCCGCGTCTCGAACTGGCTGCGGTAGATCCCTTCGGTGGCGAGCGCCTCGGCGACCGTGCGCCCGTCGGCACGCAGCCGGTCCGGGTGGAAGTTGAGGGTGATCCGTCCCTGTCGGCCGAGCGCCGCGACGAGCCGCTCCGGTTCGAGGCGTACGCCGGTGCCGGCCAGCGCACGCCCGATGGTGGCCAGCGCGGCGGGACGTGCGCGCATTGCCACCGTGCGTACGTGGCGCAGTGCCGCCTGTTGGGCGACGGTCAGCGTCGGGTCGAGGGACATGCCGGCAAGTCTCGCCAGGGCCGGCCCGCCCTTGCACCCCGGTTTTCGGCGTACCGGACGAGCCGTCCCCGGCAGCGGCCTCAGTGGCCCCTGGCAAGCCACTGCGGCAGCTGCGGCGCCTCGGCCCCGATGGTGGTGCTGTCCCCGTGCCCGGTGTGCACCACGGTGTCCGGCGCGAGGGTGAGCAGCCGCCCGCGGATCGACTCGACGATGGTGCCGAAATCGCTGTACGAGCGGCCGGTGGCCCCCGGACCACCGGCGAACAGGGTGTCACCGGTGAAGACGACACCCAGCTCGGGGGCGTACAGGCAGCACGCGCCGGGGCTGTGCCCGGGTGTGTGCAACACGATCAGCGTGGTACCGCCCACCTCGATGGTCTGGCCGTCGTCGAGCGTGCCGCTCGGTGGTTCATCGGGGTGCACCAGGTCCCACAGCACCCGGTCGGCGGGGTGCAGCAGCACCGGGGCGCCGGTGGCCCGGGCCAGCTGCGGGGCGACCCGGACGTGGTCGTCGTGGGCGTGAGTGGCGATGATCGCGGTGACCCGCCGCCCGTCCACCACCGCGAGGATGGCGTTGACGTCGTGCGGAGCGTCGATCACGACGCACTCGGTGTCGTCACCGACCACCCACACGTTGTTGTCGACGTCGAAGGTCTGACCGTCCAGGGAGAAGGTGCCGGAGGTGACGGTGTGGTCGATGCGGGCGGCCATCAGAAGACCACCACCGAGCGGAGCACGTCACCGCGATGCATCCGGGCGAACGCCTCCTCCACCCCGTCCAGGCTGATCTCCTCGGTGACGAAGGCGTCCAGGTCGAGGCGGCCCTGCAGGTACAACTCGGTGAGCATGGGGAAGTCCCGGCTGGGCAGGCAGTCGCCGTACCAGCTGGACTTGAGGGCGCCACCGCGGCCGAAGACGTCCAGCAGCGGCAGCTCGACGCGCATCTGTGGGGTGGGTACGCCCACCAGCACGACGGTGCCGGCCAGGTCGCGGGCGTAGAAGGCCTGTTTCCAGGTCTCCGGGCGGCCGACCGCGTCGATCACCACGTCCGCGCCGAAGCCGCCGGTGGCGGCCTGGATCTCCGCCACCGGGTCGGCCTCGGAGGCGTTGACGGTGTGGGTGGCGCCGAACCTGCGGGCCCAGTCGAGCTTGCGGGAATCGGTGTCCACCGCGATGATCGTCGTCGCTCCGGCCAGGGCCGCGCCGGCCACCGCCGCGTCGCCGACGCCACCGCAGCCGATCACCGCCACCGAGTCACCACGGGTCACCCCGCCGGTGTTCATCGCCGCGCCGAGGCCCGCCATCACCCCGCAGCCGAGCAGCCCGACGGCGGCGGGCCGGGCCGCCGGGTCCACCTTGGTGCACTGGCCGGCGTGGACCAGGGTCTTCTCGGCGAAGGCGCCGATGCCCAGTGCCGGGGCGAGTTCGGTGCCGTCGGTCAGGGTCATCTTCCGGGTGGCGTTGTGGGTCGCGAAGCAGTACCACGGGCGGCCCCGACGGCAGGCCCGGCACACCCCGCAGACGGCGCGCCAGTTGAGCACCACGAAGTCACCGGGTGCGACGGCGTCCACACCCTCGCCGACCTGCTCGACGATGCCGGCGGCCTCGTGGCCGAGCAGGAACGGGTAGTCGTCGTTGATGCCGCCCTCGCGGTAGTGCAGGTCGGTGTGGCACACGCCGCACGACTGCACCCGGACCACCGCCTCGCCCGGACCGGGGTCGGGCACCACGATGTCGGTGACCTCGACGGGTGCGCCCTTGCTGCGGGAGATGACTCCCCGTACCTGCTGACTCACGTTGTCCTCCTCCGCGCCGACCCGCGCCCTGCAGTCACCGCACGGCGACGTCGGCGGCGGCTGCCACGCTCCCCTTCACAGGCGAACCTACCGCCGGGACGACGGATCGGCACCGCTTCGAGGGCGGTACCGGGCGCGGCGGGTCCGCCGTGGTCCCGACGGGCCACGTTGCGCCAGCGCAGCACCTGCGCCACGCCGACGGCCCAGAGGAGGTACTGCACCGCGAACGCCCACCGGAACGCGGTCAGGTCGGGCGCGGACCGCCCGGCCGGCGTGGCCAGGTCGAGCACCAGGCCGACGGCGATCACCAGGATGATCGACGCGGTGAAGCCGCCGACGTTGACGATGCCGGTGGCGCTGCCGATCCGGCTGACCGGATTGAAGGTGCGCGCGTAGTCGAAGCCGATCATGGAGCCGGGGCCGTTGAGGGCCAGCACCAGCACCAGCACGACCAGCAGCCAGCCCGGAGCACGACCGGGCCAGGCGAGCACCACCGCCCAGACCGCGGCCGTGGCGCCGGTGATGCTGAACACCAGCACGGACCGACGCAGCGGGTACCGGGCGCACAGGTGCGCGATCGTCGGCCCGGTCAGCAGCATCGCGAGGGTCAGCAGGGTGAGCAGCGACGCCGCCACGGTGGGACTGAGCCCCTGGCCCTGCACCAGGAACGGGAAACCCCACAGCAGCGCGAAGACGGTGCCGGAGAACTGGGTGACGAAGTGCGTCCAGAGCCCGAGCCGGGTGCCGGGATGCGACCACGCCTCGGCGAGCCGCGCACCGTACCCGGCGGGCGGCGACGGCGCGGTGACGCCCACCGGCTCCTGTGGATAGTCACGGACCGCGGCCAGCGCCACCAGCACCGCCGCCGCGCCGAGTCCAGCGGCGGTGAGGAAGGCGGCGGTCCAGCCGGCATGCTGCAGCAACGCCACCAGCGGCACGGCGCCGAGGACCGCGCCGAGCTGCCCGAGCGTCCCGGTCAGTTGCACGAGCAGCGGATTGCGGTGGCCCGGAAACCAGAACGCCACGAGCCGCAGCACGCTGATGAAGGTCATCGCGTCGCCGAGGCCGATCAGCACCCGGGCCGCCACAGCGAGGCGTACGTCGGTCACCAGGGCGAAGGTCAGCTGCCCGGCGACCATCAACGCGCCACCGACGATCAGGAGCCGGCGCGAGCCGTACCGGTCCAGCAGCATCCCGACGGGCACCTGCATGATCGCGTACACGGCGAGCTGAGCCACGCTGAACATCGCCAGCGTGGCGGCGGAGATCTCGAAGCGGTCCGTGGCGGCCACTCCGGTCACCCCGAGCGAGCTGCGGTGGAACACCGCCGCCACGTACGCGGCCAGCGCCACGCCCCAGACCAGCGCCGCGCGTCCACGCGTCGTGCCCGGTGCGGACTCGGCCAGGGCGGATGGGCTCACCGCGGACTCAGGAACACGCGCGCCGCACTGTCGATGTGCGCGGCCACGGCGGTGATCCACGGCTGCGGGTCGTCGGAGTCGAGGGCGGCCAGTTGGGCTGCGTGCTCGGTCAGCGCCGTCTCCGCCCAGCGCGGTGAGAGCCGGAAGCTGGCCTCCCCCATACGCAGCTGCCGGTCCCGCAGCCGCTGGTACAGCTCGGCGAGAATCCGGTTGCCGGCGGCGTCGACAACGGTGGCGTGGAACGCCCGGTCGGCGGCCATCAGGGCGGTCAGGTCACCGGCGGCGTGCGCGGTGCGCATCTGCGCCAGCAGGTCGGCCAGGTCGGCGCGGATCTCGGCGCGGCGGGGCCAGACCTGCGCGGCGGCGTGCGTCTCGACCAGCCGGCGGGCCTCGATGACGTCGGCGATCTCGCGGGCCGAGACGGGCAGGATCAGCGCCCCGCGCTTCGGGAAGAGCCGGACCAGTCCCTCGGCTTCGAGCCGCAGCAGAGCCTCCCGCACCGGCGTGCGGGAGACCCCGGTGGCATCCGCGATCTCTCCCTCGCTGACCAACGACCCTCCGGGATGCAACTGTTCGAGGATGGCGCGTTTGAGGTGACGGTAGGCGCGCTCGGCGGCCGATGGCGCGGCGATCTGATCGGCCGCGGAGGGATGCGTCATGTATCTATGATGCGGTCCTGGGTCGGTCGGGCGATCACCGGGGTGCGCGTCCCTGGTCACGGCGGTGGTGTTCCGCACGCCGGCCATCCCTGGCGGAGCGCCGGCCACCGGGGTCCTGCCGCCGCGCTCAGACCGGCGTACGGCTCCGCCCGGCGGTGGGCCCTCGGACGGCGCCCCGGTTCACGACGGCGGCCAGGAGACGGCCGTGGCCGGCCGGCGCGACCCGGGCCAGCAGGTCCAGCAGCCGCGTCGACCAGCCGATCAGCACGCGCCCGCGCCGACGGGCCACGCCGCGCAGGATGGTCTCCGCGGCAACGGCCGGGTCGATGGTGAGCAGCCGCTCGAACCGCTGCAGGCCCGCCTCGTACTCGACCCGGTCGACACCACTGCCGACCCGGGCGTCACGGGCGATGCGGGTGCGGATGCCACCGGGATGGACGCAGGTCACGCCGATGCCCTCGGTGGCGAGTTCGTGCCGCAGCGCTTCGGTGAAGCCCCGTACCGCGAACTTGCTGGCCGCGTAGGCGACCTGACCGGGCGGGGCGAACAACCCGAACAGGCTGGAGATGGTGACCAGGTGTGCACCGGGCTCGGCCCGCAGCGCCGGCAGCAGCGCGTGGGTCAGCTGCACCACGGCCCGGAAGTTGACGTCGACGACCCAACTGAACTCCGCCAGGGTCACCTCGTCGAATCGGCCCCCCAACGCCACCCCGGCGTTGTTCACCAGCAGCCGGATCCGGGGGTGCCGCTCGACGATCCGGTCGGCGAGCGCGGCGGTGGCCTCCACGTCGGCCAGGTCGACCTGATGGGTCCACACCTGCTGCCCCGGGTACGCGGCGCGGAGCGCGGCGGCCACCGCCGCCAGCCCGGACGCGTCCCGGTCGAGGAGAACCAGCGCGGCACCCCGGCGGGCCAAACCGTGGGCCAGGGCGGCACCGATGCCACCGGCCGCCCCGGTGAGCACCGCGACCCCGCCGCTGACGGTGAACCTACGCATCGACGGGACTCCTTCGCGGTGAGCCGGCCCGGTCGAACCGGACGTTGGCGTCGGTCAGCCGCCCGTACCGCATGGACAGCAGGTCACGCAGGTAGTTCTGGGGCAGTCGCCACGGCCCCCGGGTACCCATCCGGGGCAGTCGCCCGACACCGCGTCGCACGTACCCGGAGGTGAGGCCGATCAGCGGTGGACGCGGGCCCGGCGGCGGGGCCACCGGGGTGACGATCTGGGTGCCGGTACGGTCCAGATGGCGCAGCAGCCGGCACACGTAGCGGGCCACCAGGTCGGCCTTGAGCGTCCAGGAGGCGTTGGTGTAGCCGATGGTCATGGCGAAGTTCGGCACGCCGGAGAGCATCATTCCCTTGTAGGCGACGGTTTCCGGTAGGTCCACGTCGACCCCGTCCACCCGCAGGGTCATGCCGCCGAGGGCCAGCAGGTCCAGCCCGGTGGCGGTGACCACCACGTCGGCGGGCAGTTCCCGACCCGAGGCGAGCCGAATGCCCCCGGTGGTGAAGGCGTCCACGGTGTCGGTGACCACCTCGGCCCGCCCGTCGGACACCACCGTGAACAGGTCACCGTCGGGAACCACGCACAACCGCTGGTCCCACGGGTCGTAGCGAGGGGTGAAGTGCCGTTCGACGTCGTAGCCGGCGGGTAGCCGGCGGGCCGCGTCCCGACGCAGCAGCCCGCGTACCAGCCCGGGGGCGCGCCGGCTCAGCTGGTAGTTGGCCGCGGCGAGCAGGACGTTCTTGCCGCGCACGATCGGGTGCGCCAGGCGCGCCGGTAGCAGCCGCCGCAGGGCGTCGGCGAGCCGGTCGCGGGAGGAGAGCGCCAGCAGGTACGTGGGTGAGCGTTGCAGCATGGTCACCCGGGCCGCCTGCCGAGCCAGCGCCGGCACCAGCGTCACGGCGGTGGCACCGCTGCCGATCACCACCACACGGCGGTCGGTGAGGTCGAGGTCGGCGGGCCAGTGCTGCGGGTGCACGATCCGACCGGTGAACCGCTCCTGGCCGGCGAAGTGTGGCGTGTGGCCGGCCTCGTACCGGTAGTAGCCGGTGCAGGCGTACAGGAAGGAGCAGGTCAACACCACGGTCTCGGCGGTGTCCTCGCGGCGGACGTGCACCGTCCAGCGGCCCCGCTGGCTGTCCCACTCGGCCCGCTGAACCCGGTGTCGGAAGCGGATGTGACGGGTGACGTCGTGTTCGTCGGCGGTACGACGCAGGTACTCGCGGATGGTCGCGCCGTCGGCAAGGCTCTTCGGGGCGGTCCACGGTGCGAACGAGTAGCCGAGGGTGAACATGTCGGAGTCCGAACGGACGCCGGGGTAACGGAACAGGTCCCAGGTGCCGCCGATCGCGTCGCGTGCCTCGACCAGCGCGTAGGTCCGGCCCGGGTGGCGACGCCGCAGGTGGCAGGCGGCACCGATGCCGGAGAGGCCCGCGCCGACGATGAGCACGTCGACGTGGTCCGGGGTCATCTCGCCTCCTGCCCGCACATGATGATCGAAAGCCTATCGCCCGTTGCGGACGAGTTCCCGGCTCACGAGGTGAGCAGGGCCGCCGCCGAGTCCAGCAGCGCCAGCTCGGTCGGCGTCTGGGTGGGGTTGGCACGTCGGAGGGCCACGGCCTCGACGACCAGCGGGACGGCGTGGTCACGCAGCGCGTACCGGTAGGCGCGCTGCATCTCGTCGGCGGCCGCCGCCATCGGTTGGTCCGGGTCGACCGCGACCTGGGCGAGGATCAGGGCGGTCATCGCCACGTCCAGTCCGGGCCGGCCGTGCTGGACGTTGCGCCAGTCGACCAGCACCGCGCCGCTCGGGCCGAGGAGGACGTTGTCCGGGTGCAGGTCCAGGTGCAGGATCCGCTCGCCGTCGGCGGCGCCGGGCAGCGGCGTGACGGCGTGCAGCCGACGGTGCAACCCGGCGAGGAGATCGGCCGCCGCCACCGCCTCGATCGTGCCGGCCACCAGCGCCTGGAGCATCGTCGGCCCGGCCACCCGCTGCATGACGAGGTCCGCTCCCTCGGCCCGGTGCACCCGGGGCACCGGGAAGCCGGCGGTGTGCAGGTGGGACATGAACCGGGCCTCGACGGTGACGTCGGTGCCGTCCCGGTAGCGACGCAGCACCAGACCGGCGTCGAGGGCGTAGACGTCGGCGTCCCGGCCGGCGGCGAAGGGGGTCGAAGCTGCCATGACTGGCACGGTAACGGTAGCCCCGGAGCCACGATGGACCGCGGGTGGGGCACCGAACGTGGTTGCCCTGTGACACGCTGGGATGACGACGAGGGTCGCCGGAGGTGATGGCCACGTTACGCACGCTCGACCTCGTTGCCGTGCCGGACCTGTCACCGCTCAACCTGGACGTGGCCGTCGGCGCGACGGTCGCCCTGGTCGCCGGGGCGGCACCGGCCACCGCCGTGGCCCGGGTGATGGCCGGGCTGGCCGCGCCGGTCACCGGCCGCATCCTGGTCGGCGGCCGAGACGTCACCGACCTGCCGCCGTTGCGCCGCCGCATCGGATACGTGCCGGCCGGCGGTGCCCTGCTGCCCCACCTCACCGCCGGTCGCAACATCTCCTACGGTCAACGCCGTCGCCAGTGGGTACGCGACGTCGCCGAAGGCTGGGCGGCCGTGCTGGTCGACCGACTCGAACTCGCTCCGACCCTGGGTCTGCGCCCGCACCTGCTGTCCGAGGCGCAACGCTTCCGGGTCGCACTCGCCCGGGCCATGGCCTGCCTGCCCGAAGTGCTCGTGATCGACCTGCCGGCCCCGGTCGACGGGGCGCGCCTACCGGACCTGCTCGACCGTACGTCCCCACCGGACGCCCCGGGTGTGACGGTGCTGCTCTGCTCGGCCCACGAGGAGGTGTTGGCCGACGTGACCCATCGGGTGCCACTCGCCGACGAAGCGCCACCCGGTCCGGTCCAGCCGGCGGTGCGGCCATGACCGGGCTCGGACTTCGCCGCCGGGCCCTGCTGCGGGCCGCCGCGGCGAGCACCGCCGCCGTGGCCGGCGTCGGAGGGTGCGGGCGGGGCCGCCGCTCGCTGCAGGTGGCGGTCGTCTGGGCCAACGACGAGCTGATCCGGTTCCGGAAAGTGGTCGCCAACTACCCGACGACGGTGCAGGTGGTCGGGGTGGGCAACGACATCGACGCCTTCCTGACCGCACGTCGTGCCGCCGGCACCAGTCCCGACGTGGCGATCCTGCCCCGCCCGGGTCTGGTGGTCGCGTACGCCCGACGGGGTTGGCTCAGCGAATTGACCCCGGCCGCCAGCTACACCGCCCCACCCGGCATGACCGACCTGCTCAGCGTGAACCGCCGGCGCTACGGCGTATGGATCAAAGCGGCACACAAGTCGCTGTTCTGGCACTTCCCGTCGATGCTGGACGCCGAACCGCCGAGAACCTGGGACGCCTTGGTGGCGTTGACCCGCCGTCTCGGCGCACGGCACCGGGTCGGCGCGGGCCCGGCCCCGCTGGCGATCGGCGCGGCGGACGGCTGGGTGCTCACCGACTGGTTCGAGAACGTGCTCGCCGACGTCGCCGGCGTGGAGCTGTACGGGGCGCTGGCTTGTGGTGAGGCCAGCTGGGAGGACCAGCGCGTGGCGTACGCGCTGGACCGGCTGGCCGAGTTGTGGAGTGTGGACGGTGCCTTCCCGGGCGGCGGGCGGCGGGCCCTGCTCACCCAGTTCGCAGAGTCGATCATTCAGGTGGTGCATCACCGTGCGGCGACCATGGTGTTCGGAGCCGACTTCGTCGACGCGGTCGCCGCCCAGTTCAGCCAGGGTACCGAGCCGCTGGCCACGTTCCGGTTTCCCGGCGCCCGGATGGTCGATCGACCGCTGATCGTCGGTGGCGACGCGGCGGTGGCGTTCGCCGGCGCCACGGGCGGGGCGGAACTGGTGCGCTGGCTCAGCGACGCGACGGCTTTCCTGCCCTGGCTGGACGCCGGCGGCTACCTCTCCCCCAACCTGGCCGTACCGGTGGACAGCTACCGCGACCCGTTGCGGCGACGGCTCGCCGGCGAGCTGCGCGCCGCCGACACCGTGCAGTTCGACCTCTCCGACCAACTACCCGGCACCTTCACCGGCACCGACGGGGTGGGGATCTGGCGGATCATGCAGGACTTCTTCATGAACGTCACCGACGGCATGCCGGCCCGGGATGCGATCCGCCGGGCCACCGGGCAGCTCGCCGCGGCGGCCGAGGCGGCAAGGGGCGGCCGGTGAGCCGGGGACCGCTGCTGGGCGAACTGGCGGTACTCGACGACGTCGGACCGCCCCGGCGCGGTCGGGCCTACCCGGCCGCCGGCGTCGGCTGGGCGCTGCTGACCCCGGCGGTGCTGCTGCTCGGCGGTCTGCTGGCCTGGCCGGTGCTGCGTACGATGCACGCCAGCGTCACCACCGACGGCCGCTGGGTCGGTGACGAACACTACCGGGCCGCGCTCTCCGCCCCCGGCAGCGCCGCGGTGATCGGACGGACCCTGCTGTGGGCGCTGCTGGTACCGGCGGTGGTCACCGTCCTGGGTTACCTGCTCGCCGCCGCCTCCCGGCGTTCCCAGGAGGGCTGGCTGGTCCGGCTCATTCTGGTGGTGCCGACCGCGCTGCCACTGGTGGTCACCGGCGTGACCTTCCGGCTGCTCTACGACCCCGATCCGCAGCGCGGGCTGGCCACCCTGCTGCTGGTCCGGGTGACCGGGCGCGACCCGGAGCAGCTGCCGCAACTGCTCGGGCCGGGCCTGGTCACCGTCGCGGTGATGTCCGCGTTCGTGTGGGCCTGGGTCGGGCTGGCGATGCTGGTGTTCCGGGCCGCCCTCGACGCGGTGCCGTCCGGGCTCGTCGACGCGGTGCGCGCCTTCGGCGGCAACCGCCGCGACGTGTTGTGGGACGCGCAGTGGCGACCGCTGCTGCTGCGTACCGTCGCGGTCGTCTTCGCCCTGGTCGCGGTCGGCACCAGCCGCACCTTCGACCTGATCCTGGTGATGACACCCGGTTCGGTACGGGACGAGGCCGCGGTGCTCTCGCTGCGGATCTGGCAGACCTCCGGTGCGACGACCACCGGTGAGGGCGCCGCCCTCGGGGTCGTCTGGCTGGTCGCGGTGACCGCCGGCATGCTGGTGGTGGCCCTGTTCGTCCGGCAGGCGTGGCCACCACCGCAGCAGCCGGCCGGTGCCGCCGTGACCTCGCCCCCACCACGGCGACTGGTCCGGCTGCTCGCCGCCGGAGCGGCGATCGCCTGGCTGCTGCCGCTGGGGGTGTTGGCGGCCACCTCGTTGCAGAGTCCGGTCCGGGCGGCGACCGGAGGTTGGTGGTCGAGCCCGCCGGGTCTGGACTCCTACCGGGCGGTGCTCTCCGGCACGGAGCTGTGGCGCAGCCTCGGGTTCACGTTGGTGCTCGCCACCGTCGTCACCGCCGCGGTGCTGGGCGTCGCGCTGCTCGCCGCGTACCCGCTGGCCTGGCTGACCGGGCCGGCCGCGCAGGTCACCGGGCTGGTGCTGATGGCCGCGGTGGTGGTTCCGGTGCAGGTGATCGCCGGTCCGCTCAACGAGGTGCTCGGGTTGACGCTCTCCTCCGGTACGGCTCGGGGGGTGGCCCTGGTGCACATCGCCCTGGGCGTCCCGTTCGCCGTGCTGGTGCTGCGCAACTCCTTCGCCGATCTGACCGCCGAGCAGATCCGTGCTGCCCGCCTCGGCGGCCGACACTGGTGGGGCACGCTGCGCCGGCTGGCCCGGCACAACCGCACCGCGCTGGTGGCGGTGGCCGTGCTGGAGTTCGTCCAGGTGTGGAACGACCTGGTGGTGGGACTGCTGTTCAGCGGCCCGGACGCGGCCCCGCTCGGCTTGTTCCTCGCCGGGCAGACCCGTGGCTTCGTGGCCGGCAGCGGCACGCTCGCCGCCGGTTGCGTGCTCGCCTCGATCCTGCCGGTACTGGTGTTCGTGCTGGCCCGCCGGCAGGTGGTCGCCGGTCTGGTCGCCGGTGGTGTGCGATGAGCGGGTCTCCGCCGCGCCGGCCACGGCTGCTGAGCGTGCTGCTGGCCGCCGGCGGGGTGGTCGGCGCGGGGATCAGTGCCGTGCTCGGCAACGTCACCGGCAACCTGCTCTCCGAGTTGTCGCTGACCGTCCTCGGCTCGGCGAGCCTGGGCCTGGCGGCGATCGGCGTGGTCGCCTCCTTCCTGGTGGAGTGGCGGCGGCGGCAACGCGAGCAGGTGCCGGCGGACGAGGAGGCCGCCAGCCCGGCGAGCAGCAACGCACCGACGCTGCCCTGGCCGGCCGGGTACACCGGCCGGCAGGGCCAGGCGGAGGCGGTGGTGGCCATGCTCGCCCCGGAGCACGCGGTGGCGGTGGTGGGCCGGCGGGCCGTCGGTACCTCCTGGTGCGCCATCCAGGCGGCGAACCTGAGCCGCAGGGACTTCCCCGACGGGCACTACTACCTCGACCTGCGCCGGGGTGGTCGGGCCCGCACGCCCCGGGAAGTGCTGGCCGCACTGGCCCGCATCGTCGGCACCAGCGCTCCGCGTACCGGCAGACCGGACGACCTCGTTGACGCCGCCGATGAGCTGCGCGGCCAGTTGGACGGCCGCAAGGTGCTCCTGGTACTCGACAACGTGGACTCACCGGCACAGGTCGTTGCGCTGCTGCCGCCCACCGCCCGGGACTGCCGGTTGCTGCTGGCCGGCACTGGTCGGCTCGCCGCGCTCGACGGCGTGATGGCGTACTGGCTGGCAGAGCCGGACGTCGGCGACGCGGTGGAGATGTTCGCCGACGCCGGAGCGGCCACCGTCGTGGCCCGCCCGCACCGCCCCGACCCACGCTCCGACCCGGCCGTCCGGGCCATCGTCGAGCTCTGCGGGCGACAGCCGCGCACGGTCACCGAGTTGGGGCGACGCAGCGCGCAGCACGGCTGGCGGTACGCCGACGTGCTGCACGCGCTGCGCCGCGCCGCCGACACGCCTCCCCACCAACGGGTGGGCGTATCACCCGTGACAGGGCTGGTCACCGCCCGTGACACCGCGTACCACGCGCTCAGTGGCGAAGCTCGCCGGCTGTGGCGGCTGCTGTCGCTGAGCCGGGTGCCGCTGGATCGGGCGACCATCGCCGCGCTGGCCGGACGTCGGCCGCACCGGATCGCCGCGCTGCTGGACGAACTGGCCGACGGTGCCTTCGTCGTCGGCGCGCCCGGCGACCGGTACGAGGTTCGTCCGCTGCTCGCCGGGTACGCCCGGATGCACCTGCGGGAGGTCGAGCCGGTGCACCGGCGGGTCACCGTGCAGGCGCGGCTGACCCGGCATCTGGCCCGCCGTGCCGAGCAACAGGTGGCCGCCCTGGCGACCGGCGCGCTCGACCGCGACCACCGACTCCCCGACGACGATCCGTACGGCTGGCTCGACCTGCACCAGGAGTTGCTGCTGGCGGTGGTGAAGGTGCCGGCCGGCGCGGTGGAGACGCTGCCACGCCAGGTCCGCAACTGGTGGTTCCGGCTGGCCGTGGCGCTGTGCGGGTGGCTCGCTCACACCGAGCGGCTCGACGAGTGGGAGGACGTCTGCCGCACGGTGCTGGCCAACCCGACCGCCCAGGACCGGCCGGAGATCGCCGGCTGGGCCCACAACGAGCTGGGGGTGCTGCGTCGCCGCCGACACGACCCGTACGGTGCGGTGGCCGCGCTCAGTCTGGCGGTGGCCGGGCAGGGTCGCCGTGGCACCGCTCAGGCGCGGATGAATCTCGGGCTGGCCCTGCTCGACCTCGGCCGCACCGACGAGGCGGTGGAGCATCTTGAGCTGTCGCGGCGGCACCGGGCCAGTTCCGACCGTGCCGGCCAGGCGCTCAGCGACCTCGGGCTGGGGGCGGCGAGGCTGGCGCGGTACGAGATGGAAAGCGCACACGAGCTGCTGGTGCGCGCGGCGAACTCGTTCCGGTCGCTTGGCGACGCACGCGGCTACGCGGCGGCGTTGACCAATCTGGTGCTGGTCCACTCGGCGATGGGCGAACACCTCGACGCGGCGCAGGCGTGGCGGGCCGCGCTGCGCGAGTACGAGTCGCTCGGTGACCCGGTCCACCGGGCGGTGGCGCTGCTCAACGCGGGCGTGGCGCTGCTGAATGTGGCACCGGGACAGGCCCGTCAGGCGTACGAGCTGCTGGCCGAGAGCTGGCGGCTGCGTCGCAGTGGCCGTCCGGACGCCGGGCTGGGTCGGACGCTGTTGCACCTGGGCGACGCGGCTGCGGCACTCGGCGACGACGAGGAGGCCCGCAGGTGCTGGTCGGACGCGGTGGCGACCTGCGAGGTGGCCGGCGACGACGACGGCCAGCAGGCCGCCGACGCCCGCCTGCGTGGTGGACGCTCTGCCGAGCCACGCCGGGGGTGACCCCGACCGCCACCCCACCGTGCTGACTCCCGACGAGCCTCGTTCCGAGACGCGGCGATCAACCGGAGCGGGGTCAGCGCGTCTCGCCGGGGGCGAGGTAGCGGTAGCCCGCAACGGTTTCGCCGAACCAGCCGTTGACGCTGGCCAGGCCGCGCTCGTTGAGTTGCGCGTCGTGGATCGGAAGGACCTCGGGGGCACCGACCTGGAGGGCGAAGTCGATCGCCTCGGTCAGTTTCAGCCAGGACGCCTGCGCCGGCACCAGCAGGGTCCGCACCGGCCGGTCGGGCAGGGCCAGCGAATCGCCCGGGTGGTAGAGCGTGTCGGCGACGACGTAGCCGAGGTTCGGACAGTCAGGCTGTCCACCGTGGATGGTGGCGTGCCGCCCGCCGACCGCGATGATGTCAAGGCCGGCGGCGACGAATCGCTCTCCCGGACGGACCCGGGTCACCGGCAGCGGGGTCAGTTCCGGCAGGGCGGCGCCCACGGGCGCGAAGACCGGTACGCCGAGGCCGGCCAACCGGAGCACGTCGATGTGGTCGGTGTGCTCGTGGCTGACCAGTACCGCGTCCGCGCCGAGCAGCGCGCGCGGCTCGCTCCAGGTGCCCGGGTCGATGACGAGGACGACGCCGTCGTGTTCGAGCCGGACGCAGGAGTGTGTGTACTTCGTGATCCGCATCCCGGGACGCTACGTCAGAGAACACGCCGCCGGGGTGCCGGCGTTCGCCAACCAGGCGTGCGGTCATCGGTCTGCCAGGGCTCGGTGACGCGCTACGTCAGGTCCGCGTCGGGCGTCGCCGTCCGACGCGCCCGGGTCGGCGGCCGTTCCGCCGCTGCCTCGGCCGCCTGGCACAGGTCGGTGAGCGGGTCGACCTCCTGAGCCGCGCAGGCCACCCGTCGCAGCAGGTCCCGCAGGGCGCTGGCCTGCTCCGGCGACAGCTGCCGCAGCAGGCGTGACTCGACCGCGCCGAGGGCCTCCCGGCGGTGTCGCGCGACATCCCGCCCGGTCTCGGTGAGGGTGACCAGGCGGCTGCGCCGGTCCGCCGGATCGGGTCGGCGGACCACCAGCCCGTCCCGCTCCAGGTCGTCGATCAGGTACGTCAACACGGTGCGGTCGATGCCGAGTTCTTCGGCGATCGCGCCCTGGTTGCGGGCGGGTTCCCGGT
The DNA here is from genome assembly GCF_016863535.1 of Micromonospora lutea. GTDB lineage: Bacteria > Actinomycetota > Actinomycetes > Mycobacteriales > Micromonosporaceae > Micromonospora > Micromonospora lutea. The sequence goes on from NZ_BOPB01000007.1 coordinate 222,925, forward strand.
CGGCCGAGGTGAGCACCTGGTAGCCGCGGGGCCCGCCGGGGAGGTCACCGACGGCGTGGTCGGCGGCGCGGACGTAGGTGCGGAAGACGACACCGAGCATCCAGCCGAGATCGTCGTTGATCGGGTCACTGGCCTGGGCGCTGCTCATCGACCCACAATATCCTACGTCACATAATTTCTAGAGCAATTATGTTCTGCAGGGCATAACATTTCTGATGTGGCGGTCCACGCCGCAGGACCGAAAGGACAGCCGAGATGAGCGACTACGGGCACCCACTGACCTTCGGGTCGTTTCTCACTCCCGGCAACGCCGACCCGCTGCGGCCGGTCGGCCTGGCCATGCTCTCCGAGCAGGTCGGGCTCGACCTGGTGACGTTCCAGGACCACCCGTACCAGCCCGCATTCCTGGACACCTGGACACTGCTCAGCTTCGTCGCCGCTCGCACCGAACGGGTACGGCTGTCCGCCAATGTCACCAACCTGCCGCTGCGTCCGCCGGCCGTACTGGCCCGGAGCGTGGCCAGCCTCGACCTGCTCAGCGGCGGTCGGATGGAACTCGGCCTCGGCGCGGGCGCGTTCTGGGACGCGATCGAGGCGATGGGCGGTCGTCGCCTCACCCCGGGGCAGGGGGTACGCGCCCTGGAGGAGGCGATCGAGATCATCCGTCAGATATGGGACGTCGAGGCCCGGGGCGGTGTCCGGGTCGAGGGCGAGTTCCACCGGGCGGTCGGCGCCAAGCGCGGGCCGGCCCCCGCCCATGACATGGGCATCTGGCTCGGCGCCTACAAGCCGCGCATGCTGTCGTTGACCGGACGCCGCGCCGACGGCTGGCTGCCCTCCCTGGCTTACCTGCAACCCGGCGACCTGGCCCGGGGCAACGCCATCATCGACGAGGCCGCCGCAGACGCCGGCCGGTCCCCTGCCGACGTGCGCCGGCTGCTCAACGTCAACGGGCGGTTCGCGGCCACTGGGCGCGGCCCGCTGCACGGTCCGGCCGAACAGTGGGCCGAGGAACTCGCCGACCTGGCCCTGACCGCCGGGATCAGCACGTTCATCCTGGCCAGCGATGATCCGGACGACCTACGGCGGTTCGCCGCCGAGGTGGCACCGGCCACCCGGGAACTGGTCGCCGCCGAGCGCGCCGCCCCGTCGACCAGCCCCGCGACCAGCCAGGACCCCACCCCGACCGGGCAGACCAGCGCCGCCACCGGCCAGACCGGTACCGCGACCGGACCTTCCGGCAGGACCGGTGGCACCCGCGGCAGCACGGCGCCCGCCGGAGGCGCGGCCAGGGTCGCCGCCGCCCCGTTGGCCGTGGTGCCCACTCCCGACGACGGCGTCCGTCGCAGCGACGTGCGGGTGTGGGACGAGGCGGCCCGACCCACCGGGCCCACCCCGGACCCGGAGCGCGCCTACACGGCCCACGAGCAGGCCGGCGCGCAGCACCTGATCGACGTACACGACGGGCTGCGCGCCGAACTGGCCCAGATTCACGACTTGATCGAGCAGGTCGCGGCCGGTCTGATCGACGTGGGGACGGCCCGCTCGCACATCAACACGATGACCATGCGGCAGAACAAGTGGACGTTGGGCACCTACTGCGAGTCGTACTGCCGGGTGGTGACCACCCACCACACGATCGAGGACCGGTCGCTCTTTCCCCACCTGCGGCGGGCCGACCCACGGCTCAAGCCGGTCATCGACCGGCTCGAGGAGGAGCACCACGCCATCCACGACGTGCTGGAGGGTGTCGACCGCGCACTTGTCGCCTTCGTGGCCAGCCCCGACGGCATGGCCGAGTTGCGGGCCGCAGTGAACCTGCTCACCGACACGCTGTTGTCACACCTGGCCTACGAGGAACGGGAACTGATCGAGCCGATCGCCCGCCTCGGCGCGCACTAGGCGACGTCGGGCAGCGCCCCTCGACACCCTCCACCGGAGGCCGCTGCCCCGCTTCCCCGCCACCACCACCGCCGGCCGCCGGCGCTGCACCGCCTGTCGCTCACGGACGTGCGGAACGGCCAGGCCGTACGTCGAAAGGCGACCCCCAACCGAGTCGCCGGACGGCAGTCGCCGCACCGGCAGCCGCCTAGCGTCGGGCACAGCAATCGTCCGCGCCCGCAGGGGCGCCGAACCGGTAGGAGGACCGGTGTCTCGCAGCAAGCTCATGTGGATCGCCCTGGTCGCGCTGACCTGGGCGGCGATGATGTCGTTCGGGGGCGTGGCGGCGGAGACCGTGATGCTCTACCCGAACATCTTCCACGACGCGCCGGCATCGCTGGAGCGTGCCCGCGACTTTCTGGCGGTCAGCGGCCCGAGTGACTACTTCCCGCCGCTGGGCGCCGCGGTGGTGCTGCTCGGCGTCGCAGCCACGGTGCTCACCTGGCGAGATCGCCGGCTGCGGTGGTGGGTCGCTGCCGCGACCGCGGTCTTCGTCGCGTGCGAGTTCCTGTTCTCGGTCGTCTTCTTCTGGCCCCGCAACGAGATCATGTTCGTCGACCCGGTCGGCACCCACACACCGCAGTACCTGCGCCAGGTCGCCGACGAGTTCGTCGCCGGACACCGGGTGCGGCTCGCCGGTGGCGCGGTGACCGCCGTGCTGGCCTTCACGGCTCTCCTGCGCTGGGCCCGTACCGCCGTCACGCCGGGTAGGAGCGACGGTAGCGGCGGCTGAGCCGGCCACTGCACGGAGTGCCGGGCAGCGGCGTACCGTCACGCTGGGTTCAGGAGCGGGGCGACCGATACCTGTGGCGCCGCGAGGAGGGACGGATCGGATGTTCGAGGGAAGCGGGTCGGCCCGCGTCGGCGAGTTGCAGGCCGACTGTGCCCGCTGCTTCGGCCTGTGCTGCGTCGCCCCCGCGTTCGCCGCGTCGGCCGACTTCGCGATCGACAAGCCCGCTGGGCAGCCGTGCCGCAACCTGCGGGCGGACTTCGGTTGCGCCATCCACACCGAGCTACGCGAACGGGGCTTCTCCGGCTGCACCGTATTCGACTGTTTCGGTGCCGGTCAGCGGGTCGCGCAGGTCACCTTCGGCGGGCGGGACTGGCGCGCAGCGCCACACAGCGCCCAACAGATGTTCGACGTCTTCGCGGTGATGCGACCGCTGCACGAACTGCTCTGGTATCTGACCGAGGCGCTCCGGCTGCGTCCACCGACCGACCTGCGTACGGAGTTGGAAGCCGCACTCGTCGAGACCGAGCGGCTGGCCGGCGGGAGCCCGGAAACGCTGCTCGCCCTCGATGTCGACGCGCACCGGGCAACGGTCAACGCGCTGCTGTCGCGTACCGCCGATGTGGCCCGTGCCCACGGCGGAGCCGGCGCCGACCTGCGTGGCGCCGCACTGATCGGCCGCGACCTGCGGCGCGCCACCCTGCGCGGGGCGAACCTGCGGGGCGCCTTGTTGATCGGCGCCGACCTGCGCGGCGTGGACCTCGCCCGGGCCGACCTGACCGGCGCGGATCTGCGCGGCGCGGACCTGCGCGGCGCGGACCTGTCCGAAGTGCTCTTCCTGCACCGGTCACAGGTCGATGCCGCGCGCGGTGACTCGCGGACCCGGCTACCGCAGCGGATCAGCCGCCCGGGCCACTGGTCACACCTGCCGCTCACCCCAGCGAGGCCGGCGCGGCGACGCGGCAGACCTGGCTGACCGGGCCGGCCAGTTGCCGCTCACGTCCGCAGATCGGCCGGTCAGCGACCCGTCGGCGCCGCAGCGGTCCGGGCCTCGTTCATGCCCTGGTTGGCCAGCGCGTCAGCCCGCTCGTTCTCCGGGTGCCCGTTGTGGCCCTTGACCCACAGCCAGGTGATCTGGTGTCGGGCGCAGGCGGCCTCCAGCCGCTGCCACAGGTCGGCGTTCTTGACCGGCTGCTTCGCGGCGGTCAGCCAGCCGTTGCGTTTCCAGGATGCCAACCAGCTGGTGATGCCGTTGCGCACGTACGTGCTGTCGGTGTGCAGCTCGACGGTGACCGGGCGGGTCAGGCTCTCCAGTGCCTCGATGGCGGCGGTCAGTTCCATCCGGTTGTTGGTGGTCGCACCCGCCTCTCCGCCGCACAGCTCGCGTTCGTGGGAGCCGTAACGAAGCACCGCACCCCAGCCACCTGGGCCCGGGTTGCCGCTGCACGCCCCGTCGGTCCAGATCCGCACCATCCGGCCGGCCGTCTCCTCCACCATGGCGGCAAACCCTACCGGTCGGCGGGCCCACGGGAAGCCCGACGGGCCGTTAGGGTCGACGGAGTGAGTGGAGTCGTGACTGACAGCCAGCTGCTGATCCGACCGGCGGAGCCGGGCGACGCGGACATGCTGCACCGTTTCATTGTCGAGCTGACCGAGGCCGAGCAGTATCCGGGCGAGGTGACCGCGCAACCGACGGACGTGGCGGCTGCACTGTTCGGTGACCGGCCGGTGGCCGAGGCGGTGGTGGCCGACATCGCCGGTGAGCCGGTCGGCTTCGCGCTCTACTACGCCACGTACAGCACCGTGGCCGGCCGGCCCGGCATCCACCTCGACGACCTGTACGTCCGGCCGGAGCACCGCGGCGGCGGTATCGGCCGGGCGTTACTGGCCCATCTGGCGAGGTTGGCCGTGGAGCGCGGCTGCGCCCGCCTGGAGTGGTGGGTGCTGCGTACCAACGATCCGGCGTTGCGCTTCTACCGACGGCTGCACGCTCGCACCGTCGACGAGATCGACGTGCTCCGGCTGGAGGGGCCACAGCTGCGGACGCTAGCCGCCGACCACCGGAGGCCCGGGACGGCTCACGTCCCGGCTCACTGACCTGAGGCGTCGGCGCTCGGCAGCTCGGTGTCGACGACGGCCGGCGGCACGCTCCACGAGGGGCGGCGTGACGGCGCGAGCCGGTCGCGGATCCGAGCCGCGGCATCGGCGACAGTGGCGGTGACCATCGGTCGAAGCCGGGTCGAGCGCATCACCGCCAGGTCCTCGGCGACGGTGGTGTGGCCGTCGAGGAAGCGCAGTACCCGGTCGGCAGGGTTGCGGGCGAAGAGGCGGCCGAAGAAGTCCGGACCGTCGACCAGGCCGGCGTCCAGCGCCCGCAACGCGACCGCGTCCATCCATCTGTGTCGCCGGGGATACGCGGGCGTGGGCACCGGCGGCCGGCCGGCGGCGACCGCCCGCGCGACCTGCTCGGCCTGACGATACATCGCCGAGAAGGTGAAGCCGGTCGAGGGACGGGTGGCACCGCCGGCCGTACCGAGACGCACCACCCGTGGTGAGGGTCGGGCCACGAACGGGCCGTCGGTCATCGGAATGACACCGTTCTCGACCTCGGTCACGGTGAGGCGGGCCGGGTCAAGACCGAGCAGGTCCCGGTATCCGGCCAGCGCCGCGTCGTACGCCGCCCCGGTCAGCAGGTCGGGTGAGAACTCGGTGTACTCGACCAGCGCGTACCGGCTGTCGACCGGCAGCACGTAGCCGAAGGAGACACCCCGGGCCGGCTGCGGGGTGCGGAAGTCCATCAGGACCGCCCGCGCCGGGTCGAAGACCGGCCGGTCGGCCGCCAACCACCACCCCCGGAAATGCTGCAACCAGTTGGTACGCCCCGGCCGACGCGGTGGCCGGGGACGGGAGTCCAGCAGCCAGCGGGCGCGCAGCAGCGACCGACCGTCGACGGCATGCACCAGCACCCGCTCGCCGTCGTCGTCGACACGTCCGGCGGCGGCGACGATCCGGACCGCACCCAGGCGACGCTCCGCCTCGGCGGCCCGCTGGTAGATCGGCCCGGAGCGCAGCATCGCGTACCGCAGGGGCGTCAGGTCCAGAGCGCGATGCGTGTGCGGCGTGACCACCTCGACCCGTGACCAGCTGGCGCTGAGCAGGTCGTCCAGGTCGTTGCCCGGCTGGTCCCAGAACGCCCAGGTGCGGTCCTGCCCACGTCGGTGCACCGGGTCGACGACGGCGATCCGCACATCGCGTACCCGGTGCCGGTCCAATGCGGCCAGCACCAGCGACGCCGCGCCACCCCCACCAACCAGGGCAAGATCGACATCGACGGGTGGGAAGGTCATCCGATCACGCTGCCACACCCCCGGGCTGGCCGGATGAGCAGGGGCAGCCCACCGGAAGGTGACAGCCC
>NZ_BOPB01000008.1 GCF_016863535.1 Micromonospora lutea
TTCATACCGTTTAGGGCCACCCCACAAGGGGCGGCCCTAAACGCATTTCAGGGCTACTTCGAGGGGCCAGCAGTAGGGCGGTCGCTCTTGTACGCCACGCCATTCTGGTCTGTCGCGAGGCCCGGTTTGTCGTGGCCGGGGTCCGACCGGGTGACCGTTCTCGCGCGAGCTGCGCCGGGCCGGGCGGTACCCCTGATGTTTGTTTTTGGCGCCGGTGGTGGTCCTGGTGCGGGTGGACCACGCCTGCGGACTGGTGCCGACGGGCCGGGCCGAGCGGCCGTGGCGGTCAGTCGCGGGACTGCATGCCTTCCCGGATCTGCCGCAGCAGGCCGGCGGATTCGTCGACCGATCGGGCGGGGAACATGGCCAGCACCGCACTGCCGTGGTCGGCCCAGCCGCAAACCGCGAAATCGCCACCTTCACCGCTGGTACTGCCGCACTTCATCACGCCGCCCAGCCGGCCCGGTGACACGCCACGAAGGCCGGTGACGGCCCCGGTCTCGTCGGCCATCAGCTCGAAGAGACTCTCCAGGTCCCGCTCAGGCTGCCACAGCAAGGTCGTCCCGCCGAAGATCAGTACCGATCGCCGGGCATCGGCCGGGTCCTGGTAGACGGCACCGAAGCTGCTGTCCAGTTGAATGTCGGCAGCGAGCCCGCTACGCAGGTAGTCGGCCGTGCTGACCGCCCGGTCGCTGTTGTCCAGACGGAGCCCGGCGACCTGGTCGGGTGTGGTGATCTGTGCGTCCTTCTGCTGGACGATCCGCCAGGCCCAGGTGCCGAGCGCGCCGACACCCACCACGGCGATGACCGCGAGCAGCACCACGACCAGGCGTCGCCGCCGGGCCCGCACGTCGCGCTGGTCGGTGGCGTCTGTCGGGTCGCGGTCGCCCAGCTCGATCGGCTCGTCGGCCAGTTCGACAGGCAGAGTGCCCTCGTCGAGCCGGCGGCCACTCAGATGTGCGTCGGACATAGCCGACACCGTACGCGAACCACAGGTGGCGCACGTCGGGTCAGGCGAAGCGCTCCGTAGACTTTCAGGGTGACCGAGAGACTGGATGCCCGACGCCCCGACGCCCCGACCCTTGCCGGCCAGTACCAGCCAGGCGAGGTAGAGCAGCGACGGTACGAGCAGTGGGTAGCCGACGGTCGGTTCCGGGCCGCCGCGGACAGTGATCGGGAGCCCTTCACCATCGTCATCCCGCCGCCGAACGTCACCGGCTCGCTGCACATGGGTCACGCGCTCGACCACACGGTGCAGGACGCGCTGGTGCGGCGCAAGCGGATGCAGGGCTACGAGGCGCTGTGGCTGCCGGGCATGGACCACGCCGGCATCGCCACCCAGAACGTCGTCGAGCGGCAACTCGCCGCGCAGGGGCTCTCCCGCCACGACCTGGGCCGGGAGAAGTTCGTCGAGCGGGTGTGGGAGTGGAAGGCCTCCTCCGGTGGCGCGATCCTCGGCCAGATGCGCCGGCTCGGCGACTCGGTCGACTGGGACCGGGAACGCTTCACCATGGACGAGGGCCTGTCCCGCGCCGTCCAGACCATGTTCAAGAAGTTGTACGACGACGGCTTGATCTACCGGGCGAACCGGATCATCAACTGGTGTCCGCGCTGCCTCACCGCGCTGTCCGACATCGAGGTGGAGCACACCGACGACGACGGTGAGCTGGTCTCGATCCGCTACAGCGACGACGTGGTGGTGGCCACCACCCGGGCCGAGACGATGCTCGGTGACACGGCGGTCGCCGTGCACCCGGACGACGAGCGGTACCGGCACCTGATCGGCACCGAGGTGGAACTGCCGCTGACCGGGCGGCGGATCCCGATCGTGGGTGACCCGCACGTCGACCCGACCTTCGGCACCGGCATGGTGAAGGTGACGCCGGCCCATGATCCGAACGACTTCGAGATCGGCCAGCGGCACGACCTGCCGACCCTGACGATCATGGACGAGCGGGGGGTCATCACCGCACCCGGCCCGTTCGAGGGCCTGGACCGGTTCGAGGCCCGTCCGGCGATCGTGGCCGCGCTCCGGGCCGAGGGACGCATCGTCGCCGAAAAACGGCCGTACGTGCACGCCGTCGGGCACTGCTCCCGGTGCCGGACCACGGTTGAGCCTCGGCTGTCGTTGCAGTGGTTCGTCAACACCTCTCCGCTGGCCAAGGCGGCCGGCGACGCGGTGCGCGACGGTCGGGTGCGGATCGAACCTGCGGAACTGGCCAAGCGCTACTTCGCCTGGGTCGACAACATGCACGACTGGTGCATCTCCCGGCAGCTCTGGTGGGGCCACCGGATCCCGGTCTGGTACGGCCCGGCCGGCGAGGTGGTCTGCGTCGGCCCCGACGAAGAACCGCCGAGCGGCGAGGGCTGGCACCAGGACGAGGACGTGCTGGACACCTGGTTCTCCAGTGGCCTCTGGCCCTTCTCCACGCTCGGCTGGCCGGAGCAGACGCCGGATCTGGCGAAGTTCTACCCGACGAGTGTGCTGGTCACCGGGTACGACATTCTGTTCTTCTGGGTTGCCCGGATGATGATGTTCGGCCTGTACGCGATGGATGGCCGGCAGCCGTTCGACGTGATCGCCCTGCACGGGATGGTCCGCGACGAGTACGGCAAGAAGATGTCGAAGTCGTTCGGCAACGTGGTCGACCCGTTGGACTGGATCGACCGCTACGGGGCTGACGCCACCCGCTTCACCCTGGCCCGGGGGGCCAACCCCGGCGGCGACGTGCCGGTCAGCGAGGAGTGGTGCCAGGGGTCGCGCAACTTCTGCAACAAGCTCTGGAACGCCACCCGGTTCGCGCTGATCAACGGCGCGCACACCAACGGGCCGATGCCGGAGGCGGCACGGCTGTCGACCGTCGACCGGTGGATTCTGTCCCGGCTGGCTCACGTCACCGCCGAGGTCGACGAGCAGTTCGAGGCGTACGAGTTCGCCAAGGTCTGTGACCTGCTGTACCACTTCGCCTGGGACGACGTCTGCGACTGGTACGTGGAGCTGAGCAAACCGGTGCTGGCCGGCGGCGGCGAACCGGCAGAGGCCAGCCGACGGGTGCTGGGTCACGTGCTGGACCAGCTGCTGCGGCTGCTGCATCCGGTGATTCCGTTCGTCACGGAGGAACTGTGGACGGCGCTCACCGGTGGGGCGACCGTCGTGACGGCGGCCTGGCCCACGGCTGACCGGGCGCTGATCGACGATGCCGCCGAGACGGAGGTGGCCACCCTTCAGCGGGTGGTGACCGAGGTCCGCCGGTTCCGCTCCGACCAGGGTCTGCGTCCGACCCAGCGGGTCGCGGCCCGACTCGACGGATTGTCCGGTGCCGGTGTGTCGGCGCACGAGCCGCTGATCCGGTCGCTGGCGCGGCTGGACCCGGCCGGCGACGACTTCCAGGCCAGTGCGACGTTGGCCATGCCGGGCGCGGTCAGTGTCGCGTTGGACACCCGGGGCTCGATCGACGTTGCCGCCGAGCGGGCCCGCCTGACCAAGGACCGCGCCGCGGCGGAGAAGGAGGCGGGGCAGGCCCGGGCGAAGCTGGGCAATCCGGCGTTCGTCGACAAGGCCCCCGAGCACGTCGTTTCCAAGATCCGCGAACGGCTGGCGGTCGCCGAGGCGGACCTGGCCCGCATCGATGCCGCCCTGGAGGCGCTTCCCTCGTGACCGACCCTGTCGACCGCACCGACCGCGTTCGTGCCGAGCGGGCGGGTACCCGCGAACCGAGTGACCGACCCCGTGGCGGTGCGGACGCGACGCGCCGTGAGCGGCCCGGCCGACCCGAAGGTTCCGCCTTCGCGCAGGTGGAGGCGGAACTGGCTGGGCGCGGGTTCACCCGGATGGTCTTCGAGCTGGACCGCATCTCGTCCCTGCTGGACCTGCTGGGCAGCCCGCAGCGGGCGTACCCGTCGATCCACCTGACCGGGACCAACGGCAAGACCTCCACGGCCCGGATGATCGACTCGCTGTTGCGGGCCTTCGGGCTGCACACCGGGCGGTACACCAGTCCGCACCTGGAGACGGTGCGGGAGCGGGTCAGCCTGGATGGCGAGCCGGTGGACGAAGCCCGGTTCGCCGCCGTGTACCAGGAGGTGAAGCCGCTGGCCGAACTGGTCGACGCCCGTTCGGACGAGCCGCTGACCTACTTCGACATGACCACCGCGCTGGCCTTCGCGACCTTCGCCGACGCTCCCGTCGACGTGGCCGTGGTCGAGGTGGGTCTCGGTGGCGCAGAGGACGCCACCAACGTCATCCAGGCCGGGGTCTGCGTCCTGACTCCGATCGGGCTCGACCACACCGAGTGGCTCGGTGACACGCTCCAGGACATCGCGGTCGCCAAGGCCGGCATCATCCACTCCGGTGCCACGGTCATCTGCGCCGCGCAGGAGGAAGAGGCAGCCCGACCGATCCTGCAACGCTGCGCGGAGGTGGGCGCGACCGTCGCCCGGGAAGGTTCGGAGTTCGGCGTCCTGCGCCGGGCTGTCGCGGTCGGCGGTCAGGTGCTCACCCTGCAAGGGCTCGGTGGGGTGTACGAGGAGGTCTTCGTCCCGCTGCACGGTGCCCACCAGGCGCAGAACGCGGCGGTGGCGTTGGCGGCCGTCGAGGCTTTCCTCGGTGCGGGTGCCCGCCGGCAGCTCGACGTGGAGGCGGTTCGGGAAGGCTTCGCCGCCGCCAGCTCTCCGGGGCGGCTGGAGCGGGTGCGCACCGCGCCGACGATCCTGCTCGATGGCGCACACAACCCGCAGGGCATGGCGGCCACGGTCACCGCGCTGCAGGAGGAGTTCGCGTTCAGCAAGTTGGTCGCCGTCATCGGGACCCTGGCCGACAAGGACGCCGCCAGCATGCTGGAGCTGCTGGAGCCGGTGGTCGACCAGGTGGTGGTGACGCGCAACAGCTCGCCCCGGACCCTGCCGGTCAAGGAGTTGGCGGCGCTGGCCGCAGAGGTGTTCGGCCCGGACCGGGTCGAGGTGGCCGAGGAGATGCCGGACGCCATTGAGGCGGCGGTGGCACTGGCCGAGGAGGATGTGCCGGGCGAACTGGTCGGCGTCGGGGTGCTGATCACCGGCTCCGTGGTGACCGTGGCCGACGCCCGCCGGCTGCTGAAGCGATGACCGGGCAGGGAGGCGGCCAGCCGCGCCGGTCCGGTCTGCGCGACCCGCAGCGGGCGGTACGCGGGCTCGGTGCGGCTGCCCTCGGCCTGGAGGCGTTGGTGCTGCTGCTGGCGATCCAGCCGATCCGGGCGGTGGACGGTGATCTCGGGGGTGCGGTCATCGCCGTGGTCGTGGTGCTGGCCGTGATCGCTGTCGTGCTCGCCGGCATGATGCGCCGGCCCTGGGCCTGGCACGCCGGCACCGTGTTGCAGGGGCTGCTGCTGTTGTCCGGCCTGCTGCACTGGTCGCTGTTCGTGCTGGGCGTGATGTTCGCGCTGGTGTGGGCGTACGCGCTGCACGTGCGCCGGGTGATCCTGGGCTGACCGCTGTGGTCGGGAGGTCCAGGTGACCCGAGGCGCTCACGCCTCGGCCAGCTCCCGCCACTGGGTCAGCGCGATGCCGTGCCCGTCCGGGTCGCGGAACGCCGCCGCCCACACCTCCAGCTTGCTGCCGCGGTTGACCACCCGGGGCGGGTAGGTGAACCGGACTCCGGACTCGCGCAGCCGTTCGTACGCCGACTGGATGTCGTCCACGTCGAGGTTGACGTGGACCAACCGGCGGCTGATCGGCTGCGCCCCGGTGACCTCGCGGAGCACCAGGCGGGTCGTCCCCGAGGAGAGCACCGCGTTGGCGGCACCCCGGTCGACCTCGGTGAAGCCGAGCCGGTCCCGGTAGAACTCCAGGGAGCGGGACAGTTCGGTCACCAACAGGGTGATGCCCACTCCGCTGATCGGGGCCGCCGGGTCGGCGGCGTCCGGGTCGAAGCCGAAGATCGCCTCGTCCAGCTCCCCCGCGTCGACCGCCTCCGCCCGATCGGCAGCCGGCTGAGGGTGCCCGACGCTGGTCTCCGGTCGGCCGTTGGTCGTCGTGCCGTCGGTGGCGGCTGTCGGGCCTGGTTCCGGGTCGTCGAGCGGCAGGTCGAGCGGGTCGAGGGGATCCATCGGGTCGGTCAGTTGCGGACTCGGGGCGGCCGGTGGCGCCCCGGCGGGTGCCGGATCGGCTGCCGGTTCGGTGGGGTCGTCCCCGGCGGAGGCGGCCGCAACGGGGAACCGCTCGTCGGGGAACTGCTCCTCGGCCGGTATCCGTGGGGCGGGCGTGGCTCGGCGGGGCAGCCGATGTCCGTCGGGTCGTTCCACCACGGTCCCCTCCAGCACGACCGGTTTGCCCGGACGCTGGCGTACCCGCACCGTCTCGTGATGCTCCACGGTCTCGGTCACCGCGTCGTGCGCTCGGCCGTCCGTCGGAGCGGCGGGTGGGCTGTCGGACGGATCGCTCAAGGGGTCGTGGAAGTCGTCCTCGGGTGCCCGGCCGGCCCACGGTGGCGCCTGCTGGCCGATCAGCACCTCGTCCGGCGGCACCGTGGCGAACTCGGGGGGCAGGTCGGCGGTACTGCCGGCCTCGGTGTGCGTGAGCACCTCGTCCCAGAGCACCCGGACGTGTCGCGGGTCGTCCAGGGCCACCCGGATCGGCAGGGTCTGCCCCAGCGACGGCCACTTCGACACCGGAACCCGCGGCTCGATGATTTTCTTCGACCGGGGCGGTAACCCAGGGGCGTCGATCACCAGTTGAAGTTCGCAGCGACCGAAGGCGTACTGGGTCGGCGGCTCGGAGGCGCTGTGCACGTGGCCGGCGCCGACCACCCAGGTGCGACCGCCGGCACGTACGGTGGCCAGCGCGATCGCCAGGGCGAGCACAGCGACACCGAGCGCGACGATGGCCCAACTGGTCATGCCCAGGCCGAAGAGGATCACGAAGGTGGCCACGGTGCCCAGCACCGCGGCGATCAGCTTGCGTACCGGTGCGATGGATCGGTTGCCGCCACCATTCGCCACAGTGGACCTCCCGGGGGTCAGGGCCAGGCTAGGCCGGATCGGGGGCCGGGGGAAGGCCGACCACCGCGGCGGCGCCGGGACCGGGTCGCTAGGCTGACCGTACCCAGCCAGACCGGCTTCCGCTCTGAGGAGGAACCCAGCGTGTCCAGCAGCAGCCCGGGCGAGCGTACGCTCGTCCTGATCAAGCCCGATGCGGTCCGTCGAGGGCTGGTGGGCGAGATCATCTCTCGGTTCGAGCGCAAGGGGCTGCGGCTCGACGCGATGGTGACCCGGACGATGGACGCCGCGCTGGCCGACGAGCACTATGCCGAACACGTCGACAAGCCGTTCTATCCGCCACTGAAGGCGTTCATGACCGCGGGTCCGCTGGTCGCGCTCGTGCTCTCCGGCGACGATGTCATCGACGTGGTGCGTGGCCTCATCGGTGCCACCGACGGACGTAAGGCCGCCGCCGGCACCATCCGCGGTGACCTCTCCCTGTCCAACCGGGAGAACCTGGTGCACGCCTCCGACTCGGCTGACAGCGCCAAGCGCGAGCTGGCGCTCTGGTTCCCCGAGTTGGGCTGAGCCCGGCCCGCTCACCCCGGCCTGAGCCCCGTCCGGCTCAGGCTGCCCAGGACAGCTTGTCCGGGTTGGCCACCAGGAAGATGTCGGTGATCCGACCGGCGGTCGTGCCGAGGGTGACCGCGTACACGTCACCGGCGGCTGTGGCCACCACGACGGCCGGCTGGCCGTTGAGTTCCGTGCGCCGCACGGTGAGCGGCCAGCCCTTTGTCCGGATGCCCAGGAGGAACCGCACGACCCGGTCGGCACGGGTGATCGGGTTGCGGGCGGCCCGCACCCGGCCGCCGCCGTCGCTCCACACGGTCGCGTCCGCGGCGACCAGCTCGGTCAGCGCGGCCAGGTCGCCCTCGGTGGCGGCGGCGATGAACGCCTCCAGCAGCCGCTCCTGCTCGGCGCGGTCGACGGTGAAGCGGCGCTGATCACGCCCGATCCGGATGCTCGCCCGGTGATGTAACTGGCGGCAGTCCTCGGCGGAGCGGTCCAGCAACTCGGCGATCTCGGCGTAGGGCAGCTCGAAGGCGGTGTGCAGCACGTAGACGGCGCGTTCCGGCGGGGTGAGCCGCTCCAACAGGTGCAGCAGCGCGGTGGAGATCGAGTCGCGCAACTCGGCACGCTCCAGCGGCCCGAACGGCGACGGCGCGGTGGGCACCGGCTCCGGCAACCACGACCCGACGTACGTCTCCCGGGCCGCCTGCCGGGCCCGCAGCCGGTCCATGGACAGGTGGGTCACCACCCGCGACAGGTAGCGTCGCGGGTCGCGCACCTCGGCGCGGTCGACCCGCAACCAGCGGAGGTACGCCTCCTGCAGGATGTCCTCGGCATCGTGGCGGCTACCCAGCAACCGGTAGGCCAGCCCGAGCAGCATCGGCCGGTGCACGTCGAGTACACCGGCCGCCTGTGCCGCCTCGGCCGGGCTCACACGTCCGTCGGCAGTTCGCTGCGGAAGGTCACCGCGATCCGGTTCCACACGTTGATTGTGGCAATTGCCAGGACCAGGTCGGCGAGTTCCTTCTCCGACCAGACCTTCGACGCGGCGTCCCAGACCTCGTCGGGCACCCCGTGCTCACCCAGCCGGGTCACCGCGTCGGTCAACGCGAGCGCGGCGCGTTCCCGCTCGTCGAAGAAGGGCGCTTCCCGCCAGGCGGCCACCGCGAACAGCCTTCGGCTCGACTCGCCGGCACCGAGCGCTTCCCGGCTGTGCATGTCGACGCAGTACGTGCAGCCGTTGACCATCGACGCGCGCAGTTTCACCAGTTCCAGCACGGTGTGCTCGACGTTGGCCCGGACGTACTTCTCCAAGCCCAGCACGGCGTCGAAAGCCTCCGGTGCCACCTCCGCCACGTTGATCCGCTGCATGACAACCTCCCGATAGCCCCATGTGACACCCCCACGACGCCCCGCCCCCGCCCCCGCGTGACAGATCGCGCTGTGACCCCCATCCCACCCACCCCCTCCCACCCCCC
>NZ_BOPB01000009.1 GCF_016863535.1 Micromonospora lutea
GCGTCGCCGATCATGCAGTTGTGGTTGTCGAATCGTGCCGGTATGCCCCTTTTGGTAGGTGCCACAACTGCATGATCGCGGGGGGAGGGGGTGGGGGGTTATTGGGGGGAGGGTGGGGGGAGGGGGTGGGTATCATGGGTGGGCGGCGATGATCCGGCTATCACCGGGGAGCTTCCGGAAGAACGGCCGGGGGACCGGCTCAGTAGAACCGGACGGGTCCGGCCCGTCACAGCCGGCCTAACGAGCGGGCGGTTGTTTCTCGACCGTCAAGCGGGGTGGTACCGCGGGCCGTGGGACGTCGGTGACGGCGTACCGGAAGGCTCGTCCTCGCAGACCCACAGACAGTGAGCGTCAGCGAGGAGAGCGACCCCGATGGCCTATCCGTTGCACGACCCGACCGCCGGCGGCGTCCCGGCGAGCCCGGACCTGCCCGCGGTCGAGCGCCGGGTCCTGGAGCACTGGACGGCCGACAAGACCTTCGAGGCGTCGGTCGAGGCCAGGCCGGCCTCCAGCCGGCAGTCGGAAGCAGCACCGGGCGCCGCTGCCAGCGGCGGAGCCGCCGACAACGAGTACGTCTTCTACGACGGACCGCCGTTCGCCAACGGTCTGCCACACTACGGCCACCTGCTCACCGGGTACGTCAAGGACGTGGTGCCGCGTTACCAGACCATGCGTGGGCGGCGGGTGGAGCGACGCTTCGGGTGGGACTGCCACGGCCTGCCCGCCGAGGTGGTCGCCGAGAAGCAGCTCGGCATCACCAGCAAGGCGGAGATCCTCGACCTCGGCGTGGCCCGGTTCAACGAGGCGTGCCGCGCCTCGGTGCTGGAGTTCACCCAGGACTGGGAGCGTTACGTCACCCGGCAGGCGCGCTGGGTGGACTTCGCCAACGACTACAAGACCCTCGACCTGGACTACATGGAAAGCGTCATGTGGGCCTTCAAGACCCTGCACGACAAGGGTCTGGTCTACGAGGGCTTCCGGGTGCTGGCGTACTGCTGGCGGTGCGAGACGCCGCTGTCGAACACCGAGACCCGGATGGACGACGTCTACCGGGACCGGCACGACCCGACGCTGACGGTGTGGTTCGAGTTGACCGGCGACGAGTCCGCGCCGGAACTGGTCCGTGGGCCGGTGCGGCTGGGGGTGTGGACCACCACGCCGTGGACCCTGCCGTCGAACCTGGCGCTCGCCGTCGGTCCGGACATCGAGTACGCGGTGCTGGAACGCGACGGCGAGCGCTACGTCGTCGGCGCCGGGCGGGTGGCCGCGTACGCCAAGGAACTGGAGGGGTACGAGCAGCTCGGCACGGTTCGCGGCGCGGACCTGGTGGGGCGGCGGTACACGCCGCTCTTCGACTTCCTGGTGGAGCAGGCCGGGCCGAACGCGTACCAGGTGCTCGGGGCGGAGTTCGTGACCACCGAGGACGGCACCGGGATCGTGCACCTGGCTCCCGCCTTCGGTGAGGACGACCAGAACGTCTGCAACGCGGCCGGCATCCCGACCATCGTCACCGTCGACGACCACACCCGGTTCACCGCGCTGGTGCCGCCCTTCGAGGGCGAGCAGGTCTTCGACGTCAACAAGCCGGTGATCCGTCAGCTCAAGGAGCGGGGGGCGGTGCTCAAGCAGGACACCTACACCCACGCGTACCCGCACTGCTGGCGCTGCGACACCCCGCTGGTCTACAAGGCGGTGTCCTCGTGGTTCGTCGCGGTGACCAAGTTCAAGGACCGGATGGTCGAGCTGAACCAGGAGATCAACTGGACGCCCGGGCACATCAAGGACGGTTCGTTCGGCAAGTGGCTGGCCAACGCCCGGGACTGGTCGATCAGTCGGAACCGGTTCTGGGGTTCGCCGATCCCGGTGTGGAAATCGGACGACCCGAACTATCCGCGTCTCGACGTGTACGGCTCGCTGGCCGATATCGAGCGGGACTTCGGCGTACGCCTGACCGACCTGCACCGGCCGGCGGTGGACGAGCTGGTCCGCCCCAACCCGGACGACCCGACCGGCCGGTCCATGATGCGTCGGGTGCCGGAGGTGCTGGACTGCTGGTTCGAGTCCGGCTCGATGCCCTTCGCCCAGGTGCACTACCCGTTCGAGAACCGCGACTGGTTCGAGAGCCACTACCCGGGTGACTTCATCGTCGAGTACATCGGGCAGACCCGGGGCTGGTTCTACACCATGCACGTGCTGGCCACCGCGCTGTTCGACCGGCCGGCGTTCCGCAACTGCCTCAGCCACGGCATCCTGCTCGGCTCCGACGGGCGCAAGATGTCCAAGAGCCTGAGCAACTATCCGGACGTCTACCACGTCTTCGACTCCTACGGCTCGGACGCCATGCGCTGGATGCTGATGTCCTCGCCGGTGCTGCGGGGCGGGGACATGCCGGTCACCGAGGCGAGTGTGCGCGACGCCGTCCGGCAGGTGCTGCTGCCGTTGTGGAACGTCTGGTACTTCTTCTCGCTCTACGCCAACGCGGACTCCTACACCGCGCGGCGCCGGGTGGACAGCACGCACCTGCTCGACCGGTACGTGCTGGCGAAGACGAACGAGCTGGTGTCGACGGTCGGCGCGCAGATGGACGCGTACGACATCTCGGGCGCCTGCGCCACCGTGCGGTCCTACCTGGACGCGTTGACCAACTGGTACGTGCGGCGTTCCCGGGATCGCTTCTGGGCGGGCGACGCGGACGCGTTCGACACGCTGTGGACCGTGCTGGAGACGCTCTGCCGGGTGGTGGCGCCGCTGGCGCCGCTCACCGCGGAGGAGATCTGGCGTGGACTCACCGGCGAGCGGTCGGTGCACCTGACCGACTGGCCGGTGGCCGAGGAGTTCCCGGTCGACCATGAGCTGGTCGCCGCGATGGACGCGGTGCGTGCGGTGGCCTCCGCGACGCTGTCGCTGCGTAAGGCCAAGGGGCTGCGGGTGCGGCTACCGCTGCCGAAGCTGACCGTGGCCAGCCCGGCGGCCGGGCAGCTGCGGCCCTTCGCCGACCTGGTCGCCGACGAGGTCAACGTCAAGGAGGTCGTCTTCACCGACGACGTGTCGGCGTACTGCCAGCAGGTGTTGACGGTGGTGCCGCGAGCACTCGGACCCCGGGTCGGCAAGCAGGTGCAGCAGGTGATCAAGGCGGTCAAGGCGGGGGAGTGGGAGCTCCACGACGGTGCCCCGGTGGCTGCCGGGGTCACCCTCGCCGACGGCGAGTACGAGTTGCGACTGGTCGCCGCCGACGCCGAGCACTCGGCGCCGCTGCCCGGCGGGGAGGGGGTGGTGGTGCTGGACACCCTGGTCACCCCTGAACTCACCGCGGAAGGGGTGGCCCGGGACTTCGTCCGGGTGGTGCAGCAGGCGCGTCGGGACGCCGACTTCGGCGTTTCCGACCGGATCGTGGTGACCGCGTCGGCCTCCGACGAGGTTCGGGCGGCGGTGGCCGGGTACCGCGACTTCGTGGCTCGGGAGGTGCTGGCCGACAGCGTCGACTTCGCCGAGGGGATCGACGGTTTCGCCGGTGAGGTCGGCGAGGGTGTGCCCGTGACGGTCGTCGTTCGTCGCGTCTGAGTTGTCCGGAGGGGCCCCTTCCGCCCGGGGCCCCTCCCGGCCCGGCACTCAGCCAGCGGACCAGCCCGACCTCACGCACGCTGCCGTGGAGCGGTCCGCTACGGTGACACCGCCTCGTACCTCATTCGATCCGCCGGAGGACCAGTGCCGCTGCTCTACACCATCGGCAAGCTCACCGTGGGGCCCGCGATGCGGCTGGCGTTCCGTCCCACGGTGGAGGGGCTGGAGCACATCCCGGACAAGGGCGGCGCGATCTTCGCTGGCAACCACCTGTCGGTGGCCGACGAACTGTTCCTCGGCACGGTCGTGCCCCGGCACCTGGCGTTCTGGGCCAAGTCCGAGTACTTCACGGGTACCAGCATCAAGGGCCGCTTCTCCAAGTTCGTCCTCACCGGTCTCGGCGCGATCCCGGTGGAGCGGGCCGGCGGTCGCGCGGCGCTGGCCGCATTCGACGCGGCCATCCCGGCGCTCAAGGGCGGTGATCTGGTGGTCGTCTACCCGGAGGGCACCCGCTCGCCGGACGGGCGGCTGTACCGGGGGCGGACGGGGGCGGTCCGGCTCGCCATCGCCGCCGGCGTACCGATCATTCCGGTGGGCATGATCGGTACCGAGAAGGTGCAGCCGATCGGTGCCCGGGTGCCGCGTCCCTTCACCGGAAAGATCACCATCAGGTTCGGCAAGCCGCTCGATTTCACCGGTCGTCCGGACGACCGGCTGTCGCTGCGGCAGATGACCGACGAGATGATGGGCGAGATCCAGAAGCTCACCGGCCAGGAGTACGTCTCCCGCTACGCGCCGCCGCGAGCCCACCCGCCGGTCGCCGGGGAAGCCGACGCCGGCTGAGCCGTCACGCCGGGTGGAGCAGCCCTACGGAGATCAACCGTCCGTGGTGACGATCTGATTCCGCAGGGTGCCCAGTAGCCGCGAGCTGTCGTCCACCGAGAGCCCGGTGAAGACGCCGGTGGTGATGCTGCCGTGGTCCACCGAGGTGCACACCACTGCGCCGACACCGTCGGTGCGGCCCACGGCACAGCGCTCGTGACGACCCCGGACGCCGCTCTCCATCACCTGCGTCTCGCCGAGTCCGTACTGGTCGGTGAGGCGCTTCATCTCCGCGTCGGCGTCCGCCGACGGGGTGAGCCGGAAGCCGGTGCCGCCGAAGACGGTCACCCGCTTGCCGTTGCTCGTGTGGTAGATCCCGGCGAAGGTGTTCTCGGCCAGCAGGTGCGCCTCGCGCATCTGGGTCTCCAGTTGGCGCGCGTCGCGGGTGCTCCGGGGGTCCTCGCGCAGCCTCAGATCGGCCACCTGTTGCGGCAACGAGGCGCTCGCCGGGTACTGGCTGGTCATCGGCAGGCCGTAGTAGGCGGGGCAGCCGCAGCAGCAGGCCAAGGTCAGCAGCAGCAGCCACGGCCAGCGGCGGCGTTTGCGGACCGGTACCGGGACGTACCCCTGGGGCGGCTGCCAGCCGGGTGGGGGTGCGACGGGTCTGGCCTTCCGACCCCGCCGACCGCTCGTCGGCGGCGGTGCCGGGGGACCGATCGGAGCTGGCGGGTAGGGCCCGGGTGGCTGCGGCTGCCGCTGCGGCGCGACCGGGGGTGACGGAACCGGTGAGACCGGCGCCGGTGACACCGGGGGCGCCGGGGAGACCGGGGGTCCGGAGTACGGCCGGGTCGGCGGCGGGCTCGGGTAGGACAACGTCGGCGGCAGGGCGGGAAAATCGGTCGAGGGAAGTTCCCAACCGCTGGTGTCGACGCCGGCCCACGGATCGACCGGCGTCTGGTGCTCTGGCTGCGGCACCGGTGGAGCCGGCGGCGGCGTGGGTTCGGCCGACTCGCCCCAGCCGCGACGGCGTGGTGCTGCCGGCGGTACCGGTGCCGAGCCGCTCCACCGCGGCGTGGTCGTCTCGGGCGCGGACTCGGGCAGCATCCGGGTGCCCTGCGGACCAAGCTGCGGTTCCGCCGGGGCGGAGGGCTGCCCGTCGTCGGAGCCGGCTTCGCGAAGTGCCGCATCGGCGAGCGGGTCGACCCTGGAGGACGCCGCGTCGGCGAGCGGGTCAACTCTGGTGGGCGTCGCGTCGGCGAGGGGGTCGGCCCTGGTGGGCGTCGCGTCGGCGAGCGGGCCAACCGTGGTGGGTGGCATCTCGGCCGGCCCGCCGGTTTCGACGGGTGCGGTGTCGGCGTGCCCGGCGTCGGCTTGCTCGCTCCCGTCCGGGCTGGCCGACCGGTCGTCGGCCGGTGGTGGGTCGGTGGGCAGTTCGTGGGTGACCGCCGGCTCCCCGTCCCGGTGGTGATCCGGACGGCTCCCGTCGACCGGCCGGTCGGCTTCCGGCTGCGGCTCCGGCATCGCGGCAATCTCCTCTCACGCCGGTCCGAGGTTAGTACCGGTGTGCCACCGGCATCGAATCGGCCGTCCGCGCGGTGGACCAGGGGGGCCCGCCCCGAGGTCGCCGCGGGCTCGGCGTTCACCGAACGAGATCGCTCACTCACCGACCCGTCACGGCGACAGGTATGAGCGGGCGGGTATGAGCGGTCGGTGGTGGACGGGCGCGTACCCTTGGGCATCATGAGCGTCCCGTCCACCACTTCGCGTCCCGTCGCGGCAAACTCCGTGTGGCCCCAACTGGAGCCGCTGCTGCCCCAGGTGACAAAGCCCATCCAGTACGTCGGTGGTGAGCTGGGCGCGGTGGTCAAGGATTGGGACGCGGCGACCGTACGGTGGGCACTGATGTACCCCGACGCGTACGAGGTCGGCCTGCCCAACCAGGGCGTGCAGATCCTCTACGAGGTGCTCAACGAGCTGCCGGACACCCTCGCCGAGCGGACGTACGCGGTCTGGCCGGACCTGGAGAAGCTGATGCGCGCCCACGGGGTGCCGCAGTTCACCGTCGACGCCCACCGCGCGGTGCGCGACTTCGACCTGTTCGGTGTGTCGTTCTCCACCGAGCTGGGCTACACCAACCTGCTCACCGCGATCGACCTGGCCGGGATCCCGCTGCTCGCGGCCGACCGGACCGACGACGACCCGGTGATCGTGGCGGGTGGGCATGCCGCGTTCAACCCCGAGCCCATCGCCGACTTCGTCGACGCCGCCGTGCTCGGCGACGGCGAGGAGGCGGTCCTGGAGATCACCGGGATCGTCCGGGAGTGGAAGGCGGAGGGACGCCCCGGCGGGCGGGACGAACTGCTGCTGCGGTTGGCGCGTACCGAGAGCGTCTACGTGCCGCGCTTCTACGACGTGGACTACCTGCCGGACGGCCGGATCCAGCGGGTCGTGCCGAACCGGGCGGACGTGCCGTTCCGGGTGCACAAGCGCACGACGATGGACCTGGACGCCTGGCCGTACCCGAAGAAGCCGCTCGTTCCGCTGGCCGAGACGGTCCACGAGCGGTACGCGGTGGAGATCTTCCGAGGCTGTACGCGGGGTTGCCGGTTCTGTCAGGCTGGCATGATCACCCGGCCGGTCCGGGAACGCTCCATCACCACCGTGGGGCAGATGGTCCAGCAGGGGCTGGAGTTCTCCGGCTTCCACGAGGTGGGCCTGCTCTCGCTGTCGTCGGCCGACCACTCCGAGATCGGTGACATGTGCTCCGGCCTGGCCGAGCAGTACCAGGGCACCAACGTCTCGCTGTCGTTGCCGTCCACCCGGGTCGACGCGTTCAACATCGACCTGGCGCAGGAGCTGTCCCGCAACGGCCGCCGGACCGGTCTGACCTTCGCCCCGGAGGGCGGGTCGGAGCGGATCCGCAAGGTGATCAACAAGATGGTGTCCAAGGACGACCTCATCCGCACCGTGGTCACCGCGTACACCAACGGTTGGCGGCAGGTGAAGCTCTACTTCATGTGCGGGCTGCCGACCGAGACGGACGCCGACGTCCTGGAGATCGCCGACATGGCGCACGAGGTCATCCGGGCTGGGCGGGCCGCCACCGGCTCCAAGGACATCCGGTGCACCGTCTCGATCGGCGGGTTCGTGCCGAAGCCGCACACCCCGTTCCAGTGGGCCGCCATGGAACGGCCGGAGGTCATCGACCACCGGCTCAGGCTGCTCAAGCAGGCGATCAACGCGGACCGTTCGCTGGGCCGGGCGATCGGCTACCGCTACCACGACGGCGAGCCGTCGCTGATCGAGGGTCTGCTGTCCCGTGGTGACCGTCGGGTCGGCGCGGTGATCCGCCGGGTCTGGGAGAACGGCGGGCGGTTCGACGGCTGGAGCGAACACTTCTCGTACCAGCGTTGGGTGGACGCCGCAGCCGAGGTGCTGCCCGGCTTCGGGGTCGACCTCGACTGGTACACCACCCGCGAGCGCGACGAGCTGGAGGTCCTGCCCTGGGACCACCTGGACTCGGGCCTGGACAAGGACTGGCTCTGGCAGGACTGGCAGGACGCGCTCAGCGAGTACGAGCAGGACGACTGCCGGTGGACGCCCTGCTTCGACTGCGGCGTCTGCCCGGCGATGGACACCGAGATCCAGATCGGCCCGACCGGCCGGAAGCTGCTCCCGTTGACTCCGGTCAACGGTCTGAAGCTGCCCACCGGCGCGCAACAGTGACCCCGGCGGCCCAGGTGGGGTCCGACACCGAGGAGCAGGACGATCAGTAGGAAACCACAGCCCGAGGGCGGCCAGGCACCGGTCGTCCAACGCGTCCGGATCCGGTACGCCAAGCGTGGCCCGCTGCGGTTCACCTCGCACCGGGACTTCGCCCGGGCCTTCGAACGGGCGCTGCGCCGGGCCGGCGTACCGGTGGCCTTCTCGCAGGGTTTCACCCCGCACCCGAAGATCTCGTACGCCAGCGCGGCGCCGACCGGGGTCGCGAGCGAGGCGGAGTATCTGGAGATCGGCCTGCGTGAAGTGGTCGATCCGGAGCAGCTGCGGTCGGCCCTGGACGCGGCGCTCTCGCCCGGTCTCGACGTGCTCGACGCCGTGGTGGCCAGCGGGTCGAGCCTGCCCGACCGGATCGAGGCGTCGCACTGGCGGATCGAGCTGCCGCAGGTGCATCCGGATGTGCTGGCCAAGGCCGTGGCCCTCTTCACCGCTGCCGAAGAGGTACTGGTCGAACGAATGACCAAGCAGGGCCGGCGCACCTTCGACGCGCGTGCCGCAGTTGTCAAAATCGATGTGATCGCGGCACCGGCGACGCCTTCCGGGGAGCCGGCCGTACCGTGTGCGATACTCGAACTGGTCGTGCGGCAGGTCACCCCGTCCGTACGGCCCGATGACGTCCTTTCCGGCTTCCGCGTGGTGGCCGGCCTGGAGCCGCCGGTGGCCCCGAAGGTGATCCGGCTGGCTCAGGGCACGCTGACCGCGCAGGGTGCGATCGTGGATCCGCTGGACGCGGAACGCGACGGGGCAACCATCGGCGGGCGCTGACCGACGGTCGGCGTCCAGGCAGGCAGACTTCGCCGGCGTGCACCTCGTGCGCCCGGGGAAACACCTTTGCGGCAACCCTGCGTGGCAGCGCTCACCCGCGCCCGGGGAAGCCAGAACTGGAGAACGTCCATGCTCGAGAACGAGCCCGAGGGCAGCGAACGAACCGGCGCCAACCCGGCCGACGAGACCGCCGGGAACAGTACCGCCGAGACGGCCGGTGAGGTGACCAGCGCGCGCCAGTCACCGGACGCGGTCGAACCGGGCCCGGTCGCTGACCCGCCGCAGGAGATCGCCGGTGCCGCGAGTGGCACCGCTGACCTGGGTGGCGTCGCCGATCTGAGTGATGTGCCGCCCGTCGAGCCGGCGCCGCGCCGTCGGACCACCCGCCGCCGGGCCACCTCGGTCAGTCGGCCGGAGCAGACCGACGCGCCGGTGGAGGCGTCCGGCGCCGCGACGGTGGGTGTCGGGGAATCGCCCCAGGCCGAGGTCTTCGCCCCGGTCTCCGGTGACCTCGACACCGCGGCGAAGACGCCACGACGTCGTCGTAAGGCCACCGGGCAGAAGGCCGTCGAGGAGCCCGTGGCCGAGGCAGAGGTCGCCGAGAGCGACGTGGCGCCGCCGGCCAAGGTGACCCGCACCCGTCGCCGGAAGTCGACGGCCCCGGCCGTCGAACCGTCCGCCGACGTCACGACCGATCCTTCTGCCCAGGCCGAGCCGCCGCAGTCGCCCGCCGTCGAGGCGGATGCTGGTGTCGCGCCGGCAGCGGGGACCGACTTCGGCTCCGCAGCGCTGCCCGCCGAGGGCGTCGCCGACCTGGAACAGGCGGTCGAACCAGCCGAGGACGCCGAGCCGGTGGGATCCGTGGAGCCTGGGAGTTCGGTCGAGCCGACGGGTGCGGAGGTGACGCCGGCCGAGCCTGAAAGCCGGTCCCGCCGTCGGAAGGCCGCGCTCACCGCGCCCACGGTGTTGTTCATGGCCCCGGAAGAGGTGATCGCGGCCCGCGCCGCTGCCGCCCTGGCCGCCGAGGAGGAGCCTGCCGAGGAACCGGCCGAGCCGTCCCGGCGGCGCCGCCGGAGCCGGCGGGAGACCGAGCCGGCGGTGGCGACCGAGCCCGAGGAGGAACCCATCGCGGAGGCCGAGGAGGCCACCGAGGATGAGGAGGACGACGAGGAGACCGCAGGCGGTCGGCGTCGCCGTCGCCGGGGTCGTCGGGGCCGAGGTCGGGGCAAGGGCGGCGCCGATGACGGCGATGAGGTCGACGAGAGCGAGGCCGAGCGGATCGTTCAGGCCGAGACGGACGAGGCCGAGGCCGAATCCGAGTCCGACTCCGAGGAGGGGGACGAGGCCGAGGGCGACGGTATGACCCGTCGACGTCGTCGGCGGCGTCGCCGGGGCGCCGGTGACACCGACGGTGCCGCCGACGACGGCGTGCCCACCGTGGTGAAGATCAGGGAGCCGCGCCGGACGGTCGACGAGGTGCAGGGAGTCTCCGGCTCGACCCGGCTGGAGGCCAAGCGGCAGCGCCGTCGGGACGGTCGCGAGCAGCGTCGGACCCGACCGCCGATCCTCAGCGAGTCGGAGTTCCTGGCCCGCCGGGAGGCGGTCGACCGGGTGATGGCGGTGCGCCAACGCGGTGACCGGACCCAGATCGCCGTCCTGGAGGATGGCGTCCTGGTCGAGCACTACGTCACCCGCAGTTCCTCCGGCACCATGGCCGGCAACGTCTACCTCGGCAAGGTGCAGAACGTGCTGCCGAGCATGGAGGCGGCGTTCGTCGACATCGGCCGGGGTCGCAACGCGGTCCTGTACGCCGGCGAGGTCAACTGGGACACCACCGGTCTGGAGGGGAGAGCCCGCTCGATCGAGCAGGCACTCAAGTCCGGTGACTCGGTGCTGGTGCAGGTCACCAAGGATCCGATCGGGCACAAGGGAGCCCGGTTGACCAGTCACATCGCGCTCTCCGGCCGGCACCTGGTCTACGTACCCGGTGGCAACGCCTCCGGGATCAGCCGCAAGCTGCCGGACACGGAGCGGAAGCGGCTGCGTGACGCGCTGAAGAAGCTCGTGCCCGACGGTGCCGGAGTGATCGTCCGGACCGCGGCCGAGGGCGCCAGTGAGGACGAACTGGCCCGGGACGTCAAGCGGCTCCAGGCGCAGTGGGAGGACATTCAGGCCAAGGCCGCCGAGGGCGGTGCACCGGTGCTCCTCTACCAGGAGCCGGACCTGGTGATCCGGGTGGTCCGCGACCTGTTCAACGAGGACTTCCGCGAACTGGTCATGGAGGGCGACGAGGCGTACGACATGGTCGAGTCGTACCTGACGCACGTGTCGCCGGACCTGGTTGCGCGGCTGCGCCGGCACGTGGGCACCAAGGACGTCTTCGCCGAGTACCGCATCGACGAGCAGATCCTCAAGGGTCTCGACCGCAAGGTCTTCCTGCCCTCCGGCGGACACCTGGTGATCGACCGGACCGAGGCGATGACGGTGGTCGACGTGAACACCGGCAAGTACACCGGTGCCGGCGGCAACCTGGAGGAGACGGTCACCCGTAACAACCTGGAGGCGGCTGAGGAGATCGTCCGGCAGCTGCGGCTGCGGGACATCGGCGGGATTGTCGTGATCGACTTCATCGACATGGTGCTGGAGTCGAACCGGGAACTGGTGCTGCGCCGGCTGACCGAGTGCCTTGGCCGGGACCGTACCAAGCACCAGGTCACCGAGATCACCTCGCTGGGTCTGGTGCAGATGACCCGGAAGCGGATCGGTGCCGGGCTGCTGGAGGCGTTCAGCGAGACCTGCGAGTGCTGCAAGGGTCGGGGCCTGGTCATCCACACCGAGCCGGTGCCGGAGAAGCCGCGCTCCGGTGGCCCGGAGAAGGTCAAGGCGGTCGCCTCGGCCGGTGCTCCGGCGGCCGAGCAGACGAACGGATCCTCCCGGCGCCGCGCGCGCAAGAGTGCCGCCTCGGCGGAGCGGACCGTGGTGGAGGTCACCGAGAGCGACACCACGAGCAGCACCGACGCCGACCTTCACGACACCATGGGCTACGACCTGTCGCGTTACGAGACAGACACCCCGGCGGGGCCGGACATCGTCGACAGCCAGCAGGGCGAGTCGGCACGGCTCGCCGCTCCGGACGACCCGGACGCGCTCGGCGAGGCCGACGAGGAGGAGGGCGGCGAGAACGGCACCGGTCGGCGTCGTTCCCGTCGCGGAGGCGCACGTCGGCGTACCCGGCCCTGACGGCGGTAGAAGCCAGCGCCCGGTGACGGGCAGATGACGAGCGGCAGGCCCGTCCGGTGGTGATGTCCGCCGGGCGGGCCGTCCCGTATCGTCGATGAGCGGTCGCCGCGGCCCGGCCCGGGCACGCTGGCCTGTCTTCGTGCGTCCGGCACGCGGCGGGTGGACGCGGCCGCCGGAGGAGGAGACGATGCGCCGACCGCTCGCCGTCACCGTGGTCATCGCCGCGCTGTTCGCCGGCACCGCCTGCTCGGCCGAGCGCCGCGTTGCGGACGAGCCGGCCGCCCCGGTCTCGACGGGCGTGGACGTCACCACCGGCCCGGCGACGCCCAGCCCCGAACCGGTGGCGACCCCCGCTTCCGGAGCGGCGGGTGGAAACGCCCCACAGGTCTGTGCCGCCGCGCAACAGGCCAGCGGTGACGCGGGCAAGAAGTACGTCGAGCAGTTGGCCGCGATGGTCACCGCGACCGGCGCGGGTGACACCGCCGGCGCGGCGGCGGCCGGCAGGCGGGCCGAGGCGGCGCTGTCCGACTGGGCGAAGGCGCTCGCAGCGCAGGCGACACGCGCCGACGACCAGCAGCTCAAGAAGCTGCTGAGGGAGTTGTCGACCGAGGTCGACCGGCTCGGCACCGACGTCGAGGCGCTTGAGAGAGCCTCGCTCGACAGGTTGCAGCAGCGCCTCGACCAACTCTGCGCCCGCTGACCGTCCGGCCCGGTTTGGGTCCCGGCCCGACCATGGCGTACGCTAACCTGCGGCGCACTTTGGTGTGCCGAGTTCCCGCGTGCCCGCGCCGCCGTGCTTCTGCTGCCCGGCGAGCCGCCGTGGGGACGACCGCCAGCAGCCTCAACGACAGGGAGTCCGCCTCCGATGTACGCGATCGTCAAGACCGGCGGCAAGCAGTACAAGGTCGCCGAGGGCGACGTGATCGAGGTCGAGAAGCTCACCGGTGCCCCCGGTGACGCGGTGAAGCTCGCCGCGGTGCTCCTCGTCGACGGTGACGACCTGGTGACCGACGCGGCGAAGCTCGCTCAGGTCGAGGTGTCCGGCGAGATCGCCGCGCACACCAAGGGCCCGAAGATCCGGATCCACAAGTTCAAGAACAAGACCGGCTACCACAAGCGCCAGGGTCACCGCCAGCCGTTGACCCAGGTCAAGGTGACCGGCATCTCCAGCGGGAAGTAGGTCGTCCTCCAATGGCTCACAAAAAGGGTGCGTCCAGCTCGCGTAACGGTCGTGACTCCGCGGCCCAGCGACTCGGCGTGAAGCGCTTCGGTGGTCAGGTCGTCAGCGCGGGTGAGATCCTCATCCGTCAGCGTGGCACCAAGTTCCACCCCGGTGACCTGGTTGGCCGCGGCGGAGACGACACGCTCTTCGCGCTGGCCGCCGGTGCGGTCCAGTTCGGCACCAGGCGCGGTCGCAAGACCGTCAGCATCGTGCCGCAGCAGTAGCTCTCCGGCGTAAGCGGGCCGTGGACCTGATGTCCCCGGCCCGCTTCGTCTTTTCTCGTGCGGGGCGGGACCCTGCTGGAAGGATTACGGCGTGACAACGTTCGTTGACCGGGTCGTCCTGCACCTGCAGGCCGGCGACGGCGGGCACGGCTGTGTCTCGATCCACCGGGAGAAGTTCAAGCCGTTCGGTGGCCCGGACGGCGGCAACGGCGGGCACGGCGGCAGCGTCTCCCTGGTGGTGGACCCGCAGGTGCACACACTGCTCGACTTCCACTTCCGTCCGCACGTCAAGGCGGAGAACGGGCGGGGCGGCGCGGGATCGAACCGGGACGGCGGAAACGGCGCCGACCTGGTGCTCAAGGTGCCGGACGGGACGGTCGTGCAGACCACCGATGGCACCGTGCTGGCCGACATGGTCGGTGCCGGCACCACCTTCGAGGTGGCCCGGGGTGGCCGGGGTGGCCGGGGCAACGCCTCACTGGCCAACGCGCGCCGCAAGGCGCCCGGCTTCGCCGAGCTGGGTGAGCCGGGCGAGCAACTGGACGTGGTGCTGGAGCTGAAGAGCGTCGCCGACGTCGGTCTGGTGGGCTTCCCGTCGGCCGGGAAGTCGTCGCTCATCTCGGTGATCTCCGCTGCCAAGCCGAAGATCGCCGACTACCCGTTCACCACGTTGGTGCCGAACCTCGGCGTCGTCCGGCTCGACAACCACACCTTCACCGTCGCCGACGTGCCCGGGCTGATCCCGGGCGCTGCCACCGGCAAAGGGCTGGGGTTGGAGTTCCTCCGGCACGTCGAGCGCTGTGCCGTGCTGGTGCACGTCGTCGACACCGCCACGCTGGAGCCGGGGCGGGACCCGTTGGCCGACATCGACACCATCGAGGCGGAGCTGGCCGAGTACGGCGGGTTGGCCGACCGGCCTCGGCTGGTCGCGCTGAACAAGGTCGACGTGCCGGACGGTCGCGACCTCGCCGAGATCGTCCGACCCGACCTGGAAGCGCGTGACCTGCGGGTCTTCGAGGTCTCCGCAGCTACCCGGGAAGGGCTCAAGGAACTCACGTACGCGATGGCGGAGCTGGTGGAACAGTCGCGTGCCGCGACGCCGTCGGCCGAACCGACCCGGGTCGTGATCCGACCGAAGGCGGTCGACGACGCCGGCTTCACCATCGAGGCCGAGGCTGACGGCTCCTACACCGTGCGCGGTACCCGACCTCAGCGCTGGGTGCGTCAGACGAACTTCGACAATGACGAGGCGGTCGGCTACCTCGCCGACCGGCTGGCCCGTCTCGGCGTCGAGGAGCAGTTGGTCAAGGCGGGTGCCCAGCCCGGCGACCTGGTTCGCATCGCCGAGCGGGAGTTCGACTGGCAGCCGACCCTCTACGCCGGTGCCGAGTTCGTCCCGGGTGCCCGGGGTCGTGACGTCCGCTTGGAGGAGAAGCCGACCCGGGCCAGTGCGGCCGAGCGTCTCGCGGCCCGCAAGGCACGGCGGCAGCGACCGGCCGACGAGATCGCGCCGACGTCCGACGACGGCAACGACGCCGAGTAGCTCGATGGGCCGCTGGGTGAAGCGGTCGGAATGATCACGGTCGGTCGAACGGCCGGTCGAGGCGACCGTCGCTGCCACCGGCCCGCGCCGACAGTAGCAGCCCGAGCAGAATCATCCCGAGGCCCAGTCCCAGGTGCAGCCAGTTGTCCGCGTCGTTGAGCGGGACGAAGTTCGCGGTGCTCTCCTCGCCGACGGCCAGACCGTAGATCCACAACCCGAGATAGAGCACACCACCTCCCACGAGGTAGACGCGGGCACCGGCCACGGTGCGGGCCAGCAGCAGCCCGGCCACACCGAAGCCGAGATGCAGCAGGTTGTGCAGGACCGAGACCTGGAACACACCGAGGAGCCGGGCCTCGGAGTGGTGACCGGCGAAGGTCATGCCGCCGTAGCCGGTGGTGATGCCGGGCACGAACCCGAGGACCCCGATCAGCAGGAACACTCCCGCCACGACCAGGGCGGCGAGCTGGACCCGGGTTCGTGTGGCCCGGCCGCCGACTGACCGACGCGCCATCGATGTCACCTCCGTGGATCGCGGGACCGACCTCGCGACGGTCTGACAGGTAGACGGCCACGCTTCGTGACGTGAGTCGTCCCGCCGATCCTTCATCTTGTCGTCCGGTCCGGTAGTCCCGCAGAGAAATCCAGGATCGAGCATGGGAGGCCGATCGCAGGGTAGGTCAATCAGCGGCGGCGACATCGTCGGCCGCACCCCCAACACCCGCGACGATCCCGCAGCGGAAGGGACATCATGACCTACGATCTGTCATCCACCCCCAGGACTCACGAGCCCGATTCGACGAACGGCAGCGGCGTCCGCGAACAGGCCCGCCAGGTCGGCTCGGAGGCCGTGCACGCCGGTGGAGCGGTGGCCGAGACTGCCCGTGAGCAGGGTCGGGAGGTTGGCCGGGAGACCGCCCGCCAGGCCCGCGACCTGTACGGCGAGGCTCGTACGCAACTCGCCGGTCAAGCCGGGGAGCAGCAGCGACGTGCCGCCGGTGGCCTGCGCTCGCTGGCCGACGAGATGCGTTCGATGGCCGACAACGGAGGCCAGGCCGGCCCGGTGAGCGAACTCGCCCGTCAGGCGTCCGACCGGGTACACGGTGTGGCTGGCTGGCTGGAGCAGCGCGAACCCGGCGACCTGCTCACCGAGGTACGCGACTACGCACGCCGCAACCCTGGCACCTTCCTGGTCGGCGCGGCCCTGCTCGGTGTGGTCGCCGGCCGGCTCACCCGCAACCTCTCCGGGAGTGGCGACGACCGTCCCGGCCATGCCTCCACCGATGACCCGTACGGCGACCCCGACCGGACCATGGCCCTGCCGACGCAGGCTCCGCCGCCCGCGTCGCCCGTCGGGTCGGCGGGTCTGTCCGCTGCGGGCAACCCCGACCCGCGTGCCGAACCTACCGGCTTCCAGCCGATCGACGAGAACCCCTCTGGCACCGGCACGCCGCTGCCTCCGGTGGACCGGACCGACCCGCTGCCGGGTATGCCGTCGAGCGGAGCCACGCGCCCATGAGAACCCCTGATCATCCGAAGGGAGGCGACGGCATGACCGTGCCGACGCACGGTTCCGGAGCGGACGCTCGGAACCATCACCCGCCCTCCGCAGAGGAGGTTCGGGGCAGCTCCATCGGTGAGCTGATGCGCCAGGTCACCAGCGATCTGTCGACGCTGATGCGGCAGGAGGTGGAGCTGGCGAAGGCCGAGATCCGCCAGGAGGGGAAGAAGGCGGGCAAGGCCGCCGGCCTGTTCGGCGGTGCCGGCTTCGGTGCGTACATGGTCGCCCTGTTTCTCTCCCTGGCGCTCTGGGCCGGCCTGTCCAACGTGATGGACGCCGGTTGGGCGGCGCTGATCGTGGCCATCATCTGGGCGACGATCGCGGCGCTGCTCTACACGATGGGCCGCCGGAATGCGGAGCGCATCCGCGGGCTCAAGCAGACCAACGAAACCGTGCAGCGCATCCCCGACGCGCTCAAGCCACATCCGGAGGGAGTGACCCGATGAGCACTGACCCCGCCCAGATCCGTCGGGAGATCGAAGTCACCCGCGACAACCTGAGTTCTGATGTGGACGCCCTGGCGTACAAGGTCAGCCCGGGCCGCATCGTCGATGATCGAAAGCAGCGGGTGCGTACCGCGTTGCAGAATGTGAGGGACACGGTAATGGGAACCGCATCCGATCTCGGCCAGCAGACCAGCCGGAGTGCCCATTCGGCCGGCGATCGTGCCGCCGCGACCGCGTCCGCGGTCGGCGACGCCGCGCACTCGGCCGCCTCGGCCGTCGGTGACGCGGCACATCGCGCCCCGCAGCTCATCCGGCGCAAGTCCGAGGGAAACCCACTGGCTGCCGGCCTCATCGCCTTCGGCGTCGGCATGCTCGTCTCCTCGCTCATCCCGCCCACCCAGCGTGAGCAGCAACTGGCCACCCAGGCCCGGGAGAAGGCCGGTGAGCATGGTTCGGCGGTGACCGAGAAGCTGAGCCAGGTGGCGAGCGAGATGAAGGAGGAACTGCGCGAGCCGGCGCAACAGGCTGCTGAGTCGGTGAAGGCCACCGCGCAGGACGCCGTGCAGACCGTGACCGACGACACGCGGTCTGCGGCTCACGACGTGAAGGGCCAGGTAGAGCACTCCCGGGACCACGTGCGCTGACCGGGCAGCACCCTCAGCCGGTGGTCGCGGGTCCGTCCCGCGCACCGAAAGCGGCGTCGGTGTCAGCCAGACGAGGGCTCTTCCTCGGGCAACCCGATGGAGGAGCCCTCGCTGTCATCCCGTTTCGGGGCTGCCATGCCGGGTAGCGCCTCCAACGGCGGTCGGGCAACCGGCCGCCCAGGGCGGAGGAGGGCGCGATGAGGAGCAACGCAACGAGGCTGGCTGCGGTGGGTGCCGCGACCGTGACCGCGATCGGCGTCGGCCGTGCGGTACGTCGACGACGGCGGCGGCATCAGCCCCACCGGGAGGACGGCTGGTATGTGGTCCGGCGCGGGGTGACGGTCGACCGGCCGGTCGAAGCGGTGATCGGCTTCTGGAGGGAACGCGAGCGGCTCGACCGTGCCCTGGCCGAGCGGGCGACCCTGGAGCAGATCGACGGAAACCGGTGGCGGTGCGTGTCGCGCGATCCGGACAGCGGCGACACCGAATGGCAGGCCGAGATCACCGTGACCGGTCCGGGCCGGTTGCGTTGGCAGGTCATCGGCGGTCCGAAGCAGCAGGGCACGGTGGAACTGGCGCCCGCACCACAGGGCCGAGGTACGGAGATCCGCGCGGAGCTGAGGTACCGCTCCGGCCCGCTGCGCCGGGCTCTCGGCCTGGCCAGCGGTGACGAGCCTGACCTGCGGCTGCGGGACACGCTGCGCCGGGTCAAGTCGCTGATCGAGTGCGGTCAGGTCGTCGAGACCCGGCGGGACCCGTCCGGACGGAGTCGGGCACAGGAACGCACCACCGACGAGATCCGGGAGCGGCTGGCGATGGGAGGTCGGGCGTGAGGGCGCTGTGCTGGGAGGGTGTCGGCAAGCTGAAGGTACGCGACGTGCCGGAGCCGCGCGTACGCGCCGACGGCGACATCATCGTCCAGGTCCGGTCCAGCAGCGTCTGCGGTTCGGACCTGCATCTGATCAACGGCTTCATCCCCGCCATGCGGGAGGGAGACATCCTGGGCCACGAGTTCATGGGCGAGGTGGTCGAGGTCGGGCCCGGGGTACGGCGGTTGGCTGTCGGCGACCGCGTGGTGGTCGGCTCGGTGGTGGCCTGCGGTGGCTGCTGGTACTGCCGGACCGAGCAGTATTCGCTCTGCGACAACTCGAATCCGCAGCCGGTCTTCGCGGAGAAGCTGTGGGGGCACTCGCCGGCCGGCATTCTCGGCTACTCGCACGCGGCCGGGGGCTACTCCGGCAGCCACGCGGAGTACGTGCGGGTGCCGTTCGGCGACATCGGGGCGTTCAAGGTGCCCGACGGGGTGTCCGACGACGCGGCGGTCTTCGCCTCGGACGCCATGCCGACCGGTTGGATGGCGGCCGACTTCTGCAACCTCACCGGTGGCGAGGTGGTCGCGGTGTGGGGGGCCGGGGGAGTCGGCCAGATGGCCGCCCGAGCCGCGCAGTTGCTCGGTGCCGGCCGGGTCATCATGGTCGACCGGCTACCCGAGCGGCTGGCCACCGCAACCGACCGGCTCGGCGTGGAGACCGTCAACTACGCCGAGACCGACGTGCTGGAGGCGCTGCGCGAGATGACCTCCGGGCGCGGACCTGACGCCTGCATCGACGCGGTGGGCATGGAGTCCCACGACGTCGGCCCGGTGTACGCCTACGACAAGGCCAAGCAGAGCGCCCGCCTGCAGACCGACCGGCCGACCTCCGTTCGGCAGGCCATCATGGCGGCACGCAAGGGCGGCACGGTCAGCATCGTCGGCGTCTACGCCGGACTGGTGGACAAGTTCCCGCTGGGTGCGGCGATGAACAAGGCCCTGGTGCTGCGGATGGGGCAGATGCACGCCCAGCGGTACATTCCGATGCTGCTCGACCGGCTCGCCGCCGGGGAGATGGACCCCGGTTACCTGGCTACCCATCCCTTGCCGCTGGAGCAGGGCGCACGCGGCTACGAGATGTTCGAGAAGAAGCAGGACGGCTGCCTGCGCACGGTGCTGCACCCGGCCTGATCTCCGTCCCGCCACCGGTGACCCCGGTGGCGGGACGGCTGGCCGGTGGGCCGGCCCGAGCGCGAGGGCTCAGTCGGTGCGCCGCACGGCGGTGACCACGAAACCGCTGCCCGGCAGCGCCGGCATCCGACTCAGGTCCACCGCGAGGTCCTGCGGCGGTACGTCGTAGCGGATGACGTCGGTCAGCACGGTGACCGCCCGCTTCATGAGTTCGATGGTGATCCACTCGCCGGCACAGCGGTGCCCGGTGAGATGACCCCCGCCACCCTGTGGCACCAGCGCGAACGGGTCACCCCGCCAACCGGCGAAGCGCTCGGGCCGGAACTGTTCCGGCTCCGGCCACAGCTCCGGATGGTGATCGGTGCCGTAGAGGTCCAGCAGCACCCGCCGACCCTGCGGGAAGTGGTATCCGTGCCAGTCGAAGGCACGCCGGACCCGGGCCGCGGCCACCGGGAAGAACGGATAGTAGCGGCGCACCTCCTGCACGAACTGTTCGATGGCGTCTTCGTCGCGTACCCGCTGCCGCCAGGCGGGATGGTCGTGCAGGGCCAGCGCGGCGAAGACCACGAACCGGGCCACGGCGACGGTCGGACGGATCACGTTGAGCAGCTCCACCGCGGCGATCCGGCGAGGCAGCAGGCGTCCCTCGGTGTCGCGGTGCTCGGCGATCACACGCAGGGCGGTGTCCTCGGGCGCGGACAGCGAGCCGCCGCGTATCCCTTCGACGAGGTCACCGGCCCAGTGCTCGCTTCGCTTCCGGCCCAACCGGCCACGCCAGTGGCGGTGGCTGACCGACGCGGCGCTGTCGATCATGGCTTGTAGGTCAGTGGTACGCCGATCCAACTCGCCTTCGGCCAGCGGCACCCCCGCCCAGGCACAGACCGCCCGGGTCAGCATCGACGCGACCTCGGGGTGCAGGGTCACCGTCCCGGCCAGTTCCCAGGCGGGCAACCGGGCCCGCCACTCGTCGGTGAAGAGCTGTCCGAGCCGCTGGACCGCAGTCGGTGTCATCAGCGACAGGAACATGGCCTTGCGGTCGTGGTGGGCGTCGCCGTCGAGGCCCTGGACGCCGCCCCGACCGGTCAGTGTCCGCTGGCCGCGGGCCGGCATGGCACCCTCCCGCATGAACCGGTCGGTGTCATAGAAGAGCTCGGCGGCGGCCCGGCCCCGCATGCAGATCGTCGGTGTCAGCAGCAGACGGGTCTGGATGATGTCGGAGCCGTACCGCTCGCATCGCTGCCCGATGAACGGGTAGCCGATCCGCAGGAAGGCCAGCGTGCTGTCCGGGCTGCGGTCCGTCGGGATGGTCGCCATCAGGCCCCCTGCTGCCGGGCGCGGCCGTCGCCGGGCCGTTCGTCGGTCGCACGTTGTGTTTCTACCCAGGTCAGGGCGGCTGAACCCCGGTTGCGGGACGCGGCCGTCGCCGACCGGCCGGGCTGTCCGCTGCTGGCCCCTCCCAGGACCGGGTGAGCCTGGTTTGCTTGACAGCGGCGGCGTCGCCGGCCCGCTGTGCATGGCGGTCATCCGGCTCGGGCCCGATTTGTTGTCCGTGCGCCGCCGATCAGCGTTCGGCGTGCCACGGGGAGGACTGATGCGGGACAACCAAGCGACATACTGGCGGCGGTGGATGACCGGGGTGTCCGGTGCGGAACGGCCGCCGCTGGTGGCGCCGCCCCGCCAACCGTCCCGCGCCGACCGTCACTTCACCGTGCATCTCGGCTTCGTCGCCGTCGACCTCGTCACCGCCCGTGAGACGGCCGTCGGGTACGCCGAGGCGTTGAGTGTTCTCCGACCCGAGCTGGCGATCGGTGCCTCCGCGCTGTCACCGGCCGATGCCTGGCAGCGTGCGGAGCGGCTGTTCTGCGGGGCACTCGGGCCGGACGGCGAGCGTTGCGTCGACGTCGCCGGCCACCCAGGCTTCCATCACGCGCCCGGGCCCGGTGGCCTCGGCTGGGGTGACGGTGACCGTGGCTAGGTGCGATGTCCAGGAACGTCGGCCCGGATGAACATTCCTGGACACCGCACTCGGGCTCAGTCCAGGTCGAATTCGCCGTCCTGGGCACCGGCGACGAAGGCGTCCCATTCGGCCTGGGTGAACACCAGCACCGGGCCGTCCGGTTCGGCGGAATTGCGCATGCCGATGAGATCGTCGACGAAGGCGACCTCCACCGCGGCCTCCGAGGTGTCGCCCTCGGCCCGTTGCCAGACCGCCCGGGAGAGGTCGAAGTCACCCTTGGGGTGCGCTGTCATGGTCCCGTCCTCCAGTACCAGGGGAAATGGGGAAGCCCGTTCGTTCCCTCATCGGGCAGGATAAGCGGATGCCGAGCCTGAGCCGTGCAGAGGCGACCGCGCGTGGCGCGTCGATCACCGTCGAGTCCTACCAGGTGGACCTCGACCTGACCGGGGACGGTGAGCGGTTCCGCTCCCACGTCACGATCCGGTTCCGAGCCACCGGCACCGACAGCTTCGCCGAGGTCAAGCCGGCGAAGCTGCTCGCCGTACGCCTCAACGACACCGACCTCGATCCCGCGACGCTGGACGACAACCGGCTGCCGCTGACCGGCTTGGCGGCGCAGAACACGCTGACCGTCGACGCCGAGATGGCGTACACGAACACCGGCGAGGGGATGCACCGCTTCGTCGACCCCGCCGACGGCGAGACCTACCTCTACGTGATGTCGTTCCTGGACGACGTGCAGCGGGTCTTCGCCGCCTTCGACCAGCCGGACCTGAAGGCGCCGGTCACGTTGTCGGTGACCGCGCCGGAGCACTGGACGGTGGCGGCCAACGGGGAACTGGCCGCCAACCCGACGCCCGGCCGTTGGGAGTTCGCCCCCACCCTGCCGATCGCGACGTACTTCTTCACCCTGATCGCCGGTCCCTGGCATGTCCGCCGGGACAGCCACGACGGGATACCGCTGGGGGTGTACTGCCGGCGATCACTCGCCGCGCACCTCGACACCGACGCGGCGGAGATCTTCACCGTCACGAAGCAGTGCCTCGACCGCTTTCACCAGTTGTTCGACGAGCGCTACCCGTTCGGCAAGTACGACCAAGCGTTCGTGCCCGAGTTCAACGCCGGTGCGATGGAGAATCCGGGTCTGGTCACCTTCCGCGACGACTACGTGTTCAGCTCGGCGGTCACCGACAGCCAGCGTGAGCTGCGCGCCACCACCATCGCCCACGAGATGGCCCACATGTGGTTCGGTGACCTGGTCACCATGCGATGGTGGGACGACCTGTGGTTGAACGAGTCGTTCGCGGAGTACCTGGGCACCCGGGTCACCGCTGAGGCGACCCGGTTCGACCGGGCGTGGACGACGTTCGCGCTGCGCCGCAAGGCGTGGGGATACGCCGCCGACCAGCGCCCGTCGACCCATCCGGTGGCACCCGAGCGGGTCGCCGACGCCGCCGAGGGGTTGCTCAACTTCGACGGCATTTCGTACGCAAAAGGGGCCAGCGTGCTGCGGCAACTGGTGGCCTGGCTCGGCGACGAAGCGTTTCTGGCCGGTCTCAACGACCATTTCGCCCGGCATCGCTTCGGCAACGCCACCCTCACCGACCTGCTGGAGAGCCTGGCCGCCAGCAGCGGGCGTGACCTGACCGACTGGGCCGAGGGCTGGTTGCGGACCGCGCAGGTCAACACCCTGCGGGCCGAGGTGGCGTTGGATGCCGACGGGCGCTACCACGAGGTCGTGATCGCCCAGACCGCGCCGTCGACACACCCGGTGCTGCGTCCGCACCGCATCGGCGTGGGCCGGTACGCCGTGGACGGCACCGCCGAGCGGATCGAGGTCGACCTCGACCCGAAGACCGACGACGGTCGTACCCGGCTGGCCGGGCTCACCGGGGAGCCGGCGGCCGCGGTGCTACTACCCAACGACGGTGACCTGACCTTCGCCAA
This sequence comes from Micromonospora lutea, assembly GCF_016863535.1. Lineage (GTDB taxonomy): Bacteria > Actinomycetota > Actinomycetes > Mycobacteriales > Micromonosporaceae > Micromonospora > Micromonospora lutea. The sequence goes on from NZ_BOPB01000009.1 coordinate 23,715, forward strand.
GATCCGCCTGGACGCCGCTTCGGCCGATGCGGTGCCACTGTTGCTGCCCCGCCTCGCCGACCCGCTGGCCCGCGCCCTGCTCTGGGGTGAGGCGTTGGATGCGGCGACCGACGGGGAGCGTCCGGTCACCGGTCTGGTCGACCTGATCGCCGCGGCGTTGCCGGCCGAGACGGAAGTGATCATTATTGAGGACGTACTGGCGATGAGCCGTGCGTTGATCGACCGCTACCTCGACCCGCTGGCCCGACGGTCCGCCCTGGCCCGGGTCGCCGAGTCCTGCCGGCGGTTGCTCGACGGCGCCGCGCCGGGGGAGTCGCTGCAACTGGCCGCCGCGCGAGGGCTGATCGCCGCGAGCACCGACGTCGAGTTGCTCACCGGCTGGCTCGCCGGCCGGGCCGTACCCGCCGGGTTGGCGGTGGACGCGGAACTGCGGTGGGCGCTGTTGGGCCGGCTGGTGGTACTCGGTGCCGCCGGTGCGACCGAGATCGCGGCCGAGATGACGGCTGACCCGAGCGCCACCGGTGCCGAGCGGGCCGCCCGGTGCCGGGCCGCCCTGCCCGAACCCGCTGCCAAGCAGGCCGCGTGGGAGATCATCGTGTCGAACACGGAGTTGTCGAATCGGCTGGTCGAGGCGACGGCGGAAGGCTTCTGGCAGCCCGAGCAGGCGGAACTGACCAGCGCCTATGTCGCGCGCTACTTCGCCGACATGCCGGCCGCCGCGCGGCTGCGTACGCCCTGGGTGGCCGAGGAGGTCGCCAAGCTGGCCTTTCCCCGCCACGCGGTGTCCCAGCCGACCCGGGAGGCGGCCGCGGCGCTGCTGGCCCGCGACGACCTCACGCCGGGGCTGCGTCGGGTGGTCACCGATGCCGACGACGATCTGCGCCGGGCTCTGGTGGCGCGCACGGCGGTGGCGGCCACGACCGCCTGACCTGTGCTGGCCGGCCTGCGTACGGTCGTGACGGACCGGGAACTGGTCGGCCAGCTCGGGTGAGTCGGGTGAGATCAGGTGTGCCCACCCGGTCGACAGGAGAGGCTCTACGATCATCCGGTGCAGGAAGACATCCGGCGGATCGGGATCATGGGCGGGACGTTCGATCCGATCCATCATGGGCATCTCGTGGCCGCGAGCGAGGTGGCGGACCGGTTCGGCCTTGATGAGGTGATCTTCGTGCCGACCGGGCAGCCGTGGCAGAAGGCTGATGTCCCGGTCAGCTCGGCCGAGGACCGCTACCTGATGACCGTGATCGCCACGGCCTCCAATCCGCGGTTCCAGGTGAGCCGGGTCGACATCGACCGCGGTGGGCCCACCTACACCGTCGACACCCTGCGTGACCTGCGCTCCCAGTACGGGACGAAGGCGCAACTGTTCTTCATCACCGGCGCGGACGCCCTGGAACGGATCCTGAGCTGGAAGGATCTCGACGAGATCTTCGAGTTGGCGCACTTCATCGGGGTGACCCGGCCGGGCTTCGCGCTGACCGCCGCGCACCTGCCGGAGGACGCGGTCAGCCTGGTGCAGGTGCCGGCGATGGCCATCTCGTCCACCGACTGCCGGGCGCGGGTCGCCCGGGGCGAGCCGGTCTGGTACCTGGTGCCGGACGGTGTGGTGCAGTACATCGCAAAAAGGCGTCTCTACCGGGCGTGATTCGGCCGTTCTGTCCCTCTTTCCGGGTGAAACTGACGAGTCGTGAATCCGGGCCGTGTGAGAGGCTGGAAGCATCGCACGGTTGATCGAAGGAGAACGGTGACAGTTTCCGAACGCGCTTACGAGCTGGCGATCGTCGCCGCCCAGGCCGCGGCCGACAAGAAGGCTCAGGACATCGTCATCATCGACGTGGGTGACCAGCTCGCCATCACCGACGCGTTCCTGCTCGCCGCGGCCCCGAACGAGCGCCAGGTGCTGGCCGTCGTCGACGCCATCGAGGAAGCCCTGCTCGACCTGCCGGAGAAGGCGAAGCCGGTGCGACGCGAGGGCGAGCGCGGCGGCCGGTGGGTGCTGCTCGACTACGTCGACCTCGTGGTGCATGTGCAGCACACGGAGGAACGCGAGTTCTACGCCCTCGACCGGCTCTGGAAGGACTGCCCGACCATCCCGTTCGTCGACCGGGACCTCGCCCGCGTCGAGGCCACCGCCGGACCGGGCGAGTGACCAGACTGATCATCTGGCGGCACGGCAACACCGACTGGAACGCCACCAGCAGGGTGCAGGGACAGACCGACGTACCGCTGAACGATCTCGGCCGGGAACAGGCGCGTAGCGCGGCGGCACTGCTGGCCACCCTGCGTCCGGACGCCCTGGTCGCCAGTGACCTGAGCCGCGCCGCGGAGACCGCCGCCGCGCTGTCCGCGCTGACCGGCCTGCCGGTACGTTCCGACGCCCGGCTCCGCGAACGGCACTTCGGTCAGTGGCAGGGGTTGCTGCTCACCGAGGTCGTCGAACGGTTCCCCGAGGAGTACGCCCGCTGGCGGGCCGGGGATCCCGACCCGGGAGCGGACGTCGAACCGCTGGACGACTTGGGCAAACGCATCGGCACCGCCCTGCAGGAGGTCGCTGAGGAGATGCCGGGCGGCACTGTCGTGGTGGCCACCCACGGCGGCGCGGCCCGGCAGGGCTGCGGCCACCTGCTCGGCTGGGAGCGCGAGGTGCTGCGTACCCTCGGCTCGCTGGGCAACTGTCACTGGACGGAGCTGCGCCACGACGTCGAGCGTGGCTGGCACCTGCGCGCCCACAACGTCGGCCCGATGGACGTCCCCGCCGCTGCGACCAGCACCGCCGCGAGCGTCGTACCGGTTTCCGCCGAAGCGGTCTGAGGACGCGATCAGGCGGTCGTCCAGCTTGATCGGCTACGGTGCCCGCATGCCAGTAGCGGTCGTCACCGACTCCACCGCCTACCTTCCACCCGAGCTGCGGCGAGAGCACCCGCTGACCGTGGTGCCGCTGACCGTGGTGCTGGCCGGTGTCGAAGGGCTGGAAGGCGTCGAGACCTTCCCTGCGGACGCCACCCGGGCGCTGCGCGCGCGACGCGTGTCGGTGAGCACCTCACGCCCGTCGCCGGAACAGTTCGGCCGGACGTACCGGGAACTGCTGGCGGCCGGGGCCGAAGGCGTCGTCTCGGTGCACCTGTCGGGCGGGCTCTCCGGCACGGTGGAGGCCGCTGAGCTGGCCGCTGCCGAACTGGGCGATCGGGTCAGCGTGGTCGACAGCCGCTCCTGCGGGATGGGGCTCGGTTTCCCGGCGATCGCGGCGGCCCGGGCCGCCGCGCGGGGAGCAGACCTGGCCGGGGTACGGGCTGCGGCGACAGCCGCCATCAGCCGTACCAGCATCCACTTCTACGTCGACACGCTGGAGTTCCTCCGCCGAGGCGGGCGAATCAACGCGGCCGAGGCGTTGCTCGGCACCGCCCTGTCGGTCAAGCCGATCCTGCACATGCCCGATGGGCGCATCGTGCTGCGGGACAAGGTCCGAACCGCCAGTCGGGGCATGGCGCGTCTGGTCGACCTCACCGTCGAGGCGGCCGGCGACGTCCCGGTGGACCTGGCCGTGCACCACCTCGACGCCCCGCAGCGTGCCGAGGAACTCCTCGACACGCTGACCGCTCGGCTCGGCGATCGGCTGCGCGACGTGTACGTCTCCGAGGCCGGTGCCGCCGTCGCGGTGCACGTCGGGCCCGGCCTCGCCAGCGTGGTGATTCACCGCAGGCCGGACCCTGTCGCCTGACCTGCCCCTGATCGTGAACCTGCTCCCTGTGGCGGCGGTGGGCGAGGATTGGTCGCAGGTCCCGGGTCGGGGAGGTGGGGACGGTGTCCTGTGTGGTGACCGGTGGCGGCCGGGGGGTCGGCCGAGGCATCGTGGAGAGGCTGCTCGCCGACGGCCGGCCGGTCGTGGTGATCGAACGCGATCCGGACGCCGTGTCCTGGATGAAGGGTCACCCCCGGGCTGACCAACTCGCGGCGGTGGTTGGTGACGCCGGTGACGAGCGCGTTGCCGGTCGGGCCGCTGACCTGGCCGAGCGCGCCCAGCCGCTCACCGGGTGGGTGAACAACGCCGCGGTGTTCCGCGATGCTTCGGTCCACGACGCGCCGGTCGGTGAGGTCGTCGATCTGATCACCCGCAACCTGCGTCCCACTGTGGTCGGTGCCGCCACCGCGGTACGCCGTTTCCTCGCCGCCGGCACGGCCGGCGCGGTGGTGAATGTCTCGTCCCATCAGGCGAGCCGACCGGTGCCCGGCTGCCTGCCGTACGCCACTGCCAAGGCGGCGGTGGAGGGGCTGACCCGAGCGCTGGCCGTCGAGTACGGCCGACACGACATCCGTGCCAACGCGGTGGCCCTGGGTTCGGTGACCACCGAACGACACGAGGCGCTGCTCGCCGAAGCCCCGCCCGAGCAGGCGCGCCGGATCGAGGCGGAAATGGCCCGGTTGCACCCGGTGGGCCGGATCGGGCAGCCCCAGGAGGTGGCGGAGGCGGTCGCGTACCTGCTCTCGCCGGCGGCAAGCTTCGTCAACGGGGTGACCCTGCCGGTCGACGGCGGACGCATCGTCCTTGGACTGGACCCGGAGTCACGCACGGACTGACGTGGTGACCGAGACCGCCTCCGGGGCGCTGCCTGGCACGACCGTGAAACGGCTCACCGCGACCGGCGCACGCGGCGGTGGGATCACGACGGCGGCGATCCGACAAGCCGGGTCCATACCAGATCCGATGCATGATCAGGGCGCTGTCCACAGAGTCCCGGGCTGTCCACAGCCCGGTCGGCTCGTCGCCCCGGCCGGGGGCTGACCGCCCTAGCCTCGCGCCGTGTCGAAGGACGAGGACGAACAGGTGGTCCGGCAGCGTCTGTGGCGACTGATGCCCGGTGCGTCAGACCTCCCAGCGGATGCCGCCGCACCGCCGGGCGAAGACCCGAGGGCGGCGGGATCAGCTGGGCCGCCACCGTCCGGGGTGCTGCCGCCGGTGGCCGACTGGCCGACCGTGCTGCTGCCGGTCCCGACCTTCGAGGAGGTCGGTGACACCGGGCAGGTTCGGGCCGCCCGGCCGGCCCGGGCCGGTGGTCCGGTTCGTGCCGACGACGAGGGGCCGGTCGACGTCGAGCGGAGGCGGACGGTTGACGAGGCGTCGTCGGGGCTCCCGCTGCCGGGGCCTGCTGCCTTCGATCCGGGGCGACGGGGAGTCCGGGCGCTCGCGGCCGTCGCCGTCCTGGTGGTGCTGGCCGCTGGCATCTGGGCCTGGCGGTCCCGTCCTCAGGTGGAGCCGGTCGTCGCCGAGACCGGTGTCGCCGTGACGCCGGACCCGTCCGGCGCGGCCGGTGACGAGCCGGCGGTGCCGGAGACGGAGGTGACCGGTGAGTTGGTGGTCGCTGTCGCCGGTAAGGTCCGGCGACCCGGACTGGTGCGGCTGGCGGCCGGCGCGCGGGTGTCCGACGCCCTCGACGCCGCCGGCGGTGCGTTGCCGGGGGTGGACGTGGCGATGCTGAATCCGGCCCGTCGGGTCAGCGACGGTGAGCTGATCCTGGTCGGCGTACCGGCAGCCACCGTGACCGCGGGCGCCGCACCGGGTGCCGGACCAGGCCCAGGTGGACCTGGCGCGGGCGGGCGGGTCAACCTGAACACCGCGACCCCTGCCCAGCTCGAAACGTTGCCCGGGGTGGGGCCGGTGCTCGCCCAGCGGATCATCGAGCATCGCGACCAGCACGGCGGGTTCCGATCCGTCGGTGACCTGCGTCAGGTGAACGGGATCGGGGACGCACGGTACGAGCAGCTCAAGGACCTGGTGACGGTGTGAGGGCCGAGGCGTCGCCCGCCCCGGTTGGGCTGTCGGCCGGCGGAGTCGATGGCACGGCCAGCGCGGCTGCCCCCGACCTTCGCATGGCGGGGCTGGCCGTGGCGGCCTGGCTCACCGCGTTGGCGGGACTGCACCTCGATTCCCGACGGACGCTGCTGGTGGCAGCCGCAGCGGCTGGTCTCGCCGGAATGGCGACCCTGCACCTGGTCGGACTCGTCGGCCGACCCGGCCCGGCCGTCCGCCGACACGGCTGGATCGTGGTGGCGGTACTGATCGGCGTGGTCTGCGGCGGGGCAGCCACCTCCGCACGGCTGACCGTACGGGACGCAGACCCGCTGCGCGTCCTGGTCGACGAGGGCGCCCGGGTCAGCACCGAACTTGTCGTCCGGGACGATCCCAGGCCGGTACGCGGCGGCATCGTGGGCCGCCCACCGACCCTGCTGGTGCCAGCCAGGCTGGTGGCGCTGACCGGTTCACAGGGTCAACGGATCACCACATCGGCGCGGGTACTGGTGCTCGCCGACGACCCGGCGTGGCGAGGGCTGCTACCGGGGCAACGGCTCACCACCGAGGGGCGCCTGGCGCAACCACGCGGCGGCGATCTGACCGGGGCGGTCCTGATGGCAGACGGTGCACCGGTCCGACGTGGTTCTCCCGCTGCGCTGCAACGTGCGGCCGGACGGCTCCGCGCCGGCCTTCAGCGAGCGTGCGCGCCGCTGCCGGACGACCCGGGTGGTCTGCTGCCCGGCCTGGTCGTCGGAGACACCAGCCGGCTGCCCGACACCGTGGAGGAGGACTTTCGAGCCACCGGAATGACGCACTTGAATGCTGTTTCGGGATCGAATGTCGCGATTGTCGTAGGTGCCGTGTTGTTGCTGGCCCGCTGGGCTCGAGCCGGTCCCGCACTGGCCGTGGGCCTCTGCGGGCTGGCCCTGGTGGGCTTCGTCATCCTGGTCCGGCCATCGCCGAGCGTGGTACGCGCGGCCACCATGGGCGCGATCGGGCTCGCCGCGTTGGCCGCCGGCCGTCCCCGGGCGGCAGTGCCCGCGCTGGCCGCCGCCGTGACGGTGCTGGTGCTGGTCGACCCGGACCTGGCCGGCGACGCCGGTTTCGCGTTGTCCGTGCTGGCCACCGGTGGGCTACTACTGCTCGCGCCGGGCTGGCGGGACAGTCTGCGTCGACGAGGCGTACCGCCCGGTGCGGCCGAGGCGCTGGCGGTGCCGGCCGCGGCACAACTCGCCTGTTCGCCGGTGATCGCCGGCCTGACGGGTACGGTGAGCCTGGTCGCGGTGCCGGCGAACCTTCTCGCGGTGCCGGCGATCGCTCCGGCGACAGTGCTCGGCGTGGCGGCGGCGATCATCTCGCCGCTCTGGCCGGCCGGTGCCGAGACCGTCGCCTGGCTGGCGCACTGGCCGGCCTGGTGGCTGGTGCTGGTCGCCCGGTACGGTGCCCGGCTACCGGCGGGCAACCTGCCCTGGCCTGGCGGGATCTCCGGGGCACTGCTGCTGACCGTGCTGACCCTGGCGTTACTGGTCGCTGCCCGGCGTCCTCTGGTACGCCGCCTGGTGGCGGTCTGCGTCGTCGCGGTCATGCTGGGCAGTCTGCCGGTGCGGATGATCGCGCCGGGGTGGCCACCGGACGGTTGGGTCGTCACGGCGTGTGCGGTGGGCCAGGGTGACACGGTGCTGCTGCCGGTGGCGGCCGGCCAGGCGGTGGTGGTCGACGCCGGCCCGGATCCGGCGGCGGCGGACGCCTGCCTGCGCCGGCTCGGCGTACGGCGGGTGTCGCTGCTGGTGGTCAGCCACTTTCATGTGGACCACGTCGGCGGGGTGGCCGGGATCTTCCGGGGGAGGCGGGTGGACACGGTGCTGGTTCCGCAGTGGCCGGAGCCGGAGACCGGGCGGGAGCTGGTGCGCCGCACCGCCGCGGCACACGACACGTCGGTGGTGCCCGCCCCGGCGGGGTGGCGCTATCGGGCCGGCGCTCTCGATCTGACCGTGCTCGGCCCGGGGTACCCGATGCGAGGGACACGGTCGGATCCGAACAACAACTCTCTGGTGCTGCTCGCCACGGTCGACCGGGTGCGGATCCTGCTGACCGGGGACGCCGAGGTCGAACAGCAGCGCGCGTTGCGGGAGCGCCTGCCACCGGAGTGGTTGCGGGCCGACGTGCTCAAGGTCGCCCACCACGGCTCGGCGTACCAGGATCCGGCCTTTCTGGACGCGGTGCGGCCGACCGTGGCGCTGGTGCCGGTCGGAGTGGGCAACACCTACGGGCATCCCAACGAGGCGGTGCTGGCCCGGCTGGCCCGGGGCGGGGCGCGGGTGCTACGTACCGACATCGGCGGTGACGTGGCGGTCGTGCGGTCACCCCGAGGGCTCGGGGTGGTGACCGCTGGTGTGGACCGGCTCCGTCGACCACGATGAATCGGCGGCAATTCAGGATGAAATACGGCAGACAACACTTATGTCTGGATTTGCGCTGAGTGCGGGGTCTGCCGGCAGAGTACCGACGAGCAGGCTGGACCAGCCGGCCGAGCGTGCGAATATGGGCGGCGTGACCGCCGCCAGTGCCGCTCCCATTGTGCTCGTCCTCGGCGACGAGGAGCTGCTCGCCACGCGCGCGGTGACCGAAACCGTTGCCGCTGCCCGTGCCGCCGACCCCGGCGTCGACGTGCGCGAATACCAAGCGGGCCAGCTGACCGTCGGTGAGATCGACGAGATGCTCAGTCCATCGCTGTTCGGCGGGCGTCGCGTGCTGGTGCTCCGGTCCGGTCAGGACGCTCGCAAGGATCTCGTCGCCGCACTGTTGGCGTACGCGAAGCACCCCGACCCGGAGGTGCAACTGGTGGTGACGCACCTCGGGGCGGCGAAGGGCAAGGCGTTCGCCGACGGGCTGAAGGCGGCAGGTGCCCAGGTCGTGTCGGCCGCCAAGCTGAAGGGGCACCGCGAGCGGGTGTCCTTCGTCCGCGACGAGATCCGTCGGGCAGCCGGACGGTGCACCGACGACGCCGCCGAGGCGCTGATCGCGGCGGTCGGCAACGACCTGCGCGAACTCGCCGCAGCCTGCTCTCAGCTGATCGCCGACACCGACGGCCGGATCGACGCCGACACCGTGGCCCGCTACTACCGGGGCCGGGTGGAGGTGAGCGGGTTCACGGTGGCTGACGCCACCATGGTCGGTGACCTGCCGGGTGCGCTGGAAGCCCTGCGCTGGGCGTTGCACGTGGGGGTGGACCCGGTGCCGATCGCCGACGCCATCGCCGATGGCATCCGTACCGTCGCCCGGGTCGCCTCGGCCGGCCGAGGCAGTCCGTACCAGCTCGCCAGCAGGCTGGGCATGCCGCCCTGGAAGGTCGAGCGGGCCCAACGGCAGGCCCGTGGTTGGACCCCCGACGGATTGGTGCTGGCCATGCGGGCGGCGGCAGAGTGCAACGCGGCGGTCAAGGGCGGCTCCGACGACCGGGCGTACGCGCTGGAGAGGGCGGTCTTCTCGGTGGCGGCCGCACGGCAGGGTGGCACCAGGTGAGCGGAACTCTCCGTGGCTCGTGGGCCATGCTCCCCGCCGACGAGGAGCAGTACCGGCCGTTCTACGCGCGGGTTCTCGGGCTGCGGTTCGTCAACCCCGGCGGGGTGCTCTGCTTCATCTTCTTCGAGGGGACGATCGCGCTGGCGGCCCTGCTCGCGCTCGCCGAACTGGTGACCTGGTGGGCGGTGCTGGTGCTGCCCGCCGTGGTGGCCGTGATGGTCAAGCTCAACGACCTGGTGGCCGCTGCGGTGGTGCGCTCCGCCGCGGCCGTACCTGAGCAGGAACGCGACCGGTTCCGTCGACAGATGGAGCCGGTGGTCGGGCGTGCCCGGGTCGACTGGCTGCGGCACAGTGTGCCCGGCGTCGTGGTGCGGTCCGAGCCGGCGGACGAGCCGCACCGGACGGCATCGCACGGCGTCGAGGGCGAGACTGATCGGAAGCGGTCCGGGCCTCGACCGGAAACCACCGAGCCCGGATCCTGATCAGGGCGTACGCCCGACCGGAACTGATCAAGAGGTCGGTGAGTGAACGTGCGGAAGCCCCGAGGCGGTGCCTCGGGGCTTCCGTCAGGTCTGGGCGCTAGCTCAGGAGGCGAGCGACGCGACGCGCTTGGCGATCGCGGACTTGCGGTTCGCGGCCTGGTTGCTGTGGATGACGCCCTTGCTGACCGCCTTGTCCAGCTTGCGCGAGGCATCCTGCATGAGGGCGGTGGCCTTCTCGACGTCACCGGCTTCAGCAGCCTCGTGGAACTTGCGGACGGCGGTCTTCAGCGACGACTTGACCGACTTGTTACGCAGCCGGCGCTTCTCGTTCTGCCGGTTGCGCTTGATCTGGGACTTGATGTTCGCCACGCGACAGCCTCGTCTTGATAGCTCGGGTTGGTCAGCTTGCGCGCGCGACGAGCATGCGTCATCGCTGCGCGAAGAGCCAGGTTACCAGGTCCGGTCCGGACGGGCCAAAGCGGCACCGGAGGGCGCTCGTCAGGCCCAGCCCTGTCGCTGACAGAGCCAGGCGAGTGCCTGCTCACCGGTCCACCGCTGGTGCGCCGGCAGGTGGACCGACGCGGTCGGTGGTGCCGACGTCGCGGCGGTGAGGTGGTAGCCGGCCAGGGCGGCCAGCGTGACGTCCAGGGCGTCGTCGGGGGCGCTGGAGGCGGCCGGATGGGCGGCGAAGAGCGCGTCGACGTCCAGTCCGGCGGCGTACCCGGTGATGAGCAGGGTGACCAGGTCGAACCAGGCGGGCCCGTGACACAGCCACGGCCAGTCGCAGAACCAGACCGAGCCGGCGGTGTCGATCAGGACGTTGTCGACCCGCAGGTCGCCGTGGGTCAGCCCGGTGGTGACGGCGTACCCGGGCAGGCGCGACTCCAGCGTGACCAGGTCGGCCAGGCGTCCGCTGGCCGGGGCGGGCAGCGGCGGTGCCGGCTCCCGGCCGGCGGCGACCTCGCCCCACCAGAGGATGTCGTCGCGGGCCAGGTCGGCGAGGTGGGGCAGGCCGAGGGCGGTCAGCTCCGCCGGTGGATCGGCGAGTGCCTCGGCGACCCCGGCGAAAGCGGTGAGGGTGGCGGTCAGTTCGGTCTGGTCCCACGGCAGTCGCGGGGTGCGGCCGTCGACGGGGTCCAGGCACAGGACGTACCAACCCGCCTCCCACAACGTCCAGCGTGGGCGGGGCGCCGGCAGCCCGGCCGGCAGCCGGGTGAGGATCGCGGCTTCCCGGGCGTACCAGTCGACCAGGTGCGGTTGCTCGGCCTGCGGCGCGGCCTTGACGAACGCGCGGTGTCCGTCCGCGGTGTGCAACAGCGCGGCGAAGCCGCGGGTGAAGCCGGCGCCAGCCGTCCGGGCCTGGACCACCGGGGCACCCAACCGCGCCGCCACCGCGGCCCGCAGCCGCGCCGGCAGCGACGGCCAGGCGGGTCGCTGCGCGGTGGCGTGGTACGGCACGGCGGGCGGGGACGGAACGCTCACCCGACCATGCTGCCCGGCGGTCGACCGGGGCGGCGACATCCGGCGCGGATCCGGGCACCCGGCGTGGCGTCTGCCAGACTGCCAGGCCATGAGGACCGACGACTTCTGGCAGTTGATCGACCGCGCCCGCAGTGGCGGGGGAGAGCCGGACGCCATCGCCGCCCGGGCCGTCGCGTTGCTCGCCGCCCGCGACCCCGAGGAGATCGTCGGGTACGCCCAGCACCAGCGACGGGTCCTGGCCGCCTCCTACCGGGTGGATCTGTGGGGAGCCGCGTACCTGATCAACGGTGGCGCTTCCGACGACGGATTCGAGTACTTCCGCGGCTGGCTGATGACCCAGGGGCGGGAGGTCTTCGCCCGAGCGGTGGCTGATCCGGACTCACTGGCCGACCTGCCGCAGATCCGGTCCGCCTCGCTCAGCGGCGAGGAGTTCGAGTGCGAGGACATGCTGGCGGTGCCGTGGGACGCGTACCGTAAGGCCACCGCGACCGACCTGCCAGGGGAACGCGCGGCGACGCCGCAGCCCGACCTGAACGAGTTCTGGGACTTCGACGACGAGGAGGAGGCGCGCCGCCGTCTGCCTCGGCTGGCTGCCCTCTTCGTCGAGCCGCCGCAGGAGTGACGGAGGCCCGGCCGATGTCCGCCGGGGACATGGGAGCATAGAGGGGGCCGGCGGTGCCGGCCCGCTCACGTCAGCCGACCAGAACGGACCGCTGTGCCACCGACGCTCGATCCCGGCGCGAACGCTCCTGGTGCCACCGACCCGGGGCGGATCAGGAACTTCTGCATCATCGCTCACATCGACCACGGAAAGTCGACCCTGGCCGACCGGATGCTGCAGCTCACCGGTGTGGTCGATCCGCGGCAGATGCGCGCGCAGTACCTCGACCGGATGGACATCGAGCGCGAGCGCGGCATCACCATCAAGAGCCAGGCGGTGCGGATGCCGTGGACGATCCGCGAGGGCGAGCGGACCGGCGAGCAGGCCGTGCTCAACATGATCGACACGCCTGGGCACGTCGACTTCACCTACGAGGTCTCCCGCTCGCTGGCGGCCTGCGAGGGCGCCATCCTGCTGGTCGACGCGGCCCAGGGCATCGAGGCGCAGACGCTGGCGAACCTCTATCTCGCGCTCGAGAACGACCTGCACATCATTCCGGTGCTCAACAAGATCGACCTGCCGGCCGCCCAGCCCGAGAAGTACGCCGAGGAACTGGCCCACCTGATCGGCGGCGACCCGGCGGACTGCATCAGGGTCTCGGGCAAGACCGGCGAGGGCGTGCCGCACCTGCTCGACGAGATCGTCCGGCAGTTCGTCCCGCCGGTCGGTGACGCCGATGCCCCGGCCCGCGCGATGATCTTCGACTCGGTGTACGACGTCTACCGGGGCGTGGTCACCTACGTCCGGGTGATCGACGGGCGGATCAGCGCCCGCGACCGGATCAAGATGATGTCCACCGGCGCGGTGCACGAGCTGCTGGAGATCGGCGTCATCTCGCCGGAGATGGTCAAGTCCGAGGCGCTCGGCGTCGGCGAGGTCGGCTACCTGATCACCGGTGTGAAGGACGTCCGGCAGTCCCGGGTCGGTGACACGGTCACCATCAACAACCGTCCCGCCGCCGAGCCGCTCGGTGGCTACAAGGACCCGAAGCCGATGGTCTACTCGGGCCTCTACCCGATCGACGGGTCCGACTACCCGGCCCTGCGTGACGCGCTGGACAAGCTCAAGCTCAACGACGCCGCGCTGACCTACGAGCCGGAGACCTCGGGTGCGCTCGGATTCGGGTTCCGCTGCGGCTTCCTCGGCCTGCTGCACCTGGAGATCATCGGGGAGCGGCTGGAGCGGGAGTTCAACCTCGACCTGATCTCGACTGCGCCGAACGTCGTCTACCGGGCGATCCAGGAGGATGGCCAGGAGATCGTGGTCACCAACCCCAGCGAGTACCCGACTGGCAAGATCGCCGAGGTGTACGAGCCGACGGTGCGGGCCACCGTGCTGACCCCCAACGACTACGTCGGCGCGGTGATGGAGCTGTGCCAGGGCCGGCGGGGCAGCCTGCTCGGCATGGACTACCTCTCCGCCGACCGGGTGGAACTGCGGTACACTCTGCCCCTGGCTGAGATCATCTTCGACTTCTTCGACCAGCTCAAGAGCCGCACCAAGGGCTACGCCTCGCTGGACTACGAGCCCACCGACGAACAGGCGTCCGACCTGGTGAAGGTCGACATCCTGCTGCACGGCGAGCCGGTGGACGCGTTCAGCGCCATCGTGCACAAGGACAAGGCGTACGCCTACGGCACCACGATCGCCGCGAAGCTGCGCAACCTCATCCCGCGCCAGCAGTTCGAGGTGCCCATCCAGGCGGCCATCGGTAGCCGGGTGATCGCCCGGGAGACGATCCGCGCCATCCGCAAGGACGTGCTCGCCAAGTGCTACGGCGGCGACATCAGCCGTAAGCGCAAGCTGCTGGAGAAGCAGAAGGAGGGCAAGAAGCGGATGAAGATGGTGGGCCGGGTGGAGGTGCCGCAGGAGGCGTTCATCGCCGCGCTCTCCTCCGACTCCGACGGCAAGGCGACCGGAAAGAAGTGACCTACCGGCTGGTGGCACAACGGAAATGCCATTGACGGGTGGCGCTCCGTGACGGCACTTCGAGCGGTTTGGTCATTCGGCGTTCAGGGAATGTGATCGGTACGGCAGAACCCCCGATGACATCTTCTGGATAAGGAGTGCCGCCATGGAGCTCACCGTCTGGGGCATCATCACCGCGCTGTTCGTTGGTCTGATCATTGGCGCGCTCGGTCGCCTCGTGGTGCCGGGTCGGCAGGACATGCCGATCTGGCTGCACATGATCATCGGTGTCGGCGCGGCGTTGCTCGGCACCGTGCTCGCCCGTGCGATGGGCATCGCCACGGCGACCGCCGGCATCGACTGGGCTGAACTGGCCGTCCAGGTCGCGCTGGCAGCGATCGCGGTCGCCGTGGTCGCCGGTGTGGGCAGCCGCCGTCGCGGTGTCACCCACCGATAACCGCATCCGCTGTAACGGGCGCCCGACCTACTGGCCGGGCGCCCGTTCGCGTGTGGGCCCGCGGGAGTGCTCTTTCGGCGGCGCTGCGACCTGTCGGTCAGAAAAGCCGGTTTGGGATCTTCACGCCCCGGGCATTAGGCGGTCACGACAGGAACGCCACAAATGTGGAACGTCTTTTGTAAAGGAGAGCGACCATGGAGCTCACCGTCTGGGGCATCATCACCGCGCTGATCGTTGGTCTGATCGTTGGCGCACTGGGCCGTCTGGTGGTGCCGGGCCGGCAGAACATGCCGATCTGGCTGCACATGCTCATCGGTGTCGGTGCCGCGCTGCTCGGCACGGTGATCGCCCGTGCGTCCGGCTTCGCCGAGACCGCCGGCATCGACTGGCGGGAGCTGATGCTCCAGGTGCTGCTGGCGGCCGTCGCGGTCGCCCTGGTCGCCGGTGTGGGCCGCAACCGCCGGGGTGTCACGCACCGGTAAACAGCTGAATGTGGAAAGGCGCCCGACCGTCGAGGTCGGGCGCCTTTCGCATGGGTACGGCCAGCGTCGTGGTCGGTGTCGTGCCCGCTGTCGGTGCGGCGGCGGACGGCCGCCGGCCTGGTCGCGGAGCGCCAGGGCTGAGGTGCAGAAGGGCAGCTCCGTAGGATGCGGGTCATGATGGGCAAGGTGACATCGGTGAACATCGGCACCGTGACGCAGGCGGCGTGGGCCGGTGACGCGAGCGGGCGCAGCGGCATCGACAAGCGGCCGGCCGATGGCCCGGTGCTTCTCCGTACCGACGGGGTGGTGGGCGACTTCATCGGTGAACGGGCCCACCACGGTGGTCCGGACAAGGCCGTCTACGCGTACGCGGCGGAGGATGCGGCCTGGTGGGAGACGGACCTCGGGCGCGTCATCCGCCCCGGCGGATTCGGCGAGAACCTCACCACGTACGGGGTCGACGTGACCGGTGCCGTGATCGGCGAGCAGTGGGCCGTCGGCGAGGCGCTGCTCCAGGTGACCACGCCGCGTACGCCGTGCACCACCTTCGCCGGCTTCTGGGGCGTACCGGATCTGATCAAGCGCTTCACCGTGCGCGCGACCCCCGGCGCGTACCTGCGGGTGCTGCGCGAGGGCGCGGTGAGCGCGGGCGACCAGATCGAGATCGTGTACCGGCCGACGCACGGGGTGACCGTCGGCGAGGTGTTCCGGGCGACCAGTCTGGAGCCGGCGCTGCTGCCCCGGCTGCTGGAGGCCGACGACCTGCCCGAGCCGATCCGGGAGAAGGCGCGTCGCCGCCTCAGCGAACCGGCCGGCTGACGAGCGTGCCGGCCGACCCTGGCCGCACGTACGGTCCGGGACGACGCGAAAGGTCCCGCGCGCTACGACAGTCGTGGCGCGCGGGACCTTTCGTCAGGGTCCGGTCAGCGGAGCCAGGGGATGTTGCGGTTGAGCAGACCGCGCTGCTTGAGCTCCTTGCGCAGCGGGATCTCGTCGTCGATGTAGCCGTCCCAGTTGATGCCCCAGTAGTTGGCGGTGTGGGTGCCCTCACCGAGCAACTGGCGCTGCACCGGCGTGCGGTTGCGGTACCACTCGCCGTCCTTGTCGGGGTGCAGCTCGTCCAGCGGGCGGATCCACCGGTAGGTGTAGCCGACGAACAGCATCTTGCGGGTGATGTTCGACAGGTTCGTCGACCGGGAGTGCCACTGGCGGCGGTCGAAGATGAAGGCGTCACCCGGGTTGGCGGTGATCTCGACCGTGCCCTCCGGATCCGGGTTGTGCACGCTCAGGTCCGTCGGCCGCGGCAGCGAGTTCCACAGGTGGCTGCCCGGGATCACCTTCGTCGCGCCCCGACCCTTCTCCGACAGGTCGGAGAGCACGTAGGCGACCTTCAGCGAGAACATCGGCCGCGGCAGGTTCGGGTCCATCGTCTCCGGGTCGGAGTTCTGCCGGTACCCGTCCTGGTGCCATCCCCAGTACGGCTTCTCCGGCTCCGACGCCGGCGGGGTGACGTCGAGGTGGTTGTGGTGGGTGTAGATGTTCCACCCGGCCAGCCCCCACATGTACGGGAACGCGATCGGGTGGGTGAGCAACTCGCCGAAGAGCTCGTCCCGCTCAAGGAAGCCCAGCAGGTGCAGGGTGCCGTCCTTGGTGGTGGTGCCCTTGGCCTTCTCCTCCTCGTACACCCGGTCGACCGCGGCCTCGAGAGCGGCCCGGTGATCCTCGGTCAGGACGTTGCGCAGTAGGAGAAAGCCCTGCTCGTGAAACTCCTTGCGGTCGACGTCACTGATCGGTTCGTAGCCGGTCCGGTCGCCGTAGTCGAACGCCACGTCGTACCCCTCCCCAAGAGGTGAAACCATTTCTGGCACAGGCCGCCGATCGTAACGCGCCCGAAGACCGCCCGGGGGGCACCCCGAGCCCTTTCCACAGGCATCGCGACTGATGGCGGTTGCTCGACTACGTAAAGTCACGCAGTGTGGCGGGGAGGGCACTTATATAGCGGATAGCCCGATTTTGCGGTGACTGCGGGTACAGAGATCGGGGTCGCTCAGACGTCTTCGTGGACCTCGGCGAGGACCTCCGTGTCGCCCCGCTCGCTCTCCGCCAGGCGCTTCCAGTCACCGCGCTTGGCGGTCCACTCCCGGCCGTCGAAGGCGACCCGCTTCACCCCGTTCTGCTTGGCGTGGGAGACCAGCCAGTGTGCGTACCGCCAGCCGGCCCGCACGCCCTCGGGAGAGGTGGACAGCCCGTCGATCCCCACCTTCAGCAAGGTCGGGTTGCCGTAGCTGTCGACGGCGGAGCTGAAATAGCCCGTGCCGGTCGGCCGGTCCTCGCCGGAGCTGGCGGCCACCAGGCCCCAGTCGAGCGCCAGCCCCTCGGTCAGCGCGGCGATCGCCGCCGCTCCGCGCAGCACCGGATCACCGCCCACCGTGCAGGTGACCGCGGTGGTGGCGTGACCGAGCAGAGCCCGGGTCAGCACCTGCGACTCGTCGGCCCACTTCTCGTACGCCTCGGGGAAGGCAGAGCGCTGCACCTTCTGGGCGGCGTCGGTGACCCGCATGTCCTCCCAGCCGCGCACCTTCTTCAACGCCGCGTAAAACTTCCCCGCCGCGTACCGGGGGTCGCGAATCTGTGCCGGCGTGCCCCAACCCTGGCTCGGCCGCTGCTGGAACAGCCCCACGGAATCGCGGTCACCACCGGTCAGGTTGCGCAGCCCGGACTCCTGGTACGCCGTGGCCAGCGCCACCACCACCGCCCGCTCGGGCATCTCGCGCTGTACGCCGATCGCCGCGATCGTCGCCGCGTTCGCCATCTGCTGCGAGTCGAGAGTCACCTCGCCGTCGGCCTGAACCGTGCAGGCCCGCCCGGCCAGCGGCAGCCGTAGCCCCTCGCCGGCCTGCCTCAGCACCACGATCATCCCGATCGCGGCGATCAGGACGAGGACCACGAAGCCCGTCGCGACAGCCCGAGTTCGCACCCGCACCTCCCGTGTCAAGGTTCGCCAAGCGTACGTCCCGCATCGACCCGTTCGGGTGGTCCGGCCGGTCCCGCCCCGCTGCGGCGTCCACGCGCAACGTGCGGTTCCCCGTCCCGGCCGTGGCTCACCTGCCGAGTTCCGCCACCCAGCGCGGCGACCGCTTCTCGCGGAAGGCGGTGACCCCCTCGATCCCGTCCCCGGACAGGAAGTACCCGGTGGACAGCTCCGCCAACTCGGCCAGTTCGGCGCGCAGATCCGCTGCGGCTGGCCGGCGCAGCAGTCGCTTCGCCCCGGCCAACGCCGTCGGCGCCCCCCGCACCAACGAGTCGCAGTACCGGTGCACCACGGCATCCAGCTCCTCGGCCGGCACCGCGGCGGTGACCAGGCCGATCTCGGCGGCCCGTCGGCCGTCGAAGGTGTCGCCGGTCAGGTACAGCTCGGCCGCCGCGCGAGGGGACAGTCGAGGCAGCACCGTCGCGGAGATCACCGCGGGGATCACCCCGATCCGCACCTCGGTGAAGGCGAACGTGGCCTCGGCCGCGCAGACCGCCAGGTCGGCCGCCGCGATCAGACCGAGGCCGCCGGCGCGGGCCGGGCCGGCGACCTTCGCCAGTACCGGCTTCGGGCACTCCCAGACCGCCGCGAGCACGTCACCCAGCATCCCGGCGGGCACCGTGCCGCTGGCGTACGCCGCCGCGGTCTCCTTCAGGTCGGCTCCGGAGCAGAAGACCGGCCCGGTGTGATCGAGCACGATCACCCGGACGGCGTCGTCGGCGACCGCGGCGGCCAGCCCGGCCAGCAGCTCGGTCATCAACGGTGTGGAGAGCGCGTTGCGGTTGTGTGGGCTGTCCAGGGTGACTGTGGTCACCCCGTGGGCAGTGGCGATCTGGACCAGCGCGTCGGTGGACGTCATGGGACGGCACACTAGTGGCCATGCCCGGCGTCCTTCCAGCAGGCGAGCCCGTCCCCGCCGACGGGTCACTGCCCGCCTCCGCCCGCGCGTCCGTCGGCGCCCGGGGTTTCGGGGTGTACGTGCACGTGCCGTTCTGCGCGAGCCGCTGCGGCTACTGCGACTTCAACACGTACACCGCCGACGAGTTGGGCGGTGGCGCGAGCCGGGAGGGTTACGCCGACGCCGTGCTGGCGGAGCTGACGCTCGCCGCCCGGGTGCTCGGCGAGGCCCCGCCGAGCCGGGTGGACACGGTCTTCGTCGGTGGCGGCACCCCCACCCTGCTGCCCGCCTCCGACCTGGCCCGGATCCTCGACGCCATCGACCGGACCTGGGGACTGGCGGCCGACGCGGAGGTGACCACCGAGGCCAACCCGGAGTCGGTGACGCCCACCTCGCTGCAGGAGCTGCGCGCGGCCGGCTACACCCGGATCTCGCTGGGCATGCAGTCGGCCGCGCCCGGGGTGCTCGCCGTGCTCGACCGTCGACACCACGCCGGCCGGGCCACCGCCGCCGCGCTGGAGGCCCGCGACGCCGGGTTCGACCACGTCAATCTCGACCTGATCTATGGGACGCCGGGGGAGCGGGCCGAGGACTTCGTCGCCTCGCTGGACCAGGTGGTGGACGCGGGCGTGGACCACGTCAGCGCGTACGCCCTGATCGTCGAGGACGGCACCCGGCTGGCCGCCCGGATGCGCCGTGGCGAACTGCCATACCCGGACGAGGACGTGGCCGCGGACCGGTACCTGGCTGCCGAGTCCGCCCTCGACGCCGCCGGTTTCTCCTGGTACGAGGTCTCCAACTGGGCCCGCACACCGGACGCTCGTTGCCGGCACAACCTGCTCTACTGGACCGGGGGCGACTGGTGGGGCTTGGGGCCCGGGGCGCACAGCCACGTCGGCGGAGTGCGCTGGTGGAACGTCAAGCATCCGGCGGCGTACGCGAAACGCCTGGTCACCGGGGAGTCTCCCGGGCAGGCCCGGGAGGTGCTCACCGGCGACGAGGCGCACATGGAGGAGGTCATGCTCCGAATGCGGCTGGCGTCCGGCCTGCCGTTGGACGTGCTGACCGACGCCGGGCGAGCCGGCGCGGCGCGGGCAGTGGCCGAGGGTCTGCTCGCCCAGCCGGCTCACGCAGCCGGCCGCGCCGTGCTCACCCTGCGCGGCCGGCTGCTCGCCGACGCCGTGGTCCGCGACCTGCTGCCCTGACCCCCGTCACCAGGTGATCCCGTCGGTCAGCGCTTCACGAACGAGTAGCTCATCGGGTACTGGTAGAGGACTCCGTCGTTGGCCTTGACCCCGCCGATGATGCCGAAGATCACCGGCACGATCCCAGCGATGATCGGGGCGAAGAACAGGATGCCGCAGGTGATCGTGGCGAGCACCCAGCTCAGCACGCCGATGATGGCCCAGGTGAGCTGGTAGTTCAGCGCGGCCACGGAGTGTGCCCGGACAATCGGGGACTGCTGTCCGCGGGCCAGCATCGCGATCAGCGGCGCCACCCAGCCGAAGAGCCCGGCACCGATGATCACGCCGAGCGGGCCGCCGAAGTGGGCGACCAGGGCCCAGGTCTTGTCCTCGTTGTTGGCGTAGCCACCACCGGGTGTGCCGTGACCGCCGGTCGGGTAGCCGACACCGGGCGCTCCGGGTGGGGGGTAACCACCGGGCGGCGGGTAACCGCCGGGTGGGGGATAGCCGGCCGGCGGTGGCTGGTCGCCGGTGGGGGGTGGGTAGCCGCCGGGTGGGGGATAGCCGCCCTGGCCAGGCGAGCCGGACAGTGGTGTCGTGGGTTCGTCGCCGGAGTCCGGCGGACGAGGTGGTTCTGTCATGGAGGTCACGGTAGGTGTCACCGGCAACGTCGCACCAGAGCGACACCGGCCAGTGTCAACCCGCCGATCGGTCCGATGACGAGCGTGATGACTTGATCATCGCGTCGGCGGGGGCGCCGACGTAGACTGGCACTCGCTACAGTCGAGTGCCAGAGTGTTGCTCTGGTGGCCGTGACACCCAATGCTGACCTGCGACAGGAGGTGGGGAGGGATGGGTCTGGACGACCGCAAGCTCGCGGTGCTCCGGGCGATCGTCGAGGACTACGTCGCCACCCAGGAACCGGTCGGCAGCAAGTCACTCGTCGAGCGGCACCAGTTGGGTGTCTCGCCGGCCACGGTCCGTAACGACATGGCCGTGCTGGAGGAGGAGGGCTACATCCGCCAGCCGCACACCAGCGCGGGGCGGGTGCCCACCGATCGCGGCTACCGGCTCTTCGTGGACCGGCTGAGCCGGGTCAAGCCGCTCAGCCCGGCCGAGCGTCGGGCGATCGAGCGCTTCCTGGCCGGCGCCGTCGACCTCGACGACGTGGTGCACCGCACGGTGCGGTTGCTGGCGCAACTGACCCGGCAGGTCGCCGTCGTGCAGTACCCGAGCCTGGCCCGATCCCGGGTGCGTCACCTGGAACTGGTGCCGATCTCCACCACCCGGCTGATGCTGGTGATGATCGCCGACACCGGCCGCGTCGAGCAGCGGCTGGTCGAGATGCCCGCACCGATTCCCGCCGACGACGTCCTGGACCTGCGCCGGCTGGTCAACGAAAAACTGGTCGGCGTGTTCCTGTCGGAGACCCCGCCGCTGGTGCAGGCTCTCATCGAGGACTCTCCGCCGCACCTGCGCCCGGCCATGACGACCCTGTCCACGGTGCTGCTGGAGACCCTTGTCGAACGGCACGAGGAACGACTCGCCCTGGCCGGCACCGCCAATCTCGCCCGGGGCGGCCTGCTGGACTTCCAGGGCTCGTTGCGCCCCATCCTGGAGGCACTTGAGGAGCAGGTCGTGCTGCTCAAGCTGATCGGCGAGGTGGAGCCGAGCACCCTGCGGGTGCGCATCGGCGACGAGAACGAGATCGACAACCTACGGGCTGCTTCCGTGGTCAGCACCGGATACGGCCCGGGCACGACCATCGTCGGGGGGATGGGCGTGCTGGGACCGACCCGGATGGACTACCCCGGAACCATCGCCACGGTGAGGGCCGTGGCACGCTACGTGGGCGAGCTGCTGGCCCAGAACTGACCAGTCAGGGCCGACGGCAGGCTGCCGCCGGCGGCGTAACTCGAGACGAACACGAGGACACGGAACGCAGTGGCCAGGGACTACTACGGCATTCTCGGCGTGAGCAAGGGTGCCTCCGATGACGAGATCAAGCGTGCCTACCGCAAGCTGGCGCGCCAGTTCCATCCGGACGTGAATCCGGACCCGGAGGCACAGGAGAAGTTCAAAGACATCAACGCCGCGTACGAGGTCCTCTCGGACGATCGGAAACGGCAGATTGTCGACCTGGGCGGTGATCCGCTGGCACCGGGCGGGGGTGGTCCCGGTGGTCCGGGTGGCCCCGGCGGGGCGGGCCCCTTCGTCGGCTTCCAGGACATCATGGACGCGTTCTTCGGCGGTGCCACCGGCGCCGGACGAGGCCCGCGACCGCGTACCCGCCCCGGCGCCGACGCGATCCTGCGCCTGGAGCTGGACCTCCAGGAGACCGCCTTCGGCGTCGAGGCGCCGATCACCGTCGACACCGCCGTGCTCTGCACCACCTGCTCCGGCGCCGGCACCGCCGCCGGCACCCACCTGGCCACCTGTGAGGCGTGCGGCGGCCGGGGCGAGGTGCAGTCGGTGCAGCGCACCTTCCTCGGCCAGGTGGTCTCCGCCCGGCCGTGCACCGTCTGCCAGGGCTACGGCACCACCATTCCGCACCCCTGCCCGACCTGCGCCGGTGACGGCCGGGTACGCACCCGCCGTTCGCTGACCGTCAAGATCCCCGCCGGGGTGGAGGACGGGATGCGCATCCGCCTCGCCCAGCAGGGTGAGGTCGGCCCGGGCGGCGGCACCGCCGGGGACCTCTACGTGGAGATCCACGAACGGCCACACGACGTCTTCTCCCGCAAAGGTGACGACCTGCACTGCCGGGTCACCGTGCCGATGACCGCCGCCGCGCTCGGCACCCGGCTGACCATCAAGACGCTCGACAGCGAGGAACCGGTCGACGTCAAGCCGGGCACCCAGCCGGGGAGCACCCTGCGGCTGCGGGCCCGTGGCGTACCGCACCTGCGCGGAACCGGGCGGGGCGACCTCTACGTCCACCTGGACGTGCGTACCCCCACCAAGCTCGACGCCGAGCAGGAGCGGATGCTGCGCGAGTTCGCCAAGACCCGCGGTGAGGAGGTCGCCGAGCTGACCAAGCAGGGCGGCTTCTTCTCCCGGATGCGCGACGCCTTCAACGGCCACGCCTGACGTGTCCGCCCCGCTGTTCCTGGTCGAGTCGCTGCCGACCGCCGCCGCACTGGTGCTGGATGGTCCCGAGGGCCACCACGCCGCGACCGTGCAACGGCTGCGCGTCGGCGAGCGGGTGCTGCTCGCCGACGGCCGGGGCGGCACGGCCAGCGCCGTGGTCACCGCCGTCGGCCGGGGCACCCTCGACCTCGACGTGATCGACCGGGGGTACGTCGACGCGGCGAACCCCCGCCTGGTGGTGGTCCAGGGCATCGCCAAGGGCGACCGGGGCGAGTTGGCCGTGCAGGCGATGACCGAGGCCGGAGTGGACGAGATGGTCCCCTGGGCGGCGAGCCGCTCGGTGGTGCAGTGGCGCGGCGAGCGGGGCGTACGGGCCCGCAGCCGGTGGGTCGCCACCGCCCGCGAGGCGACGAAGCAGGCCCGACGGGCGTGGCTGCCGGTGGTGGCCGGGGCGCCGGACGAGGCCACCGCCTCGGTGGCGCGTCGAATCGCCGGGGCAGCGGCCGGGTACGTGCTGCACGAGGAGGCGACCGACCGACTGACCACCGTCGAGCTGCCCGAGCACGGCGAAATCGTGTTGGTGGTGGGGCCGGAGGGCGGCATCACCCCGGACGAGTTGTCGGCCTTCCAGGAAGCCGGCGCCCGGCCGGTGCGGCTCGGCACCTCGGTGCTGCGTACCTCCACCGCCGGCGTGGCCGCTCTGGCGGTCCTCGCCACCCGCCTGCTGCGCTGGTGAGTCGCGGCGGACGCTTGCCGTTAGCAAGGGGCCCTTCCTATACCGGAGACGTTAACAAGGGGCCCTTCCTTACACTGCCGGGATGGGAACCGACTGTCTGTTCTGCCGCATCGTCGCCGGGGAGATTCCGGCCACCGTGGTCCGTGAGACGCCCACCACGCTCGCTTTCCGGGACATCGACCCGAAGGCGCCGGTACACGTGCTGGTGGTGCCGAAGGAGCACTACGCGGACGTGGCCACGCTCAGCCAGAGTGACCCGACGCTGGCCGGCGAGGTGCTGGCCACGGCCGCCGCGGTGGCCGAGGACGAGGGGCTGCTCGGCGACGGGTTCCGGCTGATGTTCAACACCGGTGCGCACGGCGGTCAGGAGGTCTTCCACGTGCACGCGCACGTGTTGGGCGGTGCACCACTGGGACCGATGCTGGCCCGGAGTCTCGGATGACCCTGGCCGCCGGCCAGACCTCCGCCGCCGGTCGCCTGGACCGGATGGTGCGGCAGGTGCAGGCGCAGGCCCGGGTGCCGGCGGTCTCGGCCGCGGTGCACCGTGCCGACCGGCCGCTGTGGACGTGCACCGCTGGCGGCACCGGCAACGACACGGCCCTGGACGAGCAGACCCGGTTCCGGATCGGTTCGGTGACCAAGACCTTCACCGCCGTCCTGGTCCTGCAGTGTCGCGACGACGGACTGCTCGACCTCGACGACCCGCTGCGCCGGCATCTCGACCTGCCGGCACACGGTGAGCTGACCGTGCGTCGACTGCTCTCGCACACGGCCGGGCTGCAACGGGAGCCGTACGGCGACGTCTGGGACACGCTGCGCGCGCCGGACGCCGACCAACTGCTCGCCGAACTGGCCCGGGCCGAGCGGGTGTTGCCGACCGGGCGCCGCTACCACTACTCGAACCTCGGCATGGCCCTGCTCGGCCGCCTGGTCGGGCAGGTGCGCGGCGGCACCTGGGCGGAAGTGTTGACCGAGCGGGTGCTGACGCCACTCGGGTTGACCGCGACCACGGTCGCCCCGGGCCCGCGCGCCGCGACCGGGTTCCTGGTCGACGCGTACTCCGACGAGGCGCATCCGGAACCGCCCACCGACTTCGGCGCGGTGGGGCCTGCCGCGCAACTGTGGAGCACCGCCACGGACATGGCCCGGTGGGCCGCCTTCCTGGCCGACCCGACGACGGTGGACGCGGCGGGCCGGGTGCTCGCATCGGCCACCCTGGACGAGATGCGTTGGCCGCTGACGGTCACCGACGAGGCGGTGTGGGCCGGCGGGTTCGGTCTCGGGCTGATCCTGGTGCCGCAGGGGGAGCGGGTGGTGCACGTCGGGCACGACGGGGCGATGCCCGGCTTCCTCGCCGGCGTGTACGGCCGGCGGGGCGGCGAGGGCACCCCGGCGGCCTTCGGCGCTGCTGTGCTGGGCTCCTCCGGCACCGCCGTCGAGTTGCTGGAGCTGCCGCACCGGCTGCTCGCCGCGGCGGTCGAGCACGACCCGGCCGACATCGAGCCGTGGCGTCCCGGCGATCCCGCGCCGCCGGAGCTGCGGGGGCTGCTCGGCCGCTGGTGGGGCGAGGGCTTCGAGTACGTCTTCTCGTGGCACGACGGGGCCCTGCGGGCCCGTGGCGCCGGTGACCCACCAGGCAAGCCGCCCGCGGTGTTCGCCCCGGTGCCGCAGCGACCGGACGTGTTCCGGACCGTTTCCGGCCGGGAGTGCGGTGAGCTGCTCCGACTGACCCGGGACTCCGCTGGCGTGGTGGTTCGGATGCACTGGGCGACGTACCGGTTCACCCGCCGTCAGGAGACCTTCGAGGGTTTCGACTTCCGCGCCTGACCGAGGCGCAACTGAGATGAATGCCCGCTTTGTCAGGTGGTGCGGGAGGTCATGGCGGGGGAAATGGGCAGCGTGTCCGCGCGGTCGACCCGATACGATGGAGGCAACGTCCGCACGCCGTGCCACAGGCCCGGCGCCGAGATCGAGAGCAGGTGGCGCAGGGCCCTCCGGCCCGACCTATGACCGGCACCCCACCTCCCGGCCCGCCCCGGGTGCAGACCAGGATCACGGTCCCCGACTCGAAGATCATGGTCAGCCTGCTCGGCGCGGGTGACGAGATCCTGCGACTGGTCGAGCGCTCGGTGAACAGTGACGTGCACGTGCGTGGCAACGAGATCACCATCACCGGCGCTCCCGCCGACAACGCTCTCGCCGAGCGGCTCTTCAGCGAGTTGCTCGAACTCATCGAGAAAGGCGAGACCCTGACCACAGATGCCGTCCGTCGTACCGTCGGCATGCTCGAACAGGGTGGTACGGAGCGACCCGCCGAGGTGCTCACCCTCAACATCCTCTCCCGGCGCGGGCGCACCATCCGCCCCAAGACGCTCGGGCAGAAGCGCTACGTCGACGCGATCGACGGACACACCATCGTCTTCGGCATCGGCCCGGCGGGCACCGGTAAGACATACCTCGCCATGGCCAAGGCGGTGCAGGCGTTGCAGGCCAAGCAGATCAACCGGATCATCCTGACCCGGCCGGCGGTGGAAGCGGGCGAGCGGCTGGGCTTCCTGCCCGGCACGCTCAACGAGAAGATCGACCCCTACCTGCGTCCGCTCTACGACGCCCTGCACGACATGCTCGACCCGGAGACCATCCCGAAGCTGATGGCCGCCGGCACGATCGAGGTCGCCCCGCTGGCATATATGAGGGGTCGGGCGCAGCCGTACGACGCCCGCGTGCTGACGCCGGAAGGCTTCAAGCGGTTCGGCTCACTCCAGGTCGGCGATCTCGTGATCGGCTCGAACGGCATGCCGACCCCGGTGATCGGGATCTACCCGCAGGGGCCCAAGCAGGTCTACCGGGTGACCACCCAGGACGGGGCCTCCACCCTGTGCTGCGGTGAGCACCTCTGGACGGTCGCCACGCCCGAGGACAAGCGGCGTGGTCGCCGACGCACGCTGGAGACCCAGGAAATGATCGGGCAGGAGCGGCGGGGTCACCTCCGCCGTTACGAACTGCCGGTGGTGGCTCCGGTCCAGCTGGAGCCGCAGGACGTTCCGCTCGATCCGTACGTCCTCGGCCTGCTGCTCGGTGACGGGTCGATCTCGTGCCGCACGACGCCGGGGTTCACCACGGCGGACCCTGAACTCGCCCTGGCGATCGAGGACAACCTCGTCGACATCGAGCTGCACCGCGAGAGCGAATACGACTATGTCCTCCGGCACACCAAGGGTCACCGCGGCGGTGTGATCGTCGCCAACCCGGTGACGGTCGCGCTCCGCGAGCTGGGTCTGGCCGGCACGAAGTCGGGCACCAAGTTCGTGCCGTCCGTATATCTCCGGAACAGCGCCGATGTCCGACTGGCCGTCCTGCAAGGGCTGCTGGACACCGACGGCGGGCCGGTCGTCCAGGCGGGACGTACCTGCCGGGTGCAGTACTCGACCACCTCTCCCCGACTGCGTGACGACGTCGTCCACCTGGTCCAGTCACTCGGTGGCGTGGCGACGTGGCGTGTTCGGGTGGCCGAAGGGCGCAAGCCTGGCCTGGCCAACGGTCGACCGGTCGCGTACCGGTCGGACGCATATGTCGTGGAGATCCGCTTGCCGGAGGGCGTAGCGCCGTTCCGGTTGTCGCGTAAGCGCCAGCGGTACGAGGAGTGCGGCGGCGGCCGGCCGATGCGTTTCATCGACTCGATCGTCCCCGCTGGTGTCCAGGAGACGATGTGCATCCAGGTGGCGGCGGAGGATTCGCTGTACGTCACCGATGACTTCCTGGTCACGCACAACACGCTCAACGACGCGTTCATCATTCTCGACGAGGCGCAGAACACCACGCCCGAGCAGATGAAGATGTTCCTCACCCGGCTCGGCTTCGGCTCCAAGATCGTGGTCACCGGCGACGTCACCCAGGTCGACCTGCCCGGCGGCACGACCAGCGGGCTGCGGGTCGTACGCGAGATCCTGGAAGGCGTCGAGGACGTGCACTTCGCGCAGCTGTCCAGCGCCGACGTGGTACGTCACCGGTTGGTCGGGGAGATCGTCGACGCGTACGCGCGGTGGGACGCCGAGAACCAGCAGGCGCAGGGTGTGCACGCGGTGTCCGGGCGTAGCGCCCAGGGCAACCGCGGTGGCCGGCGCCGCTAACGAGGGAAGACAGTTGTCCATCGAGATCGCCAACGAGTCCGGTGCCGAGGTCGACACCGACGCCGTGCTCGCCGTCGCCCGGCACGCGCTCGACGAGATGGGGGTCAACCCGCTCGCCGAACTCTCCGTGTTGCTCGTCGACGTCGACTACATGACCGAGCTGAACCATCGTTGGATGGGCGGTGACGGCCCGACCGACGTGCTGGCCTTCCCCATGGACGAGGGCAGCGTCGACCACGGGCCGGGAGAGAGCGCCGCCGCCGGTGGCGAACCGGCATTGCTCGGCGACATCGTGCTCTGCCCGGAGGTGGCGGCGAAGCAGGCCGCGACCGCCGGGCACCGCACCGCTGACGAGTTGCACCTGCTCACCGTGCACGGTGTCCTGCACCTGCTCGGCTACGACCACGCGGAGCCGGAGGAGGAGCGGGAGATGTTCGGGCTCCAGGCCCGGTTGCTGGCGAGCTGGCGGTCGGCCCGCTCCCGGTGATGGACACTCCGCTGGCCGCGGCCGCCACCGGCCTACCCGACCTGCAACTGCTCGTGTTCGCTGCCGGGCTGGTGGTGCTCGCCGGCCTGATCGCGATGACCGAGGCCGCTCTGGCCGCGGTCTCCCCGGCCCGGGCGGCCGAACTGGCCCGCGAGGGGCTCCGGGGCGCCCGGACGCTCCAGACGGTCGCCGGTGACGTGGTCCGGCACCTCAATCTCCTGCTGCTGCTCCGGCTGCTTGCCGAGTTGACCGCCACCACGCTGGTGGCGCTGGTGGCGGTGGACACCTTCGGCGCGGGCTGGCGTGCGGCGCTGGTGACCGCCGGAGCGATGACCGTGGTCAGCTTCGTGGTGGTCGGCGTCGGCCCGCGTACCCTGGGCCGGCAGCACGCGTACGTGGTGGGCCGCTCGGCGGCGCCGCTGGTGCGCTGGCTGGGCCGGGTGCTCAACCCGTTGGCCTCCCTGCTGATCCTGATCGGTAACGCGGTCACCCCCGGGCGTGGATTCCGGGAGGGGCCCTTCGCCACCCAGGTCGAGTTGCGTGAACTGGTCGACCTCGCCGAGCAGCGGGGTGTGGTGGAGCACGGTGAGCGGCAGATGATCCATTCGGTCTTCGCCCTCGGTGACACCATCGCCCGCGAGGTGATGGTGCCGCGAACCGAGATGGTGTGGATCGAGTCGGGTAAGAACCTCTCCCAGGCACTCGCGCTGTTCCTGCGCTCCGGCTTCTCCCGGATTCCGGTCATCGGCGAGAGCGTCGACGACGTGCTCGGCATCCTCTACCTCAAGGACCTGATCCAGCGCACCCAGGGCGGGGCCGCCGAGGACCGTCAGCTGCCGGTGGCCGAGCTGATGCGGCCGGCGACGTTCGTGCCCGAGTCCAAGGCCGTCGACGACCTGCTGTCGGAGATGCAGGCCGCCCGCAATCACCTGGTCATCGTGGTGGACGAGTACGGCGGCACCGGCGGCCTGGTCACCATCGAGGACATTCTTGAGGAGATCGTCGGAGAGATCACCGACGAGTACGACGTCGAGCGCCCACCGGTCGAGCAGCTGCCCGATGGTGCGGTGCGGGTGACCGCCCGACTGCCGGTCGAGGATCTCGGCGAGCTGTTCGACACCGAGCTGCCGCACGACGAGGTGGAGACCGTGGGTGGTCTGCTCGCGCAGTCCCTGGGGCGGGTGCCGATCCCGGGTGCGCAGGTCGAGGTGGCCGGGCTGCGACTGGTCGCCGAGGGCACCACCGGCCGCCGCAACCGGATCGACACGGTGCTGGTGCGCCGGGTCGAGCCGACAGACACGCCTGACGACCCGGGCGGCACGCCGACCGCCTCCCGTTCCGACAACGACCGATCCGAGGAGAGGCAGCCCGCTGATGCCTGAGTCACCCGCCGTACCGGCCGCCCGGTCCACCGGCTCCGAACTGAGTGCCGAGGACAGCAAGCTGGTCATCCTCGCCCGGGGTGCCCGGGGACGGGTGGGCGCCGTGGAGGGTGCCGCGGTCCGGGACCAGGACGGCCGGACCTACGCGGCGGCCAGCGTGTCGTTGCCGTCGCTGACGATCACCGCGCTGCAACTGGCGGTCGCCTCGGCGGCTGCCGCAGGGGCCACCCGGCTGGAGGCCGCGGTGGTGGTGACCGAGGCGTCGACGCTGGACGGTGCCGGGTACGCGGCCGTACGTGACCTGGCCGCCGACGCGCCGGTGCACGTGGCCGGGCCGGACGGCACGGTGCTCGGCACGGTGACCGAATGAGCGAAGGCAGCGTCGGGTTCAGTGCGTGGTGGCCGCGGGCCGGCGGGTGCGCCGGAGCGCCGGCATGAGTGAGCGCGCCTATCGCGCGGGTTTCGCGTGTTTCGTCGGGCGTCCCAACGCCGGCAAGTCCACCCTGACCAACGCCATCGTCGGGCAGAAGATCGCGATCACGTCGAACAAGCCGCAGACCACCCGACATGTCATCCGGGCGGTGCTGCATCGGCCGGAGTCGCAGCTCGTACTGGTGGACACCCCGGGGCTGCACCGTCCCCGCACCCTGCTGGGTGAGCGGCTGAACGACCTCGTCCGGCAGACCTGGAGCGAGGTCGACGTCATCGGCCTCTGTATTCCGGCCGACGAGCCGATCGGCCGGGGCGACCGGTTCATCACCGGGGAGTTGGCCGAGTTGAAGGCGACCGTGCTGGCGGTGGTCACCAAGACCGACCTGGTCGACCGCAAGCGGTTGGCTGAGCAGCTGCTGGCCGTGAGCGAGCTGGGGGAATTCGCGGAGATCGTTCCGGTCAGCGCGGTCTCCGGGCACCAGGTGGACACCCTGGTCGAGGTGATGACGCGGTATCTTCCCGAGTCGCCGCAGTTGTACCCGGACGACATGCTCACCGACGACCCGGAGCAGGTGCTGGTGGCGGAGCTGATCCGGGAGGCCGCGCTGGAGGGCGTCCGGGACGAGTTGCCGCACTCCATCGCGGTCGTGGTGGAGGAGATGATTCCGGAAGGTCGGCTGACGAAGATCTACGCCGATCTGTACGTGGAGCGGCCCAGTCAGAAGGCGATCATCATCGGGCATCGGGGTGCACGGCTCAAGGGTGTCGGCACTGCGGCACGGCGGCAGATCGAGGAACTGCTGGGCACGAAGGTCTACCTCGATCTGCACGTACGGGTGGCCAAGGATTGGCAGCGTGACCCGAAGCAGCTGCGCAAGCTCGGGTTCTGAACGGATCGGGCGGGTCGGTCGAATCGGACCAGCGCCGCCGGTTCGACTGATCGGGACCGGTCAGGCATATGGGAAGTTTCACGATCGCAGCGGGTCGTTGGCTGTTTCGCTGGCGGACATCGGAGGGTAGGAGGGGAAAGAGCCTCCGCGCCCCCGAGACAGATGCAGGCTGATGCGAAACAGATACCTGGACCTGCTGCGCGCCTTGGCCATCGTGCGGGTCGTCGTCTACCACGTCACCGGTTGGGCTTCGCTGACCCTGCTGTTCCCGGCGATGTCGGTGATGTTCGCGCTCGCCGGATCGCTGATGGCCGGGTCACTGCTGCGGTCCGGACCGACCGCGGTCGGCCGGCGACTACGGCGGCTGTTGCCGTCGCTGTGGGTGGTTGCCGCGATCTTCGTACCGGCGATGCTGCTCACCGGGCTGCCGTTCACCCCGGCAGTGCTGCTCTGGCTTTTCCCGGTGGCCGATCCGCCGGCGAACTACTGGGGTGCGCTGGCGTTGAGCCCTATCTGGTATCTGCGTGACTACCTCTGGTTCGTGCTCGCCTCCCCGGTCGCCCTGTGGCTGTTCCGTCGCTTTCCACTGCCGACCCTGCTCGCTCCGTACTGCCTGTTGCTGGTCATCGAAATAGGCATCTACCAGGACCCGCCGCTCGTCCTACGCGAGTTCGGCCTCTACTTTGGCGCGTGGCTGTTGGGGTTCGCCCACCAGAGCGGGATGCTGCGCCGAATGAGCGTCTGGGTGCTCGGGCCGACCGCGTTCGCACTCGCGGCGGTGGGCGGTGCCTGGATCCTGACCCACCAGGGTCCGCGTGGCTACGACATCAACGACATTCCGCTCGGCAACGCGCTCTGGTCAGCCGCGTTCATCCTGGTGGCACTGGGCCGGGCACCGGCGGCCGTGGCCTGGGTGGACCGTAACGCCCTGGTCGGCCGGGCGGTCACCGTGCTGAACCGGCGGGCGTTGACGGTCTACCTGTGGCACATGGCGTTCGTGGTCGCACTCACCCCGCTGGTGGACGTGGTCGGCTGGTCGCATCAGGATCTGCTGGGCCTGGCGATCCGGGTTGTTCTGGTGTTCCTGCTGGTGGGCCTGGTGACGGCGGTGGTGGGTTGGGTCGAGGATGTGGCGGCGCAACGACCGCCTGAGCTGATTCCCGGCGGCGTTCGCCCGTCGTCGCGATCCACCCGCCGGCGCGCGAGGCCCCACGTCGGCGACGACCACGACCCGAGCGGTGGTCCCGCTTCGGGTGGCGTACCGGAACAGCGTGGCCGGGGCGGGGGAGTCATCGCGCGATGACGCTGATGTCGCCGCTGCCGGTGCGCAGGTCGAGCACGGACGTGGCGGACGGGTCGTGGGTCACGCCCAGGTCGAGCCGGCCGGAGCCGGCCTTCGATCGGACCTGGTACGGGCCCTGCGGCACGGTCACGTTGACGTCGCCGCTCGACGCGTGCGCCCGCGCCGAGGTGGGCTTGTCCAGTTCGAGGGAGATGCTGCCGGACTTCGTCTCCGCGTCCACCTCGCCGCCGAGGCGGCTGCCGGTCACGTCTCCGGAGGAGGCCCGTACCACGACGGGGCCGGTCACGTCGTACACCCTGATGTCGCCCGAGCCGGTCTCCACCCGCACCGTGTCGGTCGCCGCGGCGATCCGCACGTCGCCGGAACCCACCTTGAGATCCACCTGGCCGACGCGACTGAGGTCGACGTCCCCGGAGCCGGTCTCGCCCCGTACGCTCACTCCCTCACTGACCGTCACCTCGTAGGAGAGGCTGCACCGGGCGCCGCAGGAGGTGTCGAGCACCAGTTCCGTGCCCTTGATCTCGTAGGTGACGTCTGGCTGATTGTTCTGGTAGCGGAGCACGCGCTTGACGCGTACCCCGTCCACCCCGCCGTCGGCCCGGACCACCACGTCGCCGGAACCGGGCAGCACCTGGATCGCGGTGATCCGAGCGGACTCCGTGGTGTCGAAGTCCAGCTGTCGGTACGACAGGTTGTCACACCCGACCAGGACGATGAGGGCGGCGGTCGCGGCGATCGCCATGCCGGTTCGGCGTGCGGTGCTCCCTCGCGGCGCGGCGTTGTGGCGCTTGGCGGTGGGCCGATCTGCGGCGGTCGGCCGGGGGACGGCGATGGTCCGGTGCGAAGCCATGCCGAGCACGCTACGGCCGGCGCCACCGGGTGCGCATCCGGGTTCGCCGGCACGGCGACCCCGAGCGGACCCTGAATTCCGACCCGGGGTCGGACCTGATTTCCGGGCGGAGGGGAGAATGGCGCGATGGCCGGGTACCGCCGACAGCTCTACCGCGATGACGCGGTGGTGCTGCGTGTGCAGAAACTCGGCGAGTCGGATCGCATCATCACCTTGCTCACCCGGCGGCACGGCCGGCTTCGCGCGGTCGCCCGGGGGATACGCCGGACCACGTCGAAGTTCGGCGCCCGTCTGGAGCCCTTCGGGCACGTCGACCTGCAACTGGCCGGCGACCCCAAGGGGGAGTTGGGCAGCTCGCTGCACACCGTGAGCCAGGTCGAGGGAATCGACCTCTACGGCAAGCGGTTTCTCGGTGACTATCCCCGGTACACCGCCGCCAGCGCGATCGCCGAGACCGCCGAGCGCCTCACCCCGGTCGAGCGGGAGCCGTCGCTGCGGTTGTTCCAGCTCACCCTGGGTGCGCTGCGCGCTCTCGCCGAGGGCGAGCACGCCACCACGCTGGTGCTCGACGCGTACCTGCTGCGCGGGATGGCGCTGGCGGGCTGGGCACCGGCGTTGACCGCCTGCGCGGTCTGCGGCACCCCCGGCCGACACCGAGCCTTCTCGGTGCCGGCCGGCGGCGCGGTCTGCCCGGACTGCCGGCCACCGGGGGCCGCGCACCCGGCCCCGGCCACCATCGATCTCATGTCGGCGCTGACCGTCGGTGACTGGCGGATCGCCGATGCCACCGAACATGGGGTACGCCGGGAATGCAGCGGCCTGGTCGCGGCGCACCTGCAATGGCACCTGGAACGCGCGTTACGCTCGCTGCCGCTGGTCGACCGGGGTGGTGTGCCGTCGGCATCCGGCGCGGGGCGACCGGCGGGTGACGTCGGCCTGGTGGCCCCGGCTGGTGCAGCGCTGCCGCCCGACCGGGCGTCACAGGACGTGGACAGGGAGAGTAACGAGTGATCCGATCGTCCAGGGCCGGCCGGCGTGAGCCGGTGCCGCCGACCCCACACCCGTCGGGAGCCCGACCGCCGGAGCTGCCGCCGGGGGCGGTACCCCGCCATGTCGCCGTGGTGATGGACGGCAACGGCCGATGGGCCAAGGAGCGCGGGCTGCCCCGCACCAAGGGCCACGAGGCGGGGGAGTTCTCGCTGTTCGACACCGTCGAGGGCGCCATCGAGCTGGGCATCCCCTACCTGTCGGCGTACGCCTTCTCGACGGAGAACTGGCGGCGTTCGCCGGAGGAGGTGCGGTTCCTGATGGGCTTCAACCGGGACGTCATCCGCCGCCGCCGG
Organism: Micromonospora lutea; assembly: GCF_016863535.1. Taxonomy (GTDB): domain Bacteria; phylum Actinomycetota; class Actinomycetes; order Mycobacteriales; family Micromonosporaceae; genus Micromonospora; species Micromonospora lutea. The sequence goes on from NZ_BOPB01000009.1 coordinate 58,253, forward strand.
GACCAGCTGGTCGACCTCGGGGTGCGGGTGGTCTGGTCTGGTCGGGCCGGGCGGCTGTGGAAGAGCGTGATCAGCGAGTTGCAGACCGCCGAGGAGATGTCCCGCGGCAACTCGACGCTGACCCTGCAGTTCTGCGTCAACTACGGCGGGCAGGCGGAGATCGCCGACGCGGCCGCCGCGATCGCCCGGGACGTGGCTGCCGGTCGGCTCGACCCGGCCAAGGTCACCGAGAAGACGGTCGGGCGGTACCTCTACCACCCCGAGGTGCCCGAGGTGGATCTGTTCCTGCGGCCCTCCGGCGAGCAGCGGACGTCGAACTTCCTGCTCTGGCAGAGCGCCTACGCTGAGCTGATCTTCCTGGACACGCTCTGGCCCGACTTCGACCGCCGCCACCTGTGGTACGCCTGCGAGTTGTACGCCCAGCGCGACCGCCGGTTCGGCGGCGCGTTACCCAATCCGGTGGCACCGACCACCTGAACGCTTAGCGGACCGCAAGGGTGGGTATCACCGCTGGCAGCAGCCACTGACGGAGGTGAACTCATATGCTTCGCAAGCGCATCGGGCAGTGGGCGGTGATGGCCATCGCGGTGCCGGTCGCCGCCGCCGGGGCCCGGAAACTGAGCCACACGTTGGAGTCTCGGCGCGGCTCCAACCGGGCCACTCGTCTGCTCAACAAGGGCGCCGATCTGCTCCGCCCACAGCACGCCAAGCGCCGCCGCTTCTTCTGACGCGGCCGGTCGCCTGGGTCTACGGCATCTCGCGGTATCCGAGCTCGGATACCGCGAGATGCCGTAGACCACGATCCTTCGGCTGACTCAGGCCTCGACCTCGGCGCGGTCCGGCGTGGCCCACAGCGTGTGGAACGAGCCGTCCCGGTCGACCCGGCGGTAGGTGTGCGCGCCGAAGTTGTCGCGCAGTCCCTGGATCAGTGCGGCCGGTAGCCGCTCCGCACGCAGCGCGTCGAAGTACGCCAGTGACGAGGCGAACGCCGGGGCCGGCACACCCGCCCGGGCTGCCTCGGCCACCACCCGTCGCCAGCTCGGCACGCCGTCGCGCACGGTGTCGGCGAACCACGGTGCCACCAGCAGGGTGGGCAGCTCCGGCTGCTCGTCGTACGCCTGCTTGATGTGATCCAGGAACCGGGCCCGGATGATGCAGCCGCCACGCCAGATGGTCGCGGTGCCACCCAGGTCGATGTTCCAGTCGTACTCGGCGCTGCCGGCACGGATCTGGTCGAAGCCCTGCGCGTACGCGACGATCTTCGAGGCCAGCAGCGCCCGGCGGACATCCTCGATGAAGGCCTCGCGGTCACTGACCTGCCACTTCTCGCCGGCCTCGGGGAAGGCCCGCAGCGCGGCCTCGCGCTGACCGACGTGGCCCGACAGCGACCGGGCGAAGGTGGCCTCGGCGATGCCGGTGATCGGGATGCCCAGGTCGAGAGCGATCTGGACGGTCCACCGGCCGGTGCCCTTCTGCTCGGCCCGGTCCTGCACCACGTCCACGAACGCCCGCCCGGTGGCGGCGTCGGTGTGCGCCAGCACGTCGGCGGTGATCTCGATCAGGAAGGACTCCAGCTCGCCGGCGTTCCACTCCCGGAAGATCTGCGCGATCTCCGCCGGTTCCGCGCCGAGCCCCGCCCGCAGCAGGTCGTACGCCTCGGCGATGAGCTGCATGTCGGCGTACTCGATGCCATTGTGGACCATCTTCACGAAGTGCCCGGCGCCGTCCGGCCCGATGTGCCGGCAGCACGGCTCACCCTCGACCTGCGCGGCGATCTTCTCGAAGATCGGGCCGAGCTTCTGGTACGACTCGACCGAGCCGCCCGGCATGATGCTCGGCCCGAGCAGCGCGCCTTCCTCGCCGCCGGAGACACCCGTGCCGACGAAGTGCAGCCCGTGGCCGCGCAGCGTCTCCTCCCGACGGCGGGTGTCGGCGAAGTGCGCGTTGCCGCAGTCGATGATGATGTCGCCCTCTTCCAGCAGCGGCACCAACTCGTCGATCACCGCGTCGGTGGGACCGCCCGCCTTGACCATGATGATCACTGCGCGGGGGCGCTCCAGCGCGGCGACGAAGTCCGCCAGGGACTCCGTCGGGACGAAGGTCCCCTCGTCGCCGTGCTCCGCCACCAGCGACCGGGTCCGCTCCGGCGAGCGGTTGTGCAACGCCACGGTGAACCCGTTGCGGGCCAGGTTCCGGGCCAGGTTGCGGCCCATCACCGCCAGTCCTGTCACACCGATCTGCGCCGTAGCCCGATCCGCCATCCTCGTCGCCACCTTCCGCCGTCTACCTGTAGTGGTGCGACGGTATCGCGGCCCCGGGTCGTCGTGCGCCGTCCCCCCACCGCTGGTCATCAGGTGGTCGCGTAGCGCATGACGCGTAATTCGGATGCGTCCCCGTCTCCGGGCCGATAGCGTGCGGACATGCGCTACTGACGCCCCTTTTTCCGAGCCGGGTCCGCCGCCGTCGAGCCGCGACCCGTGTGCTTCCGGGCGTCCGCGTGTGTCCACCCGCCGTCGGCGGTGGTGTCTTCCGTGGTCGGTCCCGGGCAGCAGTCCCATCCGTTCCCGACCGCCCAGGTGGCGGTCCCCACGACCCGGTCGACCGTCCACCGTCTGCTGGTCGTCGGCCGAGCGAGGAGGCACAGATGCCCGCCAAGCGCAGTTCCCGAAAGTCCCGTCCCGACCGTCACTCCGCCGAACTCGCCGCCGTCACACCGGCGAACCTGGACGAGGTCGCGATCGCGCCGATGTCCGTCCTGCCGGCCGTGCCGCCGACGGCACCGAAGGCGGGTCCGCCGGCCACCGGAGCCTCCGGCGTGGGACGCGGCCAGCGGACCGGCCAGGTCCGCCGCTACGCCTTCCGGCGTAGCTGACGGTCCGCGCGCAGGGCCGGATGCGGCGTGGGTACGCCCCACCCCGCCCGGCCCTGCGCCGTGCTGGAGCGGGTGGCCCCGGCCCGAGGGCCGTCAGCCGATCAGGGGACGGAAGGTGCCGAGGGCCACGCTGACGGCCAGCGCCGCACCGGCGGTCGCCGTCGCGCCGACGATCAGCAGCCAGTCGGCCACGCCGAACCGCTGCCGGCGGGCGAAGGTGCGTGGCACGTCGCTGTCGAAGCCCCGGGCGTCCATCGCCACGGCGAGCCGGGTGCCCCGCCGGATCGCACCGACCAGCAGCGTGAACGCTGTCGAGACGAACAATCGCAGTCGGGCCACCGGGCTGCGTCCCGCCTCGACCCCGCGGGCCCGCCGGGCCATCGTGATCATCTGCCACTCCTGGCCGAGCAGAGGCACCAACCGGAACGCGGCCAGCGCGCCGATGGCGAACCGGGCGGGTGCCTTCGCGTTCTGTACCAGCGCGTCGGCCAGGTCGGTCGGGTCGGTGGTGGCGAAGACGATCACCCCGGGCAGGGCCACCGCGAACAACCGCAGCACCAGGCCGAGCGCGGTGACCAGCACACCGGAGGTCACCACCACCGGCCCCGCGTCGAGCAGCACCCGTCCGGACCGGTCGGCGGCGAAGAGCACCAGGGTGACCAGGATGCCGCCGGCCGCGGCCAGCAGCGGCCAGGCCCGGCGGACCAGCAGGCCGGGGTGCACCCCGAACAGCGGCAGCACCGCCAGCTCCACGGCGATCGCGATGGCCGGCGCCACCGGGTCCAACGTGGCCATCAGCGGGAACGCGAACAGCATCGCGGCGGCCAGTTTGGCTACCGGGTTGCGCCGGGCCAGCGGCGCGTCCGGCGCAGCGATCGGCTCCAGAGTGATCATCGCTGCTCCGGGCCGGCTTCGGGCGGGGCGAGGGTCAGCGTGCGGTCGGCCAGCGCGGCCACGAACTCGGCGTCGTGGGTGACCGTGACCAGGCCGTGGCCGGCGTCGCGCAGGTCGCCGAGGAGGTCCACCAGTTCCCGCCAGGTGCGCCGGTCCTGGCCGAAGGTGGGTTCGTCGCAGATCAGCAGGCGGGGCGCGGTGGCCAGGGCAGTCGCCACGCTCAGCCGCCGTGCCTCGCCGCCGGAGAGGGTGTACGGGTTGGCGGCGGCGAGCCGGTCCAGCCGCAATCGGCTCAACAGGTCCGTCACGCGGTCGTGGACCGCCGACTCGGACGCCCCGGTCCGCCTCGGGCCCAGGGCCAGTTCGTCGAAGACGGTGCCGGTGACGAACTGGTGCTCGGGATTCTGGAACACCGAGCCGATCCGGCGGGTCAACGCCGGTGCCCGCCACCGGTGCGGTGCGCTACGCGAGTCGGCCCCGGCCAGTTCCGCGCTCGCCGCCAGCCGCCCGGTGGCCGGCTTGAGCAGCCCACCGAGCAGCAGTGCCAGGGTGGACTTCCCGGCACCGTTCGGTCCGAGCACGGCGAGCGCCTCTCCGGCGCGTACGGTCAGGTCGGTGGGGGCCAGCCGGGGCGGCTGGCCGAGGCGTTCGGCGGTGAGCAGCACCTCGCCGGGCGGGCCGGCGGCGCGGCGTGACGGAATTTCCCGGCCGGGCACCCAGACCCCCTCGGCGGCGAGGGCGTCGCCGTGGGCGGCGAAGACCGCGTCCGGCGGGCCGTCGGCGCGGACGCCACCGCCGGGTTCGAGGACCACCACCCGGTCGACCAGGGGCAGCGCCTCGGCGACCCGGTGCTCGACCAGGATCAACGTGGTGTCGGCGTCGACCGCTCGGGCCAGCGCCGCGCGGATCAGGGCGGCGCCCGCCGGATCGAGGTTGGCGGTGGGTTCGTCCAGCAGCAGCAGGTCGGGACGCAGCGCCAGCACGCCGGCCAGGGCGAGGCGCTGCTGCTCGCCGCCGGAGAGTGCCGCCGTGGGCCGGTCCCGGTGGTACGGGAAGCCGACGCGGTGCAGCGCCTCGTCCACCCGGTGCCAGATCTGTTCGGCCGGCACGCCCCGGTTCTCCAGGCCGAACGCCACGTCGTCGCCGCTGCGGGCCATGACGAGCTGGGACTGCGGATCCTGGAAGACGATGCCGACCCGGTCCCGCGCCTCGGCGGCCGGTCGGCCGTCGATCTCGATCGTGCCCTCGGGTTCCCCGGAGTCCTCGGGCAGCAGCCCGGCCAGCGCGGCCAGCAGCGTGCTCTTGCCGGCGCCGGAGGGCCCGAGCAGCAGCACCCGCTCGCCGTGGTCCACCCGCAGGTCGACCCCGCGTACCGCCCACGCCCGCCGTCCCGCGTGCCGCCAGCCGAATCCCCGCAGCCGCACCCCGCCGCCCATCCCACCCTCCTCTCCGCGCTCACTGGCCCGTGACCCGCAGGTCGGCGGTCGGTGACCACCGACCTGCGGGTGGGGTCAGACGAGCGTGCGTTCGCGACCGGCGGGGAAGCGGTCGAGGACGCCGGTGCGGGCCAGGGCGCGGGTCAGGGCATACGCGCCGGCACCGGCGACCACCGTGGCGCTGACGATGGTGAGCAGGGCGTAGGGGAGCCGGTAGGTGGCGATGTCGCGTCCGGCGTTCCAGTAGACGAAGTCGAAGACGGCTGCGCTCAGACCGGTCAGCGCACCGGCCAGCAGGGCGGCCGGCAGCCGGTACGAGCGGTACCGGAGGGCGGCGAAGGCCAGTTCGGCGCCGACGCCCTGCATCAGACCCTGAAGCAGGACGATGCCGCCCCACTGGCTGCCGAGCAGGGCCGAGATGATCGCCGCCAGCAGTTCGCAGTACAGCGAGGCACCGGGCTTACGGATGACCAGGCCGCCGAGGACGGCCGGCACCAGCCAGACGCCGTAGATCAGGGTCTGTGCCGGCGGGAAGAAGCTGAAGGCGCTGTCGGTGGCGCTCCACACCAGGCCCCAGGCCCAGAAGATGACGCCGAAGGCTACGGCGATGACCGAGGCCACCACGATGTCGATGGTGCGCCAACGATTGCTGTCGGTGGTCTTCATGATGATCGCTCCCAGTCCAGATGCGAACCAGGCAAGACGCACGCCCCGGCCGGCGACGCCGATCGGTGGCGGGCTGGAGGTGGACCGAACTCCCTGCGCTGGCATTACCCAGATCAGGTACGGAGGGTCTGCGGGCGGACCCGCACTCTCAGCGCTGTGCGCTCCCCTGTCGGAGGTGTTGTCTGTCCTGCCGACGCTAACACCCCCGAAGATCCACTGGCAACGTGATCTCCGCAGGTCACGGCCGGATGCTCGCCTCCCACGATCGGTGAGATCCATCGACGTCGTACCGGTCGGACGGTAACCTCAGTCCGCCGATCCGACACGGCCGAAGGACGACGGGTGAGCACAGACACTGACCGGGCCGCGCCGGCTGACGAACCCGAGGGCCGGTCCGCTGGCGGCGGCGTCGACACCCGGGAACGCGCGTCGGAGCCTGCCGTTGGTGAACCGCCCCGGCGCTGGCTCGGCGACCGGATCGGCTCGGTGGAGGTCCTGGCGGCCCTGCTGATCATCCTGATCATCTTCCGGGATCCGATCGCCGCCGCCCTGGACGATCCCCGCCTGCAGACCTGGACCACCGTTTTTGTCTCGATCATGGTGCAGGCGGTGCCGTTCCTGGTCTTCGGAGTGCTGCTCTCCGCCGTGATCGCGGTCTTCGTACCCCGGTCGTTCTGGGCGAGGGCGTTGCCCCGGCACCCGGCGTTGGCGGTGCCGGCGGCCAGCGCCGCCGGGGTGGTGCTGCCCGGCTGCGAGTGCGGCTCGGTACCGATCGCCGGGTCGCTGATCCGGCGGGGCGTCACTCCCGCCGCCGCACTGGCGTTCCTGCTCGCCGCCCCGGCGGTCAACCCGATCGTGCTCACCGCCACCGCGGTCGCCTTTCCCGACAACCCGGAGATGGTGCTCGCCCGGGGCGTCGCGAGCCTCGCCGTCGCCATGATCATGGGTTGGCTCTGGCTGCGGCTCGGGCGTACCGAATGGATCAGGATGCCGCGCCGGCCGGAGCTGGACGACGCGTCCCGAGGCCGGGCCTTCTGGGCCGCGGTCCGCCACGACGTGACCCACGCCGGTGGTTTCCTGGTGCTCGGCGCGATGGCCGCCGCCAGCATCAACGTGCTGGTGCCGGAGCGGTGGTTGCAGACCCTCGCCGACAACGCGTGGCTGTCGATCCTGGCGTTGGCGCTACTCGCCGTACTGCTGTCGCTCTGCTCGGAGGCCGACGCCTTCGTCGCGGCCTCGCTGTCCCAGTTCTCCCTCACGTCCCGACTGGTCTTCCTGGTGGTGGGGCCGATGGTCGATCTCAAGCTCATCTCGATGCAGGCCGGTGTGTTCGGCCGCCGGTTCGCCTTCCGGTTCGCGCCGACCACCTTCGCGGTGGCCCTGCTGATCGCCGTCGGCGCCGGGGCGGTGCTGCTGTGAACCGGCAGGCGCAGGCGGTGGTCCTGTTGCTGCTCGGTGGTGCGGTGATCCGGGCCAGCGTCACCGACCTCTACCTGCGGTACGTCAAGGAGGGACTACGTCCCTTCCTGATCGCCGCAGGCCTGCTGCTGGTCGCCGCTGCGATCATGACGCTCTGGTACGAGCTACGCCCGGCGGCTCCCCGCGCGCTGGCCCCGGTCGGCGGCCCTGGCACCGGCCACGACGACCACGGGCAGGCCCACCACGAGCCTCGGGTCGGGTGGCTGCTCATCCTGCCGGTGCTCGGCCTGCTGCTGGTCGCCCCGCCGGCCCTCGGCTCGTACGCGGCGGGCCAGGCCGGCACCGCGCTGGGCAGCCAGCAGCAGTCGGACTACCCGCCGCTGCCCGAGGGTGACCCGGTGCAGGTGAGCGTCCTGGACTACGCCTCCCGGGCGCTGTTCGACCGGGGTGCGTCGATCGGCGATCGGCGGGTGCAGCTCACCGGTTTCATCGCCACCGGCGCAGACCGCGAGCCGATCCTGGCCCGGATGGTGCTGTCCTGCTGCGCCGCCGACGGCCGCCCGGTCAAGCTCGGATTGACCGGTGACGTGCCGGCCGGGCTGCCCGACGACACCTGGGTGGAGGTGACCGGCCGCTACAGCGACCGGCTCGGCCGGGACCCGGTCAACGACGCCGAGATCCCCTACCTGGAGGTCGAGTCCTGGCGGCAGGTGCCGGCCCCCAAACGCCCGTACGACTAGGCTGCCGGGATGCGTATCGATGCCCGGGGGCTGCGGTTCGACGTCGCCAGCGGCGGCCCGGAGCAGGGTGAACCGGTGCTGCTGCTGCACGGCTTCCCACAGCACTCGGGTGAGTGGGACAACGTTCTGCCGACTCTGCACGTCGCGGGGCTGCGCAGCTACGCGCTGAACCAGCGGGGCTACTCTCCACAGGCCCGGCCCACCGAGGTCGAGGCGTACCGGCTGGGTGAACTGGTCGCCGACGCGGCGGCGGTGCTGGACGCCCTCGGGGTGCCCGCCGCGCACGTGGTCGGGCACGACTGGGGCGCGGTGGTCGGGTGGGCGCTGGCCGCCACCCACCCGGACCGGGTACGCACCCTGACCGCGGTCTCCGTGCCGCACCCCGCCGCGATGGCCCACGCGCTGGCGCACGACCCGCAGCAGAAGGCGCGCTCGGCGTACATGCTGCTGTTCCGGCAGCCTGGGGTGGCGGAGAAAACTCTGCTGGCGTTGAATGCTGCCGGGTTGCGCCGCCTGCTGCGCGGAGTCGGCGACGCTGCCCGGGTGTCCGCGTACGCCGATCCGATGCGTGAGCCGGGCGCGCTGACCGCCGCGTTGAACTGGTACCGCGCGATGTCGAAGGCGGACCTGGCGGCGATCGGTCCGGTGACGGTGCCGACCACGTTCGTCTGGAGCGACGGTGACGTCGCCATCGGCCGGGTCGCCGCGCAGGCGTGTGCCGCACACGTGACCGGGGACTTCCGATTCGTCGAGCTGCCCGGGGTCACCCACTGGATTCCGGACCAGACACCGACGCCGCTGGCCGAGGCGATCCTGACCCGGGTCCGCCCGTCGACCTGACCGGCTGTCGGACGTCGACTCCGAGCGGGTTTCGGGCCGTACCCGGTGGGGCATCAGCGTTGCCGCCGGTGGCAACGGCCGGCGGAACCCCCGGAGGTCTGCGGTGTCCAAGGAAACCGAGAAGCAACGGTGGCAGCGCAACTTCGCCGACCTGCTACAGGAACTGCGCGTCGCGCAGACCGGCGTGCAGATCCTCTTCGCCTTCCTGTTGACCCTGCCGTTCAGCGCCGGCTTCGACGACACCACCCCGTTCCAGCGGGACGTCTACGTCGTCGCGCTGCTGGCCGCAGCCGGCGCCACCGCGATGATCATCTCTCCGGTGGCCTTCCACCGCGCGCTGTTCCGACAGGGACGTAAGCCGGAGCTGGTGCGCTTCGCCCACCGGATGGCCAGCGGCGGCCTCGCCTTCATGCTGATCGCGATGGTGAGTTCGGTGCTGCTGATCACCGACTTCGTGCTGCCCCGACTGATCGCCTTCCTGCTCAGCGCCGTCACCGGCCTGTGGTTCCTGACCTTCTGGATGTTCCTGCCGTTCGCCCGGCGCAACTGGGGTGAGGACGACATCGACGACGACGAGGATCCGAGCGCGCTGACTGAGAGCTGAGCCGAGCCCGGCTGCGGATATCCGTGGCTACCTTTGGGTAACGAACACGGGTAGCCTGCTGAACAGGCGGAACAGTCCGACTGTCCGGATCGAGCCCGGGGGTTTGCCGTGGCCATCGCCGAGAACCACAATCCGTCAGCCACCGACAGCCGTACCGCCGACACCTCCTCGGAGCCGGCGGGTCAACCGTCCGAGCCGGACGCCACCGGCCAGGTGTCCGAGAAGCAGGCGCGTCAGGTCGCCGAGGCGGCCCGGCAGACCACCTGGGACCGGCCCAGCTTCGGCAAGGAACTCTTCCTGGGCCGGCTGCGGCTCGACCTGATCGATCCGTGGCCGCGCCCGGATCCGGAGGAACACGCTCGCGCCGAGGAGTTCCTCGGCCGACTCCGCGACTACGTCTCCTCCGAGGTGGACGGTGCGGCGATCGAACGCGACGCGCGCATCCCCGACGAGGTGTTCCAGGGGTTGGCCCGGCTGGGCGCCTTCGGAATGAAGATCGGCCGGGAGTACGGCGGGCTGGGCCTGAGCAACCTGCACTACTGCCGGGCGTTGATGCTTGTCGGTTCGGTCAGCCCGGCGATCGGTGCGCTGTTGTCGGCACACCAGTCGATCGGCGTGCCACAGCCGTTGAAGATGTTCGGCAGTGAGGAACAGAAGCGTCGCTTCCTGCCCCGGCTGGCGGCTGGCGAGGTGTCGGCGTTCCTGCTCACCGAGCCGGACGTCGGCTCCGACCCGGCTCGCCTGGCCACCACCGCCGAGCCGACACCCGACGGCACCGGCTACCGGATCAACGGCGTCAAGCTGTGGGCCACCAACGGCACCGTGGCGAGCCAGCTCGTGGTGATGGCCCGGGTGCCGAAGGGTGAGGGGCGTCGTGGCGGCATCACCGCCTTCGTGGTCGACGGCGACGCCGAGGGCATCACGGTGGAGCGGCGTAACGCCTTCGTCGGCCTGCGTGGCCTGGAGAACAGCCTCACCCGCTTCCACGACGTCTTCGTTCCCAGGGAGAACGTCATCGGTGGCGAGGGCAAGGGGCTGCGGATCGCCCTGAGCACGCTGACCACGGGCCGGTTGTCGCTGCCGGCGATGTGCGTCGGCGCGGGCAAGTGGGCGTTGAACGTGGCCCGGGAGTGGTCGGCGGAGCGGGTCCAGTGGGGCCGGCGGGTGGGTGAGCACGAGGCGGTCGCCCAGAAGCTCTCCTTCATCGCCGCGACCACGTACGGCATGGAGACCATGCTCGACCTGTGTTGCCTGCTCGCCGACGACGACCGCAACGACATCCGGATCGAGGCGGCGCTGGTGAAGCTCTACGCCAGCGAGATGGCGTGGCGTGTCGCCGACGAGCTGGTCCAGATCCGCGGCGGCCGGGGGTACGAGACGGCCGACTCGCTCGCCACCCGGGGTGAACGCCCGGCCGCGGTCGAGCAGATGCTGCGTGACCTGCGGATCAACCGGATCTTCGAGGGCTCTACGGAGATCATGCATCTGCTCATCGCCCGCGAGGCGGTGGACGCGCACCTGTCGGTGGCGGGCGACATCATCGACCCGGACGCCGGGCTCGCCCGCAAGGCGAAGGCCGGCGCGCGGGCGGGCGCGTTCTACGCGCGGTGGCTGCCGACCCTCGCGGTCGGCAAGGGACAGCAGCCCACCGGGTACGGCGAGTTCGGTCCGCTCGCCGGGCACCTGCGTCAGGTCGAACGCGCCAGCCGGAAGCTGGCCCGGTCCACCTTCTACGCGATGTCCCGCTGGCAGGGTCGGATGGAACGCAAGCAGGCCTTCCTCGGCCGGGTGGTGGACATCGGCGCGGAGCTGTTCGCAATGAGCGCGGTCTGCGTACGCGCGCACGCCGAGCGCGACATCCACCCGGAGAACGTCGAGCTGGCCGACCTGTTCTGCCGGCAGGCCCGGGTCCGGGTCGACGCGTTGTTCACCGCCCTGTGGGAGAACACCGACTCGATCGACGTGACGGCCGCCAAACGGATCCTCGCCGGCCGCTACGCCGCCCTGGAGGACGGCGTCATCACCCCGCCCACCGATCTGCCGTGGGTGGCCCCCTGGACCCCTGGCCCCTCCACCGTCACCTCCGACGCCCGCCGTCGCCTTCCCCCACCCCCTACCCCACCCCGTTGATCATGAGGTTGTTGCGCTCGACACCGGCGGGGCGCGACAACAACCTCATGATCAACACGGTCGGGTGGGAGGGGGGAGGGGGGTGGGTCAGGGGGTTTGGGGGGTGCGGAGGCCGAGGCGGCGGAGTTCGAGGGCGGCGAGGGCGTCGACGGTGGCCTCGTCGCCCTGACGCCACGCCTCGGCGACGTCGGGAGCGATCCGGGTGAGTTCACGGAGCGGCTGGCTGGCCAGGGCACGCAGGGCCAGCAGGTCCCGGCCGGCGGGCGCGGTGGCCAGCGTCGCCGCCGATCCCGCCCGGCGCATCCAGCGAATCCGCAACGGGAGCCAGCCGAACACCACCAGCGAGAGCGGCACGATCAGTAGCCCGACAGCCAGTGCGAGTGCCAACTGATCGACCAGTTCCTGCTGGTCGCGGCCGGCCTCGGCCAACGAACGGGCAGCATCGGCCGCCCGCCCGAACGGGGCGGTCAGCTCGTCGCCGACCAGTGGCACCCGGCCGACCTTGCCGCCGGCCTCGGCCAGGTTGTCGGCCAGCCCACCACCCGCCCCCTCCAGCTTCTGCCCGGGTACGGCCAGCTTCTGCACCAGGTCGTGCACCCACAGCGCGCCCCGGATCGTCGCGTACACCCAGGCGATGACGAGCAGGTCGGTGAGCAGCTGTCGCAGCGCGGTCGGGAAACGATCAGCGTAGATCTTCACGCCGGACAGCCTGCCACGGGCACTGCCGCCCGGCACTCCGACGGCCGCCCCGCAGAACTCGCCGATCGTGCACTCGCCGTCACCGATGCGCTGGCTCTGGCGGCACCTGTCTCGACGGTAGAGGCAGGTCAATAGCGGTGAAGCGGGGTCAGCGGGCGCAGGTCGGGCAGGTGCCGAAGATCTCCAGGGTGTGGCTGACGTCGGTGAAGCCGTGCTGCGCGGCGACCCGGTCGGCCCAGGTTTCCACCGTCGGGCCGGCGACCTCGACGGTACGGCCGCAGGCACGGCAGACCAGATGATGGTGGTGTCCCTCGCTGCACCGGCGGTACAGGTGCTCGCCGCCCGGTGGGCGCATCACGTCGATCTCGCCCGCGTCGGCCAGGCCCTGCAACGTCCGGTAGACCGTGGTCAACCCGACCCGCTCGCCACGATCGCGCAGCATCGCGTGCAGTTCCTGGGCGCTGTGGAAACCTTCCAGTTCGGCGAGCAGCGCGCTCACCGCCGTCCGCTGACGGGTGTTGCGAACGACCGTACCGCCCTCGCTCATGACGACACTCCGCTACGCTCGCTCATGATCCCTCCCCGGCGTGGCTGACCGCGTCGGCCACGATGTGCGCGACGTGCTCGTCGACCAGGGTGTACGCGATCTCCCGCCCCCTCCGGGAGCCACGGACCACGCCCGCCCCACGGAGCACCCGCAGGTGCTGGGAGACCAGCGGCTGGGCCACGCCGAGCTTGTCCACCAGCTCGTGCACGCAGTGCTCCCCATCGGCCAGCTCACTGACGATGGCCAACCGGATCGGTGCCGAGAGGGCGCGCAGCAACTCGCTGGCGCCCTCGTACGCGTCATAGCTGGATCCGCTGGTCACCCTGCAACGGTAACCAATACCGTTGCGCAGCCCGGGTCAGGCCCCGTCCAGCACCACCTCGGGTGGTTCGGCAACCGGCGCGGGCTGAGGTCGGGTCCGGCGGATCCGACGCCAGCCGACGGCCAGCAGGGTGATCACCACGAACGAGGCGATCGCGACCACCACCACCGAGGCGCCGGGCGCGGTGTCGGCGAGCGCCGCCATCCAGATGCCCGCCCCACCGGCGAACAGGCCCAGTGCCATCGCCGCCGCCATCGTGCTGCGGAACCCTCGGGTGACCTGCTGCGCGGTGGCCACCGGGACGACCATCAACGCGCTGATCAGCAGTACGCCGACCGCGCGCATGGCGATCGTGACCGTGATCGCCGTGGTGATCGCGAGCAACACGTTGAGCGCGCGTACCGGCAGGCCGGAGACCCGGGCGTACTCCTCGTCGTGACTGATCGCGAAGAGCGCGGGCCGCAGTCCGATCATCGCGAGCAGCACGGCCGTGCCGAGTACCGCGATGGTGACCACATCCGTGCGGGACGCCGTGCTCAACGCGCCGAACAGGTACGCGTTGAGGTTGGCGCTGGTGCTGTCGGAGAGCCCCACCAGCACCACCCCGCCGGCGATGCCGCCGTAGAAGAGCAGCGCGAGAGCCAGGTCACCGGAGGTACGGCCGCGTTCGCGGATCAACTCGATGACGATCGCGCCGATGGTGGCCGCGATCACCGCCATGATCACGGGGGAGGTCTGGAAGAGCAGGCCGGCACCGACCCCGGTCAACGCGACGTGCCCGATGCCGTCCCCGATCAGCGCCAGCCGCCGTTGCACCAGGTAGATGCCGAGCGCGGGTGCGGTCAGGCCGATGATCAGAGCGCTGACCAGCGCCAGCTGCATGTACTCGTACTGAAAGAGGCTCATGGCGCGCTCCACAGCCCGGCGGGCTCCTCGGGGCCGTGCGGATGGACGTGGTCGTGGTCCGGCGCCGCGTGGTGCCCGGCCGGCTCCGGCACCGGACCGTCGTGCACCACGAACCCCTGGTGTACGACGATCGCCCGATTGATCAGCGGGCGCAGCGGACCCAGTTCGTGGGCGACGAGCAGGACGGTGCCCCCGCCGGCGGTGAAGTCACGCAGCGCACCGGCGAACGCCTCCTGGCTGACCGCGTCCACGCCGGCCGTCGGCTCGTCGAGGATCAGCACCTCGGGTCGCCCGGCCAGCGCCCGGGCGATCAGGGTGCGCTGCTGCTGCCCACCGGAGAGGGTGGTGACCGGGTCCTTGGCCCGGTCGGCCAGCCCGACGGCGCGCAACGCCTCGGCGACGGCCTCCCGGTCGGCGCGCCCGGGTGGGCGCAGGATTCCCCGGCGGGCCAGCCGCCCGGCGGCGACCACCTCGGCGACGGTCGCCGGCACCCCACTGCCGGCGCCGAGGCGCTGCGGGACGTATCCGACGCGGTGCCATTGTCGGAACCGGCGGATCGGTCGGTCGAAGAGGGCCACGGTGCCGGCGCTCAGCGGGACCAGTCCGAGAATGGCGCGGATCAGGGTGGACTTGCCGGAGCCGTTGGCGCCGAGGACCGCGACCACCTCACCGGCGGCCACGGTCAGCGAGACGTCACGGAGCACGGGACGGCCGTCGTAGCCGACCACCCCGTTCGTGACGGTGATGACGTCAGGTGTCACGAGCAGCTCAACGCCGTCCGCAGGGTCTGCAGATTGGTACGCATCACCGAAAAGTAGTCCCCGTCGCCCTCGGCTGACAGGCCCTCAAGGGGATCCAGCACCGCGGTCCGAGCACCGACCTCACGGGCGATGGTCTCGGCCACCTTCGGGCTGACCAGCGTCTCGAAGAAGATGGTGGTGGCCTGGTGTTCCCGGGCCTCCTCGGCCACCGCCGCCAGCCGCTGCGGGGACGGCTCGTCCTCCGGGGTCAGCCCGGTGATGCCGATCTGCTCCAGCTGGTACTTGCGCGTCAGGTAACCGAACGCGGTGTGGCTGACCACGATCTCCCGGCGTTGGCAGGTCTGCAGCCCTTCGGTGAACTCCGCGTCGAGCCGTTCCAGCTCGGTACGCAGGGTGGTGGCCCGCTGGGTGTACTCGCCGGCCCGGTCCGGGTCGATCGTGCCGAGCCGCTCGGCGAGCTTGTCGCCGATGGTGGCCAACCGGCTCGGGTCGAGCCAGACGTGCGGGTCCTTGACACCGCCGGACGCCTCCTCGGCGTGGCCGTGCCCGTCCTCCTCGCCGTCGTGGCTGTGACCACCGGCGGTCACGTCCTGCAGGGGTTCCACGGTCGCCACGTCGAAGGCGCGGTCACCAGCGTTCCGTTCGACCGCCTCGTCCACGGCGGGCTGGAAACCGTGCAGGAAGAGGACCAGCTCCGCCTCGTTGATCTGGCCGACCTGACGCGGATTCAGCTCCAGGTCGTGCGGCTCGGCGCCGGGGCGGGCCAGGTTCGTCACCGCCACCGCGTCGCCGCCGATCCGTTCGGCCAGAAACTGCAACGGGTAGAAGCCAGCCACCACGTCGACCCGCTGCGGGTCGGTGCCGGCGCTGCCGTCGCTCGAACAGGCGGTGACGCCGGTCAGAGCGAGCAGGGCAGCCGTGGCGGTGGCCAGGGCGCGCGGGGCGGGGCGGAAGGTCATAACCTCGACTCTCCGCGACAACGACAATGATTGTCAAAACCGCATGCTTGCATGTTCAGAGCAGCTTCACCAGGCCGACGGTGACCAGCAGGGTCAGCACGATCAGCCGGATCGCCCGGGTCTGCGGGGTCTGTACCGACCAGGTGGTCACCAGCAGGGCGGTCAACGCTCCGGCCAGCGACAGCGTCAACAGACCGCCGATCATGCCCGGGGCGAAGAACGCGACCAGCGCGAGAAGAAGGGTGACCAGGAACACCGTCGTCGGGTTGGTCCGGGCCAGTCGGCGGGCGAGGCCAGGCTGCGTACGCTGCATCCCACAGACTCTACGAGGAGGAGGACCCGGTGCTGGTGACCAACCGGTTCGTGGTCGACGAAGACGTCGCGGAGGCGTTCACCGCCCGGGCCCACGCGGCCCTCGCCGCGCTCGCTGCCCGGCCCGGCTACCAGCGCGGACAGTTGGTCCGGGCGCTCGACGATCCCCGTCACTGGTGCCTGGTCACCGAATGGGAGTCGGTGGGCACCTACCGCCGGGCCCTCGGCGGCTTCGACGTGAAGATCACTGCGGTGCCGCTGCTCGCCGAGAGCGTCGACGAGCCGTCCGCGTACGAGGCGTTGGCGACCGCCGCGCCGGGTGGGGACGTGGTCACGGTCGCCAGCGACCGGGCTGCGGGTCCTTACCGCTGAGTCGCCTGGCATTACGCTGGCTCCTATGACCGCTCCCGGACCGGCAGCCCCACCACCAGATCCCTCGCTGCCCGGTCAGCAGGGACCTCAGGTCCCCGGCGCAAGCGCCATGCCGCCGGCCGTATCCGGGCCGCCGCTCCACCCCGGCCCCGGCCCCGCGCCCGCAGGCCAGCTGCCGTCCGGTCCGACTCCGGGTGCGGAGCAGGGCGTACCGGTGCCGCCGACCGGGCCCGGAGCGGCGCCACCGTTCGCGGCGCCGCCGACCGAGGGTGGACGCTCACGGCTCTGGCTCGGTCTCGGCGCGGGCGCGCTGGCCCTGCTGCTCTGTTGCGGTGGCGGGGGCACTGCGGTGGTCGGTCTGCTGGTCAGTGGCGTGCAGGCGATCGAGGAGCAGGGCCGTACGGTCTCCGCCGACTACTACCGGGCGCTCTCCAACGGTGACTACGGCCAGGCCTACGACCAGCTCTGCGAGGACGCCCGGCGGCGCGAATCCCGACAGGAGTTCGAGCGCCGCTCTGCCGCCGAGCCGCAGATCTCCTCCTACCGGGTCGGCGACGTGGACACCACCACGCTCACCGTGCCGGTGGAGGTGACCTACAGCGGCGGCGGCCAGGAGCGCCAGCAGGTCGTGCTCGCACAGGATCCGCAGACCGGTGGCATGGAGGTCTGCGGAGTCAACTGACCGGCCGCAGGTAATGTGCTGGGTTCGAGACCGTACCGGTCATACCGTGGTCCCGAGCCGTACCCGCCGACCCGTCACGTCCCCGCCGACCGCCAGTCGGCGTAGGAGGAAAAATGCCAGCCGACCGTATCGACGCCGTCGTCAGCCTCGCCAAGCGCCGAGGCTTCGTCTTCCCCTCCAGTGAAATCTACGGGGGCACCCGGTCGGCGTGGGACTACGGCCCGCTCGGCGTGGAGCTCAAGGAGAACGTCCGCCGGCAGTGGTGGAAGACCATGGTCCAGCAGCGCGACGACGTGGTGGGCCTGGACTCCGCGGTGATCCTCGCCCGGGACGTGTGGACCGCCTCGGGGCACCTGGAGGCCTTCGTCGACCCGCTGACCGAGTGCCAGTCCTGCCACAAGCGGTTCCGCGCCGACCATCTCGAGGAGGCGTACGAGGCCAAGCACGGCCGCCCGCCGACCTCGCTGGCCGAGCTGAACTGCCCCAACTGCGGCAACAAGGGGACCTTCACCGAGCCACGGATGTTCAACGGCCTGATGAAGACCTACCTCGGCCCGGTGGAGAGCGACGAGGGTCTGCACTACCTGCGGCCGGAGACCGCCCAGGGCATCTTCGTCAACTACCGCAACGTGGAGACGGTCGCCCGCAAGAAGCCGCCGTTCGGTATCGCGCAGACCGGTAAGTCGTTCCGTAACGAGATCACCCCGGGCAACTTCATCTTCCGTACGCGTGAGTTCGAGCAGATGGAGATGGAGTTCTTCGTCGAGCCGGGCACCGATGAGCAGTGGCACGAGTACTGGCTCGCCGAGCGTTGGAACTGGTACCTCGACCTCGGCCTCTCCGAGAACAACCTGCGCTTCTACGAACACCCCAAGGAGAAGCTCTCCCACTACTCGAAGCGCACCGTCGACATTGAGTACCGGTTCCAGTTCGGCGGCACCGAGTTCGCCGAGTTGGAGGGCATCGCCAACCGCACCGACTTCGACCTGTCCACGCACAGCAAGCACTCCGGCGTCGACCTGTCGTACTTCGACCAGACCAAGCAGGAGCGGTGGATCCCGTACGTGATCGAGCCGGCCGCCGGCCTCACCCGGGCGGTGCTGGCCTTCCTGCTCGAGGCGTACGACGAGGACGAGGCGCCGAACACCAAGGGCGGTGTCGACAAGCGCACCGTGATGCGCTTCGACCCGCGACTGGCCCCGGTCAAGGTGGCGGTGCTGCCGTTGTCGCGTAACGAGGCGCTCTCACCGAAGGCGAAGCAGCTCGCCGCCGACCTGCGCAAGCGCTGGGTGGTCGAGTTCGACGACTCGCAGGCGATCGGTCGCCGTTACCGCCGGCAGGACGAGATCGGCACCCCGTTCTGCGTCACCGTCGACTTCGACACGCTGGACGACAACGCGGTGACGGTGCGGAACCGGGACACGATGACCCAGGAGAGGATCGGCCTGGACCAGGTCGAGCGCTACCTGATCGACCACCTCCCCGGCTGCTGAGCCGGCTGGAGAGAATCTCTCCACCGCCGGCAAGGGGATGTTCGCGTCCCCTTGCCGTGGCGCATCGGAGGTCTAAGCTGGTCCGGCAGTGGACGGTGGGCGGAAGGGCGCATAGGAATGGTCGAGCTCGGACGCTCCGGTGATCTTCCGCTGCTGCCGAGTCAGGCCTGGTTCATGCATCAGATGCTCCCGCACATGCTGAACCCGAACAACTGGAACCTGAGCCAGGTCGTGCAGCTGCCTGCAGCTGCCGACAGCGACCTGGCCCAGGCTGCCGTGGCTGCGGTCTGGCGCGAGCAGCAGGCGCTGCGACTTACGTTCCGGCAGGACGCTCAGGGCTGGCGCCAGCGCGTCGGGGACGTTGAGACGCCCGTACCATTCCATGTCGTCGACTTCTCCGGACTTGACCCGGGTCACTATCAGGAAGCCGGCGAGATCCTCTTCGACCAGGCGCAGTACAGCCTGAACATCGAGGCCGGTCCACTGGTTCGGTTCGTGTATGTGCGGCTGGCCAACGGGCTCCCACCGCGATTGCTGGTCGCGGTTCATCATCTCGTCTGTGACGGTCTGTCGCTGTGGATACTGACGTCCGAGATCGAGAGAGCTGTCGATCGGCTGCTGGCTTCGCGGCCACTGGGGTCCGGTAGGGCGGCCCCCTATGTGGACTGTGTGCGGGCGCTCGAGGAGTACGTCGCCTCGGAGGCGTTGCACGCCGAGATCGACCACTGGTCGACGCTGGGGCAGCAGGCCGTGGGCCGGCCGTTCGGCGAACCGCATCCGCACAACGGTCTTTTTAAGCAGTGGGCGACCATACTGGTACGCGCCGAGCACGCGCCGGCCAGGGTCATCGCGCGTGACTGGCCAGGACGGTCGTTGGTGCCGCTGGAGCTGGTCTCGCTGGCGCTGGTCGTGGACGTGATGACCGAGTTGGTCGACGGTCCGATCTGGGTCGAGGTGATCGGGCGTGGGCGAGACCTGACTCGTGGGCGGACCGGCGAACTGGTGTTTCCGCACCGTGTGCGGCGGACCGTCGGTTGGTTCTCCACCGCGGGTCTGGTGCTGTTGCCGCCGCGCGGGGAACTCGACCCGGAAGCGTTCGTCCGCCGGGTCGGCGACCAGCTCGACGCCGCACCCAACAAGGGGATGGGATTGAACCTGTTGCGGTGGTTGGCACCGCCTGGTGGACACTCCACCGTTGTCGATCGGATCGGCGCCTCGTCGGCGTTCGTGTTCAACTACCTCGGCTCCGTCGACAGCAGTCGGGCCGAGACGCTCAAGAAGGGTGTCTCGCTGCCGCTCCTGCCGAAAAACCGCGATCCTCTCCTGCCCCCCGCGCCGATACACGTGCGGGTCGTCGCGGCAGACGACGAGCTGCTCTTCTTCATCGACTACGACCCGGGACGCCAGGCACCGTCCGACATCGCGGGTGTCGTGACATTACTGGAGACGGCTTGTAAGCGTTATGCCCAGATTTGATGGGTAGTGCCCTTGGTTCAGGGATCTGGACTGGTCGTCTAGGCGGGGCCCGATAGACCTGCGACGGTGTACCCGTCGGCCTGGGCACGGTACAGCTCGGCGTAGACGCCGTCGCGTCGGACGAGCTCCGCATGGCTGCCGCACTCGACGACGCGTCCGGCGTCCAACACGATGATCTGGTCAGCCAAGCGCATGGTGGAGAATCGGTGCGACACCAGCAGGATGATCCGGCCATCGCGCCGGTCGGCCGCCAACCCCTCCTCGATGATCTGCGTGAACAGCTCGTGCTCCGCCACGGGGTCGAGTGTTGCGGTCGGCTCGTCCACGACGGTCAGCGACGCGTCGGGGCGCATCATCGCTCGGCCGAGGGCCAGCCGTTGCCACTGCCCGGTGGAGGGCTCGACGCCGCCGAACGCCGGCCCCAACTGAGTCGCCAGCCCATCCGGTAGGGCGGCCACCGTGGGCCCGGCACCGGCGCGGGCGATCGCCTGGCTGAGCCGCGTCGGGTCGTGGAGGTGGCGCACGTTTCCCACACCGATCGTCTCGCCGGCAAGCAGTTGGAATCTGGCGAAGTCCTGGAAGACGGCGGTGACGCGGGCGCGCCAGGCTGCCGGATCCAACTCGGCCAGCGGTGTCCCGTCGACGGTGACGGTGCCGGCCGGCACCTCGTACATGCCCGTGAGGATCTTGACCAGTGTCGTCTTGCCGGCACCGTTGACCCCGACCACGCCCACCACCGTGCCGGATCTCAGCTCCAGGCTGACGTCGCGCAGCACGTCGACCTCGGTGCCCGGATACCGGAACGACACGTTCTCCAGCTTGATGCCCCGCTCGATCCGGGCAGGCGGGGCTGCCCCGGTCCGTTGCTGGTCACGGGCGTAGTCACGCAGCCAGCAGTAATGGTCGACCACGTGACCGGCCGCCGCCAGGGAGCCGACCTCGCCGACCACCCGGTTGAGCTGCCGGTGAAGTTCGGCCGCGAGGACGAGCACCATCATCACCGCGCCGAGGCTGGCTTCGCCGTTGGTGACCTTGGCGGACAACACCCAGAGGATGCCTACGAAACCGGCACCGTAGAAGCACCATCCGAGGATCTCCCAGAGCGCCGCGCGTAGCGACGCCACGGACTCCCTACGGATCCCCTCCTGGCACAGCGCGGACGCACGCTGGTCGATGACATCACCCGCGCCGGTGATCGCCAACTCCTTGCCGGCCTCGGGCGTGGTGCACATGTCGTGCAGCAGCCACTCGCGTCGGCTCAACTCGGCGCAGTCGTCCCACATCCTCCGCAGGATCCGGTTGGAACGTTGGGTCATCAGCAACGGTGGAACGGCGAACAACGTGAGAGCGCCGAGCAGGGGATCCACGCTGGCGAGCAGCGTCACGCTCGCCGCGAGGCTGGCCAGCGCGAAGAAGGTGCCGGCGTACTGCCAGCACAACGCCGCGAGCGTCCAGGTGCCCCGGTGCAGGCGGTCCAGCGCGTCGAGGTAGCGAGGTTGCTCCAGGTGGGCCACGGTCGGTATCGACGCGTCCAGGTGGAGGATCTCCTGGCTGATCGCGATGTTCACCCTGTCCATCAGGTACAGCAGCATGTTTTCCCGCATGCGGTTGCCGGTGACCGACACAGCGAAGGCGACCGCGCCGAGCGCGACCGCGCCGAGTACGCCAGCGAGTCGTCCCGCCACTGCGGTGTCGACCAGCCACCGCTGACTGAGCGCCGTCGCGATGACGAGGCCGGCCTCGGCGGCCATCAGCAGCGCGATCGCCACCACCGTTCTCCGGTCCGCACGCAGCGAGAGCCGCAGCGTGTGCCCCAGCACCTGCCACTGGCGTCGCATCAGTGCCTGCCTACGGACTGTGGCTGCGCCGCCGGAGTGTCGGTGAAGCGGGAGCCCTGGAGCAGGAACATCCGTCGGTACTCCCCGTCGGTAGCCATCAGCTCGTCATGGCTGCCCTGCTCGGCGATGCGCCCGGCGCGTAGCAGGACGATGCGGTCGGCCGAGCGCACCGTGGAGAGCCGATGCGAGATCAGCACGACCGTCGCCGTGCTCACCGAGGAGACGACGTGCTGGTAGAAGGCCGTTTCGGCGCGGACATCCAGGTGTGCGGTCGGCTCGTCCAGGACGAGGATGCGCCGACCGTTCCGTACCGCGAAGAGGGCCCGCGCGATCGCGATGCGCTGCCACTCGCCACCGGACAGCTCCGTGCCCTCCGAACCGGCGCGCCACAGCGACGTGTCCAGCCCCTCCGGAAGCCGGCCGACGAAGTCCGCGCCTGCGGCTTGCAACGCCTGCTCGACACCGGCCCGATCGGCGACCGCCTCGGGGGCGGCGAGCGCGACGTTGTCAGCGATCGACGCAGGGTACCGGAGGAAATCCTGAAAGACCGTCGCGAGGCTGCGCCGCCAATCGGCCAGGTCGAGATCGCGGAGATCGTGGCCGTCCACGGTGATCCGCCCCGCAGTGGGCTGGTAGAGGCCGGCGAGGAGCTTGATCAGGGTGGTCTTGCCGACACCGTTCGGTCCCACCAGCGCCACCCGCTCGCCGGCGGAGAGAGTCAGGCACAGATCGTCGAGGACTGGGCGCCCGTCGCGGTAGGCGAAGTGCACATGCTCGAAACGGACCTCCGGCACGCCCTGCGGCGCGACCGGCGTCGCCGGGGGAGGCAGCCGGTCGCTCACCGTGGCGTGACCGTGGCGGAGCATGAGGCGGTCGAGCGCGGAAACCGCGCCGAGACCGTACTCGATGTCGAACGCCTCGAAACCGAGGAAGCCGATCGCCAGCACCGCCCACCCGGCCACGATCATTGTCACCATGCGGCCGGCGTCGATCCGGCCGTCGAGGACGGCGCTCGCCGGTATCCACAGGGCCAGCCCGGCGCTCCCCGCGAGCAGGAAGATGGTCAGCTTCTGGTGGCGCAGCACCCGCCACAGGGCGCGCCAGGTCGGAGCTGCCGCGTGGTAAGCGAGAGCCTGACGCCGCCGCGTTACCCAGTGGGCCAGTCCGAAGAGCTTGACCTCTTTGGCCTCCTGACCCACCGTGAGTCGGGTCAGATATCCGAGGCGGCGTTCGTTGTGCGCCTGCGCGTCCTTCACCGCGACCAGGGCGATCCACTGTCGGCGTACCCGTGCCCTCACGAAGACCGACACCGTGAGTAGCGCCACGGCCAGCGGTACCGAAAAGGTGGCCACCACAACTGCGGCCGCGACCGCACCGAGGAACTTGAACAGCAGCGTCACCTGACCGACCGCCGCGGTGCCCACCGACCGGGTGCGGCCCACGCCCTTTCCGGGATCGGCAGCCCGCCGGGCATCGTCCTGGAACGTCTCCGACTCGAGATGACCGATCTGTTCCGGCGTACGGGCCAACTGCCGCACCCGCTGCCGGGTCCAGCCATCGATACGGCGGATCACGACCCCGGTGATGACAGCGCGCAGAGCGGAGGTCACGTTTATCGCGAACATGCAGCTGCCGAGGAGCAGAATGGCCATCCGCAGGCGGCTACCGTCGGGGTCGTCGCCGATGACGGTGACCAGGTGGCCGGTGACCCACGCGTTGATGGCCGGCAGCAACGCCTCGACCGTGTACGCCGTCAGCATGCCGACGACGAGCCATCGGCGCGCGACGGTCAGTTGGCGGAGCAGGCGGATCCGGCCGCGCGTGACCTCAAGGAGTGACCGCGACATCGTGTTCCTTCGAACTGGCGTCGCTCACGACGTGCCTGACCTGCGCGGTGTAGCGCTTGTGGACGCCCGGAAGCGGAAGCCGCCGCCGGGCTTGGCGAAGGTCCGCAGCGTCGGCGCGGATCGCATCGATCAGTTCGGTGAGCTGGCGCGCGGCGTCGTCGGCACGCGGATCGTCCACCCGCGCAAGTGTCGCCGACCGCAGCACGGCGACGGTCAGACGGTCGAAGTGCGTGCCCAGGGAGCAGGACAGCGGCGCCACCCTCGACGTCGGCTGGGCCAACGCGGGCGCCAGTAGCTCGTCGATGGCGGAGACAAGCTGCGCCCGGCGGACGTTGTACGCGTCGATGTCGCGTTTGAGTCTGCCGAGGCGGTGATCGTCGGGCGTGCCACGGGCGGCGTCCTCAAGATCCCACAAGGTCTGGTTCACCTGCTGTAGCCGGGCTACGACCGGATCGACGTCGGCGGGAATCGCGAGCCCGTCGGCGCGCAGTCGGCTCAGCAGGGTTGTGGCCGGATCGTCGGTCGGGTTTCCCGCTGTGGTGGGTGGCCGGTCGGGTCGGGGCGAATGACCGGCCACCAGCCGGCTCGGCATCGTCACGTGGGTCGGCTGGCCCTCGTGGGTGCCCAGGTGAACGCCCTTCTCGGCGATGCGGGTCAGGATCGAGCCGATCGACCGGTTCGGGTGCCACTCGGGGCCGCTCAACACGCCCCAGGCGATCATCGCGCGGATCAGGACCGGGTCGACCGGGACCCACAGGTCGTCGACCCGGATCTCAGCCCAGGAGTGCTCGACCGCGAACGGTGGCGCGACGATGAGCCCGAACGAGCGGCGCGCCCCGAGGCCCGCCGCCCGTGCCCGTAGCGCGAGGAGCTTCGCCACGCCGGCGCAGTCGGCGAGCTTGCTCTCCTGGATGAAGCCGACGTCGTGGCGCAGGTCGGAGGGGAGCATGACGAAGTCGAAGTCCCGGGTCTCGTCGAGAACCTCGACAGCCGCGGCGGGCAACGCGGGCCAACTGCCGTTGACCGTGGTGCGGATCGACTCACGCAGACCGGGGCCGTCCGCGTGGACGACCCGCTCGACGAGCCGGCCGCCCGGGACGGCGAGCACGTATCGGCAGGTCGGACCGTGGGTCGGCGTGGGGCACCGGAGCTGGTACTCGATCTCGTAGCAGGCCGATCCGGCGGCGTCGACCTGGCGCAGTGCGGCGGGCCAGAAGCGGCGCGCGGCTACGGCCAGCGGGCCCCGGTTGAGGTGCAGGGCGATGTTGGCCAGGTCGTGGCTGTCGTACCAGTCCTGCCCGTCGCGCCGCTCGATCGGCAGTCCGGTCTCCGCCAACAGGTCGAGGAGCCCGGGCCGCAGCCGGAAGCGTTCGTACGCCGACTGGGTGTCCTCGACGAATCGGCGGGACGTGACCGGGATGCGGCGCAGCTTTCCGACGAGATCCCGGGCCTGTAGCGCCAACTCATCCCCGGGCTTGTTCTCCTGCGCCACTGATCGGCCTCCCCTAAGCATGGCTCAGATGTTCGCGAGGTACTCCTCGACCACCTCCAGCGTCGGCAACGGCGAGCCGTTGGCGAGGATCTTCGTCTGTGCGTACCTCGTCAGCTCCCGCACGGTGCTGATCGGCAGCGCGTCCTCGATGGACATCGGCTCGATGGCCAGTAGGTCCTCCAGTGCGAAGGCAAGCTCGATGAGCCGCAGCGAGTTGTAGCCGAGGTTGCCGACCAGCATGTCGTCGAGGCCCGCTCGATGAACCGGCTGTGGGGCGATCGCGCCTGCAACGCGGGTGATGATGTCGGTCAACCGCGCCAGGTCCACCCCGGTGTCGGCTGCCCCCGGGCGAACACCTTCGGTCATGCTCACCATCCCAGAGTGTCGCCGCGTACCGACTCGTGCATCGTCAACGGCCGAGCCCATGTTTCCGGGGTTGATCGACTTGTGTCAACCCAGGTCGCGGCTTGCCGACCCGGGGTAGCCGTTCCTAAGCTGTTCCGGATCGTCCATGATCTAGGGGGTTCCGGTGCCGCAGTTACTCTCCGCGATCCCGGTACTGGCGGCGCGCGATGTCGCGGCGAACACGGCCTTCTGGGTCAACGTCATGGGTTTCACCCTCACGTTCAGCGTCGACGGGTTTGCCGGCGTGGCGCGCGACGACATCAAGCTCTATATCGGGCAGGTCGACGACCAGCGCATTGCCGACAACACCCAGGCGTGGCTGATCGCGGCGGACATCGATGCCCTCTTCGAGGAGCTGTCGGTGGTGCTGTCCACCGACTACGAGGACGCGAGCCAGCCCGCGATGACCGCCATCACCGACCGGCCGTGGGGCCGCGAGTTCGCCGTACGCGACCAGGCGGGCAACTGCGTGCACATTGTGGCCGGACCGGGGGAGTAGGTGCGGCCCCACGTCGCATCGGACCGGGTATCCCCCCGGTGGAGCCCCGAGTTCGAGCAGACGTTGCGTGAACACCTGCCGGACCTGGACGAGGGCGTCGAACTGGCCGACGACGACGCGCTGTTCGATCTCGGCCTGGACTCCTTCGGTACGGTCGACCTGATGGTGACGCTTGAGGGACGGTTGGGCGTGAGCATCCCCGACGACAAGCTCACCGCCGAGACGTTCGCCACCGTCGGCTCGCTCTGGGGTGTGCTGGGGCCACTTCTCCACGGTGCGCCATCCGCCGTGCCACCGGACTAGCCCTCGACACGACCGGGAGCGATTTGATGCCGCGTCAGGGAGCGTACGACAACGGCCTGGACTGCTTTGCGGACACCTACACCGTCCTGCTGCGTGACCTCGGTGTCGACGCGCGGGTGCTGGGCGACGAATGGGGGTATCGCTACCTGCCCGCCGGGCCCGCCACCGACCTGCCGTTCACCCGCTTCCAGACACGGCAGTACACCTATCCGGACTCCGTCCGGCGCTGGTACGGCATCGAGGAGCGCTGCGTCACGCACACGGACCCGGTGGCTCAGTGGGACGCCGTGCGGGACGGGCTGAGTCGTGGGCGGGCCGTCGGCATCAACGTCGACACGTTCCACTACCGGCCGTCGCTGTTCTACCAACGTATCCATCATCTGCACCGGGTGGTGGTGCAGGACTGGAACGCCGATCGGGTGTACGTCTGTGACGACCTGCCGGGCAACCCGTTTCAGGGATGGATCCAGATCGACGAGCTCAACGCCGCGGTGGGCAGCGCCGAACTGGCCGAGGGCTTCGCGTGGGCCGGTGGCGCGTGCTGCACCATCGAACTGTGCGCCCCGACCGAGGTGCGTCCGCCGACGACCGGGTCGCTGCGCGCCGCGCTCGACGGAAACGTGCGCGAGTACCTGACGGGAAGCGACGGGTCGGAGCAACCCACCGGCGAACACGCGGTGCGCCGTTTCCTGGCCGACATCCGCGCATTCGCCGAGACCGAGCCGCAGCTCGGTGACGCGCTGGTGGTCCAGGGAGTCACGTTCTTCGGCACGATGGCCAAGCAACGCCGCCAGAACGCGCTCTTCGTCGAGATGGTCGGTGACCGCCTGGACGTCGACCTTGGTGAGATCGGGGAGGGGTTCCGAGAGACCTCATACCGGTTGGACAAGCTGCGGGCGGTCTTCTTCTACGGCGTCTCCGCCAAGCGGCCGACCAGGAAGTTCCTGACGAAACTCGCCGACTCGCTGGAGGAGACCTTCGCGGCGGAGCGTGCGGACGTCCTCCGCCTGGCCGCGCTCGTCAACTGACCAGAGCGTCGGCCAGGACGCGACGGTCGATCTTGCCGTTGCTGTTCAGCGGGAGCCGCTCCAGCCACTCGATACGTCGAGGGATCATGAATGGCGGTAGTTGCTCGCGCAGTGCCTGGCGCAGCTCCCGGGCGTTGCACCTGGTGCCGGTGTAGAACGCACACAGGGTGCGTTTGTCAGGACTGACCAGGGCGACCGCCTCCTCGACGGAGGCGTGCCGACGCAGCGCGAACTCGATCTCGCCGAGTTCGATCCGGCAGCCGTTGAGCTTGACCTGGCGATCCATCCGTCCCAGATGGACAAGGGTCCCTGACTCGTGCCGTACCCGGTCGCCGGTGCGGTACCAGTGTCGCGCCGTGAGGGGGGTGGCGCCGTCGTAGGGCACGGCCGATGTGCCGTCGTACGAGGTGAAGGCTCCCGCGTCGCGGCGCGGATCAAGGTAGCCAGGGAAGCGCTGCACACCTCGTACGCACAACTCACCGTCATCGGTCGGGGCACCGTCGTCGTCGAGCAGCACGTGGTCGAGGAAGGGGTACACCTGCCCGATCGGCACCGTGCCGTTGCTGGTGGCCGGCCAGTCGGCAGGATCCGCCGGCAGGCGGTACTCGGTGCAGGCCACTGTGAGTTCCGTCGGGCCGTACACGTTGTCGATGGTGCTGGCGGGTGCGGCCAGCCGCCACAGCCGCGCCTGGTCGTAGGTGAACTGTTCGCCGATGAACAGCGACCAACGCAACCCGGGCATTGCGTCCGCAGACAGGCCACGCATGCCGTGTGCCAGGCTGATGACGCTGGGCACGGAGAACCAGTGGGTGATGGCCCGGTCCCGCACATAGCGGGCGGGGGAGACCAACTCGTTGCCGGTCGGAACGACGAGCGTGGCACCCGCGCCCCAGGCCACGAAGAGGTCGAACACCGACGGGTCGAACGTCAGGTCGAAGGTCTGGGACAGGCGGTCGCCCGGCCCGACCTCATAGCGCGCGATGTTGTGCCTGATGTAGGCGTGTGCGCTGCGGTGACTGATCGGTACACCCTTGGGCACGCCGGTCGACCCCGAGGTGAACAAGATGTACGCCACAGCGTCGGGGGCGGCGAACCGGTCCGTGACCGGCTGTCCGACTGCCGACGACGGCCGGAGGGTCCTCGTCCCCTGCCCGCGCAGTCGATCTTCGACCGGGTCGAGCACCGTGTCGTCGAGCAGGACCGTGTCGCTGCCGGCGGCGGTCACCATCAGGGCGGTGCGATCGGCCGGATACGTGGGATGCAGCGGTACCACCGGCGCGCCGCACCGCAGCGCGGCGAGGTAGCCGGCGTAGGCCAGCGAGGTACGGCTGGCGCAGAGGCCGACCGGGGAGCCTGCGTGCCCGGCGGCCACCAGACCCACCGCGATGCGACCAGCGAGGTCCCACAGTTCCCGGTAGGTCAGCACGGTCCCGCCGAGGTCCAATGCCGGTTGATCCGGGTGGTCACGCACCGTACGCGCGACCATCTCCCCGAGCGTGGTCACGTGCCTCCTCCCGTGCCGGCCAAGGTCAGCGTCATCATAGGCACCACCTCAGTTGTCTGCGTCGATCGACTACGAGCGGGCGAGAGCTGAGCATCAGCGCAGCGCATAGGCCGACTGGAGAATCGTCACACTGGACAGCAGGTGCAGCATCCGGTCCTCCACCTCGGTTGGCGCGGTCGTACCCGACTCGATCCGGGCCAGGAACGCACGGACGGCCCGCAGGTCGAAGAACGGGTTGTCGGCCAGCGCGCCATCGTCGACCCGCTGGCGCAGCACCGCCGCCAACCGGGTCGCGCCTGCACCGGGAGGCGCGTAGAACGGTCGCTTCGGCGCCCGGAACACCTCGTCGGTGAGATACCCACGCATCGCCTCGCGCAGCACCCGCTTCGTGTCGCCACGCAGCAGTTCGGCTGGCGGGAGGGCGCGTGCCACCTCGAACAGGTGATGGTCGAGCAGGGGCAGGCGTACCTCCACGGCGCGTGCCATGTCCAGCCGTTCCGCCGCGAGTATGTAATTGCAGAACCAGGTCCGTAGGAACAGATACAGCGACTGGTGCGCCGGCGAGCGCCCGTCGAGTTGCCCGTGGGCGCCATCGATGAGCGCGCCGAGGCTGTCCCGGCCGGCGAAACGTGCGGCGAAGTCGGGGCGCAGCAGCGCGGCGACCGGGAGCGCGGTGTGCATGGCGCGGTTGATCAGCCAGCCGGGCACGAAGCCGAGCCGCGACAGCGTGCCGGTCAGTGTGGCGGAAACGGGCCCGGCGGCGAGGCTGCGATAGGCGCGCCGCGCCCTCACCAGCGCCTCCGGCGATGCGCTCAGTCGCAGGTCGGCCCGGAGGTGGTCGTACCCGGCGAAGAGCTCGTCGCCGCCTTCGCCGGAGAGCGCCACCCGCAACCCCGCCTCGTGGATCGCGGTGCTCTGCGCCAGCCGTGCCGTGCCGTGCCCGTTCTCCTGGAGCATCTCCCCGGCGGTGACGGCCGCCACGGTCGCTGCCGTGAAGACTTTGTCCGGCACCGCGATCTCGTGATGGTGGGTGCCCAGCGCTGCCGCGGTGCGTGCGGCCGTCGCGCCCTCGTCGCGGGGATCGAGTGGGAACCGGATCGTGAAGGTGCGCAGCGGGATCTGGGCGGCCGCCACGCCAACGACGCTTGACGAGTCGAGTCCGCCGCTGAGGTGAGCGCCGACGGGAACGTCGGCGACGAGGCGCAACCGCACGGCCT
The DNA here is from genome assembly GCF_016863535.1 of Micromonospora lutea. Lineage (GTDB taxonomy): Bacteria > Actinomycetota > Actinomycetes > Mycobacteriales > Micromonosporaceae > Micromonospora > Micromonospora lutea. Next base: position 88,516 of record NZ_BOPB01000009.1, read on the forward strand.
CCTCGACCGCGTCCCGGACCGCCTCGTGGGCGTCCTCCGTCGCGTGACCCGTCGACCATTCGGGAAAGTTCGGCTCCCAGTACTGGCTGACCCGTAAGGAGCCTCGCTCGACGCGGAGCATCGCACCCGGAGGAAGCTGGTGAATGCCGGCGAAAAGGCTGCGGTCGGGGCCGAAGCAGGCGTGCAGGTAGTCGTGAAAGGACTCCTCGTCCCAACGTCGGACGGCACCCGCCGCGAACAGCGCCTTGACCTCCGACGCGAGCACCAGGCGCCCGTCGATCCAGGTGTAGAAGAGCGGCTTTACGCCGAACCGGTCGCGGACCGCGGTCAGACGCTGTCGAATCTCATCCCAGAGCACCAGGGCGAACTCGCCGCGCAGGGCGGTGACGAAGCGGTCCGGATCCTCCTCGTAGAGGTGCGCGGCTATCTCGCTGTCGGACTCGGTGGCCAGGTGGTGGCCGCGCCTGGCCAGGTCGCGCCGCACCTGTCGATACCCGTAGAACTCGCCGTTGACGACGGCGCGGACGCTCCCGTCGGTGTTGCGTACGGGTTGGTCGCCGTTGGCGATGCCGACCACCGCGAGCCTGGACTGTGCCAGGCCGACCTCGCCCGTCGCGGACACCCAACGGGCGACGGAGTCCGGGCCGCGGTGGCGCAGGACCTCGATGGGTCCCAGGTCTGCCGGGGCCAGGCCGGCGTCCGGCGACCAGATCGCGACGATGCCGCACACGGTCCCGCCTAGCCGGTCGGCGGACGGGTGGCGGCCAGCAACCGCTCCACCTCGTCGTCGGTGAGCGACTCGACGGCACGCAGCGCGTCCAGCCGCGCGTCGTCCGGTGGGGCCTGGGCGAGGCGTTGGTAGTCCACCTTGCCGTTCGGCGTCAGCGGTAGCGCCGTCACGATGTACAGGCGGCTCGGCAGGCAGTGGTCGGGGAGTTGCCGCGCGAGGTGGTCTCGGAGCGCGCGCTGCTCAACGGTGGTGCCGGGTCGGACAACGGCGTACGCGACGAGCCGGACCCGCCCGGTGTGGTGCTGACCGCAGACGGCGGCGTCGTGCACGCCTGGCGCCGTACGCAGCACCGCCGCCACCTCGTCCGGCTCCACGCGATGACCTCTGATCTTCAGCTGTCGGTCGATTCGGCCGTGGTAGCGCAGCACACCGAGTCGATCGCGGCTCGCGAGGTCACCCGTCCGGTACCATCGACCGCCGTCCACGCCCGGGGCAGGACGGAACCGGTCGGCGGTGAGTCCCGGCCGCCCGAGATAGCCGCGGCCGACGCCGGTCCCGCCCACCGCCAACTCGCCGCGTACGCCGACCTCGGCCGGGACACCGTCGGCCTTGGTCAGGACATTGTCGACCAGCACCTCGGCCGTCGCGTACGGCACGGGGTGACCGATAGGCACCGCCTCGGGATCGCCTCCGCCTACCGGGTGGACACAGCAGCCCACTGTTGTTTCGGTCGGACCGTACTCGTTGACCGCCTCCGCGGCCCAGCCGTCGGCGAGCCAGCGCCGCACCTGCCGGAGGTGCAGCGCCTCGCCGCCGATCACCAGCATGTCGACGGCCGGCGGCCGGTCCCGTTCGACGCTCCACCACGACCCGAGCACGTCCAGGTGCGACGGGGTCAGCTTCAACATCGACCAGGAACGGGCCGCCAGGAGGGCGGCCAGCGCGGCGGTGCCATCGCCGGCGACGAGCCGCACGGTACCGCCGCGCAGCGACGGCGCGAACAGGCCCGTGACGGTGAGGTCGAAGGCGGGCGAGGTGGCCACCAGGGCAGCACCGCCGGCCCGGTAGCGCTCGGCCGCCCAGTCGAGGTAGGCGACGAGTGCGCGGTGCGGGATCGCCACGCCCTTGGGCGTGCCGGTGGAGCCGGAGGTGTAGATGACGTAGGCGAGGTTCTCTGGGTGAAGCGCGGGCAGTGCGAGCCGTGGCGTACCCGGTGCCGGGCGGGTGTGCACCGCCAGCCTGGGAACGGCGACGTCCGTCAGCGGGGGACCCTCGCCGGCGTCGAGCACCAGGCGTGCGCCGCTGTCCGCAACGATTGCCCGCTGCCGCGCCACCGGATCGGTCGGGTCGACCGGCACGAAAGCGGCCCCGGTGTAGAGCACCGCCCAGAGCGCGAGCAGCAGGTCGCAGCGGCGTCCGACGCGTACGGCGACCGTGCGTTCGGGCCCGGCACCGGCCGCGAGCAGGACCTGCGCGAGGGCGTCGGCGCGGCGATGTAGTTCTCGGTAGCTCAACGCGTCGGTGCCGTCGTCGACCGCTATCGCGTCGGGGTGGGCGCGGGCGCTCGCGATGAGCCGCGCGCGAAGAGCTGCATCGTGTGGTGCGCGCTCCACCGGATGGTCCCTGTCGGCATGGCGTGATGCGATGATCATCGACGTTAACACACCTATCGTGGGAGAGAGATATGTGGATCTTCGCGATCAGCCCGCGGAGTAGCGACCCACGCACCGCGTGGTCGCAGATCGACACCACGATCCGGTTAGCCGACCGGTACGGGTTCACGGGCGTTCTGGCGCACACGGGCAACGACGCCCTCTTCGATCCGTGGCTGGTCGGGCAGCACGCGTTGGACAGCACGCCCCGGCTGGAGCCACTGGTGGCGGTGAACCCCGTGTACCACCATCCGTTCGCGGTAGCCCAGTGGATCGCGGCGCTCACCCACCGGTATCAGCGACGGGTCTTCCTGAACTTCGTCACCGGCACCGCCACACCCGACCGGGTGGCGTTGGGCGACGATCTCGACCACGACCGGCGCTACGACCGGCTACGCGAGTACGCACAGATCGTGCTGGCGCTGGTCGACGGCGCGGCACCGCTGACCGTCACCGGCGACTTCTACCAGTTGCGCGGCGCGCGGTTGCGCCTGCCCACCCCGCCTGGGCTGCGTCCCGTGCCCTTCATCGCGGGGCAGTCGCCGGCTGCTGCCCAGTGCTCCAGGGCGATCGAGGCGGTCAGCGTCGGGATGTGGCGCCCGCAGCCGCCGGACCGGGGGGAGTCGAAGGGGGCGTACGCCGGGTTGATCGTGCGGGAGAGCGACGCGGACGCCTGGCGGGTGGCCCGGGAACGCTACCCCGCGGATCCGGATCTGGCGGCGGCCGGCGCGGCCGCGCTTCGCTACACCGACGCGACCTGGCGGCATCAGGCGTTCGCCGAGGCGGAGGAGCCGAACGAGCGGCCGACGTGGTTCTGGCGCGAGCCGATGCGTAGCATGCGCGCCGACTGCCCGTACCTGGTGGGCGGGGTGGAGACGCTCGCGCCAGTGCTGGCCGCCCACCAGAGCGCCGGCTTCGCGAGCCTCATCCTCGACCTGGCGCCACACGACGACGACTTCCGATGGGCCGAACGACTTCTCACCCGCGCCCGCGAGTTGGCCGGGCCGCCTGGGTAGTGGCCACGGCTCGGACGGTCAGCTCGGGGTCGGCGGCGATGGCAGCCTCGGTGAAGGCGCAGTCTCGTAGCTGGCCCCGGGTGAACAGGCGCGTCTGGTCGGTGAAATACGGCGACGCCGGATCGGCTGACTGGCCGAACGTGAGCAGCGCCCGCGCCGTGGGGCCCCGAGTGCCGAACGAGACCACCATCAGGTAACTCGTGCCGGTGTTCACCACGTACCCGTCGGCCGTCAGATCGGTGTCCGCCGACGGTGGGCCGGCGTCGACAACCGGCTCCAGCGAGCTTCCCGGCCGAGCGGTATGCCCGACGACGTTGGCGATGCCGACCTGCTCGTGGGAGCCCGGCACGGGGATCCTGGTCGTGCCCTTCAGCGTGTATTGGACGTCGCCGAGGCTCACGTCGAGCGCCAACGAGTTGGCGGACAGCCGGAGCATGGCGGCACCGAGGCCGGTGAGCAGCGGTGTGATATCGGCCGGCGCGCCACTCGGCGTGGTCGTCGGCCGCCGCGAGTCGAAATCCACGCTGAACAGCGCGCCGGCGCGGGTCAATGCGTCAGGGTGGGCCAGCAGCACGGACCGGATCGTCTCCCGCCACAGGACCGCGCCGCTGCTGCCGACGTCGAATTGACCGTCCCAGCGCCGCAGCACTGCGCAACCCGGGCGCAGGTCGACGCTGCTACCACCGACCCGGATCGGTTGGTCGCCGCGGGCGCGGCAGCCCCGGGTCACGGCGTCGCGTAGCAGGACGGCGGTCAGGGCGTCGTTGGACAGCACCGCCTCGCCCAGGCCGGACAGGTCGAGACCGCTGGCGGCTCGATCGTTCAGGAGCCGGAAGTTCTCCCTGGAACGTGCGCTCAGCGGCGTGCCTTCCGTGCCCTGCAACGGCGAGTAGCCGGTGAGCGGCTGATGCGCGTTGACCATCCAGTGGCTGTCGTTGGCGTTCAGCACGTAGTCCCGCCGCAGCAGTTGCGGCTGTCGGCTGAACGGGACCAGCCCGGGAACGCGGGCCCCGGGCTCGGCCACCCACGCGTTCGCACCCACGCTGCCATCGAGCACGCCGTATGGGCTGTGCCGCCACTGCCCGGCGGTGGCGGCGGAGAGGTTCGGGGTGGCCGAGGCGTCGGCGTACCAGGCGTTGCCCTTGTCGTCGGTGGCAAGCGTGTTGACCCAGGGAATCGACTGGTCGCGTGCGATGGCGTCGCGGACACCGGCCACGTCGGTGGCGAGCGCGATGCCGAGCCACTGCTGGGTGAGCCCCCCGGTGTCGATGTTCGCGTCCCGGTAGGTGATCGCCCGGAGCGTGCTCCAGCGCAGCGACGCGTCGCTGCTGGAGAGGTCGAGCACGGGACCGTACCGGGTGGACCAGAGCGTCCGGGTCACCGGTTCGGGCTGTCCCGACCCCCAGTCCACCGAGATGGTCACCTCTTTCGCGGTCATCTCCTCCGGTTGGCCGTCGACCAGGTACGTGGTGGGTCGACCGGGCACCAGGTCGACGGAGTACAACGTGTACCGCGATCCCGAAGCGACGGTGTGCGTCCAGGCCACGTGATCGTTGAAGCCGATCTGGACGCCGGGGATTCCGCCCAGCGCGGCGCCGTACACGTTGAGCACACCGGGAACCGTGAGGTGTACCTCCCAGAAGCGCAGTTCACCCTGCCAGGGGAAGTGCGGGTTGGCCAGCAGCATGCCGTGGCCGGAGCGGGTCCGCTCGGCACCGAGTGCCCAGCCGTTGCTCCCGACGCCGCCTGGTTCCTCGGGCAGCCTGGCGAGCCCGGCGGGCATGATCCGGGCCGGATTCCGGCGGGCGGACGTCAATGGGCCGGCCGATATCGCGCCTGGCGGCTGAGCCAGTGCGATGGGCGCGAGGAGTTGTTGCCCGCTCGCCGAGAGCGCGACGTCGCGTTGGTACGCGAGGAGGTCGACCACCGTGACGTGGGGCAGCCAGTCCTGGCCGGCACACCAGCCGGGCACCCCGGCGGCGCCGTGCTCGTCGAGATAGGCGTTGTAGCCGGCCGCGTATCCGCTGAGCAGGTCGTGGACCGGTGGCGACAGTTCGGTGACCTGGGCTTCGGCCCGTTCGCGCAGGCCGAGTCCGAGGTAAGCGAGGTCAGTGGCGAGGTGGACCCGGTCGGGCCCGGGGCCGAACCACCGGGACCGTTGACTGCGGATCTTGATGATCTGGTCGGCGAGGTCGCAGAACCGATCCTCGGCGTACGCCCAGCCCTGGCCGAACCCGGCGCCGCCGAGATCCGCGGCGAGCACATGGGGGACGCCGAAGCTGGTCCGGCGGATGACCGCCTGGTAGGTGTCGCCCTGCACCGTGACGGTCGTCGACGATCCCGGCGTCGCGACCAGGACCGCGGCGGAGATGGTCAGCACGGCCGCGATGGCGATGCGCCGGCTGGGACGCCGGGTCGCCACCGGGGTGCGCCGGTCAGACATCGGCGGAGTCCCATCGAAGGGTGATGCCGTGATCCTCACTGATCAGCCGTTGCCACATCGCCCTACGCTGGGGTTTTCCGCTTGTCGTCCGGGAGATCCAGCCGGTGTCCACGGTTACCACCCGCACCCGCGCCGCGTCCGCCTTGGCCCGCGCGGCCGTACCGATGGCCCCGGCCTCCGCTCCGAGGTCGCCTTCGATCACGATGACCGCCGTGACGTCGCCGTCCCACTCGCCGACCAGTGCGACCGTACGGCCCGGTGCCGGTGACAACGCCACGGCGGCCCGTTCGACGTCCTCCGCGAACAGCCAGCGGCCGAGGATCTTCGTGGCGTCGCCGAACCGACCGACCACGTAGAGCTCACCGTCGTGGAGGAAGCCGGCATCGCCCGTGCGGATCGGGTCGTGGAAGGAGGTCAGGACGCCATCCACGATGTAGCCATCGGCCAGTGCGTCGCCCCCGACGGTGATCTCGCCCAGCATGTCGACACCCAGCGGCCTGCCGTCGTCGTCGACGATGCCCAGCCGTACGCCGGACAGCGGCCCGCCGCAGGCCGTGAGTGTCATCGACCGGGGGGAGGACGGGTCCACCGGTTGAACGCGCTGGCCGGGGCGGAGCGAGTCCACGTCGACGGTGAGGCTGCGCGGGCCGCCGTGACGGGCGCCGGTCACGGCGAGGGTGGCTTCGGCGAGGCCGTACGCGGGCAGGAGCGCGTCCGGCCGGAAACCAGCCGGGGCGAGCAGTTCACCGAAGGCGCGCAGGGCGGCGTTGTCGACCCGTTCGGCACCGACGATGAGGGTCCGCCACCCGCTGAAGTCCAAACCACGGAGTTGGGCGGGCCGGACCCGGCGCAGCACGTGTGACAATCCGAACGGCGGGGTGGCCGCGGTCGTGCCGTGCGTGGAGAACGCCTGCAGCCACCGCAAGGGTGACCGGACGAACTGCTCCGGCCGCATCAGCAGCACGTCGGCCCGGTAGGCCATCGGGAACAGGAGGCAACCGACGAGACCCATGTCATGGTGCAGCGGCAACCACGAGGCATACGCATCGGCCTCGGTGAACGACATCCAGTCCCGCAACATGGTCACCTGGGCGTCGAGGGCCGACATCGAGATCCGTACGCCGCGCGGCGTGCCGGTGGAGCCCGAGCTGAACTGGACCATGGCGTTCCGGGGCGCCAGGATCGGGTCGGTGAGTGGGGTGTCCCCGTCGGTGACGTCGGCGAGCAGGGTGACGCCCGCGGCCGTTGCGGCCGGTTCGAACGTCGACGCGAGGTCGGCCGTCGTGACCAGGGTCTGTCCGCCGGTCGCCCGTACCAGCGTCACGAACCGGTCCAGGTAGCCGCCGTCACCGCTGGAGCGTCCCGGCGGTGCCAGCGCGGACGGCGACGCGCCGAGGAGCAGCGCGCCGAAGAAGGCGGCGATGAAGGTGGGCGAGGAGCCGCAGGCGATGGGCACGACGTCACCCTCACGCACGCCGGCGGCGCGTAACCGCGCGGCGGCCTGTGAGACGAGTGTGGACAACCGAGCGTACGAGTGGAAGGTCCATTCGTCGTCGGTGGCGAAGTGGACGCCACGGTCCGTTGGCGGGTCGACGAGCCAGGCGAGTGTCCGGCACGCGAGGGCGGGCTGATCGTTCTGTGACGATGCGTTTGACCGCGTGATCGCGATGCCGTCCACGTCACCTCCAAACTGAGCGATCACACAGGTTAGTCAGCGCATGTCGATCCATCAACCCTGCTCAGGTCAGGCTTGATCTTGTGATTCTCAGTGGTCGCTGAGGTGTTGCGACCGCTTGTTTGATCGACTAGCCTCGACTTTCAGCAGAGGTGAACGATCTTGCAAGTGGTAGACGGCGATCTCCAAGGTGATCGGGCACCCGCCTGGATCGTGACGTTTTGGATAACGGTGTCAGTGCAGGCGGTGTGATCGTGGATTTTGCTGTTTGGCGGGCGTGCGGCCGTCGGTGATGTCGTAGGAACTACTCTCCTCGCACCGTGCTCGTGCCGATGCGGCAAGTCGCGTGCACGGCTGCGCCAGACCAGGGTTTGGTGTTGATGAAGCCGAGCGGTGACCAGGAACTGACGCTCTTGCAGGCGGCCCCCATCCAGCAGCAGTGGTGGCACCGTCGGCAACTACGACCGGCGACACACTTCGTGCAGTGCGAGGTCCACATCGACCGCCCGGTGAAAGCGGACAGGCTGGCGGCGGCGCTGGCCGCCACGGTGGAGTCCCATGAGGCGCTGCGTACCGCGCTGGTCGCCGCACCCGGCGGCGACGTCGCTCAGGCGGTCGGCCGACGGTCGACGGAGCTGCGGGTGCTCACCGTGCCGTCGATCCCCACCGGCGCGCAACGTGACGACCTCCGGCGGGAGGAAATCGAGGCGCTTGATCCGGCCGACGGCCAGGTGCTGCGAATGGTCCTGCTCACCACCGCATCCGGCGGCGAGGGACGCGACCTTCTGCTGGTGACCGCGCACGCGGCGCTCGTCGACGCCGTCTCGCTGCGGATCATCGTCGCGCGACTGGCCAGCTACTACAGCGTCGGGGTGCCGCAGGACGCCGACGGCGTGGCCCCGTTGCAGTATCCAGACTTCGCGGCGTGGCACCAGGATCTGCTGGCCGCTGAGGAAACCACCGCCGCTCGCCGTGCCGCCCGGGAGTTGCTGGCCAAGGTCGCCCACGACGGTCCGGCGCGGCCCGAACCTGCGGTGGTGAGCAGCGCCGTGCATCGGCAGTGGCTGGACGCCGAGCTGACCGCCGAGGTCGACGCGTTCGCCGGGACGCGCTCACTGCCGGTCGGCGCGGTGCTCGCCGCCGCCTTCGCCGCGACGTGTCACCGGTGGTGGGGCGACCGCCCCGTCGCGGTCGAGTTCGCCGACGAAGCACGGGGTTTCCCCACGTTGCGGGATGCCGTTGGCGCCTTCGCGCGTGACCTGCCGGTACCCGGTCCGGTCGACGTCGACGAACCGTTCGCCGCCTGGGTCGCCCGGCTGGCAGGTGATATCGGGCGATTCGCCGAGATCGTCGACCACCTCGACCCCCGCCTACCGGAGCTGGCCGCGCCGGCGGCGAACCGGATCGGTTTCAGCTTCAGCGACGACTCGCGAATCGCCGACCTGGCCGAGTGCGGCTTTCACGTGGGTGCCGAGCACGCCAGCGCCAGAACGGAGACACACCTCGCCTGTCACCGCCGTGACCGTGGCCTGGAGTTGACGCTGACGACCAGCGACGCGATGGTGCCGGCCGCGTTGGCGGAGAGCATGCTGGCCCTGCTGCGTGACGCGCTGGCCAGGCCCCAGACGCCGCTGTCCGGGCTGGCGTGGCTGACCCGGAAACAGCGCGACGTGCTGGTGCAGCGGGCGGCCGAGGCCGGCCCGCGTACCGTCTCCGAGGACACCGTCGTCGCGGCGTTCGCGGCCCGCGCCAGTGCCACGCCGGATCGTCCTGCGGTGTCCGACGGCGCCGGCGAGCTGACCTATGCCGAGCTGGACGCCCGCTCCCGCACGCTCGCCGCCTGGCTGGTGGGGCGGGGACTGGGCCGTGGTGACAAGGTTGTTGTCAGCCTCGAGCGCGGTACGGAGTTGTTGGTGTGCGTCCTCGCCGTGCTCCGCGCCGGCGCGGCATTCGTGCCGGTCGACCCCGCCCATCCGGTCCGGCGCTTCGTCGACATCGCCGAGGACACCGACGCCGCGCTGGTCATGTGCACCTCGACGCGCCAGGCCGAACTGGGCCAGCAGGACCGCCCGGTAATGGTGCCGGAGCGGGAACTGCCGGCGATCCTCGCCACCGCCGAGGGCACCCTGCCGACGGTGGCTCCTGCGGATCTCGCGTACGTCCTCTACACCTCCGGCACCACCGGGCTTCCCAGCGGCGTGCTGGTGCCGCACGCGGCCCTGATGTCGTACCTGGCCTGGTCCGCGGAGGCGTACCGCATGCGCGAGGGCACGGGAGTGCTCACCCACTCGTCGATCAGCTTCGACTTCACGCTCACCACGATGCTCGCGCCGCTACTGGCCGGACAGCGGGTGGAGATGCTCCGCGACGGCGGCGCGGCTGGGATCGCCGCCGCACTCCGCACCGGCGGTGACCTGAGCGTGCTCAAGGTGACCCCGACCCATCTCGACCTGCTCGCGCAGCTGCTGACCCCGGAACAGGTCCGCGGCAGCGTACGCACGCTGGTCGTGGGCGGCGAGGCGCTCGACGCACGCTCCGTGCGGCTGTTCCGCGAAGCGGGCGTACGCGTGGTCAACGAGTACGGTCCGACGGAGACCGTCGTCGGCAGCACGGCGTACACCTGCACTGCGGACACACCGTCGGCCGGTCCCGTGCCGATCGGCCGTCCCATCCCGGGGACCCGCGTCTACCTGACCGACGCGGACGGGGAACTGGTGCCCGACGGTGCGGTGGGTGAGCTGTGCATCGGCGGTGCCGGTGTCAGCGACGGCTACCTGAACCGGGCCGAGCTGACCACCCGCCGCTTCGTCGCCGAGCCCGGCGACGACCCGGCCGCTCGGATGTACCGTACCGGTGACCTGGCCCGCTGGCTGCCCTCCGGCGATCTCGAGTACCTGGGTCGCATCGACGAGCAGTTGAAGATCAACGGGGTGCGCGTCGAACCCGGCGAGATCGAATCGGTGCTGGCGGACCACCCACTCGTCGCCCGCGCGGTCGTGCTGGCTCGACACAACGAGGACGTCCCCTCGCCGGTGTCCGCCGCTGCCCGGCTGATCGCCTACGTCGTGTGTGACGAGCCGGTCACCGTGGACGGGACGGAACTGGCCGAGTGGTGCCGGGCGCGGCTGCCGGAGACACTCGTGCCGCGTGCCTTCGTCATGCTCCGAGCGCTCCCGCTGACCGTCAACGGAAAGCTCGACCGCGCCGCGTTGCCTCGGCCCGACGTGCGAACCCGGGAGGACGCCACGCTTGTCGGCCCGCGTACCGAGGTGGAGGAGATCCTCGCCGGATCGATCGCCTCGGTGCTCGGTCTCGACGCCGTCGGCATCGACGAGAACTACTTCGTCCTCGGTGGGGACTCGATCCGCAGCGTCATGGTGACCAGCCGGGCCCGCGCGCGCGGCGTCGAGGTTTCCGTCGCTGACCTGCACGCCCACCCGACCGTACGGGCCTGTGCCGAGTACCTGCGTTCGCGGACGCACCGCGAGGCGCCCCCGGAACTGGCGCCGTTCGCGTTGGTGTCCGACGAAGACCGGGGCCTCATGCCGGACAACGTGGAGGATGCGTTCCCGCTCAACCTCCTCCAGGAAGGGATGATCTTTCACCGGGACTTCGCCGCGAAGTCCGCCGTCTACCATGCGATCGCGACCATCCGGATCAAGGTCCGGTTCGACGCCGACGTCATGCGTATGGCCGTGGACCAGTTGGTCGAGCGTCACCCGATGTTGCGGGTCTCCTTCGACATGGGCACCTTCAGCCAGCCGCTGCAACTGGTGCACCGTCGGTTCCCGTCCCCGCTCCAGATCGAAGACCTGCGTGATCTCTCCACCGAGGCGCAGGACGAACGCGTGCAGCAGTGGATCGAAGACGAAAAGGCGCGCGGGTTCGAGCTGGACGAGTATCCGCTGATCCGGTTCATGGTGCAACGGCTCTCCGACGAGGAGTGGCAGTTCACCTACGGGTTCCACCACGAGATCATTGACGGGTGGAGTGAGGCGTTGATGATTGCCGAGCTCTTCGGCCACTACTTCTCGGTGATCTTCGACGAGCCCATCACCATGCGCCCGCCGGTATCCAGCATGCGCGACGCGGTGGCGCTGGAACTGGAGGCGCTGCGCGACGAGAAGAATTTCGAGTTCTGGAACACGTACCTGGCCGACGCCACCGTCATGCGGCTGCCCCGGTCGGGCGTCGAACTGAAGGTGGACAAGGGCGCCCGGGACATCGTGCGGATCGCCGTGCCTGTCGATGTCGCTCTCTCCGACCAGCTCAAGCAGGTCGCACTCGGTCTGGCGGTACCGCTCAAGAGCGTGCTCATGGCCGCGCACGTCGCCGTGATGTCGACCTACGGCGGCCACGCCGACACCCTCACCTACACCGTCACCAACGGCCGCCCGGAGACCGCCGACGGCAGCTCCGCGATCGGTCTGTTCGTCAACAGCCTGGCCCTGCGGGTGGCCACGACCGGGGGCACCTGGCGGGATCTCGTTGCCGTGACACTTGGCTCCGAACGCGCATCGCTGCCCTACCGGCGGCTGCCGATGGCCGAACTCAAGCGGCACCAGGGCAGCGAGCCGCTGGCGGAGACGCTGTTCTTCTACACGAACTACCACGTGTTCGGTGTGCTTGACCAATGGCGCGAGCGCGGCGTTACGCACGTTGCGACCGAGCTGTACGGCGAATCGACGTTTCCCTTCTGCGGGATCTTCCGGCTCAACCGCGAGAACGGTCACCTCGAGGTCCGGCTGGAGTACGACAGCCTGCAGTTCTCCGCCGAGACCATGGCCGGAATCAAGGAGTGTTACGCGCAGGTCCTCGCCGCGATCGCGGCCGATCCCGACAGCCGCTACGACACCCGGTCCTTCGCCCCGCAGTGGGAACAGGACCGGCTGCGTGAGCTCGGCCGGTCGCCGGCAGCGGTGCTCGACGAACGCTGCCTGCACCAGCTCGTCGAGGAGCAGGCCACCCGTCGTCCCGACGCGGTAGCGGTGGAGCTGGACGGGCGCGCGGTCACCTACCGGGAACTGGACCGCCGGGCGAACCGTCTCGCCCACCTGCTGCGCTCCCGGGGCGTACGGCCCGACCAGGTTGTCGGCGTGCTCGCCGAGCGCTCGGTCGAACAGATCGTCAGCCTGCTCGCCGTACTCAAGGCGGGTGGGGCGTACCTGCCGCTGGACCCGGGCCAGCCAGACGAGCGGCTGATTGCGATTGTCGAGGACGCGGGCTGCGCGTTGGTCGTGACGCAGGAGCAGTACAGCGCCCGAGGACTCGCCGAGCTGCCGACCGTCGTGGTGGACGAGTCGCCGATGCCCGCCGGCGGGTACCCGGACACCGCCCCCATCAGCGGGGTCCACTGCGCAAACGCCGCCTACGTCATATACACCTCCGGCTCCACGGGGCAGCCCAAGGGCGTGGTCGTGGAGCACCGCAACGCGGTCTTCTCCACGCTCGCCCGGCACGCCTACTACGCCGAGAAGGCCGAGCGGTTCCTCCTGCTGTCGTCGTTCACCTTCGACAGCTCGGTCGCCGGCATCTTCTGGACCCTCAGCCAGGGGGGCACGCTGCTGTTGCCTCCGGAGGGATACCAGCGTGAGCCCGAATCACTGGTACGGCTCATCGCCACCGCACGCCCCACCCACACGTTGGGCATCCCGTCGCTGCTGAAGCTGCTGCTCGACCAAGGGGAGCCCGACGACCTGGCCAGCCTTCGGTCGGTCATCTCGGCCGGCGAAGCCTGTCCGGTCGAACTGGTCGAGAGCGCGGCGCGCAAGCTGCCGACGTGCTCCTTCCACAACGAGTACGGCCCGACCGAGGCGACGGTGTGGGCCACCGCCTGGACGGCGAACGCTGGCGACGATCTCGGTGAACGGCTGCAAGTGCCGATCGGCGCGCCGGTTCCGGGTGGTCAGGCGTTGGTGCTCAACCACCACGGCCAACTCGTGCCATTGGGCGTGACCGGTGAGCTGTCGATCGCCGGCCCGGGGGTCGCCCGTGGTTACCTGGGCCGGCCCGCCGAGACCGCGGTCAGCTTCCGTCCATCGCGATTCCCGGCCAGCCCCGGAGAGCGGTGCTATGCCACCGGGGACCTGGCCCGCGCCGTCGCCGACGGCTTCCTCGAGTTTCAGGGCCGCGCCGACCACCAGGTGAAGATCCACGGCTTCCGTGTCGAGTTGGGTGCCGTCGAGGCGCTGCTCGACGCCCACCCGCAGATTGCGCGTTCCATCGTGGTGGCGCAGGGCGACCCGATGGGCGACAAGACGCTCGTCGGGTACGTGGTGCCGGCCGTCGGCAGTCGACTCGTGCCCGAGGAGATCCAGCAGTACGTGCGCGAACGTCTGCCGAAGTACATGGTGCCGGCGGCGGTGCTGGTGATGGAGTCGGTGCCGCTCACGCCGACCGGCAAGGTGGACCGGGGCCTGCTCCCGCCGATCAGTCAGGCGCAACTCAAGGGCGGCGCGCCGTACCAGGCGCCGAGCACGGACATCGAGCGGGCACTGGCCGCCATCTGGTGTCGAGTGCTCCGGGTCGACCAGGTCGGCGTACACGACCGCTTCTTCGACATCGGTGGCGAGTCACTGCGGGCGATGCAGGTCATTGTCGCCACCAACAAGATGTTCCACGTCTCACTCTCCGTACGGCGGCTGTTCGAGGCTCCGACGATCAGTGAACTGGCTCTCGACGTGAGCGAGGCTGTGGCCGCTGCCGGCGGCCACGGTGCGGGGAACGAATAGGATGACCCGGGCCGGTGACACCATCACCCTCACTGCGGGGCAGCGAGGGCTGTGGTATCTGCACCTGCTCGCTCCGGGCGACACGGCATACAACACCTGTACCGCTATCGCGCTGACCGGCCCACTGTCGCCGGCTGCCCTGGGTGCGGCGATCGCCGCCGTCGGGCTGCGTCACGACACGTTGCGCGCGGTCATCCGCGACTGCGGCGAGCTGTCGCAGACATTCGCCGCCGTGCCAGCACCGCTGCGCCTGGTGGACCTGACCGGCCTGCCCGCAGCCGACCGCGAGCCTGCGGCGCGGCAAGCGGCGGAGCGGCTCGCCGCCGTGCCCTTCGACCTGGTACGCGGCCCGCTGGTGCGGTGGCTGCTGCTCCGCCTCGCCGCAGACCGGCACCTCCTGGTCTTCGACGCACACCACATCATCTTCGACCGCACTTCACTTGCGGTGGTGTGCGCCGAGCTGACGGAGCTGTACGCGGCGTACGTCGCCGGCGACGCCGTGACCGGAGCTCGTCAGCGGCGGGACGCGCAGGCGGTGTCACGTATGTGGCAGCCCGACGGTGCCGGGCTCGTCGACAGCGTCGAGTACTGGCGGGCGCAGCTTGCCGACGCGCCCCCCAGCAGTACCCCCTTCCCTGCGCCGGCCGGGTCGGTCATGTACGGAGCTGGCAGCCGCCCGGTCCGGTACGCGGTGACGGTGGGTGACACCGAACTGGCGGCGCTCGCGGGTCTCTGCGCCGAGGAGGGCGCGAGTGTCTTCATGGCGCTACTGGCCGCCAGCGCGTGCCTGATCGGCCGGTACAGCGGCCAGCGGGACATCGTGGTCGGCGCGCCGGTGTCGTTGCGCAGCGACGCCGACGAACTGGACGTGGTGGGGCTGCTGGTCAACGTGGTGCCGTTGCGGGTACGTCTGCCGCGCGGGGCTACGTTCCGTGACGTGCTCCGCCAGGCGCGCGACCGCGTGCTCGATGCGCTCGACCATCGACACGTTCCGCTTGACCGGATTCTCGACGCCCTGGGTAGTACCCGAGCGGCCGACGCGAGCCCGCTGTTCCAGGTCCTGGTCGCGCACCAGACCGAGGCGCCGACGCCGGCCCTGGCCGGAGTCGCTACCGAACTGGTTCCCGTGCCGGCCGCCACGGCGAAGTACGGGCTGACGCTGACGGCGACGGTGTCGACGGCCGGTGTCGCGGTTCTCCTTGAGGCCGACCACCGGGTAGTGACGCCGGAGGAACTGGCGGCCTTCGGTCGGCACCTGCGGACGCTGCTGCGCGGCTTCGTCGACCGGCCGGCAACCGCGGTGGACGCCATCGACCTGATGGACGCGACCGAGACCAGTGACACCCTGCGTCGTGGCCGAGGTCCGATCGTGCCGCGGCCGCCCGGCGCGAGCATGCACGGCCTGTTCGCCGAGGCGTACCGGCTGACGCCGGACGCGGTGGCATTGCTCGCCGGGGGTCCGGACGGTGATCGCCACGCCGTGAGTTACCGGGCCCTGTACCGGGCCGCGACGTCCCTCGCGGCGGTGCTGCGTGACCAGGGAGTCACGGTGGACCGACCGATCGCGGTGCTGTTGGAGCGGGGGATCGGGCTCGCGGTGGCGTACCTCGGGGTACTTTTCGCCGGTGGCGCGGTCATGCCGCTCGAGCCGGAGGATCCCGACGGGCGCCTGGCCGTCCGGCTGCGAGAGAGCGGGGCGCCGCTGGTGGTCACTGGCGGCGACCAGCTCGACCGGTGCCGGCGGTGGGGACTCGACGCGGTGGACGTCAACGACCATCTGCGGGCGCAGCCGGCGCGGCCCGTGGCCGGATGTCCGGCCGAGGTTCACCCCGCACAGGCCGCGTACGTGCTCTTCACCTCGGGTTCCAGTGGCGAACCGAAGGGTGTCGTCGTCCCGCACCGGGGCATCGTCAACCGCTTGTTGTGGATGCGTGAGAACTTCCCGCTCGCCACGGGTGAACGGTGCGTCGTCAAGACGCCGATCACCTTCGACGTCTCCATCGCCGAGCTGTTCCGGCCGCTGGTCGCCGGCGGCACTGCGGTGCTCGTCGAGGCGGGCGGCGAGCGCGATCCGCGATACCTCGTCGACCTCGTTGCGCAGGAACGGGTGGTCTTCTGTCACTTCGTACCGTCCATGTTGGGTCCGTTCCTGTCCGAGGTCGAGGCGACCGGCCGACGCCTGCCCGAGCTGCGGCTGGTGGTGTGCAGCGGGGAGGCCCTACCGGCCGCGTTGGTGGACCGTACGCACTCGACCCTCGACGTGGAGATCCACAACTTCTACGGGCCGACGGAGGCGTCGGTTGAGGTCCTGACCTCGCGGTGCGATCCGGGGAACCCGGTCTCGATCGGTCATCCCATCAGCAACACCGAGTGCCGGATCCTGGACAGCTCCTACCGGCCGGTGCCTCCCGCCGCAGTCGGTGAGGTGTTCCTCGGCGGAGACTGTCTCGCTCGCGGATACCTGCGGCAGCCGACACTGACCGCGATGAGCTTCGTGCCGGCGCCGCGCTCGACCGGGGGCGCGCGTCTGTACCGCACCGGCGACTTCGGGCACCGAGCCTCCGACGGCGCTGTCCACCTGCACGGGCGACGGGACCGCCAGCTTAAGATCCTGGGCCGGCGGGTCGAGCCCGGCGAGGTCAGCGAGCTGATCCGGCAGCAGCCAGGGGTGCTCGACGGCGCCGTCGTGCCACGTCACGACCACCTGGTCGCGTTCGTCGTCGCCGATCCGCACGCGGCGACGGCCGTCACCCCAGAGACGCTGCGTGCGGCGCTGAGCACACGGCTGCCCAGTTACCTGGTGCCGGCAGCCATCGAGATGCTCCCCGCCCTGCCGAGCACGACGAACGGTAAGGCGGACCTGCGCGAGCTGGACCGCCGGGCGGCCCTGATCGTCCTGCCGGCCATGGCCGGCACGCCACCCCGCACCGATCTGGAGCGGCGCCTCGTCGAGCTGTGGAGTGGCGTCCTGGGACGGGCCGCGGTCGGCGTCGATGTCGGATTCTTCGAGGCGGGCGGCAACTCGATGGCGCTCCTGCGCCTGCATCAGGCCCTCGTCGCCGAACTGGCCGTCGACCTGACCGTCCGCGAGTTGTTCAGCTATCCCACCATCGCGGCGTTGGCCCGCTACCTCGCGGAGCGTGACGCTGTCCTGGCCGAGAACGTCGGCACGGGGGCGGACGTGCTGGCTCGGGCGGGGCGTCGGCGCGGGGCGCTCGCCGCCGGCCGATCCGGGCGCGCACGAGGGGCGGCACGCGGATGACGGAGCTTGACGACGCGCCGGAGCCGATCGCGATCATCTCGATGGCGGGCCGCTTTCCTGGCGCCGACAGTGTGGACCAGTTCTGGGCAAACCTCTGCGCGGAGGTCGACTCGATCGACCGCTTCAGCCCGGCCGATCTGCTGCTGCGCGACCACGACCCGGAGCACGCGCTGCATCCGCGCTTCGTCGGCGCCGAGGGCCGCCTCGACGACCCCGAGCTGTTCGCCGCCGAGTTCTTCGGTTACCCGCCTCACCAGGCGGAGATCATGGACCCACAGCACCGCATCTGCCTTGAACTGGCTTGGGAGGCCATCGACGCGGTTGGCTACGACCCGGCCACCCTCGACGCTCCGACCGGCGTCTTCGTCGCCACGGCGTTCAGCACCTATCTGGTCCGTAACCTGCTGGGCCAGGACCCGGGGCGGCACCGCGAGGCGCAGCGGCGCGACGGACTCAACCTGCTGCTGCACAACGACAAGGACTTCGTTCCGTCCACCATCTCGTACCGGCTCGGACTGACCGGGCCCAGTTACGCGATCGGCTCGGCCTGCTCGTCGTCGCTGGTCGCCGTGCACGTGGCCGCCCGTAGCCTGTGGGCACAGGAATGCGACCTCGCGCTGGCCGGCGGTGTCTGCGTGCACGTGCCCCAGCAGTACGGCTATCTCAACGACGAGAACGGCATCTACTCCCCGGACGGGCGCTGCGCCGCGTTCGACGTCGCCGCGAACGGGACCGTGGGCGGCAGCGGTGCCGGCATGGTGCTGCTCAAGCGTCTCGCCGACGCACAACGCGACGGCGATCACGTGGTGGCCCTGCTGCTCGGTTCGGCGGTCAACAATGACGGCGGCGACAAGGTCGGGTACACCGCGCCAGGGGTTCGCGGCCAACGCGACGCGATCATCGAGGCGCACGCGGTCGCGGGGGTGTCGGCCGACAGCATCGGCCTGGTCGAGGCGCACGGCACCGGTACCCGGCTCGGCGACCCGGTTGAGGTCGAGGCGCTCACCCAGGCGTTCCAGGTGGGTACCGCGCGGCAGGGGTACTGCGCGTTGGGCTCGGTCAAGAGCAACATCGGTCACCTTGACGCGGCCGCGGGCATCGCTGGCCTGGTCAAGGCGGCAATGTCGGTCCGCACCGGAGTGATACCAGCCAGTCTGCACGTCGAGGAGCCGAACGCGGCACTCGGCCTGCCGCGAACCCCGTTCTTCGTGCCACCGACGACGGTCGGATGGCCGGTCTCCGACCAACCGCGCAGGGCCGGGGTCAGCTCGTTCGGCATGGGCGGGACGAACGCGCACGTCGTGCTTGAGGAACCACCCGTGCCCGTGCCCCGGGACCGGCGGCTGCGCGCCGGGCAGGTGCTCACCCTCTCGGCCACGGACACCGACACGCTCACCGCCACCGCCCGGGACCTGGCCGACCACCTGCGTGAGCACCCCGACAGCGACCTCGCGGACGTCGCCGGGACACTCGCCGGACGGCGGGCGTTGCCGTACCGCCGGGCGGTGCTGGCCGCAGACCTGGCCGGGGCGGTCGCCGCGCTCAGCGCGCCCTCGGACACGGTGGCGCCAGCCACTGCGCGTCAGGTGATCCTCCTGCTCGGCGATCTGTCCATGACGCCGGACCTCGAGTCCGTAGCCGCCGTCGAGGTGACGCCGCACGAGTACTGGCAGGAGTGCGTGGCGGCATTCGCGGCCGCCGGCTTCGACCTGCCCGGCGCAGCCGAGGGGCATGCCGCGCGGCGCTACGCCCACGGCTACGCGTACGGGCGGACGTTGCGGGCCTGGGGCGTACGTCCCACGGCGACCGTGGCGGCGGGCCCGGAGCTGCTTGCGGCTCAGACCTTGACAGGTGCGCTGACGACAGCTGAGGCAGTACGCCTGGTGCTGCGCGACGACGGGACGGTCGCCACGGACCCCGGACGGCTGGCCCGCGAGGTCGGCGGTCACCTGAACGGTCAGCCATCCGTCGTGGTGGTGCTGGGTGACTCGGAACTCGTCGATGCGTTACGTCGCGAGTGCTCCGATGAGCAGTCGATAGTGGACATGATCGGCGCCGGACCCGCAGACGACCGGCCGACGATGCCGCTCACCGGTGCACTTGCCCGGCTCTGGGTCACCGGGGTGGACGTGGACTGGGCAGAGCTGCATCGGGCTCAGCGCACCCGCCGCGTTCCCGTTCCGAGCCGCCGACTGCAGCGGCGTCGGTACTGGGTCGACCCGCCGGCCCGGCCGGTGCCCTTCGCCGACCTGGTGGAGCTGGGCGGGCCGCTGCGGCGCGAGGTGGCGCGACAGCGCGGCGAGCCGCCAGGCATCGATGACTACCCGGGCCTGCGCGAGGATCTCGACAGGTTCTGCGCGCAGTTGGCGCTCTGGAGCCTGCGTCGCGTCGGGCTGGACGTGCGGGCGGGTACCACCCACGATGCCGCCGAGTTGCCGCGACGCCTCGGCGTGCTCCCGGCCCTGCGCCGGCTCCTCGACGCGATGCTGACGATGTTGCTCGCCGACGGCTACGTGGTCCGCGACGGCGACCGGCTGCGGTTCACGTCCCTGCTGGACGGGACCGCGACCGGCGACGAGGAGGTGGTTGCCGCCGGCCGAAAGCTCACGCTCGACCATCCGGAGTTCGCCGGGCTGGTCCACCTGCTGCTGCACTGTGCCCGGGGCTACCCTCGCGCCCTGCGTGAACCGGGCGAGGCGCGGCGCCTGCTGTGCCCGGAGGGGGACAGCGATCTACCGGAACGCGGCCTCTCGCGGTACACCGTGGCACACCGCGCCGCGCCAGGGCTGGCCGCAACGCTGGGCACACTCCTGGACGATCTGGTGTCCCGGTTGGACCGGCCGGTGCGTGTCCTCGAGGTGGGCGCCGGCCTCGGCGGCCTCACCAGCGTGCTCGCCGCCGGGCACGGCGCGGGCAAGCTGATCTACCACGCCACGGACATCTCCCGGGCGTCCGTGTCCCGGCTCGCCACCCTTGCCCGGGAGCGCGGGTGGGACTGGGTGCGGGCCGACGTCCTCGACATCACGGCGGATCCTGCGGCCCAAGGGTTCGGCGGCCACCGGTACGACCTGATCTGCGGTTTGGACGTGCTGCATGCCGTACCCGACCTGCGGGAGTGCATCGCCGGCCTGCGGTCGGTTCTCGCCCCCGGCGGACTCCTCGCGCTGATCGAAACCACCGCCACCGACCGTTGGACGACCCTGGTGTGGGGGCTGTCCCCGGGACGGTCGGAATACGGTGACGCGTGCCACCACAACCCCTTGCTGAGCGCCGACAACTGGCGTGCTCTGTTGGGGGAGAGCGGCTTCGACGGGTACGAGGTGCTCGTCCCGACGCACGGGCCGCGCGATGCCGCGCTGCTGCTGGCGCAGGAGCCGGGGCGGCTCGCCGGCACGCCACGTGCGCCGAGCGCTCCCGCCTGGCCGGCCAAGCGGGCCGACCTTGCCACGTGGTCCTACGTTCCCGGGTGGCGGCACGGGCCATCGGTGGCCCCGGCAGCGAGCGGAACCGACGGGATCTGCCTGCTCTTCTCGGGGGTGCCGGGCAACGCCGACGTCGAGTTGGGCGCGCTGGTGCGCGAGCGGCTCGCCGCCCGTGGGCTACGGGTGGTCACCGTCGCAGCCGGGCCGACACCGGAGGCGAGCCACACCACGCTCATGCGGCGTCTCGCCGAGGCGGATGGGCCGGTACGCCTGGTGGTGCACCTCTGGGCCGCGGAAGACTCCTGGTCCCGCCGGGGCCCGGTCACTGCTGAGGCACTGCCCGACAGCCAGCGGTTCGGGCTGCACAGCCTGCTCGACCTCGCTCGGGCACTCGACACCGTCGCAACGGGTGACCCGGTGCGCTTGATCGCCGTCACCGTCGGCACCCAGGCGGTCCTCGGCGACGAGGTGCGGCACCCGGAGCACGCCACCGTCGCGGCCGCCGCCAAGGTGATACCTCGGGAGTACCCCTGGCTGTCCTGCACGGCGATGGACATCGACGACGTCTCCGTGCTGCCGTATCTGGCGGACCGGGTCGTCGACGAGTTGATGGCCGCCGACGAATCCACGATCGTCGGATACCGCGGTCGCCGCCGCTTCGTACCGCAGTACCTGGCCGAGCCGCTGGGGCCGGCGACCACGCCCGTGGTCGCGCCGCGGACCGGCGGGGTCTACCTCGTCTGCGGCGGCCTCGGCGGTCTGGGTCTGAGCATCGCCGAGTGGCTCGGCACGGCGTCTTCGAGCGTGGTGCTGACCAGCCGACGCGACTTCCCCGCCGCCCACACCTGGGACACCTACGACTCCGGTGACAACGCTACGGCGCGTGCGGTACGCCGGTTGCGCGTCTTGCGGGCAGCCGGGGCGCGGGTCGAGGTGGTCCGGGCGGACGTGACCGACGCGGCGCGCATGCGCGCGGTCATCACCGCCGCGGAGGACCGTTACGGGCCGCTCACCGGGGTCGTGCACGCCGCCGGAGTGACGGACACGGCCGGCATGATCCAGCGCCGTAGCGCCGCCGACACCGACGCCGTGATCCGGGCGAAGACCATCGGCCCGCTGGTGCTCGATGAGGCCCTTGGCGAACGCCGACTCGACTTCTTCGTGCTCTGCTCGTCGATCGGTACGGTGTTGTACAAGATCAAGTTCGGTGAGATCGGCTACCTCGCGGGCAACGAGTTCGTGGACGCCTTCGCGGAGTACCGCCGCTCCCGTGGCCGTACGGAGACGGTGGCCGTCAACTGGAGCGACTGGCTTGACGACGGCATGGGAGCCGATGCGCAACGTCGGCTGGGTGAGCGCTACCACACCAACGGTCCGAGTCCCACCGATGACCTGCTGGGCGGGCTCAGCCACGCGGAGGGGGTGGAGATGCTCGCACGCATAGTGGGCCACGGGGTCGGCCCACGGGTGGTGGTGTCCACCCAGGATCTCGACGAGATGCTGGCCCGGCACGCCTCGTTCAGCACCGCCGACCACCTGGCCGCGGTGAGCGGTCTGCGGGCGGTCGCGCCCACCCCGCCGGCCCGGCCCGCGTCCGCCGACACGTTGACCGATCCGGCCGAGCGCACCCTTGCCGGCTTCTTCACCGACCTGCTCGGTGTGCCGCAGATCGCCCCCACCGACGACTTCTTCGAACTGGGCGGCGACTCGCTCATCGCGTTGCGGCTGTTGGCGATGCTCCGCGACGAGTACGGCGTGGAACTGTCGATGGGGGTGGTGTTCGACACTCCGACCGTCAGAGGGCTCGCCAGAGCGGTCGACCGTGCCCGCACCACGGCCGACGGCGAGAAGGAGGCGTCTTGACGAGCGTTGTGCCCGCTGCGGCGGGGGAGGTCCTCTCGTCCGCCCAGGAACGGATGTGGCTGCACGCGGCGCTCTCGCCCGACGACACCGCGTACCACCTTCCGCTGCGTGTCGACATCGCGGGCGCGCTGGACCCGGTGGCGCTGCGTGCGGCTCTCACCGAGGTGTTCCGCCGGCACGACGTGCTACGTACCCGCTACATCGTGCGGCGCGGTAGGCCTCACCCGGTGACCGATTCCCCCGGCCCGGTCGAGCTGCCGTTGGTGGACCTGGCCGGCTTGCCGGCCGAGGTCCGCCACGACGCGGTCCACCGGCTCTCCGAGGTCGCGGCGCTGCGGCGGTTCGACCTCACCCGTGGGCCGGTCCTGCGGGTGCTGCTGGTGCGGGAATCGCCGGTCCGACACAGTCTGCTGGTCACCCGGCACCACATCGCCAGCGACGGCTGGTCGCTCGGGATCCTCCTCAGAGAACTGGGCGAGTGCTATGCCGCGTACCGCGCGGGGCGGATGCACGGGCTGGCGCCGCTGCCCGTCCAGTTCGCCGACTTTGCCGCCTGGCAACGGGCCAGCGCGGCCTCCGCGTCGCGTGAGGCGTCGCTCGGGCGCTGGACCGCCCGGCTGTCCGGTGCGACGTCGGACGTCGACATCGTGCGCGCCCTGGATCCCGACGCCCCACCGACATCGACGCGGAGCGTGCACCTGCGGATCGAACCTGAGCTGGCGGCCCGGGTGCGGGCCGGTGCGCGGGCGGCGCGTACCACCACCTTCACCCTTCTCGTGACCGCGTTCGGTTGGGCCGTCGCCGGCGGGTCCGACCGGCCGGACCTCGTTGTCGGTACGCCGGCCGCAGGACGACCCCGCCGGGAGTTGGAGCAGCTCATCGGCTGCTTCGCCACGATGCTGCCGCTCCGCTTGGAGTACGCGCGCCGCCGGTCGTTCGAGGACAACGTCCGCGCCGCCCACGTCGTTCTGATGGAGGCACTCGACAACCAGGACGTGCCGCTCGAGCGCATCATCGAGCGGCTGCGGCCAGCACGCACCCCGCACGACAACCCGATGTTCGTCATCAGCTTCACCATGCAGAACACGCCCAGCCCGGACATCGAACTCTCCGGCCTGGTGGCCCGCGCCGCCCCGATGATCCCGGTCGGGCCGAAGTTCGCGCTCGCCGCCACGGTCAACGAGCGGGACGGCGGGTTCGACGTCGAGCTGGAGTACGACCCCCGCCGGGTCTCCCACGCCACCGCGGGGCACGTCCTCACGGTGATGCGTGAGACGCTCGCCGCCGGTACGGCCACGCCGCAGACACCGCTGCGGGACATCGGCCGGGCGTCGAACCCGGTACACGCCGATCACTCACCCGTCGCGTCGCCGACGGCCTGCCTGCACACGCTCGTCGAGACCGTGGCTGCCCGGCAGCCCGACGCGATCGCGGCCAGCCACGACGGGAGCCAGCTCAGCTACCGGGCGCTCGACCAGCGGGCGCGACGCCTCGCCGCAGTGCTGTCGGCGCACGGTGTCGGGCCGGAGAGCCTGGTGGCGCTCTGCGTCGAACCGTCGCTGGACCTGCTGGTGGGTGCCCTGGGGATTCTGCGGGCGGGTGCCGGCTACCTGCCGCTGGATCCGGCCGATCCGCCGGCCCGCCGCGACCGGATCTGCGTCGACGCCGGGGTGCGACTCGCGGTGACCCGCCCCGGGCTGCTCGGTGCCGATATCGGTCAGGTGCACCTCGACGCGGGGGCACCGGTCGACGCGGATCCGCCCCCGCCAGTGCTCCGTGCACCCCGCGCCTGTCCCGACAACGTCGCCTACACGATCTACACGTCGGGTAGCACCGGGGCGCCGAAGGGCGTGGTGGTGACCCACGCGAACCTGGCTGGCGTCGTCGCTGGGGTGCGGACGGTCCTGCCGGAGCTGGGTCCGGAGGATGCCTGGTCGCTGACGCATTCGCCCGGCTTCGACGTCTCGGTGTTCGAGATGTGGGGCGCGCTGCTCACCGGCGGCCGCCTGCTGATCGCGCCGACCGGCCTCGCGCGTACCCCCGACGAACTCTGGCGGCTGCTCGTGCAGGAGCGGGTGAGCATATTGAGCCAGACCCCGAACGCGTTCCACCAGCTTTCCTCGATAGCCCGGCGGGCCGGTTCGACCGGCGCACTGCGGATGGTGCTGCTCGCAGGCGAGGCGTGTGACGTAGCGCGCCTCAAGGACTGGCTGGCCAGGGACGCCGACGCGCCGACGATGGTGAACCTGTACGGCATCACCGAAACCACCGTCCACGCGACGGTACGTCCGCTCGACGCCGCCGACGTGGACGTTCCGGTGAGCCCGCTGGGACGGGCCATCCCGGGGCAGTCCGTCGAGGTGCTCGACCCCGACGGACGGCCCGTGCCGCCCGGTGGTCAAGGGGAGTTGTACGTCGGCGGCGTCGGCGTCG
This sequence comes from Micromonospora lutea, assembly GCF_016863535.1. Lineage (GTDB taxonomy): Bacteria > Actinomycetota > Actinomycetes > Mycobacteriales > Micromonosporaceae > Micromonospora > Micromonospora lutea. Next base: position 113,743 of record NZ_BOPB01000009.1, read on the forward strand.
CGCGCGGGTACCTCGACCGGCCCGGACTCACCGCCCTACGGTTCCTCCCGGACGACCGGTCGGGCGTTCCCGGCGTGCGGCGGTACCGCTCCGGTGACGTGGCCCGGCTCCTTCCCAACGGTGAGCCGGCGTACCTCGGCCGCCGCGACAGCCAGGTCAAGCTGCGCGGGTACCGGATCGAGCCGGCCGAGATCGAGTCGGTGCTCGGTACGCATCCCGATGTGGCGGCGGTCGCGGTGGTCCTGCGCACCGCGGCGCACCGCAGTTTTCTCATCGGCTACGTGGTGGCGTCGGACACGACCGTCACCGAGGATCAGCTGCGCGCTTTCCTGGCACAACGGCTGCCCCGGCACATGGTCCCGTCCCGGCTGATCCTGATCAAGGCATTGCCCCTGACCCGTAACGGCAAGGTGGACCGTGTGGCGCTCGCCGCCGCGCCGGTGACCCCGGACAGGACCGCCGACGCCACCGCACGGACCGCCACCGAAAAGGTCCTCGCGGACATTCTGGCCGAGTTGCTCGGCTACCTGTCCCCGGACGCGATCGGCGTGCGGGACAACCTCTTCGCCATCGGCGGGGACTCGCTCGTGGTGACCCAGCTGCATGCGCGCATCGTGGAGACGTTTCAGGTCGATCCGCCGGTACGCCGCATCTACCAGGCGATCGACCTCGCCTCGCTGGCAGCCACTGTCGACGAGCTGTGCGCCGACCAACACAGCGCCGCCGTCCGGGCCGCCCTCGCCGAACTGGCGCGGGAAGAGACATGAGCGACCGGCCGAGGAACATCGTCGACATGGCGCGCGAGCACGCGCACCGACACCCGGACCGGCCGGCGTACGTGTACCTCGAGGACGGCGAGACCGAGTCGACGCGTTGCGACTTCGGCACCGTCGACACCCGGAGCCGGGCCATTGCGGCGGTGCTGCGGGAGCGAGGGCTCACCGGCGAGCGGGTGCTCATCGCCTATCCGTCGGGCATCGAGTACGTGCAGGCGTTCCTCGGCTGCCTCTATGCGGGTGCCGTGGCGGTGCCCGCGGATCTGCCGCAGGCCGTGGGCAGCCGGCACCGGATCGAGACCATCCGCGGTGACTGCGCCCCGGCGGCGGTGCTCGCACCTTCGGCGGGACAGACGCCGGTGGCGTTGGCGGGGCTGCTTCGCATCGACGTCGCCGAGGTGCCGGACGCCGCTGCCGACGACTGGCGGGACCCGGCGCTCGCCCGAGCGGATCTGGCCTTCCTGCAGTACACCTCCGGCTCCACGGGCGACCCACGCGGCGTCATGGTCAGCCACGGCAACATCCTGGCGAACGAGGCACTCATCGCCGCGGCGTGCCGGCACGACGAGAACTCGACGTTCGTCGGCTGGCAGCCGCTGTTCCACGACATGGGGCTGGTCGCCAACATCATGCAGCCGCTCTATCTCGGCGCGCTCTCCGTGCTGATGCCGCCGACGGGGTTCCTGCAGCGACCGCTGCGATGGCTGACCGCGATCTCCCGGTACCGTGCCCACACCAGTGGCGGACCCAACTTCGCCTACGAGATGTGCCTGCCCTTCGCGGCGGAGGCGGTACGTGACGGGCTGGACCTGAGCGGCTGGCGGGTGGCGTTCAACGCTGCGGAGCCGGTACGCGAGTCGACCGTGCGGGCGTTCGCCGAGGCCTTCGCGCCGTGCGGGTTCGCGGCGGAGGCAAGCTTCCCGTGCTTCGGCCTGGCGGAGGCGACCTTGCTGGTCACCGGGGCGCGACGGGACGCAGCGCCGCGCGTCGTTCGTGCCGACCGCCACGCTCTTGGCGAGGGTCGCGTCGCGCCGCCGACGGCCGCCGACCGCGAGGTGGCGCTCGTGAGTTGCGGCCCGGCCGGTCTCGACACCGAGGTGCGGGTGGTCGACACGGAGTCTGGCCGCGCCTGCCCGGATGGGGCGACCGGGGAGATCTGGGTGTCCGGGGGCGGCGTCGCAGCAGGATACTGGCGTCGGCCGACGGAGTCGGCGGACGTGTTCGGCCGCCACCTGGCCGAGAGCCCGGGCCGGACATTCCTGCGTACGGGAGACCTCGGCTGCCTCGTCGACGGCGAGCTGTACGTCACCGGCCGGGTCAAGGACATGATCGTCGTACGTGGTCAGAACTTCTACCCCCAGGACCTGGAGCAGATTGCCGAGGGCGCACATGCGGCGCTGCGTCCCGGCGCCGTCGCGGCGTTCGGTGTGCGGGTCGGCGGCGAGGAGCGGGTGGTGCTCTGCTGCGAGCTGCGTTCCTACGGCCGGGACGCTCGCGCCGCCGAGGTGGGGTACGCGGTACGTGCCCGGCTGCTGAGCCGGCATGGCATCGCGCCGCACACCCTGGTGGTCCTGCGCCGCGGTGGAGTGCCGAAGACGACGAGTGGGAAGCTGCGCCGGCGTACCTGCCGTGATGCGTACCTGGACGGACGCCTTCCCGTGTACGCCGAGCTGACCCTGGACCGGCCGACCGGCTCGGCGGTGCTCCCCGCAGCTACCGAGCTGACCAGCCTCGGCCGGGAGCGAGGTGCCGCGCGCCTCGCCGACGCGATGCTGGCGGCCCTGCCCGACGCGAGGCCGGGTTCGGACGCCGCCGCGGTTTCGCTGGCCGAGCTGGGTGCCAATTCCGTGCAGACCCTGGAACTGCAGCATGCCCTTGCCGTCGACTACGGCGTCGACCTCGGGCTGAGCCGGCTGCTCGGCGGTGCCAGCGTCGCCGAACTCGCTGACCAGGTGCTGCTCGCGATGCTCTCCGGCACGCCCCGTCCGGCAACACCCCAGCCGGCATCCGCACCCGACCGGGATGCAGCGGAGCCGGCCGGGCTGACGTGCGCCGACGGCTGGCAGCCACTGACCGAGCGGCAGCGAGCACTCTGGTTCGAGCAGCAACTGGCCCCCGGGGCCGCCTACCACCTCGCCCGGGCGTTCGGGCTGCGCGGCGACGTGGATTCGAGGCGGCTCGCCGACGCTCTCGCTCTTCTGGCCGGGCGGCACGAAGCGTTGCGCATGCGATTCGTGGAGCGCGACGGCGAGCCGTACTGCCGGGCGGCCGAAGAGGTGCCGGTGCTCGCGCACCTGGATGTGTCGGGACTGTCCGCCGATGGCGTTGACCGGCTGCTCGCCGACCTCGCCGACCAGCCGTTCGACCTCGCTACCGAGCCGCCGGTGCGAATGATCCTGCTGGAGCGGGGGGCGGGTGGCCGGGTCCTGCTGCTCGTGGCCCACCATCTCGTCGCCGACTTCTGGTCCGTCGTGGTGCTGCTGCGGGAACTGGGCACGCTGCTCGACGGTGCCGGTACGTCGGTCGGGTGCGGACCCCTGGCCCGCCACGCGGATCTCGTCGCGGCCGAACGCCGGCTGGTCAGCGGTGCCGAGGGCGAGACCCGCCGGCAGTACTGGCGTGAAGCGCTCGACGGCGTTCCCGACCTCCTGGAGCTGCCCGTCGATCGGCCACGCCCCGCCCGGCGCGGGTTCGCCGGCGCGGTGCACACCTTCCGGATTCCGGCACCGCTGGTCGAGGCGCTGCGGGTCCTGGCCCGGACGGAGGGTTGCACGCTGTTCACGACGCTGCTCAGCGCGTACCAGCTTTTGCTGCACCGGTTGACCGGCCAGCCGGATCTGGTCGTCGGCACCCTTGCCGCCGGGCGCGCCGATCCGGCGACCGCCGGGACGATCGGGTACCTGGTCGACGTCCTGCCGATCCGCTCCCGCTACCTGCCCGGCGAGACCCAGGTCGACCGGCTCCATCGCACCCGCCAGGCGGTGCTCGCCGCGATCGGACACAGCGGGTACCCGTACGCCCGGATCGTCGCTGACCGCGGTACCCGGCGCGACCCCGGGCGCGCGGCGCTCGTGCAGAGCATGTTCGTGATGCACCGCGAGTACCGCGCCGGTACGGTCGACGACGGGCTCACGGCGCTGGCGCTCGGCGTGCCCGCACCGGTCCAGGTGGGCGGGCTGGCCGGCGATGCGCTGCCCGTGGCCCGCCGCTGGGCGCAGCTCGACCTCTTGCTGGGCGTCGCGGAGGTGGGTGACGAACTCGTCGGCAGCTGGGAATATCGGGCTGACCTGTTCCATGAGGCGACCATCGCCGCCTTCGGCGACGCGTTCGTCCAGCTGCTGGCGGAGATGACGCACGCTCCGCACGCACCGGTCGGCCGGGCCAGCCCGCTCGACCCTGCTGCGCGAGGCCGCCAGCTCACCGCGGGCCGAGGAGTCCGGCGTACCGAGGGACGCGACGCCGCCCTGCACGAACTCGTGGCGGCCATGGCCCGCCGCGACCCGGACGCGGTCGCGGTGGTCGCCCCGGGCGGTGAGCACCTGACCTACGCCGGCCTGCACCGCGCCTCGGCGACTCTTGCCCGCCGGCTGCGCGGGCGTGGCGTACGGGCCGAGCAGGTGGTCGCGGTACGGCTGGACCGCAGCCTTGCGATGGTCGTCGCGTACCTGGGCGTGCTCTACGCCGGTGGCGTGGTGCTGCCGCTGGATCCGGCGGAGCCCAACCCACGCCAGGAGAGCATGCTGCGTGACTCCGGGGCCCGGCTGATGCTGGCCGCCGACGCCGACGCCGCCGCGGACCACGACGGTGTCGTCACGCTGGCCCTCGCCGACTCCGCCGATCTCGATACGCCGGGCGTGGTGATGCCGGCACACCCGGCGCAGGCGGCCTACCTGCTCTACACCTCCGGGTCCACCGGGAAACCCAAGGGGGTGCTCGTCGCCCACCAGGCAATCGTCAACCGCATCGTCTGGATGCAGGAGCATTACCGGCTGACGCCCGGGGAACGGGTGCTGCAGAAGACCGCGCTCACCTTCGACGTGTCGCTGTGGGAGCTGTTCTGGCCGTTGACCACGGGCGGATGCCTCGTCCTGGCGGAGCCGGGCGGGCACCGGGACGCCGGATACCTGCTCGATGTCCTTGCCCGTGAGCGGATCGCGGCGGTGCATTTCGTTCCGACCATGCTGGCGTCCGTACTGGCCGAGACCGGGCCTGCCCTGGCGCGGGACCTACCCTGGCTGCGTCAGGTCGTGTGCAGTGGCGAGGAGCTGCCGGTGCCGCTGGCCGACGCGGCGATGGCGACGCTGCCCGCCCTGCTGGACAACCTGTACGGTCCCACCGAGGCGGCCGTCGACGTGACCGCTTGGCGGTGCACTCCTGAACCCCGACCCAGGACCCCGATCGGCCGACCGATCGCGAACGTCGAGTGCCGCGTCCTGGACGACCAGCGGGCCCTCGTCGTGCCGCGTGCGCCGGGCCGCCTCCACCTGGGCGGCGTCTGCCTCGCCCGCGGGTACCACCGCAGGCCGGGCCTGACCGCGCAGCGGTTCGTACCGGTGCCCGACGCCGATGTCGGCGCGCGCTTCTACGACACCGGTGACCTGGCCCGGATGGACGTCGAGGGCAACCTGGTCTACCTGGGCCGCGACGACCAGCAGGTGAAGATCGGCGGGGTCCGGATCGAGCTGGGCGAGGTCACCGAGACGCTGCGGACCCAGCCGGGCGTCGCCGCTGCGACCGCGGTGGTGACCGACGAGAGGGCGGGACAGCCGGTGCTCCTCGGGTTCGTTGTCCCCGTGGCCGGCGACCCGGCCTCGGTGGACACCGCAGCTCTGCGCGAGCGGCTGCGCGGGCTGCTGCCCGCGGCGATGGTGCCCACCACCATTCACTCCATGGCGGCGCTTCCGGTCACCGCCAGCGGCAAGCTCGACGTGGCCACCTTGACCCGCCAGCGTCCCACGCCACCCGTGGCGTCCGCCGACCCGCCGCGTTCCCCCATCGAACGCCGCATCGCCGGTCTCTGTGGCACCCACCTGGGGCTCGACGAGGTCGACATGGACCGCGACTTCTTCGCGCTGGGTGGTGACTCGATCCGCGCGCTGCGGCTGGTGAGTGCCGCCCGTGCCGCCGGTCTCGCGCTGACCGTCGGCGATGTGCTGAGCGCCCCGAGCATTCGGGCGCTCGCCGCGCGCGTCGGCACCGACAGCCCCCCCGCCGTGGAACGGCTCGCCCCGTTCGCGTTGTGCCCGGCTGCCGCGGGCCGCCCGGGCCTGGTCGACGCGTACCCGATCTCCATGGCCCAGCGTTCGCTGCTGTTCCATCAGGGCCACAATCCGTCCTACCAGGTGTACGTCAGCAGCGTCGAGGTGGCCGTGCGGCTGGACGCCACAGCCCTGACGGCCGCCGTGGACGCCATCGTCGACCGGCACCCGTACCTTCGGTCCAGCTTCGATCTCACGTCGTACGACCAGCCGGCACAACTGGTCCATGCCCGGTTGCCGGCCGCCCTGGAGATCGTCGACCTGCGAGGTTTCGGCGAGTCGCTGCGACGGGCCGCAGAGGGCGACTGGCTGCGCGCGGAGGCGCTCCGTCCGTTCGACACCGCCTCGGGGCCGCTCGTGCGTTTCGCCGGCCACGTGGGCGACGAGAGCTTCCGGCTCACGGTGAGCAGCTTCGCGCTCGACGGATGGTGCGCCGCGACGGTACTGACCGAGCTTCTCACCGACTACGGGGCGCGGGTGAGCGGCCGGCCGCCGGCCATCGCGCCACCCGAGGCCAGCTACGCGGACTTCGTCGGTGCCGAGCGGGCCGCTGTCGCCGATGCCGATCAGCTTCGCTTCTGGCGCGACGAACTGGCGGGCGCGCCGACCACACGACTGCCGATGCGGCGTGCCACCGGCCGCACCGGAGTCACCCGCCGCGTGGTACGGGTCGACGACGCGATCGCCACCGGGATGCGTTCCGCGACAGAGCGTTTTGCCGTGGGGCTCAAGCACGTGCTGCTGGCCGCGCACCTGCGGGCGGTGGGGGAACTCTGCGAGCAGCCTGAGATCGTGACCGGGCTGGAGGTCAACGGACGCCTTCCCGTGGCCGGTGGCGACCGGGTCATCGGTGTCTTCAACAACATCGTGCCGCTGCGGACGCGTACGGACGGCTCCTGGGCCGAGTTGGTCGCGCGGGCGCGGGCCGTCGAGTCGCGCCTCGCGCCGTACCGACGTTTCCCGCTGGTCGAGGCCCAGCGACGATTCGGTGCGGCGGCGCTGTTCGACACCTTGTTCGTGTTCACCCACTTCCACCTGTACGAGCAGGTGCAGACGCGGACCGGCCTGCCCGTGCGGGACCTGTACGCGCCCGACCAGACCTATCTGCCGCTGACCGCCCACTTTCACGTGGACGCCTGGTCCGGGGACCTTCACCTGCTGATCGACGCCGATGCCGGTCAACTCGGTTCGGAAGAGACCAACCTGATTGAGAGCTGCTACCTGCGGGCAATGTCGCTGCTCGCGGCCGACCCAGGCGATCCGGTGCCGGCCGTCACCGCGCCCGGTCCAGCAAGGAGGGACGATGGGTGAGTTCGACGACCGGGTCGCGGGACTGTCCCCGGCGCGTCAGGAGTTGCTGGCGCGGATGCTCGCCGAGAGCGGTCAGGACCGCGCCGTCGGTGCCGCCTACGCGGCTCCCGGCACCCCGGTCGAGCAGGAGATGGTCGAGATCTGGCGGGACGTCCTGGACGTCGATCCGATCGGCGTCGACGACGACTATTTCGAGCTGGGCGGCGACTCGGTGCACGCCATCGTGATAGTGGCGCGCGCCCAACAGGCCGGGTGGCAACTGTCTACCCAGGACATCTTCGACGCCCGGACGGTACGGCTGCTTGCCGCGAGGGTGGGCAGGACCGTCCCCGGCCCGTCCACCGAACCGGGTGCGCCGCCGGACCCCGGCCCTGCGGAGCACCCTCTCACCCCGCTGCAGCAGGGCATCCTCTATCACTCCGCTGGCGGCTCCACGCCGGGCGCCTACCTGGTCCAGTTGAGCACGCGGCTGTCGGGTGAGCTGGACGAGACCGCCTTCGTCGACGCCTGGACCGGCGTCTTCGCCGCGACGCCGGCACTGCGGACGGTGCTGCGCTGGGCCGACCGTGCGGCAGCCAGCCAGCTGTTCGTGCCGGGCATGGCGCTGCCCATCACGACGAAGGACCACACCGCGCTCACGGCGGCGGAGCGTACGGATGCCTTCGACCGGCTGCTGGAGGTGGACCGCGATCGCGGGTTCGACTTGGAGACCGGCCCGCTGATGCGGCTGACCATGGTTCGCGAGGCGGCCGACGAGTGGCGTTGCCTGTGGACCTTCCACCACATCATTCTCGACGGCTGGGCTCAGCAACTCGTTCTGCGTGACGTCTTCGACCGGTACACCCGGCTGCGCGCGGGTCAGCCCGCCCCTGCGCGCGCCCGGCCGGCCTTCGTGGAGTACCTCGCGTGGCTGGCGGAGCAACCGCCGGTGGATGAAAGCTTCTGGCGGCGGTGGCTCGGTGCGGCCGGCGTCACCCGCGTCGCCGGGCCGGGGTGCGTGGACGGTCAGGTGCAGACCGCTGTCCGCCCACACGTGGAGCGGATGCTGCCGAAGCCGGTGTCGGCCGGCGTTGAGGAACTGTCGCGACGTCACGCCGTCACTGCGAGTACGCAGATCCATGCCGCATGGGCGATGCTGCTGGCCGCGCGGTCCGGTGGCGACCACGCGCTGTTCGGCTCGTCGCTGTCCGGTCGGCCGCCGCAGGTACCCGGCGTGACCGAGTGCGTGGGCATGTTCGTCAACACGCTGCCGCTGCGCGTTTCCTGCGGCGGCACCGCCCCCGTGCTCGACTGGCTGCGCGTCGTCCAACACGATCTGGCCGAGCTGCGTGTTCGCCAGCACACCTCGCTGAGCGCGGTCGAGCGCGCGGTCGGCTTGACCTACGGCAGCGGCCTTTTCGACAGCATCGTCGTGGTCGAGAACTTTCCGACCTGGCTGCGTGACGGCGGCGACATCGCCGGGCTGCGGGTCGACGACGTGTCGGTGACCGTCGAGGAAGGCTATCCGTTGGTCCTGGAGTTCACACCCGGTACCGCGACGCTGCGCGGCCGGTACGACCCCACCCGGCTGGATCGGGCAGCGGTCGCCGCGATCCTCGACGCGTTGTGCGACCTCCTCGGCGGGTTTGCACGCGAACCGGAACTGCCGCTGAACCTGCTGCGGTCCCGCGTCGACGCGACCATCCGGCGTCACGAGGAGGCGACGCGCGCGGCGGTGGCGGCGCGGACCTCGGCGACGCTGGGTGCCGCCCGACGGCGCATCGTCGGAGAATCGGGGCAGGCGTGATGGGACGCGACGGACACGTGCGGGACCTCGCCCGGCTGCTGCTGGGCCACGCGACCCGGTTCCGGCACCGAGGGCTCCAGGATGTGGCCACCCGCGCGTTGCGGGAGCCGGGCGCTGGCAGGGTGTGGGTGGTTCGCACCCTCAACGCCTCGCTGCGGGTACGCCGGGCGGCGCATGGCGCGCTGGTGCTGCAGCCCCGGTACCTGCGGTCCCGGCTGGCCTACCGGACCGGCGCGACGGCCGGGACCCGCCGCCTGTCGCTGCTGTGCCCGACCCGCGGCCGGGCCGCACAGTTGGCGCGATTCGTGCGGTTCCTGTCGCGGTCTGCCGTCGACCCGACGCGGGTGGAGCTGCTGTGCTACGTGGACTCCGACGACGCGCAACTGCCCGCCTATCGGCTTGCATTCGAGCGCTTCGAGCGCGCCGCGGGCACGGTTCGCTGCCGGTTGGTGGTCGGCGATCCCGTCGGGGTGCCCGCCGCCTGGAACGCGCTGGCCGCCGAGGCGGGCGGGGACCTCCTCCTCATGGCGAACGACGACCAGTTGTACATCGACTACGGCTGGGACGCCATGCTCGACGCCCGGGTGGACGCCCTGCAACGCGATCATCCTGACGGCGTGTTCTGCCTGTATTTCGACGCCGGGCAGTATCCCGAGGGCAGTCAGGACTTTCCGATCGTGACGCGGGACTGGTACGACACCCTCGGCTACTTCGTGCCGACCATGTTCTCTCAGTGGGAGGTGGAAACCTGGGTGTTCGACATCGCCAAACGGCTGGACCGGCTGTTTCCGGTTCCCGGCGTGTTCGTCGAGCATCTGCACTACCAGGACTACAAGGCGCCGTTCGACGCCACGTACCAGCGGCATCGGATGACCCGCGAGACATCGTTCGCCGACCATGCCGCATTCCTGCGTACGGCGCCGACGCGGGCAGCGGAGGCGGCGAAGCTCTCCAGCGTCATCGCGCGGACCGGGGCGGGGTCACCCTGGTCGCCCGGAGGCTTCGATGCCTGACCCGTCGCTGGGTGCGCTCGACACCGATCTGGTGGCCGCGGTCGAGGCGCTCTCCGCCGAACAGCAGGCGCGGTTCGAGGAGATCCTCCAGCGCAAGCTGCGTCAGGACCACGCCATCCGGCGTCGCCCCGCGACCGGGCCCGGCCCGGCGTCGTTCGGGCAGGAGCGGATGTGGGTCACGGCCGGTGCGGCGGTGGCGGCGAACAACTACGCGAGCGCGATCCGGCTGCGGGGCGCGCTGTCGCTGGCGGCGCTGCGGGACAGCCTCGCGCGCCTCGTCGCGCGGCACGAGGCGTTGCGGACGGTGTTCCGGCTGGAGGACGGGCAGCTGGTCACTGAGGTGGTCGCGGCTTCCCGGGTGCCGCTGTTGCTCGTCGACCTCTCCACGCTGGACCTGCCGGCCGGTCCCGACCTGCCGCCTCTGCTGCGTACGCTGGTCCGGACCGAGTCCGCCCGTCCGTTCGACCTCGGGCGTGGGCCGGCGCTGCGGGTCCACGTGTTCCGGTTGGGCCCTCACGACCACTGGGTGCTGCTCACCGTCCACCACGCGGCCACCGACGGCTGGTCCAACGGTGTACTCATCCGGGAGCTGTCCGAGTGCTACCGCGCGCTCACGGCCGGCCGCCCCTGGGCCCCGCCGGCGTTGCCGATCCGGTACGTCGACTATGCCGCCTGGCAACGCGACCGGCTGGCCGGGCCCGAGGGGATGAGCCTGACGGCGTTCTGGCAGCGGTACCTGCACGACCTGCCCCAGCTCGACCTGCCGTTCGATGCGCCCGTCCGCGGCCCGAACTCCGCGCCCGGCCTTGGATCGAACCACAGCCTGCTGCTGGATCGGGGGTTGACCGCGCGCCTCACCGAGCTGCACAGCGCTGCCGGCGACTCCCGGTTCACGCTGGTCCTTGCCGCCGTGGTGGCGGTGGTCAGCGCCGTCACCGTCGGCGACGACGTGGTCGTCGGCACTCTGACCGCAGGTCGTACCCGGCCGGAGCTGCGTGACCTGGTCGGTTACTTCGTCAACGTCGTACCCATCCGGTTCCGGCCCCGCGTGGCGGCGAGCTTCCGGCAGCTCATGGCGCACGTGCGGGAGCACGCCGGGCAGGCACTGGCACACCAGGAGATGCCGTACGAGCGGCTGCTGGATCTGCTGCGCGCCGACTCGCTGGCGGCTGGCGGGTCACCCATCCAGGTGCTCTGCGTGGCGCATCCGACGATTCCCCACATCACGATGCCGGGGATCGACGTGGAGCTGCACGACGTCGACCTGACCCACGCCCCGTTTCCCCTGGTGATCGAGGCTCGTGATCGGTCGGATGGGCTGGAGATCGCGCTCCAGTACGACAGCGCCCGCCTGACCGGGGAGAGCGTCGTCCTGCTCGGCCACTACCTCCGTACCGTCCTGACCCGCGTCGCGGAGGATCCCGACGCGACCTGCGCCGACCTGCTCGCGGAACAGGCGGCACCGGTGGCCCGTCCACAGACCGGGCCGGACAACGCCGGGGTGCACCGTCTCGTCGAGGAGGTGGCGGCCACCCGCCCGGACGCCGTCGCCATCCGTGACGGGGAGCGCCAGCTGTCGTACGGTGCCCTCAACCGCCGGGCCAACCAGGTCGCGCGCGGGCTGCGTGCCCTCGGTGTGCGCCCGGACGACAGGGTGGTCGTGTGCCTACCCCGGTCCGCCGACGCGGTCGTCGCACAGCTCGCCGTCGTGAAGTCGGGGGCCGCGTACGTTCCGCTCGACCCGGCCCATCCGCGGGAGCGACTCGCCGCGATCCTCGCCGACGCGCGCCCGCGCGTGCTGGTCACGACAACCGGCCATGATCCGCAACTGTCGGACGCGCCGCAGTCGCTGCTGCTCGACCGCGACGCGGCGGTCATCTCCGCCCAGCCCGTCGTTGACCTGCGCCTCGCGGCCCACCCTGATCAAGGGCTGTACCTGATCTACACGTCCGGCTCCACCGGGGAGCCCAAGGGCGTGGTGGGCACCCATCGCGGCCTGGTGAACCGGATCCGCTGGATGGCGCAGGCGTACCCGGTCGCGGCCGGCGAGGTGTGCGCCGTGCGGACGAGTCCCACCTTCGTTGACGCGGTCTGGGAGACCTTTGGCCCGTTGTGTGCCGGCGGCGTGCTCGCGATCGTCGGTGACGACGAGGTACTCGACCCGTGGGCGCTGATGGCCTTCCTGCGCCGCCAGCAGGTGGCGCGTGTCGTCGTCGTCCCGGCGCTGCTGGGGATGCTGCTCGACGCCGAGTCGGAGTGGGACAAGGGAGCGTCGCTGCCGCACACCTGGATCACCAGCGGTGAGCAGCTACCGACGGCGGTGGCCCTGCGCTTCCTCCGACAGGCACCCGCGGCCCGGCTGGTCAACCTGTACGGCTCGGCGGAGGCAGCCGCCGACGCCGTCGCCGCCGAGGTCACCGCGCCGGTGCCGGTACGCGTCCCGATCGGCGTTGCCATCGGCGGCGTCACCGCGTGGATCGGCGACGCGACGACCCGCCCCTGCGCACCCCTCGTGCCGGGCGAGATCTTCGTCGGGGGATCGGGGCTCGCCCGGGGCTATCACGGGCGTCCCGGACCGACGGCGCTCGCCTTCCTGCCTGATCCAACCGGCGGGGGCCGGGTCTACCGCACCGGCGATCTGGGCCGGCTACGCGCCGACGGGCGGTTGGAGTACCTCGGTCGCCGCGATGGGCAACTACAGATCCGTGGCCACCGGGTCGAGCCGGGCGAGGTCGAGGCGGTGCTGCTGAGTCATACCGGGGTACGGCACGCCGGGGTGACCGGAGTCGAGAGCGCCGACGGATCGATGCACCTGGCCGGTCACGTCGTGCCCCGCGCCGGCGTCGACCCCCGCGTGCTGATGGCGGAGCTGCGTGGACTGCTGCGCGTGCGCCTGCCGCGATACCTGGTGCCGTCGACGTTGGCGGTGCGTGACTCCCTGCCACGGACCAGCTCCGGCAAGCTCGACCGCCGGGCGCTGGCGATGGCCGGTCCGGTCGAGCCGGCCGCGCCGGTCGAGACCCCGGCCGTCCAGGTGGACCCGGTGGACGAGAGGGAGCGGCTCGTCGCCGAGGCGTTCGCGGAGGTGCTCGGTGTCGCCCGGGTGGACCGGGACGACGACTTCTTCTTCACCGGTGGCCATTCGATCCTCGGTGCCGAGCTGGTGCGGGTGCTCGGCGAGCGCCTCGGCGTCCGGGTCGCCCTCGCCGATCTTTTCGAGGCCCCCACCGTGGCGAGCCTGGCCGCGCGGCTCACCAGGGCGTCCCGGCAGACCGACGACCCCGACGCGCTACGACCCGACCCGACGCGCTGGTACGAGCCATTCCCGCTCACCGACGTCCAGGCGGCCTACTACGTTGGACGCGACCCGCAGGTGACCCTCGGCGGTGTCGCCACCCACGCCTACCTGGAACTGGCCCTCGACCAGCTCGACGTCGACCGGTTCGCTCGGGCGTTGCGAGCTGTGGTGCGCCGTCATCCGATGCTGCGCGCGGTAATGGAGCCCGACGGCACCCAGCGGGTACTGGCCGACGTGCCTGAGTACGAGATCGTCTGCCACGACCTGCGCGGGCACGATGTCGACCGGGCGGCGGCACGGCTGGCGAAGATTCGTGCCGAGATGTCCCACCAGGTGCTCCCGGCCGATCGTTGGCCGCTGTTCGAGGTGCGGGCTTCGCTGCTGGCGGATTCCTCGGTCGTACACGTCAGTCTGGACGCGCTGATCTGCGACGCGTACAGCTTCGGTCTGATCATGGACGAGCTGGCCGCGCGGTACCGCGACCCGGGCCTGGTGCTGCCCGAGTTGGGGCTCACCTTCCGCGACTACGTGGTGCACCAGATCGCCCGCCGGGACGGCCGCCGACACGGCGAAGCCCTGGCGTACTGGCGTCGCCGGCTGCCGGACCTGCCGGCCGGGCCGGAGCTGCCGCTGGCCTCAGCGACCGCCGCGTCGGGACCGCCGCGCTTCACACGTCTGGACGGCAAGCTGACCGCCGCCGACTGGGCGCGACTCAAGCAGCGGGCGACGGTGGCGGGGCTGACCCCGTCCGGCCTCCTCCTCGCGGCCTTCGCCGAGATCGTCAGCGCGTGGAGCGCGCGTCCGCACTACACGCTCATGCTCACCGTCTTCAACCGTGAGCCGCTGCACCCCGAGGTGGGCCGGATCGTCGGCGACTTCACGGCCCTGTCGGTCCTTGAAATCGACCACACGGGGCATTCGTCCTTCGCGGACCGGGCCCGAGTGGTGCAGCGTCGACTCTGGGACGACCTGGACCACGCGCAGGTCAGCGCCGTGTCGGTGATGCGGGAGTGGGCCGAGCGGCGAGGTCTGCCGCCCACCCCCATCACCCCGATCGTCTTCACCTCCAACCTGTCGGTGGGCGGTCCGGACGATGGCGTGGCCGACGGGCGCGGGAACCTCGGCGAACTCACCTATGGCATCACCCAGACGCCGCAGGTCCACCTTGACCATCAGGTCAGTGAGCGCCACGGCGAGCTGCTGTTCAACTGGGACATCGTCGACGGCATCTTCTCCGACGGCGTACCCGAGGCGATGTTCGACGCCTATCGCGACCTGCTGGCCCGCCTCGCTGACGACGCAACCGACTGGTCCGAGCCCGTGCGGCCGCCCGTACCGCCCGCCCAGGCCTGTCGCCGGGCCGCGACTGCCGACACCTCGGTGCCGGTGCCTGACCATTGTCTGCACGAGGCTGTCGGGGCGGCCGCACGGGCCAATCCCGACCGGATCGCCGTGATCGACGGCGCGGTGCGGCTGACCTACGCCGTGCTGATGGAGCGGTCGGGGCGGGTCGCCCGAGCGCTGCGTGGGCACGGCGCGGGGCGGGGCCGATTGGTCGGAATCACCGCGCGTCGCGGCTGGCAGCAGGTGGTGGCGGCGCTCGGCGTCCTGCGTGCCGGCGCCGCGTTCCTGCCGCTCGACCCGCAGTTGCCGCCGCAGCGCCTGGCGCTGCTCGCCGAGCGCGGGGAACTGGAACTGCTGCTGACCCAGGCGGATCTGGTCGACGCACTGCCGGCGCTGCCCGGCGTACGGACGCTGGCGGTGGAGGATCTGCCTGCCGTCCCGGTCGGCGGTGAGCAGGACGTGACCTCGCATCCGGACGACCTCGCTTATGTGATCTTCACGTCGGGCTCGACGGGTGAGCCCAAGGGCGTCGCGATCTCGCATCGTGGGGCGGCGAACACCATCGCCTGCGTCAACCGACGCTTCGACGTCGGCGTCGACGACCGGGTTCTCGCGGTCTCGTCACTCAGCTTCGACCTCGCCATCTACGACATCTTCGGGATGCTCGCCGCGGGTGCCGCGACGGTGCTCGTCGATGCCGCCCGTCAGCGCGACCCCGGCCACTGGGCGCGCCTGATCAGCGAGCACGGCATCACGCTGTGGAACTCGGTGCCGGCGCTGGCCGAGTTGCTGGTCGAGTACAGCCAGGCCCGTGACCCGGACGCGTTGGGCTCGCTGCGGGTGGTGATGCTGAGCGGCGACTGGATCCCGGTGAGCCTGCCGGACCGGGTGCGGGCGCTGACCGGGGCCGAGGTGATGAGCCTGGGTGGCGCGACCGAGGCGTCGATCTGGTCGGTGTGGTATCCGATCGGCTCAGTGGGCCCCGACTGGCGCAGCGTTCCCTACGGCACGCCGCTGGCGAACCAGACCCTGTGCGTGCTGGACGCAGACCTCTACGACCGGCCCGACTGGGTCAGCGGCGACCTGTACATCGGTGGCGCCGGCCTCGCCCTGGGGTACTGGCGGGCCGAGGAACTCACTCGGGCCTCGTTCCCGACCCACCCGCGCACCGGTGAGCGCCTTTATCGCACCGGCGACCTGGCGCGGTACCTGCCGGACGGCAACCTGGAGTTCCTCGGACGGCGCGACTCGCAGGTGAAGATCAACGGTTTTCGGGTGGAGATCGGTGAGATCGAGGCCACGGCCGCCCGTCTTCCCTCGGTACGGCTCGTCGCGGTCGTCGCCGTCGGCGCGGCCGCCGGCGGACGTCGGTTGGCCGGCTTCGTGGTGCCTACCGACCCCGCGACCTTCGATCTTGACGGGTTCTGCGCGGCGCTGGCCCGCACGTTGCCGGACTACATGCTGCCGAGTACCTGGAGTGTGCGCGACGGCCTTCCGCTGACCGGCAACGGCAAGGTCGACCACGCGGCGCTGCGCGACCTTCCGGTGACCGCCGAACCGGTGACGGCACCGTCGGACGTTTCGTCGTCGCCGGCGACCGTCGAACTGGTGACGGCCCTGGCCGAGGTCTGGCGCGACGCGCTCGCCGTCGACGAGGTCGACCCCCACACCAGCTTCTTCGCGCTCGGCGGGAATTCGCTCGTCGCCATCCGGATGCTCGGCCGCATCCAGGAGACGTTCGGGGTCCAGTTGTCCCTGCCTGACCTCTTCGCGTCGCCAACCGTGGCGACGCTGGCCGCCATGGTGGCCGACGCGCGGGTCGAGGTGGCCAGCGCCGCCGACGCCCGGGTCGTCGTACGTCCCGACCCGGTCGCGCGCTACGAGCCGTTCCCGTTGACCGACATCCAGCAGGCGTACTGGGTCGGCCGACGCGCGTCGCAGACGCTCGGCGGAATCGCGACGCACAGCTACGTCGAACTCGACGTGCGTGACCTCGAGGTCGACCGGTTGGAGGCGGCGTTGCGGGCGCTGATCGACCGGCACGACGCGCTGCGCACCGTGGTCCGCCCGGACGGCTCGGCGCAGGTGCTGCGCGATGTTCCCCCCTACCGGATCGAACGTGACGACGTTACCGGGATGCCGCCGGCCCAGGCACGGGCGCTGCTCGACGGGCTGCGCGAGGAGCTGTCGCACGAGGTACGCGACACGGCCGCCTGGCCCATGTTCGCGGTGCGGGCGGTGCGGGTCGGCGACCGCACCACCCGGCTGTACCTGAGTTTCGACCTGCTGCACGTCGATGCGCGCAGTATGCGCATCGTGACCGACGAGCTGATGACTCTGTACCGTGATCCGGAGGCCGCGCTCACGCCGATCGGATTGACCTTCCGCGACTATGTCCTCGCCGTCGGGCGGCTACGGGAGTCGACGGAGTACGTCCGAGCCCGCGAGTACTGGCGTGAGCGGTTGACGAGGCTTCCGGCACCGCCGGCGCTACCCCTGGTGAGCCGCTTGGAGGAGATCTCCACGACCAGCTTCACCCGCCTGCGGACCACCTTGGACGTGTCGGCCTGGCGGGCCGTACGTGAGTGGGCTGCGGCGGCGCAGGTGACGCCGTCCAGCCTGCTCTGTGCCGCGTTCTGCGACACACTCGCGCGGTGGTCCGCCCAGCCACGGTTCACGCTCAACGTCACCACCTTCGGTCGGCGGCCCCTGCATCCCGACGTCGACGCCCTGGTGGGTGACTTCACGGTGACCACCCTGCTCGACGTCGACTGCGCTACCGGATCGCTGGCCCGGACCGCCCGCGGCGTGCAGGAGCAGATCTGGCGCGACCTGCAGCACGACCTCGTCGGCGGCGTCGAGGTCGCCCGGATGTTGCGCCGCCATCCGACAGCGCCCGCGGCGCAGCCGGTACCCGTGGTCTTCACCAGCACGCTTGGCGGTGAGGACGCGCAAGGAGATGGGGCCACCGTCGGCGCTGCGGAGCCCTGGCAGGCAGCTCCGGTCTTCTCGGTCAGCCAGACGCCGCAGGTGCTGCTCGACCATCAGGTGGGGATGTCGGGCGATGAACTCGTCTGCACCTGGGACTACGTTGCCGAGGCTTTTCCCCCGGGCCTCGTCGAGTCGATGTTCGCCGCGTACCGGGCCGTGGTCGACGCGCTCGCGACGCATGCCTTTGACGAACCTGGAGGTGCTCGCCGATGACTGCCGCCCACCTGAGGCCGGTCGCGCTGCCCGACGACCAGCGGGAGCTGATCGCGAAGCTCAACGAGACCACCGTCCCGGTGCCCGAGACCACGCTCGTGGAGCTGGTCGCACGTGTCGCTGCCGACCATCCGGACCGGCTGGCTCTGGCCTCGCCACGACAAGCCCTCACCTACGGGCAGCTGTGGAGAGCCGTGACGCTCGTGGCTGACCAACTGGTCGCGGCCGGCGTGTCGCCCGGTGCGCGGGTGCTCCTCTGCGCCGAGTACGGCTGGGAGCACATCGCCGGTGCCCTGGCGGTCCTGCGCGCCGGCGCCGTGTACGTGCCGGTCTCCGCGGCCGTGCCACAGACGGTGCGGTGGGCGGCGGCGGCGCGGCACGAGGCGACCGCGGTGGTGACCCAGCCATGGCTGACCAACCGGCTCGCGTGGCCGGAGTCGCTCGCGGTGTGCACGATGTCCATGTCGGAGAACGCAGTGGACGTGCTCGCCCCGAGCCGGCACATCCGGCCGGAACAGCCAGCGGTCCTGTTGGAGATGCCGGGCCAGCCGACGGAACGAGTCGCGTTGACGCACGCTGAGGTCATCAACTCGGCCCTGGACGCTGCCCGGCGGTTGGAGCTCGGTGCGAACGACCGGGTGCTGTCACTCTCCCCGGCAACGTCCACGCTCGGCCTGTGCGAGATGGCCACGACACTGGCCGCCGGGGCGACATTGGTGTTGTGCCAGGACATCGACCTGCGCCGGCCGGCCGCCTGGCTGGACCGGATGCGCGGGGATCAGGTCACGGTGTGGGTCGCCACGCCGTCGCTGGTGGACCTGATGCTGGAGGAGTCGACGCCGGGCGGGGGACTGCCGGAATCTCTGCGCGCGGTGGTGGTGTCGGGTGAGCGGTTCAGCCCTGACCGGGCTACCGACCTACGCGGCACCGGCGTGCGGGTGGCGTACGCGACGTCGCCGGTACCGCCGAGGCCGTGGGGGTGCTGGCACGAGGTCACCGACGATCCGAGCCGGGCGAAGTCCGTGCCGCTCGGGCAGCCGATGGCCAACCAGCGCCTCTACGTGCTGTCCGGTACGGGCGAACAGTCTCCGCTGTGGGTGACCGGTCAGCTGTACGCGGGCGGCATGTCGGCGGGAGCGGGCGCGGAGACGAAGCACCCGGACACGGGCGAAGCGCTCACCCGGACCCCGTACACCGCGCGGTTGTCGCCCGAAGCGGTGCTGGAGGCGGTGGGCGACCGGTCAGCCGAGGTCGTTGTCCAGGGGCGGCCGGTGAGCCTGTGGGAGGTCGAGGCCGCGCTGCGGGCCCACGAGGAGGTGCGGCAGGTGGCGGTTCTGCCGGCCGGCCCGGTCGCCTACGTGCGGCTGCGCTCCGGCACCGGTGTGGGTGCCGCCGACCTGTCCGAGTACCTGCGGCGAAAGGTCTCCCCGTACCTGCTGCCCGCGACGATCGAGGTCAGAAGCTCGCTGCCACTGACCGCCGATGGTCTCGTCGACCGGGCGGTCCTGGCCAGCACGGTGCCGAGCGCACCCGTCGCCGCCGCCGATCCACCGGCCGTGCCCGGGGTTGTCGGGACCGACAGCCAGGAACAGGAGTTGATCGCGCGGGTCTCCGCGATCGCCTGCCGGCTCTTCGACGTCAGCGAGATCGGGGCCGATGTCAACCTGCTGGACATCGGCGTGACCTCGTTCCAACTCGTGCGCCTGGCGACGGCGGTCGGGGATGAGCTGGGCATCACCGTCGACGTCGAGGAACTACTGCGGTTCCCGTCGATCGGCGTCATCGTGAGCAGTCACCTGGGCACCGTCGAGGCTGCCGCGCCGAACCCGGCGCTTGCCCCGGCAGTGGGCCCGGCCCCGGTCTCCGACCGCGTTGTCGCCGTCGACGCGCCGCAGCTGACCACGCTCGTGGAGCGGCAGGCGTTCAAGGACGCGCGCCACGGCATCCGGCACGACCTGGACGAGCGAGCAGGAGTGCCACTGCCCGCGGTCGCCGACACGGCCGGCCCGACCAGGCGCAGCGTGCGCGCCTTCGCTCCGCAGCGGGTCAGTCTCGCCGCGCTCGCTACGCTGCTTGCCGCCGTTCGGATGTCCGTCCACGACGGCGAACCCAAGTTCCGGTACCCCTCCGCCGGTGGCGCCTATCCGGTGCAGGTGTACCTGCTCGCCGCCCCCGGGCGGGTGGCGGGGGTGGAGGGCGGTGCCTACTACGTCCACCCGGCGCGCGACGAGATCATCCCGTTGGGACCTCGTGCGGTCTTCCCGGCCTCGGCGCACGCCGACATCAACCGTGACGCGTTCCGGCAGAGTGCCTTCTCCCTCTTCCTGATCGGTCGGATGCCAGCGATCGTGCCCCTCTACGGCGACCTGGCCCTGGACTTCACGCTGATCGAGGCCGGTGCGCTGAGCCAGCTGTTGGCCGACGTCGCCGCCCGGTGCGGCTTGGGGCTGTGCCCCATCGGGACGTTGGACACCGCTCCGCTGGCCCCGCTGTTCGGGCTTGACGAGCAGGACCGCTTCCTGCACGCCCTGCTGGGCGGCGTGCCGGCGCAGGGGGCGCGATCATGATGGGCCCGTCTGCGGGGCGGCGCAGGCCCGTCGCAGCCCGCCCCGACGAGTCAGCGCTGCGCGTGGTCGGCGCCCCCACCGGGCGCGGACTTCCGCTTGAGGTCCGGCCCGACGCCGTGGGTGTGTCGCTCCTCGCCTATGCCGAGGCGTACCCGCAGACGCTGCGGGGTTGGTTGCACCAGGCCGGCGCGGTGCTCTTCCGCGGCTTCGACGTGACGCTGGAGATGTTCGCCGCGGTGGCCCGCGCGTTGGCCGGGGACCCGGTGCCGTACCTGGAACGCTCGTCGCCGCGTACCGAGATCGTCAACGGCGTCTACACCTCCACCGAGTACCCGGCGGACCAGACGATCCCGCTGCACAACGAGAATTCGTACCAGCGGGTCTTCCCCGGATTATTGATCTTCGGTTGTCAGGTGGCGGCCGAGCGGGGCGGACAGACCCCGGTCGCGGACGTACGGCGGGTCCTCGCGGCCATCCCGCCCGACGTCGTCGCGCCGTTCGCCGAGCACGGCGTCATGTACGTCCGCAACTTCGGCGGCGGGCTGGGCCTGTCGTGGCAGGAAGTCTTCCAGACCACCAGCCGCGACCAGGTGAGCCGGTACTGCGTGGAGCACGGCATTGAGGCAGAGTGGCGCGACGACGGTGGCCTGCGCACGCGGCAGGTACGTCCGGCGCTGGCGACCCACCCGATCACCGGTGAGCGTGTGTGGTTCAACCATGCGCTCTTCTTCAACGGCTACTGCCTACCCGAACCGGTACGCGCGGCTCTGCTCGCCGACGCCGCGCACGAGGACCTGCCCAGCCACACCTACTACGGCGACGGGCGGCCCATCCCCGACGAGGCCCTGGCCGCTATCGCTGAGGCGTACGCGGCGGAGGAGGTGGCGGTCGACTGGCGTCCGGGTGACGTACTGCTCGTCGACAACCTGCTGGCGTCGCATGGACGCCGCCCGTTCACCGGCGCGCGTCGGGTCATGGTGAGCATGGCCGACCCGGTCGACTGGGACGCCGTGGGTACACCGGCGCAGGGCCGCGCATGACGTGCCCACGGCCGGACACCTCGCGTGAGGCGAGCTACCTTCAGGACGCGAAGTGGCCACACCGACACGGTGCCACGGGCATCCTGCGCGCGTTGCGCATCTGTGGCGAGCTTCCGGTCGCTCGTCTGCGGGCGGCGGTCACCGAGGTCAGCACAGCTCTACCGGTGCTGACCTGGAACGCGGTCGTCGACGGTGCCCGGTTGCGGTTCCGGCCCGGCACCGGCCCGACCTTCGTCGAGCTGGCGACGCAGGATGGCGAATCCGCAGCGGTGGCGCTGCTGCGCGCGGAGCGGGACCGCCCGGTCGCGGCCGAGCGCGACGCGATGGTGCGGTTCCTGTTCATCCGGTGCGGCCCCGCAGAGTCGGTGCTCGGCCTGGTCGCCGACGAACTGCTGCTCGACGAGCGCGCCGTCTACCACGTGCTCGCCGCCGTGATGGAGTGCTACGCCGGCAGATTCCGTCCGGAGCACCACCGCGACATCACCACCATGGCGACGTTCGAACCGCTCACCGACGCGGCGCGGGCGAACCGCCGGACGTGGTGGAGCCGCTGGTTGGCCGCCGGGCCGGCCAACGGTGGGTGGGTGGACGCCGCTGACGGGTGGTCGGCCGAGACTGTCACGCGGCGACTGGACGTCCCGGGACCCCGGTGGCGGGCGCTGGCCGCGGTGGGCGGGACGTTGCGCGACAACGGCTCCATGGCGGTCCTCGCGCTGGTCGCGTGGGCGTTGCGGGACAGCGGCCCCGACCACGGCGCGGCCGACCAGCGTGCCGTCGAGCTGGCCACCGTCCTCGACCTGCGCGACATCCTGGGCCTGGGCGACATCGTCGGTCCGTTGACCGACCGGGTCGTGCTCCGGGTCGACCTGCCCTCCGACGCCGGGGCCGGGCCCTCGTTCCGGGAGCTGCTACGCCGGGCGCAGGCAGGACTGCTGCGCTCGGTGACGCACTACCTGCCGTACCCGGAGCTGATCGGCCTCGGTCTGGAGCTGGAGCTGATCGACCCGGTTCGCCCAGCGGCCCGGTGGGGCGCACAGGTCCACCTCTGCCGCAACCCGCCCCGTAGCGGACCCGCGCGCGATGCCGGCACCGCGGAGGTCCTCGGCGCGGAGGTCGAGCTGTTCCGCGAATCGGATCTACTCGCCGGGAGCGTCGCGCCGTCCCTACCGCACTGGGACGGCAGTTGGCTGAACATCCACATCGGTGAGAGTGACGGCGGCACCGCCGTGTTGGCCGAGGCGATGGGGCCCGACGCGGAACATCACGCCGATCGTCTCGTGCGCGACCTCGGGTGGCTGATAGAGCAGGCCGAGGCGGACCCCGACGCACCTCTGACCACGAACGCACCCTGACAGAAGTCACGACCCGAGAGACAGGAGTGGATGATGACCGAATCGGTCGACGAGGTCGAGCAGACCTTTCACGTGGTGGTCAACCACGAGGAGCAGTACTCGCTCTGGCCGGTCGGCCAGGCGCTGCCGGCCGGCTGGCGGGAGGCGGGTCGGACCGGGACTCAGGCCGAGTGCGTCAGCTACATCGACGAGGTGTGGACCGACATGCGCCCGCTGAGCCTGCGCCGCTTCATGGCGGAGCACGCGGACGACGAGGACGTCATCGAGCCCGTGGCGGACGAGGAGCCGTCGTTGGTGGACCGGCTCAGCGTCGGCTCGCACCCGGTGCGGGCCAGCCTCGCCCCAGGACAGGGCGCGGTGCAGCTCAAAGAGGCCATTGACCACGGGTACGTCTTCGTGCGGTTCACCGAAACGCAGGGCGGCACCGAACTGGGGGTGCGGATCGACGCCGAGGCCAGCCGACTGCAGGGCGCCGACTTCGCCGCCGGTACCGGCGAGGTGCACCTGGCGGGAACGCTGAACCTGGACTTCGAGCCCGTCCGGTGCCTGGCCCGGATCGACCTGGCGACCCTGACCGGAGAAGGCAGTCTTGCGCGTATCGACGGATCTTGACCCGCCGCCGCAGGCACGGCGGGTCTGTCTCTTCGCGCAGCTCGACCGGCCAGGGCTGGGTGACATGGTGCAGCGCAACATCCTGCTGGGACTGCTGCGTCGTGCCTATCCGGACGCGGTCATCACGTTGGTGGTCGGCACGGGTCTTGCCGCGCGCTTCGCCGGGCTGCTGCCCGCACACACCTACGCCACGGACGTCCTGTGCTGCCCCGACCCCGGCGACACCGACGAGGGGCGCTGGCGCGTGTTCCGGGAGGAGCTGGCGGAGCGCGGCTTCGACCTGTGTCTGGTCGACCCGAGCACGAAGGAACTGGACGCGAGCCACGCCCGGGCAGCGGGTATTCCGGTGCGGGTGGCGTTGCCGCGCGGCGGGCGGTCGGCCGGCGACGTGACGCACCCGGTACGGGTCGCGGTCTCCGGCGACCTGTACGACTACGCGTGCGCCTTCGCGCGGTCACTCGGTGTCGACGCCCCACCGGCAGGGCAGGCCATGCCGGCATTGCCGCGCTGGCCCGAAGGGGCGACCGAGCTGACCACGGCCCGGCCGAGGGTCGCCATCCATCCGGGCGGCCAAACACACTGGAACCGCCGCTGGCCGCTGGAGCGCTACCTGACCCTCGCCGTCCGGCTGGTGGCCGAGAAAGGTGCCAGCATCTACCTTCTGGGCGCCGGTGGCGAGGCCGTGGAGCTGGAACTCCTGCGCCGAGGGCTCGCCGACCGGTCGCCCGGGGCGACGGTCGTCGTCGACATCGACGGTTCGGTCAACCGCGTGGCGAACCTGCTTGGCGAGATCGACCTCTTCGTCGGCAACGACTCCGGTCTCGGGCACGTGGCGGCGGCGGTGGGCACCCCTAGCGTGATCGTCTACGGGCCGAGCGGGACCGAACGGCTGTGGGCGCGGGTGTACCCGCACCATCGCGGGGTTTCACTCGGGTACCGCTGCCAGACAATCACCGACGATCAGGACGGCTCGCTCTGGGCGCTCGACGGGGCGACGCTGACGAGGGGCTGCGAGTACGCCTGCGTGCTGGCGTACCGGGGGCCGGACGGTCCCTATCCACGCTGTCTCACGGCTCTCGACGTCGAGGCTGTCTGGTCGGCGGTGGCCACACAACTGGCATCGGTCTCGGCGGTGCGAATGGGGCGGCTCGATGGGAACTGACCAGGCGCGCCGGGAAGGACGCGTCATCCTGGCCATCAACTTCAACCACGACGGCTCGGGGGTGATCCTGGTCGACGGCCGCATCGGAGCGTACGTCAACACGGAACGCTTCTCGCGGCTGAAGAAGCACCCGGGCCTGCGCGAGGAGGAACTCGACGAGTTGCTCGCCCAGGCCGACGTCGCCCTCACCGACGTCGATCACGTGCTGTTGTGCAACCTGCACAACATGGACTCCCCGGACGTGCCCAGCCTGCACGGCTCCGACCTGAAGGACACCTGGTTCGAGTTCTGGGTCAACCAGAACAACACCCTCGTCGAGATCCGCGGACACCGCATACCCTGCACGGTCAACCCCGACCATCATCTGACGCACGCCGCGAGCGCGTACTACACCTCGCCCGCGGAGACCGGTGTGGCGCTGGCCATCGACCCCATCGGTTGCCGCGCCTTCCTCGGTCAGGGCAACCGCCTGCTGCCTCTGCTGCGCAACTACGACGCGTGGTTCAACGCCAACATCGGGTACACCAGCGTCGCGGCGTACATGTTCGGCTCGGGCATCGTCGGCGCGGGCAAGGTGATGGGGCTGGCCCCGTACGGAGTTCCGGAGCGCGCAGACGACGTCGAGTTCGGCGACGTGGACACCTTCGAGCAGCTGCTGGCACTGGCGGAGAAGAATCCCAAACGAATCGTCGTCGGTGACCGGGAGCTCAACGCGACGCTTGCCTACTACATCCAGCTCGGGCTGGAACGCCAGGTCCGGGCCGTGTTCCGGGACCTGTCCGAGGTGTGCGCCCGCAACGGACTGGACCGCACGATCAGCTACGCGGGCGGCACGTCGCTCAACGCGATCGCCAATCACAAGGCACTTCTCGCCTCGGACTTCGAGCGCCTGCACCAGCATCCCGCGTGCGGCGACGATGGCACGTCGATCGGCGCCGCGTTGTGGTACTGGCACCACGTCCTGGGCCACGAGCGGACCACGTACGCTCCGGCCGACCTGATGTACTCCATCCGCCAGTACGGGCCGTTTGACGTCCGTGCCGCTCTCGACCAGCACGCCGGTCAGATCCAGGTGACCGAGGTACCCGATGTGGCGAACGCCGCGGCGGAGCTGATCTGCGACGGTGCGATCGTCGGCTGGTTCGACGGTGCGTCCGAGGTGGGACCACGCGCCCTGGGGCATCGCAGCATGCTCGCCGACCCGCGTGATCGGGGCATGGTCGACCGACTCAACAGCAGGGTCAAGTTCCGGGAGGCGTTCCGGCCGTTTGCCCCGTCCGTGCTCCGGGAGCATGCCGCCGAGTGGTTCGACATCGATCACAGCCCGTTCATGCTCAGTGCCGGCAGGGTCCGCCGGTCGGGCGCACCGGCGATCACCCACGTGGACGGCACGGCGCGGATCCAGACCGTGGACCGCGCCGACAACCCCGCGTACCACCGTCTCATCGAAGCCGTGCATGAACGCACCGGAATCCCGCTCGTGCTCAACACGAGCCTGAACACCAAGGGCGAACCAATCGTGGAAACACCGACTGACGCGCTCCGCACACTGTTGTCGTCCGAGATGGACTGCCTGGCACTGCCGGGCATGATCGTGCGGAAGAGGGGTGCCGCGTGACGACCGCCGGTCCGATGTCCCCGGCGAAGCTGCTCTCGGTGGTGGCCGACGGGCTCTCGGGGCTGCGCGACCAGCCACTGGCGCTGTACGTGCACATCCCGTTCTGCGCGAGCAAGTGCCACTTCTGTGACTGGGTGGCAGACGTGCCCGTCCAGCGGCTGCGTACCGACGCGGCTGGGCGCTGGCCGTACGTCACCGCGCTGTGTGACCAGATCCGCTTCTACGGGCCCCAGTTGACCGGCCTCGGCTATCGACCGACCGTCATGTACTGGGGCGGCGGCACCCCGACCCGCCTGGAGCCGGAGGAGATGCGGGCCGTCCACGAGGCGTTGGACGAGTCGTTCGACCTCTCCGGGCTGCGTCAGTGGTCGATGGAGACCACGCCGAACGACCTCACTGCGGCAAAGCTCGAGACCATGCTGGCGATGGGTGTCAACCGCGTCAGCGTGGGCGTCCAGTCGCTCAGTGCGGAGCAGTTGCGTCGGGCGGGCCGGGCACACACGCACGATCAGGCGCTCGCCGCGATCGGCACGCTGCGTGCCGGCGGCATGGACAACTTCAACGTCGACCTGATCAGCAGCTTTCCGACCGAGACTGACTCGACCGAGCTGGCCGCCACGCTGCGGGAGATCCTCGCGTTGGACCCGCCGCACGTGTCGGTCTACCCGTACCGGGCGACCCGCAACACCGTCATGGCCATGCAGCTCGACCGGCAGGTCCTGCAGGCGTGGACGGCGTCCTCGATGATCGCGTCGTACGAGCTGGCGATGCGGATGCTCACCGAGGCCGGTTATGGCGAGTACTGCCATGGCTACTGGGTGCGCCGCCCCGAGGACGAGGACTTCGACGGCAACTTCAAGTACGACCTCGCCGGGGACAAGATCGGGTTCGGCAGCGGAACCGAGTCGATCCTCGGTCACCATCGGCTGCTCAGCTCCGGCGACGGGTACGCCGGCTACCTACGCGACCCCCGCGTGTTCCCGATGGTCGAGCGGTTCTCACTGGAGCGCCCCGAGGCCATGACCGCTCTGATCGGCGGGGCACTGATGACCCGGGAGGGCGTCAACTTCGCCCGGTTCGCACGCCTGACCGGGTTGGACTTCTCCGACGTCCGGCGTACCCCGTTCATGGCCGGCTGGCTGGATCTGCTGACCCGGTGCGGCGGCGAGTTCATCGAGGACGAGCAGGGCTTTCGCATGGTGCCTGAGGTCATCCACAAGGCGTACATCACCCACCTGGCCTACATGACGAGCACGGCCTGACGCTGGGCCACGGTTAGCCAAAGGAGAGACGGTGCGCACTACCGCCACACGCAGATCCCAGAAGACCCGGGCCGCGTACAACGATCTCATCGCGGCGTTGATCGCGGAGGGCGCGGACGAAGACGCCCAACGCTGTGCCGAACTCGCGGTGGCACAGGGGGTGTGGCGCGATCCGCAGCAACGGCCGGTGCACTACCTGCCGTCGTTGGAACCCCGACCGGTGTACGACGCCGACGCGATGTGGTTCTGCGCCTACCTGGAGGAGCACTACCCGATGATCCGGGCCGAACTGGACCGGGTCACGGAGCCCGGCGAGTCGGGCTTCCTCCCGGTCGAGGAACCGTTGCTGCGCGCCGGTCGCTGGGAGCAGGTGACCCTGTACGAGGGGGGCCAGCGTTTCGACGACGCCTGCGCCCGCTTCCCGGTCACCGCCTCGATCATCGAGGGCATCCCCGAGGCCACGTCGGCGGGCACCGGTGTGGTGACGTTGTCCTGGTTGTACCCCGGCACGCACATCATGCCGCACTGCGGCGGCTCCAACGCCAGGCTGCGGGTGCACCTGGGCCTGCGGGTCGGTGGCGGCGAGCGGATGCGCGTCGGCACCGAGACGCTGACCTGGGAGGAGGGCCGCTGCTTCGTCTTCGACGACTCCTTCGAGCACGAGGTGTGGCACGACGGCGATCAGCCCAGAGTGGTGCTCCTGATGGACGTGGCGCATCCGCAGCTCGACGCCGGGCTACGGGACTTGATCGTGTCGAGCCAGGTTCCGTTCGAGGACCGAGTCCTCGGGTTCTGCACTGAACGGGGCATTCGGCGGGTGGCGGTGGCCGGGGAGGCGGTGACGGCGACGCTCGCTGAGGGCCCCGCCAGCCAGGTCATTCGCTACCTGCGGGAGCGCGGGGCGGTCGCCGCCGAGCTGACCGAGGACGGCATCTCGTTCCAGACGGACGAGGCGCAGTGAGCGAGGAGAGGGACATGGGAGACAACGGGTCGTCCGGCCGTGACGCGGCGGGCTGGGCGGCGCTGGACCGCGCGGCAGCCGCCGGCGACATCGATCAGGTCACCGCGCTTCTCGGCCGTGGTGAGGACCCATTGGCCACCGGGCCGGACGGGCGCAGCCCTTACCAGATCGCGCTGGCGGCGGGACACCTGGAGGTGGCGACGGTGCTTCGCGCGGCGGAGGACGCCGCCAGCGGTGATCCGGTGGATCGCGGCTGGCGGCCGTACTGCCGGGGGTATCTGCTCGGCGCGCTGCGGAGGTTCCCGGCGTGGCGGGAGGAGACGGACGGCGACCCGCTCGGCGACGACGCCGTGGTGTACCTGCACGACGACCTGAGTGTCACGGTCACCCCGTGGCCCGGTGATGGCGTGCTGTTCGATGGTACGGCCGACGGTTGGGCCGCCTTCTGCACCGGACAGCTGGGCTTCGCCGTGCCGGATGATCTCGCACTGGCCGCTGCGGCCAAGGCCGCCGAGGGTCCGGCCGACGGATGACCGTGCCATCTCGGGCCGACCCCGCCGCCGTACCCTCGCTGGCGGGCGCGGTGCGGAGCCACGCGAGCGCCCGTCCCCACGCACCCGCCGTACGTCAGGGGAAGACCACCCTTGGCTACGCCGAGCTGTGCCACCGGGCAGCCGGACTACAGGCGGCGCTCTGCGAAGCCGGCGTCGGCCAGGGCGATGCGGTGGTGGTGGCGGCACGGGGCCTGGTCGACCTGGCGGTCGGCGCCGTGGCCGTGTCCGGCCTCGGGGCGGTGTTCTGTCCGCTGGACCCGGACGACCCGCGCACCGATGGGTACCTGGCGCTGGTACGTCCCCGCGCGATGGTCCTTTCGCGTGCCGCGGACGCCCGGGGCGGTGCCCATCAGGTGGTCTTCCTCGACGGGACATTCGACTCACCGTCCGACGGCCCGAACCTGGTTGACGCCAGGTGGGACGAGGGCCTGCTGGTCGAGTCGGAGCGCCACGACGCACTGGCCCGGCTGCGCTGGAGCGGCCTGCTCGCCGGGGCGGCGGCGCTCGCGGATCGGATCGGCGTGGGTGTGGGGGGCCGGATCGCCGTCGTCGCCGCGCCACACACCGATCTCGCCCTGTTCGGGCTCGCGAGCACGCTGCTGCGCGGTGCCACGGCGATCTGCCCGGGGCACCCGCCCGCCGAGGGGGACCGACTGCGCCGGATCGTCGAGCAGGCCGACGTCACTGTCCTGGTGAGCGCCCCTCGGGCGCTCGCGGTCCTGGTGGACGTCGCCGCAGCCGACGGCGTCCGGCTGCCGGAACTGCACACCGTGGTTCTGGTCCGAGACCAGATTCCGCGCCGCCTGCTGGGCTCGCTGCGCAACGTCGTCCGAGCCGACGTGCGGTTGTTCGACGCTTGGGGTGCGGCCGAGACGGGCACCATCGCCGCAGTGCGGGAGCTGGATCCCACCGACCGGGGCACCTGTCCGATCCGCTTCGAGCGCCCGCTCGGCGGTTTGTCGATCACCGTCGGCCCCGACGGTGAACTGCTCTGCGCCGGTGCCCCGGTCGTCACCGGCCACCTCGGTCGGCCTGACCTCGACCGCGCCGACGGGTACGCGTACCCAACCGGCGACCAGGGCCGGGTGCTCGCCGACGGTGCCCTGGAACTGGCGGTGCCATCCGGCGTGACGCCGGTCCGCTTGAACCAGGTGGAGAGCCTTGTCGACGGCTGGCGTGACGTCCGGATAGCTCGGGTGGTCGAGACCCCCGGCGGGGACGTGGCGGTCTTCGCGGAGACCGCCTCCGGGACCCGTATCGACCCTGCGGACCTGCGTGCGCATCTGGGGCTCACGCTTCCGGAGCACCTGCTGCCGACCCTCGTGATCACCGTTGGGGCCATGCCGGTGACGCCGAGCGGCCGCTCGGACCGGGCTACCCTGGCCACGCGCGCGGCGGTGCTGACCCGACGCTACCGTGCCGCTGATCTGCCCAGCCCGGGCGCGGAGCGCATCCTGAACGCCGTCGCCGGCGCACTGGGCGTGCCCGGTCTCGATCCCGAGATGAACCTGTACGACGTGGGGGCGACATCCCTGGAACTGATCCGGTCTGTCAGCGCCCTCGAAGAGGAACTGGGTTTCGAGGTGGATCTGGACGAACTGCTGGAGGTCCCAAGGGTGCGTACCCTGATCGATCAGTACGAAGCGGCCCGGCCGGTGGCCGACGCGGCGAGACCTGGCCGGGGAGAAACATGACAGTGCAACTGACGACCGAACATCTGCGGCTGACGCCCGTCGATCTCGATCGCGACACGCCGTACCTGCACCTCGCCTACCGCGATCCGGCCGTGATGGGTCCCTGGCTGGACCAGGATCCGACCGGCAGCCCGGAGGAGACGCGGCGGCGAATCGCGGATCGGGGCAGCCTGCCCGGTGCGTGCCAGTGGTCGATCCGCCGCCGCGACGAGCAGGAGGTGCTCGGCCTCATCGAGCTGATCGGGGCCACTGCCGTGCCAGGGTTGTCATGGATGCTACGGCAGGAGTACTGGGGGCGCGGCATCCTGGGCGAGGCTGCCCCGGCGGTGGCGGACCACCTGCTCGGGCCGGCCGGTCTGGCCCACGTCGAGGCCTGGGTGGACAGCGACAACCCGGCGTCCGCAGGCGTCGCTCGCCGCGCCGGCCTGACCGAACGTGGCCGGTTCGCCCAGGCCGGACGCGACGGTCGGCCACGCGAGACCGTCATCTTCGGCCGGTCGGCTGAACCGGCCTCGGCCGTGGTGTACGCGGTCGAGGTCGTGCTGCCGGTCCGCGACGTCGATGCGACCGTCGCACTGCTCGTCGCGGCGCTGGGCGGCCACGAGACCTACCGTCACGGCGAGCCCACCCGGCGGGCCGGGCTCCGCCTGGGCCCGTGGTCCACGAGCCCGGGCGTACAGGTCGCCCACGTCGTGGAGAACGCGGTCGCGCCGTGCACCCTCTACGTGCACTGCGCGGCGCCCGTGGCCGACCGGTACGCCCGCGCCCGCGACGCGGGTGTGAACGTCGTCGATGAGGTGCAGGCACGGCCGTGGGGGCGAACGGAGTTCACCTTCCGCCTGCCCGAGGGCCACCTCGTCGTGGTGGGCGGGCCGGGTTGATCGACGACGGATACCCGGTGGCCGACCGGTCCTTGGCCGGTGCCGTGAAAACGCCCTGGTTGCGTGGCTGGGGCACCCAGGACGCCGAGGTGAGCCTGGTGTGCCTGCCCCACGCGGGCGCCGGTGGCTCGATCTATCACCGCTGGCGGCCGCAGTTGCCCGCCAGGATCGGTCTGTACGCAGTGACGCTGCCGGGTCGGGAGGACCGGTTTGGTGAGCCGCTGCTACCGACCATGAAGAGCGTCGTCGATCAGCTCGTGCCACAGCTGCTGGCGTCTGTCCCGCGACCGGTGGTCCTCTTCGGACACAGCTTGGGCGGGATGATGGCGCACGCGGTCGCGCGTCGCCTCGAGGATGTGGGAGTGGCCGTCGCCCATCTAATGGTCTCCGGCTGCCGCCCGGTGAGCGCACGGCGGATGGCACATCTGCGCGACCCGGAGTTCATCGCCGCCCTGGACGACCTGGGCGGCATTCCGCAGGAACTGATCCAGGCACCGGAACTGCTGCGGATCTTCCTGCCGGCGCTGCGCGCCGACGTTCGCCTCGCCGAGGAGGCCCGGCTCGATCCCGACCGCCCGGTGCGTTGCCCGGTGACCGCGCTGGGTGGCACCGCGGACCCTCAGGTGCCCTGGGACGACCTCCTGCGCTGGCGCGGATACACGACCGGCGAGTTTCGCGCCGTCTCTTTCGACGGCGACCATTTCTTCGTCGGCACAGCCGAGGAAGACGTTCTCGCACTGGTGCGAGCGATCACGGACGGGGTGACCGGATGAGTACGGGCTCGGGCTTCTACGCCGGACGGCGGGTGACGGTGACGGGCGGGGCATCCTTCATCGGTTCGCATCTCGCCACGGCCCTGCTGAGGGCTGGCGCGAAGGTGACCATCGCGGACAACTACTCCAGCGGAACCACGGAGAACCTGCGAGAGATCGCCGCCGACGTCGAGGTGCTGGAACTCGATCTGCGTTCTCCGGACGACGCCCTGCGCGCCTGCGCCGGCGCGGAGCTGGTGTTCCACCTTGCGGCGGCACACGGCGGGCGCGGGTACATCGACTCGCACGCCGACGCCTGCGCAGAGAACTTCCTCATCGACCAGCACGTCTTCCGCTCCGCCGTGCGCTCTGGCGTCGACCGCGTCGCCTTCGCCTCCTCGGCGTGCGTCTATCCGGCCGCGCTGCAACAGCCACAGACGCACCGGGCGCTGCGGGAGGACCTGGTGGGCCCGCCATACGACCCCGACGGCATGTACGGCATGGCGAAGCTCTGTGGGGAACTGGTGCTACGGGGCATCGCGGAGCAGCACGGTGTCGGGGCGGTGTCCTGCCGTTACTTCACCGCCTACGGGCCACGCTGCGGGGAGTCGCACGCCATCATGGCGATGATCGCTCGGGCGTTCCTCGGTGCTGATCCCTTCCAGGTATGGGGCGATGGCACCCAGGTCCGTACCTGGATCTACGTGGAGGACGTGGTACGCCTGACGATGCTCGCGGCCGAGCACGTCAGCGATGGCAGCGCCGTCAACATCGCCACCGACGAGATGTACACCGTGCGGGACGCCGCTGAGCTGGTCCTGCGGGTGACCGGACACGAGGCGACGATCGAGACCCTGCCGCACATGCCGACCGGTCCGCTGTTCCGCACGGCTGACCTGGAACGTTCGACCACGTTGTTGGGTGCGGTGCCCCAGGTGAATCTCGCCGAAGGTGTCCGTCGCACCGCCGAGTGGTACTTCCGTAGCAAGGAGCGCGGCACGATCGCCCGCGATCTGCCCGCCCTGCTGGTCGAGCGCGGCTGAGTGTCCAGTGCGCGGTGTCCAGGGCGTTGGCGAGGCTAGGCCGGGCGCAGCAGGGTGAGCTGACGCAGGTGGCTGCGGATGGTGTCGGTCATCAGGCCGAGCTGATTGAGGCAGGTGACGATCTTCGAGAACATCAGTCGGCGGAAGTCAGCCATCGCCGGGTCTTCTGCGGCGTACGCGATGCCGGCGTCGACGTCGAGGTCCAGCCGTTGCCAGACCTCTTCGAGCCGGAATCTGCGGGCCATGAGCAGGGCGGACTCCATGACGAACTCTTCCCGTTCTCGCAGCTCACGGCTGCTGAGCTCGGCGTACATGCCCTTGAGCGCGAGCACCCCGAAAGCCACGTGACGCGCCTCGTCCCGGGCGACCAGTTCGGTGATGCGGCGGATGACGGGATTGAACGAGCGAGCATGTTCGATCCGGAAGACCGCCAGGGCCAGCCCTTCGACGATGATCTGCATACCCAGGTAGATGACGTCCCAGCGGCTCTCGGAAATGACGTCGCCGAGCATCTCCTGTAGCGCCGGGTTCACCGGGTACGAGTTGCCGAGCAGCGCCAGATACTTCGCGTACACCTCCACGTGGCGCGCCTCGTCCGCGACCTGAGCGCCGGCGTAGAGCTTCGAGTCGATGTCGGGCACCACCTCGACCAGCCGGCTGGTGGCCAGCAACGCGCCCTGCTCTCCGTGGAGGAACTGACTCGTCAGCCAGGA
The DNA here is from genome assembly GCF_016863535.1 of Micromonospora lutea. GTDB lineage: Bacteria > Actinomycetota > Actinomycetes > Mycobacteriales > Micromonosporaceae > Micromonospora > Micromonospora lutea. The sequence goes on from NZ_BOPB01000009.1 coordinate 147,944, forward strand.
GTGGTACTCCCAGTTGAAGGTGTCCCAGAGCTCCGGTGGCACGGGGGACTTCCGACCGCCTACCTGCAGCGGAGCCGCGCTGAACCCGGGCCGGCGCGTCACCAGCGCATCGAAGGAGAGGTCGACGGACCAGTCGATGTCCGTCGTGGCGTTCCACTGCGCGGCCTTGCCCTGCTCGTACAGGCGCCGCATGTTGCTGTTCGTCGACTCGTAGTCCCACGTGAACTGGGCCGCGAAGCTGCTGTCGATCGAGGTCGTCCGGTCGGACAACAGAACCTCCCGGGGTGGGCTCGTTGATCGAATGTAAACCCGCTGATGCGTCAGCTCAACCGCCCGGAGAAGTTGGCTGCCAACGGTGTGTCATTGTCGGAGGCGTGGCTGTGCAACTGGGAAGACACGTGGTCGATCCGCCGGTGGTGCTCGCGCCGATAGCCGGGATCACGAACGCCGCGTTTCGCGGGTTGTGCCGTGAGCAGGGCGGCGGGATCTACGTCTGCGAGATGATCACGACGGTGGCGCTGGTCGAGCGGAACCCGAAGACGCTGCGGATGATCGCGTTCGGGGCGGACGAGCGCCCACGCAGCCTCCAGCTCTACGGCACCGACCCGGAGACCACCGCCGCCGCCGTCCGGATCGTGGTGGAGCGGGACCTCGCCGATCACATCGACCTCAACTTCGGCTGCCCGGTGCCGAAGGTGACCCGTCGTGGTGGCGGTGCGGCGCTGCCCTGGCGGCGTCGGCTCTTCGCCCGCCTGGTGCGGGCCGCGGTGGACGCCGCGTCACCCGCCGGGGTGCCGGTCACGGTCAAGATGCGCAAGGGCATCGACGACGACCACCTGACGTACGTCGAGGCGGGGCTCGCCGCTCAGGAGGCCGGTGTCGCCGCGGTCGCCCTGCACGGGCGTACGGCGGCGCAGCGGTACTCGGGCACGGCGGACTGGGACGCCATCGCCACCCTCAAGCAGGCGCTCGATGTGCCGGTGCTCGGCAACGGCGACATCTGGGAGGCCGACGACGCGCTGCGGATGGTGGCGCACACCGGAGTCGACGGCGTCGTGATCGGCCGTGGCTGCCTGGGCCGGCCCTGGCTCTTCGCCGATCTGGAGGCGGCGTTCAACGGCTCACCGCAGCGTCGGCTGCCGAGCCTCGGCGAGGTGGCGGTGACCATGCGCCGGCACGCCGAGCTGCTGGTCGAGCAGTTCACCGTTGGCGCCCGCAACCCGGCCCGTGGTGAACGGGACGGCTGCACCGACTTCCGCAAGCACGTCGCCTGGTATCTCAAGGGCTTTCCGATCGGCAGCGAGCTGCGCCGCTCCCTGGCGATGATCGACAGCCTGGCCCAGCTGGACGACCTGCTCGGCAAGCTCGACCCGACGGTGCCGTTCCCGGTGGAGACGCTGGGCCAGCCGCGCGGCCGTACCAACTCACCCGGCAAGGTCTTCCTGCCCGACGGCTGGCTGGCCAGCCGCGACGACGACACCGTTCCGGAGGGCGCCGAGCTGGACGACTCCGGCGGCTGACACTCCGCACCCGAGACGCCGAAGGGCCGACCCAATCGGGTCGGCCCTTCGTGGTGTTCGGTTGTCAGGAGGTGGCGCTGTAGCCGCGGGTGGCGATCCAGTCGGCGAGCGTGTCGATGCTCATCCGGTAGGAGGCCTGGGCGGGGTTGGCGGAGTCGGCGATGGTGACCGTCTCGCCGCCGTCCCGGTAGCCGACGACGCTGATGTAGTGGCCGCCCTCGAAGCTGTGCACGACACCGTCGGTGTCCGTGGCGGTGCCGGCGATGTTGGCGACCACGGCACGGCCCTCATCGATGGTACGGACCACATCGTCGCGCAGCTTGTCGGTCTGCTTGTCGTCAGCCCTGGTGCCGGGGACCTCGACCGACTTGTAGACGTCCTTGCCGGTCTGCTTGTTCAGCACCGGGGTGATGTCGTTGATGGAGTCGGTGCCGGCCTCGGTGGTACGCATCTCCTTGGCCATGGCGTCCACGTCGATGTTCTTGCCCTGCACGCTCAGCGCGTTACGGGCGGCGGCGGGGCCACAGTAGTAGAAGTTCGGCTGCGCCTCGTAGCGCACGTTGAGCTCACGCTCGCCGGACTTGCGGTCGGCCTGCACCACAGCGCTGGCCTGGACACCCGGGGTGGCCTGGGCGGCGATGGCGGGGCCGGCGATCCCACCGGCGGTGGCGGCGGCAGCGGCGATGGTCAGAGCGGTCTTACGCAGGATGGTGGTAGCCATGATGATTCACCTTTCGATCGGGGGTGCGCGGCTCCGCCCGCGATGGGGGATGCGGGTCGGGCCTGCGTGAAAGGGGAAAGTGCTACGACGTTCGTCCGGCGCTCGGTGCTCGGGACGTGTTGTCCGGGAGGATGTAACGCCGGATGCGCTGGGGTCATTCCGGGGGGCTCGCGGGGGGAGCGGATGTCCCGGGGGATGTAACGCCCGGCGGTGGGGGGTCATTCCGACCGGGGGTCGGCGCTCGGAGGCGCTCGCGGTTACGCCATGTACAACCGTCGGGCGGCCCCGGGGATTCCGCAGATGGGGTGGCTCCGGTCACCGCCGAACCGGACAATCAATCCGATTTCGCCGTCGACCTGCGTGTATGAGCGGGCTGATCCCGACATACGACGCAACAAGCCAACCGATGCCCGCCCTGTCCCCTCGATGACCGGCCTCAGTCTCAAGCTGTTCCGGCACGAGCTGGCGGACCCTCGGCACCGCTGACTGGCGAGCGTTCGACCGGGTGTCCGCTGGTCGACGGCTGCCGCGAATGGGGAACCGGCGTCGCCGGCTGCGGCCAGGGCACCTCGGGGCTGCGGTGGTACGCGATGCCCGCGGTGGCCCAGCGCGGCCCGTGCCCGGCCAGCCGGGCGCGGAACGACTCCCAGTCGTGCGTCGAGCGGGGTGACCAGCCCAGTTCGGCGATGGCGGGCAACCGGGGGAACAGCATGAACTCGATCTCGGTGAGGCTGGTCACCGACTCGGTCCACAACGGCGCCTCCACGCCGAGCACCGCCTCGGCCGGTACGCCGACCAGATGGCTGGCGGGATCCCAGTCGTACGCCTGGCGTACGTCGATCAGGCCGGCCCAGTCGTGCCCGATCGGGGTGTCCGGGGCGTACCTCATGTCGAGGTATGCGTGGTTGGCGGGGGAGAGGATCAGCCGGGCCCCCCGGCGGACCGCCTCGGCGGTCACCGGGTCATCGCCGGTCGTACCCCACCACTGGAGCAGCCGCCGGTCGGCGTGGGCGGCGGGGGCGATCTGGTGCCAGCCGATCACGTCGCGGCCCAGCGCGGCGACGATGCGCTGCACCCGTTCGACGAAAGCGGCGTACACCTCGGCGGGCACCTTGAACGCCTCGTCGCCCCCGATGTGCAGCCACCGCCCGGGGGTGAGCGCGGCGATCTCCCCGAGCACATCGGTGACGAAGTCGTACGTCCGCTCGTTGGCCGGGTCGACGTAGCTGAAGCCGACGTCGGTGCCCGTGTACGGCGGTGGCGCGACCCCGTCGGGGGCCAGTTCGCCGTACGCGGTCAGCGCGGCGTGGGTGTGACCGGGCAGGTCGATCTCGGGGATCACGGTGATGTGCCGGTCGGCGGCGTACGCCACGATCCGTTGGTAGTCGGCCTGGGTGTAGTACCCGCCGGGGGCGTCACCGACCGCGCCGGCCCCGCCGGTGGTGGCCAGCCGGGGCCAGGAGTCGATCGCGATGCGCCAGCCCTGGTCGTCGGTGAGGTGCAGGTGCAGCCGGTTGAGTTTGTAGCGGGCCAGGTGGTCGATCACCCGCAGTACGTCGGTGACGCCGAAGAAGTGCCGGGCCACGTCGAGCATCGCCCCCCGGTGCGGGTAGCGGGGGCGGTCGAGGATCGACCCGCCGGGCAGCATCCAGCGTTCGGTGACCGGGGTGGCGTTCTCGACGGCGGGCGGCAGCAGTTGCCGCAGCGTCTGCACCCCGTACCAGAGACCGGCGGCGGTGCCGGCGGCGATGCGTACGCCGTCGGTGGTGATGTCGAGCCGGTAGCCCTCCGCGCCGAGGGTGGCCTCGCCGCTCAGTTCGAGGGCGATGCCGCCGGCCGGGACGGGCGTGGCGGTGTCGGTCACCGGAAGCGGATATCCGGTGGCCGGGCGCAGCAGCGCGGCGAGGTGTCCGGCGACTGCCACGGCGGCCGGATCGGCGCTGACCCGGATCACCGCGTCGTCGGCGAGCAGATAGCCGGCCGTGGCGTCGGGCTCGATGCGTTCCGGAGCGGGCACCACGTCGCCCAGCCGGATTGCCGTCGCCGGTGCGAGCAGCGCCGCCGCCGTCCGCTCCGCCGCCCGGGCCAGCTCCCCGGCGGTACGCCCGACCGCCTGGGCCGCGGCGTCCGCCGGCGCGCCGCTGTCGCCGGTGCGGGACGGGTCGAGTGGTTCCGGTGCGGCGGTGGGGGCGGACACGAGGACTCCCGGGGGTGTATTCGCGGTGGTTGTGGCAATGGATGGGGAGGTGGTCACGGAACGTGCCGTCCAGCGTACGGGGAGGCCGGCAATTGCGTGAATGTGCGCGTGGAATCGTTCCCAACAACTGTCCTGAACGCGGACGGTCGTGATTGCTGTGCCCATTGTCACCGAAAGCTCCCGGGCTGCGCGTTGGTCGCTTAGCCTTCGCCCACCGATCGGCACGGCCTCCGGATTACCAGGTGGTGGATCCGGGGTATCTGAAAACTTAACCTTCGTTAAGTGTCAATCCGGGCGCGTGGGAGGCTCTGGTGGCAGCGCAAGAGACGGTTGAGCACAAGTACGTCTACGACTTCGCCGAGGGCAACAAGGATCTCAAGGACCTGCTCGGCGGCAAGGGGGCGAACCTGGCCGAGATGACGAATCTCGGCCTGCCGGTGCCGCCCGGCTTCACCATCACCACCGAGGCGTGCAAGGCGTACCTCGCCACCGGTTCGGTACCGGCCGGGCTGGCCGACCAGATCGCCACTCACCTGGCGGCGCTGGAGCGCGAGATGGGCCGACGCCTCGGCGACCCGGACGACCCGTTGCTGGTCTCCGTACGCTCCGGGGCGAAGTTCTCGATGCCCGGAATGATGGAGACCGTGCTCAACGTCGGTCTCAACGACCGTTCGGTGGTGGGACTGGCGGCCCAGGCGGGGGGCAACGAACGATTCGCCTGGGACTCCTACCGGCGGCTGATCCAGATGTTCGGCAAGACGGTCTGCGACGTGCCGGGCGAGGAGTTCGAACACGCGCTCGACGAGGCCAAGCGCGCCCGGGGCACCACCGACGACCTCGATCTGGACGCGGCTGACCTGCGTGAGCTGGTCGGCACGTACAAGAAGATCTTCAGCAAGCACACCGGGCGGGAGTTCCCGCAGGAGCCGCGCGAGCAACTGGACCTGGCGGTACGCGCGGTGTTCGACTCGTGGAACGCCGAGCGGGCGGTGGTCTACCGTCGGCAGGAACGCATCCCGGCCGATCTCGGCACCGCGGTGAACGTGGTGGCGATGGTCTTCGGCAACCTCGGCGCCGACTCCGGTACCGGCGTGGCCTTCACCCGCGACCCGGCCAGCGGCGTCCAGGGCATCTACGGCGACTATCTGGCCAACGCGCAGGGCGAGGACGTCGTCGCCGGCATCCGCAACACCGTGCCGTTGCAGGAGCTGGAGCGGATCGACAAGGAGTCCTACGACGAACTGCTGGACTACATGGCCCGGCTGGAACGGCACTACCGGGACCTGTGCGACATCGAGTTCACCATCGAGCGCGGCAAGCTGTGGATGCTCCAGACCCGGGTCGGCAAGCGCACCGCCGCCGCCGCGTTCGTCATCGCCGGTCAGCTGGTCGACGAGGGTTTGGTCGATCTCGACGAGGCACTGCACCGGGTCAACGGCGCCCAACTGGCCCAGCTGATGTTCCCGCGTTTCCAGCTCGACCACGAGTTCCAGCCGGTCGCCACCGGCATCGGCGCCTCACCGGGCGCTGCGGTCGGCAAGGTGGTGTTCACCTCGGCCCGCGCGGTCGAACTGGCCGCCGAGGGCGAGCCTGTCATCCTGGTCCGCCGGGAAACCAACCCCGACGACCTGAACGGCATGATCGCCGCCAAGGGCATCCTCACCTCGCGTGGCGGCAAGACCAGCCACGCCGCAGTGGTGGCCCGGGGGATGGGCAAGACCTGCGTCTCCGGCGCCGACGAACTGGACATCGACGTACCGAAGCGGCGGTTCGTCGTGGCCGGACACACGGTCACCGAGGGTGATGTGATCTCCATCGACGGCACCACCGGCAAGGTGTACCTGGGTGAGGTGCCGGTGATGCCCTCCGAGGTGGTGCGCTACTTCGAGGGCGAGGTCGACCCGGCGACCACGAACGACGCCCTGGTCCGGGCCGTACACCGGATCATGTCGCACGCCGACGCCAACCGGCGGCTGGCGGTGCGGACCAACGCCGACACCGCCGCTGACGCGGCCCGGGCCCGACGCTTCGGCGCCGAAGGCATCGGACTGTGCCGCACCGAGCACATGTTCCTCGGTGACCGTCGGGAGCTGGTGGAACGGCTGATTTTGGCCCGCGACCCGGCCGAGCGGGACGACGCACTTGCCGCGCTGCTGCCGTTGCAGCGGGCGGACTTCGTGGAGATCTTCCGGGAGATGGACGGGTTGCCGGTCACCGTCCGGCTGATCGACCCGCCGCTGCACGAGTTCCTGCCGCCGCTGGAGCAGCTCGCGGTCAACGTGGCGGTCGCCCAGGAACGCGGCGAGGACGTCGCCAAGGAGGAGGCGCTGCTCGCGGCGGTACGCCGGATGCACGAGGAGAACCCGATGCTCGGGCTGCGCGGCGTACGCCTGGGTCTGGTCATCCCCGGCCTCTTCGCGATGCAGGTCCGGGCGATCACCGAGGCCGCCGTGGAGTGCGCCCGCCAGGGCGTCCGGTCCTGCCCGGAGATCATGGTTCCGCTGGTCGGCGCGGTCCAGGAGCTGGAGACGGTACGCACCGAGGCCGAGCGGATCATCGCCGAGGTGGTCGGCGGCAGCGATGTCGACGTGCTGATCGGCACGATGATCGAGGTGCCCCGGGCGGCGCTGACCGCCGGGCAGATCGCCGAGGCCGCCGAGTTCTTCTCCTTCGGCACGAACGACCTGACCCAGATGGGCTGGGGCTTCTCCCGCGACGACGTGGAGGGAGCGTTCTTCTGGCGCTACCTGGAGCTGGGCATCTTCGGCATCTCACCGTTCGAGTCCATCGACGCCGACGGGATCGGCCGGCTGGTACGCATCGCCGCCGAGGAGGGCCGGGCGGCCCGACCCGGGCTCAAGATCGGAGTCTGCGGCGAGCACGGCGGTGACCCGGACTCGGTGCACTTCTTCCACTCCGTCGGCCTGGACTACGTCTCCTGCTCACCGTTCCGCGTGCCGGTGGCACGGTTGGAGGCCGGCCGCGCCGCAGTGGTCACCACCGGCTCGGACAGCCGCTGACCGCACCGCCCTGCGACCGCGCCGCAAGCGCGACCGCCCGCAAGGCAGCAAGTTCGGGGATGTTGCTGTGTTCCGCAGCCCGCGAGGCAGCAACATCCCCGAAGTTGTCGCACGTCCGCTCGTCCGCATGCACGTCCGCTCGTCCGCTCGTCTGTCCCCGCACGTCTGTTTGCTCGGGCACGTGTGGGCGTGTGTGCGGCAGGGGGCGCGGGTCAGATCGGGGGGCGACGCCAGGTTGATGACGGGTCACGGCGGGGGCGCTGGTTCGGCATCGTGGCCATCGGGGTGCGTACCGCCAGCGGAGCGTGCGGATCCGCCTGGCGGGGCAGCAGGGTCGGGCGGCGGCAGGCGGCCAGGGCCGGGCCGGTGCGGCGGACCACCCCACGGGCCTCCTCCCGCAACGCCGCCAGATCCGCTCCCGACTCGGCGACCAGGGTCAGCAGAGCGTCTCGACCGGCCGGATAGGTGACCACGCAACCGGCCGCCGTGTGCACCACGGATTCGTGGAACTCTCCCTGCCGCACGGTGGCCGCCATCCGATGCCCGAGGCCGAAGCTGGCCGCAGCGAGCGCCGCCAGGTGGGTGGCGTCGGTCGTGGGCAGATCGCTGGAGATGAGCAGGCCGTCCGTGCCGGCGAGGACCGTGCCGGCGACCTCGGGACGGCGTCGACGCAGCCCCCGCAGTTCGGTACCCATCATCGTCTCTGCGTTCACGAGCGTGTCTCTCCCACCGGTCGTGTTTGCGCTGCAACGGGTGACGTTCCGCGATGGCGACGCTACCCGTGGATGACGAAGAGTGCGATCCCGTCACCGTCGGCAATCGGGCGACAACTCTCGTCTGATCGGAGGATGTGGACCCGCCGGGCGCAGGTCGCCGACGCGCCGAACCGAGCCCACGGGCGTAACCTGACTTCGCCCATGGACCGTCTTCGCGAAGGGGTGGCCGGATGGAATCGCGTGCCGAGTTGTCAGAGGCTGTCGGAGTCGCGGTGGCGGTGTCCGGATGACCAGCGTATGGGAGAGCCTGACCATCGACGCTCGGGACCCGGGGCGGCTGGCCCGCTGGTGGGCTGAGGCGCTCGGGTACCAGGTGGTCGAGGAACGGCCGGACGAGGTGGAGATTCGGCAGAGCATCGACCGGTTGCCCGGCATCGTCTTCGTTCCGGTGACCGGCGTCAAGGAGGGTAAGAACCGGCTGCACCTCGACCTGCGCCCGGCCGACCGGGAGGCCGAGGTGGAACGGCTGGTCGACATGGGTGCCCGGCACGTCGACATCGGCCAGGACGGCGACGACTGGACGGTGTTGGCCGACCCGGAGGGCAACGAGTTCTGCGTACTGCGGCAGCGTGGAAATTGAGTGCTGCGTCCGGTGAGCCGGACGCGGCGCGTCGGGTGGCGGAGCCGGTCAAGGACCCGGAGCACGGCCGGTCGCCGTACGAGCGGGACCGGGCGCGGGTGCTGCACTCGGCGGCGTTCCGTCGGCTGGCCGCGAAGACCCAGGTGCACACCGCCGGCACCGACGACTTCCTGCGTACCCGGCTGACCCACTCGCTGGAGGTGGCCCAGATCGCCCGGGAGATGGGTGCCCGGCTGGGCTGCGATCCGGACGTGGTGGACACCGCCGGGCTGGCGCACGACCTCGGTCACCCGCCGTTCGGTCACAACGGCGAGAGCGCGCTCGACGAGTTGGCCGCCGACTGCGGCGGCTTCGAGGGCAACGCCCAGACGCTGCGCGTGCTGACCCGGCTGGAAGCCAAGGTGTACGGCCCGGACGGGACGTCCGCCGGGCTGAACCTGACTCGCGCCTCGCTCGACGCGGTCGGCAAGTACCCGTGGACCCGCCGACCTGGCCGGCGCAAGTTCGGGGCGTACGACGACGACCTGCCCGCCTTCGCCTGGCTTCGGCAGGGCTCCCCGGCCGGGGAGCGGCGCTGCCTGGAGGCGCAGGTGATGGACTGGGCGGACGACGTGGCGTACTCGGTGCACGACGTCGAGGACGGCATCCATGGTGGGTACCTCACGCTGGAGCCGCTGCGCGCCGACTCCGACGAGCGGCTGGCGCTCTGCGCCGACGTCGCCGCCGTCTACTCGACCGAGTCGCCCGACTACCTTGACCAGGCACTGGCCGAGTTGCTCGCCGACCCGGTGCTCGACCCGCTGATCGGCTACGACGGCAGTCATCGAGCCCAGGCCGCGCTCAAGGCCACCACCAGCGTGCTGACCGGTCGGTTCGTGGCGACCGCCGTCGCCGCCACCACCGAACGGTTCGGCCCGGGACCACACCGGCGGTACGCGGCCGACCTGATCGTGCCCCGGCCGTTGCGCGCCCGGTGTGCGCTGCTCAAGGGCATCGCCCTGCGCTACGTGATGCGTCGACCCGGTGCGCAGGGCCGCTACCAGCGGCAGCGGGAGATCGTCGCGGAGCTGGTGGCGACCCTGGCCGCGCGGGCACCGGAAGCGCTCGACCCGGTTTTCGCCCCGCTCTGGCGGGACGCACCCGGCGACGACGCCCGATTGCGGGTGGTGATCGACCAGGTAGCCTCGTTGACCGATCCCGCCGCCGTGGCCTGGCACGATCGTCTGATCAGAAGTTGACTCCGGCACCCGGGGTAGGCCGGCCCGCCGCGAGTGAGGTTAGCCTAACCGAATGACGGATCGCTCGAAGAAGGTCACCTCCGCCCGCGTACTGCGCACCTGGCGGCCCACGCCGAGCGTGGTCAGGCTGGTGCTCGGCGGAGAGGAACTGGCCGGCCTGCCGGTCGGCGAGTTCACCGACCACTACATCAAGATTGTTTTTCCGGTCGCCGGGATCGACCACCCGCGCCCGATCGATCTTGCCGCCATCCGCCGTGACCTGCCTCGCGAGCAGTGGCCCCGGCAGCGCGCGTACACGGTGCGTGCGTGGGATGCGATGGCAGGTGAGTTGACCGTCGACGTGGTGCATCACGGCGACGAGGGGTTGGCCGGCCCATGGGCGGCGGCGCTGCGTCCCGGCGACGAGGTGCTGTTCGTCGGCCCGGGTGGGGCGTACGCGCCGAGCCCGGACGCCGACTGGCACCTGCTGGTCGGCGACGAGAGCGCCCTGCCGGCGATCGCCGCGTCCCTGGCCCGGCTGCCGGCCGACGCGCCCGCGTACGTTTTCGTCGAGGTCGACGGCCCGGCCGACGAGCAGCCGCTACCCAGCCCCGGCGCGGTGCGACTGACCTGGTTGCACCGGGGCGTACGCCCGGTGGGTGAGGCGTTGGTGACTGCGGTGCAAGGGCTGGATTTCCCGGCCGGCACGGTGCATGCCTTCGTGCACGGTGAAGCGTCCTTCGTCCGCCAGTTGCGCCGGTTGCTGCGGGTGGAGCGGTCGATTCCCCGCGAGTGGCTGTCCATCTCCGGTTACTGGCGTAAGGGCCTGGACGACGAGGGCTGGCGGGCCACCAAGCCCGACTGGAACCGCGCGGTCGAGGCGGACGAACAGTCGCGCGTTCCCGTGTCGCTCGCTTGACGACCACCTCATCGCCCCGCCTCAGATGTTAGGAAGGGCCCCTTCCTATACCGGAGGCGTTAACAAGGGGCCCTTCCTTACGCCCAGGGTGGGCAGGGCAGGATGTAGGTCGAGGAGGTGGCGGCATGGCGGGGCGGATCCGGGACGAGGACATCGCGTTGGTCCGCGAGCGTACGTCCATCGCCGAGATCATCTCCGATACGGTGACGCTCAAGTCGGCGGGCGGCGGCAACCTCAAGGGGCTCTGCCCCTTCCACGACGAGAAGAGTCCGTCGTTCAACGTCTCGCCCGCCCGTAACGTCTGGTACTGCTTCGGCTGCGGTGCCGGTGGTGACGCCATCAAGTTCCTGATGGACGCCGAGCACCTCAGCTTCGTCGAGGCGGTGGAGCGGCTCGCCGCCCGCGCCGGTCTGCAACTGCGGTACGTGGAGGACGACCGGCCCGCGCCTCGGCCGAACCGAGCGCAGCAGGGGCAGAAGCAGCGGCTGGTCGCCGCGCACGCCGCCGCCGTCGAGTTCTACACGGCGCAGTTGGCCACGGCCGGTGCGCGTCCCGCCCGGGAGTTCCTGGCCGAGCGTGGCTTCGACCGGGCGGCCGCCGAGCGGTACGGCTGCGGCTTCGCCCCCGACGGGTGGGATCTGCTCACCAAGCATCTGCGTCAGCGTGGCTTCAGCCACGACGAACTGGTCACCGCGGGGCTGTCCCGTCCGGCCCGCTCGGGCAGCCTGATCGACAGGTTCCGCCGTCGGCTGCTCTGGCCGATCCGGGACCTGACCGGTGACGTGATCGGCTTCGGCGCGCGCAAGCTCTTCGCCGACGACGACGGCCCGAAGTACCTGAACACCCCCGAGACGCCGATCTACAAGAAATCCCACCTGCTGTACGGCATCGACCAGGCCAAACGGGAGATCGCCAAGCAGGGCCGGGTGGTGGTGGTCGAAGGCTACACGGACGTGATGGCGTGCCACCTGGCCGGCGTACCGACCGCGGTGGCGACCTGTGGCACCGCCTTCGGCACCGATCACATCAGCGTGCTACGCCGGCTGCTGCTGGACACCGACGCGGTCGCTGGCGAGATCATCTTTACGTTCGACGGGGACGCGGCGGGGCAGAAGGCCGCGCTGCGCGCCTTCGACGACGACCAGCGCTTCGTCGGGCGTACCTTCATCGCGGTCAGCCCCGACAACATGGACCCGTGCGAGCTGCGCCTGGCAAAGGGCGACCTGGCTGTGCGTGACCTGGTCGCCCGCCGCGAGCCGCTCGTCGATTTCGCGCTGCGTCACGTGATCAGCCGGTACGACCTGGACACCGTCGACGGTCGGGTCGAGGCGATGCGGCGGGCCGCGCCTCTGGTGGCGAAGCTCAAGGACCGGGAGAAGCGCCCGGAGTACGTCCGTAAGCTCGCCGGTGACCTCGGCATGGAGATCGAGCCGGTGCAGCGGGCGGTGCTGGCCGCCGCCTCGGGACGCCCCGCCGACGGTCCGGCCGCACGGCCGGCGCGGACCGAGCCGAGCGTGGACAGCCCACAGTCGATGGTCGAGCGGGAGGCGTTGAAGCTGGCCCTCCAGGAGCCGGTGCTGGCCGGCCCGATGTTCGACGCCGTCGAGGCCGGCGACTACCGGCACCCGGTGCACGTGGCCGTCCGGGCGGCGGTCGCGGCAGCCGGCGGGGTCGCCTCGGCGGCCGGCGGCGCGGTGTGGATCGAAGCGGTACGCGACGCCTGCGAGGACCTCGCCGCCCAGGCTCTCGTCGGTGAACTGGCCGTGGAACCGCTTCGGATCGACGGTGAGCCGGATCCGCGCTACGTCTCGATCACCATGGCCCGACTGCAGTGGGGGTCGGTGACCGCACGCATCCGGGAACTGAAGTCACGCATTCAGCGGATCAATCCGGTCAACAACAAGGACGAGTACTTCGCCGCCTTCGGTGAGCTGCTCTCGCTGGAGCAGCACGCCCGCGCCCTGCGCGAGCAGGCGGCGGGAGGGTTGTAGGGATGCCACTGTTCCGCCGCAGGCCGAAGCTGCCACCGGCCGATCGGCCGCCGTTGGAGCGCGACGAACGGGTGCTGGCCTGGGCTGCCGCCGGCAACGGCGAGGGCGAGAGCGACGGGGTGGTGGTCGCCACCAACCTCGGGCTCTGGCTGCCGGGCCGGGACCACCGGATCGGTTGGCACGATGTCGTCAAGGCCGTCTGGTCGGGCCGGGAGTTGACCGTGACACCGGGCGAGCAGGTCGCCGAGCGGGACGGTTACCTGGTGATCGCCGACCGTCCGGCCGAGCGGCACCTGCTGCTCGATCCGGATGACCTGCCGGACCAGGTGCGCACCCGGGTCACGCGGTCGGTGGCGTACACCCAGCACCACGCCCTGCCCGGCGGATCGGGCCGGGTCGTCGGTCGCCGGATCTCCGGCCGCGACGGTCTGACCTGGATGGTCCACTACGACCCCGGCACCCCCACCGACGACCCCGACGTCCTCGCCGAGACCGACCGCCTCGTCGCGGCCGCCCGCGCCGCCACCACCCCCCAGAATCTCTAACCCCTGTTTCCCGACGGGTTAATCCGCTGGGAAGTGTCGGATGCGGTGTCTAGGGTCCGGGGGTGACCATGGCACCACCACTCATCCAGGCCCGGGGGCTGGTGAAGCGGTTCGGCGACTTCACGGCCGTCGACGGCATCGACGTGGAGGTCGGCGCCGGTGAGGCGTTCGGCTTCCTGGGGCCCAACGGCGCCGGCAAGTCCTCCACCATGCGGATGGTCGGCTGCACGTCGCCGCCCACCGGCGGGGAGCTGCGCATCCTGGGCATGGACCCGGTGCGCGACGGCCCGGCCATCCGGGCTCGTCTCGGCGTATGCCCACAACTCGACAACCTCGACCCGGAGCTGACCGTCCGGGAAAACCTGACAACGTACGCGCGCTACTTCGGCATTTCACGCCGGGTGGCCCGGGCACGGGCCGTCGAGTTGCTCGACTTCGTGCAGCTCAGCGACCGCGCGGACAGCAAGGTCGAGCCGCTCTCCGGCGGCATGAAGCGTCGGCTCACCATCGCCCGCGCGTTGGTCAACGAGCCGGAGATCGTGCTGCTCGACGAGCCGACCACCGGCCTCGACCCGCAGGCCCGGCATCTGGTCTGGGAACGCCTGTTCCGGCTCAAGCAGCAGGGCGTGACACTGGTGCTCACCACGCACTACATGGACGAGGCCGAACAGCTCTGTGACCGGTTGGTGGTGATGGACGGCGGCCGGATCGTCGCCGAGGGATCACCGCGGGCGCTCATCGAGCAGCACGCCACCCGCGAAGTGGTGGAGCTGCGGTTCGCCGCCGAATCGCAGGAGGCGTTCGCCGGCAAGCTGAACGCGCTGGGGGAGCGCGTCGAGGTACTGCCCGACCGGGTCCTGGTCTACGTGCCCGATGGTGACGCGGCGGTGGCCGAGGTGGCCGCGCTCGGCCTGAACCCGACCAACGTGCTGGTCCGGCGCAGCAGCCTGGAAGACGTCTTCCTGCACCTCACCGGCCGCACCCTCGTCGACTGAGTCAGGACAGGAAGGGCTGCCATGACACAACTGACCCGGGACCGACCCGCCCTGCCTCGGGTGCCCGCCCTCGCGGTGCTCGAATACCACCTGGTGGGTTACCGGCGCACCTGGCGGGCCGGCGCCTTCTCGTCCTTCCTGCTGCCCACGCTGACCGTGCTTGGGTTCGGGGTGGGCGTCGGGGCGTACATCGACGGTGGCGTCGGTGGCGTCTCGTACCTTGAGTGGATCGTCGGTGGGCTGCTCGCGTCGACGGCGATGCAGGTGGCGATCGCCGAGTCGACCTGGCCGGTCTTCGGCAACCTGCAATGGCAGAAGATCTACTTCGGACAACGCTCGGCTCCGCTGCGGGTCGACGACATCCTCGCCGGCCACCTGGCGTTCGTGCTGTTCCGGGTACTCACCTCCGTCATCGCGTTTCTCCTGGTGACCGGCGCGCTGGGGGCGCTGCGGTCACCGTGGGCGGTGTTGGCGATCCCGGTGGCGGCGCTGCTCGCGCTGGCCGTCGCCGCACCCACCTTCGCGTACGCGGCATCGGTCGACTCGGACAGTTGGCTAGCCATGCTGTTCCGCTTCGCGGTGATCCCGATGACCCTGTTCGCCGGGGTGTTCTTCCCGGTCGAGTCGCTGCCGCTGGTGCTGCGTTGGCTCGCGTACGTCACGCCGCTCTGGCACGCCGTGGACCTGTGCCGGGCAGCGGTGCTCGGCGTGGCCCCGTACTGGTCGGTGGTCGGCCACCTGTGCTATCTGGCGGCCTGGTCGGCCGGGGGATGGCTGCTCGCCCGCCGCGTCTTCGCCCGCCGGCTCGTCGTCTAGGAGAGGGTCATGGTCAGTCTGATGCTGCCCCGGCTGGTCGACGTCTCGGCCGCCTCCCGGCGGTCCGCGTCGGTCACCGAGCGGAACGTCGCGGCCCTGAGGTCCGTCTACTGGCTGCTGCTCGTCTCCGGTTTCGTCGAGCCGCTGCTCTACCTGCTGTCCATCGGCGTCGGGGTGGGCGCGCTGATCGGCGACCTGACGCTGCCCGGCGGTACGGTCGTCAGCTACGCGGCCTTCGTCGCCCCGGCCATGCTCGCCTCGTCGGCGATGACCGGCGCACTGGCGGAGACCACCTTCAACTTCTTCGGGAAGATGAAGTACATGAAGCTGTACGACGGGGTCATCGCGACCCCGGTGCAGCCGTTCGAGATCGCCCTCGGCGAACTGGCCTGGGCGATGCTGCGGGGCAGCGCGTACTCGGCCGCGTTCCTCGTGGTGATGGTGGCGATGGACCTGACCGCGCCGGCCCGCGCGCTCGCCGCGTTCCCCGCCGCGGTGCTGGTCGGCTTCGCGTTCGGCGCGCTCGGCATGGCGATCTCCACGTTCATGCGCAGCTGGCAGGACTTCGACCTGATGAGCTCCGCGCAGTTCGTCCTGTTCCTGTTCTCCGGCACCTTCGTGCCCGCCGAGGCGTATCCGGCGGTGCTGCGGTGGCTGGTCGAGGTGACCCCGCTCTACCGGGCGGTGCACCTGATCCGCACGCTGACCGTCGACACTGGTGGCTGGAGTTGGCTGCTCGACGTGCTCTACCTGCTCGTGGTGCTGACGATCGGTCTGCTGATCGCCTCTCGCCGGATGAGCCAACTGCTCTACAAGTAGGTCCCGCCCGTCCGACCATCGCGCCGCGAGCAGCGAGCGCCGAGCAGCGGGCCGGGAGCCGGGAGTGGGGGCGGCGGGTCAGCCGCCCTGGTAGTAGCGGGCGGCGCCGGGATGCAGGGGGATGGGGTCGGTGGTGGCGGCGGACTCACGGTCGAAGTTGCGCGCCTCGGGGTGCGCCAGGGCCAGGTCGGCCTGGTAGGTGAAGAGCAGGCGAGTCAGGTCGTACGCCAGGTCGTCAGGCATCTCCGCGCTGACCAGGATCACGTTGGCGACCGTCACGGTCGGGGTGTCCGATGGCGTGTCGTAGGCGTCGCGGGGCAGCTCGCCGGTGGTGTAGACCGAGCCGTGCGTGGCGTTCAACGGCTCGATCAGGTCGGCGATCGGCAGCAGCCGGAACCGGTCGGGTGCGTTGGTGAGCAGGTCGGCGATGCCCGGAGTGGGCAGCCCGCCGGAGAAGAACATCGCGTCGAGGGTGCCGCTGCGCATCCGGGCCACCGTCTCCGGCAACGAGAGCCGGGCCCGACGTACGTCCCGCTCGGGATCGAGCCCGGCGGCGGCGAGCATCCGGGCGGCGATGACGTCGGTGCCGGATTTCGGCGATCCGGTGGAGACCCGCTTGCCGCGCAGTCCGGAGAGGGCGGCGATCTGCGCGTCGGCCCGGACGATGACGTGGGTGTAGTTGCTGTAGACCCGGGCCAGCGCGCGAACCGGTTGCGGACGGCCGTTGAAGGCACCGCGTCCGGCGATGGCGTCCGCCGCGGTGTCGGCCAAACTGAAGGCGATCTCCATGTCCCCGTCGGCCAGCCGGGTGATGTTCTCACCGGAGGCGCCGGTCGGCTCGGCGCGAGCCTCGTAGCCGGGCAGGTGGCGGCTGATCACGTCGGCGTAGCCACCACCGAGTTGGTAGTAGACCCCGGTGGTGTTGCCGGTGGCGAGGAAGATCCGCCCGTCGTGCCACGGACGCGGCTCCGAGGTGTCCTCGGCGCCGCAGGCGGTGAGGAGCGCGACCGCCAGCAGTGTCGCCACCAACCGTCGGCCCCGACTCATGCCGGCACTCCGCCGGGCTGGTGATCAGCCCAGGACCGGACGGCCGGTTCGAGGGCCTCGGCGACCCGCTGGACCAGCGTCGCCGTCTCGTAACCGATCTGACCCAGATCGCATCCGGCGGCGGCCAGCACGCCGAGCAGGGCACGGTCACCGACCGCCATCACCAGCAGTACCCCGCCGTCCATGTCGACGATCTGCTGTCGGACCCGGCCAGCGGACATCAGTCGGGCCGCGCCGATGGTCAGGCTGGCCAGGCCGCTGATCACGGCGGCGAGCTGGTCGGCCTGATCGGTCGAGAGGTGCGGTGAGGCCGCCAGCCGCAGCCCGTCCCCGGAAACGGCGAGGGCGTGCGACACGTCCGGCACCTGCTCAGCGAAGTTCGCCAGAAGCCAGTCGAGGCCAGGGCTGCCGTTGGGCGTCATCTAGGGTCTCCCGTTCGTCTGCTGGTTGCGTCGCATCGCGTGGGCCACCCCGGCGGAGAGCGCGGAGAGCCGGGCTCGTACCACCTCGGGGTCGAGCAGGTCCGGCGCGGCCTGCGGCGGCGGCACGTCGTGCAGTTCGGACTGAAGGCCGCCGCCGCGTACCCGCCGGGGCAGGCCAACCGCGGTGGCGTCCTCGGTGCGGGTGGTGCCGGGTCGCCAGGCCGACGCACCGTTGGTCGGCGGGGGCGGTCCGCTCGGCGCGACACCGACGGGCTGCCCGGGTGCCCAGGTCGCGCCGTTGCCCACCACCGGCAACGTCATCGTCGGAGCCCGGTGCACGTCGAAGCGATCCGTCGCGGCAGCGACCGCCGTCGGAGCGGTCTCCGCGCCCTGGTGCCGGAACCAGGCGTGGACGCCCGGAGAAGCCGGGCGGCCGACGGCGCTCGGGCGGCCGGCGAACTGTTCCACCCGGGTCAGCACCGCCTCCGGCACGTCCACCTGGGCCACCGTCCCGGCACCGGCACTGTGTAGCCGCACCTGGATCCCGTGCCGGGCAGCCAGGTGTGCCACCACGTGCAGGCCCATGCTGCCGGCCGCGGCGCTGGACAACACGGCCGGGGCGCGCAGCCTCTCGTTGATTTCGGCCAGTCGACTCTCGCCAATGCCGATGCCCTGGTCGTGTACGCGCAGGGTCAGCCCGTCGACGGTACGTCGACCGTCCACGTGCACGGTGGTGTGCGGCGGCGAGTACGAGGTGGCGTTCTCCAGCAACTCGGCCAGCAGATGCACCAGGTTGCCCACCGCCGAGCCCTGCACGCCGGCGGTGGGCACGTCGATCTCGACCCGGGCGTACTCCTCGATCTCGGAGGCGGCACCGCGGACCACATCGGCCACCAGATGCGGCCCGTCGTGCGCCCGTCCGGGCTCGCCGCCGGCGAGGACCAGCAGGTTCTCCCCGTTGCGCCGCATCCGGGCGGCGAGGTGGTCGAGTGCGAAGAGCCGAGCCAGCGCGTCCGGATCCGTCTCCTCCTGCTCGAACTCGTCGAGCAGCCGCAGCTGCCGGGTGATCAGCGTACGGATGCGGCGGGCCAGCGCCTCGACCATCCGGGTCACGTCCATGCGCAGCTCGGCCTGCTCACCGGCGAGTCGAAGCGCCGCCCGGTTGACGGTGTCGAAGGCCTCGGCCACCTGGGCGATCTCATCGCGTCCACTGCTGATTCCCGCGGTGAGCTGCGAGGCCGAGCCCTCGCTCCGAGTGCTGTCACCGGCCGCGATGGCGGTGATCCGCTCGGGCAGTTCCCGATGTGCCATGGCCAGCGC
Organism: Micromonospora lutea; assembly: GCF_016863535.1. Classification (GTDB taxonomy): domain Bacteria; phylum Actinomycetota; class Actinomycetes; order Mycobacteriales; family Micromonosporaceae; genus Micromonospora; species Micromonospora lutea. Next base: position 166,849 of record NZ_BOPB01000009.1, read on the forward strand.
CGCGACCCGCAGCCGGCGTAGCCGGCGGCTGGTGCGTACCGCCAGCAGCGCGGCGGCGGTCAGCGAGACCAGCGCCAGCGTGGCGGTGGAACCACCGGTGACCAGCGCCCGTTGACGGGCGTCGGCGGCCAGTTTCGCGGCGCGCCGGTCGAGTTCGTCGGAGAGTTCCCGGCCGAGCAGGTTGAACCGGCGGATGGCGCCGCTCTGGGCGACGTACCAGGCGTCGCCGTCGGCGGCGAGCGCGGACGGTTCGGTGTCGGCGTTCAACGCGCTGTCGCGCATTCGCCGCGCGGTGGAGACGTCGCCTCCGGCGATCAGCCGGGTGTACGCGTCGGTGGCGCGTTCCCCGGCGATCCGGGAGAACTCGGCCTGCCGCTGTTCCTGTGCTCCGCGTAGCCGACCCAACCGGGTGAGTTCGCCGCCGGCCAGCTCACCCCGGATGAAGATGGCCCGTAGCAGGTCACGTTCCAGCGACGCCAGGTGTTCCTGGGATGCGACCGCCGCCACCTCACGGGCGCGGTTGGCCAGCTCGGGGTCACGTAGCTGGGCGGGGAGCGCGTCGGCGACCGCGAGCAACGACTCCACCAGTGCCACGTAGAGCCCGTCCGCGTTGTCGGTGGTGAGCGCGGTGGCCCGGGCCTCGCCGAGCTGGTCGAGGTGCTCGGTCACGCCATCGAGGGCGCGACCGAGGTCCGGTGCGGTGCGGCGGGCCTCGGAGCTGGCGGTCTGATAGCGCTCGCTGGCCTCGTCGACCCGACGCCGCTGGGCGTCGACCAACTGTCGGCCGGAGGTCCCGCCGCGCTGGCGTAGCGCGGCCGTCTCGCCGAGTTCCCGTTCCAGCTCGTGCACCAGCGAAACGGTGGTGGTGGCGGTGCCGGCGAGTACCCGGGCCCGTTCGGCGTCGGTGGAGGCGGCCAGAGCGTCACCGGTCTGGATGGCGCCCAGCACGAGCAGGCCGGCGGTGGCGATCAGGATCGGTGCGAGCAGTTGGGTACGTACGGACCACAGTCGACCGGTGTGACCGGACGGATGGTTGTGTCGGCGCACGCGGGCCAGCGAGGACAGCGGCACGGGGGTCTCCCGAGGTCTGGGCGGCCGGGTCAGGGCACACGCCCTGGCCCGGCCGCCGTCGGTCAGCTCGCGCCGAGGTCCTGCAACGCCTTGGCCGCGCCTCGGTGCAGACCGACCGGGTCGGTCTTGCGGGCGGTGTCCAGAGCGATGCCCTTGGCAGCGGGATTGGCCTGCGCCAGCGCGTCCCGCTTCTCGAACACGGTCCGAGTGATGGCGCAGGCCACGTTGGCGTCGAGGTCCTTGCGGACGAGCAGCACGTTGGGAACCACGATGGTCGGGGTGTCCGCCACAGTGGAGTAGACGTCCTTGCCGATCGTGCCGGCCTGGTACGCGGGGTTCAGCTCGCTCATCTTAGGCAGCAGCGGCGTGATGTCGATGAACTTCACCTTGTCACCGGCGGTGGTGAACAAGTCGGTGACACCGCCGGTCGGCAGGCCACCGGACCAGAAGAAGCCGTCCACGACGCCGTCCTTGACGCCCTCCACGGTTTTAACCAGGTCGAGCCGCTGGGCCTGGATGTCGGTGGCCGGGTTCAGGCCGGCGGCCTCCAACAGCCGGTTCGCGATGACCTCGGTGCCGGACTTGGGGGAGCCGGTCGAGATCTTCTTGCCGCGCATGTCGGCCACCGAGTTGATGCCCGAGTCGGCCCGGACGATCACCTGGGTGTAGTTGTCGTAGATCCGGGCCAGCGCCTCCACCGGCTGCGGGGCGCTGAAGCTGTCCTTGCCCTGCACCGCGTTGACGGCGGTGTCGAAGAGCGAGAAGGCCACGTCGTACTGGCCGCCGACGAGCTGTTCGATGTTCTGGACCGACGCTCCGGTCTCGGCCGCCGTGCCGGACAGCCGACCGCCGGTGCTGTCTGAGAGCTGGCTGGCCAGGGCGTTGCCGACCACGTAGTAGACGCCCGTGGCGTTACCGGTGGCGATGCCCACCCGGGTGTTCTCGGCCACCTCACAGGTGACGGCACTCGCGGTGTCGTCCGTGGCCGCGGTGCCCTGGCGACCTCCGCAACCGGCGGTGCCGACGGCGACGAGGGCGAGGACTCCCACCCCGGCCACGAGCCGCACGTTGATCCGTCCCACGCTGTCTCCTTCCTGAGTCATGCCGGTGATCCGGCTCGCGTCCCGCCGGAGGGGCCGGCGAATCCGCGTCGTACGTACACGCCCACCGTCATGACGCCGGCCAGCACGGCGCCGATCGCGACGGGCACGGGTTGCAGCCAGAGCAGCGCCAGCCCGGCGGCCGCGCCGATCACGCGTTCCGGCACGCCGGCCGGACCGACGCCGGGCAGCCAGCCGCCCGCCGCGACGGCCAGCACCGCGACACCGAGGGCGGTGACCGCGGTGGCGGTGAGGATGCGCTGGGGACCACCGATGCCGAGCAGACCGAGGCCGGTCGGGGTGATCACGAACGCCAGCGGGATCAGGTACGCCGGCAGCGCGTACCGCAGGGTGTGCCACATGGTCGGCACCAACCGTCCGCCGGTGACCGCGGCGGCGGCGACGGCGGCGAGCGCGGTTGGTGGCGACACCTCGGACAGCACCGCGAAGTAGAAGACGAACATGGCGGCGGCGGGAGCGCTGACGCCGAGGTCGAGCAGGGCCGGCCCGATGATCACCCAGCCGATCACGAACGAGGCGGTCACCGGGATCGCCAGGCCGAGCAGGCTGAGCGCGACGGCGGCGAGCAGCGCGGTCAGTGCGAGCACCACGGCCGGCTCGGAGCTGACCGCGCTCGCGGCGCCGACCAGGAGCGCCGCGGCCTGCGGACCGAGACCGGTCTTGGTGGTGGTGGCGGTGATGATGCCGGCCGCCGCGCAGACGACGGTGACCGCGAGGACTCCGCGTACACCGCTGGAGAGCGCGGCGACCAGTCGGGGCGGAGTGAGCCGGTGCGTCCGGTCCAGGAAGGACAGCGCGATCGCGAGGAGGGTGGCCAGCACGACGGCACGGGTCGCCGACAGCCCGATGGCGAGCAGCCCGACGATGGCGAACAGGGAGGCGAAGTGGTAGCCGGAACGCAGCAGCAGCTGCCAGGCGGAACTGGCCTCGAGGGCCGCCGGGCGCACCCCGGAGCGTCGCGCGTCGATCTCCACCGAGAGCACGATGCCGAGGTAGTAGAGGATCGTCGGCACCACCGCCCAGCCGAGGACCTGGAGGTAGGACACGCCGAGGTACTCGGCGATGATGAAGGCCGCCGCGCCGAGCGTCGGCGGGGACAGGATGGCACCCACGCCGGCTGCGGCGAGCATCCCGCCGGCCCGTTCCGCCGGGTACCCGGCGCGACGCAGGATCGGCCAGGTGACCGCGCCGATGCTGACGGTCGTCGCCGCCCCGGAACCGGAGACGGTGCCGAGCAGGAAGCCGGACGCCACCGCCGTACGACCGGCGGCGGTACGCGAGCGCCGGAATGCCGCGGCGGAGAGGTTCACGAAGAACCGGCCGGCGCCGGAGAGGTCGAGCACCGCCCCGTAGATGGTGAACAGCACGATGTACGTGGCGGCCACGTCCAGCGGGGTGCCGTAGAAGCCGCTGTCGGAGTTGTAGAAGGCGTCGACCAGTTGCCCGAAGTCCAGCCCGGCATGGGCCACTGCCCAGGTCTGCGGCAGTAGCCCGCCGTAGTAGCCGTAGCCGAGGAAGACCAGACAGACGGCGGGCAGGATCCATCCGGTGGTGCGCCGGCAGCCCTCCAGCAGCAGGAGCAGCAGCAAGCTGCCCATCGCCACGTCCATCCCGACGAGCAGTCCCTGCCGGTCGAGGAAGGCGTCGTAGCCGCCACCACCGCCGGCCAGGGCGATCGGCAACACCGGGTACAGACAACCGGCCAGCGCCGCGACGGCCAGCAGCCAGTCGACGCGGCTGGGACCGTGCTGATTGACCACGGTCGGGTCGAGGTCGGGCGTTGACGCCCGCCCCGCGACCATCGCCCGCAGGCGGCGCGGTAGCCGCAGGTCGGCCGGGTAGGCGAGGAAGACCAACGGGAGCACGCCGGCCAGGAAGAAGATCAGGTAGTACTTGCTGCCCTGTGCCAGCGGCCGGAACACCTGCCAGAGCGCGAGCAGGCCGATCACCAGCGTGGCCGCGGTCAGGATGACGGCGACCGGTCCGGTCAGCACTCGGCCGGGCTTCTCGTCCTCGAAGCGACTGGCGAGTTCGCTGGGATCGATGGGGGTTGGAGCGGGCCGGGCGACGGGTGGGTCCGCCTCCGCCACTCGGCCGTGTCCGCCGTGGCGCTCAGGTCCGGAATCATCGGTGAATCGGATAGCCGACACGAGGGGGGACGATACGCGAATCGACTCCGCGTTGGGGGGCATTGTCAAACATCGCTTCGCTGAGTGACTTTACATTCTTTCATGTTTCGCGCGCCGCGATAATTGAGAATAGCGTTCATGATCAGCTCAAACGTGCCGATGGGGGCGGTGTGGGCGAGCCGGAGAACCGGACGAAGTGTGTCCGCTTTAGTGAGATAGCGGGGGTATCACCCCGATCTGGGGTGAGGCCAAAAAACCATCAACGCGACTACGCTCCGTGCATGACGCTACGCTGGGTGGCTCCGCAAATCGTGAGGGTTGCAGTGGTGGTGGTGTCGATCGCACGGCCGCCGGGCCGGTTCCGGAGTCGTACGGCCGGCCGTTCCGCAGCTTCGGTGGTAGCACCCGGACCATTCCCGCCGTGGGCGTATTCGGCTCACAGTCGCCCGTCGGACGGAAACGCCGCAGGTGCATTTCCCGCAAGCAGGGAATAGGGCCCGGACCGGCTGCCCGGGTCCGACCGTGCTGCTGCGAGAACGGACCCCGAGGCGATCGGCCCGTGCGGGCGCCGCGTCCGGGGCGGCCGGGCGAGGGGTGGGGCTGCCGCGAGCGCCGCGGTCCGAGCAGCCTGCTGACGGGTTACTGGACGTTGGCGGCTGGGCATGTCTGCTGCGATCACCGCGAGCGAAACCGAGGGGAGGGGGCGATGGCCTCCGAGGAGTCTTCCCGGCCGGGCAGGCGTGACTCAGAGCTTGACACCGCCGCCGATGGGCGGCGAGACGAGGCGGGTGCCGTGGATGGGGCGCCGGGGGAGCCGGATGCCGACCGCGAGACGCCGGCGCATCCGGGCCGGCTCTCACGCGGCGAGTGGTTTGCGGCGATGCGCCGGACGACGCGCGAGTTCAGCGACGACAGCCTGACCGACTGGGCCGCGGCGCTCACCTACTACGGCGTGCTCTCCATCTTTCCGGGCCTGCTGGTGCTGGTCTCCCTGCTCGGTCTGCTCGGCCCGACGGCCACCCGGACGGTACGGGACACCGTGGCGGAATCGGTCCCCGAGCAGAACATCCGCCAGATCCTCGACGCCGCCATCGGGCAGGCCCAGCAGAACGGCGGGTTGGCCGGCATCGCCGCGATCGTCGGTCTGCTCGCCGCCTTCTGGTCGGCCTCCGGTTACGTCGCCGCCTTCATGCGCGCTTCCAACGCGATCTACGACGTGCCGGAGGGGCGGCCGATCTGGAAGACGTTGCCGATCCGGGTCGGAGTCACCGCGGTGATCGGGGTGATGCTGCTGGCCAGCGCGGTGATCGTGGTCTTCACCGGGCGCCTCGCCGAGGAGGTCGGCGACGCGTTGGGGGTGGGGCGTACGGCCGTGACGGTGTGGGACATCGCCAAGTGGCCGGTGCTGCTGGTCCTGGTCAGCCTGATGTTCGCCCTCCTCTACTGGGCGTCGCCGAACGCCCGGCAGGGCGGTTTCCGCTGGGTCAGCCCCGGTGGGGTCCTGGCGGTGCTGATCTGGTTGCTGGTCTCCGGCCTGTTCGCGTTCTACGTCGGGAACTTCGGCTCGTACAACAAGACCTACGGGGCGCTGGCCGGGGTGATCATCTTCCTGGTCTGGCTCTGGTTGAGCAACATCGCGATCCTGTTCGGCGCGGAACTCGATGCCGAGTTGGCGCGGGCGCGGGCGATCAGCGGTGGACTCCGGCCGGTGGACCGGGAGCCTTACGTCGAGTTGCGCGACGACCGCAAGCTGCGTTCGAAGGAAGGGGAATCCCCTTCTCAATGACCTTCCGGGTGCATCTACATCCAACTAGTGGCCGATTAGTGGCGAAACTTTTGCTGGACCTGGCGAAAGTTGTTGCTGAGACGCTCTAAGGTCTGGACAGCGCAGGTCGAAGACTCCTACTGTGTCGGGCACCACGCGTCGGCAGTTCGTCGATGTGAACCCCCAGTGGGAGAGGTGAGCCGTGCACAACGCCGACCCCCTGCACGTCCGGCTGTTGCGGTTGTTACGCGACGAGGGAGCGCTGTCGCGGGCCGAACTCGCTGACCGACTGGAGATGCCCCGGCCCCGACTGCTCGCCGAGTTGGAACGGCTGGTCGCCCTGGGCTACGTGGCAGAGGCGGGCAAGGCCGCCTCGCGGGGTGGACGCCGATCGACGTTGGTCGAGTTGCAGCCACAGTTGCGGTTCGCGGCCGTCGATCTCGGTGCCAGTTCGATCGACGTCGAGGTGGTCAACGGCAGGCTGGAGCCGGTAGCGGCGTACGCGGAGGCGGCCGACATCCGGTCCGGCCCGAAGGCGATCCTGCAGCGGGTCAACGAGTTGCTGCACAAGGCCCGGGTCGACGGCGTCTACGAGCGACTCGACGCGGTCGGCATCGGTGTGCCCGGCCCGGTCAGCTTCCGTGACGGAGTGCCGGTCTCGCCACCGATCATGCCGGGATGGGATCGCTTCCCCGTCCGTGAACTGCTCACCCGCGAGCACGGCTGCCCGGCGGTGGTCGACAACGACGTGAACATCATGGCCATCGGCGAGCGGCACGGCGGGGTGGCCCACTCGGTCGACGACTTCCTCTTCGTCAAGATCGGCACCGGTGTCGGGTGCGGGATCTACCTCAGCGGCGACGTCTACCGGGGCACCGACGGGTGTGCCGGCGACATCGGCCACATCCAGGTCGATCCACATGGGCCGGTCTGCTCCTGCGGCAACGCCGGATGTCTGGAGGCGCTCTTCAGCGGGGCGGCACTGGCCAAGGACGCCGCCTCCGCCGCGCGGGCCGGCACCTCGCCCGCCCTGGCCGAACGTCTGGAGATACACGGCGAGGTCAGCGCCATCGACGTCGCCGCCGGTGCCCTCGAAGGGGACCTGACCTGCATCCAGCTCATCCGGCAGGGGGGCCGACGGGTCGGCGGCGTGCTCGCCGGGCTGGTCAGCTTCACCAACCCCTCGATGATCGTGATCGGTGGTGGGCTCGCTCAACTGGGGCACGTGTTGCTCGCCGAGATCCGCAGCGTCGTGTACCGCCGCTCACTGCCGCTGGCCACCGGCAACCTGCCGGTGGTGCTCTCCGAACTCGGTCCGCGTGCCGGCGTCGCCGGCGCGGCCGTGCTCGCCAGCGACCTGGCCTTCGGGGAGGCGGCATGACCGGGCACGACGCGGTGAGCGGGACCGACGTGCCACCGGCCGAGGCGACCGCCGGGGACGTGGTTCTGCGCCTGACCGACGTGGTCAAGACCTTCCCGGGCGTACGCGCCCTGGACGGCGTGCAACTGGAGGTCCGCGCGGGCGAGGTGCACTGCCTGCTCGGGCAGAACGGTGCCGGCAAGTCCACTCTGATCAAGGTGCTCGCCGGAGTGCACCGGCCGGACTCAGGACACGTCGAGTGGTGCGGCGAGCCGGTCGGTTTCGCCAACCCGCAGGCCGCGATGCGCAGCGGGATCGCCACCATCTACCAGGAACTCGACCTCGTCGAGGACCTGTCCGTGGCGGAGAACGTCTTCCTCGGGCACGAGCCGCGCCGGCTCGGGTTCATTCGCCGGGGCCACATGGCCGGCCGGACCCGCCAGATCCTTGGCCGACTCGGCCACGCCGAGATCCCGCCCGGCCGGATGGTGCGGGCGTTGCCGGCGGCCGGCAAGCAGGTGGTCAGCATGGCGCGGGCGTTGTCCCACGAGGCCCGTCTGATCATCATGGACGAGCCGAGTGCGGTGCTCGCCCACGACGAGGTGGGCAACCTCTTCCGGATCATCCGCGAACTGACCGCTCAGGGCATCGCGGTCATCTACATCTCGCACCGGTTGGAGGAGATCCGCGAGATCGGCGACCGGGTGACCGTACTCAAGGACGGCCGGACCACCGCGGCGAACCTGCCGGCCCGCGAGACCCCGACCAGCGACCTGGTCTCCCGAATGACCGGCCGGACCATCGAGTACGTCTTCCCCGACCGCCCCGCCGAGACCGTGGTCGGCGACGAACTGCTCCAGGTCGACGGGTTGACCCGCGCCGGTGAGTTCGCCGACGTCTCGCTGAGCGTCCGGGCCGGAGAGATCGTCGGCATCGCGGGCCTGGTGGGCTCCGGCCGCTCCGAAGTGCTGGAAACGATCTACGGTGCGCGAACGGCCGGGGCCGGTTCGGTGCGGATGGCCGGTCGGACACTGCGGCCGGGCAGCGTCGGCGCGGCCGTGAAGGCCGGTATGGGCATGGCCCCCGAGGAGCGCAAGAGCCAGGCGTTGCTGCTCGGTGAGCCGATCTACCGCAACGTCACCCTCGCCACCTTCGGCCGCTACGCCCGCTTCGGCTTCACCGACGCGTCGCGGGAACGGGCGGAGGCCGACCGGATCGCCGAGGATCTGGAGATGCGCCCGCGTGACGTCCGACGGGCGGTACGCACACTCTCCGGCGGCAACCAGCAGAAGGTGGTGGTCGGCCGCTGGCTGCTCGGCGACACGAAGCTGCTGCTGCTCGACGAACCCACCCGAGGGGTGGACGTCGGCGCCCGGGCCGAGCTGTACCAGGTGATCCGGCAGCTCGCGGCCCAGGGGGTCGGTGTGCTCCTGGTCTCCAGCGAGGTGCCCGAGGTGCTCGGCCTGGCCGACCGGGTGCTGGTGATGCGGGAGGGGCGGGTCGTCCGTACGGCCCCGGCCGGCGAACTCGACGAGAACACCGTGCTCGACCTCGTCATGGCGGGGTCCCTGATGGAAGGCGCACCGGCATGAGCGAGCGTCAGCGAGCGAATCATCGACTCAGTGCGGTGGAGCCTCATGTCGGTGCCGAGCGAAGCGAGGTACCGGCATGAGCGAGCGGCCCCCCGCCACCACCACGCAGTTGCCGGCGCAGTCGCCGCCGGTGGACCCGGCCGAGACCGAGGAGGCCGGCCGCCGGACGCCGACCGCCACGGCGGGCGCCAGCGGCCGACTCTCCTGGTGGCACGGTGACGGTGGTGAGGGTGCCAAGCGGAACCTCGCCCTGATCGGAGTGCTGCTTGCTCTCTTCGTGATCGGCGCGGCGACCCGCTCGGACCTGTACTCCAATCCGGACTGGGTCTGGGCGAACATGCTCAGCATCCTCAAGCTCGCCTCGGTGGTCGGCGTGGTCACCGTCGGGATGACCTTCGTGATCATCGGGGGTGGTATCGACCTCTCGGTCGGCGCGATCGTGGCGCTGGCCGGGGTCTGGTGCACCACGGTGGCGACCCAGAGCTTCGGCGCCGGTGGGATGATCTTCACCGCGATCATCGTCGGGATGGCGGTCGGCCTGGTCAACGGAACGCTCATCGCGTACGGGCGGTTGGTGCCGTTCATCGCGACCCTGGCCATGCTGGTCGCCGCGCGGGGCCTGGCCGCCGAGATCTCCCAGAAGCAGACCCAGATCTCGCAGAACAGCACCATCAACGGCATCGCCAGCACCGATCTGCTCGGCATCCCCCTGCTGGTCTACATCCTGGCCGCGGTGGTCGCCGCGGGCTGGGTGCTGCTCAACCGCACGACGTTCGGACGGCGCACCGTCGCCGTCGGCGGCAACCCGGAGGCCGCCCGGCTGGCCGGGATCAACGTCAAGCTGCACACCCTGCTGCTGTACGTGCTCTCCGGCCTGTGCTGCGGCATCGCCGCCATCATGCTCACCGCGCAGGCCACCTCGGCCCAGGCGGCGATGGCGAACCTCTACGAGCTGGACGCGATCGCCGCCGTGATCATCGGAGGCACGCTGCTCAGCGGCGGGCGGGGCACCATCATCGGTTCCCTGCTCGGTGTGATCATCTTCGCCACCATCACCAACCTCTTCGCCATCAACGGCCTCTCCACGGAGGCGCAGAACATGGTCAAGGGCGGCATCATCGTCGCCGCCGTCCTGATCCAGCAGGTCCAGTTCGGCAGTCTCTCCCAGTTCTTCCGTCGCAACCGGCTCACCACGAGCTGAACACCACTGCACGTCACCCGAGCAATCGAGGGTGGCAGGGCTTCGCATACCCAAAAATCCCCACCACGTGAATAACCAGGAGGTCGTCATGACCCAGCACAGTCGCGACATGTCGCGGCGCCGGCTGCTCTTCGGCGGGGCGGCCGTCGGAGCCGGCGTACTGCTCGCCGGTTGCACCAGCAACGAGCAGACGCCGACCGAGGCGCAGACCAAGGCGGCCGACGGCAACGCCAACGCGGAGCCCGGCAAGCAGGTGACCATCGGGTTCTCCGCACCGGCCGCCGACCACGGCTGGATCGCCGCGATCACCAACAACGCCAAGGCGCAGGCCGCCGCGTACTCCGACGTGGAGTTCAAGACGGTCGAGGCGGGCGCGGACGCGGCGGCCCAGCGGGCCGCCCTGTCCACCCTGATCTCGCAGAAGCCCGACGTGATCGTGCTGCTGCCGCACGACGGCAAGGAGCTCAACTCGTTCGGGCTGGAGGCGATGGCGGCCGGCATCCCGGTGGTCAACCTGGACCGGGCCTTCCCGGACGCCAAGGCGTACCGGCTGCAGATCAAGGGCGACAACTACGGCATGGGTGTTTCCGCCGCCACCTTCATCGCCGAGCAGCTTAAGGCCAAGGGGATCAGCAATCCGGTGATCGCCGAGATCGCCGGGATGGACGAGTTGGAGCTGACCCAGGAGCGTACGAAGGGCTTCAACGACACTCTGGCCCAGCACGGTCTGAAGGTGCAGAACCGGCGGGCGGCGCGGTTCACCGCCGACTCCGGCCAGCAGGAGGCGAGCCAGCTGTTGCAGGCCCTGCCGAAGATCGACGCGATCTGGAACCACGATGACGACCAGGGCATCGGTGTGCTGGCCGCGATCAGCCAGGCCAACCGCAGCGAGTTCTTCATGGTCGGCGGCGCGGGCTCGAAGAAGGCGATGGAGGACATCCAGGCGGACAACACGGTGCTGAAGGCGACGGTCACCTACAGCCCGTCGATGGCGTCCTCGGCGATCTCCCTGGCCCGCCTGATCGGTCAGGACCGGGGCATGTCCGACCTGGTGGAACTCCAGGTACCGAAGGAGATCGTCCTCGCCTCCGAAACGATCACCAAGGAGAACGCGAGCAACTACCTCAAGCTCGGGTTCTGACACAACGGGGGGAGACCCACCTTGTCCACGACAAACAACGAACTGCGGGTCGGCATGGTCGGCTACGCGTTCATGGGCGCCGCGCACTCGCAGGCGTGGCGGACCGTGAACCGGGTGTACGACCTGCCGGCGCGGGCCCGGATGGTGCTCGTCTGCGGCCGGGACTCCGCAAAGGTGGCCGACGCCGCCGACCGGCTCGGCTGGGAGGAGCACACCACGGACTGGCGGGAACTGGTGAACCGCCCGGACATCGACGTGGTCGACATCTGCACACCGGGTGACAGCCACGCCGAGATCGCGCTGGCCGCGCTCGCCGCGGGCAAGCACGTGCTGTGTGAAAAGCCGTTGGCCAACACGGTCGCCGAGGCCCGGGAGATGGCTGCCGCGGCGGTCACCGCCCAGGCGGGCGGGGCACGCTCGATGTGTGGTTTCAACTACCGGCGGGTGCCCGCAGTGGCGCTGATGCGTCAGCTGATCGCCGACGGGCGGCTCGGCGAGATCCGGCACGTCCGGGCCACCTACCTGCAGGACTGGATCGTGGACCCGCAGTTCCCCCTGGTCTGGCGGCTCCGTAAGGAGGTGTCGGGCTCCGGCGCCCTGGGTGACATCGGTGCGCACATCATCGACCTCACCCAGTACGTCACCGGACAGCGGATCAGCGGTGTCAGCGCGGTGACCGAGACCTTCGTCAAGGAGCGGCCGTTGCCGGCCGAGTCGAGCGGGTTGGCGGCGCAGGCCGACGGGGCCGGTGCCGCCACCGGCCAGGTCACCGTCGACGATGCGGCGATCTTCGTGGCTCGTCTCGACGGCGGGGCGCTGGCCACGTACGAGGCGACCCGGTTCGCCACCGGCCGCAAGAACGCCCTCCGTGTGGAGATCAACGGCTCGTTGGGCAGCGTCGCCTTCGACCTGGAACGCCTCAACGAGCTGGAGTTCCTCGACGCGACCCGGCCCGCCGCCGAGCAGGGCTTCAACCGGATCCTGGTGACCGAGGCCGAGCACCCGTACCTGTCGGCCTGGTGGCCGCCGGGACACATCATCGGGTACGAGCACTCCTTCACCCACCAGATGCGCGACTTCATCGAGGCGGTGGCGACCGGTGGCGACCCGTCGCCGTCCTTCGCCGAGGCGTTGCAGGTGCAGTTGGTGCTGGAAGCGGTGCTCCGCTCGGCAGAACTGGGCTCCTCCTGGACCGAGGTGGAGCCGTCGCTGGCGACGGTTCCCGCCTGAATCACCTCCGGAGCCGACCGGCGAGGGCCGGCCACGGTTGCGCCCCGTGGCCGGTACGGGTCGGATTCGACAGGTCGTGTCCCCGGGCCACCCGGTCTGGCGGCACGAGCAATGCGGTTCCTCCGGTGCGGCCGGACCGGGATTCCCCGGCAGCACCGGAGGGCCGCCGCCCACCGACCATCCACCTGAGACTCCCGCCGCCAGGCGGACCGCGTCCGACGAGTCGTCCGATCGGGACACCGTCGTCCCGACCGGGCCGGATGCGGGGGAGGCAGGGACGTGACGCCGACTGTTCCCTGCCTGCCAGCCCCGTCCGTCCGACCCATCCGGTACGCCGAGCCGACGTCGTCGCCGCCGACCTCGGCGTCGGCCGGCGAAATTTGCACCGGAGCGGCCGGCGGACGGGGCGCATCGGCCCAACCCGTATCTTTTTCAGGTTTTTCCTGATATCAAGATTCAATCGATGCATGTCGGTTTCTGGGCACCGGAAGGAGCGCTATGCGTACAGGTGTCTGGCTGGTGGGGGTGCGTGGCTCGGTCGCGACCACCAGCATCGTCGGGGCGCTCGCGCTACGTGCCGGGCTGACCAGGCCGACCGGCTGCGTCACCGAACTGCCCGAGGTCAACAGCCCCGCCCTACCGAGCGTCGCCGACCTGGTCTTCGGCGGCCACGACGTGGTCGCCACGCCGATCGCCAAGCGCGCCGAGGCGCTCGCTGACGCCGGTGTGGTGCCGGCCCGCCTGGTGGCCGCGCTGACCGAGGAACTGGCCGCCGTGGAGCGGGAACTGCGCCCCGCGCCCACCGCCGGCACCCAGGCCGACCGCGCCGCCGAGATCGTCCGCGACCTCACCACCTTCCGGCAGCGACACGGACTGTCCCGGGTGGTGGTGGTCAATGTCGCGGCGACCGAACCGGCACCTCGCCCACACCCCGGGCACGCCGACCCGGACGCGCTGCGGACCGCCCTCGCCGGTCCCGATGAGGTGCTGCCGCCCAGCTCGCTGTACGCGTACGCGGCCGTCGTGGCGGACTGCCCGTACGTCGACTTCACCCCGTCGACCGGCCTGCGGCTGCCGGCGCTGACCGCGTTGGCCGACAGCCACGCCGTGCCGTACGCCGGCCACGACGGCAAGACCGGAGAGACCCTGCTCAAGTCGGTGCTCGCCCCGATGTTCGCGATGCGTCATCTCGCCGTGCGGTCCTGGTCCGGGCTCAACCTCCTCGGCGGCGGCGACGGAGCCACCCTGGCCGACCCCGACGCCAACGCCGCCAAGGTGCGCAGCAAGCAGCGGGTGCTCGGCGAAACGCTCGGCTACCTGCCGCAGGGCGACACCCGCATCGGGTACGTCGAGGACCTCGGTGACTTCAAGACCGCCTGGGATCTGATCACCTTCGCCGGGTTCCTGGGTACCGGGATGCGGCTGGAGTTCACCTGGCACGGCTGCGACTCGGCGCTGGCCGCCCCACTCGTGCTCGACCTGGCCCGGCTCACCGCCGCCGCGCACGCCGCCGGCCGCACCGGCCCGCTGACCGAGTTGGCTTTCTTCTTCAAGGATCCGCTCGGCACCGCGACGCACTCGCTGGCCGACCAGTGGACCCGGCTGTGCGGGTTCGCCCGCAGCCTGGATCCCGGAGGCACCGATGCCGCGAGTGGCTGATCTGGCCGAGCTGGTCCGCGCCCCGGCCGCGCTCTCCGTACCCGGGGACGTGATCGCCGGTGCCGCCGCCGCGGGCACGCTCGGCCCGCGTACTCCCGCCCTCGCGGCGGCGTCGGTGCTGCTGTACTGGGCCGGCATGGCCGCCAACGACTGGGCCGACCGCGAGTTGGACGCCGTGGAACGCCCGGAGCGGCCGATACCGAGTGGCCGGGTCAGCCCTGGTCTCGCGGTCGGCGTTGCCGCCGGTCTGACCGCCGCCGGTGTCGGGCTCGCCGCCGCCGCCGGAGGTCGGCGGGCCACCGCCGTGGCGTTGCCGCTGGCCGCCGCCGTGTGGGGGTACGACCTCGCGGCCAAGAACACCGCCGCCGGCCCTGCTGTGATGGCCGCCTGCCGGGGGCTGGACGTGCTGCTCGGTGCCGCCGGGGGCCGGCCGATCCGCGCGTTGCCGGCGGCGGTCACCGTCGCGGCGCACACCTGGACCGTCACCGCGCTGTCCCGGCGGGAGGTCAGCGGCGCCGATCGTGCCCTCCCGGTGAGCACCCTCGCCGGCACCGCCCTGGTCGCGGCGAGTGCCACGCTCCCGCCCACTCGACGTCCGGCACCCGCAGCAGATGCCACCCTGCCCACCATCCTCACGGCCTGGTACGCCACCCGTTACGGCACCGCGCAGGCGCGAGCGGTGGCCGAGCCGACCGCCGCGCGGGTCCGCTCGGCGGTCGGCGCCGGCATCACCGGCCTGCCCGCGTTGCAGGGAGCGCTGATCGCCCGGGCGGGATCCGGCCTGCTCGGACTGGCGGTGGCAGCGGCTGCGCCGCTGGGCCGGCGCCTGGCCCGGAAGGTCTCGCCGACATGACGGCCGCCGGCACCGGCACGCCCCCCGACGCACTCCGGTTCGGGTACGGGACCAACGGCTTCGCCAACCACCGCCTCGACGACGCGCTCGCGGTCATCGCCGATCTCGGCTATGCCGGGGTCGCGCTCACCCTGGACCACGACCATCTCGATCCGTTCGCACCCGGGTTGGCCCAGCGTGTCGACGCCGTCGGTCGCCGACTGGCCGAACTCGGCCTCGGCCTGGTGATCGAGACCGGCGCGAGGTTCCTGCTGGACCCCTGGCACAAGCACGCCCCGACGCTGCTGCACGACGATCCCGCGCTCCGGATCGATTTCCTGCGTCGCGCGGTGGCGATCGGCGCGGATCTCGGCGCCGAGGCGGTGTCGTTCTGGTCCGGTGTCCGACCGGACTCGGTGACCTCGGCAGTGGCCTGGGACCGGCTGGTCGCCGGTTGCGCCACGGTCGTCGAGGCGGCCGAGGCCGTCGGCGTGACGCTCGGGTTCGAACCGGAGCCGGGGATGCTGGTCGAGAACATCGCCGACTGGCGTCGGCTGCACGCCGCCCTCGGCTCGCCGGCCCGCCTGGGCATCACCCTCGACATCGGACACTGTCGTTGCCTGGAGCCGTGGCCGGTGCCGGACTGTGTCCGTGACGTCGCCGCGCACCTGGTCAACGTGCAGATCGACGACATGCGGCGGGGCGTGCACGAACATCTGGAATTCGGCACGGGCGAGATCGACTTTCCGCCGGTGCTGGCCGCGTTGCGCGAGA
This sequence comes from Micromonospora lutea, assembly GCF_016863535.1. GTDB lineage: Bacteria > Actinomycetota > Actinomycetes > Mycobacteriales > Micromonosporaceae > Micromonospora > Micromonospora lutea. The sequence goes on from NZ_BOPB01000009.1 coordinate 182,724, forward strand.
TCGGCTACCGGGGTCTGGTCGCGGTCGAACTGCCCCGGCACTCGCACGCCGCTCCCACCATCGCCGCCCGCTCGCTGAGCTTCCTGCGCGCCGCGGAATCCGCCGCGCAGACCCGCGCGGACGTCTCGGCCAGTCGTGCGGACGCCTCAGCCAGTCGTGCGGACGCCTCGGCCGGTCGCGCGGACGCCTCGGCCGGTCGCGCGGACGCCTCGGCCGGTCGCGCGGACGCCCCGGCCGGCACCGCGTGGCACGCCCTTTGCTCTGCTTCACCGGACGCACAACCCGGCGTCCGACATCCGGACGGCGACCGACGCGTGGAGTGAAGCAGAGCAAAGGACGCAGGTGGCACCAACGCCAGGTCGTCAACGATCGGCGGACCAGGGAGAAGGCGCGATGACAGTGGAGAAGCTGCGGGCCGCCCTGCGGGGCGTACCCGATCCGGACTGGTTGGCGACGGCCCTGGACCGCATCGCGGCCGAACCCACCGCCATCGCGCGGTTCTTCCCGGCGGCCGGCCGTCGCTGCGGCCGCGAGAACCTGCCCGACCTGCCCGGTTGGAGTGTCGACGAGGCGGCCCGGGTACTGATGCTGGCCAGCCTCCGCACTGACCACGCCGGACAGGCCGAGGCGCTCTACCGCACCGGGGACGCCGCCGAGAAGCGGGCTGTGCTCAAGGCGCTGCCGTTGCTGCCGATCGGCGCGGCCGGGGTGCCGCTGCTGCACGACGCGATCCGCACCAACGACACCCGGCTGGTCGCCGCGGCCCTCGGCCCGTACGCCCGTCAGCTCGACCCGCCGGCCTGGCGGCAGGCGGTGCTCAAGTGTGTCTTCATCGGTGTGCCGCTGGCGGCGGTGGCCGACCTTGACGCCCGTGCGGACGAGGAACTGGGCGCGATGCTCGCCGCGCTGGCGGCTGAACGCCGGGCCGCCGGTCGGAGCATGCCCGCCGACGCCACCGAACTGCTGGACCGGCTCACCGCCGCCAGCCAGCCGCAGCCCAGGGAGGTGTGATGCGGATCTTCGACCCGCACATCCACATGACGTCACGCACCACCGACGACTACGAGCGGATGGCCGCCGCCGGCGTCCGGGCGGTGGTGGAACCGGCGTTCTGGCTGGGTCAGCCGCGCACCAACGTCGGCTCGTTCACCGACTACTTCGACTCGCTGGTCGGGTGGGAGCCCTTCCGGGCCGGGCAGTTCGGGATCCGACACCACGCCACGATCGCGCTCAACCCGAAGGAGGCCAACGACCCGCGCTGCCGGCCGGTGCTCGACGAACTGCCCCGCTACCTGGAGAAGGACGGCGTGGTGGCGGTCGGCGAGATCGGGTACGACTCGATGACGCCGGAGGAGGACGACGCCTTCGCCGCCCAACTCGCCCTGGCGGTGGCGCACGACCTGCCGGCAATGGTGCACACCCCGCACCGGGACAAGGCCCGGGGTGTCCAGCGCAGCCTGGCCGTGGTCGCCGAGTCGGGCATCGCGCCGGAGCGGGTGGTGCTCGACCACCTCAACGAGGTGACCGTGAAACTGGTCCGGGACAGCGGTTGCTGGCTCGGCTTCTCCATCTATCCGGACACGAAGATGTCGCCACCGCGGATGGTCGAGCTACTCAAGGCGTACGGGACCGAACGGGTGCTGGTCAACTCGGCCGCCGACTGGGGACGTTCCGACCCGCTGCTCACCCGGGCGACCGGCGAGGCGATGCTGCGCGCCGGGTTCAGCGACGACGATGTCGACCGGGTGCTCTGGCGCAACCCGGTCGAGTTCTACGGGCAGTCCGGCCGGCTCGACCTGACCGACGAGGACCTCGCGGAGCCGACCTTCGCCGGCAACTCGATCCTGCGCGGCGGCAGCTGATGCGGCTGCGGCACGCCGGTGGGCGCGCCGTCCATCTGGGCTACTGCACGAACGTGCATCCCGCCGAGGACCTCGCCGGCATCGTCGCCCAACTGGACACCTTCGCGGTGCCGGTCCGGGAGACGCTCGACGTCGAGCCGCTCGGGCTGGGCCTGTGGCTGGCCGCCCCGGTCGCCGCCGCACTGGCCGCCGACCCGGCCGCTCGCCGCCAGTTACGCACCGAACTGACCGTACGCGGGCTGGAAGTGGTCACCCTCAACGGTTTCCCGTACGCGGCCTTCCAGGCGCCCGTGGTCAAGGGGGCGGTGTACCGGCCGGACTGGACCACCGACGACCGGCTCCGCTACACCCTCGATCTGGCTCGGGTCCTGGCTGACCTGCTACCCGACGACGCCGCCCGTGGCTCGGTCTCCACCCTGCCACTGGCCTGGCGCACGCCCTGGGACAGCGCCCGAGCGGACGCCGCCCGCCGCCGCCTCGACCAGCTCGCCACCGGACTCGCCACCGTCGAGCGGGACACCGGCCGGCCGGTGCGGGTCGGTTTCGAACCAGAGCCCGGTTGTGTGGTGGAGAGCACCCCGCAGGCCGTCGCCGCGCTGTCCGGAATGGATACCGATCGCCTCGGGATCTGTCTGGACCTGGCCCACCTCGCCTGCGCCTGGGAGGAGCCCGCCGCCGCCCTGGAGCGGCTGGCCGCCGCCGACCTGCCGGTGGTGAAGGTGCAGGTGTCCGCCGCGCTGGAGGCAGCCGACCCGGCCGGGGACGCCGCCGCGCTGCGCCGCTGGGTCGAGCCGCGCTTCCTGCACCAGACCCGTACCGCCGGCTGCGCCGCCGCGACCGACGCGGTACCGGCCGGCGCGGCGCAGGACACCGACCCGGCGGATCCGAGCTGGGCGGCCGACGACCTCGACGCCGCCCTCGACGCCGCGCTGCCCGGGCCGTGGCGGGTGCACTACCACGTACCACTGCACGCCCCGCCCGAACCACCGTTGGGCTCGACCCTGCCGGTGCTGCGCGCCGCGTTGGCCGCGCTCTTCGCCGGTGCCGACGCCGGCTGCGACCACCTCGACGTCGAGACGTACACCTGGGGGGTGCTGCCGGTGGCACGACGTCCGCGCACGGACGCTGAGCTGGCCGCCGGGATCGCCGCCGAACTGGCCTTCACCCGGGATGAACTGGTCGCCCTCGGGCTGACGCAGTCGCTGACAAAGGCGGTGAGAGCATGAGCAGACAGCTGGTGGTGCTCGACGTGGTGGGGCTGACCCCCCGGTTGCTGGCGCACATGCCACGGCTGCGGGCGGTCGCCGACGCGGGGTTCCGCGCCGAACTGGGCACCGTGCTGCCGGCGGTGACCTGCTCGGTGCAGTCCACCTTTCTCACCGGTGCCCTCCCGGCCGAGCACGGGATCGTCGGCAACGGATGGTACTTCCGGGACCTCGGCGAGGTGCTGCTCTGGCGGCAGCACAACGCGCTGGTCGGCGGGGAGAAACTGTGGCACGCGGCGCGCCGCGTCCGGCCCGACTACACGGTGGCGAACGTCTGCTGGTGGTACGCGATGGGCGCGGACGTGAACTGGACGGTCACCCCGCGACCGATCTATCACGCCGACGGTCGCAAGGAGCCGGACTGCTACACCGACCCGCCGCAGCTGCACGACGCGCTCACCGACCGACTCGGCACCTTCCCCCTCTTCACCTACTGGGGACCGGGTGCGGGGCTGCCGTCCTCGCGATGGATCTGCCAGGCGGCGGAGCAGATCCTCGCCGAACAGTCGCCCGACCTGACCCTGGTCTACGTTCCGCACCTGGACTACGACCTGCAACGCTTCGGCCCGTCCTCCCCCCGAGCCGCCGCTGCGGCGGCCGAGCTGGATGGCGTGCTCGCTCCGCTGCTGCACGCCGCGCAGGCCCGCGACGCGACGGTCGTGGTGCTGTCGGAGTACGGCATCACCGAGGTGTCCCGGCCGGTGGACGTCAACCGGCTGCTGCGCGCCGAAGGGCTGCTGCGGGTGCACACCCAGGCGGGCATGGAGTACCTCGACCCGTGGACCTCCCGGGCCTTCGCGGTCGCCGACCACCAGGTCGCCCACGTGTACGTGCGTGACCCGGCCGACGTGCCGGCGGTGGCGAAGCTCTGCGCCAGCCTGCCCGGGGTGGCGGAGGTGCTCGACGCCGACGGCCGGGCGGCGCACGGGCTGGACCATCCGCGCGCCGGTGAGCTGGTGCTGGTGGCCGAGCCGGACTCCTGGTTCACGTACTACTACTGGCTCGACGACGCGCGCGCACCGGACTTCGCCCGGCTGGTGGAGATCCATCGCAAGCCCGGGTACGACCCGGCGGAGCTCTTCTTCGACCCGGCCGCGCCGGGGGCGGCGAAGCGTCGCGCCGCGGTCGCGTTGGCCCGCAAGAAGCTCGGGATGCGGTACCTGATGAACGTCGTCGGGTTGGATGCCGGCGCGCGGGCGGTCCGGGGTTCACACGGGCGGCTGCCCACCGATCCGGCCGACGGGCCGGTGCTGCTCTGCTCCGACGCGTCGGTGGCTCGGGACCGGATCACGGCCACGGAGGTGAAGGGGCTGCTGCTGGAATTGGCTGGGATGGAGGGGCGGTGACGATCGCCGAGGCACCTGTCGATTCCGCCGGACTGCGGGCCCGCTTCGACGCCGAGCTGACCGCGTTCCTCGACCGGCAGGATCCGGACTGGCCGGACGGCGCGCCGCGAGGCGTCTTCACCACGCTGCACCGGTTCGTGCTGGCCGGCGGCAAGCGCCTGCGACCGCTCTTCTGCTACTGGGGCTGGCGGGGCGCCGGCGGCCAGGACTGCACCCCGATCGTGGTCGCCGCTGCCGCGTTGGAGCTGTTCCACGCCTTCGCGCTGATCCACGACGACATCCTGGACGGCAGCGACCGCCGCCGGGGGGAGCCCTCGGTGCACCGGATCTTCGCCGACCTGCACGCCCGATCGTCCTGGCGGGGCGACCCGGAGGCGTACGGGCGCAACACCGCCCTGCTCTGTGGTGACCTCTGCGCCGCCTGGTCGGACCAGATGTTCCACGAGTGCGGACTGAGCCCGGAACAGGTGCACCAGGGGTACGCCGTGTTCGCGCTGATGCGTACCGAGGTGATCGCGGGGGAGTATCTCGACCTGGTGTCCGGGGTGGGCGACGGCTCGGTGGCCAGCGCGCTCACGGTGATCCGGATGAAGGCGGCCCGCTACACGGTCACCCGACCGTTGCAGATCGGTGCGGCGCTGGCGGGCGCACCCGCCGAGCTGCGGGACGCGCTGGCCGAGTTCGGTGACCCGCTCGGCGACGCCTTCCAGCTCCGCGACGACGTGTTGGGGGTCTTCGGTGACCCGGCGGTCACCGGCAAGTCCGTTCTGGACGATCTGCGCGAGGGCAAGCCGACGGTGATGATGGCGCTGGCCCGCGACGCCGCCGACCGGGCGCAGGGTGCCCGGCTGCGTGAGCTGTTCGGCAATCCCGATCTGGATGCCGAGGGCGCCGCCGAGTTGCGCGAGATCATCGAGGGCACCGGCGCGCGCCGGAAGATCGAGCAGATGATCCAGGTCCGTGCCGAGGCCGGGCTGGCGGCGCTGGAGCACACCGAGGTGACCGCGGCGAGCCGGAGCGCCCTGACGGAGCTGGCCGCCCTGGCCATCGACCGGCAGAGCTGAGCGGAGCCCCTCCGGGCGGCTTTTGATCGAATTGACGAAAGTCCACATCCGACGGGCAAAAGATATAGACACATCGACGTATGACGTTTAGTGTCATCGCCAGGACCAACATGTTTCGTCGAGGTGAACCGGCGGCGCGGCACCCCCCTCGGCACCCCTCCGCTACGGCATCCGGCGCGACGGCGCGCGCCCCGCCCTGGCAGTACCCCGTCAGGAAGGGACAGCACAGCGATGTCCACCATGCGCACCACCCACCACCCCGCACGGTGGTCCACCAGCGCCTCGGCGCTGCTCCTGGTCGTCACAGCCGGCACCATGGCCACCGTCAACCCGACTCCGGTCAGCGCCCACCCCATCGTCGCCAGCGACTTCCAGCAGGTCACCCTCGCCAAGGGGGTGGCCGAGGTCGGTGAGCCGATGAGCATCGCGGTGCTGCCGGACCGTTCGGTCCTGCACACCGCTCGCAACGGCACACTGCGCCGCACCGACGCGGCCGGCAACACCTCGGTGATCGCCAACATCCCGGTCTACACCCACGACGAGGACGGGTTGCAGGGCGTCGGGGTCGACCCGAACTTCGCCACCAACCGGCACATCTTCCTCTACTACGCCCCGCCGCTCTCCACCCCCGGCGGCGACGCCCCGGCCACCGGCACCAACTGGTCCGCCTGGCAGGGTGTCAACCGGCTGTCCCGGTTCACCCTCAACGCCGATTTCACCCTCAACCAGTCCAGCAAGGTCGACATCCTCGACGTCGCCGCCGACCGGGGCATGTGCTGCCATGCCGGTGGGGACATCGACTTCGACGCCGCAGGCAACCTGTACCTGTCCACCGGCGACGACACGAACCCCTTCGACTCCGGCGGATACTCCCCGATCGACGAGCGGACCAACCGCAACCCGGCGTACGACGCACAGCGCAGCGCAGCCAACACCAACGACCTGCGCGGCAAGATCCTGCGGATCAAGGTCAACGCCAACGGTTCGTACTCGATCCCGGCCGGCAACATGTTCGCCCCGGGCACGGCCCGCACCCGACCCGAGATCTACGCGATGGGGCTGCGCAACCCGTTCCGGATGAGCGTCGACAAGGCCACGGGTGTGGTCTACGTCGGCGACTACGGGCCGGACTCGGGCGCCAGCTCCGCGCGCGGTCCCAGCGGGCAGGTGGAGTTCAACCGGATCACCGGCCCCGGCTTCTACGGCTGGCCGTACTGCACCGGCACCAACACCAGCAACGAGACGTACGCCGAATGGAACTTCGCCAACAACACCGCCGGAGCGAAGTACAACTGCACCGGCGGCGCGACCAACAACTCGTTCCGCAACACCGGTCTGACCACCCTGCCGGCCGCCAAGCCCGCCTGGATCCGCTACGCCGGAGACGCCGGCAGCCCGCCGGAGTTCGGCGGTGGCTCCGAGTCGCCGATGGCCGGCCCGGTCTACCGGTACGACGCCGCGCTGAACTCGGCCACCAAGTGGCCGCAGAGCTACGACGGGCTGTTCTTCGCCGGTGAGTTCGGGCGAGGCTGGATCAAGCCGATCCACGTCAACTCGAACGGCTCGATAGCCAGCATCGACGCCTCCTTCCCGTGGAACGGCAAGCAGGTCATGGACATGGCGTTTGGCCCGGACGGCGCGCTCTACGTGCTGGACTACGGCACCGGTTTCTACAACGGTGACGCCAACTCCGCCCTGTACCGCTACGACTACGTCGGCGGCGGCAACCGGGCACCGACGGCGGTGGCCTCGGCGAACCGGACCTCGGGCGTCGCCCCGTTGACGGTGAGCTTCTCCTCGGCGGGGTCGTCGGACCCGGAGGGTGGGGCGTTGAGCTACTCGTGGGCGTTCGGCGACGGCACCACCTCGACGGCGGCGAACCCGACCAAGACCTACAACACCAACGGCACCTACACCGCGACCCTGACCGTACGCGACCCGCAGGGCGCCACCGGCACGGCGAGCGTGCGGATCGGGGTCGGCAACACCGCACCGACCGTCACCATCACCAGCCCCGGCAACGGCCAACTGTTCAGCTTCGGCGACACCGTGCCGTTCAGCATCACGGTGACCGACCCGGAGGACGGCGTCATCGACTGCAGCAAGGTCAAGATGACCTACGTGCTGGGCCACGACAACCACGGTCACCAGATCACCTCGCAGAACGGCTGCTCCGGCTCGATCGCCGTGCCGGTCGACGGTGAGCACGACGACGCCGCCAACATCTTCGGCATCTTCGACGCCGAGTACACCGATGCCGGCGGCCTGACCACGCACACCCAGCACACCCTCCAGCCGCGTAAGCGGCAGGCGGAGCACTACAAGACCGCCTCCGGCGTCGACCCCTTCGACAAGACGACCGCCGAGGGCGGCAAGACCGTCGGCAACATCAACAACGGCGACTGGATCGCGTTCGAGCCGTACCGGATCGGCAACGCCACCTCGTTCAGTGCCCGGGTCTCCTCGGCCGGCGCCGGCGGCACCCTCCAGGTGCGGGCCGGCTCCGCCACTGGCACGGTGCTCGGCTCGGCGACCGTCCCGGTCACCGGCGGTTGGGACACCTTCACCACCGTCACCGGCAGCATCACCAACCCGCCCACCGGCACCACCACCCTGTACCTCACCTTCGCCGGCTCGGGCACGGGCCACCTCTACGACCTGGACTCGTTCTCCTTCACCACCGGCAGCGGCGGTACGAGCAGGACCGGTCCGATCACCGGGCTGGCCGGCAAGTGTCTGGATGTGCGCGACGCTTCGTCAGCGGATGGGGCGCAGATCCAGATCTGGACCTGTAACGGCACCGCGGCGCAGACCTGGGCGGTGACGCCGAACTCGACGATCCGGGCGTTGGGCAAGTGTCTGGACGTCAACGAGGCCGCCTCGGCCGACGGTACGAAGATCCAGCTCTGGACGTGCAACGGCAGCGGCGCGCAGAACTGGTCGGCGCAGTCCAACGGCACGTTGCGTAACCCGAACTCGGGAAAGTGCCTGGACGTGGCGAACAACAGCTCCACCGACGGGCAGGTCGTGCACCTCTGGACCTGCCACACCAACGCCAACCAGCGCTGGATCCTTCCGTAGCTGCAAGGAAGGGCACCTTATTAACGCCTAGCGTTGTACAAGGGGCCCTTCCTAACACGACGATCGTTTGGGAGAGCGAGATGCGCAGACTTCTCCGTTCCGTCCTCGGCGTGGCCACCGCCGCCTTCGCCGTACTCGCCTGCACCACCCCGGCCACCCCCGCCAGCGCCGCCGACGCCCCGTACGACGTGCTGGTCTTCTCCAAGACCGCCGGCTTCCGGCACGACTCCATCGCGGTGGGCACCCAGACCATCCGTGAACTGGGCACGGCCAACAGCTTCACCGTCACCGCCACCGAGGACGCCACCGCATTCACCACCGGCAACCTCGCCCAGTACGAAGCGGTGATCTTCCTCAACACCACCGGCGACGTGCTCAACACCAGCCAGCAGGCGGCCTTCGAGTCCTACATCGGCTCCGGCGGCGGCTACGTCGGCGTGCACTCCGCCGCCGACACCGAGTACGGCTGGTCCTTCTACGGCAACCTGGTCGGGGCGTACTTCCGCTCCCACCCGGCCATCCAGCAGGCCACCGTCCGGGTGGAGAACCGCGCCCACGCGGCCACCGCCCACCTGCCGCAGAACTGGGTACGCACCGACGAGTGGTACGACTTCCAGAGCAACCCCCGGGCCAACGCGCGGGTGCTGGCGAACCTCAACGAGTCGACGTACTCGGGCGGCGTGATGGGCGCCGACCACCCGATCGCCTGGTGCAAGACGTACAACGGCGGCCGGTCCTTCTACACCGGCGGCGGCCACACCCAGGCGTCGTACTCCGATGCGGCCTTCCGGGCGCACCTGCTCGGCGGCATCCGGTACGCGGCCGGCCGGACCAAGGCCGACTGCCGGCCGGAGACCGGCTACACCACCCTCTACAACGGCTCCACCAACGGTTGGTCCCAGGCCGGGCCGGGCAGCTTCACCAACTCCGACGCCACGCTGACCTCGGTCGGCGGGATGGGGCTGTTCTGGCACAGCGCCAAGCAGTTCACCAACTACTCGCTGAAGCTGGACTGGCGGGTGGCCGGGGATGACAACTCGGGTGTCTTCATCGGTTTCCCACCGTCGAGTGACCCGAACTCGGCGATCAACAACGGCTACGAGGTGCAGATAGACCTCACCGACACCGCCGACAAGACCACCGGCGCGGTCTACGGCTTCAAGTCCGCCGACCTCGCCGCCCGGGACGCCGCGTTGAACCCGGCGGGGGAGTGGAACACCTACGAGCTGCTGGTGGAGGGGGAACGTCTCCAGGTCTTCCTGAACGGCTCGAAGATCAACGACTTCACCAACACCGACCCGGTCCGGTCGCTCGCCGGGCACATCGGCATCCAGAACCACGGCACCGGCGACGACGTGTCGTTCCGCAACATCCGGATCAAGGAACTCGGCGGCACGAACCCGCCGCCGGGCGGTGACGTCCGCACCGGTCGGATCACCGGTCTGGCCGGCAAGTGTCTGGACGTGCGTAACGGCTCCTCGGCCGACGGCACGCAGATCCAGATCTGGTCCTGCAACGGTGGCGCGGCGCAGACCTGGACGGTGACGCCGAACTCGACGATCCGGGCCCTGGGCAAGTGTCTGGACGTCAACGGCGCCGGCACGGCCGACGGTACGAAGATCCAGCTCTGGACGTGCAACGGCAGCGGCGCGCAGAACTGGTCGGTGCAGTCCAACGGCACGTTGCGTAACCCGAACTCGGGCAAGTGTCTGGACGTGTCGAACAACAGTTCCGTCGACGGGCAGGTCGTGCACCTGTGGAGCTGCCACAACAACGCCAACCAGCGCTGGGTGCTGCCGTAACCGAACAGGTTGAACGCCCCGGTGCGACGGTCACCCCGTCGCACCGGGGCTCTTTCCTACCGCGTGCCGTCCGCCTAGAGTGAGGGGCGGCGACCGCGAGGTGGCCGGTGAGTCGACGGGAGGCGCAACCCGTCGGCCCCAGGCGCGACCGCGCCCACCGGCACACCGTCGGGCCGTCCACATCCGGTCATCCCTCGCCCCGGTCCCGCAGGTAACGGAATCCCCAACACGACAGGGGAACAGGACACATGGCGCGACCGATCACGCTGTTCACCGGCCAGTGGGCCGACCTTCCGTTCGAGGAGGTGTGCCGGCTCGCCGCCGAGTGGGGCTACGACGGCCTGGAGATCGCCTGCTGGGGCGACCACTTCGAGGTCGACAAGGCCCTCGCCGACGATTCGTACATCGACCGCAAGCGGGAGACTCTCGCCAAGCACAACCTCAAGGTCTTCACCATCTCCAACCACCTGGTTGGTCAGGCGGTCTGCGACCACCCGATCGATGAGCGGCACCAGGGCATCCTGCCCGCCCGGATCTGGGGCGACGGCGAGCCGGAAGGGGTACGCCAGCGGGCTGCCGAGGAGATCAAGGACACCGCCCGCGCGGCGGCGAAGCTGGGCGTGGACACCGTCGTCGGCTTCACCGGCTCGTCGATCTGGCACACCCTGGCGATGTTCCCGCCGGTGCCGCCAGCCATGATCGAGCGCGGGTACCAGGACTTCGCCGACCGGTGGAACCCGATCCTCGACGTCTTCGACGAGGTCGGGGTGCGTTTCGCCCACGAGGTGCACCCCAGCGAGATCGCGTACGACTACTGGACGACGAAGCGGACCCTGGAGGCGATCGGGCACCGGCCCGCGTTCGGGCTGAACTGGGACCCGTCGCACTTCGTCTGGCAGGAACTCGACCCGGTCAACTTCATCTTCGACTTCGCCGACCGGATCTACCACGTCGACTGCAAGGACGCCAAGGTGCGTACCGGCGACGGCCGCCGTGGCCGGCTGGCCTCGCACCTGCCCTGGGCCGACCTGCGTCGGGGCTGGGACTTCGTCTCGACCGGCCACGGCGACGTGCCCTGGGAGGACTGCTTCCGCGCGCTGAACGCCATCGGCTACTCCGGACCGATTTCCATCGAGTGGGAAGACGCCGGGATGGACCGCTTGGTCGGCGCGCCGGAGGCGCTCCAGTTCGTCCGCCGACTCGCCTTCGACGCACCGTCCGCCGCCTTCGACGCGGCGTTCAGCAGCAAGGACTGACCCTGACGGCCTCCGGGGGTCGGCCGACTGCCGGCCCCCGGGTCACCGTCACGTCACCACCCGGCCCGCCGCCGGCCCGGTGCGTCGGACGTCCGGGTGCGGTCCGGCGGACCCAGCCGCTCAGCCGGCGTCGAAGACGTGGTCGCTGGCCAGGTGGGCCGCACCCACCAGAGCGGCCCGCTCGCCCAGGTCGGAAAGAACAATCGGCATGGTGCCGGTGGCCAGCGGCGCGGATCGCCGGTAGACCACGCCCCGGATCTCGGAGAGCAGGATGTGCCCGAGACCGTCCGGTGCCCCGCCGATCACCACGATCCCGGGGTTGAAGAAACTGACCAGACCGACCAGCACCCGACCGAGGCGACGGGCGGCGTCGCGGACCAGCACCTGGGTGGCCGGGTCGCCGACGGTGGCTGCCGCGACCACGTCCGCGAGGGTCAGGCTGCCCGCCTCGGCCAGCCGCGCGGCCAGGACCGGGGAGCGGTCCGACCGGGCGACCGTCAGCGCCGCCCGGACCAACCCGGTGTCCCCGCAGTACGCCTCAAGACATCCGGCCTCCCCGCAGGCACAGGGCGGCCCATCCTCGCCGAGCGGTAGGTGCGCGATGTCACCGGCGCTGCTGGTCGCACCCCGGTAGAGCGATCCGCCGAGCACCAGCCCGCAGCCGATCGCCGTGCCGAGCTTCAGGTAGAGGAAGTCCTCGACGGTCCGGCCGATGCCGGCGTGCCGCTCACCCAGGGCGAGCACGTTCGCGTCGTTGTCGACCAACACCGGACAACCCAGCTCAGCGGCGAACGCGTCCCGCACCGGGAAGCGTTGCCAACGGGGCAGGGCGGCCGGTGCGGTGGAGGTGCCACCGTCGACCGGCCCGGGAAGGGCGACCCCGACCCCGGTGAGCTCAGTGACGCCCAGCTCAGCGCGGAGCTTGTCGATCAGCTCCACGGCCCGGCCGATCACCGGTTCCGGTCCGTCGCGTACGTCCGCCGCCTCGCTCGTCTCGGCCAGCACGTTCAGTTCGCCGTCGGCGACCGCGACGGTGAACCGGTCGGTGGTGACGACCACGCTGGCGAAGCGCACCCCGCCGGAGAGGCGGAGCAGCGACGAGCGGCGCCCGCCCCGGGAGGCCGCCGGACCGGCGGCCTCGACGAGTCCTCGGTCGATGAGCCGGTTGAGTTCGGTGGTCAGGGCCGTCCGGGACAGACCCAGCAGGTCACCCAACTCCACCCGGGAGCGGGTGCCTTCGTCCCGCAGCAACCGGACCAGCCGTGCCTGCTGCGAATTCTCCGGCCGGACCAGGGCCATTGCCACCACCTCCGTGCGGAGTCTTCCACGGCGGTGTTTCAGGCCGGTGGCCGACCGGAGCCGGATCTGTCAACACCTGTGGATGTTGCCGCCCGTCCGGCTTGACCGCAGCCGGACGGGCCCGGCCACCGATGTCGCTGGCCGGGCCCGTCCGGGATACTCAGAGCGTGCTGCCGTTGGCCCCAGAGCCGGACGGCTTGCTGCGGGGGGTGGCGGACGTCGAACCGGAGCTCGACGAGCCGGAACCCGACTTGGTGCCGGCGGTGGCCGGCGTGCCGGCGAACGTGTCGTCGGCGGGGGTGAGCCCCTCCTTACCGTTGGAGCTCAGCTTCTCACCCAGCTTGGAGTTGCCGAGCTTGTCCTTGCCCTCGTGGTAGAGACGGTTCGCCTGGGCCTGTGCGACCCCGGCCGCCTCCTGGACGGTCGGGTGGTCGAGCACCTTGCGGCCCCGGACCACCAGCTCCTCGTACTTCTCCCGGCCGGCACGGGCGCCCAGGACGAACCCTGCAGCCAGCCCGCCAAGGAACATGATCTTTCCGCGCATGGCGGCTCCTTTCGTACCTGACGCGCCGTCGGTCCCGCTCCCGGAGGCCCGGGTGGCGGGACTGACCGATTCGCGCCTGCGTCCTGTCGTCGGCAGCTAACTACCCATCCTGCTCTCCGCTCATACCTCCTTGTGCCAGGATGACGATTTGTCCGGTGAACTGTGCCTCCGGGCTGCCCCGGTGGTGACCGAGCAACCCTCTGGACCAACACCCCCCGCCGTCCTGTACTCTTGTGCCCGACGCGCGGTGCGGAGCGATCCGCTCGGGCGTTTGTTGCGGTCCCCCGTAGCTCAATTGGCAGAGCAGCCGGCTGTTAACCGGCAGGTTTTTGGTTCGAGTCCAAACGGGGGAGCTTCCTTCCTCACCATGACGCCCACCGGTCGGACCCGGTGGGCGTCAGCCGTTTCCCCGCCAGATCGTGCCGAATTTGGGGGTCACCGGCCCAAAGATGATCACTTATGATCCTCGCCATGCCCGCACCCCTCGCGCCACCGGTCCTCGACGCCGCCGCGGCGTATCCACAGGTGGCCGCCGCCCGTGGCGCGCTGGCCGCCGGTGACTGGCCGGAGTTGTGCGCCCTCGTCGACGCCCAGGACGCCCACGGTCGGACGGTCCTGGTCAGCGAGGTCGGCGGCGCATCGGACGCCGAGGCGCTCCTGCGGAAGGCGCTCGCCGAGCAACCCGACGACCCGGTTGCCGCTGCCATGCTGGGAGCGCACCTGATCCGCGCGGGGTGGCGGATCCGGACGGCCAGCCGGGCGCAGGACGTCAGCCGGCACCAGTTCGTCCAGTTCTTCGATCATCTGCGCCGTGCCGAGCAGATCCTCATCGAGGCCACCGCCCGCCACCCGGAGGACGCGGCAGCCTGGACCGAGCGCGTCACCAGCGCCCGGGGCCTGCAACTCGGCCAGGCCGAGGCCCGCCGCCGCTACGACCGGCTTACCGCCCGGCACCCGCACCACCTACCGGCACAGAGATCCCTGTTGCAGCAGCTCTGCCCCAAGTGGAGCGGCACCTGGGAGAAGGCGTACGACTTCGCTCGGGAGTGCGCCGACGCCGCACCGGCCGGCGCGCCCAACGCCGTCCTCGTCGTCGAGGTGCACCTGGAGCAGGCCTTCGACCACGGCACCCTGTCCGCTGCGCGTGTCTTCCTGCGCGGCCAGCAGGTGCGCGCCGCGATCCACGACGCGGCCCAGCGCTCCATCTGGCACCAGGAGTTCCGGCACGGCTGGGACTGGGTCCAGGTACGCAGCACCTTCGCCCTCGCCTTCTGCCTCATGCAGGAGTGGCCGTCGGCGGCACAGCAGTTCGCTGCCCTCGGCGACCTCGGTGACGAGTCGATGTTCGGTTACTTCGGCGACGCGGTGGAGCAGTTCCAGCGGTTCCGCGAGAAGGCGTACGCGAAGGGCGGCCGGCCGTGATCCAACACCTGGAAACCGACGGGGTGCCGACCCTGCTCGCCGCCACCGGCGGGCCGATGCGCGCCGGGCTGACCTTCCGGGTCGGCACGGCCGACGAGACGTTGGCCCGCCACGGCATCACCCACCTGCTCGAACACCTCGTCCTCGCGCCCTTGGGCACCGCCGACTACCACTTCAACGGTGCCACCGGGTCCACCTTCACGACCTTCCACATGCAAGGTTCCGCACCGGACATCGCCACCTTCCTCACCTCCGTCTGCGCCAATCTGACCGACCTGCCGACCGGCCGGTTGGAGGTGGAGAAGGACATCCTGCGCACCGAGTGGAGCAGCCGGGGAAGCGCCGCCCTCGACGACATCCCGTTGTGGCGCCACGGCGCCCGCGACCACGGCCTCAGCAGCTACCCCGAATGGGGGCTGGGCAGGCTCACCGCCGAGGAACTGCGCCAGTGGGCCGCCCGCTGGTTCACCCGGGAGAACGCGGTGCTCTGGATCGCCGGTGACCGGGTGCCCGAAGGGCTGCGCCTGGAGTTGCCCACCGGCACCCGTCAACCGGTACCGACCGCCTCGTCGGCGCTGCCGACCACCCCGGCGTACTTCGTGCACGGCGCCCGGGCGGTGGTGCTCGACGCGGTCGTGCGGCGCCGCAGCGCCGCGAGCGTCTTCGCCGAGGTGCTGGAACGCGAGCTGTTCCGGGCGCTGCGCCAGGACGCCGGGCTCTCCTACACCATCAGCAGCGGCTACGAACCACGTGGCGATGGCCAGGCCCACCTGCGGGCCCTCGCCGACGCGCTGGCCGAGAAGCAGGACGCCGTACTCGGCGGATTCATCGACGTGCTGGCCAAGCTGCGGGTGGGGCGCATCGAGCAGAGCGACCTCGACGCCGCGCTGGCCAAGCGGATCGACATGTACGCCACCGCGGAGGCCGACGCCGCCCGGCTGCCCGCGTACGCGTTCAACCTGCTCACCGGCGAACCGAACCACACCATCGACGAGCACCTCGCGCAACTGAAGACGGTCACCCTCACCGACCTGCATGAGGTCGCCCAGGAGGCGTACGCCTCGGCGCTGCTGATGGTGCCGGACGGCACCAGCGCCGACTGGGCCGGCTTCACCGCCGCACCGATCTGGTCGGAGTCGACCGTGTCGGGCAGCACCTATCACGCCCGTGACGACAACTGTCGCCTGCTCGTCGGTGCCGAGGGGGTCAGCCTTATCAGCGCCAGCGGCCCGCTCACCGTCGCCTACGCCGACTGCGCCGCCATGCTCGCCTGGCCGGACGGTGCTCGGCAGCTCATCGGTCACGACGCGATCGTGCTCCACATCGAACCGACCCTGTTCGACATGCGCCCGGCGGCGATGAACGTCATCGACAGCGGGGTACCGCTGGACCGGCAGATCACCATGCCGCCCCGCGATCCGGACAGCCTGCCGCAGCCGGGTGCGCGCCGAGAGGCCCGTCCGGGCCGTGACAGTCGGACCCGGCCGAAGCGGGCCGGGTGGGAAACCCTGCTGATGGTGCTCAGCGGCCTCGCCGCCCTGGTGGTGGGCGGGTTCACCCTGCTGCTCACCATCGGCATGTTGATCGAACCCACCGCCGAGGAGGACGTCGCCGTGCTGTGGGGTGCGGTCGTGGTCGGCTGGCTGCTCACTGTTATCCTCGCGTTGCCCATCGTGCTGCTGACACGGGGGCGACGCCGGTGAGAAGAGGCCGTCGGGATAAGATCCGGCCCGGTGCCGGGGCGGTAGCTCAGCCGGTTAGAGCAGTCGACTCATAATCGATCGGTCACGGGTTCGAGTCCCGTCCGCCCCACCCAGACGGATACCCAGACGGAGGGGGTCCAAGACCCGCGAGGCTGCAGACCACGGCTGGTGCGCCGGAGCTCAATCAACCGACGCGTTGGGAATGGGATGGGCTGGGCGGCCCGTGGGCGAGTTGGGGCCGGGCCTCGGGCGTGGACCGAGCCTGTCGGATCACACCTTGAGGACGTCCACGTCGTACAGCGCTATCGACGCGTCGCGGGAGGCGAGGGTCAGCCCCTCGGTGATTGCCTGTGCCACCAGCATGCGGTCGAAGGGATCGCGATGATGTGATGGCAGCCGGCTGGCGGCGATGGCGTGGGCGTGGGTCACCGGAAGCTCCCGGAAACCCATGTCTCTTACCCGCTCTGCAAGGTCAGGGGGTCCGGCGAGTTTCTCCGCACTCTGTTTGATGGTGATCTCCCAAGGCTGACCGGAGAGAGGAAGATGTCCGGCTCGTGGCGTAGCCGGTCGAGGAACTCGGTGCCGAGGGTCGGGTCACCGGTGATGGCCCAGAGCACGACGTGGGTGTCCAGCAGCAGGGTCATGCGCCGATGCCGAAGTCGTCGGCGATCTCGGCGTTGGTCTGTGGCGAGTCCCAGTCGCCGGAGAGGTCTAGTTGGCCGGCGAGGGAACCGACTGCGGTGCGGTTGGCCCGCCGGACCAGCGGTACGACTTTTGCCACCGGTGTGCCCGCCCGGTCGATGATGATCTCCTCGCCGCGTTCCACCCGTTCGATGATGCGCGACAGGTGAGTCTTGGCATCATGCATGTTGTAGTGCACAGCCTCAGCCGACATGGCGTGACCTCTCCGCTTAGCTAAGCAATTAGTTTCGCCTGCTTGGCCGCATGCGCCAGCGGTTTGGCTGCCCGCGCAGCGCGCACTTGACGCGGGAGATCCGGACGACCCCACCGCGGCGGATCCGTTAGCCTGACTGCGGTGGTCCGCCACCGACTGCGCTTCCACGTGACAGACCACGTGAATCATCGCGGAGAGACCTGAGCAGCTCAGGACATGTCCGGGTGGGGTGCGGCGCACTGTTGCGCCGACTTCATACCGCCGGTGCCCGACATCGGCAGACGAAAGGACATGACATGTCGTCGAAGGACGAGAAGAACCTGGCGCAGGTGGCCGACAGGATTTCGAAGATGGACGAGCCGACCCGTTCGACGATGCAGCGGGTGCACGACATCATCATGGCCGCGGCCCCCACCCTGAAGCCGCGCATCTGGTACGGCATGCCCGCCTACGCGAAGTCGGCGAGCACGCCCGCGCTCGTCACGCTGCGCATGGACGAACGATTGAACCTCGCGATCACCGAGAAGGCTCCCTTCCGCGCGGCAGGCGGCGCGGACGGGGGGCTGATGCCGGCCGCGTGGTACTTCGAAACGGTGGATGCCGTCACTGAGAGGCGCATCGCCGAGATCGTCCGCTCCGTGATCGACTGATCGTCTGCGCCCCCGTCCCGGGATGAGGTGGACCGCACCTCGACCGGGGCGGGCCGCAGCATGATCATCTTGTCTAGCGATAGCTCAACGACGTTGAGTAGTCGTTCGGTGTCGGCGTCGGGCTTCGTGTCGATGCGAAGCCCGGTGGCGAGTTGGCGTGGGCCCCCTCTGGTGGAACGGGTCTCGGTCCTGCCGCATGTTGAAGCATGGGGGCGTCCTGACGCTAATCGGTGGCCTTGGGGTGTTCGGTGCCGGCGTGCCTGATCCAGCAGGTACGGGTGTCGGGGTCGGGCAGGTACCAGATGCGCCCGCCTGAAGTGACCTCATATTGCCACTGCGGCAACGTCTTCCCGCTGTGTGCGGCGGTGGCGAGCGAGCCCTTGAGTGGGTGCTGGCGGTTGGTCGGTGGGGAGGGGCAGGGGTTGGACTCGATGGCGTCGAAGGCCGCGCGGGTGTTGGCTGCAGCCTGGCGGCACAGTTCCTCCCAGCCTTTGGCCGCGTCGTTGGTGGCGAATCGCAGGGTGTAGCCGCCGGGGCGTGCTGGTGGCGCGGCTCGGTCGCCTCGCTTGGCGCTCACTCGCCGGCGGGGGGCGCGACCGGCCCGAAGTCGTCGGAGCTAGGCGCGGCGAGGATCCGGTGCAGGTCGGGGTCCGCGTGGATCTCGGCGGTGTGCCGCCATTCGCTGAGTAGCTGCGACACCGCCACGGTGTTGCCTACTGCCGCAGCTGCCTCGGCCGTGGCGACGAACTCGTCGGCCATCTGGTCGACGTCCTCTGGCGGCAGGAACCGCACCCAGGGCAGAACGGTGGGCAGGACCTCACGCACCGCGGTCGGATCTCGGCGCACGACGCTGGCCAGCAGCCGGGCGGTCAGGTCCACCACCTCGCCCTCGGCCGCTGCCCGGTCAGCGGACATCAGGACCAGGTCGGCGGCGTCACGGCGGCGCAGCCGCACCGCGCGAGCGCGGGTCAGTCGCTCAGCCGTCTCCGCTGGCTGACGTAGCAGCTCCGAGAACGGCACCGACTCCAACGGCATCGACATGACATCAACACTACTTCAGAAGTGGCTGACCTGTCTCGATAGCCCTGGTTTGGTCAATCGAGGTTTGGAAGGAGGTCCCGGCTGCCGCAGGTACCGCCCGGCCGACGTGGCGACGACCAGGTCGGATCCGTCCGCGATGCCGCCGCGGCCGGTGCTGTCGACGGCCGATAGCAGCGTCGGCATCGTATCGCCAGAACGATGGCAGCCGCGGCGGCCGGCGGCTCAGCAACCCAGAGCTCGTTCGAAGATCCGACGTTGCGCGGATACGTACCGCGCGTCGTCGAGGTACTGGATGTGGTGTCCGTCCGCGAGGTGGCCGGCGAAGGCGGCGTTGCCGGCGGCCGCCTGGGCCCGCATGAAGTCGACGAGTGCGCGGAGCCGGGCAATGGTGACGTCGACCAGCTTGGCGCGCGCGGTGTCGTCCAGCCCGTAGCGGTCGCAGAACGTCCGGAGCCGGGCGGCCTGCTCCTCGGTGGTGCCGAAGCCGTCCGTGTTCTGCGGTGCGGTCATCGGCACCCACCGGTAGGCCGCGTAGGCGACGTCCCAGATCCGGGGTCCGGGCTGGGCATGGTCGAAGTCGATGATGCCCACCACGCGGTTGCCGTCGAGTACGCAGTTGTGCGGCGCGTAGTCGCCGTGGCAGATGACCTCGACCGGCTCGGTCGCCGCCACCTGCCAGCCGTCGCGTGGTGCCCGCCGCGCGTACTCGGCCGTCGCGTCGTGGTACGCCCTCAGCAGCATGGCCGCGCTCTCCAACGCCTCGATCGAGGCCGCCGCTGCGGTCGGTGGGTAGTTGGACACCTCGCCCGGCAGAAAATCGAGGATCTCGAAGCCGGGCTCGCTCGTGTCGCGTACCCCGGGTGCCGCCGTGAAGCCTTCGGCGGCGAGGTGCCGCAGCAGTTGATGGACCCGCGTGGACCAGGGGCCGGTGGGCCGGCGCACCGTGTCGCCGAGCCGAACCACCTCGTTGACGCCGCCGCCCGTCAGGATCTCCCGCTCGACCATCCCGCTCCACTCCGCTGCGCCGTCGTCCGAGCAGCCGAGTCTGCTCCGAAACGATGCGGCCCCGCCAGCGATTACCGGCTGATCGACTGGTCAGGTGCGCAGGTCCGCGTTGAGTCGGGCGGCCTGGCGGGTGAGGTGGTCGCGTTCGGGGAGGCTGGCCGCCGATCGGGCGGCTTCGGCGTAGAGCCGGGCTGCCCGCGCCAGGTCACCGTCACGCTCGTGCAGGTAGGCGGCGACAGCGCGGTACCGGGGCAGGGCGGAGTCGAGTCCCGCCAGGGCGGCCAGGCCGGCTCTTGGTCCGTCCGCCTCACCGACCGCCACGGCCCGGTTGAGGCGGGCCACCGGGCTGTCGGTGAGCCGCACCAACTCGTCGTACCAGCCGACGATCTGCACCCAGTCGGTCTCCTCGGCCGTGCGGGCGTCGGCGTGCAGCGCGGCGATGGCGGCCTGCGCCTGATATTCGCCCAGGCGGTCGCGGGCCAGGGCGGTCTGGAGCACGTGCACCCCCTCGGCGATGAGGCGGGTGTCCCACCGGCTGCGGTCCTGCTCGGCCAGCGGAACCAGCCGGCCGCGGGAGTCGGTGCGGGCCGCGCGTCGGGCGTGGTGCAGCAGCATGAGCGCGAGCAACCCCGCCACCTCCGCGTGCCGGATCCTCGCCGCCAGTTGACGGGTGAGTCGGATCGCCTCCGCGGCGAGGTCGACGTCGCCGGAGTAGCCCTCGTTGAAGACCAGGTAGAGCACGCGCAGCACGGTGGCCACGTCACCCGGCTGGTTGAACCGCACCCCCGAGACGGTCCGCTTGGCGCGGCTGATCCGCTGAGCCATGGTCGGCTCCGGCACCAGGTACGCCTGGGCGATCTGCCGCGTGGTCAGACCGCCCACCGCGCGCAGCGTCAGCGCGACCGCCGAGGCCGAGGTCAGCGACGGATGCGCGCAGAGGAAGTACAGCGCGAGGGTGTCGTCCACCTCCTCGCCCGGGTCGGGCGGCGGCTCGGCCTGCACCAGCACCTCGCGTCGCCGTCGGGAGGTGTCGGCGCGGGTCGCGTCGACGAACTTCCGCCAGGACACGGCTACCAGCCAGCCCTTGGGGTCCCGTGGCGGGTCGGTCGGCCACACCCGTACCGCCTCGACCAACGCGTCCTGCACGGCATCCTCGGTCGCCGCGAAGTCGACCCCACGACGAACGAGGATGCCGATCACGGCGGGAGTGAGGGTCCGTAGCACGGCCTCCTCCACCCTGCGTTACTCCGCGATGGTCGGCGGTGCGGCCAGGAACGGCCTCACCTCGATCCACTCGTGCAGCGGCTCGCCGCCGACACCGGGTGCCGCGGACAACTCGGCGGCCAGTTCCAGCGCACGCTCGTAGGTGTCGACGTCGAGCACCATCCAGCCGGCGATCAGGTCCTTGGTCTCCGCGAACGGGCCATCGGTGACCGGTGGCCGCCCCTCGCCGTCGTAGCGGACGAACGTTCCCTCCGGGGAGAGCGCCTGACCGTCGACGAACTCGCCGGTGCCCTCCAGCCGTTCGGCGAAGTCCTGCATGTACTGCACGTGAGCCGAGATCTCCTCGGGTGTCCACTTGTCCATCGGCACGTCGGTCAGCGGGGTCGGGCCGCCACGGTAGTGCTTGAGCAGTAGGTACCTGGCCATCGGGTGCTCCTTGTCGGGTACGGCCATTATGGCCGCGTTCGCAGTGGGGACGAAGCTCGACTCGGCTTCTCGACATGCCCCGAGAAAAATCTTGGCGGAGTTTCGGACGACCTGTCCGCGCCGGTCACGCCGGCACTGCCGTCACCCCGCTCAGACAGGACAACGCTCGGGCGGTGGCCATCTGTGTGGCGGGCAGCAACGGAGGGCGGACCAGTGGCGTCGGGATGCGTCCCTGGGCGTGCAGCACCGCCTTGACGACGGCGGGATTGGGTTCGGCGAAGAGCGCGGCCGAGAGGGCGGCGAGTCGGTGGCCGAGCGGCCGGGCCCGCCGGACGTCGCCGGACCGCCAGGCCGCGACCAGGTCGGCGTAGGCGGCGGTGGCGAGGTGCGCGGAGGCCAGGATGCCGCCGTGTGCGCCGAGGGCGAGCAACGGCGAGATGTACGCGTCCTCGCCGCCGAGCACGGCGAAGCCGGGTGGCGGGTCGGCGAGGAGGGCGATGGTGTCGGCGTCGATGCCACCGACCGCGTGCTTGATGCCCACCAGCCCGGGCAGGCCGGCGAGGCGGCGCAGCGTGTCGGCGTGGAGCTGCTGCCCGGTGCGGTACGGGACGTGGTAAGCGACCAGCGGCACGGGGGAGTCCGCGGCCAGCCGGGCGTAGTGCGCGAGCACCGCCTCCTCGCCGGGGCGTAGGAAGGGCGGCACCAGGCAGAGTGCCGCCGTGACCTCGGGTCGCTCGGCGAGGGACCGCAGTTCCTGGTCGGTGTGCGCGCCGACCAGGAGACCGGCCCGGTGCTCCCGGCAGGCTGCGGCGATCGCGTCGACCACCGTGTGCTGTTCGACGGCGCTGAGGGCATGCGCCTCGGCGGTGGTGCCGAGGGCGACCAGACCGGCCGCGCCGGCCGTCAGCATCTCGTGGGCGAGCGTGCTCAGCGCGTCGAGGGCGACGCCCCCGCGCTCGTCGAACGGCGTGATCATGGGAACGTAGAGCCCGACAGGTGTCATGCTGCCAGCCTCCGACAGCAGAAGGTGAAGCACCAGTTCCGATTGCTCACCGAATACGTAAGCTGAACTGATGCTTGACGTCCGCCGCCTACGGCTGCTGCGGGATCTGTCCCGCCTCGGCACCATCGCCGCCGTGGCCGAGGCGCACACCTACACGCCGTCCGCCGTCTCCCAGCAACTCGCCGCGCTGCAGCGGGAAGCCGGCGTCGCGCTCCTGGCACGGGTCGGCCGGCGGGTCACCCTGACACCCACCGGGGAGGCGTTGGTCCGGCATGCCGAGGTGGTCCTCGCCGCACTGGAGGCGGCCGACGCGACCCTGGCCGCCGCGCGGGGCGGGCTCTCCGGCACGGTACGCATCGGCGCGTACCCCAGTGCCGTGCGTACGCTGCTGCTGCCCGCCCTGGTCGCGCTCGGCCGCGACCACCCCGGGCTCGACCTGATGGTCAGCGAACTGGACCCGGTCGCCGTACCCGACGCGTTGCGCGACCGGCGTCTCGACGTGGCCCTCGTGCACGACTACGACATCGTGCCCGTCGAGCCGGACCCCGCCCTGGACTCGGTGCCGTTGCTGGACGAGACCGTGTACCTGGCCGTCGGGGCGGCCCGGAGCCTCACCGGCGACCCGATGCGTTCGGTACGCGACGCGGACTGGATCGTGGGCAGCCCGGGCACGCTCTGCCACTCGGTGACCCTGCACGCGTGTGAGCTGGCCGGCTTCCGTCCGACCGTGCGGCACCACGCGGACGACTTCACCGCGGTGCTCGCCCTGGTCTCCGCCGGTCAGGGTGTCGGGCTGGTGCCCCAACTGGCTGTCGAGCGCCCGATCACCGGGGTGGTCCTCGTTCCCCTCACCATCCGACGGCGTACCCGGATCGCCTACCGGCAGGGTGCGGGTGAGCATCCGGCGGTGGCCGCGAGCGTCGTCGCGCTGCGGACCGCCGCCCAGGACCTGCCCGTCGAGCAGATGGTCGGGTGCTGAACGGACACCGAACTGCTGAACCCGCCGTCGGTCCCGCCCGGAGAGCCTGGGCGGGACCGACGGGCTCATGGGCGGGACCGACGGGCTCAGGCGCTCGACGAGAAGGTCGAGCTGTACTGGTTGTCCTGCAGACGGCCGTTGTTGGCGAAGCAGGCGACCGGCAGCACCGCATCGCTGCCGATCTGCGCCCACAGTTCCTGGATGGTGCAGTACGAGGGGCCGTCACCGATCGCGGTCACCTGCGCGGTGGTGTGCCTCTCGTGCAGGGCCGGGAACTTGACGATGGAGGTGCCGATACCCGTGGGACCGAAGCCGTTGGCGCCGACGCCGAGCGGGTACGAGTAGTTCGTCGGACCGGCGAACGGCGTCGCGAGGTACCCGAAGTACCTCGGCGGGCCGAACGACGCGTAGACCGAGCGCTCCCGGTGGAACGACACGGTGAAGTCGCTGTTCATCGCCGCGCCGGTGCCCGGGTCGTGGCAGGCGACGTAGACCACCACCTCCGCGTTGGACGCGCCCCAGCGGAGGATCTTGCATCGGCGCGGTTGTGCGTTCGGCTGCTGGGCGGTCACCTGCACGTTCCCGGACAGCTCACCGGTTGGTGCGCCGACCCCCGAGAGGCGCACGGCGTAGATGCCCACCCCGACGGTCGCGACGGTGACGGGCGCTCCGGTCGAGTTGTACGCCTGGACGAGGAGGTTGGACGTCACCTGCGCTGAGGCGTACGCGCCGACGCCCGCCGGCAGGACGCCGGAGCTGAACGTCCACAACACGGTGAACGGGGTGTCGGCCGGTGTGCCCCCGGGTCGGAAGCACTGCACGTCGACGACCTCGTCGGTGCCCGAGCCGTACCAGCGTACGAGTTCGCAGAACCGGCCGTCCCGTGCCACGGCGGTGACGTGCGCGTTGCCTCGGGCTCCCAGGCCGATGTTCGGGAATCGCACCAGGAACCGGCCGAGTGCCACCTTGCCGCCGGTGGCCGTCAGCCCTGGCGTCCAACTTCCGTACTGGTAGGCGGCGGGCAGTGGCGTCCAGGTCGGTGCCGTCGGATCTTTCACGTAAGCGAACCCGAAGCGGTCGGCGGTTGCGGCTGTGGCCGGGGTGACCGGACTCAACAGCGCCGCGGCCAGGATGACGGCCACGGCGGCGCAGAGATGGCGCAGGCGGAGATGCATCGTCGACTCCAATCGGCATGAATCGATGCTTGCTGCCACTCTGTCGGGCATCCGCCAAGAACACAGTCGGCTTGCCTACAGTCCGAGGTGGTCCTGTTACAGCCCGTGTGTCGAGGAATAGGGTGGCCCTACCGCGCGCTCGACGCAATGATCTCGACGTGACGCTGCATGAGGGTGAGATTCCGGTCGACGAGGGTGTCGTCAGGTCATTGTTGACGGATCAGTGTCCCCAGTGGGCACACCTACCGCTGTCCCGGGCGGGCGCGGGCACCGACAACACCATGTACCGGCTCGGCGACGACCTGCTCGTGCGACTTCCGCGCACCGCAGCCAAGGCATCGTCGTTGCGCAAGGAACTGCGCTGGCTTCCCCGATTCGCGCCCCTGCTCGCCTGCCGGATCCCGGAGCCGCGGCACACCGGCGTACCCACCGATGTCTTTCCGACTTCCTGGTCGGTCTACCGGTGGATCGACGGCGACGAGGTCGGGCCGGAGACCGTCTCGGACTGGGCGACCTTCGGCACCGACCTGGCGGCAGTGGTACGGGACCTGCACGCCGTGGACCTCATGGGGGCGACCCGGACGGGCGACCTCAGCTGGTACCGCGGGGGAGAACTGCGGGCCTGCGCCGACTGGGTCGGCGCTGCCCTCGCCGACTGCCGTGGCATCGTCGGCACGGAGATCGACGTCGACACGTTGGAACGGCTGTGGCAGATGGCGCTCGACCTGCCCGAGCCGTCCGGGCCCCAGGTGTGGCTGCACGGCGACCTCCGGCCCACCAACCTCCTGGTACGGCACGGCAGGCTGCACGCGGTGATCGACTTCGGTGGCCTGTCGATCGGGTTGCCCGACGCCGAGCACGCTCCCGTGTGGGACCTGCCGCCCGAGGCCCGCCGCGCCTACCGGAACGCCGTCGCCGTCGCCGACTCGACCTGGCTACGTGCCCGCGCCTGGGCGATCGCCGTGGCCGCCAGCGGCATTCCGTACTACCAGCACAGCTATCCGGCGTTCGTCGCCGAGTGCCGGGCCCGCCTCGAGGCCATCCTCACCGACGCGAGCGCGTCATGACGCTCCGGTGCCGAGCGTACGAGCGGCCACGACCGCTGAGCGGACAGGCGGAATGAACAGTCAACGATACGCTGTCGTCGATGTCGAGTCGGTCGAAGACGTACCGGATCCTGTCCGCCGTCGTGGCGGGGCTGCTGCTGGCGACCCTTCTCGTCGGTGACCGAGGTCGGGGCGGCTCGCCGCGCCTGCGCCTGGACGTGGCGCCGGCCGTCGCGCTCGCCGACCAGCCGCTGCGCGTACGGGTGACTGGCCTGGCCGCAGGGGAGCCGGTGGTGGTCGCCGCCGAGGCCCACGATCACTCGGGGCATCGGTGGCGTGCGGCGGCGACGTTCGTGGCCGACGCCAACGGTGTCGTCGACGTGTCGCGGGATGCCCCGGTGAAGGGTTCCTACTCGGGGGTGGACCCGATGGGTCTGTTCTGGTCGATGGATCCGCCCGACGGCGACGTCTCCTACTTCGCGCCGTTCTGGCCGCACGTACGGCGTGACTTCGCGGTCCGGCTGTCGGCCGAGGGTGGTGGGCGTGAGCCGGCCGTCGTCACCGTGCGGCGGGACTGGACGGCGGGCGAGGTCTCCTTCACCGAGCTGACGCCGACGACCCACGGGGTACGCGGGATGCTGGTGCTCCCGCCACCGGAGGTGCCTCGACGGAGCGGGGTGCTGTGGGTCGGCGGCTCGGAGGGCGGCGTCGGCGGGCTGTACGACGCGCCTTTGCTCGCCTCCCGAGGGCACCCGGTGTTGTGCCTGGCCTACTTCGGCGCTCCGGGCCTACCGGACAGCCTGCATGACATTCCGCTGGAGTACTTCGCCACCGCCGCCGAGCTGGTTGCCCCGTACTCCGATGGCGAGGTGGCGGTGATGAGCTACTCACGCGGCACCGAAGCCGCGTTGCTGCTGGCGCAACAGCGCCCGGACCTGGTGCGTGCCGTCGTCGTGTACGCGCCGAGCAGCGTCGTCCATCTCGATTACCCGTACACGGGAGCGCCCGCCTGGACCTACCGTGGCCGACCCGTCCCGACCGGCCGGATACCGGTCGACCGGATCGACGGACCGGTGCTGGCTGTCGCCGGCGAGGACGACCAACTCTGGGACGCGCCCACCTACGCCGCCGAACTGCTGCTGGCCCTGGGCGGCGGCCCGCCGCACCGGGCGTTGTTCTACCCGGATGCCGGTCACGGCGTCGGCACCTTTCCGTATCTGCCGTCGAAGACGGTGCACCGGGCACGTACCGGCGTGTACGCCCACGGCGGCACCCGGGCGGGTGACGCGGCCGCCCGTCGGGACGGGTGGTCCGAGGTGCTCGCCTTCCTCGGCGCCCTGTGACCGGCGGGAGCCGACCCGGTGGGGTCGGCTCCCGGGTGCTCAGCGGGGGGTCCGGTTCTTCGGCAGGTCGAACTGGTCGACGCGGCGGCAGTCACGCTGATTGCCGATCGCGTCGGGCCCCAGCCGGTCGAGCACCTCCCGGGCCCGCTGACGCCCCAGGTTCCAGGCGGGCCACGGGTCCGGCTCGGCCAGATCGTCGGCGATCCAGCTGAGCGTGCATCGGCGGACCGGATCGGGCAGGGTCGACAGGGCGGGAGTGGCGTCCGCGGAGAGCGCCCGCAGATACCAGGCGTCGATCCGGCCGGTCTGCTCGTACCGGGCGATGTTGCGGCGGGCCGCGTAGTCCTCCGGGTTCAGCGCCGCCAGGCTCAACAGCATCACCACCGCGAGGGCGGCGGTCAGCCGCGGAATCCACCCGCCGCGCCAACGGAGGCCGGCCACCAGGACCATCAGGAACACCGCACCGAGCAGCAGTTCGAACGCCATCACGAAGATCCGCTCGCCGGTGAAGCTGTAGACCTTCTGGTAGGTGTACATCCGTGACAGCGCCGACACCACGATGACCACGCTCAGCGCGCTGAGCAGGCCCAGCAGGATCCTCAACAGCAGACGGTCCAGCGGCCGGTCCCGACGTGCCCACCTGGTGACGCCGCCGAGCACCGCCAGGGCCAGTACGGTCACCACGATCAGTTGCCAGAATCCGCTGCGGGCGTACTCGGCGTAGCTGAGCCCGGTGTTCTCCAGCACGTGTCGTTGTCCGCCGAAGAGCACGGTGAACTGCACGGCGACGAAGCCGCCGAACAGCGTGGTCAGGGTGGCGATCGGCGGCGCCCACTCGACGAGCCCGATACTGCGTGCGGTGGGGCGGTCCACCGAGGACAGCTCCGGCGGGGCGGCGATCGTGTAGACGGCGGCCACCGCGATCAGGGCGCCGACGGCGGCCAGGAACAGCCACCGGAACACCCCGCCCACACTGATCTCCGGGATGAGGGCACCGAGCACCCGCGAGAAGGCGGCGTCGGCGGAGGAGAGCAGCGCCCCGAAGACGACCAGAACCACCACGGTGGTGACGACCGAACCGACGACTCGTCGGGTGGCCCCGGAGCCGCCGGGTGCCCGGACATGGGTACGCACCCACGGCAGTCCCCGGACCGCCGCGATCGGGGCGGCCACCAGGCTGAACAGGATCGATCGGAGGCGCACCCCACCGACGATCGCCAATGCGGTGCAGGCCAGCGCGCCCAGGACGCAGAACGTGACCAGCCACCAGGCGTTGCGGAAGGCCAGGACGGCGAGCAGCGCAAGGGCAGCGACGGCCCAACCGGTCCGCAGCCACCGTTCGGGCCGGGGGAGTTCGGCGATGTGGTGCCGCACCGCGACCGCGACGCCGACGGTGAGGACCAGGTAGCCGAGGAACCAGCCGAGGCCGGTGCGCCCCAACGGAACGAACGTGGCGACGCCGAGCGCCCCGGCCAGGACGGCCAGTGGGGTGGCCAGGTTCCGAGCCGGTGCCGGCCCGGGCCACACCCGGTCGAAGAAGGACGGCTGCCGCGGCATCGGCCGGAACGCGTACGGACCGGACGGTGGGTAGCCGAGTGCCACCGCCGGCGGAACCCGTGGCCCGGCCGGAGCCACCGGAGCGGTCCGGTCACCCGTCGCCGGATGACCCGCCGCCGTGCTGCCGACCGTCGACGCGGCCGGGGGCCTCGGTGCGGTCGCCGGGCCGTCGGTCGTGGGCGCGGCACCGGGTTCCGGGGTGGTCGCCGCAGTGCTGGCGACAGGTGGGTCCGCCGTCGCCGGGTCCGTGTCGGTGAGCGCCACCGGGCGCGCTGCCGTGCGCTGCGTCGGTGCCACGGGACTGGCCGGGCTCACGCCCTCCGGTACCAGGGGCAGGAAGATGGCGTAGCCCTGCGTGCCGGGCGGGACGGTGACCGGAATCGCCCAGGCGGGCTGGTCGGTCGGTCCGGGCCAGACGATGGGCGTCAGCCCGTCCGTGGGTGGCATGACCAGCAGCCGGGGCGCCGTCGCAGCCGGCGGCGCGGCGGCCTCGGCGTCGGCTTCGACGGGAAGTTCGTCCGATTCCCCGGGACTCGGGGAGCGGTCGACGGGTGGCGGCTCGGACACCGCGCCTCCTAGATCGACATGTGTGTCGTCACTGTAGGCCCCGTCACGCCGTCCCGTCGTCCCGCCGCGCACGACCTACGGGGTGCCGGTACCCCTGCCACGGTCGTCGAGGACCAGCGGGGCGCGCCCGCGCACCGTGTACCGGGCGTGGGTGACCTGCGGGCTGGCCACCACCCGGTCGGCGGTGAGCTCGATCGCCTCGAATTCGTCGAGACCCAGGTCGTCGAAGAGCCGGAGCCCGGCACCGAGGACGACCGGCACCACGTGCAACTCCAACTCGTCGAGCAACCCCGCCCGCAACACCTGTCGGACCAGGCTGCCGCCGCCGGCCACCGCGACGTTCCGGTCACCGGCTGCCGCGCGTGCCTGGGTCACCGCGCTGGTCAGTCCGTCGGTGACGTAGGTGAAGCTGGTGCCGCCCTGACGATGCAGTGTCGGGCGGGGCCGGTGGGTCACCACGAAAACCGGAGCGCGGAACGGCGGGTCGTCGCCCCACGGCACCTCGCCGCCGTCGGCCATCCGCCGTCCCATCACGTACGCGCCGGCCGCGGCGAACGACTCGGCGATGATCTCGGAGTCGGCGTCGTGTCGACCGCCGGCGAAGCCCTGCCGTTCGCGCCACGCCGTCGCTTCGGTGGCCCACCGGGTCACCCGGAAGAACCCGTGGCTCTCCGCCGACCGCAGCCAGTCGCCGTCGCCGTCGTGCCGTGGGCCGGCGTAGTAGCCGTCCAGCGACACCGACAGTTGGGCGGTCACCTTCGTCATGTCCGTTCCTCCCGGATCTGGCGGCATCCACCGTGGGTGCCGACCTACCGATGAATCGGAGCCGGATCAGTGGCTTCTACCGGATGGGCAGGTGACCTGGGTCACATCGGCCGGGGCTCGGGTCGCTCATGGCGGCGGCTCGGCGCAGCAGGTACCGCCGTTCGGGTTCGCTGCCGGCGTGCCGCGCCGCTTTCCGCCATTCGGCTGCGGCGGTCCGGTCGTCGGCGAGTTCCAGCAGGTGGGCGCGGACAGCGTGTAATCGGTGGTGTCCGGCCAGCAGCCCCGATTCCACCTCGGACAGCAGGGCCAGCCCGGCGGCGGGCCCGTGGACCATGCCCACCGCCACCGCCCGGTTCAGCGTGACGACCGGGTTGGGTGCGAGGTGTTCCAGCAACTCGTAGAGGGCGAGCACCTGCGGCCAGTCGGTGGCCTCGGTGCTGGGTGCCTCGGTGTGCACCGCCGCGATGGCGGCCTGGAGCCGGTACGGCCCCGGCGGCGAGCCGGTCAGGCTCCGCTCGACAAGTGCGCGTCCCTCGTCGATCGCTGTTCGGTCCCACCGGGTGCGGTCCTGCTCGGCCAGCGGCACCAGTTCGCCGTCCGGGCCGACCCGGGCCGCTGCTCGGGCCTCGGTGAGCAGCATCAGCGCGAGCAGGCCGGCGGTCTCCCCGTCGCCGGGCAGTTGCTCATGGAGCCGGCGGGTCAACCGTAGGGCCTGGCCGGTCAGGTCGGCGCGACGCAACTGGGGGCCGCTGCTGGCGCTGTATCCCTCGTTGAACATCAGGTACAACACCTGGCGTACGACGGCCAGCCGCGCCTTGCGTTCCGCCTCCGCCGGCGGGGTGAACCGGGCACCCGCCTCCCGGAGTCGCAGTTTGGCCCGCGATATGCGTTGCCCCATGGTCCGCTCCGACACCAGGAAGGCGGCGGCGACCTCGGCGGTGGTGAGTCCACCCACCGCGCGCAGGGTCAGCGCCAACTGCGCGGGCGCGGGCAGGGCCGGATGGCAGCAGAGCAGGAACAACTCCAGCAGGTCGTCGCGGGGTGCCGGGACATCGGGCGGTGCGGCGAACAGCGTGTCGCGCGGCGTGAGGTCCAGCGCCGTGCGCTCGCGGCGGGTACGGGCGGCCTCGGCGCGTACCAGGTCGACGTAGCGGCGGGCGGCAACGGTGTGCAGCCAGCCCGACGGGCGTTCGGGTACGCCGTCGAGCGGCCATCTCTCGACTGCGGCGACGAGTGCCTCCTGCACGGCGTCCTCGGCCCGGCCGAAGTCGCCGTACCGGTGGGCGAGCGTGGCCAGCACCTGCGGCGCGAGCCGGCGCAGCAGGTCGGTGGTGGCGTGGTCGAGGCTCAGTGGTCCGCTCCGTCGCCGGACATCAGAGGCCAGATCTCGATGCCGCCGCTGGTGGTGCCGAAGCGCGTACCCGGGTAGTCGCGGGCGATTTCCAGCGCCCGCTGCTCGTTGTCGACGTCGACCACGAAGTACGAGCCGACGTACTCCTTGGCCTCCAGGTAGGGCCCGTCGGTGACCACCGGGGTGTCGTCGACGATCCGCACCGAGCGGGGCCGTGACACCAGCCCCTGGACGTCGACCAACTCCCCGGAAGCGCGCAGCGCCTCGTTGAAGGCGTCGACCTGATTGATCAGAGTGGTCAGGTCGCCGTCCGGGAGGCTGCCCCAGATCTCCTCGTTGCCGTAGATCAACATCAGATACTTCACGGGCCAAGCCTCCACAAAGGTCGATATGTCCGGAAACGGACAAGACGTCAGTGCTTTCCCTGACGCACTGTTGTAGCAGGTAGAGAGGCTGCGGATGGCGGGCCACATCCGATCCTCCGGCCGGAATCGGGACTGTGACGTCCCGCCGGCCGCCAGCACGGATTCCGCCGGGCCACGCCGCCGCGCGGTCCGGCTCCGGCCCGTCGTCGCGGACCAGCCTGCACCGACGGTGTTGCGCCGCTGGTCACGACGACGACCAAGCCAGGAAGGAGCCGCCATGGCCGCTCCCACCGCCAACGCCTCGATGAACTCCACCACCTACTCACCGGGTGAGCAGATGCTGCTGACCGTCAACTACGGCGACCCGGACAACCAGCGGCTCACCGTGACGGTCACCGTGGCCGACGCGCAGGGCAATCGCAGCGCCCCCGTCTCGGTGACCGCCGTGCTCGACCCACTCACCATCACCGTCGCCGACGACTCGGGACGCACCTGGTCCCGGGTCTCCGACAGTGGCTCGGTGGCTGTCTTCCGGGCGGTGGCGTGATGCCGAGGGTGACCGTCACCGTGCGGGACTCCACCAGCCGGACCGCCACCACCACCGTCGCCTACACCGTGCTGCCGCCCGTACTGGGTGGTTACTACCTCTCCGGCGGCGCGGACCCGACGGCCGACATGGCCGGTGGCAACTTCCGGTCGCTGACGCAGTACCGCAGCTTCGCCGACGCGTACATCTTCCCCGGCTACAACCGGTCCTGGCTGGTCACCCTGGGCCAGGCCGGGGTGCAGCTCAACATGGTGCTCGAACTGAAGCACTACGGCGCGCCCGACACCGGGCCACAGACCTTCAGCGTCGACGGGGTGACGTACACCGTGCCGGCTCCGGCGATGACCATCCAGCAACGGCCCGGCGCGGTCTGGCCGAAGGCGTACGGCTACGGTCAGGTCCTCGCCGGACAGTGCGACGGGCTGTTCGCCCGGGCGTTGTCGCAGTACCGGACGATGGGCTTCGGGGTGAACATCCAGCTCGCCTCCGAACTGGACACCGACCACGAGTTCGGCACCACGGAGGCGGGCAAGGCGTACACCTGGGCCGAGTCGGACGCTCGGGCGGTGCAGGCGGTGACCTACATCGTCAACTGGTTCCGGGCCAAGGGGTTGCCCCAGGGCACCACCTTCTCGGTCGGGCTCGGCGGCTTCGACCGGGACTGCTTCCGGCGCACCCACCCCGAGGCGCTGATGACACGGCTGGACTACCTTCAGTGGAACGTCTACGCGACCAGTCCCAGCCACACGGCGCTGGAGCGGTTCCGGCGCACCAAGGACTGGGCGGTGGCCGATCTCGGCCCGGTCGCGTTGTCCCGTCCGGTGTTGATCGCCGAGTGGGGCGTCCGGGTCATCGAGATCCCGGACCAGGCAGCCTGGATCGCCACCGTGCCGCCGGCCATCGCCCGGCTCAACGCCGAGCGCGGCCCGATCATCGCCCGGACGAACTACTTCAACTCCGGCTGGGGCACCCTCAGCCCGAAGGCGACCGGGCTGGCCGCGCTGCGGGCCGCGTACGCCCGGCCGCCGTACGGCTGATCCCGGTACGCCGGTCCGGTCCGGCGTGACAACCGATCGGACCGGCGTGCCCGGCCGCGCCGACCCCCGTCAGGTCCGACCCGCGTGGCACCGGCTCAGCGCGACGGCGGCCGGCCGAGCAGGTCGGTCATGACGTCCAGCAGCTCCGGGGTGAGCGCCTCGAGACCGTTGACGCTGCGGCACGGCTCGTGCCGGATCCAGAACTCGGCCGTCTCGCCGGTGGCGTCGGCCACGGTCAACGTGTCGAACAGGGTCGGTTCCTCGTAGTCCGGCCAGTCACCGCAGCGGCTGCTCTTGGCCGGCCGGTCGAGGGCCTGGTTGAGCACGGCCCGCACCTCGTCCGCGCCCGCGCGCCGCCGCTGCTGCCCGACCAACTCGCCGGTCTGGCCGCGCACCTCGTACCGGCAGGCGGTGACCTCGATCAGCGGCGTCGGCAGGGCGAGGTACGGGTCGCTGTTGTTGAGCCTGATCCGGCTCAGTGGGCCGTCCTCGGAGTTCTTCCGCATTCGCTTGACGGGGAACGTGTCCGCGCAGGCCGGGGTGGTGACGGTGGCCGGGTCGGTCGTCGCGGCGAGTTGCGCCCGGTACCGGTCGAGGAACGCCGCGATCACCCCGAAGTCCACCCCCCGACCGTGGGTGGCAGTGACCGCCACCCGGCAGTTCTCGTCCGTCCAGACCGTGACCGGCTCCCGGTCGGGGTAGCGCAGCACCAGAGCCGTCTCCTCGTAGGTGGCCTTGGCCGTGCACATCATCTGCTCGCCGGCCGGCAGCGGTCGACCTCGACCGTCCTGCTGGGTCGGGGGCTGGGCGTTGAGCAGCCGGACGATCTCGTCGACCCCGGTGGTGAGGGTCCGGGGGCCGATCCGGCTCGCCGGATGGGGCCCACTGCCGACCGGCACCTGGCAGCTGGTGACCTCCACCGCCCCGGTGGGTACCAGCGGCTCGTCGTCGCCGTAGCGTACGGAGGTCAGGTCGGGTCGGGTGTCGAAGCCGGTCGGACAGGCCGCCGCACCCTGCGGGCTCGGCGTGGTTGCCGGTGCGCCCCGGTCGCGGTCGGGAGCGGCCACCAGCGTCGGCAGGCCGACGCCCAGGCCGACGGTCAGCGCGACCGCCGCCGCCGCGCCGCCGGCCATCCGGCGACGGTGCCGGCGTACCCGGACGCCGACCTCGGCGACCCGGTCCGGCGGTGCGGCCAGCGGTGGTACGGCCCCGGCGAGCAGCCCTCGGATGTCCTCGTCGTCGCGGGTCACGGCACGACCTCCCGGTTGGTGAACAGGCTCAGGTCCGGATCCGTACGCAGGCTGCGCAGCGCGCGCGACGACTGCACCTTCACCGTGTTCGGCGAGCAGCCCAGCACCTGGGCGGTCCGTTCCACGGAGAGGTCCTCGGCGTAACGCAGCACCACGATCGCCCGCTGCTGGCGGCTGAGCCGGGCCAGCGCCCGGCGCACCGCGTCCCGGTCGGCCGACTCCCGGGCCAGGTCACCGGGACCGGTGTTGTCCGGCGGGGTGGCGGCCGGGAACTCGGTCCGCCACCGGCGACGCCACCAGGAGACGTAGGTGGTGAACAGCGCCCGACGCAGGTACGCCTCGGGGTGCCCGGCCGCGACCACGGTCGGCCAGCGCCGCCACGCCGTGGTCAGCACGGTCTGGAGCAGGTCCTCGGCGCGGCCGGCGTCGCCGGTGAGCAGCCAGGCTGAGCGCAGCAGCGCACCGGACCGGGCCGCCACGAAGTCGGCGAAGCCCTCCGGTGGCGCCGGGTACCTGTCGGTCATGCGTACCTCCCGACAGGTAGACGCGTCGATCGGGTCGGAAGGTTAACGCCGTCACCTGTCCCTTGACAGTGACGCCACTCTGGTTGCATGGTTAGTTACATGAGTAATGAACCAGCTAACCATGAACGGCGTTGGTGGACGTGATGGAGGACGGCCGACCGATCTTTCTCCAGATCGCGGAGCTGCTGGAGAACTCGATCCTGGACGGGACCCTCGCCGAGGAGAGCCAGGTGCCCTCGACGAACGAACTGGCCGCCTTCCACCGGATCAACCCCGCGACCGCCGCCAAGGGGGTCAACAAGCTGGTCGACGACGGAACTCTCTACAAGAAGCGAGGAATCGGCATGTTCGTCTCTCCCGGCGCCCGAGCCAAGCTCCGCAGCCGGCGCCGCGACGAGTTCGCCCGGCAGTACGTCCGGCCGCTGCTGACCGAGGCGCGCAAGCTCGGCATCGAACCAGCCGAACTCAAGAAGATGATCGACACCTGGGAGGAGGGCCGATGAGCGCGGTGGCCACCGTCACGAATCTGACCAAGCGGTACCGGGGGGTCACCGCTCTGGACGGGGTGAGCTTCGCGCTCACCGAGAACCGGATCCACGGCCTGTTGGGGCGTAACGGGGCCGGCAAGACCACTCTGATGCAGATCCTCACCGCACAGAACTTCGCCACCAGCGGGGAGGTCTCCGTCTTCGGAGAGCACCCGTACGAGAACGAACAGGTGCTCTCCCGGATCTCCTTCATCAAGGAGAGCCAGACCTACCCGTCGAGCCTTCGGGTCACCCACGTCCTGCGGGCGGCCCGCCTGGTCTATCCGAACTGGGACGAGGAGTACGCCCAACGACTGGTCGACGTGTTCCAGTTGCCGGGTGGGCGCAACGTCCGCAAGCTCTCCCGCGGCATGCTCTCCGCACTCGGTATCGTCGTCGGTCTCGCCTCGCGGGCCCCACTGACCTTCTTCGACGAGCCCTACCTGGGCCTGGACGCCGTGGCCCGGCAGCTCTTCTACGATCATCTGCTGGCCGACTACACCGAACATCCCCGCACCATCGTGCTGTCGACCCACCTCATCGACGAGGTCAGCGACCTGATCGAGCACGTGCTGCTGATCGACCAGGGGCGGCTCCTGCTGGACATCGAAGCGGAAGCCCTGCGCGGCCAGGTGGTCACCGTCTCCGGCCCGGTCGCGGCGGTGGACGAGTTCACCCGTACCGGCACCGAACTGCACCGGGCGTCGCTCGGCGGGACAGCACGCGCCACCGTACGCGGCGACTTCGGCCCGGCCGCCCACGATCGCGCCCGGTCCCTGGGTCTCGGCCTCGAACCGTCCTCGCTCCAGGACATCGTCGTTCGCCTGACCACGTCGAACAACGGGCACGCGGCAGGTGCCGGCAGTGCCACCGCCAACAAGGAGGCTGCCCGATGAATCGCGCCCTGACCGTGGCCCGGCTGCAGTTCGTCGTCTGGCGCGCCGTGATCGGTTGGCCCTGGGGCATCCTCGCGCTGAGTTTCCTCATCAACCTGGCCCTGTTCAGCGCGATGCAGGAGAACGAGGACTTCGAGCCGACCACCGGTGGGCTGATGAGCATCTACATCGTGATGCTCATCGCCAGCATCAGCGCGATCCTCCAGGATTTCCCGTTCGCCCTCGGGCTGGGCGTGTCACGCCGCAGCTTCTACCTCGGCAACGTGCTCCAGTTCACCGTGCAGGCGCTCGTCTACGCGGCGGTTCTCTATCTGCTGGCCGGCGTTGAGGAGGCCACCGACGGGTGGGGAGCCAACCTGCGCTTCTTCGGCCTGCCCTTCCTCGTCGTGGAGAACCCGGTGCTGCGGTTCCTCGGCTTCGCGATCCCGTTCCTGCTGCTCGGCTTCATCGGCATCGCGATCGCCCTGGTCGCCAAGCGTTGGGGAGCCAACGGCCTGCTGACGTTGAGCGCCGTCGTGTTGGCGGGAATCGGTGGGCTCGCCGTGCTGGCCACCTGGCGAGGCTGGTGGTCGGCGATCGGCGACTGGTTCGCCGATCAACCTGGCTGGGCTCTGCTGGTGGGGTGGCCGGCGCTGGTGACCCTGGTCCTCGCCGCCGTCAGCTACCTGGTCATTCGACGGGCGACGCCCTGAGCGCCGACGCACACGTGCTGCCCGATGGTCGTGGCCCGGCTGCCTGCCGGGTCACACCTGCGGACGACGCCGATCGACCCCGAAGTACAGATAGGCCAGGACAGCGGCGGCGGAAAGCGCGGCCTGGACACCGACCCACCCCCAGCCGGGGCTCGTCGGTCCCAGCAGGGCGAGCAACGTGGGCGCCGCGAACATGAGCACGTCGGAGCCGTTGAGCAGCCACAGCACCGGGCCGGGCGGGAACGCGCCCATCGGCGTCTCCAGCAACGGCAGCGCGTTGTCGATCCGGCCGGCCTGCGCCCGCCGTACCGCGATCATCGCGGCCGTCGGACCGAACGCCACACCCAGCGCCCACCAGGGCCCAGGCGGCAGGCCGCCCAGCATCCCCAGCGTCAGCATCGCCAGCCCGGACCAGGCGGTGGCCAGCACCGCCGGCACGACCAGCCGGATCGCCACCGCCCGCTGCCCGGTCAGCCCGAGCAGTCGCAGCAGCGCCGGCTGGGCCGCGTCGCGGCGCAAGCCGCCGAGGGTGACCCCGGCCGCGGTCACCGCCCCCACCACCAGGGTCGCCACCGGCAGCCAGTCGGAACCGGTGCTGAGCAGGGCGGGCAGCGCCGCCGTCGCGAACAACCAGCCGGACCGCCACCCGCGCCGGCGAAGCACCAGCAGATCGTGTTGCAGCGGCACGAGACGACCGCGTCGAGGGCGCAACGGCAGGGACCGCAGCGCCCGGCGCCGCCAGTACCGCCGCTCGCGCAGATCGGCGACGAACGACGGTTCGACGGCGTACGCGGCGTCCAGGTAGGTGCCGACGGTCAGCGACGGCTCGTGCAGCCGTACGTCCGGGAAACGCTCCAGATCACGCACGGTCAGCACGGTGAGCGCCACCGCTGCGGCCAGCGCGGCGAGGGCGAACGGCAGCGGCACCGTCACCACGGGCAGCGACGGCAACGCTCGTACCCGAGCGAACAGCACCGTCGCGCCCGCCACCACCAACAGCGCCGGCAACACCGCGTCCGCCACCCGGGCGTACGTCGTGCGCCGCTGGGCGGCCACCGCGAACAGCGCGAGGAGCACCCCGACCGCCGTACCCAGCACGAGCCAACCGGCCAACGCGGGGCCGGTGACCGGGCGGGTGGCCAGCCGGGCGGACCCGGTCGACGCCAACACCGCGCCGGCGACCACCCCGACGGCCAGCACCCGGACCAACGCCGGCAGCAGCAGGCCACGGCGGCCGACGGGTGTCGGCAGCAGCCAGGTCAGCTCACCCCGCCCGAGGACCAGCGGCCCCATCTGGCGCAGCAGCAGCACCAGGCCGGCCGCGCCCGCGCCCAGCAGCACCACCACCACGAACCGGTCCGACGCCGGTGCGGCGTCCGCCGGCCAGAGAGCGGACCCGAGCCGGGGACCGATCATCGCCACCGTGACGGCCACCGTCAGCAGCAGGACGTACGCGGATTCCAGGGAGAGCGCGGGCCCCCGCTCGGCCCGCCGCCGCCGGACCCAGCGGCGCACCCGTCGGGCGCTGGACAGCTGCGTGGCCACCCGGGTCGGCGGTTCGACGGTCCGCGTCATGCGCTGACATCGGGCCGGGGCCGGCCCGGATCGTCCGGCATCGGCGCACCGCTGTGCAGCCGGATGACCGGGCAGTCGAGCGCCGCCACGAAGACCGGATCATGGCTGGCCAGCAGCACACTGCCGCCGATCGCCCGGTGCTCATCGAGCAGGCCGGCCACCACCGGGCGGATCGCCGAGTCGAGTCGCTGCTCCGGCTCGTCGAGCACCAGCAGCTCGGCCGGTCGGGCCAGGGCGGTGGCCAGCAGCAGGCGCTGTCGCTCACCGGAGGAGAGCCGATCCGGGGTGCTGTCACCGAGATCGTTGAGGCCCAGCACGTCGAGCAGTTCGTCCACCCGGCCGTCGGTCGGGTCGTCCCCACCGGCGAGCCGGACCAGCTCGACGTGCTCGCGGACGGTGAGGCCGGCGTACCAGCTGGGCTGCTCCACGGTGGTCACCACCCGCCGCCAGAACGAGGCCGTGCCATCCGGTGCGGCGCCGAACACCCGCACCCGGCCCGCGCTCGGCTCGACCAGCCCGGTCACGCAGCGCAGCACTGTCGACTTTCCCGCGCCGTTCTCCCCGACCAGGCAGAGCGCACCGCCGGGCGGCAGGTCGAAGCCGACGTCGCGCACCACGGTCACGCTGCCGTACGCGACGCGCAGCCCCACCACTGTCACGACCGGCTCGTCCACCGGCCCACCCTAGATCGACGGGGCAAGCCGCACGGACCCGGCGGGTTCCTA
Organism: Micromonospora lutea; assembly: GCF_016863535.1. GTDB lineage: Bacteria > Actinomycetota > Actinomycetes > Mycobacteriales > Micromonosporaceae > Micromonospora > Micromonospora lutea. The sequence continues at coordinate 222,533 of NZ_BOPB01000009.1, forward strand.
TGCTCGACCCATGGAACTGCGCATCTTCACCGAACCTCAGCAGGGCGCCAGCTACGACGACCTGCTGGCCGTGGCCAGACGTGCCGAGGAGACCGGCTTCGGCGCCTTCTTCCGCTCGGACCACTACCTGAGGATGGGGTCGGTCAGCGGCGAACCCGGCCCCACCGATGCCTGGACCACCCTGGCCGGCCTGGCTCGGGACACCCGCAGCATCCGGCTCGGCACGCTGATGAGCGCCGCCACGTTCCGGCTGCCCGGACCGCTGGCCATCACCGTCGCCCAGGTCGACCAGATGAGCGGCGGAAGGGTCGAGCTGGGCATCGGCACCGGCTGGTACGACGCCGAACACCACGCGTACGGGATCCCGTTCCCGCCGCTGGGGGAGCGGTTCGACCGGCTGGACGAGCAGCTCGCGGTGATCACCGGCCTGTGGCGCACCCCGTCGGGCGAGACGTTCGACTTCAGCGGCCGGCACTACCAGGTCAGCGACTCACCCGCGTTGCCCAAGCCGGTGCAGCGCCCGCATCCGCCGATCCTGCTCGGTGGCAAGGGCGCGAAGCGTACCCCGCAGCTCGCCGCCCGCTACGCCGACGAGTTCAACCTGCCGTTCGTCTCGATCGACGAGACGGTCGCCCAGTTCGAGCGGGTCCGCGCCGCCTGCGCCGACATCGGTCGCGCCCCGGAAGAGCTGACCTGGTCCAACGCGCTGGTGCTCTGCTGTGGCCGGGACGACGCCGAGGTGACCCGGCGAGCCGCCGCGATCGGCCGGGAACCGGACGAACTGCGCGCCAACGGCCTGGCCGGCACCCCCGCCGAAGTGGTCGACAAGATCGGCCAGTTCGCGGCGGTCGGCAGCCAACGGATCTACCTCCAGGTGCTGGATCTGGCCGACCTGGACCACCTGGACCTGGTCGCCGCCGAGGTGATGCGGCAGCTCTGACGGGTCGACAGCGTTCAGACCGGGTGCTGCTCACGCAGCACCGTGTCCAGTTGGCCGTCCCGATCGCGGTCCAGGTAGGTGACGTCCGGCAGCCCGTCGCCGTCCAGGTCGAACTGCACCACGTCGGCCACGCCGTCGCCGTCGAGGTCGGTGACCACCTGGACGGAGCCGTCCATGTGCCGGGTCACGATCGACCGGGCGCCGGCCTCGACCCGCGGCGGCGGGCCGGGGGTGGGTGGCGGCGTCGGCACCGGTTCCGGGGTGGGGCTGGGCTGCGGATCCGGCTGGCTCGCCCACTGCCGCCCGGCACCGGTGACCGGGGCGTCGCCGACGACGGTGGCGGGCTCCACGCCGCTGCCGGCCGGGTCGATCTCCTCCTCGGAGGGGTACACGTCGCCGCGAGGGGCGGGATCACGGTAGCTGCTCATCGGCGTAGGGTTCCCCGACGAAGCCGGCGGTAACCGCTGGCGTGGAGAGGGGGTCGGGAGTGTCGACGCACCGCAACTGGGCCGGCAACGTCGAGTACGCAGCCCGGGCACACCACCGGCCGTCGTCGGTCGACGAACTGCGTGAGTTGGTCGCCGGCAGCGACCGGATCCGGGCGGTGGGCAGCGGACACTCGTTCAACCGACTCGGTGACACCACCGGCGACCTGGTCACGCTCGCCGGGTTGCCGGCCACGGTGCGGCTCGACGAACAGCGGCGGGTGGTGGAGGTGCCGGCCGCGATGCGCTACGGCGATCTGGCCACCTGGCTGCACGAGCGGGGGTACGCGCTGGCCAACCTCGCCTCGCTGCCGCACATCTCGGTGGCCGGCGCGGTCGCCACCGGCACCCACGGCTCCGGCGAGACCGTCGGGAACCTGGCCACCGCCGTCGCCGGCCTGGAACTGGTCACCGCCGCCGGTGAGCTGCTCACCGTGGACCGCACCGACGCCGAGTACGCCGGCATGGTGGTCTCCCTCGGCGCGCTGGGCATCGTCACCCGGCTCAGCCTGGACGTGGTGCCCAGCTACGAGGTACGCCAGTACGTGCGCCTCGACCTGCCACGCGATGCGCTGGACGAGGCGCTCGCCTCGGCGTACAGCGTCAGTGTCTTCACCGACTGGCGCTCCACGCGCGGCACCCAGGTCTGGCGCAAGCAGCTCGCGGACCAGCCCGCGCCCCCGGCGGACTGGCTCGGCACCACGGCGGCCGACCGCCCCTGGCATCCGGTGCCCGGCATGCCGGTGGTCAACTGCACCGAGCAGCTCGGCGTGCCCGGCCCCTGGCACGAGCGGCTGCCGCACTTCCGGCTCGGCTTCACCCCGAGCAACGGCGAAGAACTGCAGTCCGAGTACCACCTGCCGCGCGCGGTGGCCGCCGACGCGCTCGCCGCATTGGACGAGGTGGCGCACCTGATCGCCCCGGTCACGCAGATCAGTGAGCTGCGTACCGTCGCCGCCGACGATCTCTGGCTCAGCCCGCAGTACGGCCGGGACAGCCTTGCGGTGCACTTCACCTGGATCGCCGACTCGGCGGCGGTGCTCCCGGTCGTCGCCGAGGTCGAGCGGGCACTCGCGCCCTTCGCTCCCCGGCCGCACTGGGGCAAGGTCTTCACGATGCCGACCGAGACGATCGCCGCCACCTACCCCCGCTGGGCCGACTTCGCCGCGCTGGTGACCCGGCTCGACCCGGAGGGCAGATTCCGCACGGAGGAGTTCGACCGCCTGTTTCCCCGCTGACGAGGACCCGGCGAACCGACGCGGCGCGGCCAGGTCAACGTGCTCGGACACCGCTCTAAGATGGGCCCATGAGCGCTGAGGCCGTCGGCATGCACATGCCCGCCGTCGTGACGCTCGACGACGTGGCGGCGATGAACGCCGCCGATGCGAACGGTCATCGCTACGAGACCAGCCCCGAGGGGGTCCTGTCGGTCATGCCGCCACCCGACTCGGAGCACGCGACGATCGCGAGTCGCCTCTTCGCCTGGTTGATCATGGCAGGCTGGCCCGCGGAACAGGTGCTCCAGGCCGTTGGCGTACGCATTCCCGGCCCGGACGGAAGCGGCGGCAGGATTCCGGACCTCAGCGTCTGGCGTAAGCCTCCCCGCCGTGGGGTCTGGTCCGCTGTCGCGGACATCGCACTCGTGGTCGAGATCGTGTCACCCGGCTCCGAGGCGATGGACTCGGTGACGAAGGTCCGCGAGTACGCCTCGGCGGGCATCCCCCGGTACTGGGTTGTGGACCGGGACGGCGCGCAGACAGTGACGCTGCACGAACTCGGCGGCGAGGGGCGCTACGTCGAGCAGGCGCGCATGCCGTTGGCCTGGTTGTTGCAGACCGCGCCAGCCGACCACCTCGGCTGAGACGGCGGCGTCCGACGGTCAGCGGCCGGCGTTGAGCTGGTCGCGCATGCTGCTGCGCTGGACGGCGCGGCTGATGTCACTGGGGGAGACGATGCCGATGAGGCGGCCCTCCGTGACCACCAACGCCCGGCCGTCGGCACATTCGTTGAGCCGGGGCAGCAGGTCGGTCAGCGGCTCGTCGGGGGAGGCGAGCACCAGGTCCTCGGCGCGGCAGGCCACCGCCGCCAGGGTGGTGCTGCCCCGTTCGTCCGACGGCACGCCGCGTACCCGGTCGAGGGTGACCAGCCCGACCGGTCGACCGTCCTCGATCAACGGCAGTGCGGTGTGCCGGTACGCGAAGAGGTAGTTGTCCACGAAGTCGGCCACGGTCAGCTCACCCGAGGCGGTCTGCGGCTGCGGGGTCATCACCTCGGCGACCCGGACGCCGCGCAGGGCGTCGCCCACCCTGGCCTGTCGCTCCTCCATGGTGGCCGCGCCGATCAGGAACCAGCCGATCAGCGCCAGCCACAGTCCGCCGACGCCGGTCCCGCTGAGGAACCGCCACAGCCCGAACCCGATCAGCGCCAGCCCGAGGACCCAGCCGGCCCGGGCCGCCACCACCGTGGCGCGGGTCCGGTCACCGGTGGCCTTCCACACCGCCGCCCGCAGCAGCCGCCCACCGTCCAGCGGTGCCGCCGGCAGGATGTTGAACACGGCCAGCAGCAGGTTGATGCCGGCGAGCCAGGCCATCACGCCCAGCAGCAGCCCCTCGACCCCGGCCACGGCGAGCAGCGTCGCGACCGCCCCGAAGAAGACGCCGATGATCAAGCTGACCAGTGGTCCCACCCCGGAGATGCGCAGCTCGGCACCGGGGGAGCGGGCCTCGCCGCGCAGTTCGGCGACCCCGCCGAAGAGCCACAGCGTGATGCCCTGCACGCCCAGGCCGTTGCGCTTGGCCACCACCGCGTGGGACACCTCGTGGGCGAGCAGGCCGAGGAAGAAGACCACCGCCGCCGCCAACCCGGCCAGCAGGTACGCCACCGTCGACCGGTCCGGGTACGACTGCGGGAACAGGTTGGCCGACAGCCCCCACCAGATCAGCGCGAAGATGACCAGGACACTCCAGTTGACTCCGACTGGCACGCCCACGATCCGACCGAGTCGGAAACTCGCCCTCATGTCTTGGTCATACCCCGACAGCCCGTTTCCATGCCAGGGCCGAACGTCACCTCCCACCTGGGTGGGAACACGACAGCCGTCCCGCTGACGTAGCGTGCCGGCGCGTGCCAGTCGCCATGCCGACAGCCGCCGGGTCGAGTGACACGCCGAGGTTCAGCGATAGTTCCAGGGTGGCGATCTCGACCGATGACAGCGATGACCCGTACCTCTGGCTGGAGGACCTGGACGGCCCGGAGGCCACGACGTGGGTTCGTGACCGCAACGCCGAGACCGTCGCGGCGCTGACCGGCGGCCCGACGTTCGCCGCCCGTCAGGCCGGGATCCGGCAGGTGCTCGACGCGGAGGACCGCATCCCGTACCCGGGCTGGCGCGGCGACGGCTTCTACTACGACCTCTGGCGGGACGCCGCCCATCCCCGCGGACTGTGGCGGCGTACGACGCTTGATCAGTACCGCCGACCCGAGCCGGAGTGGGATGTCCTGCTCGACCTGGACGCGCTGGCCCGAACCGAGGGCGAGAACTGGGTCTGGGGCGGTGTGACGACGCTACCGCCGCAGCATCGGCGCTGCCTGATCAGCCTGTCCCGCGGCGGTGCCGACGCGGTGGTGGTACGCGAGTACGACCTGGCCGACCGGACCTTCGTCGACGGCGGGTTCACTGTTCCCGAGGCCAAGACCGACGTGTGCTGGATCGACGCCGACCACATCTGGATCGGCACCGACCTCGGACCCGGGTCGCTGACCGACTCCGGCTACCCACGCGTCGTGCTGCGCTGGCGGCGGGGCACCTCGCTGACCGACGCCGAGGTCGTCTACGAGGCGTCCACCGTGGACGTCGGGGCGTACGGCTGGCGGGACCCGACGCCCGGCTTCGAGCGTGACTTCGTCAGCCGCAGCCTCGACTTCTACCGCTCCGAGAGCTTCCTGCTGACCGGGGCGGGGCAGCGGGTACGCATCCCGGTGCCCGAGGACGCGGAGTGGGGGGTACGCCGGGAGTGGCTGCTGGTCCAGCCGCGTACGCCCTGGCCGGTCGGTGACCTGACTCATCCGGCGGGGGCGCTGCTGGCGATCCGGTTCGACGATTTCCTCACCGGCGCGCGAGATTTCGACGTGCTGTTCCGACCCGACGAGCACACGTCGCTCGGTGGCTCCGCGTGGACCCGCAACCACCTGATCCTGACCACCCTCACCGACGTACGCAGCCGGCTGGAACTGCTCACCCCCGGCGAGCACGGCTGGCGACGCGAACCCCTGCCCGGGGTGCCGGTGGACGAGGAAAGCTGCCTGGTGGAGACCGATCCGGATCGGGACGACTCCTATCTGGTCGCCTCGGAGGGTTTCCTCCAGCCGGCCACGCTGCGGCTCGGTCGGCTCGGCGGCGGCGCGGAGACGCTCAAGCGGGCACCGGCGTTCTTCGACACCGACGGTCTGGCGGTACGTCAGTTCTTCGCCACCTCCGCCGACGGCACCCCGGTGCCGTACTTCGTGGTCGGGGATCCGGCCGCACCGGCCGGGCCGACGCTGCTGCACGGGTACGGCGGCTTCGAGGTGTCCCTGACCCCGGGCTACGACGGGATCATCGGCCGGGGTTGGCTGGCGCGCGGCGGCAGCTACGCGGTGGCGAACATCCGGGGCGGCGGCGAGTACGGCCCGCGCTGGCACCGGGCCGCGCTGCGCGAGCACCGACCGAGGGCGTACGCGGACTTCGCGGCCGTGGCGACCGACCTGGTGACCCGGGGCATCACCACGCCGGCCATGCTGGGCATCGAGGGCGGCAGCAATGGTGGCCTGTTGATGGGGGCGATGCTGACCCGCTACCCGTCGCTCGTCGGCGCCGTCGTCGCGAACGTGCCGCTGCTGGACATGCGGCGCTACCACCGGCTGCTGGCCGGTGCCTCCTGGATCGCCGAGTACGGCGACCCGGACGTGGCGGAGGACTGGGCCTATCTGCGGGAGTACTCGCCGTACCACAATGTGCGCGGTGAGGTGCGGTACCCGCCGGTCCTGTTCGTCACCTCCACCCGCGACGACCGGGTGCACCCCGGGCACGCCCGGAAGATGACCGCCCGGCTGCGCGAGCACGGCCACGACGTGTCGTACTACGAGAACGTCGAGGGTGGGCACGGCGCGGCAGCCAACAACGAGCAGCGCGCCTTCATCGAGGCCATGTCACTGGAGTTCCTCTGGCGGAAGCTGGCGCCGTCGGCGGACTCCGTGCCCGCTCAGGCGGTTGGAGGAGGTTCGGGCAGCTCGTCGACGACCACCACCGGGGTGCCGGGGCGCACCTTCTCCAGCAGCAGACGCTGGCCGCTGGCGGTCAACCGGATGCAGCCGTTTGTGGTCTGCTGACCCAGCTCGCCGTCGTGATACCAGGTGTGGATGCCGATGTGGGCGCCGCGCAGCCCGGTCGGCACGGAGTCCAGGTCGTCGGGGATCGAGCCGAGGGCGTAGATGTCCACCCCGCCGTACACCGACTCCGGCGGTGGGGTACGGCCCAGGACGAAGGTCCGGCCGAGCGGAGTTTCCTGACCACGCTGACCGAGGCTGACCTGCCAGGACCGTTGGGCGGTGCCGTCGCGGTACCAGGTGAGCCGGAACGGTCTCCGTTCCACCACGATCTGGTCGCGTAGCGCGACGGTGCGGAAGCCGCCGGGGGGCAGCCAGGCCAGCTTGCGGTTGGCCGAGGGGAGCAGTACCGCCGTCCAACCGGACTCGCGGCCGGCGATCGGCACGGTCAACTCCACCTCGCTGATGGTCGGCATCAGGAAGGCCAGCGGCCGGCCGCCGGGCGCGTCGTACGCGGCGAGCTTGCGGGTCGGATGCAGACCGTGGGTCAGCGGTGTGGTGTCCAGGGTGTCCGGATCATCGGGAAAGCCGGCGGGAGCCGGATCGTAGTCGATCTCTGGCAGCCCGTCCGGTGCCGGTGCGGCGGCCGGCACCCGCTCGACGTCGGGCGACGGCCGCACGTCCGCGATCGGCGCCTCCGGCCCGCCCGTGGGCCCGACGACCGGCGCGGGGGCGGTCGCCGGAGTCAACGCCCACCCGGTGTACGCCGCCCCACCCATCAGCACCGCCACACCGAGCCCGACGGCAACCCCCCGCCGCCCTCTAGACCCCAAAAAACCCACACAACCACCCTACCCCCCCCAAGCACCCCAAACCCCCCAAAACCCCCGACCACTCAAGGTTGATCATGAGGTTATTGTCCTTTTTGATCTCCAATCCGGGCAATAACCTCATGATCAACGCGGACGGGTGGGGGGTGGGGGTGGGGGGTGGGGGTTTAGGGGAGGCGGGCGTTGAGGTGGATGGCTATGGCGTCGTGGGCGGGGATGTTGGCGGCGAACCAGCCGTTGGCGTCGACGGTGATGACCGGGCCGGAGCAGGTGCCGTTGGTGAAGGTGCCGTGGATGACGTCGCAGTAGCGGCCAGCCGGGAGACCGGTGTAGTAGGAGCGGCCGTTGATTGCCGAGCCCTCGTCGTTGATGGTGACGAAGCCACGGCCGGTCCGGCTGAAGGCGATGTGGTTGTTGCCGTTGTCGTACCAGTTGCTGACGCCGGCGCCCTCGGTGGCGTTGCGGAAGCCGACCATGTTCGCGATCACCGGCCAGCGATGCTCGCACTCCCAGCCGGAGTAACAGACCGTGTTGCGCGTCTTGTTGTTGCTGTCCGAGGGTGGGCCGGCGTCCCGGCTGCTGTAGGTGTAGCTCGACATCACCGTCGGGGAGCCGTACGGCCAGGCCAGCATGAAGGCGTTCGCGAGGGCGTAGCTGCCCCGGTCCCGGTAGGTGAGTACCCCACCGTCGTCGCGCTGGGTGTCGTGGTTGTCCACGAAGACCGAGGCCACGCCGCTGGGCAGGTGGCCCCAGCCCTCACCGAAGTTGCGCAGGTACGCGAGCCGTTCGGAGCGGAACACCCGGGCCAGGTCCTTGCCGTAGCGGAACTCGTGCACGTCACCGTTGCCGGTGTACTCGTTCGGCGTGATCGGCTCGCCCGCGCCGTAGATGACCTCCTGCACGATGTACGCCGACCGGTTGAGCCGGCTGCGGATGTTGGCGATGTCGGCCGCCGGCATGTGCTTGCTGGCGTCCAGCCGGAAGCCGTCCACGCCGAGTGACAGCAGGTCGTTGAGGTACGCGGCCAGTCGGGACCGGACGTAGTCGGACTCCGTCTTCAGGTCGGCGAGGTTGACCAGCTCGCAGTTCTGCACCTCGTACCGGTCGTGGTAGTTGACGATGTCGTTGTTGCCGTTGCGGCCGCAGTAGTGGAAGTCCTGCGCCTGGTAGATGCCGGGGTAGACGTGGTGCTGGTAGGACGAGCCGGCCCAGCCGGTGCCGCCGTTGGCCTGACCGGACATGTGGTTGATGACCGCGTCGACGATCACCTTCACGCCGGCCGCGTGGCAGGCGTCGACCATGGACTTGAACTGCGCGCGGGTGCCCTTGCGGGATTCGATCCGGTAGCTGACCGGCTGGTAGGCCACCCACCACTGGTTGCCGCGTACGTGCTCCTGGGGTGGTGACACCTGGACGAAGCCGTAGCCCTTCGGGCCGAGGGTGCTGCCGCACTCGCTGGCGACCGAGGGCCAGTTCCACTCGAAGAGGTTGGCGATGACCTTCTTGCCGCCGCTCGGCGCGGCAGCGGCGGGGGGTGCGGTCACCACGCCAGGGGCGAGGAGACCGGCGATCACGGCGAGGGCGAGGATCGCCGGGCGGAGTCGACGTCGATGCATCGGGTGCTCCAGGGGGCCGGGGGATGGGGGATGGTGGTGCGGGTTGCTCGCATCTTGCAAGCAACGCTGAAAGTTTCGGAAAGGTTACAAGCACATTTCAATCACTGTCAATGCGATGATGCGGGTGGCCAGTGGCGCGGGTGCTACACGCGCCACGCCGCGGGGCGGTTCGACAAGTCGTCGAGATTTTTTCCTCGAACACTGATCCGACCGGAGCCGCGCTGCGTACTGGAGTGGGGAACAGGGTCGGCCGGCGGTGCGCCGCCGCGAGACGATCGAGGAGCAGATGGCCCGGGCTACGCAGAACGAGAAGACGGCTGCCGTCCGTACCAGCAGCAGCAGTCGAGGGATCCGGGTCTGGTCCCGCGGCCAGATCATGGCACTCTCCGCGTCCGGGCTCGCCGCGTTGTGGGCCTTGACGATGCTCACCGGCGCGGGCCAGACGATGTACGCGATGGGTTTCTTCTTCACCGAGTTCTTCGCCGGCGTGATCGCGTTGGTCGCGTTGAGCCTCACGGTGATGATGGGACTGCTCGCCACCGACCGGCTGGTGCTGCTCATCCGGCACCGGGTGCTGATGCAGTCCGCGCACCGGGCCACCGGCATCCTCGGCGTGGCCGGGCTGGTCTTCCACGTCATCACGAAGGTCGTCAGCGGTCGGGCGGGGGTGACCGACGCCGCCGTGCCGTTCGTCGGTGGCCGGGGCCTCTACGTCGGGCTCGGCACCATCGCCGCGCTGCTCATGGTGGGTGTGCTCTGGACCGGCATCATCCGGGCCCGCTTCGCCGACGTCGGTCCGAAGTGGGTGTGGCGTGCCCTGCACTCGATGGCGTACGTCTCCTGGCCGTTCGCCATCTTCCACGGTCTCCTCGCCGGCCGCCCGCCCGCCACCTGGGTGAGCCTGAGCTACTTCGCCTGCGTGGTGGTGGTCGTGCTCGCCCTGATGGTCCGCCTCTCGGTCACCCTGCAACGGCGCAGTCGCGAGCAGCAGCAGGCGGCCGTCCTCAACGAGGTCATGAGCGGCAGCAAGTCCACCGAGGAGACCCGCAGCATGTCTCTGCTCGGCACCCTGACCGGCCGACGCGGTGAGGTCGACGACGGCCGTGAGAAGCGGGTCCGTCGCGACACCAGTTGGGCCGACAGCACCTCCGGAACCTGGGCCAGCCCCACCATCCGGCGCAACGACCCGGAACGATTCACCGTGCCGGTGGTGCCCGAGCCGGGCACCCTGGGCGAGCCCGTCCGGGCCGGACGGGACCGCCGCGACGAGGAGTTCGAGCCGGTCGTCCGGCGTGCCTCGCGTCGCGAGGAGGAGGAACTGGAGCGGGTCGTGCGCCGGGAGACCGAGGCGCTGGAGCCGGTGGCGCGGCGGCGTCGCGATGCGGAGCCGGTCAGCGGGCGCACGTCGCGCCGGGACGAGGAGCTGGAGAGAAGCGGGCGACGTGCGGCGCGGGTCGAGGAGGACCTGGAGCCGGTGGCCCGCCGGTCGCGCCGCGACGAGGAATCGCCCCGCCGCCGGTCACGGCGCGAGGAGGAGCGCGAGCCGGTGGGCCGCCGGGCCTCCCGTCGCGACGAGGAGCTGATGGAGTACGAGGCGCCGGTGCGTCGCCGACGCGACGAGGACGAGGAGGAGTACGGCGGCCGCTCCCGCCGGTCCCGGTCCGAGGTCGGAAGCCGGTACTCAGCTCCGCCGCAGCGCGTCCAGGACGAGGCGGAGGAGCCCTGGGACAGCCCGCGCCGGTGGGAGTCGACCGCGCCGATCTCCGCCGACCCGATCTCCGGTGCGCCCATCTCCGGTTCGCCGATCTCGGCCGCGCCCCGCAGCGGCGGTGGGCGGCACAGCGCCGAGGACGACCTGCCGGAGGCGGAGACCGACTACTGGCGTCCGCCGGCCCGGTACACCCCAGACGAGGACGTCGTCGACGACGACACTCCCACCCTGGTCGACCTGGCCTCCCGGCGTGCCCGTCGGGCCTCGTCGGCGGAGAGCCGGCGTCGCCGCAAGGCCGACCCGGACTCGGTGGACGGTGCCTACTGGGCCGGGCTGCGAGGTGAGGCCAAATGACGATGCGCACCACTGTGCCCCCGGTGGCCGCCGTCGGTGAGCCCCGGCTCACCGCGGGCTTCGCCGAATTCGGTCGCCTCGACCTGCGCGCCCACGAGATGGTGCACGGTCCGATCAGCCCGATGGAACCGTCCAACCTGCTGCGTCTGGCCGAGGGCATCCAGCTCAAGGGCAAGGGCGGCGCCGGCTTCCCGTTCGCCAGGAAACTGCGGGCGGTGCTGGAATCCTGCGAACGCCAGGACCTGCCCCCCGTGGTGGTGGTCAACGCCACCGAGGGTGAACCGGCCAGTTGGAAGGACAAGGTCCTGCTCACCCGGGCACCGCACCTGATCCTCGACGGTGCCGCGCTGGCCGCGTTCGCGTTGGACGCCGAGGAGATCGTGCTCTGCGTGGCCGACGACCTGGTGGGCCGGGACTCCCTGCTGGAGGCCCTGGACGAGCGTCGGATGCCGGCACCGACCAGCGTCGTGACGGTGCCGCACCGCTTCATCAGCGGTGAGGGTGGCGCGTTGGTGAACGGCATCAACGGGCTGCCGCACATCCCGCCCGGCACCAAGAAGCGCTCCAGCGACTCCGGTGTCGGCGGGCTGCCGACCCTGCTGTCGAACGCCGAGACGTACTCCCAGATGGCGATCGCCGCCCGACTCGGGCCGTACGAGTACGCGGCGCTCGGCACCGACGACGAGCCCGGCACGGTGCTGCTCAGCGTCACCGGCGCGGCGAAGCGGCACGCGGTGGTGGAGTGCGCGGCCGGCACCCCGTTGGCCGAGATCCTCGAACTGTGCGAGGTGCCGGACGGCCCCGGCATCCTGATGGGCGGCTACCACGGCAAGTGGATCACCCGGGAGGCGGCGGAGAAGGCCGAGGTTTCCCGCAAGGGACTCGCCGCGGTCGGTGGCACGCTCGGCGCGGGCATCATCGTCCCGCTCGCCAACGACACCTGCCCGCTCGGTGAGGCGGCGCAGGTGGTCCGTTACCTGGCCGGCGAGTCCGCCGGGCAGTGCGGTCCGTGCAAGCGAGGGCTGCCCGACCTCGCCCGCGCCGTCGACCTGGCGGTCTCCGGTAGCGCGCCGGTGGAGGTCGTCCGGGCCGCCGCCGGGGACGTCAAGGGCCGTGGCGCGTGCAGCCACCCCGACGGTACGTCCCGCTTCGCGCTCTCGGCGATGGAGGTCTTCGCCGACGACCTGAAGAAGCACACCACCGGCGAGGGCTGTGGTCGGCGGGTCAAGGGCATGATGGGCCTGCCCGGTGCCCCCGATCCCGACCCGCAGAAGCTGGTTCTGGACTGGTCCCGCTGTGACGGGCACGGTCTCTGCGCCCACGTGGTGCCGGACTTCATCCGGCTCGACCAGAACGGATACCCGGCCTTCCCGCCCACCCCCGTGCCGACCTGGTTGCGGGAGGGCGCGGTGAAGGCGGTCAAGGTCTGTCCGGAGCTGGCGCTGCGGCTGACCAAGGCCTGAGTACCGCCGATCGTGGCGGCATGGCTGCCCGGGTGACGGGCGAGCGGACCGAAGGAGACGCGGATGGGGTCGGTTACATCGACGCTACGGCCCACCGGTGCGGTCACGGCCGCACTGCTCGCCGCCGTGCTGGCCACCGCCGGATGCGGCACCGGACCGGACGCCGAGGCTGCCCCGCCCGCCGGCGGTGCGCCGTCCGCCGCGTCCCCGTCGACCGGTCCGACCGGGCCGGTGCCGGACACCCTGCGGTTCACCGGCACCACCCTGGACGGCGCGGCCTTCGACGCGGCCTCCCTGGCGGGCCGGCCGGCGGTGCTCTGGTTCTGGGCGCCCTGGTGCGCCTCGTGCGCCAGCCAGGCGTGGACGATCGCCGAGATCGAGCCGGGCTTCCGGGCGACCGTGCCGATCATCGGCGTCGCGGGGCTCGGTGAACGGAAGGCGATGACCGACTTCGTCACCGAGTTCGAACTGGGCCCGATGCCGCAGATCGAGGATCGTGCGGGGACGCTCTGGCGGCGCTTCGGGGTCGTCGAGCAGAGCACCTTTGTGATCATCGACCGGGACGGACGGGTGATTCACCAGGGTTGGCTGGACGGCGAGGACCTCACCCGCCGGGTCACCGCCCTGGCGGCCTGATGGAAGCGCCGCTGCTGCTCGCCTTGACGGCGGGCATGCTCGGCGCGGTCAACCCGTGCGGCTTCGCGATGCTGCCGGCGTACCTGTCGCTGCTGGTCGCTGGCACCACCGACACCCGGAGCGCGGTCGGCCGGGCGCTGGCCGCCGCGGGCGCGCTCACCCTCGGGTACGTCCTGGTGTTCGGTGCCTTCGGGCTGGCGCTGGCCCCGATCGCCGGCTGGCTGCGTCCCCGGCTGCCCTGGTTCACCGTGGGGCTGGGCCTGCTGCTGGTGCTGCTCGGGTGCTGGCTGCTCGCCGGCCGGCGGCTACCGACCCTGCGCCCGCTGGCCCGGGCCCCCCGGGTGACCCGCTCACTGCCGTCGATGGTGCTGTTCGGGATGGCCTACGCGACGGCCTCGCTGGGCTGCGCCATCGCGCCGTTCCTGGCGACCGTGGTGACCAGCCTCCAAACCGGCTCGACGGCACGCGGGCTGGCGCTGTTCGGCGCGTACGCCCTCGGGATGGGGCTGGTGGTCGCGGTGGCCGCGCTCGGCGTGGCGCTGGTGCGCGGCGAGGTGGTGGCCCGGCTGCGCGGGGCCGGCGCCTGGGCGCCCCGGCTCAGCGGCCTGGTGCTGCTGCTCGCCGGCGGCTACGTCGCCTGGTACGGCTGGTACGAGGTGCGGCTGGCCGCCGGCAACCGCGATGCCCTGACCGACCCGCTCGTCACCACCGCCGCCAGCGTCCAGCGTTGGCTGGCCGACACCATCGACACCGCCGGCCCCATCACCCTCACCACCCTGCTCGCCGCCCTCCTCCTCACCGCCCTGCTGAGAAGGAAGGGCACCTTGTTAACGCCTGCGGTAGAGAAAGGGCCCCTTATTAACAGCGAGCCGGCGCGCACCGAGCCGGCGCGCACCGAGCCGGCGCGCACCGAGCCGACGCGCAGCGCCGACGGCTAGCCGCGCCTGCCGGCGGGCGGCGGGCGGCGGGCGGCGGCGGGAACGCCGGCCGGGAACGCCGGCGCGCCGGTCAGCGAGGGGTTAGGCGGTCGGTGCCCAGGCGGTCGCGGAGGACCTCCGGCACCAGGACCGATCCGTCGGGCTGCTGGAACTGCTCCAGGATGGCCGGGTAGAGGCGGCTGGTGGCCAGCGCCGAACCGTTGAGCGTGTGTACGAAGCGGGTCTGCTTGCCGCCCGGCTCGCGGTAGCGGATCGCCGCCCGGCGGGCCTGGTAGTCACCACCCCAGGAGACCGACGAGACCTCCTTGTACTTGCCCGTGCTCGGCATGAACACCTCGATGTCGAGGGTCTTGCGCATCGACGCGCTGGAGTCACCGGCGGCGAGCAGGCTGCGTTGGTAGTGCAGCCCCAACCCCTCCACCAGGCTCTCCGCGTGGGTGACCATCTGCTCCAACGCGGCGTCGGCCTGCTCGGGCAGGGTGAACTGGAAGATCTCCACCTTGTTGAACTGGTGGCCCCGGACGGTGCCCCGTTCGTCGGAATGCGAGCCGGCGGCCTCGCGCCGGTAGCACGGGGTGTACGCGAACACCTTCAGCGGCAGCTTCGCGGTCTCCAGGATCTCGTCCTGGTACGCCCCGAGGATCGCCGTCTCCGCCGTCGGCAGCAGGAACTGGCCGCGTGGCGCGGACTGCTTGTCCAGGTGGTAGACGTCGTCGTAGAACTTGGGAAACTGGCCGGCGGCAAAACCGGCGCTGTCCAGCAGCAGGTGCGGCGGGAGGAGGAATTCGTACCCGGCCTCGATGTTCCGCTCGATCAGCCAGTTGATCAGCGCCCACTCCAGCCGGGCACCCATTCCGGTGTACATCCAGAAGCCGGATCCGCCCAGCTTGACGCCGCGTTCGTGGTCGACCAGGCCCAGCATCCGGCTCAACTCGACGTGGTCGCGGACCTTCTCGATGGCGGGTGGGTCACCGAAGGTCTTCACCACCCGGTTGGCCTCCTTGCCGCCCGGCACCACGTCCTCGGCGGGCAGGTTGGGCAACTCGCTCATGGTGGTACGCAGCCGCGCCTGCACCTCGTCGAGTTCCGTCTCCAGCTCGGCGACCTGCTTGCGGCCGGTCTCCGAGGTCGGCTGCGGCTCGACACCGGCCCGCTTCGCCTGTGCGTACGCCCGAGCCTCGGCCTTGCGGCGCTGGCGTTCCCCGTCGATCTCACTGATCAGCCGGCGGCGCTCCCGGTCGAGCTGCTGGATCTCCTCCAGCGCCCGGTCGACCTCGGCGGCGTCGAGCCGCTTCGCCAGCGCGGCCGCCACCGCGTCGCGATCCTTCCGGATCAACTCCATGTCGAGCATGCTGCTCCGTACGCCTCCGTCCGGGCTCAGGTGGACCTCCAGATGCTACCGTCGTGCCCGAATCGCCCCGCCTCCCGCACCCGACCCAACCCGGAGCCGGTGGTTCCGGACGACCGGTCAGAGTCGGATCGGCATCAGAATGGAGAAGGCGGCCGGGTCGTCGGGCCGGCGGATGGCCAGTGGAGTGACCGGTCCGTCCAGTTCCAGCACCAGGCGCGGGCCACCCGCTGCGTGCAGCGCGTCGAGCAGATAACCGCCGTTGACGCCGACCCGCAGCTCAGTGCCGGCCCGACCGGTCCGGTCGTCGGCCAGTTCGTCCGGGCCGAGCAGACGTACCTCGTCCGGGCCACCCAGCCCCAGCACGGTCACCGGCAGGTGGCTGCCGGCGTGTTTGCGGGTCACCGCCGGGGTACCCGAGCGCAGCGCGTCGACCAGCCACGGCGCGTCGATCGGCACCCGGCGGGCCGGGCCGCCGGTCGCGGCGGGCAGCAGGGCGTGGTAGTCGGGGAAGTCGTCCGTCAGGGTCGTCGCCCGCATCCGGGATCCGGTGACGTCGACGACCACCTGCCGTCCGATCAGGGTCAGCCGCACCTCGCCGGCCCCCGCGTCGCCGGCTAGCCGGCGTAGCCGGTCCACCGCGGCCACCGGCAGCAGCGCCCGCACCCCTGGTCCCTGCACCGTCGCGCCGGCCGTCGCCACCGCCAGCCGGTGCCGGTCGGTCGCCACCAGCCGCACCTCCTCCTCGGTCACCTCGAGCAGCACGCCGGCCAGCCCCGGCAGCGTCGGGTCGGTGCCGACGGCGAAGCGGACGGCGTCCACGGCGGCGGACAACTCGCTCCCGGTCAGCACGAGCCGGGTCGCCAGTAAGGGCTGATCGTCGGCGAGCAGGCGACGAATCCGGGTGACCTCGCGACGCGCCTGGGCCAGTCCGTCGGCCAGCTGTCCCAGGTGCGCGTCGAGCAGCCGGTGCACCACCGAGGGCTCTGCGCGTACGGCCCGGGCGATCTCGGCCACAGGCAGGCCGATCCGGCGCAGCCCGGCCACCAGCCGGGCCGGTGCCACCTGGTCGTCGGCGTACCAGCGGTAGCCGGTGGCCGGATCGACCCGGGCCGGGACCAGCACCCCGGCGGCGTCGTAGAACCGCAGCGCGCTCACCGTCAGCCCACTGGCCCGGGCCAGCTCACCGATGCTGCGCAGGTCGCCATTCACGACCCGATCCTGCCCCCTCGACCTGGTCGAGGGTCAAGCCACCGACTGCTCCTTCAGCACCCGGAAGGTGATGCCGGCGGCGGTGAGCCGGTGCAGCAGCGCGTCGCCCATCGCGGTGACCGGTGTGACCTGGCCGGAGGTGGCCGGCAGATCGTCGCAGGCCAGGCAGAGCGCGGACTCGGCGAGCATCTTCGCGGTCTCGTCGTAGCCGGGGTCGCCGCCGGCCACCTCCGTCACCACGCGTCGTCCACCTCCGACGCCGACGAACCGCACCGAGAACCACGACTTCGCCCGCTGCTCGGCGCTCGGTCCCTGCCCGGAGGCGAGCCGGCCGAGCAGCCAGCGTCGGGTCGGCGGCAGCTTCACCAGCCCCAGCACGGCACCGAGCCCCGCACCGGCGGCCAGCACCGTGGGCAGCCGCCGTACCGCCGCGAAGTGCCGGTAGCGGAAATCCGGGCCGTACTCGGGGCGGGCCGCCGCCGAGCGGCGGACCACCTGCGGGTCGATGGTCGGCAGCGGTACCGCCCAGACGGGCAGGTCCCGCGAGCGGCCCAGTCGGCCCGGCACGGCCCGGACCCGACGGTCGGCCGGGCGGGGTTCGGCGGCCCGGCGTTCGCGGGCGGCGCGCGACGCCTCGCCGGTACGCGCGAAGGCGGTCAACGCCGAGTGGTACGTGCCGGCGGAGAACCGTCCGCCGGCCCGCACGTACCCGTCGACCGTGATGGCGGAGTCGGCCGGGAGGCGTTTGATCGTGAACCAGACCCCGAGATCGTGGGGGATCGAGTCGAAGCCGCAGGCGTGCACCAGCCGCGCGCCGGTGCGTACCGCCTCGGTGTGGTGGCGTAGGTACACCCGGTCGACGAACTCCGGCTCACCGGTGATGTCGAGGTAGTCGGTGCCGGCGGCGGCGCAGGCGGCCACCAGCGGCTCTCCATGGTGGACGTACGGGCCGACGGTGCTGGCCACCACCCGGGCGTCGTCGGCCACCGCACGCAGCGAGGCCGGGTCGGTGACGTCGGCGGTGAGCAGCGGCAACCCGGCCAGCGCCGGCTCGATCGTGGCCAGCTGGTCCCGGACCGCGGCCAGCTTTTCCGGGTTGCGCCCAGCGATCGCCCAGCGCAGCCCCGGTGGCGCGTGCCGGGCCAGGTAGCGAGCGGTGAGCCCGCCGGTGAACCCGGTCGCCCCGAACAACACCACGTCGTACGACCGTTGAGCAGCCATCCCGCGATCATGCCACCGTCGTCGCCGATCCGCCCGGCGCTGGTCAGGGTGGGGTGAACACCGCGCGCAGGCACTCGTCGGGCCGGTCCCGGAACAACGCGTACCCCTCGGCGGCCCGGTCCAGCGGGAAGTGGTGTGTGGCCAGGTGCTCGGTACGCAGCTCGTCGCGGGCCATCCGGTCCAGCAGCATGGGGATGTGGCGTTGGCCGTGCTGGCGTCCGCCGCGCACGGTCAGCCCCTTGTGCACGACGGTGCCGGCCGGGAACGCGTCGACGTGGCGGGCACCGTTGTTGAGGACGAACACGGTGCCACCCTTGCGGCACGCGTACACCGCCTCCCGGACCGCCTCCGGCAACCGGGCACGGCCGGTGAACCGGTCGGCGAGTGACAGGTGTTCACCGGCGGGCCCGCCGACCGCCTCGACACACACGTCCGGTCCCCGTCCACCGCTGAACTCCCGCAGTTGCGCGGTGACGTCGGTGTCCCGCCGGTCGATGGTCTCCACGCCGACGTGCTGCCGTGCCATCAGCAGCCGCGCGGGGTGCCGGTCGACGACGACCACCCGTTCGGCGCCCAGCAGCCAGGCCGCCCGGGCGGCCAACTGACCCACCGCGCCCGCACCCCACACGGCCACCACGTCACCGGGACGCACCTCGCCCGCCTCGGCACCCAGCCAGCCGGCCGGTGCGGCGTCCGAGGCGAACACGGCCCGGTCGTCGCCCACCGACTCCGGTACCGGAAACGCCCCGACGTCCGCGTACGGCACCCGGACGTACTCGGCGTGGCTGCCGGCGAAGCCCCCTGCGGCCCGAGGCTGGCCGAAACAGCCCGCCACCGGGTGACCCCACTGCGCCTCGTTGCCGACCGGATCGGTGCTGCCGTTGTCGCAGCACGACGGCAACCCTCGCCGGCAGTACCAGCAGGCACCGCAGGCCACCGACGCGCAGACCACCACTCGGTCGCCGACCCGGTGCCGGCGTACTCCCGCGCCCACCTCGACCACGTCGCCGAGGAACTCGTGGCCGAGCACGTCACCGGGGGCCAGACCTGGCACCTGCCCGGTGAGCAACGGCAGGTCGGCACCGCAGGTGGCGCTGCGCCGCACCCGGACGATCACATCGTGGTCGTTGCGCAGTTCCGGATCGGGCACCTGACAGACGGTCAACTCGCCGCCGGCGGTCCAGCACAACGCTCTCACCGCGGCGACCCCTCCGACGGCGACCCGGTGGCGGCGATCGGCACCACCGGCCCACGCTCGCCGGGAGTACGGTCGGCGCGAAGCACCTCACCGGTCTCGGCGAGCTGCTTGACCTGCCACAACGTTCGTCGTACCAGCAGGCCGGGGTCGTCACCCAGCAGGTGCGCGGAGAGTCCGGGCCAGACGGCGTGTGGTCGTACCCGGGCCGCCAGTTCGGTGCCCCGACCGCCCGGTGCACGCGCCACCGCGACCTCGACGGCGCCGTCGAGACGGCGGAGTGGCTCCGGCCAGACCGCCGACGGCAGCACCTGCTCCGGTGACCGGTCGACCGTGACCACCTGCCACCGTCCCGGACATCCGGCGCGCCGGGCCCGATGCCGGGTGACGACGGTACGCGCGACCCCGGCCACCGCCACCCCGAGGGCGCCGGCCAATGCGGCAACTGTCCCGACCCGTCCCACTCGTACCTCCGACCTCCGCTGGCCCTCCCCTTCCACCGAACCGCGCGGAGGGGTGACCGGGTGGAATCCGCGGCGCGTTCGTCCAGCTCAGCGCCATCGTCGTCGCCGGTTGGGTGAACCCGGGTCCCCCGGAAGGGGTGAACCGCCGCGGGTCGGGTAACCGCCCGCCGCAGGATCGGGGAGGAAGACGCGTCCGTGGGGGTGGGCCGGATGCCGGATGACCACAGCGCCGTCCGGGCCGACGCGGCGGCCCGGGTGCCGGGCGGCCCGCCCCTGCTGGCCTCCCGGCTGACGCCCGCCGTGCCGCCCGAACCGATGGTCCTCCGGCCTCGGCTGGCCCGGTTGCTCGACGAGGCGGTGACCCGCCCGGCCACCCTGCTCCGGGCACCGGCCGGCTGGGGCAAGACCACCCTGCTCGCCACCTGGTGGCGGACTCGGCAGGACGCCGACCCGCAGGCCCCGACGCCGGCCTGGGTGTCGGTCGAGGCGGGTGACGACCCGGACCGTCTCTGGGCGTACCTCGGTGCGGCGCTGGGCGCCGTCCTGGACCCGGCGGAGACACCGCTGCCTGACCGGGCACCGCGTCCGGACGAACTGGAGGTCCTTGCCGCGGCCCTGGCCGCCCGGGAACGGCCGGTGGTGCTGGTCGTGGACGATCTGGACCGGATCACCGAACCGGCGGCGCTGACCGGGCTGGAGTTCCTGCTGCGCCACAGTGAGCAGCGGCTTCGCCTGGTGGCGGCGGGACGGACCGGACCACCCCTGGCAGTACACCGGCTGTGGCTGGCTGGGGAGTTGACCGAGATCGGCCCGGACGACCTGGCTTTCACCGGCGACGAGATCGCCGACCTGCTCACCGCAGACGGCGTGGCGGTACCGGCCGCCGCCGTCACCCGGCTGCGACAGCGGACCGGGGGGTGGGCAGCGGTGTTGCGGATCGCCGCGCTGACCCTGCGCGACCAGGCTGACCCGGAGCGCTGGATCGCCGAACTCGGTGCCGACCAGCCGGAGATCGCCGGCTACCTGCGGGCGGAGCCGCTGGCCGGGCTGCCGCCGGCGGACCGGGAGTTGCTGTGCCGGGCGGCGATCGTCGACGCCGTCTGCGCTGGTCTGGCCGCCGCACTCAGCGGCGACGCGGACGCCGGGGAGCGCCTGAACACCCTTGCCGACGACCGCGGCCTGCTCCACCGCGACGGCAGCCGGCCGGTCTGGTACCGGTGCCATCCCCTCCTGGCCGACCTGCTGCACCGGGAACTGGTCCGACTACCCGGGGAGGAGCTTCGCGACCTGCACCTGCGGGCATCGGGTTGGTACGCCGACAACGGTCGGCCGGCCGACGCGTTGCGCCACGCCCTCGTCGCCGGCGACTGGACGGCCGCCACCGACCTGTTCGTGATCCGATGGCCGGAACTGGTGCCCTACGAACGGCCGGCGGCCATCGGACCGGCACCCGCGCCGCCTCCACCGGAGGCGGTGAGCCGGGACCCCGAACTCGCGTTGGCCTGCGCCGCCGAACGGGCCCTCGACGGCGACGCCGACGCGGCGGCGGCGTACCTGCGACTGGCCATCGGGCACACCCGACGGCTGCCGCAACCGCGCCGGTCCCGCTTCGGCCGGCTGGCCGCCGTGCTCGAACTCACCCTGGCCCGGCTGGCCGGCGACCCGCAGACCGTACGCTCCGCCGCCGATCGCCTGCTCGCCACCAGCGATGGACGCCCGGCGGGTACCCCGCAGTCCGTCCGCCCGGAGGCGTCGTCCGACGCGGTGCCCTCCGAGATCGCGTCGTCTGGCGGCAGTGGTGTCGCGGGGACGCGCGGCCAAGCGGGTGAGGACGCCGACGTGCGGGCGGTGGCCGGCACCGCGCTGGCCCTGCTCGCCCTGGACGACGGCGATCTGACCGAGGCGGCGACCGGTTTCCGGGGAGCGCTGGTGGCTGCCCGGCAGGCGACACGTCCCCGCACCGAACTGGTCTGTGCCAGCCGATGGTCCCTGGTGACGGCGCTGCGTGGCGAGCTGCGCGCCGCCGAGGAGGCGGCCCGTGCGGCGCTGGCCCTGCCGGCCTGTCAGGGCTGGGCGGCGCTGCTCCACTGCGGGTACGCGCAGCTGGCACTGGCGGTCGTGGCGCTGCACCGGAACCAGCCGGTGGAGGCCGAAGCACATCTGGGGCTGGCCGCGCCAGCCGACGGTGAGCCCGTCGCCGCTGCGGTCGCCGGTTGGTGCCGCGCGTACCTGCGCCACGACGAGGGGGATCTCAGCGTCGGCCACCGACTGCTGGTCGAAGCGCGCGCCGGATGGGGTGCGCGTGGCGGTGAGCTGGGCTCGTGGCTGCGCGCCGCCGAGTTGGACCTGCACAGTGCCCGGGGTGACGTGCAGACCGCCCGGGAACTGGCCGGTGCGTGGCCGGCGGCGGACTCGCCGACCGTCGCGGCGGTGCCCCTGGCCGTCGCGGCGGCCCGAACCGAACTACGGGCCGGTGACCCCCGGGCCGCCGATCGTCTGCTGCCGGACTGGACCGCCGCACCGGCGGCCGACTGGCCGCTCCCGGTACGCCTGGACGCCGCGTTGCTGGCCACGGTGCTGGCCCTCCGGGCCGATGACGACCGCCGGGCGGGCCGGCTGCTGGAGCAGGCGCTCGACCTGGCCGCACCCGAGGGCTTGCGTCGCCCGTTCCTGCGGGCCGAGCCGGGACTGCGCGAGTTGCTCGCCGCCCACCTCGACTCCGGCACCGCCCACTGGCCACTGGTGAGTGACCTGGTACGCGCCGTCGACGCGTCGGCCGGCCCGGCGGGTGGTACGGGTACCGCCGACGCGACGGTGCCACCACTGGACGAGCCGCTCACCGAACGGGAGCTGACGATCCTGCGTTACCTGCAGAGCATCCTGTCCAACGTGGAGATCGCCGCTGAACTGTCGGTCTCCGTCAACACCGTCAAGACCCACGTACGCAACATCTACCGCAAACTCGACGCCACCCGCCGCCGCGACGCCGTCCGCCGCGCCCGCCAACTCCACCTCATCTAGTGCGGTGTCCAGGAACGTTGGCGGCATCGATGGCGGCCAGCAGAGTGGGTGGGTTGAAGTCGCCGTCGTGACGGACGTCGTTGACGAAGAGGGTGGGGGTGGCGTCCACCCCGCTGCGCACGGCGCTGACGAAGTCGTGCCGGATCCGGTCGCTGTGGGCGTGCTGTCCGATCTCCGTCTCCACCTCGTCGGCGGGCAGGCCGAGTTGCTCGACACCGAGCGTCAGGTGCACCGGGTCCAACTGGTCTTGGTGTTCGTAGAGCCAGTCGTGCATCTCCCAGAAGCGGCCCCGCCGTGCGGCGGCCTCGGCGGCCTCGGCGGCCCGTTCGGCGTACGGGTGCATGTTGGTGATCGGGAAGTGGCGGTAGACGTGCCGGACCTGGTCGCCGCGTTGCCGCAGCACCTCCGTCAGGTTGGCGTGGGCGAGGCCACAGAAGGGGCACTGGAAGTCGCCGTACTCGACGATCGTCACGGGTGCGTCGAGCGCCCCACGGATGTGGTCGTGTTCCGTGACGGGTGTGCGCAGTCGTGCGGTGACCTGCAGGGGCGTCGTCAGCCGATCGGTCATACCCCCCAGCCTCGGACCGGGTCGGGTGAGCGTGGCTCACCCGACCCGGGTGGTTTCCGGGGTCGACTCAGCGGAGCACCGGGGCGACCGCGATGTGGTTCTGCACCTCGCGGATGCCGGGGGCGGACCAGACCACCCGTTCCACCTCGGCGCGTTCGGGCATCGAGTGCACCAACCCGCCGAGCAGCACCGTGTCGCCGTGTACGCGTACTGTCACCTGCTCCGCTTCGGTGGCGCGGTTGCGGGCCAGCGCGTCGACGATGTGCCGGGCCAGGAGGACGCCGTCCGGGCGTACCGAGGGTCGGACGGTCATGCCGTTGCTGACCCCGCGTACGCCGTTCAACTGGCCGACGGCCTGCTCGGCGGCGCGGCGCTGGTACTCCCACTCGACCTCACCGTGCAGGGTGACCCAGCCCTGGGAGACCGTCACGTCGAGCGCGTCGACCGGCACGAACGCCTGCCACTGCAGCGCGTGCTGGACCGCGGCGGCGATCTCCGGGTCGGTACGTTCGGCACCGGTCACCAGCCGCACCGCGAGGTCGTTGGCGACCGCCCGTACCTGGGTGACCCGGTGCGCGGCGCGCTCGGCTGCCCACTTCTTGGCGTAGCTGTCCACCCGCCCGGTCAGCGTCACCACGCCCTCGGTGACGATCACCCCGATCTCGTGCGGTCGGACCCGGGGCTCCCAGTCGAGTTCGTCCAGCACCGCGGACCGGATGTCCTCGTCGGTGCGATTGATCGTCGAGATAGTGGCCATCGGTCGACTCCCTTCTCGCCAGGGTGGCGGACCGGCACGCCGGTCCGCGCCGCGCCGTCGCGGCGCGGCGCATGCACCCCACCGCCGCGGGCGTGGGTACGCCCGCGGCGCGGCGTGGGTCGGCAACCGGGTCCGCGTGACCGAGCCTGGTGACCGTCCGGGTGAATCGGCCTCATCCGCATCGGACGAGGGGCGGCGATCCGCCCGCCCTCCCCGGTCGGTGAGGGCCCGTCGTCACGGGGAGCGTCAGGTGGCGGGACTGGTCGGGTCGGCGGGGGAGTCGGGCCGGTCCACGTCGACGAATTCGATGTCCTCCAGGGCCTGGTCACGGCTCCCGGCGGCGCGCGCGGCGGTGCCGGCTGCCCAGCCGATCGCGGCACCGACCAGAGCGGCACCGATCAGCAACGTCCAGGGCAGTGCCGGCCGGCGTCCGGCGAGCGCGTCGAAGGCGAGGCCGGCGCGGTGACGGGCCTCCTCGGCGGCCGACTCGACCAGGTCACCGGCGTCTCCGGCAAGGCCGGCGGAGCTGTGGCGGGCGGTGCGGGCGGTGTCGCGGATGCTGTCGCCCGCGTTGTTCACCGCCGAGACGAGGTGTTGCCACGCCTGGTCCGCGATCCGCTCCGGCTTGCTGCGGCGCTCCAGCAGATTGGTTCCGAACATGGTGATTTCCTCCTCGGCATTGCCGGAGCCGGTGCACGCATCAGATGTCGGGAGCGTTGTCCGGCTGGCGGCGCTTGGCATCCGAGGCTGTGCCCGTACCGGCCCGGCCGCAAACCCGACACTCGGCCCCCGACGCGAGGCGCCGACGGGTATCCGCCGCGTGGTCCGGACCGATCGTTCCGGACCGGGGGTCAGCGGGCGACGACTGCCACCGCTGCCGCGCGGGCGAAGTCGTCGTCATCGTCATCGTCGTCGTCACCGTCGCCGCCGCCGAACCCGCAGGCCAGCAGAAGGGCGAGCAGAGCACTGACACCGGCGAGCGCGGCGAGTCGACGGATCATGATCGTCCTCCGGTCATTGACGTCACTCGTGATGCTAGGCACACCATGCCATGAACACGCGGCGAGCGCAGGTCAGGCCGAGTTCGTGGGCCACGCCGGCAGGGTTGGGATGCGGCGGGGGTGGCGGCAGCCCGCTACTCTGGTTCGACGGCGTCGGCGGTGCTGTGCGCCGAGAAAAGGTCAATAAAGTTTGGATATGGGCGATTTTCCACGCCCGGATCCGTGAATTGCTCATCCCGAGGGGTGGCGACCGAGGCCGTTGAAGGAATACTGTCGGTCGCGGCCCGCGTACTGATGAGGCGCCCGTCGTACGGGCGAGTGGAGGTGCTCGCGTGAGCCTGTCGATCCTGCAGACGGTTCGGCCTGGTGGTGTCATCGAGATCGCCCCGCGAGGGGAGATCGACGTCGACACCGCGTACGAGGTTAAAGAGGCCATCGCCGAAGTGCTGGCCAAGGGACGTCCGGCCCGGATCGAGCTCAACATGCGGCTGGTCACCTTCATCGACTCCGTCGGCATCAGCGCCATGGTCGCCGGCTTCCAGACCGCCGAGGTCAGCGGGGTGAAGCTGGTCGTCACCGAGCCGAGCCGGTTCGTGCACCGGCAGCTCTGGGTGACCGGCCTGCTCGGCCTCTTCGGCGCGCCCGAGCCCTACTACGCCGGTGCCGCCACGGCACCCGAGGTGCTGCCCGGGGCCTGACCGTGGCGACGTCTGGCCTGGTCAGTCCACGCCAAGGCCGGTCAGGTCCACGTCGCCGGTCAGGTCCACGTCGAGGCCGGTCAGGTCCACGTCGGTCGCCTCGGTGACCGCCCGGACGGCCGTCACCGAGGCGTAGCCCTCGGCCAGCAGCGCCAGGTCGGTGCCGGGCTGCACCGTCTGGCCCGGCTCCTCCAACGAGGTACGGACGAAGCCGTGCCCGGCTTCGGCGACCGTCATCTGCACCTGGCCGAAGGTGGCCAGGGCGGCGCGGCGCACCCCGCGCAGTCGACCGAGCGGCAGGTCCGGCGAGTTGACGTTCAGCACGCTCTCCGTGGGCCCGGCGGTCAGCCGGGGCAGCAGATCCAGGGCGACCTGGGCGGCGGTGGCCCAGTTCCGTTCGGCGTCGCGTACCCGGGCGGCGGCCGCCACCGCGGCGCCGCCGCTGACCGTGGTGGCCTCACCGACGGAGAGCACGTCCAGCGACACCGCCATTGCCCGGCAGCCGTTCGCCGCAGCGGTGAAAGCGGCCCCCACGGTGCCGGAGTGCAGCACCGCGCGCCCCGCGTTGGCGCCCCGGTTGATCCCTGACAGCAGCACCGACGGCGGCGGTCCGAAGGCACCGTGTACGGCGATGAGCGCGATGAAGCCGGGTGAGCCACCGACGCCGTACGCCGGCACCCCGTCGAGTTCCGGCAACGGGTGGTCGTGGACCACCACCTGTCCGTCCTGCTCCATGGCGCTCATCGCGGCGCTGGTGCCGCTCGCCTCCTCCAGCGGGGCGGCCACCACCACGTCCAGGCCACGGTCGACGGCCGCTCGGGCGAGCGCCTGGATGCCCGGTGCGGCGATCCCGTCGTCGTTGGTGATCAACACCCGTAGTGTCATCGGCCACCCACCCGCTGCGCCAGTTCGTCCGGGGTGGTGCGCTCCTGAGGCCGGCTGCCCGCCGGTTCCAGCCGGACCCGGTCGACCAGGCCGTTGATCGAGTCAAATCGGCCGGTACCGAGACCGTGCCGGGTGACGTTCAGCGCGCCGGCCGCCGCGCCGGTACGGATCGCCGTGCGGACGTCGCCACCTCTGGCCACCACGGCGGCGACGCCGGCCGTCATCGAGTCACCCGCCCCGCGTGGGTCGGCCGCCTCCAGGCGTGGCATCAGCACCTCGAACACCTCGCCGTCGATCAGCGCCAACGCGGGCTGGTCGGCCCGGCTGACCACCACGTTCTCCGCGCCGGAGGCGTGCAGGTCGTACATCGCGCGGGTGAGCTGGTCCTCGTCGTCGCCGTCCGTCCGCCCGTCGGCGATCAGCTCCTCGTGGCTGATCTTGAGGAAGAAGACCCCGCTCTCCAGGACGGCGGTGAGGTGCTCGCCGCAGAGGTCCACCACCACCCGGCCGCCGTTGGCACCGAGATCGGCGGCGAAGCGCCGGTAGAGGTCGGCGGGGACCAGTGACGGATGGTTTGGCCCGCTCAACACGCTCACCGGCGCCCGCAGTCCCTCGCCGAGCGCGAGGTTGTACAACTCGTCGAGCTCGTGCCGGCTCAATGGCTGGCCAGTCACGTCGACCACCTCCCGCCGGGTGCCCTCGCGGCGGTCGTGCACGTACCCGCCGGTACCGCCGGAGTCGCGTGCCACCACCTTGAGGTCGACCCCCTCGCTGACCAGCAACGGCTCCAGTACCTGCCCGACCTCGCCGCCGAGCGCCGCGCAGAGCACCACGTCGACGCCGAGTGACCGCGCCATCCGCGCCTGCCAGACTCCCTGCCCACCCGGGTGCAGGTGCAGTT
Source organism: Micromonospora lutea (assembly GCF_016863535.1). Taxonomy (GTDB): domain Bacteria; phylum Actinomycetota; class Actinomycetes; order Mycobacteriales; family Micromonosporaceae; genus Micromonospora; species Micromonospora lutea. The sequence continues at coordinate 250,081 of NZ_BOPB01000009.1, forward strand.
CCGGCACGTCGCTCGGCTGGTCGATGGTGACGGTCAGCAGCGGGGTGGGGGCGAAGATCATGACGTGGCCGCTCATGACCGGACTCCGCAGTCCGTACCGCCGTCGAGCCTGGTGAGTCGCTCGTTGCCTGCGATCATGGATGTTCCTCCCGTTAGCGGACAAACGCCGCTTCCTGGTACGACGGTAACCAAGGGGACGCGTCGGCGCGTCGAAGGCACGGTGCCCCACCAACGGACGGCGAAAACACGACGCCGGGTGAACCGCCCGTGCAGAGCGGTTCACCCGGCGCGACGAGGAACTCAGTACACCGACAGGTGAACGTGGTTGGTGTGGTCGCTGGACGGGTCACCCCGAGCGCCGCTGTACGACTTCCAGCCGCTGCTGGGCAGCCAGATCTGCCTGTACCAGATCACATAGAGCACGGCGAGCCGGTCGGCGTTGTTCACGAAGTACGCCGCCAGGTTGTTGCCGTAGGTCCGGTCGCCGCCGGTCGCGTCTCCACCGAAGCCGTTCTTCTGGGCTGCGAAGTCACAGGCCCGGCCCTTCGGGTGCTCGCCGGAGCCGCCGGAGCGGAAGCAGGAGACGTATCGGGTGAAACCCGCCGACTTGGCCTGCTTCAGCGCGTGCAGGGTGCGTGGCGTGATGCAGCCGTTGGCCGGGGTGGGGTCGTTGACGCTGCACGACTCGGCGGGCCACGACCCGTCGGAGTTGCGGGGGGCGGGCTTGGCGGTGGGGCTGGACCCGCCGCTGCGCGACGGTGACCGGGCGGCCCGCTCGGCGGCCTCGGCCCGCTCGGCCGCCTTGTCCCGTTCGACGGCCACGGTCAACGCCCGCTCGGCCTGGTCCTTGCGCTTGGCCATCACGGCCACCTGCTTGCGCTGTTCCCGGATCTCCACATCCAGGGCCTGCTTGGTGGCGCTGACCTCGTCCCGGGCGATCTGGAGCTGGCGCAGCGCGCGGTCGGAGTTGGCGGCGACCGCGTCCAGTGCCGCCGCCCGGTCCATGAAACCGCTCGGCGATCCGCTGTTGAGCAGTGCCGACGCGGCACCCAGCCGCCCCGTGCGGTACGCCTGCGCAGCGATCTCGGCGACCTTGGTGCCACGCTCGGTGACCTGGACCTCGGTCGTCTTGAGCTGCTCGGCGAGCTGCTTCTGACGCTTGACCGAGCGGTCGAGCGCGGTCTTGGCGTCGAGGTAACCCTTGCTGGCGGCCTCCAGCTGGTTCCGGAGTGCCGGAGTGCCGCCCTCGTCGTCCACCTCGTCCGGGGCCGCCGCCCGTACCGGCTGCGGTGCCGCGGTGGCCGGGGTGAAGGGGGCCAGCGCAGCGCCGAGGGTGAGGGCGAGCGCGGCGGCGATCAGGGCCGCCGTACGGGCGGCCGGTCTTACCGTTGCCACTGCTGGCATGCATACGTCCTTCCGTCAGCCGCCGACCGGGTTAGCTGACGGGTTCGGGACGGAAGATCCCTACCGCTGACGCGGATACACCCCAGGAACATGGTTCCCCGGTTCGCCCTGGCGGGCGATTAGGCGGCGGCCGCCGCCGGCACCGGTGGGTGCCGCCTGGCGGAGGCCGGGTCCGAGCCTACCGGTGCCCCTGGGACCGGTGCAGCTGCTGTTACTCCTGGTGTTCAGTTGTTGACTAGTAGAACAGACAAAAACGGACATCAGGTGAATTTAGGGATTGTTCGTCACCACCGCACCGCCCCGCAATTCCCAGGATCTGATCGCGGCTCGATCTGGAGGGTCGCGTGCTCGATCTGGAAGTCCTCATGCAGCGCCGTGCGGGCCGCTGCCAGCACGGCGCCGACGTCGGCACCGTGGGTGATGGTCAGGTGTGCGGAGGCGACCTCCATCCCGGAGGTCAACGTCCAGACGTGCAGGTCGTGTACGCCGGCGACCCCGGGCACCGTGGCCAGCCGGTCGTGCACCGCGGTGACCTGAAGGTGTTCCGGTGCGGCCTGGACCAGGATGCGCACCGCCGCCCGCCCCAGACGCCACGTGCGGGGCAGGATGAACCCGGCGATCGCGACCGCCACCAGCGGATCGGCCCACCACCAGCCGGTTGCGGCGATCAGCAGGGCGGCCGCGATCACGCCCAACGAGCCGAGCAGGTCGCCCAGCACCTCCAGGTAGGCCCCGCGCAGGTTGATGCTCTCCCGCGCCCCCGGGCGCAGGAGGGCGAAGGCGGTGATGTTGGCGAGCAGGCCGAGGGTCGCCACCACCAGTACCGGGCCAGTGAGCACCTCGGGCGGATCGTCGAACCGGCGGGCCGCCTCGACCAGCACGTACACCGCGACGCCGCAGAGCAGCACGGCATTGGCCAGGGCCGCGAGCACCTCCAGCCGGTAGAGCCCGAACGTGCGTTGCGGATCTGTGTTGGCCCGACGGGTGGCGGCGACGGCCGCGAGGGCCATCCCGATGCCCAGCACGTCGGTGAACATGTGTCCGGCGTCGGAGAGCAGGGCCAACGAACCGGTCCGCAGAGCGGTCACTGCCTCGATCACCATCAGCGTGCTGAGCAGGGCGAACGCTGCCCACAGCCGGCCGGAGTGGCGGTGTGCGGCGTTCGAGACCGCAGCGTGGTGGTGGTCATGGCCGGAGCCCACCCAGACACCTTGCGTCGTCTGTCAGGCCGGAGACGTATCTATGCCAACATCGCTATGTGTGCAATCGTCGGTGGGTTCGGCGCTCGATCTCAGCCGATCGGATCGAGAGTGGTCAACCGCTGGGTGGCCCGGGACAGTGCGACGTAGAGGGTACGGACGCCGGAGCCCGGCTCCGCCCGGATCTCGCTCGGGGCGACCAGCACCACACCGTCGTACTCCATGCCCTTGGCCTCCAGGCTGGTCACCACCTGCAGCCGCTCCCCGCCGACCGCCCCCAGCCACGCCGCGACCTGATCCCGCCGTGGCACCGGGGTGATCACGCCGACGGTCCCCTCGACCTCGCCGAGCAGGGCGCTGGCGGCCGTGACGACAGTGGTCTCCAACTCCGACATCGGCACCACGAGCTGGACCGGATCGATCCCGGTGGAACGGACCGCGGTGGGCAAGGCGAGATCCGGGTAGGCCCGCCGGATCTCGGCCGCCGCCACCGCGAAGATCTCCGCCGAGTTGCGGTAGTTCGTGGTCAAGGTGAACCGGTGCCGCCGACGGCGACCCAGCGCCTGGTCGCGGGCCCGAGCCAGTTCCTCCGGATCCCCCGTCCACGCGGTCTGTGCCGGGTCACCCACCACCGTCCAGGACGCCAGCCGCCCGCGCCGGCCCACCATCCGCCACTGCATCGGTGAGACATCCTGGGACTCGTCGACCACCAGGTGGGCGTAGTCGCGGTAGTCCTCCGGACGTTCCCGGGCAGCCTGTCGGGCGGCCCGCTGCCGCTCGCCGAAGGTGCTCAGCTCACGCACCCCGCCGGCCAACTGGAACGGGTCCCGCTTCCGCCGGGCGGGGCGCATCGGCTTGCCGAGCAGTGCGTCCAACTCGTCCAGCAGCGCGACGTCGGCGACGGACAGACCCTCCGTGGCCAGCCCCTGGTACGCCGTACCGAGCAGCCGGATCTCGGCACCGGAGAGGATGCCCCCGCCGTACCGGCGTAGCCGCTGCGGATCGGCCAGCCAGGCGAGCACGTGACGCGGGTGCAGCCGTGGCCACCACGCCTTCAGGAAGTCGCGGAAGTCCGTCCGGTCGATCAGCTCGTCCTCGAAGACGCGCTGCTCGGGCAGCCCGGTGATGCCGAGTCGGCGGACCTGTGACCAGAGGGCGGCGAGCACGCCGTCGAAGCCGGCCCGACGCACCTCGTTGCGGCGGGCGCCGCGGGGCAGGGCACGATTGCGGATGGCATCCAGCTCGGCCCGCTCCAGCCGCAGCAACGTGCCCCGGTACAGCAGACGCAGCTCGGTGGGGGAGTCGGGCACCGAGTCCCGGGCCGCCCGCTCCAGCACCCGACGCATCCGCAGGGAACCCTTGACCGCGGCGACCTCGGGCGGGTCGGTACGGGTGGCTACCACTCCGGGGAACAGGCTGCCCAGCGAGTGCAGGGTGGCGGTGTCCTCGCCCAGCGACGGCAGCACCGAGGCGATGTACTCGACGAAGACCGAGGAGGGGCCGATCACCAGGATGCCGCCTCCGGCGTACCGGCTGCGGTCGGCGTAGAGCAGGTACGCCGCGCGGTGCAGTGCCACCGCCGTCTTGCCGGTGCCCGGACCTCCGGATACGAGGGTCACCCCCGAGCTGGGGGAGCGGATCGCCTCGTCCTGCTCGCGCTGGATGGTGGCCACGATGTCCCGCATGCCGCGACCGGTGGTGCGGGACAGGGTGGCCAGCAGCGCACCGTCGCCGACCACCGGCATGTCCGGTGGGGCGGCGTCCGGGTCCAGCAGATCATCCTCGATCCGGACGACCCGCTCACCGCTCGACTGGATCGTCCGACGCCGGACGACACCGAGCGGCTCGGCCGGGGTCGCCTGGTAGAACGCGGCAGCGGCCGGGGCCCGCCAGTCCACCACCAGCGTGTTGGCGTCCTCGTCGCGGATACCGAGTCGCCCGACATAGAGGGTCTGCCCGTCCCGCAGATCGAGCCGGCCGAAGACCAGCCCCTCGTACTCGGCGTCGAGCAGGTGGCGTCGCTGCGCGGCGTGGAAGACCATCGCGTCCCGTTCGACCAGCGCACCGAAGTTGCCGACCCGGGCGAGTCGGTAGCCATCCCGTTCCGCGCGCACCGCCGATCGACGTAGCTCGGCCAGTCGTGCGTACACCCGGTCGAGATGCCGTTGCTCGGCGGCGATCTCCTGATCCAGGGTGCTCTGATCCACCGCTCGTTCTCCTCGTGACGCCGCCCGGCCAACCGCACGAGATTACGCCCCACGCCCGAGAGCCAGTCCGCCGGATCTTCGCGGGAGGTCAGCCGGGGACGCGTCGCCGAGCCGGGAGGGCGGCCAGGACCCGGCGCAACACGCCCGCCAGGGCGGCGTTGACCTCCTCCGGCCGCTCCATCATCAGCATGTGCCCGGCACCCGGGCAGACGGTCAACTCGGTGGCTGGAAGGGCGGCGGCGATCGACTCCGCACAGGGCGGCGGGGTGAGCCGGTCCCGGTCGCCGACCAGCGCCGCCGCCGGTAGGTGAGCCAGCGCGGAGAGCGTGGCCAGCCGGTGCTGGGTGCCGATCGAGGCCCGGAACCCGCCGATCGACCGCAACGAGGCACGGGCCACCGCCGAGGTGACCAGCCGAATGTCCGTGGGGTCGCAACGGTCCCCGAAGAGCATCCAACGGATGCTCGGACGTAGCGCGCGCAGCAGGGCCCGGGGCGGTCGCCAGGCGCCACAGCGGGCGAGAACCCCGGCTCCGGTGGTCTCGGCCAGCCGGATGATCCGGGCGATCCGGGGAGACAGGCCGTAGACGGTGTGGGTGTGCCCCTCGGCGGTGGTGGAGACGAAGACCAGACCGGCGATGCGGTGCGAGAAGTGTTCCGGGTGGCGGTGCGCGTACTCCATGATCGTCATGCCGCCCATCGAGTGGCCGACCAGCACCACCGGTCCGGTCGGAGCCACCGTGTCCAGCACCTCGGCCAGGTCGTCACCCAGTTGGGCCAGGGTGGCCGTGGGCAGGGCCATACAGCTGGACCGGCCGTGCCCTCGCGCGTCGTAGGTGAGCACCCGGACCGAGCCGAAGGTCTCCTGGATGGCGGCCAGTTGACGGTGCCAGCTGCGCCCGTCCAGGGTCCAGCCGTGCAGCAGCACGACCGTCACCTCGGCGTCGATCGGGCCGACGGTCTCCACGTGCAGGCGTACGTCGTCACCCAGCCGTACCTCAGTCGGCTCCGGCATCGCCACCTCCCCAGGCCGCACGGATGCGTAACACCGGGAATACCCGGTGGTAACACCGGCTACCCGTCATGACAACACGCGAACCGGGGTGTTGAGAAGATCTCGTCGATCGGCCTCCGCCGGGGCGACGGCGCGGCCAGGCTGAAAAGGTGGCATCCACGGATGGCGTACCCGCCAGCGCCGCGCTCGCCGGCCAGGCGCGCGGGGGCACCCCGCGCGCGGCCCTGACCGAACTGCTCGCCGGCAACCGGCGTTTCGTCAGCGGGCAGCCGATGCACGGCCACGACGTGAGCGCGGCGGCCGCGACCGCCTCCGGCGACCAGCAGCCGTACGCCGTGGTGCTGGGCTGCATCGATTCGCGGGTGCCGTTGGAGGCGATCTTCGATCAGACGTTCGGCTCGATCTGCGTGATCCGTACCGGGGCGCACGTGCTGGACCGGGCGGTGCTGGGCTCGATCGAGTACGTGGTCGAGGTGCTGGGTGTGCCGCTCGTGATGGTGCTGGGTCACGAGCGGTGCGGGGCGGTGCGGGCGACGGTCGACTCGCTCCGGGCCGACCGGCGTCCGCAGGGCGCGCTGGCCCATCTGGTCGACCGGATCGCGCCGGCGGTCGTCGAGGTGGGGGTGGACGATCCGCAGGTGCTGCCGGTGGCGGTCCGCCGGCACGTGGCCCGCACCGTGACCGCGCTGCGTGCCGACCCGCGACTGGCGCCGCAGGTCGCCGCCGGCCGGGTCGCAGTCGCCGGAGCCCTCTACGACCTGGTCAGCGGCGAGGTCGCCCTGCTCGACCCGCCGGAAACGGGAATCGCGTGAAGCCGGAAACAGCGAACGCCCGCCGGGTGCGACCCGACGGGCGTTCACAGGTGGTACGGAGAGAGCGTGCTGCCCTCGACCGATCAGGCCTCGAAGACGCCGGCCTCGACCAGGCGCTTCTCGGTGGCGTCCCAACCGTCGCCCGGGTGGGCGGCGTTGAGACCGACGAGCTCGGCACGGATCTTGGTGGCGTGGCCGGCGGCGGCCAGCACCCGGATCTCCTCGATGAACGCCTCGGAGTCGGTGCGCAGGTGCGCCGTCCGGCCGTTGGTGAGGTTCCGTACGTAGGCGTGCTTGCCGCCGTTGAGCGGAATCACGTACTTGAACTCGCCCAGCACGCTGAGGGCGCCACCCTGGCCAGCCTGGCCGGCCCGGACTGACGCGCGCGCGGTCTTAGAGGTGTTGCTCGCCACGGAGGTACTCCTTGCAAGACGTACGGAGGACGGAACGTCCGGGGGCTGTTGCGGGCGCCGTCAAAGGCGAGACCCGCGGAGGCTTACGCGGCACAGGCCGCCGATGGAACTGTACACGACCCACGATGCCCGCTGGTCATCGCGGCGTCACGAGGTGGAACCGCGGTCACCTGTCCGGTTATTTCCGGACGGCGGATTTTCCGATTCCCTGGCGTACCATCCGTCACACCAGTCATCATGTGTTCCACAAGCCCGGGTCGGGCGAGGTCGTAGGGGAAGACGCACCTCGCACTCCGGGAGGTCACCGTGCCAACGCGTGGCGTCGTATACGTCCATTCGACCCCGCTCGCCGTGTGCTCACACGTCGAGTGGGCGATCGCGCGCGTCCTCGTCGCGCCGGTCAACCTGCAGTGGACGGCTCAACCCGTCGACCCCGGCGCCCGTCGGGCCGAGTGTGGGTGGTCCGGTAGCCCGGGAACGGGTGCCGAACTGGCCGCTGCCCTCCGGCAGTGGCCCATGATCCGTTTCGAGGTCACCGAGGAGCCCAGTCCGGGCGTCGACGGTGAGCGGTTCATGCACGTGCCGGGCCGGGGCCTGTTCCGGGCGACCGTCGGTGCCGCGGGGGACATCCAGATCGGCGAGGACCGGTTGCGCAGCATCATGGCCGCCGCGCGGGCACCGGAGGCCCTCGCGCACGCCCTCGACAAGGCGCTCGGCACCGCCTGGGACGCGGAACTGGAGCCGTACCGCCACGCCGGGGACGGCGCACCGGTGACCCTGCTCACCCGGGTCGGGTAGGCCGCCTGAGCAGGGTCGAGTTGCCCGGTACGCGGTGAACTGGTGGGATGGTCCGCGTGTCGACTACCCCTCGGCGCGTCGCCACGCTCGTCCTGGTGACCGCCCTGCTCGTCGCCGGCTGTTCCGGGGCTGGCCAACGCCCCGGGACGAGCCCCACCGCCTCGACCCCGGTGACGAAGCCCGCGCCGCCGTCGAGCGCCCCGCCCGAGGATCCGGCCACCCTGGCCGCTGCCCTCGTCGCCGAACTCGCCGACGAGGACCTGGTCGGCCAGGTGCTCATGCCGTACGCCTACGGCGACCAGGCGACGAAGGTGTCGGCCGGTTCGGCGGCCGGCAACCAGGCGCTGGCCGGGGTGGACACACCCGCCGAGATGGTCGAGAAGTACCGGCTCGGTGGGCTGATCCTGGTGGGCTTCAGCGCCGACGACCCCACCCAGGCCAACCAGGAGACCACCAACGTCGACAACCCGAAGCAGGTCCGCAAGCTGACCACCGGGTTGCGTGAGGCCGCCGGGCGGCTGTCCGCGGGCGCGGCGCCCTTCCTGATCGGCACCGACCAGGAGTACGGGGTGGTCACCCGGATCACCGACGGGGTCACCATGCTGCCCAGCGCGCTCGGCGCCGGAGCCGCCGGTAAGCCGGATCTGACCGAGGCCGCCTGGCGCGCCGCCGGCACCGAACTGGCCGCCATGGGCATCAACGTCGACTTCGCGCCGGTGGCCGACGTGCTGGTGACCCGCAGCACCGTGATCGGGTCCCGCTCGTTCGGCGCGGATCCCCAGCGGGCCGCCGACCAGGTCGGTGGCGCGGTACGCGGGCTGCAGACCGCCGGCGTGGCGGCCACTCTCAAGCACTTCCCGGGCCACGGTCACAGCGCCGTCGACTCGCACAAGGATCTGCCGCAGCTCGTCCAGTCCCGCAGCAAGTTGGCAGCCGAGGCGTGGCCGCCGTTCACCGCCGGGATCGAGGCCGGCGCGTTGGCGGTGATGTCCGCGCACCTCGACGTGCGCTCGGTCGACCCGGGTGTGGCGGCCACCTTCTCCTACAAGCTGCTCACCGAGGTGCTGCGTGGGGAACTCGGCTTCCAGGGAGTGGTGATCACCGACGGGATGAACATGCCGCCGGCCCGCCGCTACTCTCCGGGTGAGGCGGCGGTACGGGCGCTGAAGGCGGGCAACGACGTGATCCTCATGCCCCCGCACGTCGGGCAGGCGTACGACGGACTGCTGGCCGCGTTGCGTGACGGCACACTGCCCCGGAGCCGGCTGGTCGAGGCGGTCACCCGCGTGCTGACCATGAAGTTCACCCTCGGCGACACACCCGCGCCGGAGCTGTCCACGCTGGGCGCCCCGGCGCACCGCGCGGCGGCCACGGCGCTGGCTGCCGGCGCGGTGACCGTGCTGCGCGGCCGGTGCGACACCACCGGTGTCCGCGGCCCGGTCACCGTCACCTCGTCGGGCGGGCGGGCGCACACCCGGGCGGCGTTGACCGAGGCGCTGACCTCGGCCGGGGTGAAGGTGGCGCCCCGCGGTGGCACCGTCGTCCACCTGGTCGGCTACGGAGACGGCGCGAAGGACCTGCGGGCCGACGCGGCGGTCACCGTCGCCATGGACACCCCGTACCTGCTGGCCTCGGCCAGGTCGGCCACCCTGCTGGCCACCTACTCGTCCAGCCGAGCCTCGATGACCGCGCTCGCCGACGTGCTCGCCGGTAAGACCCGCCCGACGGGTCGCTCCCCGGTCAAGGTGACCGGGCTGCCCGCGACCACCTGCGCGGACTGACCAGCCCGACCGGCCCCGCGAACCGAACCGGGGCCCGGCGGGCGGGTGTCGGGAAACCCGCAGCGGTCAGGGCGTTCCCGACACCCGTGCCGGCTCAGGGCCGGGTGAAGACCAGCGCCACGTTGTGACCGCCGAAGCCGAACGAGTTGTTCAGCGCGGCGGGCACGTCCATGTGCCGTGCCTTGTTGGCTGCCACGTCCAGCGTGAGACTGTCGTCCGGGTCGTCCAGGTTGATCGTCGGCGGTACCACGCTGTCGCGGATCGTCAGGATGGTGGCGATCGACTCCAGCGCCCCGGCAGCGCCGAGCAGGTGACCGGACATGGACTTGGTGGCGGTGAGCACCGGGTGGTCGCCCAGCGCGACCCGCAACGCGGTGATCTCCGCGAGGTCGCCCACCGGGGTCGAGGTGGCGTGCGCGTTGACGTGGACGATGTCGGACTTCGCCACGTCCGCGTCCGAGATCGCCTTCGCGATCGCCCGGATCGCGCCGGCACCCTCCGGGTGCGGCTGGACGATGTCGAAGCCGTCGGAGGTGATGCCCGAACCGGCGAGCCGGGCGTACACCCGGGCGCCCCGGGCGACGGCGTGTTCGGCGCGCTCCAGCACGACGACGCCGGCGCCCTCGCCGATCACGAAGCCGTCGCGGCCCTTGTCCCACGGGCGGGAGGCCCGCTCGGGATCGTCGTTGCGGGTCGACATCGCCCGCATCGAGGAGAAACCGGCGAGGGGCAACGGGTGGATGACCGCCTCGGTGCCGCCGGCCACCACCACGTCGGCGCGGCCGGCACGGATCATGTCCAGTCCGAGGGCGATCGCCTCCGCGCCGGTGGCGCAGGCACTGGCGACCGAGTGCACGCCCGCGCGGGCGCCCAGTTCCAGACCGACCCACGCGGCCGGACCGTTCGGCATCAGCATCGGAATGGTGTGCGGCGAGACCCGCCGCGGGCCGGACGCCTCCAGGATGTCGTCCTGGGCGAGCAGGGTCAGCGCCCCGCCGATACCCGACCCGATGCTCACGCCGAGCCGCTCCGGGTCGAGCCCGGAGTCGGCCAGGCCGGAGTCGCCCCAGGCCTGGTGGGCGGCGATCAGGGCGATCGCCTCGGAGCGGTCCAACCGGCGCAGCTTGACCCGGTCGAGCAGACCGGACGGTTCGACCGCGAGTTGGGCGGCGATCCGGACCGGCAGTTGCGCGGCCCACTCCTGGGTGAGCGGACTCACCCCGGAGCGGCCGGCGAGCATGGCGTCCCAGGTCGACGCGACGTCCCCGCCCAGCGGGGTGGTCGCGCCGAGCCCGGTGACGACGACGTCGATGCGACTCATGATCAGGACTGTGCCTCGATGTAGCTCACGGCGTCCCCGACCGTCTTGAGGTTCTGTACCTCGTTGTCAGGGATCTTGACGCCGAACTTCTCCTCGGCGGCGACCACGACCTCCACCATGGAGAGCGAGTCGACGTCAAGGTCGTCGGTGAAGGACTTCCCCTCGGCCACGTCGTCCGGGTTCACCCCGGCAACCTCTTCGAGGATCTCGGCGAGGCCGGCGGTGATCTCGTCACGGGTCATTGCGGTGGGTTCCTCTCATCGGGTTCTCTCGACGGGGCGGCGACGCCACCCGTCGCTCCTCGGCGCCGCGCGCCGTGGGGGTCTCAGGGGCAGCGGACGACCTGACCGGCGTAGGTCAGGCCACCGCCGAAGCCGAACAGCAGCACCGGGGAGCCGGAAGGCACCTCGCGACGCTCCACCAGCTTGGACAGGGCCAGCGGGATGCTGGCCGCGGAGGTGTTACCGGACTCGACGATGTCCTTGGCGACGATCGCCTGGGGGATGTTCAGCCGCTTGGCGATGCCGTCGATGATCCGTGCGTTGGCCTGGTGCGGAACGAAGGCGGCCAGCTCCGACGGGTCGACACCGGCCCGTTCGCACGCCTGGATGGCCAGTGGCGCGAGCGCCGTGGTGGCCCAGCGGAACACCGTCTGGCCCTCCTGGGCCACGTACGGCCGCCACCCCTCGATGCGTACCGCGTCGCCGCGCTCCGGCACCGAGCCCCAGACCACCGGACCGACGCCGGCCGGCTCGTCCCCGGCAGCGGTGACCACGGCGGCGCCCGCGCCGTCGCCGAAGATGATGCAGGTGGAGCGGTCGGTCCAGTCGGTGAAGTCGGACAACTTCTCCGCGCCGATCACCAGGGCGTTACCCGACGCACCGGCGCGGATCGCGTGGTCCACCGTGCCCAACGCGTACGCGAAGCCGGAGCAGGCGGTGTTCACGTCGTACGCCCCGGGGGCGTTGATCCCCAGCTTGGCGGCGACCCGGCAGGCGACGTTCGGGCTGCGGTCGATCGAGGTGCAGGTGGCGACCACGACCAGGTCGATGTCGGCGGCGGTCAGGCCGGAGTTGGCCAGCGCCTTGTCAGCGGCGGCGGCGGCCATGTCGGCGACCGTCTCGTCACCGGCGATCCGGCGGGTCGCGATACCGACCCGGTCGCGGATCCACTCGTCACTGGTCTCCACCAGTTGGGCGATCTCGTCGTTGGTCACCACCCGCGACGGCTGGTAGTGCCCGAGGGACAGGATCCGGCTGCCCGTCATGACGAGGCCTCCCCAGCGTCGGTGTTCTGCGGACTGTTTCCGTTGGCCGGGTTGCCCGTCGTCGTGCCGTGCCGGGCGATGAGATCCCGGGCGGCCGGCAGGTCGTCCGGGGTCTTCAAGGTGACGATCTCCGGCGCGCCGGCCCCGGCGAGTTCGCGCTTGACCAACCCGGCGAGCGTGCCGGCGGGCGGCAGCTCGATCACGCCGGTCACGCCGAGTTCCGCGAGAGTGGCCATGCAGAGATCCCAGCGGACCGGGGCGGTGACCTGACGAACCAACCGTTGGAGCAGCTCGCTGCCGTCATCGACCACCGTTCCGTCGAGGTTGGACAGCAGCATGCGCTCCGGGTCCTTCGGAGCGATCTCGGCGGCGGCGGTGGCCAGCGCCGCCTCCGCCGGGCCCATGTACGGAGTGTGGAACGCGCCGGCCACCTGCAGCCGGATGACCCGGACCCCTTCCGGCGGCTCGGCCGCCAGCTTCTCCAACCCACCCAGTGCGCCAGCGGCGACGACCTGACCCCGGCCGTTGCGGTTGGCGGCGTGCAGGCCGTGCCGGCTGATCGCGGCGATCACCTCGTCCCGGTCGCCACCGAGCACCGCGGCCATGCCGGTCGGCTCCAGCGCGCAGGCGGCGGCCATCTCCCGGCCGCGTACGCCAGCGAGGGTGATCGCCGCCTCGGCCGACAGCACCCCGGCCAGCGCCGCTGCGCCGAGTTCACCGACGCTGTGCCCTGCGGTCAGGGTGACCTCCCGCATCGGCAGGTGCTCGGCGGCGAGCAGCGCCGCAGCGACCAGCAGCGGCTGGGTACGGGCGGTGTCCCGGATCTCGTCGGAGTCGGCGGTGGTGCCCAGGTGCACCAGGTCGACGCCGGCCAGCTCGGACCACGAGCGCAGTCGGGCCTCGGCGTCAGGCAGGGCGAGCCAGGGGGTCAGAAAGCCGGGTTTCTGGGAACCCTGGCCGGGGCAGAGTACGGCGAGCACGTCTATGACTCTCCTGGATACCCATGGGTTGCGCTGTGCCGGCTGGCACCAAACCGCACTAGGACAGTTGGAGGGATCCTACAAAGACTGGCGCTGGTCATCACCATGCTGTGATCTTTTACCGGCTGGTGGGGCCAATGTCTGGGTCGGGACCACCGGATCGAGCCGGCCGACGGTCAGCGCGACCCGCAACGCGAAGGCGTCCCGGGGTGCCAGCGGGCTGAACCCGGTCACCTCGGAGATCCGGCGCAACCGGTAGCGCACGGTGTTCGGGTGCACGTACAGCGCCCGCGCGGCGCTCTCCAGCGTTCCGCCTGCGGCGAAGAAGGCGTCCAGCGTCTCCAGCAGCTCACCACCGGAGCGGACCAGCACCGCGTACACGTCGTGGCGCAACCGCCGACGGGCGTCGGCGTCGCCGGCGAGGGCCCGCTCGGGCAGCAGGTCACCGGCGTGCACCGGGCGGGGTGCGGCCGGCCAGGCCGGCGCCGCCCGGTATCCGGCCAGCGCCGCCCGGGCCGACTCGGTCGCCTCGTCCAGGCTCGGCACCGCCGGGCCGACCACCACCGGTCCGTCCCGGAAGGCGGTGAGCAGTTTGCCGGTCGCCGCGACCGGGTCCGCCGCTCCACCGAGCACGATCACCAGGCGGTCACCGTGCACACCGCCGATCACCTCGACCCCGATCCGCCGTGCCTGCCGGTAGACGGTGTGCAGTACGGCGGCGACCTCGCCACCGGGGGAGGGGCCGACCGCCACCGCCACCGGTGGCGCATCCGTCCAGCCGAGCGCGGCGGCGCGGCTGGCCAGCACGTCCGGCGAGTCGCCGCGCAGCAGCGCGTCCACCAGCAGGGCCTGCAGGCGGGCGTCCCAGGAACCGCGCGACTCGGCGGCCCGGGCGTACACCCGGGCGGCGGCGAAGGCGATCTCCCGGGAGTACCGGAGCACCGCCTCCCGCAACTGCGGCTCCTCACCGGGAGCGGCCAGTTCGTCGACCCGTTCCTCCACCACGTCGATGGTCACCTTGATCAGCGCGACGGTCTGCTGGAGGGTGATCGAGCGGGCCAAGGCCTGCGGTGCGGCGGCGAACACCTCGTCGGAGACCTCCTGAGTGCCCTCGCCGGTCCCGCCACCAGCGCGCAACCACTGGACCAGGGAGCGGGCGCCGGCCTGGGCGACGAGCATCACCCAGGAGCGCTGGTCGGCCGGCAGCTCCCGGAACCAGGGCAGGGTCTCGTCCATTCGGACCACGCTCGCGGTGGCCAGCGCGCCAGCGGCCCGCTCGATCCGGCGCAGCGTGGCTGACAGGTCCGTGCCGCCCGACTCGCTCACCCGCCTAGCCTGACATGCCCTGACCTGGATCTCGACGGCAGGCGTCGGCAGCGCCGCACTGGTGGGAAACCGGTACGCGCTGCGCGGCCGGTCAGATCCGGCCAGTACGGTGACAGGGCACGTCGGGTGGGCGCCGGCGGGTGAGGGCGAGCGTGAGGAGACGCCGATGGCGTACGGGGAGGCCGACCACGGCTGTGCCCAGGGGGAGCCGTGCCGACCAGGCCCGCACGAGCAGCCGGCGCTCGCCAAGCACCACCGCCGGCTGCCGGGTCTGGCGCATCCGGTCGAGCCGACCTCAGGTCGGGTGCCCGAGCGCATCGAGGACGACTCCACGTCCGTCCGGTCGCGCGGCGGTGAGCCACCGGTGCCCCGGCAGCGCGCCATCGAGCCGACCATGGCGGAGCAGATTGAAACGACGGCCGGTGGCTGCCGCAGTGACCTGCCCGGCTGGGCCGGAGCACACCGGCACGGTCCGGTTCGCCCCGCCCAGCGTGACCTGCGGCGGGAACGTCCACCGCGTCGCTGGTGCTGAGCGGATCGGGATGCTCAGCCGGGCGACCGCGCAGCATGCGCGGGGTCGACGCCCGCAGCCGAGACTCAGTGGGTACGGCGGCGGATCAGCAGCGCGATACCGGCGAGTCCGAGGGTGATCACCATCACCACCGCGACGTTCAGCAGGAGTAGGCGTCGCAGGTCGCTGAACGCCTCGTTGAT
Source organism: Micromonospora lutea (assembly GCF_016863535.1). Classification (GTDB taxonomy): domain Bacteria; phylum Actinomycetota; class Actinomycetes; order Mycobacteriales; family Micromonosporaceae; genus Micromonospora; species Micromonospora lutea. Next base: position 265,315 of record NZ_BOPB01000009.1, read on the forward strand.
GTCCTGGGCGGGGTTGAGCGCCTCTTCCGGGATGATGCGTTCACCGCCGCCGACACCCCCGCTGACCGCCTCGTAGGTCCGTTCCAACGGCACACCGGCGGTCCGCAGCGTCTCGGACATGCTGACCCGGCCGAGGTACCAGGCGGCGCTGACCTTGCGATCAGGCTGCTTGGCGGGGCGGTAGACGCGCGGCCCCCCGACCGCCTTCGGGTACAGGTCGTAGGTCTGCTTCGGAGCGTCACCGGCCAGCACCACGACCGTGTACTTCGGACCGAGATCGGCCTTCTTCGGGCCGCCGGACTGGCGGACCAGACCCCGGTGGTTCACCTGCTCGATGACGGCGACGACATGCGCCGGGTGGGTCTCGGCGCGCAACCGCAACGGCTCGGCCAGCCCGTGCCCGGTGATGTCCACGCCGGCCGGCGGCGTCTTCGGCGCCGCCCGGGCCACCTCGACCGAGGTGAGTGACAACAACACCGCCGCCACCGCACCCGCCGTCACCGCGGCCAGTCGCCTCATCCGTCGGACCATGCCGCCTCCTCGCCCCGTTCGATGGGTGGCTGTGCTGCAGGGGTCACACGTTGGAACGCCGACGGTGGTGACCGTGCCCACAGGACAGGTACCCACTCAAAGACTCCGCGGAACGCTGATCGGTTGCAGCTGATGGAACACTAGTTGGAACTTTTCCCGATCGCGACTCGACCAACAACCAGCCGCGATGCAGCGGGCGGATCTTACCTTGCGGAGGTCATGATGGTGGGCAGGATAGCGCGTCTGGCGCGTTCCTGGGCAGCGGTGTTCGGCGTGGCGCTCGGCGTGTCGCTGCTGATGCCGGCGGCACCGGCCGCCGCGCACAACCAGTTGACCGGCAGTACGCCGCGTGACGGCGCCCGCGTGGCCGAGGCACCGGAACGCGTGGAGCTGCGCTTTCTGGCTCGGGTCGACGAGGACAAGGCGGAGATCACGATCACCGGGCCGGACAATGTCGACGCGACCGGCGGGCAGCCGCGCTTCGACGGCAAGCGGGTCAGCGTGCCGTTCACACCCGGGGCGGCCGGGCTGTACACCGTCGGCTACCGGGTGGTGTCCGCCGACGGGCACCCGATCTCCGGCGAGGTGCGGTTCACCCTGACCACCGGCACCCCAGCCGACCCGAGCCCGGAACCCACCGTCGCCGCCGATCCGACGACCCCCGGCGCGGTCGAGACGACCCCGGCGCCGACCACGCCCGAAGCCGTCACCCCGGCGCCCAGCTCGAACGAGTCCTCCGGCGGCGGTTGGTGGTGGGCGGCCGTCGTGGCGGTGGTGCTGCTGGCGGTCCTGGTCGTGGCCCGGCTGATCCGCCGCCGCGCGTCGCGCCGCAGCTGAGCGCGTCCGGCCGCGCTGCCGACGTAGCTGAGCGCGTCCGGCCGCGTCGCGCCGTCGCTGAGCGCATCCGGCTGCGCCGCCGACGCCGCGATCGGACGGCCGGGCGCGGCCACCGTCCACGGCCCGCGCCGGCTCCGGTCGTGACCGGAGCCGGCGCGGGAGGGTCACACCAGACGCACCCGCGCCGCACGCATCCGGGCCAGGGCGCGCTCCCGCCCGAGCACCTCCAACGACTCGAACAACGGCAAGCCGACGGTACGCCCGGTGACCGCGACGCGTACCGGTGCCTGCGCCTTACCGAGCTTGAGGCCGCGCTCCGCGCCGACCGCCTCCAGGGTGGCCTTGAGCGTTTCCGCGTCCCACGAGTCGACCGCTTCGAAGGCGGCGACGGCGGCGTCGAGCAGCTCCGCCGACCCCTCCTTCATCGCCTTGTTCCAGGCGGCCTCGTCGATCAGCGGGGAGTCCACGAAAAGAAAGTCGACGTTCGGCACGATCTCGCTGAGCACCGCGATCCGGGTCTGCGCCAACGGGGCCACCGCGGCGAACACGGCCGGGTCGAACTCCGCCGGCTGCCAGGGCGGCGGCGCGATGGTGCCGGTGCCGGTCAGCCAGGGCTGACACGCCTCGACGAACTCGGCCACGGGCAGCGCCCGGATGTACTCGCCATTGAACGCGCGCAGCTTCTTCTCGTCGAAGAACGCCGGTGAGGGGTTGACCTCCGTCAGCCGGAACTCCTCCTCGATGACCGACCAGGGCACGATCTCCCGGTCACCGGAGGGCGCCCAACCGAGCAGCATCAGGTAGTTGCGCATCGCCTCGGCGAGGTACCCCTCGTCCCGGTACGCCTCCAGGGCGACCTTGTCGCGGCGCTTGGAGAGCTTCTGCCGCTTCTCGTTGACCACCACCGGCACGTGCGCCCAGATCGGCGGCTTCACCCCGAGCGCGTCCCAGAGCAGCTGCTGCTTCGGTGTGTTGGGCAGGTGTTCCTCGGCCCGGATCACGTGGGTGATCCCCATCGTCATGTCGTCCACGACGTTGGCCAACAGGAAGACCGGTGAACCGTCACCCCGGGCGATGACGAAGTCCTCGATGAGCTTGTTCTCGAAGGTCGGCTCGCCCCGGATCAGGTCGGTCACCACCGTGGTGCCCTCGTCCGGGGTGCGGAAGCGCAGCGCGCGACCCTCGCCCGGCGGTAGTCCCCGGTCCCGGCAGAAGCCGTCGTAACCGGTGTACTGGTTGCCGGTGCGAGCCTGCACCGCTTCGCGGGTGCAGTCGCAGTAGTACGCCCGGCCCGCCTCGTACAGCCGCCGCGCCGCATCCCGGTGCTCACCGGCGTACGAGGACTGGAAGTAGGGGCCTTCGTAGCTGCCCCGCTCGATGCCGATCCAGTCCAGCGCCGACAGGATGCCCTCGGTCCACTCCGGCTTGTTGCGGGCCGCGTCGGTGTCCTCGATGCGCAGCACGAACACACCGCCCTGCTGCCTGGCGTAGATCCAGTTCTGCAGGGCCGAGCGGGCACCACCGACGTGGAACATACCGGTCGGGGAAGGGGCGAAGCGCACACGTACCGTCACAGCCACCAGCCTACGACCGCCCACCTGCTGGTAAGGAAGGGCCCCTTCCTATCGCCTGGGGTTGTACAGGGGGCCCTTCCTAACACAACGGTCTGTCAGGGGACGGAGCGGATCTTCAGTACCAGGACGCTGCCAAGTACGGTCACCGCCGCGGTGGCCGCGTACAACGCGGGGTAACCGCCGAGGTACACCACGATCGGTGCGGAGATGGCCGGCCCGAGCACCTGCGGGGCGGAGTTGGCAATGTTGATCACGCCCAGGTCCTTGGCCCGGTCGGTGGCCTTGGGCAGCACCTGGGTGATCAGGGCGGCGTCCACCGACAGGTACACCCCGTAACCGGCACCGAGCAGCAGCGCGGCGAGCATCGCCACCGGCCAGATGGGCGCCACGGCCAGCAGCAGCGCCGCCAGCGCGATCACCATCCCGGACGTGATCACGTAGATCTTCCGTCTGCCGGACCGGTCCGACAGCCGACCGGCGACCACCGTGGTGGCCATCAGCCCGGCGGTGTAGAGCAGGATCAGCACCAGCAGGCCACCCTCGGGGTCGGCCACCTGGACCTCGTCGGTGAGGAAGTAGAGCAGGTAGAGGGTGCCCAGGGCGTTACCGAGCTGGACCAGGAACCGGGTGATCCAGGCCCAGCCGAAGTCGGGATGCTGCCGCGGCGACACCCACATCGAACGGAGCAGACCCCGTAGGGCCGGCCGGTGGGCACGGGGCAGCGGGTCGTCCTTCGTCCGCAGGGCGAACGGTACCGCCAGCAGCAGGACGGCTCCGGCGATCGCCAGGTAACCGGCGGTGACGCCGGTGAACACGGCGGTGACCAGGACCACGCCGAGCACCAACCCCAACGCCTGCGGGATACCGACCCAGCCGGAGACGCCGCCACGCTGGACGACCGGCACCCGGTCCGGTACGGCGGCGGTCAGGCTGGCCAGCATCGCGTTGAGGCAGACCTGCGCGGTCACCCAGCCGACCGTCACCCCGAGCACGGTCTGTGCCTGGGCGAGTAGCACCAGGGCCATCGCGGCGAGCACCGCGCCACCGAGGGTCCAGATGTGCCGCCGGCCGAACTCCCGGCGGCCGATCCGCAGGCAGGTCCGGTCGGACAGCGCCCCGGCCAGCGGGTTGGCGATCACCGCGGCCAGGGCGCCGAACCCGGTGACCACCGCCAGCATGGCTTCCTTGTCGGCCGGTGCGATCTCCCCGAGCTGCTGGGGGAGGAGGACCTGGATCGGGGTGAAGAAGGCCATCCAGACGCCGAGATTGGCGGCGAACAGCAGCGCGATCCACTCCCGGCGCACCGGTACGGTCGGCTCGGCGAGCGCGGCCGGCAGCGAGGCCGGGGCGGGGTCGACGGTGGTCACCGAGGTTGTTCCCGCCGGGCGGTCGCGATCACCTCGCGTAGCCAGGCGTACGACGACTTGGGGGTGCGCTGGCCGGTGTCGAAGTCGACGTGCACCAGGCCGAAGCGTTTGGTGAATCCCTCGGCCCACTCCCAGTTGTCCAGCAACGACCAGACGAAGTACCCGGTCACGTCCACCCCGTCGTCGATCGCGGCGCGTACCGCCCGCAGGTGGCCGTCCAGATAGCTGATCCGATCCGGGTCGAGCACCCGTCCGTCGGCGTCGGGCGCGTCGTCGTAGGCGCAGCCGCTCTCGGTGATCTGGATCGGCGGCAGTCGCGTGCCGTACCGGTCGTGCAGCCAACCGAGCAGCTCACGCAGCCCGTCCGGGGCTACCGGCCAGTCGAATGCGGTACGCGGGTAGCCGGTGAGCGGCACCAGCTCGAAGGGGAGTGGTGAGTCCTCCTCGGCGGCGCGTACCGCCGTGGGGTTGTAGTAGTTGACGCCGAGCACGTCGATCGGCGCGGCGATCACGTCCAGGTCGCCGTCGCGCACCGCCGTGGTGTCGAAGCCCAGCTCCGGCGGATACCCGCGACCGAGCAGCGGGTCGGTGAAGAGCCGGTTGTGCAGCGCCTCGTAGGTCGCCGCAGCGGTGGCGTCGGCCGCGCTGCCACCGACGACGCGCACCGGGGAGTAGTTGTTGGCGATGGCCACCGGGCCGGTGCTGCGGGCGCGCAGCGCGGCGACCGCGAGGCCGTGGCCGAGCAACTGGTGGTGGGCGACCGGGAAGGCGTCGAAGAGCAGCATCCGGCCGGGGGCGTGGACGCCGGTGGCGTGTCCGAGGCTCATGTGGATGAACGGCTCGTTGAGGGTGATCCAGAGGCGGACCCGGTCGCCGAGGCGGGCGGCGACCAGGTCGGCGTACTCGGCGAAGCGGTGCGCGGTGTCCCGGTTCAGCCAGCCGCCGGCGTCCTCCAGCGGCTGGGGCAGGTCCCAGTGGAAGAGGGTGGCGACCGGGTCGATGCCGTGCGTGAGCAGTTCGTCGACCAGCCGTTCGTAGAAGTCCAGCCCGGCGGGGTTGGGCCGGCCGGTGCCGCTGGGCAGCACCCGAGGCCAGGCGATCGAGAAGCGGTACGCGTCGACGCCCAGCCCGGCCATCAGGGCGACGTCCTCGGCGTACCGGTGGTAGTGGTCGCAGGCCACGTCGCCGCTGCTGCCGTCGCTGATCCGGCCGGGAGTGTGGGCAAAGGTGTCCCAGATGGACGGTCCGCGTCCGTCGGTGTCGGCGGCGCCCTCGATCTGGTACGCGGAGGTGGAGACGCCCCAGCGGAAGCCGGTGGGGAACTCGGGCAGCGGAGCGTTCGACATGCGCCCTCCCGGAAACGCGAGACGTGCTCGGAACTTTAGGGGGCGGCGCGTCCGGACGCCATAGGCATCCGGACGACGAAGAGCAATACCTTTCGGCGTGTCTTTTACGAACCCGTCCGCATACGTCCGTTTTTGCGCATAGAGTGCCGAATATCGTGGGATGTCCTCACTGGAGGAAAGACGGAAATGATCCTCGTGGAACGCAGCGCGCACGTGGCGGCGCCGGTGAAAGCGGTCTGGGACGTGGTGCAGCGGGCCGAGCAGTTGCCGGCCTGGCTGGCCGGGGTCCGCGCGGCCGAGGTCCTCTCGGGGGAGGGCTTCGGTCGGCGGCAGTTGGTCCAGGCTGGACGCGGCGCCGCGCATGAGGCCGAGGTGATCGCCTATCAGGAGCCGACCCTGATCGGCTGGCGTGAACGCGCCAAGGGCGCCGGTGCCCGAGCGGAGGCGCGCACCGAGATATACGTCCAGCTCACGCCCGACGAACAGGAGGACGGGACGGTCGTGCGGCTCATCGTCGTACGCTGGCCGGCCGGCCCGGTCAAGGCCGCCCTGCTCCGGCTCGGCCTGCGTCGGGTCGGCGCCGACCTGGAGGACTCGCTGGCCCGGCTGACCGATCTGGCCGCCGTCGGCTGACGGGCCGCGTCCCGGCGTCACCCGCGAAGGTGGCGGCCCCGGTGTCCCCTCCAGGGATGCCCGGGCCGCCACCGCTCGTCGGAGCCCTGGCGCGTCACACGATCACGGTGAACGCGGCGACGCGCACCTCGTCGAGGTGCCGGAACTCGAAGAACAACCGGTAGGTGCCGGCGGACGGCACGGTGACGCCGAACGCCACCACCGAGCTGGGCTGGCTGGCCGCGGCCGGATGCACGTGCAGGTACGCCAGGTCGCCCTGGCGCAGCGCCACCAGGTGCCCGTACGCGCCCAGGTGCCGTTGCAGGTCGTTCACCGGCTGCCCGTCGTGGCCCAGCCAGACGAGCACCTGGTTGGACTCACCCGCGCGCAGCCCACCGTCGAGGGTGACCGTGTAGCCGTCCACCAGGATCGTCTCCTCGGGTGGGGCCAGCGGGCCAGCGGCGTACCGGCCAGGGACCGGCACGTCGACCCCGAGTGTGACGCCGGCCGGTGCGCCCTGCGGCCAGAAGTCCGCGATGGCTCGTAGTGGGCCGGGCGTGGCCGGGGTGACCGTGACCCGCCAGGTGCCGTCGGCCGACATCTCCGGATGCACGTGCTGGTAACCGGAGAGGTCCCGGCCGACCAGGATCAGGTGCATTCGGCGCTCGTGGTTCTCCTGGAAAGCGGTGAGCGCGGCACCGGTCGGGTCGGTGATCCGGAAGGCCAGTTCGCCAGGCCGGCCGGCGGCCAGGTCCGGGGTGTCCAGGGCCAGCGTCCAGCCGTCGCGGGACACCTCCAGGCCGCCGGGACCGTGACCGACGTGCGCGCCGGAGGCCATCGGTCGAGGCGGAGCGGACACCGGGCCACCACCGGCGCGCCCGGCGAAGAACCCGACGGTCAGGGTCAGGCCGAGCACCAGCGCGGCGGCGGCGTAGCGCCACACCGTGCCGCCCGCCGACGGTGCCGGGTCGGGGCGGGGGCGCCCCGGCTGGGACGCCCCCTCGATCTGGTCGACGGCCGTTCCCGGCCGATGATCGGTGGCGGTCATGACAAGCGGGGCTGGAGTACGAACAGCCCCTGCTCGATGCCGCTGACCACCACGATGCCGCTCGGGTAGTACGGGTAGGTGCTCCAGGCCCCGTTCATCGAGGCGCTGTTGCTCGACGGGTAGATGTCGAAGAACCCGGCCTCGGTGGCCTGACCGTTGGCCACGTTACGCAGATCAAGGATGCGCAACCCGGCCCGGTAGTTGGCCTGGTAGCTGTAGTTGCCCTTGACGTACTGGTTGTGATCGGTGGCCTGAACCCCGGAGGGGGCGCTGTAGGTGCCGATGTGCCGAGGCGCGTCCAGGTCGGCCAGATCCCAGATGTAGGTCTGCGTCCGTACCCCGCGTCGGCTCTCGTCCAACTCGTCGTCGAGCAGGAAGTACCGCTGGTTCTCGGTGAACCAGCCCTGGTGGGTGTAGGCCCGCCCGGTGTAGCCGATGCGGGACAGTTGCCGAGGCGCCGACTTGGTGGTCACGTCGACCACGGTCACCGTGTCCTCGTTGGAGCTGACGCAGATCTCCCGCCCGGTGTAGGCGGTGTCCGGGCCCCGGTAGACCACGCACTGGGTGTCGTGGGTGTAGCCGTCGTTGCTGACGCAGCCGGCGTACACCGGGGACTTCGGGGTGCGGATGTCGACCATGTGCAGGCCGCCGCTGCAGGTGTTCGTGCCGACCGCGTACGCGTACCCGGTTTGCTCGTTGATGGCGATGTTGTGGGAGTTGCCGAACTGGCTGTAGTGCGCGTTGGCCGTCCAGGTCTGTGCTGCGGTGACGTTGCGCAGCCGGGTCAGGTCGAACACCTGCATGCCGTGCCCGGACACGTCCGCCACCACGTACGCGTGGTCCCGGTAGACCTTGATGTCGCGCCAGATCGCGGTGCGGTTCTGGTACGCGGGCAGGTTGCCCAGGTAGACCGGGGCGGTCGGGTTGGACACGTCCACGAAGGAGGTGCCGTTGCGGCGTCCGACCAGCGCGTACTCCTTGCCGGTCTGGGCGTCGGTCCAACCCCAGATGTCGTTGGCCTGGCTGCCGCCGATGCTGGACAGCGGCAGGAACGACAGCAGGTCCACGTTTCGGCAGGGGTAGCCTGCCGCCTGACCGTTGGTGCAGGCCGCGGCGGCGGCCGCGACGAGCTGCTGGCTGGGTTCGCGTTGGGCCATGAACTCCTGCGCCGACGCGCGCCCGGCCGGGGTGGCCGGGTCGTGCGCCACCGAGGGCGAGCCCGCCGGGACCATCGACACCACCAGGGCGCCGACGGCCAGGGCGAGACCAATCCGGACGATTCGCATGTGCGCTCCCTCCCGTCGCGCGCCGATGCGGCGGTGACGTCCCGGCTGGCGGTGGACGGGCGCGACGGGGGTGGGTCCACCGGCCAACCTGGTGTCCCGGGGTCGAGCTGAAACACCTATCGGCAATTGTGGATGTGTCGTGTTACACGAAAAAGGCATCCATCGATACCGGAAGGGTCATATCTGCGGCCTGGCGACGGCGCACGGCCGGGAAACAGAGACCGTACGCGAAAGGGCCCGGCCGCGGTGTCACACCGCGCCGGGCCCCTTCGACCGGGGTTGCCCCCAGGGTCAGCTGTCGCCGCCGGTCTCGCCGACCGGGGCGGCGTTGACGTCGTCGATGGCGTACTTCTTGGTCGCCTCGGCCGGCACGCCGGCCGGCACCGCTCCGCGCAGCGCGAGCTGTCGCAGCGTCGCGACCGCGATCGACTCGGCGTCGACGTGGAAGTGCCGCCGCAGCGCGTGCCGGGTGTCGGAGAGGCCGAACCCGTCGGTGCCCAGCGAGGTCCAGTCACCCGGCACCCACCGGGAGATCAGGTCCGGCACCGCCCGCATCCAGTCGCTGACCGCGACCTTCGGCCCCTCGGCGTCAGCCAGCTTGCGTTGGACGTACGGCACCCGCTGCTCGGTGCCCGGGTTCAGGAGGTTGTACTCCTCGCACTCCACCGCGTCGCGGCGCAGTTCCGTCCACGAGGTCACCGACCAGACGTCGGCGGCCACCCCCCAGTCCTGCGCCAGCAACTGCTGCGCCTTGAGGGCCCACTGCATGCCGGTGCCGGAGGCCAGCAGGTTCGCCCGGGGGGCGTCACCGTCCAGCGCGGGAGCGGGGGAGTAGCGGTGGATGCCCTTGACGATGCCTTCGACGTCCACGCCCTCGGGCTCCGCCGGCTGGTGGATCGGCTCGTTGTAGACGGTCAGGTAGTAGAAGACGTTCTCCTGCTCCTCGCCGTACATCCGGTGCAGGCCGCGCTCCATGATGTGCGCGATCTCGAACGCGAACGCCGGGTCGTAGGCGACCACCGCCGGGTTGGTGGCGGCCAGCAGCAGGGAGTGTCCGTCCTCGTGCTGGAGCCCTTCGCCGTTGAGGGTGGTGCGTCCGGCGGTGGCGCCGAGCAGGAAACCCCGGGTCATCTGGTCCGCCGCAGCCCAGAGGCCGTCACCGGTGCGCTGGAACCCGAACATCGAGTAGAAGATGTACATCGGGATCATCGGCTCGTCGTGGGTGGCGTACGACGTGCCGGCCGCGGTGAACGAGGCGACCGAACCCGCCTCGTTGATCCCCTCGTGCAGGATCTGCCCGACGGTCGACTCCTTGTACGACAGGAACAGCTCCCGGTCGACGGAGGTGTACCGCTGGCCGTGCGGCGAGTAGATCTTGGCGGTCGGGAAGATGGAGTCCAGGCCGAAGGTGCGTGCCTCGTCGGGAATGATCGGCACCCAGCGCTTGCCGAACTCCTTGTCCTTCATCAGGTCCTTGAGCAGCCGGACGAAGGCCATCGTGGTGGCCACCTTCTGCTTGCCCGAACCGCGCTTGACGTCGGCGAAGCGCTCCGCGCCCGGGATTTTCAACGTCTTGGCGCTGGTCCGCCGGGTCGGCAGGTAGCCGCCGAGCTGCCGGCGCCGCTCGTGCAGGTACTGCATCTCGTCGGACTTCTCGTCCGGCCGCAGGTACGGCGGCAGGTAGGGGTTCTCCTCCAGCGCCGAGTCCGGGATGTCGAGGTAGAGCCGGTCGCGGAAGGTCTTCAGATCCGCCAGCGTCAGCTTCTTCATCTGGTGCGTGGCGTTGCGGCCCTCGAACTGCGAGCCGAGCGTCCAACCCTTGATCGTCTTGGCCAGGATAACGGTGGGCTGACCGGTGTGCTCCGCCGCCGCCTTGTAGGCCGCGTACAGCTTGCGGTAGTCGTGCCCGCCCCGCTTGAGGTTCCAGATCTCGTCGTCGGTGAGCTCCTCGACCATCTTGCGGGTCCGCGGGTCACGGCCGAAGAAGTGCTCCCGCACGTACGCCCCGGACTCCGCCTTGTAGGTCTGGTAGTCGCCGTCGGGCGTGGTGTTCATCAGGTTGACCAGCGCACCATCGGTGTCGGCGGCGAGCAGTGGGTCCCACTCCCGTCCCCAGACCACCTTGATGACGTTCCATCCGGCGCCCCGGAAGAACGCCTCCAGCTCCTGCATGACCTTGCCGTTGCCGCGTACCGGCCCGTCCAGCCGCTGCAGGTTGCAGTTGATCACGAAGGTGAGGTTGTCCAGCTCCTCGCGGGCCGCCACCCCGATCGCGCCGAGGGTCTCCGGCTCGTCCATCTCGCCATCGCCGAGGAAGGCCCAGACGTGCTGGTCGGAGGTGTCCTTGATGCCCCGGTGCTGCAGGTAGCGGTTGAACCGGGCCTGGTAGATGGCGTTCAGGCCGCCCAGACCCATGGAAACCGTGGGAAACTCCCAGAAGTCCGGCATCAGCCGGGGGTGCGGGTACGAGGGGAGGCCGCCGCCGGGGTGGGACAGCTCCTGCCGGAAACCGTCCAGCTGGTTCTCGCTGAGTCGACCCTCCAGGAACGCCCGCGCGTACATGCCGGGGGAGGCGTGCCCCTGGTAGAAGATGTGGTCGCCGCCACCCGGGTGTTCCTTGCCCCGGAAGAAGTGGTTGAAGCCGACCTCGTAGAGCGAGGCCGAGCTCGCGAAGGTCGAGATGTGGCCACCAACGCCGATCTCCGGCCGCTGCGCGCGGTGCACCAGCATCGCCGCGTTCCACCGCACGTACGCCCGGATCCGGCGCTCCACGTGCTCGTCGCCGGGGAACCACGGTTCGCGCTCCGGCGGGATGGTGTTGATGTAGTCGGTGGTGGTCAGCGACGGCACCCCGACCTGACGCTCCCGGGCGCGCTCGAGCAGCCGCAGCATGACGTAGCGGGCTCGCTTGGTGCCACGGTCGTCGATGACACCGTCGAGCGACTCGACCCACTCGCTGGTTTCTTCGGGGTCGATGTCCGGAAGCTGGCTCGGCAGGCCGGCCGTGATCACCGGGCGCTTGCGTTCCGTAGCCACAGGCGTTCCCTCGGTTGTGTGTGGGATAGGTCTCTGCCACCATCCTGCCCCGTCGCGGCGCTCGGCGTCACGTCCACCCGGCCGAAGGGCGACGCGCGACACACGTACCGACCAGTAACTATGTCGGTTCCGTGACGGCCGCGAGCAGGCGCGTCGGCGGGGTTCGGCGGGCCGTCACCGGGTGAGGAAGAATGCGGATGTGCGTAGCGAGCTGATCACCGTCCGGACCGGTTCCCGGCCGACCGTCCGGGACATCACGGCCGAGGCCGAGCAGTTCGTCGCCAACTCCGGCGACGGGCTGCTGCACGTCTTCGTGCCGCACGCCACCGCCGGTGTGGCCGTCATCGAGACCGGATCAGGTTCGGACGACGACCTGATCACCGCGCTGGACGCGGTACTGCCGACCGACGAACGGTGGCGGCACCGGCACGGCTCACCGGGACACGGCCGGGATCACGTGCTGCCCGCCTTCATCGCCCCGTACGCGACGCTGCCCGTGCTCGGTGGGCGACTGGCCCTGGGCACCTGGCAGTCGATCTGCCTGGTCGACACCAACGGCGACAACCCCACCCGGCAGGTCCGCTTCTCCTTCCTGCCCGGCTGAGCCGCCCCAGTTCGATCCCCGGCCCGACCGGGTGAGACACGCTCGACTGTGCGCGGCGTGCGTTGGTCGGTAATGCTGTCGGACGTGACCACCCCGCAGGATCTCGACGACCGGTTCCGGGAGTCCCTGGCCGCCCTCACCACACCGCCGCACCGTACCGACCCGGCGGGGCCGGTGGCCGAAGGCAGCGCGCTGACCGGTGCCCAACTGCTGGAGCTCTTCGACGCCCAGGTCACCAGCCGGCAACTCGATCTGGCTGGCCGCTGGCTGCGCAGCTTCGGTGAGGGCTACTACACCATCGGCTCCGCAGGTCACGAGGGCAACGCGGCGGTGGCGGCAGCCCTCCGACCCACGGACCCGGCCCTGCTGCACTACCGCTCCGGCGCCTTCTACTGCGTCCGGGCCGCCCAGGCCGCTCAGGCCGCTCAACCTGCTCAGGCCCGCCCGGCCACGGACGTCGCCGGAGCGGGTCGGCCCGGCGAATCCGGCGCGACCGGCCAGCCCGCCCCGCAACCCGTCTCTGCGGAGACCAGCGGACAGGAGTCCGTCCCCGTCGCCTCGGGTCAGCCGGCCACCGGTCCGGTCACGGCAGAAAGCGACTCGACCGCCGGTGCATCCGCAGACTCCGGCCAGGCCGCCGGCGTCGAAGACGTCGAGTCGGATCCGGTGGTGCCAGCGGCCCACTCCCGGCCGGTCACCGCGCCCGGGCCGGTCGGCGCGCCCGGCGACGGTGACCCGCCCGGCGGACTCCGGATGACGGTCGTCAAACGGCCGGTGTCCCGGGCGTACACCGACGCGGCCCGGGACGCCCTGCGTGGCATGGTGGCCTCCAGCCAGGAACCGATCGCCGGTGGGCGGCACAAGGTGTTCGGCCATGCCGACCTCGCGGTGGTGCCGACCACCTCCACCATCGCATCGCACCTGCCCCGAGCGGTCGGCATGGGCCTCGCCGTGGAGCGGCTGCGCCGGCTGGACGCCCGAGGAGAAGCGAACCGGGGTACCCCGGAACCCGAGCCGGCACCCTGGCCGGCCGACGCCATCGTGGTCTGTTCGTTCGGCGACGCCTCGATCAACCATGCCAGCGCCACGGCCGCGTTGAACACCGCCGGCTGGTACGACCACACCGGCCTGCGTATCCCGGTGCTCTTCGTCTGCGAGGACAACGGGCTGGGCATCAGTGTCCGGTCCCCCCAGGGCTGGGTGGCGACGGCCCTGCGGTCCAAGCCCGGCATCCGGTACTTCGCCGCGGACGGGTCCGACCTGGTCGGCACGTACGAGGCGGCGGTCGAGGCGGCGGCCTGGGTACGCCGGCACCGCCGCCCGGCCGTGCTGCATCTGACCACGGTGCGGCTGATGGGTCATGCCGGCGCGGACGCCGAGAGCGCCTACCGCACCGCCGCCGAGATCGCCGCCGACGTGGACCGTGATCCGCTGGTCGCCACCGCGCGGCGGCTGGTCGACGCGGGTCTGGCCAGCGGCACGGAACTGCTGGACCGCTACGACGAGATTGGTTGGCAGGTCCGCCGCATCGCCGAGCAGGTGCTCGACGAGCCGAAGCTGGCCGATGCCGCTGAGGTGATCGCCCCGCTGGCACCGCGCCGGCCGGTCCGGGTCGCCCTGGCGGTCGCCGACGCGGGCACCCGCGCGGCCGGGCCGGACGCCGGGGAGCGGGCCGAGGCGTTCGGCGGCAAGCCGCCGGAACTGGCCGGGCCGCTCACCCTCGCGCAGAGCATCAACGCGGCGCTCACCGACGGGCTGCTCAACCACCCCCAGATGGCGGTCTTCGGCGAGGACGTCGCCGTCAAGGGCGGGGTCTACGGGGTGACCAAGGGGCTGCGGGACCGGTTCGGCGCCGCCCGGGTGTTCGACACGTTGCTCGACGAGACCTCGATCCTCGGCCTCGGTCTCGGCGCGGGCCTGGCCGGGATGCTGCCGGTGCCGGAGATCCAGTATCTGGCGTACCTGCACAACGCCGAGGACCAGCTACGGGGCGAAGCGGCGACCATGCGGTTCTTCTCACAGGGGGCGTGGCGCAACCCGATGGTGGTGCGGGTTGCCGGGCTGGCGTACCAGGAGGGCTTCGGGGGCCACTTCCACAACGACAACTCGGTGGCCGTGCTGCGGGACGTACCGGGCCTGGTGATCGCCGTGCCGGCCCGACCGGACGACGCGGCGGCGATGCTGCGGACCTGTCTGGCGAGCGCGGCCGTGGACGGCAGCGTCTGCGTGTTCCTGGAGCCGATCGCGCTCTACCACACTCGTGATCTCTACACCGACGGTGACGGTGAGTGGTTGGCGAGCTATCCCGAGCCAAGCGCCTGGGCCGGCGGCCACGTGCCGGTCGGGCGGGCCCGCGTGTACGGGGTCGGTTCGGCCGAGGACGTCACCATCATCACCTTCGGTAACGGCGTCCGGATGTCGCTGCGGGCCGCCTCCACGCTGGCTGACGAGGGGATCGGCACCCGGGTCGTGGACCTGCGTTGGCTCGCGCCACTGCCGGTGGCCGACCTCATCCGGGAGGCCGCGGCGACCGGCCGGGTACTGGTGGTGGACGAGACACGCCGATCCGGTGGGGTGGGCGAAGGGGTGATCGCCGCGCTGGTGGATGCCGGATATGTCGGCGCCGCACGCCGGGTGGCAGCGGTTGACTCTTTCGTGCCGCTGGGTCCGGCCGCCCGGCAGGTCCTGGTGTCCGAGGAGGCCATCACCCAGGGTGCCCGTACGCTGCTGGCACGGTAAATTTCGTTCCACCCGGTGCGCCACTTGCGCAGGAGGGCACAACTGTGTGGACTTTGCCTGACGGCGTCGAACAGACGCCGGTTGAGACGAGATGAGGAGGCACGCGACAGTGAGCGCGACCGCTGGTCAGGCTGCTGACGGGGTACGCAGCCTGGCGGACCGGTTCGGCATCGAGCCGGGGATGGTCGTCATGGAGATGGGCTACGACGACGACGTCGATTCCGATCTCCGGGACGCCCTGACCGACCGTTGTGGAGATCTTGTCGACGAGGACACCGACGAGGTGGTCGACGCGGTGCTGGTCTGGTACCGGGATGGCGACGGTGATCTTTTCGAGCTGCTCGTCGACGCCCTCGGCCCACTGGCCGACAACGGGGTCGTGTGGCTGCTGACGCCCAAGGCCGGCCGCGAGGGCCACGTCGAGCCGAGCGAGATCGCCGAGTCGGCACCCACCGCCGGCCTCCAGCAGACTTCCACGATCAACGCGGGCCGGGACTGGAGCGGTGCCCGACTGGTGCTACGTCGCGGGGCCAAGAGCAAGAAGTGACCCGCCCCGGCGAGCGACCGAGGCCGCTCCGGAACCGATCCGAGGAGTACGCATGCCCATCGAGGTTGGCGCCCAGGCACCCGACTTCGTGTTGAAGGACCAGAACAACCAGGAGGTCCGACTCTCCGACTTCCGGGGCCGGCGTACCGTCCTGCTGGTCTTCTACCCGCTGGCGTTCACCGGAGTGTGCCAGGGCGAGCTGACCGAGGTACGGGACAACCTCGACGAGTACGTCAACGACGAAACCCAGTTGTTGACCGTCAGCGTCGACTCGGTCTTCGCTCACAAGGTCTGGGCGGATCGGGAGGACTACCAGTTCCCGCTGCTGTCGGACTTCTGGCCGCACGGCGCCGTCGCTCAGGCGTACGGCGTCTTCAACGACGTGGCCGGCATCGCCAACCGGGGCACCTTCGTCATCGACCGGGCCGGCGTGATCCGATTCGCCGAGATGACCATGCCCGGTGAATCCCGCGACCAGCAGGGCTGGCGCAAGGCCCTGGCGGAGGCCGTGGCCTGAGGCGGTCCACCCGAAGTGAGGCGTCCGTCCGGGCCGGCGGGTGGCAGGGTAAGCTTGCCAACCGCCGGCCCGCCGTACGGCGTTCCGGGCGCGTAGCTCAGTGGGAGAGCACTCGCCTTACAAGCGAGGGGTCGCAGGTTCGAAACCTGCCGCGCCCACCAGTACCAACAACGGCCCGGAGATCGATTCTCCGGGCCGTGACAGCTACTCGGCGTAGGGCTGGTCCGCGCCCTGGGCGCTGTAGCCGAGGCTCCAGATGTAGCCGTCCGGGTCGGCGAAGGAGCCGCCGTACCCACCCCAGGGAAGGGCGCCGGCGGGCTTGAGGATCGTCGCCCCGGCCCTCTCGGCCTCCGCGATGACCTCGTCGACCCGTGCCTGACTGCGGACCACGTAGGTGAGGACCAGTCCGCTGAAGCCGCTGCCTTCCGGGCTCGTGCCCACCTGGTCGGCCAGGCCCTCGCGGCCGTAGAAGCCGACCAACGAGCCGCCGTCCGATTCGAAGAACACCGAGACGCCGTAGTCATTCTTGACCTTCCAGCCGAGCCCTTCCGTGTAGAACTGCTTCGACCGGGCGAGGTCCCGGACACCGAGGAGGATCGAGCTGACGTTCGCTTTCATGCCCTGTCTCCTGAGCGCGTGAGGAATGATGCACACGAGGGTCACGCTATGAGCGGCTCCGTGTCCGGCGCTTCTTGATTCCTGACCGGTTCTCACCTGCCGCCGCCCCAGCGGCGTCCACCGTCGCGCAGTGCACCGAACCTCCCTCTCCATCAGCGAGGCGGCGGTCAGTAGCGGTTGGACAGCAGCGGACGGGAGGGTTCAGGTGGCTTACGCCGAAGCGAACGGCGTTCGATTCTGGTATGAGACGCACGGCGCCGGACGACCGTTGGTGCTGCTGCACGGCGGGTTCGGCGCGGTGGAGACCTTCGCCGCGATCCGGCCGGCCCTGGCGGGGCGTCGCCTCGTGGTCAGCATCGACCTACCGGGCCACGGACGCACCGCCGACGTCGGCCGGCCCCTGCGGTACGAGTCGATGGCCGACGACGTGGCGGCGCTGATCGTTCACCTCGGACTGGCCGAGGCCGAAGTGCTCGGCTTCTCCCTCGGCGGTGGGGTCGCCCTGCGGTTGGCGGTGCAGCACCGACAGTTGCTCCGCCGTCTCGTGGTGGTGTCCGCGCCGTGCCGGCGGCAGGGCTGGTTTCCCGAGGTGCTTGCCGGTATGCCTGAGCCGGACGAGGCGGCCGCCGAACGGCTGCGTGGCACGCCGCCCGAGCAGCTCTACCGGCGTGTCGCGCCGCGCCCGCAGGATTGGCCACGGCTCTGGGTCAGAACCGGTGAGTTGCTGCGCCGCGACTACGACTGGTCACCGGAGGTCGCCGCCATCACCACACCGACGATGCTGGTCTTCGCCGACGCCGACTCGGTCCGCCCGGCACACATGGTGGAGCTCTTCGGCCTGCTCGGTGGCGGCCATCGGGACGCCGGGTGGGACGGCACCGACCGCCCGGCCGCCCGGCTGGCCGTCCTTCCTGGACTCACCCACTACGACATCGTCGACTCACCCGCCCTCCCCGCCACGGTCCTGCCCTTCCTCACCCACTCGTCCACCCCGCCCACCTGACCCCGTTACCCCTTCGCCACGTTGATCATGAGGTTGTTGTCACCCCGCCCGGCTTGGCGCGACAACAACCTCATGATCAACCAGCGGGCCTGGCGGCGAGTGATCCGCGCCTCGGCCCGGTGCATGGCCGGGGTGTCCGGGTTCTGGGCGGGGCTGGCCGCTTTGACGAAGGCGCGACGGCCGCTGGTGGTGCGTACCCGGTCGGCGGTGCCGGGGGAGTAGCCGCCCGACTGCGACACCGCTTCGACCACCCGGTCCCCGATGATCTTCTCCACGGCGGATCGGACATCGGCGGGCAACTGGTGCCACCGTAGTCGGTTCCTCGTATCGGCCCGCATGTCGCTCACGGTGCCCGTGGGCGGACCTGGCCGGCAAGCCGTTTCCCAGCCGGGGTGGGTAGAGCGGCTCACCTGCGAGGACTGTTCACCAGCGCAGCGGGGAAACGGCGGAGCGGACGCACCTGGGGAGGAGCGACGGATGACGCGTGCCGGACTGACCATCGGCGTGCTCGGCTCGTACGGTGGACGCAACCTGGGCGACGAGGCGATCCTCACCGGTCTGCTGACCGATCTACGTCAGCAGGAGCCGCACGCACGGATCATCGTGTTCTCACGGAACCCCGCGCACACCGCGGTCGCCCATCCGGACGTGGAGGCGGTGCCGTGGGAGGGGGTCAGCAGAACCGACTCGGCCCTCGTGCTGTCTCAGCTCGACCTGCTCATCCTGGGCGGCGGTGGCATCCTCTACGACAAGGAGGCACGCCGCTACCTGCGGGTCGTACGGGTGGCGCAGGAGCGTGGTCTGCCGCTGCTGACGTACGCCGTCGGTGTCGGGCCGCTCAACGAGATGGTGGACACCGGCATGGTCCGGGAGACGTTGGCCGGCGCGGTCCAGGTGACCGTACGCGACCAGGAGTCGCGGATGGTGCTGGAGGAAGCTGGCCTGCTCAATCCGATCACCGTCACCGGCGACCCGGCGTTCCTGCTGGAACCCGAGGACTTCCCCGCGGACTTCCTCCGCGAGGAGGGCGTGCCGGCCGGCAAGCGGCTGGTCGGGATGAGCGTGCGGGAACCGGGCCGGGCGGCGGAACGGCTCGACGTGGACGGATATCACCGGCTGCTGGCGCAGATCGGCGACTTCCTGGTGCACCGGATCGACGCGCACGTGTTGTTCGTACCGATGGAGCGCGACGACATCCGGCACTCGCACGGGGTGCTGTCGCACATGATCGCCGCCGAGCGGGGGCGGATCCTGCACGGCACCTACTCGCCGCAGCAGGTGCTGGGGTTGATGCGCCACTTCGACCTGGCTGTCGGTATGCGCCTGCACTTCCTGATCTTCGCCGCGATGATGGGTACGCCGTTCCTGCCCCTGCCGTACGCCGGCAAGGTTTTCGACCTCGCGCAGCGGCTCGGGGTGCCGGCGTTGCGTGGCGTGGAGCGCGAGGTGGAGGGCCCCCTGCTGGCCGAGGTGGACCAGTTGTGGGACGAACGCGAACAGCGGGCCGAGGTCACCGCCCAGCGGGTGGCGCGGGTGTGCGACGAGGCCCGGGGCACCTCCCAGGTCACCCGGGCGGTGCTGGAGAGCCTGCGCAACCGGTCCCTCGTCGAGGTCGGTGCCTGACCGACGAGGCGGCGGGGTTCAGACCGCCGGCCCCCGCCAGCAGTAACGCCACTGTTGCCGGTCGGCGTCGACGGACTCCAACTCGTAGATCTCGGCCTCCGCCAGCCCTTCCGGTCCCAGTCGATGGTGGGTGAGCGGGGGCCGGCCGTTCGGGTCCAACTCGACCGTGACGTGCTCGCCGTCGGCCACGCCGCCCACCAGCGGGATCTCAACCGTGGATGCCATGGGCCCCATCCTGCCCCGCCCGTCGGTCACCCCGCAGGGCGAACCCGGCGATCATGCAGTTGTGGTTCCTGGTTCATCACGAATCGCGGCTCTTGGGAGGTGCCACAACTGCATGATCGGCGCGGGTTAGGGGTGGGGGAGGAGGTTCGGGGGGTACTGCATGCCGTCGTGGGTGCAGGCTGC
This sequence comes from Micromonospora lutea, assembly GCF_016863535.1. Taxonomy (GTDB): domain Bacteria; phylum Actinomycetota; class Actinomycetes; order Mycobacteriales; family Micromonosporaceae; genus Micromonospora; species Micromonospora lutea. The sequence goes on from NZ_BOPB01000009.1 coordinate 285,011, forward strand.
GGCGGCGACTCGGGACGCGTATCCGGCCGCCTCCGCCCAGGTCGCGCCGCGCGACCGGGCCGCGATGACCCCGGCCGCGAAGGCGTCCCCGGCGCCGTTGGTGTCGATCACCGGGCCGGGCGGCACGGCCGCCGGAATCCGCTGCACACCGCCGCCCAGGTACAGGTCGGCGCCGTCCGCGCCCCGGGTCACCAGCACCGGGCGCGGCGCCAGCGTGCCGGCCACGGCCGCCGCCCGGTCGCCCAGCGCCGCGCCGCTGACCAGCACCAGCTCGGCGACGTCGGCGAACCGACGGTGGTACGCGTCGCGTCCGTCCCAGTCGTGCAGGTCGGTCGAGGTGCCCACCCCCTCGCCCAGCACGTCACCGAGGTCGGGCAGCAGCTCCCGCACCCATCCCATGATCGACAAGTGGACGTGGGTGGCGTCCCGGACCAGCTCCGCCACCTGAGCCGCCGTGAACGGTGGGGGACCGTCCGAGTCCCGGGGGTCGTACAGCGACATCCGCCGACCGGTGGGGTCGACCAGGTTCACCGACCGCCGGGTCCCCGCCGGGTCGTCGGCCAGGATCGCACGCACGTCGGTACCGGCCAACGCGGCCCGGACGACGGCACCCGCCGGGTCCACGCCCACCGTGTCGACCACCGTCACCCGCAGCCCGAGTGCGTGTGCGGCGAACACCAGACCGGCGCCGGTGTTGCCGACGCGCAGCTCGATCGGGTCGACGGTGACGGAGTCGACCACCGGCAGCGGCAGCCGGGGCACCCGTACCCGCACATCCACGCCGAGACCACCGATCACCAGAAGGTCGCACATGGCGCCGACGCTAGCCGGCCGGTGCCGCCTATCCTGGCCCGGGTGTCGACAGGACCCCGGGTCGCCGCCAGCGCCGAGCGGGGCCGTCCGGTCCGAGGGGGAGCGCGTGCTGGTCGTCCATGGGATGTGGCTGCCCGGTCGAGGGCTGGCGGTCTGGGCCGAGGACAGCACCCTGCCACCCCACGCCCCGCGTCGTCCCGGCCGAGCACCGCGAGCCCGGCCGCACCCGTTCGCCGCCGGGCACGCCACGCTGGTCGCGCTGCTGGCCGAGGTCGCCGAACCGGACGATCACGGAACGGCGCTGCTGCGGCTACCCACCCGGGCCGGCTCGCCGCTGGACTCGCCGGAACTGGTGCGCACCGCCGTCGTGGCACCGGTCCGTGGCCCGGTCACCCTCGCCGGGTGGCAGGTCCCGGTCCTGGCGTACGCCCCGGACGCCGCGCTGTCCCTGCTGCGTGCCGCCGCCGCGCTGGCCGCCGCGTCTGGCACGAGCCTGCGACACCTGGTCGAACTGGCTGACTTCGCCACCGACCTGGCCGCCCGGGGCCGGGTCCTGCCCAGCCTCGCCGATGTGCCTCCGGCCATGGCACCGCAAGGCGACCCGACCGGGACGTCGTCCGCCTGGGCGGTGTGGCGGCCCCTGCTGACCGGCACGGACATCACCTGGGCCCGGTCGCTGGCGCTGGCCCTGCCCCCCGCCGCCCGGGCCGTCGTCGAGGCGGAGCTGTCCGCGTTGGCACCTGGCGATCGGGACGGACACCGCCGGGCGGCCCCATCGGACACCGGCCGTCGTCGGACGGCGTCATCCGGTGCATCCGCTGCCGGCACCGGCCCGCGATCCGTGCCGCAGGCGTCGAGCTCGTCCGACGGGTCGGCGGACACGCCCGGGCTGCTCGTCGCCGACGCCCTCGACGCGCTCACCGATGCGGCGGTGCGCGCCGCGCTGCCGCCGATGACCCTGGCCAGGGGAGCGCGATCGAACAGCGCCGTCGCGGCCTGGCTCGGCGCGTTGACCGGGCCGCGTCGCGGGTTCACCGCCGAGGCAGCGGCGCTGCGCACGCTCCGGTCGGAGCTGGACCAGTGGCAGCGCGACGCCGCCGGTGGCACGGTGCGGGCCAGCTTCCGGCTGGTCGAGCCGTCGGCCGACGAGTTGACCGAACCGGTGCCGGTGGTGCCGACCGACCCCGCCGCCGTCGTCGCCACCGCCGGCCGGTGGCGGGTCGAGTTCGGGCTGCGCGCCAACGACGAGCCGGGCCTGCACGTCGACGCCGGACAGGTGTGGCGCGGCGACGGCGGCACCGTCGCCGGTGACCATCCGCAGGAGATCCTGCTGGCCGAGCTCGGCCGGGCCAGCCGCCTCTGGCCGGAACTGGACGTGGCCCTGCGTACCGCCCGGCCGGAAGCGCTGGAGCTGGACACCGAGGGCGCGCACCGGTTCCTGCGGGAGGGCGCGCCGACGCTGCACGCGGCGGGCTTCACGGTGCTGCTGCCAACGTGGTGGCAGCGGCCCGCGTCGCGGCTCGGCGCACGGCTGCGGGCCCGCTCCCGCAGCGCGCCCGGCGCGGTTGCCGGCCCGGCCGACCGGGTGGGACTGGACGCCCTGGTCGACTACCGCTGGGAGCTGGCCCTCGGCGACGAACCGTTGACCTCCGACGAGTTGACCCACCTGGCGGAGCTGAAGACCCCGCTGGTCCGGCTGCGGGGGCGCTGGGTCGAACTGGACCCCAAACGGCTCGCCGCCGGCCTGCGTCTGCTGCGCTCCACCGGCGAACTCACCGTGGCCGACCTGCTGCGACTCGGCCTGTCCGACGCCGATCAACCGGACGCGTTGCCGGTGCTCGAGGTGAGCGCCGACGGTGCGCTCGGCGACCTGCTCGCCGGTGCCGTGGAACACCGGCTCACCCCACTGGACGAGCCGCCGTCCTTCCACGGCACGCTGCGGCCGTACCAGCGACGGGGGCTGGCCTGGCTGGCGTTCCTCCAGTCGCTCGGGCTCGGTGGGGTCCTCGCCGACGACATGGGGCTGGGCAAGACGGTGCAACTGCTGGCGCTGCTGGCCGCCGACCCTCCGCAGGCCGGCCCGACCCTGCTGATCTGTCCGATGTCGCTGGTCGGCAACTGGCAGCGGGAGGCCGCCCGGTTCACCCCCGACAAACGCGTACACGTGCACCATGGCGCGCAGCGGGCGCGGGGCGCGCAGTTCACCGCCACCGTGCACGCCGCGGACCTGGTCCTCACCACGTATTCGGTGGCTGCCCGGGACGCGGCGGAGCTGGCCGGCGTCGACTGGCACCGGGTGGTGGTGGACGAGGCCCAGGCCATCAAGAACGCCGCCACCCGACAGGCCGAAGCGGTACGGGCACTGCCCGCGCGACACCGCATCGCGGTCACCGGTACGCCGGTGGAGAACCGGTTGGCGGATCTCTGGTCCATCATGCAGTTCGCCAATCCGGGCCTGCTCGGCCCGGCGGCGACGTTCCGCAAGCGGTTCGCCGAGCCGATCGAGCGGCACGGGGACGCCGAAACCGCCGAACGGCTTCGCCGGATCACCGGTCCGTTCGTGCTGCGCCGGCTCAAGACGGACTCGTCGATCATCTCGGACCTGCCGGAGAAGCTGGAGATGGAGGTCTTCTGCAATCTCACCGCCGAGCAGGCGGCGCTCTACCGGGTGGTCGTCGACGACATGCTGGCCCGGATCGAATCCAGTGACGGCATCGAGCGGCGCGGCCTGGTGCTGGCCACCATGACCCGGCTCAAGCAGGTCTGCAACCATCCCGCGCAACTGCTGCGCGACGGCTCGCCCCTGAACGGACGGTCCGGCAAGCTGGCCCGACTGGAAGAGATCCTCGACGAGGTCCTCGCGGCGGGGGAGAAGGCCCTGCTGTTCACCCAGTACGCCGAGTTCGGCGGGATGCTGCGCGGGCACCTGTCGGCCCGGTTCGGCCGGGAGGTGCTGTTCCTGCACGGCGGGGTCGGCAAGGCCGACCGCGACGCGATGGTGGCCCGTTTCCAGTCCGACAGCGGGCCGGCGCTGTTCGTCCTCTCGCTCAAGGCCGGCGGGACCGGCCTGACGCTGACCGCCGCCAACCACGTGGTGCACGTCGACCGGTGGTGGAACCCGGCGGTGGAGGACCAGGCCACCGACCGCGCGTTCCGGATCGGACAGCGCCGCCGGGTGCAGGTCCGCAAGTTCGTCTGTGCCGGCACGGTGGAGGAGAAGGTCGCCGCGCTGATCGCCGACAAGCGTGGCCTGGCCGCCTCGGTGGTCGGCACCGGCGAACAGTGGGTCACCGAACTGTCCACCAACCAACTGCGTGAGTTGTTCGCCCTGGAGGCGGGAGCAGTGGCCGAGTGAGCACCGACAGCGCGGGCAGGTTCGCCGACTACGGTCGGCCGCGCCGGGTCGATGGCGGCCTGCGCGCCCGCAGCACCCGTGGCGCGATCGGGGTCTCCTGGTGGTCCCGCCGATTCCTGGAGGTGCTGGAGTCCTTCGCGCTCGGCACCCGGCTGACCCGGGGCCGGTCGTACGCCCGCGCCGGGCAGGTGCTTCGCCTCAACGTCGCCCCGGGCGTGGTGAGCGCGGTGGTGCAGGGATCCCGGCCCACGCCGTACCAGGTCAGCGTGGCACTGCCACCCTTTCCGGTTCGGCTGTGGGCCCGGATCGAGGGGGAACTCGCCGCCCAGGCGTTCTTCAGTGCCCGGCTGCTCGCCGGCGACCTGCCGGCCGAGTTGGAGGAGCTGTTCGTCGCGGCCGGAGCGCCGTTGTTCCCGGCGGCGGTCACCGACCTGGACCAGCGGTGCTCGTGCCCGGACGTCGCGGTGCCCTGCAAGCACCTCGCCGCCACCTTCTATCTGCTCGCCGAGGCGTTCGACGCGGACCCGTTCACCCTGCTGCACTGGCGTGGTCGCAGCCGGTCGGAACTGCTCGCCCGGCTGCGACGACTGCGCGCCGAGACCCATCCGTCCACGACCACGCAAGCGCGGGACGGTGAACCGGCCGGTGTCGACGTTCCGGCAGCGCGGGACGTGGCAGCGTCGCCGGAACGGACCTCCCGACGTGGCCGCTCCCGCGCCCGGGCCGCCGGGCCGGCCGACGCCGGCCGGGTGGCCGACGGTGGATGGCCGGGCCACCAGGAGGTGGAGATGCCCGCCACCGGTGCCACCCGGGCGCTGGCCGACCTGCCCGTCACACCGCTGGCCGAGACGGTCGACCGGTTCTGGCTGCCGCCCGTGCCGCTGCCGGACCGTCCGCCGACCCTGACCACCCAGCCGGACCTGTTGTTACGGCAGTTGGGCGCGCCCGCGCCGGCCATCGGTGGACCGGGACTCGTCGAACGTCTCGGTCACGCCTACCGCCAGCTCGGCGATTAGGCCGGGTCTCCTGAGGCTCGCCCGAAGCGAGCGGGGCACGGTCCTGTGACACCCGGGCCTCGTCGTCATGGTCACGCTCGATCCAGGATCGAATGGCCTTCCGCGTCGCTACGCGGCCAGTCGATCCTGGACGGAACGCGACCTGTCGGTCACAGCCAACGTTGCCGGAACCGCCACATCAGCACCGCGTTGGTCAACAACACCACCGCGAAGATCGCCCCGGCGACCCGGCCGGCGAGTACGGTGGTCGCCGGCAGCGCCGCCCAGAGTGCGACGGTCAACAACAGCAGCCAGCGGCCATGACGGCCCCGGGCCCGATGGTCGAGCCGAGCGAAGAACGCCGGGTCGCTCTCTCGCAGGTTGCGGGTGATCTGCTCAAATCTGCGTTGATCCTCTTTGCTGAGCATGTGCCTTCCCCTCACGCGTTCAGCAACGGTGTGGCCGAATACCCGCTGGGGTGACGGCTAACGCGCTCGTGCTGTTGCTACTTTGGGGCACTCCGGGGCGAGCAGGAGCGACCGGCGGCAGCTGAGCGGTTGCTTATCCGCACCTTAAGTTTCGGGCGGTGCGGCGGGGTGGCACGGCAGCCGGTGTCAGGGGGTGGGATTGTCACCCACTGACCGGGTGTGGCCGGCGAACGCCCTGCTTGCGGCGTGCATACCCGAGGTGGTCCGGTACCCGCCGGACGTCTGGTCCCTGATGAGCTCAGCCTTAAGTGCCCCGACCGGGCGGGTCGGCCCGTCTTGTCGGGGTGACGATCGGTGACTATCTTCCCGGGCAAAACCCTCAGGCTCAGTCGTCGCACCTCGGGAGACCGGTCACGGCCTGAGGCGACGCGCGGCAGGAATCGGAAACGGTGCATGGCCGATCAGCTCGACGAGTGCGGCGGCCGGGCGTGACGACCTACCCCCGCCCGTACGCCGGCCCCCGGCCGGACCTCAGCCCCGGGGCGTGGTCGCACCACCATCCGCCCGCCCCACCGCCGGCCGTGCCCCGGCGTGGTGCCGGTGGCCGGCGACTGCTGATCGTGCTGTTCCTGGGCGGTCTCGTCGCCAGTGTGCTGCCGTGGTGGCGGGACACCCCGGCCGGCTCCCTGACCGGCACCACCGCGATGATCACGGCCGCCGGTCAGATCACCGGCCTGGTCGCCGGCTACCTGCTGCTGGTCCAGGTGCTGATGATGAGCCGCCTGCCGATGCTGGAACGGTGGGCCGGCGGCGAGCGGATCGCTCGGTGGCACCGCGACGTCGCCGCCACCCTGCTGGTCGCGGTGCTCGCGCACACGGCTCTGATCGTGGTCGGCTACGCCGGGCTGGAGGGTCGCTCGCCGCTGGGCCAGGCCGGGGTGATGCTGCGCGAGTACCAGGACATGGTCTCCGCGTTCGCCGCCGCCGGTCTGCTGGTGCTGGTCGGCCTGGTCAGCGTGCGGGCGGTACGCCGGGTGCTGCCGTACGAGCTGTGGCACGCCACCCACCTGGCCGCGTACGCCGTGCTGCTGCTCGGCTTCGCCCACCAGTTCAGCAACGGCAGCCAGCTGTTCCGGCCCGGCCCGGCGCGGACCGGCTGGATCGCCCTGTACGTGCTGGTGGTCGTCGCGTGGCTGTGGGGTCGAGTGATCATTCCGCTGCGGTTCAACCTGCGGCACCGGCTACGGCTGAGTGACGTGGTCACCGAAGGTCCCGACGCCGTCTCGCTCTACCTGACCGGGGAACGCCTCGATCGGTTGAAGCTGCTGGGTGGACAGTTCTTCCGTTGGCGTTTCCTGACCCGGGGTTGCTGGTGGCAGTCGCACCCGTTCTCGGTCTCCGCCGCCGCCAACGACCGCTGGTTGCGACTGACCGTCAAAGTGGTCGGTCGACATACCCAGGATCTGCGCAACCTCGACCCCGGCGTACGGGTCTGGGCGGTCGGTCCGTCGGGCACCTGCACGGCGGCTCACCGCACCCACGAGCGGGCACTGCTGATCGCCGCCGGCAGCGGCATCACCCCGCTGCGGGCGATGCTGGAGGAACTGCCACCCGGCGCCGCCCTGATCTACCGGGCCCGTACCCCTGCCGACGTGCTGTTGCAGGAGGAACTGGACTGGCTGTCCCGCAACCGCGGTCTGCGGGTCTGGTACGTCATGGGCTCCCGCAGCGACCCCGGTCCACGGCAGGTGATGACCCCGGACGGACTACGTCAGCTGGTGCCGGACGTGGCCCGGCGCGACGTGTACCTGTGCGGCCCGCCCGGCCTGGTCGAGCAGTACCGTCGGGTGCTCCGCCAGGCCGGCGTGCGCCGCCGTCAGATCCACCTCGCCACCTTCGAACTCTGAGAGGGTTCACCGCATGCGCCGCGCGCTCCTCGCGATCACCGGCCTGGCCGCCAGCACCACCGCGCTGGTGGTGTTCAAGGCCACCCCGGGCACCGGTCAACTCGCCCGGGAGGAACCCGCGCCGCCACCTCCCGTCGCCGAGGGGCCGCAACCGTCGACCAGCTCGAAGGCGACGAAGCCGAAGGCCGGCAGCTCACCGAAGCCGAACCGCAGCGCGTCCGGGGCGAGCCGGTCCGACTCGGGTGGCACCCCGAAGACTCCCGCCGCTTCCCGGGCCGGTACGGCCGCCGCGCAACCCACCCCCAGCACGGTCATCGGGCCGGTGGTGACCAACGAGTTCGGTGACGTGCAGGTCCGGATCAGTGTGGTCGGCGACCAGATCGTCAACGCGGCGGCGCTGCGGCTGCCGCGTGGGACGGCACAGTCGGACCAGCGCAGCGACCAGGTCGACAGCCGTTACAGCGGTGCGGTGGGGATGGTGGTGGAACGGCAGAGCGCCGACCTGGACACCGTTTCGGGCGCGACCGCGACCAGTGACGCCTACCGGCGGTCGTTGCAGGCCGCGATCGACCAGGCGCGATGAGTACGGGCACGGTGATCCGGCCCGGGCTGCGTCGCGTCGAACACGTGATGGGGACGGCGGTCAGCCTCGACATCGCCGAGGACCGGTCCACGTCGGAGCTGGCCACGCTGGCCGACGAGGTGTTCGCCTGGCTACGGGAGGTGGACGCGAGGTTCAGCACGTACCGGCCGGACAGCGAGGTGTGCCGCTTCGACCGGGGCGAGTTGCTGCTCTCGGAAGCGTCGGCCGACCTGCGCCGGGTGCTGGAACGCTGCGCCGACCTGTGGGGTGCCACCGACGGCTTCTTCGACGCGTACGCCACCGGCGGGCTGGACCCGTCCGGGTACGTCAAGGGCTGGGCCGTCCAGGTCGCCTCGGACCGGTTGCGGGCCGCGGGTGTCGACAACCACTGCCTGAACGCCGGTGGTGACGTGCGGGTACGGGGCCGGTCGTCGACCGGGCTGCCGTGGCGGATCGGCGTGCGGCACCCCTGGAACCCGTCGGCGGTCTGCCTGGTGCTCACCGGGACGGACCTCGCGATCGCCACGTCAGGTGTCTACGAGCGCGGCCCCCACGTTCGGGACCCGCGTCGGGGAGTCCCGGCGCGGGGTCTGCGGTCGGTGACCGTGATCGGGCATGACCTTGGACTGGCCGACGCGTACGCCACCGCGGCGGTGGCCATGGGTGTGGCGGGCATCGGCTGGCTGGACCGGCTGCCCGCACACCGGCACGCGGTGGTCACCGACGACGGGCAGTGCCTGCACTCGGCCGACCTGCCGGCGATCGACTGATGCCGCCGACCGGTTCGATCCGTGGCGGTCCAGGCAGTCCGCCCGGCCGGGAACCACCGGCCCGGATCGCCGCCTGCTGCCGACCGCCGCGTGCTGCCGACCGCCGGGTTCGGCACGGTTCAGGGCCAGCGGGGCAGCCGGTGGGTGCTCGCCGGGCGGGACCCGGTCGGCCGGGGGCGGCCGGGCCGCGAGCCCGGCGGACGGGTGGCCGCCCATCGGTGCCCGAGTCGGTGTCGCCGAGGCGGCTCTGCCCCGCCCGGGTGGTGTCTGGTGTCGTCGGTGGACATCGCATCCCCGCTCCCGGCGCGGACGCGCCGTCAAAGCATCCAACGAGCGCCGGTGCTCCCGGGTCTCGCTGCCGGCGCGTCGCACCAGGTGACCAGCCGGCCGGCGAGGCGCCCGTCAGTGGCCTCGGCGGGGCAGCGGCAGATGACCGGGGACCAGCGCCGAGGTCAGCGTCACTCCGGTCGCCCGCAGCGCCTCGACCAACGTGTTCTGCACGAGGTAGGCGTCCGGCAGCTGCCACCGGGCCTGCTCCGGAGCGACCGCCCAGCGGACCTGCCCCTCGGGCAGCCGGGTCGGCGGCGCCGCGATCCACGATCCTCGACCGTGCAGGACCACGTCGAAGCAGTGCTCCAGTTCGGGTCGCAGTGGGTCACCCGGGCGGACCAGGAACATCCACCGCCCGGTCGGGGTGACCAGCACCGGTCCGCGTACCCCCGGGCCGACCGGGTGGGCGCGTACCGCGTCAAGGACCATCCGGCCCAGGTGGGCGGGGATCTCCAGCACGTCGAAGGAGCGGCCGGTGGGCAGCAGTACGCCGTGTGGCCGGGACCGCCACCAGGTGGCCACCCGTGCCGGGTCGACGCTGGCAGCATGCTCCCAGTCCTCCAGGGCGGGATGGCAGCCGACCGTCGGGCAGCCGGCCCGGCCGCAGACGAAGCGGCTCCGCGCCAGGCAGGCGCCCGGGGTCACCGCCCAGCCGTGCAGCGCGTAGCGCACCGCGACCCGGCGCAGTCGTACCCGTTCCAACGGCGACAGACGCGCCACGTGTGGTCCGACAGTTCCCCACATTGGTGCCATCTCCCCTCGCCGCGCCCGACCGGCGTCAGCTCGTACGTCGAGACCCGTCACTGCCGTGGCCCGTCATCGTTTGGTTTGACAAAGTGGCCGATGCAACTTGCACGAAAAGTACGAGGTCCGACCAGATCACTGACGCACTTCCTGTGCGACCAGCGAAAACCTGAGATCCGGACGGATCGCCGCGCCGACCGAACGGCCCCCGGCCCCCGGCCAGGGCTCCAGCGAGGAGAGGACTGGGGATGGACGAGCTGCCCATAGGACGGCGGGTGGCCTACTGGCGCGGCCGGCGGAAAATGTCGCAACAGGTCTTCGCCGACCGGTTGGGCAAGTCGAAGAGTTGGGTCGACAAAATCGAGCGGGGCGTACGGCGGCTGGACAAGTTCTCCGTGCTCTACGAGATCGCGGACATCCTCCAGATGGACGTGCAGCTGCTGCTCGGCAAGGACCCGGAGCGGCGTACCGACGCGCTCAACTGCATCGACCAGTTCGAGGTGGAGGAGATCCGGGCCGCGCTGGAGCGCTACGACGCGATCAGCGCGTACTTCGACGCGGCACCGAGCCCACCACCACTGGCCGACATGAGCAAAGCGGTCACCCACGCCTGGCTGACCTACCAGTACGGCCGCTACGGAATGCTCATCCGAGCGCTGCCGAAGCTGCTCCGTGATGCCCAGGCGGCCGATGCCGCGTACGGCGGCGACCAGGCCCAGCGCGCCGCCCACCTGCTCGGTCAGGTCTACCAGCTCGCCTCCTCGGTGCTCCGCAAGCTGGGCGAGTGTGACCTCGCCTGGCTCGCCGCCGACCGTTCCATCGCCGTCGCGCAACGCGCCGACGACCAGTTGCTCGCCGGTGTCGCCACCACCCGGGTCTGCAACGCCCTGGTGGCGATGGGCCGACCCCGGCCCGCGCTGGAGCTGAACGTACGGATCGCCAATCGGGTGGCACCGGGCGGCGGCAACGACAGCCGACCGGAGCGCCTCTCCGTCTACGGGATGCTGTTGCTTCAGGGCGCGATGGCCGCCTCCCGCATCGGTGACACCGCCACCGTCGAGGATCTGCTGAACGAAGCTCACGCGGCGGCGGTCGAACTCGGCGGCGACCAGAACCACTACTGGACGTCGTTCGGGCCGACCAACGTGGAGCTGCACCGGGCGGCGGCCGCCGTCGAGCTGGGCGACGGCGGGCGGGCCGTCGAGGTTCACCGCCAGAAGATCCAGCCCGCGCTGTTCGACGCGCTGCTCCCCGAACGCCGGGCGCACCACCTGCTCGACCTGGCCCGGGGCTTCGCTCAGATCGGCGACGTGGCCAACGCCGGTGAGATGCTGCTCCGCGGTGACCGCCTGGCGCCGTCCGAGATTCGCTGCCGCCCGATCGCCCACGAGGTCATGTCAGACGTCCTACGTCGCACACGTGGTGCGCCGCCTTCTCCGATCGCGGAGTTGGCTGAGCACATGGGAGTAGGAGTATGACCTCGGAGCCGGCATGACCGGTTCGCACCGCCACGACGGGCACCGCCAGGTGCTCTACATCATCGCCTGTGGCTCGCCACTGGCCCGAGACGTGGGCCGGCTCGTTGACCTGGCCCAACAGGACAGCTGGGACGTCTGCGTGATCACCACGCCCGACGGCGCCAAGTTCGTCGACCGCACCGCGCTGGCCCGACAGACCGGCCACCCGGTACGTACGCACTACAAGAACCCGGGCGATCCCGACGTGCTGCCCACCGCCGACGCCATGATCGTCTGCCCGGCCACGGTCAACACCGTCAACAAGTGGGTGGCCGGCATCACGGACACCCTCGCCCTGGGGCTGCTGGTGGAGGCGCAAGGCCGGGGGATACCGCTGGTGGCCGTGCCGTACACCAACGCGGCGATGGCCGCCCACCCCGCCTTCCGGGCGGGCCTCGCCCGGCTCTCCGAATGGGGGGTGGGCGTGCTCTTCGGCGACGACGTCTTCCCCCTGCACGCGCCGGGGACGGGTGAACGGCACCAGCATGCCTTTCCGTGGGCGCTGCCGCTGACCGCCGTGCGTGACCGCCTCTGTCGCACCGGTTGACCAGCAGCCCACCGTCGACGACCGCCGGACCGGGATCCGGTGCCACCTGACACCCGGTTCCGACCGCCGAAGAATCCGCGACCCGGCCACGGGCGTTCACCCGTGGCCGGGTCCGCACTGTCGACGCGGCACGGTCGGGCACCGAACCGGGGCTCGGGTAAGCCCGGGTGACGTTCGGTAGAAGCGCCGACGCCGGTAAGCTCACCGGCCGTGAGCACAACCGCAGCCGTACCAACCGTCGCCGACGTGGTGACCGAGGTGACGGGGCACTACCCACCGGCCTGGGCCGAGGAGTGGGACAAGGTCGGCCTGGTGCTCGGTGAGCCGTCCGCCCCCGTACGCCGGATCCTCTGCGTGGTGGACGTGGTTCCCGAGACGGTCGCGGAGGCGCTCGACGCGGGCGTCGACATGATCATCGCCCATCATCCGCTGCTGCTGCGCGGGGTGTCGTCGGTGGCGCCGACGACCTACAAGGGCCGCATCGTCCACCAGCTGATCAAGGCCGATGTCGCGCTGTACGTCGCGCACACCAACGCCGACGTGGCCGTGCCGGGCGTGTCCGACGCCCTCGCCGCCCGGTTCGGCCTGCTCGACCTACGCCCCCTGCAACCGGCCCGCCCCGGCACCCCCGCCGCCGGACCGGGGCGCGGTGCCGGCCGGATCGGTCGCCTGCCGCAACCGATGACCCTGGCCGAGCTGGCCCGTCGAGCCGCCGCCGTGCTGCCGGCCACCGCCGCCGGAGTACGCGCCGCAGGCGATCCAGACCGCATCGTGCGTACCCTGGCAGTCTGCGGTGGCGCCGGGGACAGTTTCCTGGCCGACGCGACCGCAGCCGGGGTGGACGCCTACCTCACCTCGGACCTACGCCACCACCCGGCCGGTGAACACCTCGCCACCGGGGGACCGGCGTTGCTCGACGCCACCCACTGGGCCACCGAACGGCCGTGGCTGGACGACCTCGCGGCGCTGCTACGGGCCGCGCCCGGCGTCGAGACCCTGGTGTCCGACCTGGACACCGACCCGTGGACCGTGCACGCCGCCTCACCGCACCCGGACGAACCCGCGCCGGAGGACAAGGAGCCCGACCGTGAAGGCTGACCCCCAGGTCCAGCGCCGCCTGCTCGACCTCCAGGCGATCGACACCGCCCTCGCCCAGCTCGCCCACCGGCGTCGGGCGCTGCCCGAGCGGGCCGAACTGGAGGCCCTCGCCCGGGAGCTGTCCGCCCTGGAGGACGAGCGGGTTCGAGCCCAGGTGGCGGTCGACGACCTGGACCGGGACATCGCCCGAATGGAGAAGGACGTCGACCAGGTCCGGGCGCGCAAGACCAGGAACGAGGACCGGCTGACCGCCGGCACCGGCCCGGCCCGCGAGTTGGAGGCGCTCCAGCACGAGCTGGCCTCCCTCAACCGCCGGCAGAGCGACCTGGAGGACGCCGAGCTGGAGCTGATGGAGCAACGGGAAACCGCACAGTCGGTGCTGGACGGCGTGGAACAGCGGCTGACCGAGGTGCGGGAACGTCGCGCCGCCACCGAGCAGCGGCGCGACGACAGCCTCGCCGAGATCTCCCGCGAGGAGGAGTTCAAGCGCTCCGCCCGCCAGCCCCTCGCCAACGACCTGCCCGGCGACCTGGTGCAGCTCTACGAACGGATCCGTACCGACACCGGACTTGGCGCGGCGCTGCTGGCCGCCGGCCGCTGCGGCGGGTGTCGGTTGGAGCTCTCCGGCGCCGACCTGGGCCGGATCCGTAAAGCCGACCCCGACGACGTGGTCCGCTGCGAGGAATGCCGCCGGATCATGGTCCGCACCAACGAGTCCGGGCTGTAGCCGGTGGCCACGCGTACGGTCCTCGTCGAGGCCGACGGCGGATCCCGGGGCAACCCCGGGCCGGCCGGGTACGGCGCGGTGCTCCGCGACCCGGCGACCGGCGAGGTGCTGGCCGAACGGAGCGAGGCGATCGGCGCCGCCACCAACAACGTCGCCGAGTACCGGGGACTGATCGCCGGCCTGGCCGCCGCCGCCGAACTGGGCGCCGACGAGGTCGAGATCCGGATGGACTCCAAACTCGTCGTCGAGCAGATGTGCGGGCGATGGCAGATCAAGCACCCCGGCCTGCGCCCACTGGCGGCCGAGGCGGCCCAACTGGTCGGCCGGTTCACCGCCGTACGCTTCGCCTGGATCCCTCGGGACCGCAACACCCACGCCGACGCCCTCGCCAACGCCGCCATGGACGCCGCAGCCGCGTCCGGCGTCGCCACGCCGACCGTCGAGCCGCCCCGCCTGGTCGAGCCGCCGCGTCGCCTCGGTGGCCCGGAACCCGCCGGTGGCGGTGCCGCCGAGGTCGCCGCCCGGACCGAGTCACCGGGCGCGGACCTGACCAGTGCGCCGGTGTCCTGGGAGCCCCGGCCCAGCTTCACCGCCACCCGACTCATCCTGGTCCGGCACGGCGAGACCGAGTACACCGAGCAGGGGCGCTACTCCGGCCGTGGCGACATCCCCCTCAGCAGCAAGGGACGGGCCCAGGTGCGGGCCACGGCCGCCCGGGTGGCCGCGCTCGCCCCGGACGCCGCAGCCGTGGTCAGCTCACCGCTGTCCCGGTGCACGGCGACCGCCGAAGCGATCGCCACCGCCATCGGTGACCTGCCGGTACGCCGCGACGACGAACTCATCGAATGCGACTTCGGGGCCTGGGAGGGACGCACCTTCGCCGAGGTACGCGAGGGCTGGGCAGGCGAACTCGACGCCTGGCTCGCCTCCACCCGGGTCGCCCCACCGGACGGCGAGTCGTTCGAGGCGGTCGCCGAGCGATGCGCCCGGGTGGTACGGCGACTGCTCGACGCGTACCCCGGTCAGGCCGTCGTGGTGGTCTCACACGTCTCACCGATCAAGCTGATGTTGCGCGACGCGCTCGGCGCCACCGACGCCTTCCTGCACCGCCTCTACCTCGACGCGGCCGGCGTCTCGGTGCTGGACCGCTGGCCCGACGGCGGCGTCGCCGTCCGCTCCGTCAACGAGACCGCCCACCTCGCCGCACTCTGACCCGCCGGCGAGGCATCGGGTCAGGCGAGGGCGCGCCAGAGCAGGTAGCCACCGATGACGGTGCCGAAACCGACGATGATCGTTTTCAGCACCGCGGAGGGGAGTCGGCGGACCAGGCGGGCACCGGCATACCCGCCGACCAGCGTGGCCGGGGCGACCACCGCTACCCCGGCCCAGTTCACCGGGCCGGCGATGGCGAAGATGACAAGCGTGGTCAGGCCGATCACGGCGGAGAGCAGATTCTTGATCGCGCTCACCCGGGCCAGCGTCGCGTCCAGCACCAGCGCCAGGCCGGCGACCAGCATCACCCCGACGGCGGCACCGAAGTAGCCCCCGTACACCGCAGCCAGCGCCACCACCACCTGCACCGTCACGGCCCGGCGACGCGGCGTCAGCTCACGCGGGTGGCCGACCAGGCGGCGCAGCGGATCCTGAAACGCCAGCAGCGCGGTCGCCCCGAGCACCAGAAAGGGTACGACCAACTCGAACGCCCGCGCCGGGGTGATCAGCAGCAGCCCGGCACCCGCCAACGCGCCGACCACGGTGGTGGGCACCACCGCGACCAACAGCCGCGACCGGGGCAGATCCACCCGGCTGCCCGCCACGGCGGCAAGATATCCGGGCGCGACCGACAGCGAGTTGGTGACATTCGCCGGTACCGGCGGCAACCCGATCGCGAGCAACGCCGGAAACGTGATCAGCGAGCCGCCACCGGCCACCGCGTTGACCGTACCCGCGGCGAGACCGGCGGCGAGCAGTAACGCCGCATCGGCGAAATCCATGATCAGCAGGCTAGTCGTCCGGACCGAGTCCCGTGGCCCGACCCTCGCCGAAGCTACTCCCCGACCGGGCCGCCGGCCAGCTCAGTCACGATGTCGAGGTGTCCAAGGTGACGGGCGTACTCCTGCACCAGGTGGAACATGACCCGCTCCAGCGACGCCGGATCAGCACCGTCCCACCGTGGCCCCGGCGCGCCGCGCTCGGCCAGGTCGGCACCCTCGACAACTGCCCGGGTGTGCGCCCCCTGAGCCCGCAACGCGGCCGCCAACTCGACGAAACCCTCCTCCGGCGCGACATACCACCGACCGTCACGCCAGTCGCCCCACGGGTCCCCGACGTCGCGCCCCTGGAACCCCCACTCGATCCAGCGAACCTCCACGTGACGCAGGTGCTTGAGCAACGCCAGTGGCGACCAGCCGGACGGCAGCCGGCTCCCTCGCCGCTCCTCCTCGGCCAGCCCGGCCACCTTCGCCAGGACGCTCTCCCGGAAATAATCGAGATAGCGCAGAAACACCTCGCCCCGCCCGTCGGCGGGCGCTGTCGGTTCGGGAAACGGCGGCATCGTCACCGGACCAGTATCCGTACCCACCCACCCGTTCCCCGGCGGCGGGCCACGGGGAGGCAGCAATTTCCGGGTTGTTGCGGTGTCGCGGTCGGTCGGAAGCGGCAACATCGGGGATGTTGCTGCCTCCTTCGAGCCACCGCTGTACGGTGCCGCCGGTCTCGACGCGGGCACGGCATAGTCGCGGACCCGGTGTCGTTAGGATGAGTACGCGACGGACGAGTCGACCGGGCGGTCGCGTCGGCGGGCTGCGGCCCGCCGCCGAGGAACGTCCGGACTCCACAGGGCAGGGTGGTTGCTAACGGCAACCCGGGGCGACCCGCGGGACAGTGCCACAGAAAACAGACCGCCGACCCCATACGGGGACGGTAAGGGTGAAACGGTGGGGTAAGAGCCCACCAGCATCCCGGGTGACCGGGATGGCTCGGTAAACCCCACCCGGAGCAAGGCCAAGAATGGGTTGTCACCGCTAGTTGACAACTCGCGCAGACGCTTGAGGGCTGCCCGCCCGATGTCTGCGGGTAGGCCGCACGAGCCTGTCGGCAACGGCAGGCCGAGATGGATGGCCGCCGCCGGCGCGCACCCCAGGTGCACGCCGCGCACAGAATCCGGCGTACAGGTCGACTCGTCCGTCGCCCCCAGCTCAGAGCCGTGATCATGGCCCTGAGCTGGTTCTATGTCCGGGCGTCGATGGTCGTCGTTGGTCAACTTTGGCCGGCGTTTGACGCCCTGACGGCGCCCTGACGCCCTGGAGACGCCCTGAGCGCCGGCTCAGTCGACCTCGTCTCGGGTCGGGCGCTGGCTGTGCCGCTGTGGGCCTTCTCGGGGCCTTGCTCGATGGTTCCGGGAGTGGGGCCGGCGGCTGTTGGGGGAGGCCGGGCACGTCCTGGCGGTGGAGCTGGCGCCGCAACCCGGTGACCCGGTGGCAAGCCAGTCCCGGGGTTGGACTGGCGCGGCAGCCGGAAGCCCCGGCGCACGACCAGGCCGACTCGCTGGCTTCCGTAGCGGTCTTGGTGGTCCCATTCGTGTGTGAGGTGGGACGAGTGCGTGCCGGAGCTGCTGGAGCACCTGGGGGAGATGGGTCTGGTCGGGCTGGTCAAGATTGACGGCGAGCGGGAGCGCGAGCCCTGGACGGTGGTGGTCTCAGGTCAGCGGCTCCCTGGTGCGGCGATCAGGGTCGACGGCCACAGCCTTGAGTACTGCCTACGCCATGTGGTCGCCGCGCTTCATGAGCGCTTCCCGGACGAACTCGCGCTGAGTTGAGATCCGACTGTCGGGGCGGTGTCCCGGCGGCTGTCGGTGGCTCACCGCCCCGGCGCCGTAGGCGGCCGGGGCGGCTTGCCGCCGGCCGGGCTTGCCGCCCCGCACCGCGCGGAGCGCGGTGCCTTGATCCAGAACAGAGCAAATCGGCAATGGTGCGGGTAAAGCCGGGTGACTCTCGTTGGGAGCACACGGTTTAGGAAGGGTGTAGCGCTCGACACCACGTCGCTTGGCCTACCAGGGCAAACAGCGAACTTCATGCCGACCGCCCCCATGATCATCCCGCGCCTGTTCCGGATCTTGCGGCAGTGGTCGACCTGCTCATTACGACGGTCCCCGGGCGCTGGTCCACCGCCTTCTCCTCGCGCCCGAGCTGGCGTCTGCGTCCGCGACCGTCCGCTAACGCGCGCCGGCTTGACTGCTCGCTTGCCTGCTTCGGGAACCTGCGGTGCGCATACCTGTGGGTAGCCCCAGCAGTGGGTCAGCGAATCCTGCCGGGAACTGGGCAGCGGGCGATCGGACCCTCTCAGCATTCACTGGCTTGCCTGCTGCTGCCCGTCCAACGCCAGGTTGGCCGTCTCGCCTCGGCCCGAGAGAGTTCCCGGGCCTTCGGTCCATCCTCCTGACGCTTAGCGCCGGCGGCCCAACGGGTGGTCCGCGGGTGGCCCTGTCAGTAGTACTGTCCTGCTGTGGCGAGCCTGTTCGGACGGAGCAAGTTGCGCGAACGCGCGCAAGAGGTCGACCTGGACCGAGTGCGGGAAGCGATCCGCATAGTCGAGGCATGGCATCAGGACTATCATGAAGGCTCGCTGAAGAAGGACAAGGAAACGAGCCGTGAACAGGCTTATAACCAGGACTTCTTCATCAGGATCCTAGGGTTCCGCGAGAAGCCATCACGCACCTACACTTTTGAACCAAAGGCCACAACGGAAAAGCGACAGCTTCCCGACGCGCTGATCAGCTACACAGACGACTCTCAAAAAATTAGGAATGTTTCGGCCGTCGTTGAACTTAAGGGTGCCTCCGTAGACCTGGACCGACCGCAGAGGCGCGAAGGAAACCTTAGTCCCGTACAGCAGGGATTCAAATACAAGACTCAATACAGGGTTTGCCCATTCGTAATCGTAAGCAACTTTTGGGAAATCAGACTCTACAACGACAATCAACTGGACTATGAGTCCTGGACGCTCGACGAGTTGGTCGATCCCACCGACGACTACTTCGCGTTCCGTACCTTCTATTCTCTGCTGCACAGCAGCAACCTGACCTCTGAGCGCGGTCCCTCTCGCACCCAAGCACTCCTGAGCGACATCCGCGTTGAGCAGGAAGAGATTGGCAAGGAGTTCTACTCCGTATATCGGGACGCTAGGCTCAACCTGCTGCGCGACATTTACATTAGGAACGATGCCGTACGTAGTGACATCGAGCTAGGTATCGAAAAAGCCCAAAAGATCATCGACCGCATCGTCTTCACTTGCTTTGCCGAAGACCGGGGCCTCCTTCCGGATAACACGCTTCAGCAAGTTGTGCAGTTTGCCGATAAGTCCACGTTCGGCGGATCTCTATGGAACACCTTAAAGGGCTTCTTCGACGCTGTCGACGTCGGGAGTTCGAAGCTCGGTATTCCCGAAGGCTACAACGGTGGCCTTTTCGCCTCGGACCCCTACCTAAATAACCTGCAAGTGGGTGACGAGGCACTGCGAGCCGTCACAGCACTTAGCAACTACAACTTCGTCGAGGACCTCAGTGTCAACATCCTCGGACATATTTTCGAACAATCGATCAGCGACCTTGAGCAAATAAAGGCTAAGGTCGAAGCCAAGTCACGTAATCTGAATGCCGTTGTCGAGGAGGAGCGTCAGCAAACGAGCCGCCGAAAAAAGGACGGCATTTTTTACACTCCGGACTACATTGTCCGCTACATTGTCGAGAACAGTCTCGGCTCCTACTTGCGACAGATTGAGGAGCGCTGCAAGGCTGAGTACGGATTGAAAGCCGAGATCCTCGATGCAACCTACGAGAAACGCGAAAAGCAAGCCTACTCAAAATATCAGGACTTCCTCCAAAATATCCGCGTGCTAGACCCAGCCTGTGGCAGCGGCGCTTTCTTGGTGCATGTTTTAGACTACCTCCTTGCCGAGAATCAACGAGTCGACGCGATCCTTGGCGGGAGCCTGATGAGCGTCGATGACTACGTCCGCGAGATCCTCCAACGAAACATTTACGGCGTTGACGTGAATGAAGAATCGGTAGAGATTACGAAGCTCAGCCTCTGGTTGAAGACTGCGCGCCCAGGCAAGAAGCTAACGGCCCTTGATGGGACGATCCGGTGCGGCAACAGCCTCATCTCTGACCCTGCTTACGCCGGGAAGAGGGCATTCGACTGGCAACTGAACTTTAAGGACGTGTTCTCGGCAGGCGGCTTCGACGTAATTGTTGGCAATCCGCCGTATGTCCGCTCAAGAGACAACTCGTTCGACGACGTCAAGGAGTACATCCGGAGCAACTTCGCGAATCTTCACGAGAAGCCTAACCTGTACCTCCTGTTCATGGAGCAATCGATGCGCCTACTTCGTGACGGCGGCAAGTTGGGCTTCGTTGTTCCAAATTCCTGGCTCGGAATGGAGTCGGCCAAGAAGACGCGGAAGATGCTCTTGGACGAGACTACCTTGGAGCGGTTCGTCAACCTCAAGGGGGAGAGCTTTGAGGGCGTCAACGTCGAGACTGTCGTGTTTGTCCTTTCCAAGGCTGCCAGCTCCCCGGATCACGAGGTTCTCTATCAGACCATTGACGAGCCATCCATTGAGTCGATGGACTACCAAAAGATCCCCCAGGCTCGTTGGCTCGGCACGGCGAATCTCATCTTTGACTTGAAGAGTGACGCTTCTGACTTCGCCTTGCTAGATCGCCTCGCGCGCGTTGATAGCAAGGTCGAGGACTTTTATGACGCCAGGGTAGGAATGCAGGCCTACGAGCGCGGTCGAGGAACCCCTCCCCAAACCGCGGAAGACGTTCGAGGCCATGTCTTTGACTACAGGTACAAGTTCGACGAGTTCACCTATCCCTATCTTGAGGGACGCGACGTGCTCCGCTACGGCCTCTCGTGGTCGGGCCAGTGGCTTCGGTACGGAAGGTGGCTTTCCCAGCCAAAGGAATTCCGGCAGTTCTCGGAACCGCGACTGCTCATACGAGAGATTACCGGCCAGTTTCCGTTCGTTCTCTATGGAGCATATACAACTGAGATTTATCTCAACAATAAGAGCATCCTGAACGTTCTTCAGAAGGATGACACGTACTCGCTGAAATTCCTGCTCGGAATCCTAAATTCGTCGCTCATTGGGTTCTATCATCAAAGGCGGGCAGCTAAAGGCAATCGGACACTCTTTCCCAAGATCGTCGCCAACGATCTCAAGAATTATCCGATTCCAGCGACAGCTCCTGATGCGCAGCAGCCTATCGTGATTAACGTCGACCGGCTGCTCGAAGAGAACCGCAAGCTTCAGGACAAGTCGCACCGCTTCCAGCGTCTGGTCAAGTCGGAGTTTTCGGTGGACCCGTGGCCCTCGAAGCTGGCCACCTGGTGGCGGCTAGACTTTGCGGAGTTCACTCGCTTGCTCAAAACTAAGATTTCCCTGCGGCAGAAGGATGAGCTTCTGGAACTGTTCGATTTGTACGCGCGCGAATGCAGCAAGCTTGAAGAGCAAGTCCGCCTTATTGACACCGACATTGACGAGATGGTGTTCGACCTTTACGGATTAAGCGCCGAGGAGAAAGCGCTTGTCCGGGGCATGGCCGCGGAGGCTCCTTCCGCCTAATCCCCGCGCTGCCGCCATCACTGTCTGCCGTCGACTCGCCCTTCTGAAGTGCTAGCCGCCGCCCGGCCCGCCACGTCAAGCGGACCTTGACGGCTCGTTCGGACGCTGGAGGGTCGGGCGGTGGTCTGCTCGGTTCGCCCGGGTCGATGGCAGACGGGATGGCCTACCGCAACCACCCACGGACCTGGACCCGCCGGCGGTGCCCCGGCCATCCACCCTGGAGCCGGAGCGCCCCCGCCGGAGGCGCAGTAATCGCAACCCCGCGACCCCCGCCAGCTCGCCGACGCGGCCGGCGGCGGCCCTCCGGGCTTCCCGCTGTCCGCGCCAGCCGCCGGGCGCCAGGCGTGACGGCCGCAGAGCGGCAGTGGCAGCGGCCGGCCCGCGCCCAGGCGGCGGCGCGTGCGGCCCGTTGCGGGCCGCCTTGATGAGGTGTTGAAGCTCTGCGCCGTTATTGGCCGGTGTCGTGTACGTGATAGGCCCTGATTACTGTTTTGACCTGCTCCCCCTGCCGAATGACCTTCTCCTGCTCAATCAGCGCTGTTCCGACCTCTACCTGGAACAGTGTTGCTAGGCGTGCATCTGCTGACATCACTCGCTGACTGGCGTCCGCCTCGTCCGGCGGGTTCTCCGTTTGCGGGGTCGCGTATGTGCCCCTGCCATGCTCAGTGGTGGCAAAGCCTTCCTCGCGCAGGACAGCTATCGCCTTGCGGATCGTGCCGCGGGCTGCCCGGAACTCAGCGGCGAGGACGCTCTCGGCTGGCAGTAGGGCGCCGGGCGGGATGACAGCGCTTTCGATTCGCTCCCGCAGTTCATCTGCGATGACCCGGTAGCGCGGCTGTCCGTAGTGCGGGGTGGGCACCGGGCCACAGTACCTGGCACTTGTCTTACCAAGTGCCAAGCGGAAGCGTCGTTTTGATGTGTAGACAAGTCGTCCACTTGTAGGTACGTTTCCGAGTGTGCGGCTGGGATGACGTTGTGTATCAGGGATGGTGCTTGCGTCGGCCTGGTCGCGCGTAAGGCGCGGCGTCCTGGTGGGCCGGTTGCGGTGGCCGCGCGTACAAGGTGGCTCGGCGATACCCGACCCGTCCGATGTCGGACGGTGCGCCGTGCCCTCTGTCGGGCCGGCGGCCGATTGGTCCCCCTGGTCGGTCGCCGGCTCCCTACGTGTGGAGGTGCGATGCCTGGCTCTCATCGTCGACGTCCCTGGTTCTCGTCCTGGCGTTTACGACGACGGGCAGACCGAATCGACCCGGCGGCAAACAGCAGTCTCGGCGGGGCCACTTCCGCCAGCTACCGGACTTCGTCCCGCTGGTCGGCAGAGTGGACCCGGGAGCTTCCGGCGCTGCGTCCGCCGCCCCTCATGACCCTCGGGCAGGCGTACCGGGGTAACGGTGGGAGGTGGCCGAAGTGAGTACGCCACGCCGGCCGACGAGGCCGCCTGTGCATCCGGACTGGTGCGCGTCGGATCGGTGCGGTCATTTGGTCCCGCCGGTGATGTCGCACATGCAGCGGCGCCACCGGGGCGCGTCGCTGAAGGTCGGTGACCCCTGGGCCTCCGGGTCGGTCGTGTCCTACCTGGTCGGGGCCGATGGCCAGGCTCCGCGAGTCATGGTGCACGTGTCCTGCCGGGTGGGCACTCCCTGGGCGGAACTCCCTCTGTCTCAGGTCAGGCAGTTGGTGGAGCAACTGCGATCGTTGCTGGCCCAGGCCGAATTCCGAGGAGACGCGCATGGGGACGACTGACGAGCCCACCGACGCGCGGCCGGCTAGGGCGGCGAAGGGCGCCGAGTGTCCCGACTGGTGTCGGGGCTGCGGTCCGAACGACCCGATGCATCGAGGGCTGCTCGCCACGATCGGCAGCGAGCGTAGCGGCTGGGTGAGCGTGCAACTGCTCCTCGACCGGTTCCGCCGTCGCGACCCGGTCGTCAAGGTCGACGCGACCCGCTCCGGCGCGACGGAATCCGTGCTGCTCTCGCGCGTGCAGCTCGACCGGCTGATCTACGAACTGACCTACGTCCGATGGCGAGTGATGACCAAGGGACGACCGTTGGAGGGCAACTATGACCGCGACTGATCGCCGCAGCACCCTCCGTGCTCCTGCCGCTGCGCATCGTCCGCGTCGGCCGGCCCTGGCGGTGGATCCGGTGCCGGAGCGGCCGGCGGGTGGGACCACCTGGCAGTCGTTGGAACGTCTAGGGGGTACGGTGACCGGTGTGCATGGCCGGGACTGGCGCCCTCGTTACCTGCAACTCGCTGAAGAGTTGCGGGTCAAGATCACGAGTGGGGAACTGGCCCCCGGGACGCTGATGCCGAGCGAGACGGAGTTGGCCGACACGTCGGGCCTGTCGCGCACCAGTGTCCGCAACGCCATCCGCCAGCTCCGCGAGTGGGGCCTGGTCCGCGCGGAGCAGGGGCGCGGCACCTACGTACGGGCACCCCGTCAACGCGTACGGCGCCGTAACGCGGAGCGGTACCAGTGGGAGAAGGATCGGGTCCTGCTCGACGAGAACGAGCGGCTCAAGACCGGTGCGACCGAGCATGACACCGGCCTGACCGTCGATGACCTCAAGTTCCACGCCGAGTTCACCCGCGTGGAAGCCGATGCGGACATGGCGGCGGCTCTGCAAGTTGAGCCGGGTACGCCGCTGCTGCGCCGGGTCTACTGGACCTCGTCGCGGCATGAGAACGCGCCGCTGACCATGTCGTACTCGTACCTGCCCTATGACCTGGTGGCCGCGAACCCGGACCTGCTCGACGCCAGCAAGGAGCCCTGGCCCGGCGGCTCGCAGCACCAGCTCTACACCGTCGGCGTCGAGCTGGACCGCATCGAGGACGAGGTTCGGGCGCGTCCGCCGTCGCCGGATGAGGCCGAACTGCTCGACATCGACCCCGGCGTCTCCGTGCTCACCGTGCGCAAGACCTCCATCGACACCACCGGCCGCGTCGTCGAGGTGGCCGACGTGGTGATGCCGGGCGACCGGACGGAACTGGTCTACTCCCACAAACTGCAACGGTGGAAAACTTGACACGTCTCGTCTCGGTCATCACCCCCGTCCACGCGCCCAGCGTCGAGTACCTGGCTGGCGCGTACGACTCGTTGGTCAAGCAGGACATGCCCGACGGGTGGGGCTGGCAGTGGCTCGTCCAGGAGGACGGGCAGACCGGAGCACTGGCTCAGGTGCTGCCGGACGACCCTCGCATCAGCATCGGCGGTGGTCGTCCCGGCGGGCCGGGTGTCGCACGAACCCTCGCTCTCTCCCGTGTCACCGGCGAACTGGTCAAGGTGCTCGACGCGGACGACCAACTGACCGCCGGCGCCCTCGCCCGGGACATCGCCGCCTTCGACACTCACCCGCACATCGGGTGGACGACGTCCCGCGTCCTGGATCTGATGCCCGACGGGTCAACCGTCGGATGGGACCAGGACCCGGACGGCGGACCCATCGCCCGCGGTGCCGTTCTGGCCTTCTGGCAGGCCAACGGCTACCGCGCCCAGGTCCACCCCGCCACCCTGTGCATTCGCCGTGATCTGCTCCTGGCGCTCGGCGGCTGGATGGCGCTGCCCGCCTCCGAGGACACCGGCCTGCTCCTGGCCGCCAGCGCGGTCAGCGAGGGCTACTTCACCCGCGAACACGGGCTGCTCTACCGCAAGTGGCCCGGCCAGGTTACAAGCCAAGCGGCCCACCGCGAGCCCGTCGAGTACGAAGGCCGTATGAGAATCATCGAGGCCAGAGCCGTAGCCCTGGCCTCGATGCTCCCGAACGGACTGCCGGTCACTCCTGCGGCGTAGCCTCATGGCCCGGTATCCCATGGGCACGCCGACGCTCCTTCATCTCCGCCTCGTAGATGTGCCGCCAGCGGCCAGCTAGATGGGCGCGTGGAGGAAGCAGCCCTGCCCGCGCCTACTCGCTAGATGAAAGCCGGCGTGATGCCTAGGACGAGGATGATCACTACCAGGATCTTGATCACCACGGCCTGCGGGGCTCGCAGCGAGAACGTTAGCTCGGTCAAGCTTCACCTCCCTCGGTTTGTGACGCGCTGGGCAGTTGGCCAGGGAAAATAGACATATAGCGTTGGATGGCGACTCACATTCGCCATCCAAGGGAATGCCCTCTTGGCCGCGGCAGATCATCGCATGGCGGCCACCTAGTTCGCAATTACCCCCTGCCGGTTGTCCAAGATGCTAGGTGCGAGTCAACCGGGCGTGGATGACACTTTCGAAGTGACCCCCAGGATGCTCGGAAGTCATCACCTCGTGTCCCGGTGGCGCCTCCCGTGCGCCCGATCCGACGTCCACGTTGTCCGAACCGTCTGGACAACGTCGCAGCTCAGGAGTGTTGACTCATTCCGAGGTCGAGCGGAGCTGCTGGGCGCGAGTAAACTAGCGGCTATTCTAGCCAGATCACCTTTGACGGGTAATCGAAAGCTTTACTCGAAGCTTAATCCGAACACTGCCGGGAAATCATTCTCGGCTGCTTTCGCGTCCTTTCTCGGCGCCCGTAATCGTGACTTTGTTGACCCGTCTTTCTGGGGAACATCAGAGGCGCCAACTCGTATGCCATACTCGTGGCGGCAGCTCTTCAGCCCGCATGGCGCCTGTGACCTGCGGCGGAGCGGCCCCTCGGTTTGTTCAACGCGCTGGGCGAACCGACCACTCGACGGCCCTCCCGCTCACATCGGGGGGGCCGTCGCTTCGCTCAAGGGCCCGTAGGCCGACTGGGCGTGGCGGGATGCGCCTGACCGGATTGAACCTTCTACGCAGTGCGCTTTGCGGGGTGCGTTCGACTTCTGTCCTCGCGGTCCGTTTGTCCAAATGAGGCGGCCGGATCTCGGCCCGCTTTGAGCGGTAGACAGCCGCACCTAGCCGGGCGCATCACAGCGGTTCCCCGAACCCCTCGGCAAACTTGTTGACTTGTCTGCCAAGTGCCGTCTACCTTGGACCGCAACTTGGCAGACAAGTTAACAAGCTGGAGGTTGAGCGATGGCTCTGCGTGGCGGTACGAGGTTCGCCGTGCGGTTCGAGGACGTGTTCCCGGCGGGGTGCGCGTTGGTGCCCGAGTCGCTGGGTGAGGTCGAGGACTACGACGAGAAGACCGGCCGGCGTAGCCCGGCCAAGGACAAGGTGACCGGCCAGCGGGTGTGGCAGGTCCGGGTGATGGACCTTGACCCTGAGCTGGGCAAGCGCTCGCGTGAGACGACGGTGAAGATCTCGGCCGATTACCAGCCGGTGCCGCCGACGGGTGCGCCGTTCGAAGCGGTGGAGTTCGATGGCATGACGGTCACGCCGTACGTGGCGAACAACGGTCGGATGGCGTACTCGCTGCGGGCGACCGGGCTGCGGGCTCCGGTGGTTGGCGGCAAGAAGGCGGCGGCGTAGCCGCATCTGGTGGGGGCGGGGCTGTCTGGTCTTGGCGGACGGCAGCCCCGCCCCCTGGTGTCTCTTCCCCTGCTCTGTCGAGAGAGGTCGTGACGTGTCCAAGGGTAGGCGTCGGGCTGGCCGTGGCTGGCCCAGGTGTGGCGTGTGTCGGGTTCGGTCGCTGCGGGGTGTCAGGTGATCGGGCGGCCTCGCGGTGAAGTGGTGATGACCTCGGCCGGGGATCTGATGGTGATCCGGCCGAAGCGGTTCGAGTTGCCGCTCTGGGCGGTGCTGCTCGGGCTGGTGTTGCGCTGGTCCGGGCGGGTCGTGTGGTGGTGTCTGCGGCATCCGGTGGCCACCGGCTCGGCGCTGCTGGCGCTGTGGCTCTACGTCGAGTTCGGCTGGTCCGGGCTGGTGGTGCCGCTGGTGCTCGGCTCGGCGGCCTCGGCGGTGTGGCGGTGGCGCGACGAGTCGTCCTGGTGGACCTGGTTGGCCGGTCCGCTGCTCGGATCGGTGCGGCGGGTGTTCGTCTACCGGCGGGTGTGGCGTGAGGCCATGACGCTGTGCCGGCTCGCCGACACGTACGACCATCGGCCTGTCCTGCCGCAACTGCTGCGGGTGCGTTCGGATCAGGCGCTTGATGTGCTGACCGTCCGCATGGTCCGGGGGCAGGCGCCGGAACAGTTCCAGGCGGTCAGCGCCAACCTGGCGTACGCGTTCGGCCGGCGACACGTCCGGGTCTACTCGGAGCGTCCCGGCGACCCACCAACCCGCACCGGTCGGGCTGCGTGGCTGCTGCGGCTCGTTGATCGGGTGCGGTACCGGGATCGGCCGACGCTGGTCTACCTGGCGGTGGTGCGTACCGATGCGCTGCGCACGATGGTCCCACCGTTCCCGGTGCCCGTGGTGCCGGACTTCACCGCGCTGCCCCTGGCCCGGCGAGAAGACCTGCGTACCTGGTCGCTGCACCTCCTCGCCACGCATGTCCTCGTCGGCGGGGCGACCCGCTCCGGCAAGGGCTCGGTGCTGTGGTCGCTGGTGCGGGTCCTCGGCGGCGGGATCGCCTCCGGCCTCGTCCGGCTCTGGGTGATCGACCCCAAGGGCGGAATGGAGTTCGCGCTCGGCCGTCCGATGTTCGCCCGGTTCGCCTGCAAGTCGTTCGAGGCCATGGCCGATCTTCTCGACGAGGCCGTCACCGTCCTGCGGGAGCGGCAGACCCGTCTTGCCGGCACGGTCCGGGTGCACACGCCGACCGAGGCTGACCCCCTGGTCGTGGTCGTCGTCGACGAGATGGCCGCCCTGACCGCGTACCTGCAAGATGTCGAGCTGCGGAAGCGCATCGCGTCGTCGCTCGGGCTGCTGCTGTCCCAAGGTGCCGGCGTCGGCGTCCTCGTCGTGGCGGCGTTGCAGGACCCGCGCAAAGACGTGCTGCCGTTTCGGGACCTGTTCCCGACCCGCATCGCGCTCGGCCTCACCGAGGCGTCACAGGTCGACATGGTCCTTGGCGACGGTGCCCGCAACCGGGGCGCGCTGGCCGACCAAATGCCGCGGTGGGCCAAGGGCGTCGGGTACGTGATCCTCGACGGCACCCCCGACCCGATGCGGGTCCGGTTCTCGTACGTCTCCGACGACGACATCCGCGCCATGGCCCGGCAGTACCCGGCCCCGGTCGACGCGGCGGACATCCTCGCCCAGGTCGGCCGGGAAACCGCCACCGAACCGGCCCGGCCCCCGCTGCCGCGCACGCCGTCCGGCCCGCTGCTGCCCGAATCGCTGCGCAACCTGCTCGACCGCGACACCGGCGGTGAGGGCCGATGACCGCGACTGGTCGCCGCTTTTACCGGCTGCGTACCCCCGAACCGATCACTGCCGTCTCCGTCCGCGTCGACCCGGACCGGCCCGACCCGTACCCGGTCTATCTCGCCGTCGGCGCGGGCCGGCGACGCATGTCCCTGACCCCCGACGAGGCGTGGGCGCTGTGGCGCTGCCTCTCCGAAGCGGTCGCCTCCCTCGGCACCCCTCCCGACTACATCCGCACCGACATCCGACCGGCCCGGAGGTAACCGCCGTGAACACTCTGACCCGCGTCATCAACCGGCTCCGGCGTCCGCTGCGCATCCGGCTTGTTGGCCCTTCCCACCAGACCGCCGCCGCACTGCACGGCCTGGCGCACATGGTCCACCGCCGCCACGACATGAACGGCCGGCGCATCCGCATCGACCTGACCATCCGCGAAAAGCCGTTGGAGGAGTGGCGATGAACGCGCGCACGGAATCCGCGGTACGCCTGGTGATCCTGCTCGCCATCGGCACGATGGCCGGCGCTGCCGCCTTCACCCACGTACACGACCTGTCCGTTGCCCACGGTCAACCGCACTGGATCGGCTGGGCCAACGCGGTAGCCGTCGAGCTGATGGCGATCTACCTCGGCCTGGAACTACGCGCCCGCCGTCGCGCCGGTCGCCCCGTCGGCCTGGTCGGCTCGCTCCTGGTGGCGTTCGCGCTGCTGTCCCTCGCCGCCCAGGTCGCGGGCGCCGAGCCGTCGGTGTGGGGCTGGATCGTTGCGGCCGTGCCGTCGCTGGCGTTCCTCGCCCTGGTCAAGGTCGTCCTGTCCAACGCCCCGGTCATGCCACCGGCCGTCGAACCGGACCAGTCGACCGCGCACCGGACCGAGGATTCTGAGCCGGCCACCGATGTGGAACCGCTCCGTCCGATCGAACCCGCCCCGCCGGCTGTCTCGGCTCCGGCGGCGGTGCTGCCCGCGCGTGGTGTCGTCCAGCCCAACCGACCGCACGTCGTCGGGATCATCCGATGACCGCTGCCACCCTGCCCGGCCTCGAACCCGCCCCGACCCCGGCTGCCACTCCTCGGCCGGGGTCGCGGGCGGCCCGCATGGCGCTGCCTCGCTCGGTCGACGTGCTCAAGGAGATCGCCGCTGAATACGGCGTCTGCGTCCGCCCCCTCGCGATGCGCCGCACCGACCTGAACACCGGCCTGACCGAGGTCATCGACCTGCCTTGCGGCGCCACCCGCGAAGACAAGTGCGGCCCGTGCGCAAAGAAAAACCGCCGGCTGCGGCAGGCCCAGATCCGGGAGGGCTGGCACCGCGACGACGAACCGCTACCGCCACCGGATCCGGCGACCGAGGAACAGAAGGCGCTGATCCTGCTACGCGGGCACCTGGAGTTCTCCCGTGACGAGGCGTCCCGGGCGAGCCAGTGGGACCAGGTCGCCGACCTCGACGAGGCGATCCGGGAAGTGGAAGAGGCAATCGCGGCCGAAGGACTCCGCGGCCGGGTCGCTCCACCGCACTCGAACGGTGACGAGGACCAGGCCGACGACGACAACGGCCGGCGCCGCAAGCGCTCGACCCGCCGTCGCCAGGATGCCCCCGACCTACCTCGGCGCAAGGTCGAGCGCCGCACCGTCGGCAAGACCTACACCGCCCCCGACGGCACCATTTACCGGCCGTCGATGTGGCTCACGCTAACCCTCGACTCCTACGGCCCGGTGCGCCCCGACGGCACCCCGCTCAACCCCGACCGGTACGACTACCGGCGGGCGGCCTGGGATGCCGTGCACTTCCCTCGGCTGCTGGACCGGTTCTGGCAGAACCTGCGCCGCTGTGAGGGTTGGAACGTCCAGTACGCCGGCTGCGTCGAGCCCCAACGCCGACTCGCCCCACACGCGCACTTCGCCGTCCGGGGCACCATCCCGCGTGACGTGCTCCGCACCGTGGCGGCGGCCACCTATCACCAGGTGTGGTGGCCCAGTGTCGATGTCCAGCGGTACACCCTCGACCGGCTTCCCGTCTGGGACGAGCAGGCTTCGGCCTGGGTCGACCCGAGCACCCGTGCGCCGCTGACCACCTGGACGGAAGCCCTCGACGCCATCGACGACGACCCGGACGCCGAACCGGTGCACGTCGTGCGCTTCGGCACCCAGGTCGACGCTCGCGGCGTCATGCCCGGCACCGAGGACGCCGAGCGGACGATCCGCTACGTCACGAAGTACATCACCAAGCACACCGGCGACGTACACAAGATCACCACTGACCGGCAACGGGCGCACCTCGACCGGCTCTGGCAGGAACTCCAGATCACCCCGTGCACCGACCGTTGCGCGAACTGGCTGCTCTACGGCATCCAGCCGAAGCGAGCGAACGCGAAACTCAAGCCGGGCCGCTGCAAGGGCAAGGTCCACCAACGCGACACCCTCGGCATCGGCGGCCGGCGCATCCTCATCTCCCGCGACTGGTCCGGCAAAACCCTCTCCGATCACAAGCACGACGTGCGGGCGTGGGTGCGGGCGCTGCTCGGCGTCAGCGTCGGCCTGGAGGGCGTCGACGACCAGGGCGCCACCGTCGAACCAGTCCGGCACGCCTGGGAACTCGCCCGTCCCGACGATCCCGACGTGGGGCCGCTGGCCCATCGGCTGCTACGGGCGATCGGCGAACGTGCCCGCTGGCGCTCCGAACTCCTCGCCGCCAAGGACCGCGCCGCCCAGCTCCCCGACACCACACCAACGGAAACGGATGGCACGACGGGGGAGGGGCAGTGACGGTGACGAACGATGGGCTCTGGACGATCCGGGACGTGGCGGCGTACCTGCGGGTACCAACCGAAACGCTGTACCGCTGGCGCAAGGTCAAGTACGGTCCGCCGGCGGCCCGGGTCGGCCGACACCTGCGGTACGAGCCGGAAGCGGTCCGATCCTGGGTACGTGAGCAGGCAGCGGCCTGATGGGACACGTAGAGGATCGCTGGTACAAGACGCTGCGCCACCCGGGCGGGCAACGGGAGCGGGTCAAGACGGAACTGTTCGGCAAGGGCCTGCGCTACCGGGTTCGCTACATCGGCCCGGACGGCAAGGAACGCAAGAAGTCGTTCCCGGACCGGGCCAAGCGAGAGGCTGAGGCATTCCTCGTCTCGACCGAGTCGGACAAGCTCCGGGGCTCCTACGTCGACCCGAAAGCCGGCCGGATCACCTTCGCGGAGTACGCCGAGAACTGGCTACGGACACGCTCGTTCGACGAGTCGACCAGGGAGAGCACCGAGTTCCGGGTACGCAAGCATCTGCTGCCGTTCTTCGGCTCTGAGCACCTGGCCTCGATCAAGCCGGGCCATATCCGGGAGTGGGACGCGAGCATGGTCGGCAAGCTGGCTCCGGCGACTCGGGCCGTTGTCTTCGCTCACCTGCGGACCATCCTCGGCGCGGCGGTCGATGACGAGCGGATTGCCAAGAATCCGTGTTCGGCAAAGTCGGTCAAGCCGCCGCGACCGGTTCAGCGTCGGGTGGTGCCGTGGCGGTACGACCAGGTTTCGGCAATCCGCGGTGGCCTCGCCCAGCGGTACCGCCCCATGGTCGACCTCGGGGCCGGCTGCGGTCTGCGGCAGGGGGAAATCCTCGGTCTCGGTGTCGATGACATCGACCTCGACGCCGGCTGGGTGCACGTCTGTCGTCAGGTCAAGCTCGTCCGTTCCCGGCTCGTCTTCGGGTTGCCCAAGAACGACCGGGACCGCCGGATACCGCTGCCCGACTCGGTCGCCCAGGTGCTGCGGCAGCACGTCGACGACTTCGCCCCGGTGTCGCTCACGCTGCCGTGGGAGGACCCGACCACCGACGAACGGGTCACGGTCCCGCTGCTGTTCACCACCACCCGGCGTGGTGCGATCAACCGGCGCACCTTCGACGACAAGAGTTGGCGGCCGGCTGTCGTGGCGGCCGGCATCACGCCGACCCGCGCCACCGGGATGCACGCGCTACGGCACTTCTACGCCTCGTCGCTGCTCGACGCGGGGGAGAGCATCAAGGCCCTCGCCTCGTACCTCGGCCACGCCGACCCCGGTTTCACCCTCCGCGTCTACACGCACCTGATGCCAGCGAGCGAGGAACGCACCCGGCAGGCCATCGACCGCCTATTTGAGCCTGGGTCCGGAGGTGCGGGATCGTGACCGTGACAACGACCGCCAGGATCTTGTCGCCGGCTACCGGCGGCTGCCAGGCTCGCCCGATGACCTTGTTTCTCATGATTGAGACGACGCCCGGTGAGTATTCGCTGCTGCTGAATGCGGGGACGACGCCGGTTGACGACCTGGTCGAGGAGCTCAAGCACGAGCCCAACGGATACTTCTGGGAAGGCGTGGCGCAGGTTCTCGTCAGCACCGAGGCTCAGTCGCTCGAAGGTCGATTCGTCTATGCCTCCGAGGGTGGCACGTTCTGCGCCCACGGCACCGATCGACGGGCGCTGGAAGAGCTGGAAGCGCGGATGAACGCGGTCGCCACCGACGGTGAACGCATGCGGCGGCTGATCACGGACGCCGAGGCGAGCGGCTTCGAGTTCGACGACTGACAGTCAAGGTGGGCAGGCCCAGGCCGCATAGCCCGGACGCCCTGGCGACGCCCTGAGCGAGTGCCGGACGAACGAAACGCCTGCTCAAGGCACGAACGAACTTCATAATCCGGCGTACAGGTCGACTCGTCCGTCGCCCACCTTCGGCTATCACACTCTGGTGCTGCACGACATCGCGTTCAACGTCGATGGTCGACGAGGATGGCTCAGTGAGTGAGATTCCGGATCTTGGTCCTCCGCCGCAGCGCATCACCGTCGAGGTAGAACTGGTGCGTCGACTCGTGCTGACCAGTTCCCGCAGTGGGCCGACCTTCCGGTTGAGCCGGTAGCTGACGGCGGCTGGAACAACTGGACCTTCCACCTCGGCCGCGAGCGGCTGGTGCGTCTGCCCAGCGCTGCCGAGTACGCCTTGGCGGTCGAGAAGGAACATCGGTGGCTCCCAGCGCTCGCCGCTAGGCTGCCGTTGCCCATCCCCACTCCGGTGGCAAAAGGCGAGCCCGGTGCGGGCTACCCCTACCCGTGGTCGATCTACCGGTGGCTCGACGGCGAGACCGCGAGCGTCGAGGGTGTCGCCGACCCGGTGCGATTCGCGCTCGACCTGGCCGGATTCCTTGCCGCCCTGCAAAGCGTCGACGCTGCTGGCGGTCCGCAGCCGGGCATCCACAACTGGTTCCGGGGTGGCAGTCTGCGCACCTACGACAAGGACGTTGAGCGTGCGCTCGCAGAGTTGGACGGCCATGTCGATGCCGGTTTGGTCCGCGAGATCTGGGCGAGGGCACTCGGTGCCCGCTGGGACGGTGCGGACCGCTGGTTCCATGGCGACATCGCCCCGGGGAACCTGCTGCTTGCGCACGGCCGGTTGACGGCCGTCATCGATTTCGGCACCTGCGGCGTCGGTGATCCGGCCTGCGATCTGGCGATCGCCTGGACGTTGCTGACTCCTGACGGCCGGGAGGCGTTCCGCAAGCGGCTGTCGGTGGATGCGGCAACATGGGCGCGCGGGCGTGGCTGGGCTCTCTGGAAGACCCTCACCACGTACTCCTACACCAACCGAGATCGTGAAGATGGAGGAGTGTCTGCGAACGCGCAGCGCGTGCTCGGCGAGATCTTCTCCGAGTACGCGGCCAGCGCTGCCACCAGAGCCCTTCGATGACACAGAAGCGTGCACCGGGCTGCGCCGGGCCCAGCCAAAGACCGGCGGCCTTGGAGTCGTGCCTGGTCGGTTAATTCACGGTGCCGGGGGCGAGCACGGTCACCGACGTGGGGAACGTCGTCACGACGCGGCGGTCGTTGCTCTGTGGGTCGACGACGATCAGCTCGGTCCCGGTGCCGGTCCAGCGTTGCAGGACCACGCCGTCGGCCACCACGCCTAGGCACAGCTGTGGTCCATCCGTACTGCGGTAAGACGTCTCGATTCTGGCGGTGGCGGCGCCGGACGTGGCGTCGACGCCCAGCAGCGCCACCGACGGTGCCACGGGTGAGCCTTCGTTGGTGGGCAGCCGATTCGGGCGGCCGATGACCGCCCAGATGGTCGGTGGATTTCCGCCCGCGTGCCACAGCGGAATCAGCGGACCCGCCGTCTCACCCGGCTCCAACTGCTCGGGCGCGACCACCGGCAGTGTCCGGGTCACGCCCGTGACGACGTCCTGGACCGTGAGGGTCAACGCCTGTGCCGTGGCCGGGTCGGCCATCGGGGTCATGTCGAACGTTGCCAGTTCCCGACCGGCGAGGAACGCCACCTCGGTGGTGAGGAGGGAGGTCGTGATGCCCAGCGGGCTCACCGTCCCGCCCGGCAGTGCCATGGAGCCGAAGGTACGCCCTTCGGTGCTCAGCTTGGCCAGCAGCAGCGAGCGGGCATCGGTGGACCAGAGCCACAGCTCGTAGCCCTCCGCGACCTCGTACTTCGTGGTGCCGGCCAGGTCCCGCACCTGCCATCGGCCGTCCCGTTTGACGCCCAGCCATCGCCCGTCCGGCGACAGTGACAGGTGCAGCGGCTCGGCAGCCGCGGGCGTACGCCCGACGCGGAAATGCTCCCCGGACCGGGTCACCAGGTAGACGTCGTTCTGGGCGAACGTACGGGTGTCGGGGTCGAGGCTCGCTGCGTTGACCATGAGGTGGTACATCAGCGCGCCCCGACCCACCCCGCGGTGATCCGGCAGGTCGACGACCTGGGCTGGTGGCACCAGGTGAGGCGGAAGCTCGCTGAACACGGCTTCGATCCCGGCGGTCACGGCCGGCGCTGGCTCCGTCCGCTGAGTCGCCATACGCCATCCGACCATTCCCGCCGCCACCAGCACGACGATCGCGACACCTGTCACCGCGACCGTTCGCCATCGCCGCGCCGGCCGCACCGGATCTGTCCGCGTTGTAGGAGATGTCATCGCAATGTCCCCGCTTCCGGCGTCGACCGCCCAGCACACCGAAGCGGAGACAGCCCAGCCGCGTCAACAGCCCCGTTCGATCCGTCATTCGAAATAAGAGCGACCGGCAATAGGGCTGGCGGGGCTGCGGCGCGCCCTGGCACTTCGGCTGGCGGCGTTGTCGTCGTCGGCCATGCAACACCGGCATGGCCTCCTCCTCCGCCTTGCCACCCTCGGCCAAGACCCGCCTCGCCTCCACCGCCCTACTGCCGGTCGCTCTAAACCGGGTCGAGATCGTCGGTGGGATCTGATCGAGGTGCGTTGTCCGCGTGCCGCGGGACAGCGGGGACGAGTGGGCTGCCGTTAGGGTCCGAGGATGGTGGAGAGTCGCCCAGATCCCGTGACCACGTTGATGAAGGCGAGCACCGGCGGGGAACGCGTCATGCTCGACGCGTTTCTTGACTTTCATCGCTTCGTGCTGCTGCGGAAGCTGCAGGGGATCTCCGACGCTGACGCCGCCCGCCGACTGGTGCCGTCGGCGACCACCCTCGCCGGCCTGGTGAAGCACCTGACAATGGTCGAGCGGAACTGGTTCCGGTGTCTGCTCGCGCCAGGACCGGAGGACGTCTATCTCACCTCCGAGCAGGACGCGGCGGACAGCTTCGCGTTGACCGAGGACGACTCTGTCGAGCGGTTGTCGGCGGCGTACGCGGCGGAGTGTGCCCGGTCGCGGGAGATCGCGGGCCGGTTCGAACTCGACCACGTGGTGCCCCACCCGCAGCTCGGGGAGGTCTCGTTGCGCTGGGTCCTGGTGCATCTGATCGAGGAGACGGCGCGGCACGTCGGCCACGCCGACATCCTCCGCGAACTCACCGACGGTTCGACGGGTGCCATCTGACCGAGGTGGACGCCGCCGCCGTCGACGATCAGGGGGTGACTGACGGAATCCGCCCTGGCCGAGGCGGACGCTGACCTGCCGGCCGAGGCCGAAGGTGGCCGCCGCGGCGGCCGAGAATCGCCGCAGCGGCTGGTGCCACGAGTTCGTCTGCTACCTGTCGGCCGGCGTGCCGGTGAGGTCGGTGAGGACACGTCGCTGGAAGGCGCGGGCCGCCGCGCCGGTGGGTGGGACACCGCCGTCGCGGGCGGCGATCGACCGCTCGACCAGCTCGATGGTGTCGACGTCGACCAGCGGTCCGGACTCGTCCACCAGCCGCCGGCCGGCGGCCACCTTGGGCAGCCAGATTCCGGTGCGCAGGCGTACCCAGGAGCGGCAGGCACCGAGCACGGCGTCCTCCGCGCCGGGGGCGGGCACCTCACCGGCGGGCGTCGGTCGTGCCAACCACCAACGCAGCGCGTCCAGGACCAGCCGATGCAGGTCGTCGGGGGCCAGGTCGGCGAAAGCGTCTGCGGCGGGCGGACCGAGCAGAGCCTGCCCGCTCTGATGCAGGATGCTGCGGTCCAGGCCGTACCAGAACAGGCCGTCCGCGCTCGGACGCTGCGCCGGGCCGTACGAAACCCGGAAGTCCATCCGCGCGCCGGTGTTCAGCTCGACCTCGAACCCCGGTTCAGGGGTGCCGGAACGGGCCACCTCCCGCCGGTACACGACCAACTCCAGACCGCGTGCCGGGCAGGGCAGCGCCTCGTGCCGCAGTCGGGCCACCAACTCCTCGGCGACCCGGCGGTCCAATGGGCCGGCGCAGATC
Source organism: Micromonospora lutea (assembly GCF_016863535.1). Classification (GTDB taxonomy): domain Bacteria; phylum Actinomycetota; class Actinomycetes; order Mycobacteriales; family Micromonosporaceae; genus Micromonospora; species Micromonospora lutea. The sequence goes on from NZ_BOPB01000009.1 coordinate 322,223, forward strand.
AGCGCCACGTCCACGTCGCTGCGCCCGGGATGGTACGCGGACAGACCCACCGAGCCTGCCGCGTACGCCCCGCACAACTCGGCACCGAGCACGTTGCCGGCGACCGTGACCAGGTCGGTCAGGTACCGCCGCAGCGGTTCAGGCGTACTCCAGCTCACCGGGCTCGCCCCACAGCGTTCCGGCGGGCAGGAAGAACGTCGAGCTCTCCCCGCCGAGGGCATGCCGGATGACCATCCGGGCGTGCTCGTCGAGGTCCGGTAGCTGTCCCGGCTTGAACCACCGTACGTCCAACGACTCGTCGTCGTTGACCCGTGCCTCGCCACCCAGCAAGCGGCAGTGGAAGCCGAGGTTGAGGTACTCGCAACGGTCGCCGTTCGGGTACGTGTGCGGGTGCGACACCGCACTGCTGAGCCGCAGCGGTTCGACGGTCAGGCCGGTCTCCTCCAGCACCTCGCGGACGACTGCCGTGGCCGGCTGCTCACCCGGCTCGACGCAGCCGCTCACGACCGACCAACGGCCGTCGTCGGCGCGCTGGCCGAGCAGGAGATCACCCGCGTCGTTGCGGACGATGGCACTCACGCTGGGTAGCCAGAGTAGGTCGTGGCCGATGTGCTTGCGCATCCGCAGGATGTAGTCCGGTACGCCCATCCGGTGACCTTAGCCAATCCGGTGATCCGGGCTCGCACCCGGGCCGGTGGCATCTATTTTCGCAGTTCAGGCCCGCAGGGCAGGGAGCACGTCTACTGTGGAAGGGTCTGGCGACTTGCCGTGTTCCGGTGGCGGTCGGTCGTTTCCCGGTGCACAGTGATGCCATGAGCGACAGCGGACGTGGGCATTACTACTGGTGTACGCGACACCATCGGGTCGAGTCCGGTGCCGACGTGTGCCCTGCGCGGCACGTTCTCGGACCGTACGACTCGACCGCGGATGCGGAGAACGCCCTGCAACAGGTGCGGGAACGCAACGAGGCATGGGAGGCGGAGGACGCTCGCTGGACCGGGGAGGACAGGTAGACGGCGCGGGATGCCTCCCGCGTCGAGGCACCGCGTGCGTCGCGAGGGCGGCAGCACGTCCCCATGAAGGGAACCGAGATGGCCGAAGCGCAACAGGCCACCCGCCCGGCCGCGAAGCGTACGCCCGCGAGGAAGACCGCCGCGACGGAACGCACCGCAGGACTCGCGCGTACCCCGTCCACCCGCCGCGCCTCCGGCACCGCGCCGGCCGCCCGTAAGGCGACCGCCGGGACCGGGCGGACTCCGGCGGCGAAGAGCGCCGCCACGACGCCGGGAACCAAGGCCACGTTGGCGCGGAAGACCGCCGCGGCCAAGAAGGCCGCTCCCGCGAAGAAGACCGTGTCGGCGAAGGCCGCACCGACGAAGGCACCCGCCCCGAGGACCACCGCGACATCCACCCGGACCGCCACCGGCACGCGCAAGACCACGACCGCAGCGACTCGCACCCCCGCGAAGAAGGCGACGTCCGCGCGGAGCACGACGGCCCCCACGAAGAAGACGACGGCGGCGAAGAAGACGACGGCGGCGAAGAAGACAGCGGCGGCGCGGAAGACGGCCCCCGCGAAGAAGGCCACGTCGGCCCGCACGACGGCCCCCGCGAAGAAGGCAGCGACCGTGCGGCGCCCGGCGGCGAAGGCGGCACCCACGAAGAAGACGGCGCCCGCGAAGAAGGCGACGGGCGCGCGGAGCACGTCGGGGGCGCGGAAGGCACCTGCGAAGACCGCGACGTCGGTGGTGAAGAAGGCGGCGGCGCGCAAGACGGCGGCGAAGGCCCCGGCCAAGAAGTCGCCCGCGAAGACGGTGGCTGCCAGGAAGGCACCGGCCCGGAAGAGCACCACGGCGACCACCCGCACGTCGGCGGCGAAGAAGGCATCCGCGACGAAGTCGGCGGCGACGAAGGCGACTGCGAAGAAGGCCCCGGCGAAGAAGGCAGCCGCGAAGAAGGCTTCCGCGACGAAGTCGGCTGCCAAGAGGTCGCCCGCGAAGAAGGCGACTGCGAAGAAGGCATCCGCCAGGAACGCCGGGCGCGCCACGTCCAACGGGCGGACCGGCACCGCGCGGAAAACGGCCGGCTGACCCGGCGTACGCCGACGAACCGTCGCTCGGAGGAGGGCGTGGGGTGACTGGCGCTGTCAGGATTGGCGCATGGTCATCCGACGTGTCCTCGCCCCGCGCATCGATTTCGGGGCGCTACGCCGAGAACTGGGGCTGCCCGAGGTCTACCCGGAGGCGGCGCAGCGGGAGGCCGACGAGGCCGCCACGGCGCCGCCCCGGCCGGCCGTCGACCGCACGGACATTCCGCTGGTCACGGTGGATCCGCCCGGCTCGCGGGACCTGGACCAGGCGATGCACCTCAGCCGCCGCCCCGGCGGCGGCTACCGGGTGCGGTACGCGATAGCCGACGTCGCCGCCCACGTACGCCCGGGCGGCGCGCTGGAGGACGAGACCTGGCGCCGAGGGCAGACCGTCTACCTGCCCGACGGCAACGTGCCGCTGCACCCGCACTCCCTCGGCGAGGGGGCGGCGAGCCTGCTGCCCGACGTCGACCGGGCGGCCGTGCTCTGGACCATCGACCTGGACGCCGACGGTGGCGCCAGCGCGGTGGTGGTGCAGCGTGCCCTGGTCCGCAGCCGGGCTCAACTGGCGTACCCGCAGGTGCAGGCGGACGCCGACGCGGACCGGCTGCCCGAGCCGATCGCGCTGCTGCCCGAGATCGGTGCGCTGCTCACCGCCCGAGGGCTGAGTCGGGGAGCGATCAACCTGCCCATTCCCGAGCAGGACGTGGAAGCCGACGGTGACGGTTGGCGGCTCGTGCTGCGGGCACCAGTGCCGATGGAGGAGCACAACGCGCAGATTTCGCTGCTCACCGGGATGGCCGCCGCCGACCTGATGCTGGCCGGCGGGATCGGCCTGCTGCGGACCATGCCCGCGCCGAAGTCCGAGGCGGTGCAGCGGCTGCGGGCCGCCGCCGCCCCGTTGGGCGTGCACTGGCCGGACGACGTGGGCGTGGGTGAGCTGCTGCTCCGGCTGGATCCGGCCCAGCCTCGGGCCGCCGCGTTCATCGACCAGGCGGCCGAGCTGATGCGGTCGGCCGCGTACACCCCGTTTGACGGCGAGCTGCCCGAGCAACCGACGCATGGCGGGGTCGCGGCCGCGTACGCCCATGTCACGGCGCCGCTGCGACGACTCGCCGACCGGTACGCCACGGAGGTCTGCCTGGCCCTGCACGACGGCCGTGCGGTGCCCGACTGGGCCCGCGCGGCGCTGCCCCGGCTGCCTGCGGTGATGGCGGCCACGGATCGCACCGCGTCCGCGGCGAGCCGGGGCGCGATCGACCTGGCCGAGGCGGTGCTGCTGGCCCATCGGGTGGGGGAGACCTTCGACGCCGCGGTGCTCGACGTCGACGCGCCGTCGAACGGCAAGGGCCGCCCGCCCGGCGGCACGGTGGCCCTGGATGATCCGCCGGTACGCGCCCGCTGTCTCGGTGAGCTGCCACTCGGCACCCGGGTCCGGGTCCGGCTGATCGCCGCCGACCCGGTCAAACGCTCGGTCGCCTTCGAACTCGCCTGACGCCGCGATCTCGCCGCCCGTGCGCCTCGCACCGCGCGCCTCGCACCGCGCGCAGCGGGCAGCGGGCAGCGGGGATTGTCACAGCGTCCGTCGCTGCTGCCGGGCCAGCGGATTTGCGAGGATGACGACCATGGCATACGACCCGAGCACCCTGCCCGACGTTTCCGGGCTCACCATCGGCATCATCGGTGGCACCGGCGACCAGGGCCGAGGGCTCGCCTACCGGTTCGCCCGGGCGGGCCTGACGGTGCTGATCGGTTCCCGCGCCGCGCAGCGGGCGGCCGAGTCGGCAGCCGAGATCGCTGCCCTGCCCGGGGTACCGGCCGACGGCAGCGTCACCGGTGCCGACAACGACGAGGTGGCCCGTCGCAGCGACCTGGTGATCATCGCGGTACCCTGGGACGGGCACGCCGCCACCGTCGGCGCACTCGCCGAACCGCTCGCCGGCAAGATCGTCGTGGATTGCGTCAACCCGCTCGGCTTCGACAAGCAGGGCCCGTACGCGCTGCCGGTGGCGGAGGGCAGCGCCGTCCAGCAGGCCGCCGCGCTGCTGCCCGACTCCCGCGTGTGCGCCGCGTTCAACCACGTCAGCGCCCCGCTGCTGGCCGATCCCCAGATCGACCGCATCGAACTGGACGTGCTGATCTGCACCGAGGAGCGGGAACTGGTCGGCATCGTCGGCGCGCTCGCCGCCCACATTCCCGGCATGCGTGGCATCTACGCCGGACGACTGCGTAACGCCCACCAGATCGAGGCGTTCACCGCGAACCTGATCGCCATCAACAAGCGTTACAAGGCACACGCCGGCGTCCGCGTCACCGACCTCTGATCGGCCGAAGACCGACAGGGTGTGACCCGGTCGCTGAGCGGCCGAGTCACACTCTGCAACGGTCAGAAGTTGACGTCGACGCCGGTGTCCTTGCACGTCGCGGTGAGGTTCGCGGCGGCCTTCTGGAAGGCGGGCTTGTCGCCGTACGCGACCGGGTCGGACGAATCGACGGCCTGCGTCACCTGGGCCTGGAACTCCTTGATGGCGACGACCACCTTGCTGTCCGGGCTTCCGGTGCCGGCGGCCTTGCCGAGAGCGGTGGCCATGTCGGTGTAACTCTCCGACAGCATCTCCGCCGTCGGCTCCTTACCGGCCTGCAGCGCGTCGAACAGAACCTGCTTCGACTCGTCCCCGGCCTCCTTCACCGTCTGGCAGATCGTCTTGTCGTCCGCCGCGTCCGCTGCGGTTGACGCCGGGGCATCCGCGCCGGGCGCCGCACTGGTGGCGGCCGGTGCGGACGAGTCCGGCGCGTCGGCCTGCTCCCCACCGCAGGCGGTCAGCGCCAGTACCGTGACCCCGGCCAGGGCGATTCCAAAGAGATGATGACGTTTCACGGCTGCGAATCGTAGTTCCCCCTGTCGATCGGCCTGCCGTCAGGCCTCCCCGGGGCGAGGAATCGACCGCCGACGCAACACCTCTCGGTCCGCCGGCCATAGTGTGATGTGACGATCCAGATGGAGCCGACCGACCAGGAGTTGTGGTCGGCGACGGTGGCTGGCGACGAGGTGGGGTTCGCCCGGCTGTTCGACCGGTACGCGCGGACCGTCTACAACCACGCTTTCCGACTCACCGGGTCCTGGTCGCTCGCCGAGGATGTCACCCAGTCGGCCTTCCTGGTCGCCTGGCGACGTCGCGACGACGCTCGCCTGGTCGACGGCTCGATACTGCCCTGGCTGCTGGTCATCACCACCAACACCGCGCGCGGTGAGTCCCGCTCGGCGCGGCGTTGGCGTGCGCTGCTGCGGCGCATACCGCATGAGCGCGGTACGGAACGCGACGTGGCCGACGACGCGGCCGGCCGGGTCGATGACGAACGGCGAATGCGGGAGATCCTGACGGCGGTGCGCCGGTTACCCCGTGCCGAACGTGAGGCCGTCGCGCTGTGCCTCTGGTCCGGTGTGTCCTACGCCGACGCGGCGGTCGCCCTGGACATCAGCGAGAGTTCGGTCCGCTCCCGAGTGAGTCGGGCTCGCGCTCGGTTGACCAGCCAACTTCTCGATGACGCGGAGGACCGATGAACGTGCTCGACCTGCCCGCCGAGCGTGACCTGCCAACCGGACGGGCGGCCAGGATGCGGGACCGACTCGTGACGGAAATGGGGACGGTGCCGAACCGTCCGCCAGTGCGTCGTCGCATCGCCGTCGCGCTCGTCGCCGCCGCGATGATCGCCACGGCCGGGGTGGTGACCTGGCCTGATCCCGCTCGGGACACCCGGTTCCTCGCCCTGGGACCGGCGGAGCTGTCACCGACGCTGCGGCAGGCCGCCGAGCGGTGCCTGGCCCTCGGCGACGAGCCGGCCCGGGTACGGGCGACCGTCGCCGATCTGGCGGTCGGCGTGGAACGGGGCAACCATGCCGCGTTGATGTTCCTTACCGGCGACCACTACGTCGCGTGTGACCTCTGGGAGCCACCCCACCAGTCATGGTCCGGTGGCACGGCGACCTCCATCGACGATCCGACCTGGCAGAGAGCGTGGCTGCCCGGCCCGGTTCAGCGGCTCCTGCTCACCTCGACCGACCCCGACGGCGGCGAGGTGGTGGCGATCGGGCGGGTGAGCGACCGCGTGCACCGGTTGGTGTTGCAACAGCCTGACGGCACGATCACACCGGCCCGGGTCGCCAACGGCGCGTTCGGCCTCGTCGGCGACGACATCAGCGAGGACGGCGGGGCGAACCTGGTCGCCTACGACAGGGCCGGCGTCGAGATCGACCGGCGACCGTTGTTCAGGCCGTTCGACCAGCTTGGTCGCTGCTACGTCGACCCGGCCGGCGTGGTCGTCTATGGCGATCCGGGGCCTGCGTGCCAGCCGGCCGAGCCCTGGCGCCGACAGCGTTAGCGCAGCCTGAGGTGGCGGCGCGGAAAACTGTCGTACGGGTGTTCTAATGTTGGCCACGTGTTGGAGGAGTTGGCCCGGGTCGAGGCGGAGACGCAATCGTGCGTCGAGGCCGCGGTGTGGGCCATGCCGGAGAGCAGCCTCACCGACGCCCTCGACGCGGTGCACCGGCTGGAGCAGCGGCTCGCCGCGATGAAGCTGGCCCTCGTGCGCGAGCTGGACGGCCGTGGGACGGCGCTGGCCCAGGGCGCGTCATCCACCGCCGTCTGGCTCCGCGACAAGCTCCGCCTCAGCGTGCCGGCGGCCCGGGGGCTGGTCGACCTCGCCGAGGCCCTCGACCACGAAGCAGAGCTGTCCGCCGCGCTCGCCGCCGGCCAGGTCGACCTGGCGCAGACCCGGGTGATCGCCGGGGTTGCGGCCCTGGTGCGGCGGGAAGCCGACACCGAGGCGGCCGGACGAGCCGTCGACCTCCTGGTCGGCTGGGCGGGACAGTTCGATCCGACCGTCCTGCGCCGGCTCGGCTCCCGGATCCTCGACCACGTGGCGCCGGAGGCGGCCGAGGCGGCCACCGGCAGGGCGCTGGAGGCTGAGGCCGCGCGGGCAGCTCGCGATCGACACGTCACCCTCTCCGACCTACGCGACGGGCGCACCCGGCTGACCGGCAGCCTCGCCGCGGAGACCGCCGCGCTGCTGCGGGCCGCCATCGATCCGCTCACCGCACCCTCCGGCCCGGACGATTCTCGCTCGTCCGGGCAACGCCGCCACGACGCCGTCGGCGACATCTGTCGACTCGCCCTGCGCAGCGGTGACGTGCCCGAGCACGGCGCGGACGCCGCCCAGATCGTCGTCACCACCGGATACGACGTTCTCACCGCAAGCCTCGGGCCCGGCACGCTGGACGGTGGTCTCACCCTCACCGCGGAAACGGTGCGCCGGTTGGCCTGCGACGCGGCGGTGCTTCCCGCCGTGCTCGGCGGCGCGGGTCAAATTCTCGACGTCGGCCGGCAGCGTCGCCTCGTCTCCGGGCCGTTGCGGAGGGCGCTGGTGCTGCGCGATCGTGGCTGCGCCTTCCCGGGCTGCGACCGCCCACCCCGCTGGTGCGAGGGCCACCACCTGCGGCACTGGTCCGCCGGCGGCAACACCAGCCTCGCCAACGCGGTGCTGCTCTGCCGCCACCATCACCGTCAGGTGCATCACCACGGCTGGCAGGTCCGCCTCGCCGCCGACGGTCATCCGGAGTTCCTCCCGCCGACCTGGTTCGATCCGGATCAGCGCCCCCGCCGCAACCGCCTGCGGCATCCGCCCGCACCCGCCAACCGACGCCCCCTTACGTCCGTGCCCGCCGGGTCGACTCGGTCTCTGCCCGCCGGGTCGACTCGGTCCGCGCCCGCCGGTCCGCCCCGGTCTCTGCCCGCCGGGTCGTTCCGGTCCGTGCCCGTCGGGCCACGGACCCGCCCGGCCGTTGCCCACGCGGCGACGGTGGCGAGGACCGACGGGTGGCGGCCCGACCCGGCGGGACGACGAAGAGCCGCACGACCGTCCGGTCGGCCCGCCGTCCAGGCGCGCCCGCCCTGACCCGGCCCCGCTCAGCCGCCGCCGGTGGGTCAGGCCCGGCCAGAAGATCGGGGTACGCGACAACCGTCCGGGCCGGAGGGTGTCGTCGCTGATCGACCAGTGCACCGGCGTGCCGGCACCGTCCTCGCCGAGCTGCGCCGAGCCCCGCGTGGCCCAGTCGGTCTCGCGGAGAGACCGTAGGCGAGCGAGCTCACTGAGGTGGATCCGGAATTGGAACTCCCATGACGGCGGCCCCCGCAGCATCACCATCACGACAGCGGGATCCGCACTGTTCTCGTCGACCACCACTTGGCCATCCGATGGTCGCAGCCCTGCCTCGGAAAGCTGCCCCAGTGTCGGGGGTTGGGTCTAACGTCCGACAGTGACCAGGTCACCTCGCCAGGAGAGTGCTGCCATGACATCTCAGCTCAACCCGTACCTCACGTTCGACGGCAACGCCCGCCAGGCCATGGAGTTCTACCAGTCGGTGTTCGGCGGGCAGTTGCAGGTCAGCACCTTCGGCGAATTCGGCACGTCCGATCCGGCCGTGGCCGACAAGGTGATGCACGCGAGGCTGAACACCGATCAGGGGTACACCCTGATGGCCTCCGACACCGCGCCCGGCATGACCTACAACCCCGGCGACACCATCACCTGCAGTCTGAGCGGAGACCCGGGTGACGGCCTTGAGGAGATGTGGGCGAAGTTGTCCGACGGCGGCACCGTCACGACGCCGTTCGAGAAGCAGATGTGGGGGGACCTGTACGGCATGTGCGTCGACAGGTTCGGCATCCCGTGGATGGTGAACGTCGCTCAACCGCAGTGATCGGCGGCAGCTGCGGGACGACACCTGTCCCGCAGCTGCCGCCGGCAGTCGACCGGATCAGAAGGTGTGTTCGGGGGCGGGGAACTGCCCCGCGCGGACCTCGTCGGCGAAGCGGCGGGTGGCCTCGTCGAGGGTGTCGGCCAGGGCGGCGTAGCGTTTCACGAAGCGTGGTGCCTTGCCGGTGCGCAGACCTGCCATGTCCTGCCAGACGAGCACCTGAGCGTCGGTGTCCGGGCCGGCGCCGATGCCCACCGTGGGGATCGGCAGTTCGGCGGTGACCCGCTTGGCGACGTCGCCGGGCACCATCTCGAGCACCACCGCGAAGGCGCCCGCCGCGGCGACCGCCCGCGCGTCGGCCAGCACCTCGTCGGCGGTCTCGCCGCGGCCCTGCACCCGGTATCCGCCGATGGCGTGCTCACGCTGTGGCGTGAACCCGATGTGCGCCATCACCGGGATGCCGGCACCCACGATCGCCTCGATCTGCGCGGCGTAGCGCTGACCGCCCTCCAGTTTCACGGCGTGACAACCGCCCTCCTTCATGAACCGCACGGCCGTCCGCAGCGCCTGGGTCGGACCCTCCTCGTACGACCCGAAGGGCAGATCGCCGACGACCAGGGTGTGCCGGGTGGCCCGGACCACCGCCCGTACCAGCGGCAGCAGTTCCTCGGCGGTCACCGGCAGGGTCGTCTCGTAACCGAACACGTTGTTCGCCGCCGAGTCGCCCACCAGCAGCACCGGGATCCCGGCGGCGTCGAAGATCGCCGCCGTGTACTGGTCGTACGAGGTGAGCATCGACCATTTCTCGCCGCGCTCCTTGGCGGCGAGCAGGTCGCGGGTACGGACGCGACGGGTGGCCGGACCGCCGTAGAGGGCGGTCACCTCGGCCGGAGTGGATTCCACCACGATGTTCTCCTTCCTCGAGGCCGCGTACGCGGTCCCCGGGTTCTGCCGCGATCGTCCCACCGTGCAGACGGTCGACGGCAGGGCGAAGTGGAGGATTTCACTCCGACGCACCCACAGCTCGGCTGAGCCACCCGGGAGTCGGTCAGCCGTCCTCGCGCCACCGGTTGGTGATCGGTAGCCGCCGGTCCCGTCCGAACGCCTTCATCGAGATCTTCGTACCCGGGGCGGACTGGCGGCGCTTGTACTCGGCGGTATCCACCAACCGCAGCACCTTGTCCACCACGGCAGGGTCGTGGCCGGAGGTGATCAGGCCGTCGCGGCCGAGGTCGCCGTCGATGTAGCCGATCAGGATGGGATCGAGTACGTCGTAGTCGGGCAGCGAGTCGCTGTCGAGTTGTCCTGGGCTCAGCTCGGCGCTCGGTGGCTTGCCGATCGAGTTCTCCGGGATCGGTGGCGTCAGGCCCAGCCGGCTCGCCTCGGTGTTGCGCCACTTGGCCAGCCGCCAGACCAGGGTCTTCCACACGTCCTTGATCGGGTTGAAGCCACCGACCGAGTCGCCGTACAGGGTCGAGTAGCCGACCGCCAGCTCACTCTTGTTGCCGGTGGTCAGCACCAGGGGGCCCTCCTGGTTCGACAACGCCATCAGGATGACGCCGCGGACCCGGGCCTGGAGATTCTCCACCGCCACCCCGGACAGCGACAGGTTCGCCAGGAAGGTGTCCACCATCGGCTGGATCGGCTCGACCCGGTAGTCCAGGCCGGTCCGCTTGGCCAGGTCGGCGGCGTCGGAGCGGCTGTGCTCCGAGGAGTGCTGGCTGGGCATGGAGACACCGATCACCCGGTCACCGCCGAGGGCGTCCACCGCGATGGCCGCAGCCACCGCCGAGTCGATGCCGCCGGAGAGCCCGAGCACCACCGAGGGAAAGCGGTTCTTCTCGACGTAGTCACGCAGGCCGAGCACCAGTGCCTGCCACACCTCGGCCTCGTCGGCCACCGGTTCGATGACGCCGCCGACCGCCGCCGGGCCGGTGGGCGAGGGCGGGATCCCGTCGAGGGTACGACGCACCACCCGCAGCCCTTCGGCGATCTGCTCGCCGTCACCGCCCGCGCCGGTACCGGGGTCGGGGGTGACCTCGTCGACGGTGGGCAGGTCGACGTCGTGCACGAGCAGGTGCGTGACGAACTGCGGTGCCCGGGTGAGCACCGTCCCGTCCGCCGCGACGATCATCGAGTCGCCCTCGAAGACCAACTCGTCCTGACCACCGATCATGTTGACGTACGCGATGGTGGCACCGGCCTCGGCGGCCCGCCGGCGTACCACCGGAAGTCGCAGGTCGTCCTTGTTCAGTTCGTACGGCGAACCGTTGATGTTGACCACCAGACCCACCCCGGCCCGCCGGGCAGCGGCGAACGGTCCGCCGGCCTGCCAGAGGTCCTCGCAGATGGTCAGGGCCACGTCCACCCCACCGAGCCGGACGACGGTGAGCATGTCGCCGGGCACGAAGTAGCGGTCCTCGTCGAAGACGCCGTAGTTGGGCAGGTGGTGTTTGAAGTAGGTGGCGACCACCTCGCCGCGGTGCAGCACCGCCGCGGCGTTGCGGGTGCCCCGGCCCGGCTCGGCGTCCGCGCTGATCTGCGGCGGACCATCAGCGTCCAGGTAACCCACCACGACCGGCAGCTCGCCCAGGCCGTCGGCGGCCAGGTCGGCGGCGAGCCGCCCGAGTGCCGCCTGGGAGGCGGCCACGAAGGAGCGCCGGAAGACGAGGTCCTCCACCGGGTACCCGGTCAGCATCATCTCCGGGAACAGCACGAGCTGGGCGCCGGAGTCGGCGGCCCGGCGGGTCCAGGCGCGGACGAGGCCGGCGTTGCCGGTGAGGTCACCGACAGTGGGGTTGACCTGGCACAGGGCGAGACGCAGGGTGGGCATGTCCTCATCTTGCCCCAGCGGTACGGGGTCGACACGTCGACGTGGGGCAGTGCGACCGGGCCGGACCGTCGGTCGGGACCGGACGGGACGCAACGGCCGCGGTTCGGTTAACGTCTGCGTAATCGGGTCGAGGGAGACTGGTCGGTCAGGTCGGACGGAGTCCGACCGCAGGCGGACATAGGGTGTCGCGGAAGGTTGGGGAAGTGGACCGTCAGCAGGAGTTCGTCCTCCGTACGCTGGAAGAGCGGGACATCCGGTTCGTCCGGCTGTGGTTCACCGACGTGCTCGGCACGCTCAAGAGTGTGTCGGTGGCCCCCGCCGAACTGGAGGCCGCCTTCGAGGAAGGCATCGGTTTCGACGGCTCGGCCATCGAGGGATTCGCCCGGGTCTTCGAGTCGGACATGGTCGCCATGCCCGACCCGACCACCTTCCAGGTCTTCCCCTTCGAGGGCGGGGTCAGCGGCGAGAGCGCCCGGATGTTCTGCGACATCTCGCTGCCCGACGGCAGCCCGTCCTGGGCGGACCCGCGCCACGTGTTGCGCCGGGCGCTGTCCCGGGCCGCCGACAAGGGGTTCACCTTCTACACCCACCCGGAGATCGAGTTCTTCCTGCTGGAGAACGGGCCGATGGACGGCTCGGTGCCGGTGCCGGTGGACACCGGCGGCTACTTCGAGCACACCACCCACGCGGTCGCCCGGGACTTCCGCCGCCAGGGCGTGCTCGCCCTGGAACGGATCGGCATCTCGGTCGAGTACAGCCACCACGAGGTCGCCCCGGGCCAGCAGGAGATCGACCTGCGGTACGCCGACGCGCTGACCACCGCCGACAACATCATGACCTTCCGGCACGTGGTCAAGGAGGTGGCGCTCTCCACCGGCGTGCAGGCCACCTTCATGCCCAAGCCCTTCACCGACCAGCCGGGCAGCGGCATGCACACCCACCTGTCGCTGTTCGAGGGGGAGCGCAACGCGTTCCACGACGCCAGCGACCCGATGAAGCTGTCCAAGGTGGCACGGGCGTTCATCGCCGGGCTGCTGGCGCACGCCCGGGAGTACACCGCCGTCACCAACCAGTGGGTCAACTCGTACAAGCGACTCTTCCCGCAGGCGCTACCGGACCGGGTCACCGAGAGCCCCGCGTACGTCTGCTGGGGTCACCTGAACCGCTCCGCGCTGGTCCGTGTCCCGGCGTACGGCAAGCCGAACTCGGCCCGCGTGGAGATCCGCTCGCCCGACTCGGCGGCCAACCCGTACCTCGCCTTCGCGGTGCTGCTCGGTGCCGGGATGAAGGGCATCGAGGAGGGGTACGAGCTGCCGCCGGGGGCCGAGGACGACGTGTGGGCGCTGACCAGCGCCGAGCGGCGGGCGATGGGGTACGAGCCGTTGCCGGAGAACCTGTCCGAGGCGATCGACGTGATGGCCGGTTCGGAACTGGTCGCCGAGGTGCTCGGCGAGCACGTCTTCGACTTCTTCCTGCGTAACAAGCGGGCCGAGTGGGAGCAGTACCGCCGCCAGGTCACTCCGTACGAGCGGCAGCACTACCTGTCGCTGTAACCGCGGATCCGCCGGATCCGCCGGACCCGGCCCGCCACCGGGCGGCCGAGCGTTGCGGGGTGCCGCTATCGTCTCGATCACCGTGCCGGCGTCCGCCGGCCGGAGACCCGTCGGGAGGCAGTCGGTGCTGGAGGACCTGCTCAGCGGAGCCTGGCAGAGTGTGGTGTTCGGGGTTGTCGGAGTCGGCCTGATGGCCGCCGGCTTCTTCCTGGTCGACCTGCTCACCCCGGGCAAACTGCGGGAGCTGATCTGGATTCGCCGTAACGCCAACGCCGGCCTGCTGCTCGCCGCGAATCAGCTCGGCGTCGCCGGCATCGTCTTCACCGCGATCCTGACCAGCTACCACGACTTCGCCAAGGGACTGGCCTCGACGATCATCTTCGGGCTGATCGGTCTCGGCATCATGGCGTTGGCCTTCTTCGTGCTGGACCTGCTCACGCCGGGCAAGCTCGGCGAGGTCATCTGCGCCGACGAGCCGCACCCGGTGGCCAAGGTCAGCGCCGCCAGTCACTTCGGTGCCGCGCTGATCGTCTGCGCCTGCATCGCCTGAGAGCGACCGGTTTTCCTGGCCTGCCGCCGCTGCCGCTGCTGGCCCGGTCAGATCTCACGGATTCGGATCTGTCCGGCGCAGCGTCAGCGGACGGCGGGAGCGACGGTAAGGGTGCCGGAGTCGGCGTCGAGGGTGGCCCGGGTGCCGACCGGCACGGTGAGCTGGCCCGGACCGTGGCCGATCGGCAGTCCGCCCAGCACCGGCACGCCCAGGTCGCCGAGGCGCTCGACGAGCACATCGGCGACCGTGGTGTCCCAGCCGTCGGCGCAGTCGGTGAACTGCCCCACGGCCACCCCGGCCAGCCCGTCCAGCGCACCGACCCGACGAAGCTGGGTCAGCATCCGATCGACCTTGTACGGCGGTTCCTGCACGTCCTCCAACAGCAGCACCTCCCCGGTCAGGTCGGGCATGTCGGGGGTGCCGATCGAGGCCACCACCAGGCAGAGGTTGCCGCCGAGCAGCCGGCCGACGGCCCGCCCCGGCACGCGTACACCATAGGTTTCCTCGCCCTCGACGGCGCGTACGGTGACCGGCTCGGTGGTGGTCAGCGCCGCGTGCAGGGACTGCGCCGAGGCCAGCGGGGTGCGCTCGTCGCGCCAGGCCGCCCCGGGCCCGTGCACTCCGGCCAGGCGGGCACCGCGCCAGAGCGCCAGTTGCAGGGCGGTGATGTCGGAGAACCCGGCCACCACCTTCGGGTCGCGGCGGACCGCCGCCATGTCGATCGCGTCCACCACCCGTTGTGCGCCGTAGCCGCCCCGGGTGCAGATCACCCCGCGTACCTGGGGGTCGGCGAAGGCGGTGTTCAGGTCCGCCGCCCGCAGCGCGTCGGCCCCGGCCAGGTAGCCCTGCCGGGCGTACGCGTTGGGTGCGAGTACCGGCCGCAGTCCCCAACCGGTGAGCAGCTCGACGCCCCGGGCCACCCGCTCGGGACGGGTCGGCCCGGACGGCGACACCAGCATCACCGTGTCGCCGGGACGCAGGGCCGGGGGTCGGCGGACCTCGTCGGTGCTCACAGCAGGCGAGCCTAGTGCGGCGCCGGTGGCTCGTGGCCGAGGTGCCGGGCGGCGCACGCCGGGGCGCTGCGCGGCTGAGCCGGGGGAAGGTGGCGGGTGACGGGCCGGCCGCAGGCTGGGGACGAGCCGCTCCGGGCGTGTTTCCGGATACCGGATAGCCTCGACTATGTGGCAACCGCGTTGGTGATCGAGAACGACCCGACCGACGATCCGCGCCGGCTGGGGGAGTGGCTGACCGAGGCTGGGCTGGAGCTGTCGGTGGTTCGCCCGCACGCGGGCGACCCGCTCCCCGCTGACCTGGACGGGTTCGCGGCCCTGGTGGTGCTCGGCGGCGACCAGCAGGCTTATCCGTTGGTCGACGGCGTGCCGGCGGCACCCTGGTTTCCGGCCGTGGAGAAGCTGCTCCGCAAGGCCGTGCGGCACCGGGTGCCGACCCTGGGCATCTGCCTCGGCGCGCAACTGCTCGCCACCGCCCACGCCGGCACCGTCGAGCGCAGCCCGTCCGGTCCGGAGGCGGGACCCGCCGTCGTCGGGCGGCGTGACGCAGCCGAGAACGATCCCCTCTTCCGGTACGTGCCGCTGATTCCCGACGTGTTGCAGTGGCACGCTGACGAGATCACCGAACTGCCCGCCGGGGCCACGCTGCTGGCCGCCTCCACCCGCTATCCGCACCAGGCGTTCCGCCTCGGCGACCGGGCCTGGGGACTGCAGTTCCACATCGAGTGCGACACCGCGATGATCGCCGAATGGGCGACCGACTCGGCGCTGCTGGCTGAGCTGGGTTACGACCCGCAACTGGTGATCTCCGCCTGTGACGCGGTGATGGTCGACATCGAGGAGGTCTGGCAGCCGTTCGCGGCGCGGTTCGCCGCGCTCGCCCTCGGCGAGCTGGAGGACGGGTCGCGTCGCAGCCTGCCACTGCTCGGGCACTGATGGGCCGGCCGACCAGCGCCACGGGCCGACTCGCCCGCTACGGCTTCGGCGTCACCGACGACGACGCGGGGGCCCGCGCCGCCGACCTGCTCGGACCGGGTGGCCTCGGCCTGTGGCGTACGCAGACGCAGGAACCGACCGACGAACCGGCCGGCGAGCTGCTCACCGCGCTGTCCCGGGTCGCCGACCCGGATCTGGCGCTGCGCCAGCTGCACCGCCTGGTCGAGGCGGAGCACCGTGCGGCTGGCGCGAACGGCACCATCGGCCCCGGTGGGGCGTTGCGGCGGGATGCCGGACCCGGCCGCGGCACGAACTCCGGTGGTGCGGGTACCGACGCCACCGCCGATGCCAGCGGAGGCATCGGGACGGGCTCGGCGCTGCTGGCCGCACTGCACGACGATCCGGGCCTGCGTCGCCGGCTGCTCGCCGTCCTGGGCGCCTCCGCAGCACTCGGCGATCACCTCGTGGCCAACCCCGACCAGTGGTCGGTGCTGCGTACCGCACCGGACGGCCTTGCGCCGACCGCCGACGGCAGCCTCGACCTGTCGGGCGAGGGCAACCCGATCGCGGTGCTGCGGCGGGCGTACCGGCTGGCGTTGCTGCGGGTCGCGGCGGCCGACCTGACCGGCGGGCGCGGCCTGGAACAGACGATGGCTGCGCTCTCGGAACTGGCCGACGCCACGCTGTCGGCCGCGTACCAGATCGCCGTGGCGGAGCTGCCCGAGGGCACCCGGGAACCGCGCCTGGCCGTGGTCGCGATGGGCAAGTGCGGCGGCGGCGAGCTGAACTATGTCTCCGACGTCGACGTGATCTTCGTGGCGGCTGAGGACGACGACCTGACCGCCGCCACCACCGTGGCCACCCGGCTGATCCACATCTGCGGCCTGGTCGCCTGGCCGGTCGACGCGGCCCTGCGCCCCGAGGGCAACCGGGGCCCGCTGGTGCGGACCCTCGCCAGCCACCTGGCGTACTACCGGCGCTGGGCCCGGACCTGGGAGTTCCAGGCGCTGCTCAAGGCCCGCCCGGCCGCCGGTGACCTGGCGCTCGGACAGGACTGGATCGACGCGCTGGCACCGTTGCTCTGGCAGGCGGCGGAACGCCCCGAGGCGGTCGAGGACGTCCGAGCGATGCGCCGCAAGATCATCGATAACATTCCGCCGAAGGAGCTGGAACGCGAGATCAAACGCGGTCCCGGCGGGCTGCGCGACATCGAGTTCGCGGTGCAGTTGCTGCAACTGGTGCACGGCCGGGGCGACGAGACGCTGCGGGCGCCCGGCACCATCCCCGCCCTGCGGGCGCTGGTCACCGGCGGCTACGTCGGCCGGGCCGACGGCGAGGCGCTGCTACGCGGCTACCGCTTCCTGCGCGGCGTCGAGCACCGGCTGCAACTGCAGGGCCTGCGGCGCACCCACACCGTACCGACCGAGCCGAGGGCGTTGCGCTGGCTCGCCACCTCGCTCGGCTACACCGCCACCCCCGGGCGCAGCGCCGTCGAGGAGTTCCGCGCCGAGTGGGTCACCCACGCCTCAGAGGTACGCCGACTGCACGCCAAGCTGCTCTACCGGCCGCTGCTGGAGTCCGTGGCCCGGGTACCGGCAGACGGGCTGCGGCTGACCCCGGAGGCGGCCCGCAACCGCCTGGAGATCCTCGGCTTCGCCGACCCGGCCGGGGCGCTGCGTCACCTCCAGGCCCTCACCGGCGGGGTGAGCCGCACCGCCGCCATCCAGCGCACCCTGCTGCCGGTGCTGCTCAGCGAGTTCGCCGACGCGCCCGAGCCGGACCGGGGGCTGCTCAGCTACCGGCAGGTCTCCGACTCGCTCGGCAGCACGCCGTGGTACCTGCGGCTGCTGCGCGACTCCGGGCCGGTGGCCCGTCGGCTGGCCCGGGTGCTCTCCTCCTCCCGGTACGTCACGGATCTCCTGGCCCGCGAGCCGGAGGCGCTGCGCCTCCTGGCTGAGGAGAGCGAGCTGAGCCCCCGCCCGCGCGAGGTGCTCTTCGAGGGTTTCACCGCCGCCGGCGCCCGGCACGCCGACCCGGTCGAGGCGACCCGCGCGGTACGCGCGCTGCGCCGCCGGGAACTGCTCCGCCTCGCCTGCGCCGACCTGCTCAGCCGAGCCGGCTCGCTCGCCCCGGCCCGCCCCGACGGTGGCCGCACCACGTCCCCCCTGGCCGACATCACGGCGGTCGGCACCGCACTCTGCGACGTCACCGACGCGACGCTCGCCGCCGCGCTGCACATCGCCCGCGCCGCCCAGCCGGCGATGCCGGGGCTGACCTTCGCGGTGATCGGGATGGGCCGGCTCGGCGGGTACGAGTCGAACTACCTCTCCGACGCCGACGTGCTCTTCGTCTACGAACCACCCGAGGGCGTCAGCGAGAGCGCGGCCAGCGCCGCCGCGCACGCCATCGCCGAGGAGCTACGGCGGCTGCTCGGCATGCCCGCACCCGACCCGCCCCTCGGCGTCGACGCCGACCTGCGTCCCGAGGGCCGGCAGGGGCCACTGGTCCGCAGCCTCGCCGCCTACCAGCAGTACTACGCCCGCTGGTCGAAGGTGTGGGAGGCGCAGGCGCTGCTGCGCGCCCGCTGCGTCTGCGGCGACGCCGAGCTGGGCGCACGGTTCGAGCGGATGGTCGACCCGATCCGCTACCCGGCCGGCGGGCTGACCCGGGAGCAGATTGTCGAGATCCGGCGGATCAAGGTACGCGTGGAGACCGAGCGGCTGCCCCGGGGCGCCGACCCGGCCACCCACACCAAACTGGGCCGGGGTGGCCTGGCCGACGTGGAGTGGGCGGTGCAGCTGCTCCAGTTGCGGCACGCGGGCGCGCACCCGGCGCTGCGCGGCACGCGTACCCTCGACGCGCTCGCCGCCGCCCGGGACGCGGGCCTGGTCGACCCGGCGGACGCCGAGGCGATGGCGGCCGGCTGGACGCTCGCCGCCCAGGTCCGCAACGCGCTGATGCTGGTCCGGGGCCGTGCCGGCGACCAGTTGCCCCGGCACGGCGTGGAACTGGCCGGCGTGACCCGGCTGCTCGGTCACGACGACCCGGGCGAGTTCCTCGACGAGTACCTGCGCACCGGCCGCCGCTCCCGCACCGCCACCCAACGCGTCCTGGAGATGTAAGGAAGGGCACCCTGTTAACGCCTGCGGTAGAGCAGGGGCCCCTGCTTAACACCCCGGCCGGGCGTGGTACGACTGCTCGGTGCCGACACCCACCCCTGCCGCCGACCCGGACACGCGCGGCCCCGGTGCTCCGTCAGGTGTCGGCGGACCCCCGGCCCTGACCGTCCTCGGCCCGCTGGTGGTGTCGCTGGTGCTGGCGGGCCTGTTCCTGCTGGCCCCGCCGATGGGGACCGATCTCTCCGCGCAGGTGGCCCGCGCGGGCTTCGCCGAACGCAACGGTTTCGCACCGCTCGACTTCTCCTGGTACGGCGGGGTCAACCAGTTCGGCTACAGCCTCTACACCCAGACGCTCGGCGCCTGGGTCGGGGTGCGTACGGTCGGTGCGGTCGCGGCGGTCGTCTCCGCCGTGGCGCTGGCCTGGCTGCTGGTGCTGACCGGTGCCCGTCGTCCGCTGCTCGGCGGCCTACTGGGCGCGGTCATCCTCGTGGGCAACCTGGCCAGTGGCCGGATCACCTTCGCCGTCGGCCTGATGTGGGCGCTGCTCGCGCTCTGCGCGGTGGCCGTGCCCCGGGGGCCACGGTGGGCGTGGCTGTCGGCGGCCGGCGTGGCGGCGGTGCTCGCGACGGCCGCCAGCCCGGTGGCCGGCCTCTTCACCGGCCTCACCGGCGGTGTCCTGCTGATCCTCGACGTCTGGCGACACCGGCGACCCGGGACCGCCGCCCTGGTCCTCTGCCTGGCGCCGCTGGTGACGGTCGCACCGATGGCGGTGCTCTTCGGCAACGGCGGCTGGCAGCCGTTCAGCGCCGAATCGCTGCGGGTCAACCTTGCCCTGGCCGTGGTGGTGCTCGCGTTCGTGCCGGTGCGGGCCGTGCGGGTCGGTGCCGGGCTCACCGCGCTGCTCCTGGTCGCGGCCTACTACCTGCCCAGTCCGATCGGCTCGAACGCGTTGCGTCTGCCGATGCTCTTCGCCCTGCCGGTCATCGCGGCCTACGTCGAGCTGAGCCGGCGGTGGCTGGCCGCGCTGCTCGTCGCGCTGTTCTGGTGGCAGTCCCCGGTGATGACCAACGACATCGTCCGTCGCGGGTCGGCGCCGGCGTACGCCGCCTTCTTCCAGCCCCTGCTGGACGACCTGGACGGGCGGGCACCGATCGGCCGGGTCGAGGTGGTGCCGCTGCGGGACCACTGGGAGAGCGTGTTCGTGGCCGCCGCGGTGCCACTGGCCCGGGGCTGGGAGCGGCAGGCCGACGCGGGACGTAACGCGCTCTTCTACGACGGCACTCTCGATGCCGACCGGTACGGCGAGTGGCTGCGGCGCAACGCCGTCAGTTATGTCGCCGTCGCGCCGGACGCGGCCCTCGACCGGTACGGCCGGGACGAGGCGACGCTGATCCTGGCCGGCCAGCCGTACCTTCGCGAGGTCGGCCGCCCCGGGCAGTGGCGTCTCTACCAGGTGCTCGATGCCGAACCGCTGGTCTCTGCGCCGGCCCGGCTCACCGGGTCCGACGACGCCGGGGTGCGGTTCACCGTCGACACCCCAGCCGACCTGCTCGTGCGGGTCCGGTGGTCACGGTGGTTGTCACTGGCCGCCGGAGACGGGTGCATGCGCCCCGGGACCGACGGCTGGGTCACGGTGCAGGCCCGCGAGCCCGGCAGCTTCGAGGTCACCAGCAGCCTGAGGCCGTCCGGCCACTGCCCGTCCCGTTGACCCCCGCGCCATGCCCACCTCGGTACGGCGGTCACGGTACTGGCAGCATGGCGGGCGTGCCCCATCACCTCGTGCGCTGGACCGGACTGGCCGGATCGATCATGCTCGCCGTGGCGGCGTTCCTCGGTGGCGCCCTGCCCGACGGTGATCTGCGACCCAACCCGGTCAAGATCTGGTTGGGCCCGAACGGGCCGCTGATCATCGGGCTGTGGCTCTTCGGCACCGCAGCCATGGCGGTGGCCTGGTGGACGCTGCGGGACCGGGTGCCGTCGCTCCGGTGGGCCCTGGTCACCGCCGGGCTCTGGGTGCTGCCGTTCCTGTTCACCCCGCCGCTGGGCAGCCGGGACGCCTACGCGTACGCCTGCCAGGGGGCCAGCTACGCGGGCGGCATCAGCCCCTACGAGTACGGCGTCTCCACGCTGCCCTGTCCGTGGCTGGACACCATGTCGTACATCTGGCGGGACACCCCGGCGCCGTACGGTCCGCTGTTCGTGGTGCTCTCCGGCGCGGTGGTCGCCGCGACCGGTTCCCTGATCGGCAGCATCGCCCTGTTCCGGGTGCTCGCACTGGCCGGCGTGGCGCTGACGGCGGCCTGCCTGCCGGTGCTGGCCCGCCGTTGCGGCGTACCGGTCGAGCGCGCGCTGTGGCTCGCCCTGGCCAGCCCGCTGGTGGGGGTGCACCTGGTTTCCGGCGTGCACAACGACGCGCTGATGGTGGGGCTGCTGGTGGCCGGGCTGGCCGTGGTGGTCAGCCGCCCGGGACGACCCTGGCCGCTGCTGGCCGGCGGCGTCGTGCTCGGCCTGGCCGCCGGCATCAAGGTGACCGCGCTGGTGGTGGTGCCGTTCGCGGCGCTCGCCGCGATAACCGGCGGCTTCTCGCTGCGCGCGCTGCTGCGCCACGGTACGCCGGTGGTCGGCGGCGCCGTGGCCACGCTGTTCGGGGTGACCCTCGCCGCCAGGCTGGACCTCGGCTGGATCACCGGGCTGTCGCACGGCAACGAGGTGGTCGCCTGGACCTCGCCGCCGACCGCCGTCGGGCAGACCGTCAACTACCTGGCGCTACCGTTCGGCCAGCACATCGACGCGCTGCCGGTGACCCGGGCCATCGCCGTCGTGGTGCTGTTGGCGGTGCTGGTCTGGCTGTGGTTCCGGGCCCGTCACCGTGATCCGCTCTGGCACGCCGCGCTGGCGTTGACCGCGACGGTGGCGCTCGCCCCGCTGTTCCACCCCTGGTACTGGTTCTGGCCGCTGGCGCTGCTCGCTGCCACCGCGCAGCGCACCTGGTGGTTCAGCGCGGTGACCGTGTACGCCGCCTTCCTGGTGCTGGCCGACGGCACCGGGCTGCCCCGCTACACCAAGACGGTCGGTGCGCCGCTGATGACGCTGTTCGTGATCGTGGTGACGATCCGCTTGGTACGGTCGGCGAAGGAGGCCCGGGCGGCAGCCCGTCAACCGGTGCCGGTCGAATAGACCAGGTCCGGCGGGGCGTGCCCGGCACCGCACTGGAGGAAGGTACCGCCGGTGACCGATCCCGGCGCCCGTTCCCACCTCGGTCCCCGCTTCGCGTCCGGCACCCGGGGCGATCCGGGTCCCGGGCGCGAGCCTGATGCCCGGCCTGCGGGCCCACGTGACCTGGTGGCCCGGTACACCGGACTGCTCGGGGCGCTGCTGCTGGCGGTCGTCGGCTACCTCGCCGGTGCCCTGCCCGATGCCACCACCACCCGGTTCTGGAACACCGACGGCGGCCCACTGGCCGTCACGGTGTGGCTGATCGGCACGGTCGCCATGGTCGGTGCCTGGTGGACGTTGCGCGACGGTGCGCCGTCGACCCGGTGGGCGTACGTCACCGCCGGGCTGTGGGCGTTGCCGCTGCTGTTCACCGCTCCGCTGGGCAGCCGGGACGTCTACTCGTACGCCTGCCAGGGTTGGATCTACGCCGACGGTGGTGACCCGTACGCCACCGGGGTGGCGGCGGCGGGTTGCCCCTGGGTCGAGGCGGTCGCGCCGGTCTGGCGGGACACCCCGGCACCGTACGGGCCGTTCTTCGTCCTGCTCGCCGCGTTGGCCGTGGTGCTCGGTGGTGGGCTGGCGGGCACCGTGGTGCTGCTGCGGCTGCTGGCGCTCGGGGGCGTGCTGGCGGCAGCGGCCTGCCTGCCCGGCCTGGCCCGGACGGCCGGCGTACCGGCCCGGCGGGCCGTCTGGCTGCTGCTGGCCTGCCCGCTGGTCGGCGTGCACCTGGTGGCTGGCGCGCACAACGACGCGGTGATGCTCGGCCTGCTCCTACCCGCCCTGCTGATCCTGGCCCGCCGACCACCAAATCAGCCCGCGTCGTCGCAGTCGATCGAGACGCTGCCGTCCTCTGGGGCGCTGCCGGGGGCTTTGCCGGCTTCAGGGGCGTCGCGAGCTTCGGGTGCGGTGCCGACTTCTGGGGCGTTGCCGGCTCCGGGCGGGCTGCCGGCAGTTGGCACGTCGCCGGCTTCGGAGGCGCTGCCGGTTTCCGGGGTGCTGCCAACTCCTGGGGTGCTGTCGGTTCCCCGGGCGGTCTTGGCCGCTGGGGCGCTGCTGGTGGCCGGGGCGCTGCTCGGGTTGGCGGTGTCGGTGAAGGCGACCGCGGTGGTGGTGCTGCCGTTCGCGGCGCTGGCCGCCGTGCGGGGCCGGCTCACCGTGGCGGCGCTGCTGCGCGACGGGGGTCTGCTGGCCGTCGGGGTGCTCGGTGGGCTGCTGGTTCCCTCGCTGTTCTCCGGTCTCGGGTTCGGCTGGGTCGCCGGGCTGGCGCACAGCGGCGACACCGTGCAGTGGACCTCGCCGCCGACCGCCGTCGGCATGCTCGTCGACTACGTCGGCGAACTGGTGGGCCGGCGACCCGACGCGGTCCCGGTGACGCGCACGATCGGCCTCGGACTGCTCGCCGCACTGCTGCTCCTCCTCTGGCACCGCACCTGGTCCGCCCTGCGCCCCCCACCCGGACCAACCGATCCGGCACCCAACCGCCGCACCCCGAACGCGTTGATCATGAGGTTATTGCATGGGCAAGCGCTTACCCAGGACAATAACCTCATGATCAACACTCCGGTGGGGTTGGTGTTGGGGGGTGCGGGGGTGGGGTTGGGGGTCACGGTGCTGCTCGGGCCGGTGTTTCATCCCTGGTACGCGACGTGGCCGCTGGCGGTGCTCGCGGTGGCGGCGACCCGGACCGCCTGGTTCGTGCTGCCGTCTGCGTTGGCCTCGTTCCTCGCCCTGCCGGACGGCACCAACCTGGCCCGACTGTCCAAAGCCCCGGGTGCGGTCGCGATGACCGTGCTGGTGCTCGCCACGCTGATCTGGACCCTCTCCCACCCCCACTCCCACCCCCACTCCCACCCCCACTCCCACCCCCACTCCCACCCCCACCCACCTGATCCCCGCCGGGACCCGGCACACCACCGATCGTGGCAGTCCAGCTGTTCGACACGCCGGTATATGAGCAGCTGAGCTGCCACGGTGATGAGCGGCCCCAAGTCACGACAGAGGCGCGGGCGGGAGGTGGGTCAGCGGCGCGTGCCGCAGGTGGGGCAGGTGCGACCGGTGCCGGTCCGATCCCCCGCCGCCGGCACCACCTCCGCCAGCTGCCGCCGGTCACCGGCACCCGGACCAGCCAGGTCACCTCGCTGGCCGCCGTCGACCCGCCGGAGACGAAGGGCGACGGCGACCAACAGCACGACCGGTCCGAGCAGGCCGACGGTGAGGGCGGTGGACACCAGGGTCGGGTAGGTCGGGTGCGGGGCGCCACCGAGGCCGTCCACCGCGCCGGCCAGGATGTGCGCGCTGAGCAGGCCGATCGGGGTGAGCAGGGCAGCGACCGCCCAGCCGCCCCGCCAGTCCTGTCGCATGGCCAACCCGACGGCGAGCAGCAGGACGACCCCCAGCAACGCCGCCCCGACCGCCGGCAGCAACTGCTCGGACGTCCACTGGTACGAGCCCCAGTAGAGATCGTTCCCCGGCGCCCAGGCGGCCAGGCCGCCACTCGTGGCGGCGATGATCGGCAGGGCCCGGGCTGACCGCGCCAGGTGTTCATCGACCGCGAGCGCCAGGACACCCAGGGCGACCTGGGGAACCAGCAGCAACAGCGGCGGCCGGGGCAAACTGGTGGCCAGGCTCAAGACCGGCACCGCCGCGGTCGCCAGCACTGCCACGGTGATGGCGACGCGGGTGAGGCGACCGGGCGCGACGAGCGCCAACAGCGCGGAGAGCAGCCAGACGAGCCACGCGACGACGGCAGCCGACGCGAAGGGCCCGAACCTTGGTGCGCCTGTGGCCACGGGCGACTGCTCGACGATCGCCCAGAAGCCGGCCAGGAAGGCGGCGGTGGTCAGGGCGAGCAGCGCCGCGAGGCGTACCCCGGGGATCAGGTCGGTGACACCGGCGGCCCGCAGCCGCTGGCGGAGGCCACCGCGCACGAGGTCGGCGGCGTCTGCGGGGGAGGGCCAGCGCCGTCGCGGGTCGGCCAGTTCGAGGTACGTCCCGACGATCTCGTCAGCGCGGTCGCGGCGGTAGTCCGTGGGGTACGCCCGAAGCAGGCGTCGGTAGCGACGCTCCAGGTCTCTCATGCCAGACCTCCGGCGGTACGCGGCGCGAGCGGGCGCACCGAGCGGGCGCGCAGTCGCGCGGTGGCGGCCTCGACGTTGCGGCGCAACCGTTCGGTCTCTGCGGCGAGCGTGGCGTCGCCGGTGGCGGAGAGGCGGTAGTAGCGGCGCAGCCGCCCGTCGACGGTCTCTTCCCGGTCGAGTTCGACCAGGCCGGCATCGGTGAGCCGGTCCAGTGCGCCGTAGAGGGTGCCGGGGCGCAGCGACAGCCGCCCGTCGGAGAGGGCGGCGACCTCGCCGATGATCGCGTAGCCGTGCATCGGCTCGCGGGCGAGGGCGGTCAGGATGAGGAAGGTGGGTTCGCGCAGCGGTGTGTCCACCCGGTTAATATATCGGACGCGAAGGTATTCGGGGTGTCAGTGGATGCCTGCGGCGTGCAGCTGTCCGGTGGCGGCGCGGTCGATGCTGGTCCGCGCCAGCGAACCGGCCACTCCCAAGCCCATCGCCGAGCTCAGCACCAGCAGGCCGAACAGAACCGGCATGAACACCGTCCTGACCACCATCGCCCAGCAGCCCTTCAGGCCGATTCGACCGCCGTCCCGGGCCCGTACGAGCTGTGTGCCGGTGAGGACCGCGCCGAGTGCCCGGCCGTTGCCGTAGCACAGCCCGTAGATCATCGGCACCAGGACGCACGACGTGAGCGCCAGCACGACGACGGCGTCGATGGAGAGGCCCTGCCCGCCGTCATGCAGCAGGCTCAGGACGACGACACAGACCCCGATCCCGACCAGGCACACCACCGTGTCGACCAACCAGGTCAGGGTCTGCGCCAGCAGACCGGCCCGCACGTACGGGGTGCCGTCGCCGAACGTGGCGACCCGTTTGGCAGCTCCCCGCCCCCACGTGTGCTCCGCGTACGCCTTGGCGGCCTCCAGGCGCGTCGACGGCCGATCGGTTGCGCGTACGGTCATTGTCACCCTCCCGGCAGGTCACGTTGTCGGCACAGTGTGCGGCAGCGTCGACCGGGTCAGCCGACGGGGTGGTGCGGCAACCCCCAGGTGGTGTCGAGCGGCCGTCGACGCGTTCGGGCCGGCCCCGCGAACGCGGAGCCGGCCCGAAGGTGCTGAGCGCAATCAGCAGTCGAAATACATCGCGAACTCGTGCGGGGTCGGGCGCAGGCGCACCGGGTCGACCTCGTTGGCCCGCTTCCAGTCGATCCAGGTGGAGATCAGGTCGGGGGTGAAGACGCCACCGTCGAGCAGGTAGTCGTGGTCGGCTTCGAGGGAGTCCAGCACGGCCGGCAGAGAGCCCGGCACCTGCTTGACGTTGCCCCACTCCTCCGGCGGGAGGTCGTAGAGGTCCTTGTCGATCGGCGCCGGCGGCTCGATCTTGCTCTTGATGCCGTCCAGGCCGGCCATCAGCATCGCCGAGAAGGCGAGGTAGACGTTGGCCGACGGGTCCGGCACCCGGAACTCGACCCGCTTGGCCTTCGGGTTGCTGCCGGTGACCGGGATGCGGGTGCAGGCGGAGCGGTTGCGCTGCGAGTAGACCAGGTTGACCGGCGCCTCGAAGCCGGGCACCAGACGACGGTACGAGTTGACCGTCGGGTTGGTGAAGGCCAGCAGCGACGGGGCGTGGTGCAGCAGACCGCCGATGTACCAGCGGGCGGTGTCGGAGAGGCCGGCGTATCCGGTCTCGTCGTAGAACAGCGGCTCGCCGTTCAGCCAGAGGCTCTGGTGGGTGTGCATACCGGAGCCGTTGTCCCCGAAGAGCGGCTTCGGCATGAACGTGGCGGTCTTGCCGGCGGCCCAGGCCTCGTTCTTGACGATGTACTTGAACAGTTGCATCTGGTCGCCGGCGTGCAGCAGGGTGGAGAACTTGTAGTTGATCTCCGCCTGGCCGGCGGTGCCGACCTCGTGGTGCGACCGCTCCACGGTGAACCCGCTGTCGATCAGCCGGCGCACGATCTGGTCGCGCAGGTCGGCGTAGTGGTCCACCGGCGGCACCGGGAAGTAGCCACCCTTGTACGCGGTCTTGTAGCCGCGGTTGCCGCCATCTTCCTCGCGGCCGGTGTTCCAGGCGCCCTCGATCGAGTCGATGTAGTAGTACGACTGGTGCGCCGAGGTCTCGTGGCGGATCGAGTCGAAGATGTAAAACTCCGCCTCGGCCCCGAAGTACGCGGTGTCCGCGATACCGCTGGCGGCCAGGAAGGCCTCGGCCTTCTTCGCCACGTTGCGCGGGTCACGCGAGTACGCCTCGCGGGTGAACGGGTCGTGGATGAAGAAGTTCAGCGCGAGGGTCTTCTGCGCGCGGAACGGGTCGATGAAGGCGGTGGCAACGTCCGGGAGCAGGAGCATGTCCGACTCGTGGATCGCCTGGAAGCCGCGGATCGACGACCCGTCGAAAGCGAGACCGTCGGTGAAGAAGTCGTCGTCGACGGACTCCACCGGCAGGTTGAAGTGCTGCATGACGCCGGGCAGGTCACAGAACCGAACGTCGACGAACTTCACGTCCTCGTTCTTGAGGTAACGCAGGAGTTCCTCGGGATTGGCGAACACTCGTCCTCCTGGCACGTCCACGGATAGCTAAGCTCCTGGCGACGCTATGGCCGCGCGGTTGCCCAGCCGTGTCTCCAGTGTTTCTGCCGTGTTACGTCACTCGCGTTGGGTCACCTGGGTGTCGTACCCGGACACCTCAACCCAGAGAAACGGGTCCGGCTGTGCCAGTGTAGTGAAACTTGATGGGGTTGGTCCTT
Source organism: Micromonospora lutea (assembly GCF_016863535.1). Lineage (GTDB taxonomy): Bacteria > Actinomycetota > Actinomycetes > Mycobacteriales > Micromonosporaceae > Micromonospora > Micromonospora lutea. The sequence continues at coordinate 350,091 of NZ_BOPB01000009.1, forward strand.
TTTGACGTCGCCCGTCCACGCGGCCCCGGCCGCCGGTCCTGGCCTGCCTGCGGTCCGGTTCGCTGCCCGCCAACCGTCGGGCCTGCACCCGGGTCGGCTGCGGCGCTGACTAGGCTCGTCCAGGTGACCAGCCAGCCGCACACCTCGCCACCCCCCGCCGCGGATCCCGACTTCGTCCCGGCCGACCTGGGCCGCCGGTTCGGGGCGCTGGTTGTCGACTGGATTCTCTGCCTGCTCGCGTCGGGCCTGTTCGCCAGCCCTGCTCGGGACGCCTGGGCGCCGGTGCTGGTGCTGGTCCTGCTGTACTGCGTGTTCCTGGGTCTGTTCGCCCAGACCCCCGGCATGTACCTGACCCGGATCCGCTGCGTCGACTGGTCCGACGGCGGCCGGATCGGCTTGCCCCGGGCCCTGCTGCGTGGTGTGCTGCTCGCCCTGGTCGTCCCCGCTCTGCTGATGGACCAGCACCGGCGTGGCCTGCACGACCGCCTCGCCGGCTCGGTGGTCACCCCGGCGCCGCGCTGATCCGCGATCGCCGGTCGAACAGCGGGCTCAGCGACCGCGCATCTGGCGGAACGCCCCGCGCGGCGGGCGGAGGTTCTTGGGGACGGCGCCCTTGGGCATCTGGGGGCGGGCGGTCAGCGCCTTGAGCCGCTTGTCGAGCGAGTTGACGTCCTTACCGCTGAGGTTGCGGGGCAGCCGCATCAACGTCATCCGCAGCTTGCGGATCGGCAGCTCGCCCTCCTCCTGCCCGATGACGTAGTCGTAGAGCGGGGCGTTGCCGATCACCTTGGCCAGCCGGCGCTTCTCCTGGCCGAGTAGCCCACGAACCCGCTGCGGGTTGCCCTCCGCCAGCAGGATCACGCCGGGTCGACCGATGACCAGGTGCACCATGTCCATCTGAGTGGTCGAGCTGACCGCCGCGGAGACCCGCCAGTCACCGCGCATGTTCTCCATGATCTGCGCGGCGGCGCCCGGCTGCCCCTCGGCCGCGTTCATCATCGCCCGGTTCGACCGGAGGTTGAGCACGATCAGCAGGCAGAGCAGGGCGAACAGGATGCCCAGCGGCAACCAGAGCCAGCCCCAGAGCGCGACCGCGACCACGGTCAACGCGAGCGGGATCAGCACCGCGCCGGTGGCCAAGGGGGCGAACCACTTGTCCTGCTTGGCGGTGAACCGGAACACCATCCCGATCTGCTTCAGCCGCTGGCCGAACGAGACCTTCTCCTGGGGCTTTGCCATGTCGTCAAGTCTAGTGCTCGCCCACCGCACCGTTGATCCGCGCCCGGCTCACCACCGAAGCCTCGCCGATCATGCAGTTGTGGTCGTACCGATAAGGCACAAATAACGCATAACGACGACCACAACTGCATGATCGCTAGGGCTTGGGGGTGGGGTGGGGGTTTAGCGGGTGGTTAGGGTGACGGTTTCGCGGGCGGCGAGGGCCTGCTGGTAGAGGCGGCCGGCGCGGTAGGAGGAACGCACCAGGGGGCCGCTCATCACACCCGCGAAGCCGATCTCCTCGGCCTCCTCGCGCAGCTCGACGAACTCCTCCGGCTTGACCCAACGTTCCACCGGGTGATGCCGAGCGGACGGGCGCAGGTACTGGGTGATGGTGATCAGCTCGCAGCCGGCGGCGTGCAGGTCACGTAGTGCCTGGGAGATCTCGGCGCGCTCCTCGCCCAGCCCCAGGATCAGGTTGCTCTTGGTGACCAGGCCGTCGGCGCGGGCCTGCCGGATGACGTCCAGGGAGCGCTCGTAGCGGAAGGCCGGGCGGATCCGCTTGAAGATCCGGGGGACCGTCTCCACGTTGTGCGCGAGCACCTCCGGCCGGGCGCCGAAGACCTCGGCGAGCTGCTCGGGTACCGCGTTGAAGTCCGGGATCAGCAGCTCGACACCGCAGCCGGGCTGCAGGGCATGGATCTGCCGGACGGTCTCGGCGTAGAGCCAGGCGCCGCCGTCGGGCAGGTCGTCGCGGGCGACGCCGGTGATCGTGGCGTACCGCAGCCCCATCGACACCACCGACTCGGCGACCCGGCGCGGCTCGTCAGCGTCGAACTCGGCCGGCTTGCCGGTGTCGATCTGACAGAAGTCACAGCGGCGGGTGCACTGGTCACCGCCGATGAGGAAGGTGGCCTCGCGGTCCTCCCAGCATTCGTAGATGTTGGGGCAGCCGGCCTCCTGGCACACCGTGTGCAGCCCTTCGCGGGAAACCAGCCCGCGCAGCTGGGTGTACTCCGGGCCCATCTTGGCCTTGACCTTGATCCACGGGGGTTTGCGCTCGATCGGCGTCTCGGCGTTGCGGGCCTCGATCCGCAGCAGTCGCCGCCCCTCGGGGGCGGGCGTCGCGGAACTCGCGGCCTGGCCGGTCGTCGGCGCGGAGTGCTCGATCGTCACAAAACGAGCCTACGCCGGACGGCCGCCGTCGATGAACGGCGGGCGACGGCCATCACCCCGAAAATCCTGTGACGCCGGACACCGGAGGCAGGAAAAACGGGTCACACGGCGACGGCGGGTGGTGCTAGCGTGCCGGCACGAAGCGACGACGGAGCCGAGTAGCGCCCCGCCCGCCAGTTGAAGAGAGCCGCCGGTTGCTGCGAGGCGGTCTGGCACCGGGGCCGCGAAGACCCTCCCGAGCTGCGGGAAGAACAGCCCGCGGTGTAAGGAAGGGCCCCCTCTTAACGCCTGCGGTAGAGGAAGGGCCCCCTCCTAACACCCCGCGCCCAGTAGAGCCCGCCCGGCTGGCCCCGGTGAAAAGGCGACGAACGAGGCTCCCGTTCCGACGGGAGCGAAGGTGTGGTGGCACCGCGAGGTTCCCGCTCGCCCACACCTCCCGGGGATCGCGTTGCGATTGATCGAGGAGGTAGCCATGCAACGCATCCTGTCCGACCAGCTCACCCGACACACCGGGCGTACCGTCCGGATCGCCGGCTGGGTCCACCGCCGCCGCCTGCTCAAGTCGGTGGCCTTCCTGATCGTCCGGGACGCCGCCGGCCTCGCGCAGGTCGTCGTCACCGACCCTGCGGTACGCGCCGAGGTGGAGATGCTGCCCGAGGAGACCGTCGTCGAGGTGGTGGCCACGGTGGTCACCAACGCGGCGGCACCCGGCGGGTCGGAGCTGACCGACCCGTGCGTACGCCCTCTCGGCCTGCCCGCCGAGCCACCGCCGTTCGATCTCTACCGACCTGACCTGGCCGCTGCGCTGCCGACCCAGTTGGACCACGCACCGGTCGCCCTGCGCCACCCGACCCGGTCGGCGGCGTTGCGGATCTCGGCGGCGGCGGTGGCGGGTTTCCGTGCCTCGCTGGACGCCCGGCGTTTCGTGGAGATCCACACGCCGAAGGTGGTCGCCTCCTCCACCGAGAGCGGGGCGAACGTCTTCGCCCTGGACTGGTTCGGTCGGCCCGCGTACCTGGCCCAGTCGCCGCAGTTCTACAAGCAGCTCATGGTCGGGGTCTTCGAGCGGGTGTACGAGGTCGGGCCGGTGTTCCGCGCCGAGCCGCACGACACCGCGCGACATCTGGCGCAGTACACGTCGCTCGACGTCGAGCTGGGCTTCGTCACCGATCATCGGGACGTGATGGTGGTCCTGCGGGACACTCTTGCCGGGATGCTCGACGCGGTCGCTGACCGGGCCGGGGGCGCATTGGGCACCCTCGGCGTCGCGGTTCCGGCGGTGCCGGCACAGATCCCGGCGGTGCACTTCAGCGACGCGCTGCGGATCGCCGACGCTCCCGCTGACGAACCCGACCTGGCACCGGCGCACGAACGCGCGCTGGGGGAGTGGGCCCGGCGTGAGCACGGCTCGGAGTTTCTCTTCGTCACCGGGTACCCGATGGCGAAGCGACCCTTCTACACCCATCCGGACCCGGCGCGGCCGGGCTACTCCAACGGCTTCGACCTGCTGTTCCGGGGCCTGGAACTGGTCACCGGTGGGCAGCGGCTGCACCGGCACGCCGACTACCTGGCCGCGTTGGCCGCCCGGGGCGAGCCGGTCGAGCCGTACGCCGGCTACGTCGACGCCTTCCGCCACGGCATGCCCCCGCACGGCGGCTTCGCCATCGGCCTGGAACGCCTCGTCGCCCGCCTGACCGGCGCCCCCAACATCCGCCAGGTCACCCCCTTCCCCCGCGACCTCCACCGCCTCACCCCCTGACCCGCCCGCCCTGCCCCCCGCCCGCCCTGCCCCTGCCCCGCCCCGACTCGCTTTGATCATGAGGTTGTTGTCGCCGACGGTCGACGTGGCGTGGCAACAACTTCATGATCGACCGTGCGGAGGCGGGGGGTGAGCGCTGGAGGGGGGTGGGAGGGGTGGGTGGGTGGTTAGGGGGTGGGGCGGAGGGTGGGGAGGTGGCGTTCTACTACGGGGAGGACGTCGGCGACGGTGATGGGGCGGCCCAGTTCGGCGGTGAGGGAGGTGACGCCGGCGTCGCGGATGCCGCACGGCACGATCCGGTCGAAGGCGGCCAGGTCGCAGTCGCAGTTGATGGAGAAGCCGTGCAGGGTGACACCCCGGGCGACCCGGATGCCGATCGCCGCGACCTTGCGCTCCGGGCCACGGTCGTCGGCCGGCACCCAGACCCCGCTGAGTCCCTCGACCCGGCCTGCGGTCAGGCCGAACTCGGCGCAGACGTCGATCAGCAGATGCTCGACCCGCCGCACGTACGCGACCACGTCGACCGGGTCGGGCAGGCGCAGGATCGGGTACCCCACCAACTGTCCCGGGCCGTGCCAAGTGATCTTGCCGCCCCGGTCCACGTCGATCACCGGAGTGCCGTCCATCGGGCGGTCCCACGGCTCGGTGCGCTTGCCCGCGGTGTAGACGCTCGGGTGCTCCAGCAGTAGCACGGTGTCGCCGTCCTCGCCGGCCACCACCGCCTCGTGCAGGCGGCGCTGCTCGTCCCAGGCGGCGGCGTAGTCGAGGACACCGGCGCGTACGGCCGTCAGGCCGGAGGTCGTCGCGGTCACCCGTTCAGCCTAGACCCGTACCCGCTGGTCGCCATCGGTGAGCCAACTCACCGTCGGACCTGCCAACTCACGTCGGACCTGCCAACTCACCGCCGGACGTGCCATACCCAGACGTCCTCGACCCGCTCCGGCTCGCCGAAGAGCAGGACCAGGGTGCGCCGGATGGCTTCCTCGTCGACCGGCCACTTGGCGCCGTGCACCTCGTCGGCGAGCACCACGGTCTCGATGCGCCAGTGCTCCAGGTCGGCCCGGACCTCCTCGCGGGTGCCCTCGGTGACGATCGGCGGCAGTCCGGTGCGGGCAGCCTGGTCCAGCAGCGCGCCGAACGGGCGTGGTACCGGACCGATGCGGCCACGATCGTCGGGGCCGCCGGGGCCGAGGAAGAACCCGGACGGGATGGCGAACTCACCCTGCCGGTTCGCCAACGCGTACGCCTGCCAGCGCTGGCCGTCGGGGTAGACGTCCAGGGCGAGCGGCGCCGGGGTCAGCACCCCGCCGGGGGAGACGTGATCCCGCCAGGCACCGGAGGTGATGAAGCGCGGGATCGGCTCACGTTCGCTGGTCAGCAGCGGGGTGGGGAACAGCGGCACCAGGGCCACCGCGAAACCGACCGTCCAGGCGACCGCCGCCGCGCGGGACAGCGGACGGCGACGGAGCTGGTCCACCGCGTACGCGAGCAGCAGGCCGATCACCGGCGTCACCACCAAGGCGAACCGGGCGGGCAGCGCGGCGTTCACCACCGGCAGGTGTCCGAGCAGGTCGAAGGGCATCGGCAGGTCGGTGCGGTGGCCGTCGATTTTGGCCACCGGTCCGAAGGAGAGCGCGGTGAAGACCACCGCGACGATCCCGAGGGCCCAGAGGGTCGCCCGTCGATGTGCGTCGCCGCCTCGCCACAGCAGTACGAAGCAGCCGACGGCGAGCACCAGCAGTGGCAGCCCGAAGAAGGAGTTCTCCTCGGTGGGGTTCGGTGCCAGCGAGGTGCCGAACCCGGCCTCGCCCGCCAGCGAGCGGCGCGGGTAGGCGGCGTACGCCGCGATGTCCTCGGAGTGGATCACCGCGTCGAAGCCGGTGCCGTGGAACCGCTGCGGCCCGGCGAAGTGCAGCCACAGCGGGTAGGACAGCAGCACCCCGGCGACCACGGCGGTCACCGCCAGCCCGCGCAGGAAGGAGGGGAGGACCGCGCGTGCCTCGGCCCGGTTGGCCGGGTGCAGCGCCCAGACGGCGACGAAGAGCCCGAGCGCCAACGCGGTGAAGAAGAGACCCTCGGCGGCGATCGAGAAGGCGACCGCGACGAGTACGCCGAGGATGGCGCCGTCGCGCAGCCAGCGGCCCGGCCGGCGCAGCGCGAACAGCCGCCACACCAGCAGCGGCACCAGCCAGCCGGCGGTCCAGTTCAGGTGCGCGTTGGCGTGCGAGACCATCCCCGGCGAGAAGCCGATGAACAGTCCACCGATCGCGGCGGCGAGCGGGCTGCGGAGCAGGTGCCGGGAGAGCAACCAGTACCAGGCGACCGCGGTGGCGGCCAGGTTGAGGGTGAGGATCACCAGGAAGGTGGCGGGCGGCCCGATCAGATACGTCAGCGGGGCGAAGAGCACCGCGTACACCGTGATCGAGGTGTTGACCGCGAGGTTCACCCCGTCCGGCACGTTGATCAGGTAGGTGAAGAGGGGATTCTCCCCGTGGGTCAGCGCGTGCCCGCCGAAGGCCAGCAACCATTCGAACAGTGCCTGGTCGCTGGAGTTGACGGTGATCGCCCGCCCGTTCGGGTCGATCCAGAGCCCACTGGTCACCCAGACCGCGAGCGCCAGCGCGACCAGCACCACGGTCACATCGATGCGGCGGTCGCGAGCGACCCGCGAGGGCGACGGTGAGGCGGGCGCGGACGCCACGGACGGGGAGGTGGGCACCTAGCGGACGTTACCAACCGCACCGGGACACGCCGGTCAGACCCGGCACCTCCGGATGCAAGGAAGGGCACCTTGTTAACGCCTCGTGTATAGGAAGGGCCCCTTCCTAACACCGTGCGGCAGCGGCACATCCGGACATCGACGAATGTGTGTACGGCCACCATGTCATCGGTGCGACACACCTGCGTAACGTCGCGGCAATCATTGGTGATCCAGCTCACACTCATGGAGGCTCTCGTGCGCCGCACCCGTACCCGGCTCGCCGGTGCGCTGGCCGGGCTGGTCCTGGCCGCCACCGCGCTGGCGGCCGTCGCCGCTCCCGCCCAGGCCGCGTCCCTGACCATGGTCACCGGCTTCGGTTCCAACCCCGGCAACCTCGCCATGTACGCGTACCGGCCGGACAACCTGCCCTCCGGCGCTCCGGCCGTGGTGCTGCTGCACGGCTGCGCCCAGAACGCCAGCGGCTACTTCACCAACTCCGGCTGGCAGAAGTACGCCGACCAGTGGCGATTCGCGCTGATCGTCCCCGAGCAGCGCTCAACCAACAACTCCAGTTCCTGCTTCAACTGGTTCGAGACCGGCGACACGACCCGGGGGCAGGGGGAGGCGCTGTCCATCAAGCAGATGGTCGACCACGCCCGGTCCTCGTACGGCATCGCCGCCAATCGGGTCTACGTCAGCGGGCTGTCGGCCGGCGGGGCGATGAGCGCGACGATGCTCGCGGTCTATCCGGACGTCTTCGCCGGTGGCTCGGTCATCGCCGGGATGCCGCACCGCTGCGCCACCAGCATGGTCAACGCCTTCTCCTGCATGAGCCCGGGCGTGGACAAGACCCCGGCGCAGTGGGGTGACTTGGTCCGCAGCGCCCACCCCGGCTACTCCGGTGCCCGCCCGAAGGTGGCCATCTGGCACGGCACCAGTGACTACACGGTGGCGACGGCGAACGCCACCGAGTCCCGCGACCAGTGGACCAACGTGCTCGGTGTCTCGCAGACGCCGACCGGCACCCGGCAACTGCCGGCGGGTACCAGCGTCGAGGTGTACGGCAACGACCTGGTCCGGGTACACCGGGTTTCCGGGATGGGGCACGGCACCCCGGTCGACCCGGGCTCCGGCGCGGACCAGTGCGGCACCGCCGCCGCGTACTTCCTGGACACCATCTGCTCGACGTACCACGACGCGGTCTTCTTCGGCCTGAACGGCGGCGTCACCCCCAGCCCGACCCCGACGACGTCACCGAGCCCGACCGCGTCCCCCAGCCCGACGCTCTCGCCGAGCCCGACCGCGTCCCCGACCTGCGTCACCGCCAGCAACTACGCCCACGTGAGCGCCGGCCGCGCCTACCACTCCGGCGGCTACGCCTACGCCAACGGCTCCCAGCAGCGGATGGGCCTCTACAACACCTTCCACACCACCACCCTGCGCCAGACCGCCCCCAACCACTGGACCATCGGCTGCTGACCCCGCGCCGCCCGACCGCGTCGATCATGAGGTTGACGGCAAAGACGGAACTGCCGTCAACCTCATGATCAACCAGGAAGTCGGGTCAGTCGTGCAGGGCGGCGTGGAGGGCGGTGCGGAGGTCGGGGTGGCGGAAGGTGAACTGGGCGTTGTTCAGCACGCGGGGGAGGACGCGGGTGCTGGTGAGGGCCTCCTGGGCGAAGCCACCCAGGGCGACCTTCAGCGCCACCGCCGGGATCGGGATGACCGCGGGGCGGTTCAGTTGGCGGGCCAGCTCACGGGTGAACTCGGCGTTGGTGACCGGGGCCGGGCCGACCACGTTGACCGGCCCGGCGAGGTCCGCCCGGGCCAACAGGAACGTGGTGGCGTTGAGCCAGTCGGTCATCGAGATCCACGGGATCCACTGCCGGCCGCTGCCGAGCCGACCGGCGATGCCCAGCTTGAACGGCAGCAGCTGCGGCTTGAGCAGTCCGCCGTCGCGGTGCAGCGGCAGCCCGGTGCGCAGCCGCACCACCCGTACCCCGGCATCCTCGGCCGGCCGGGTCGCCGCCTCCCACACCCGGGCCACGTCCGCGAGGAAACCCTCGCCGGCCGGCGCGTCCTCCTCCACCACCCGGTCGCCGGTGTTGCCGTACCAGCCGATCGCCGAGGCGTTCAGCAGCACCTCCGGCCGGTCGGCCGCCGGCAGGCCGGCGATCGTGGTGGCCAGGGTGGTGGTGGTGTCCACCCGGCTGGACCGGATCAACTGCCGGTACCGGTCGTTCCAGCGCCGGTCGCCGACACCCGCGCCGGCCAGGTTGACCACCGCGTCGGCCTCGGCGACAACCGCCGGGTCCAGCTGCGCCGCCGACGGCGACCATCGTCGTTCGTCGGCGGCGCGTGGCGGCCGTCGCACCAGCCGGGTCACCTGGTGCCCGTCGGCGACGAGCAGGTCGACCAGCCGGGTGCCGAGGAAGCCGGACGCGCCGGCCATGAGGATCCGCATGCCCTACATCTTCGGGTACGCGCGGCGAAGCGACCGCGTCGAGTCGGTCATGCCCGCGTGGCGGCGTCGCCCGAACGTAGCTCCGACAACTCCCGCTCGACCTCCGCAAAGGCATCGGCGGGCAGCGGCCCGAGGGTGAGCACCCGGGTGTTCTCCGCCACCTGCGCCACCGTGCGGAAGCCGGGAATCGGCACCGTACGCGGGCTGCGGGCCAGCAACCAGCCGAGCGCGCCCTGGGCGAGGGTACGACCGTCGGCGGTCAGCGCCGCCCGGACCCGGTCGATCCGCTGTGCCCACTCCGGCGCGGGTTGGCCGTCGGTGAACCAGGGCAGCCACTCGGGCGCCCGCCCCCGCACGTCGTCGTCGCCCAGCGACCTGGTGGCGGCGGTCAGCAGCCCCATCGCCAGCGGCCCCCGGTTGATGCTCGCCAGGTCGTACTTGTCGCAGACCGCCAGCACCTCGGCGTTGTCCCGCAGCACGGACTGGTCGTGCTGGATCGCGGTGCAGTGTGGACCGGCCGAGGCGAAGGCGGCGGCCGAGGCAGGATGGTCGGTGCTCCAGCCGTACGCCCGGATCTTGCCCTCGGTGACCATGCCCTCCAGCGTGTCGACCAGGTCGAGCGCGAGCGCCGGATCCAGGTCGTTCAGGTGCAGCTGCAACAGGTCCACATGGTCGGTGCCGAGCCGGCGCAGCGACGCCTCCAGGCTGGCCACCGCGTACTCCGGGCGGTGGTCCTCGCCGGTGGCCCGGCGGGTCGCCTCGTCGGAGGCGTAGCCGAACTTGGTGGCGATCACCACCCGATCCCGGCGGCCGGCGAGCGCCCGACCGAGCACCCGCTCGCTGTGCCCGGCCCCGTAGTTGCTGGCCGTGTCGAAGAAGGTCACCCCGTGCTCGATCGCCGCGTGTACGGCCCGCACCGACTCCTCGTCGTCCACCTCGCCCCAGCCCAGCGGCTGCCGGTCGTCGCCCCACAGCGGCCCGCCGATCGCCCAGCACCCCATGCCGATGGCGCTGACCTCGATCCCGCTGCGACCCAGTTTCCGGTTCATCGTCATGCCCACCAGCGTCCCGCTTGGAGCGCACTCGAAGTCAAGCGCGCTCAGATCGCCCTGAGTGCCACCGCTTGACGACGGCATCGATGTCCGCGATCAGGCTGCACCAACTGTGCAACTGCGCGACAGGCCCATTCAGGTCGAGCCGTTCCAGCAGCTGCCTGCGGTTGTCGTCGAAGCGCCGGGCCACCGCGGCGCGCCGACGGCCGGATTCTTCGGACGCGGTCAACAGACAGTCACGGAGAATGCCCTTGGGATCGGCGCGCGATTCCACTTCACGCCTCTTCGGGAGATTCAACCTCGCGCGTCCTCCAGGGTTGCCCGCCACGCGACGGATCGCCACCTCGTCGAGCAGCAGCCATGCCTCGGTCATGCGTACCGGAATGACCGGGACGAGATCAGCCGCAGTTCCCGCCGACCGGAAGGCCGACTCGATCTCCACTCGGCGGGCGTCCGGTCCGGCGTTGTCCGCGTCTCGGTGTACGACGATCACGTCGACGGGACCGTCGACGAGTTGGAGTCCTGCCCTTATCCGCGAGGCTACGTCCTTGCCGACCCTCGGCAGCCGCCCGAAGTCCGGTCTGCTCAGGGCGACTGGGCAGCCCTTGTCGAAGAACAGGCGTTCGATATGTGCAGCCAGCGGGTCGTCCGACGTGCCCTCAGGCACGAACAGGCCAGAGTAGGTCCGGGTCATCATGCAGTCAGGTCCGAGGGAAGACGTAGGTGTGCCTGCGGTGGCTCGGAGAGGTAGGCGAGGATGTCGGCCATCGAGAAGGTGGGACCTCCCCGCCTTGCCCGCCAGGTTCGCCGGAAGGGCAGCAGGGACAGGGCACGCGCCGCTGTGCCATCTGGAGCCGCCGTCAGGCGCACGTCGGCTAGCAGCAGATCGTCGGGGTCACAGAGTTGCACCACGCCGGGCGAGTGAGTGTTGATGATGACCTGTCGGAAGGGGTTGTCGTGGCTGAGTACGTCGGTCGGGTCGACGGCGAGGTCGCGGACCAGTTGCACCATTGCCGCCAGGTTCGCCGGATGGATTCCGTTCTCCGGCTCTTCCATGCAGATCAGGCCGGTGAGCTCCGCGTCCTCAAGGAGTACGCAGAGTGCGAGGAAGCGCAAGGTCCCCTCGGACAGCGCGCGTGCCGGAAGCCGCAAGCCTCCCCGCTCGGTGAGGAAGAGCGTGAAGAGTTCCCGAGCCTCGTCGAACTCGACCTCCAGGTCCTCGACTGCGAGACCCGACAGGTCCGAGAGCCTGCCGGCCACCCTCGCGTAGACCCGGTCCGGCTCAGCCGACCACTCCGGAGCATGCGCGACTCGGTGGAGTGTCGCAGGAAGATGCCGCCCGTTGGTGGACAGTGATTCGGAGCCGGTGGTGCCGTCCGGCGTGCGCAACGCGGACGGTTCCAGCGCCAGCCGACGCCAGCTTTTCATTTCGTTTCTTGCGGCCAAGATGGTCGGGTTGTCCGCCGTGATCTTTGTGCTCAGCACTGTTCGTGTCACCCGACTGGCTGATCGCGACCGCTCAACACGGTTCCAATCAGTGTGCTCGTTGATCAGTTGTTCGTTGTCGCCGATGTCCGTGGAGAGGAAAACGCGGCTCAGTCCCTCGCCGATCACCACCGCGTCGAGAAACGTTTGGCTCGCGGGAAAGGTCAATCGAGACCGGGCGTTCGGGATCTGGCGCAGATCTTCGCGGAGCAGATGCAGTCGACCGAACCCATGATCACCGCGCGACGGCTCATAGCCCAGAACCACTTCGTACCGAAGGTAGGTGGCCTCCGGGCGGGCCACCTCGCCGAGTTCGTCCTCCACCTCGGTGGGGACGATCATCTCGGCCGCGATGGTGATCTGGTGCTCGTGCTCGCGATAGCCGTCCCAGAACAGGTCACGCGGGTCGCCACCCCGCCCGCGAGCGGTACCCCGCACCCGCTGGGCGGCGTCGGCCAACGAGCCGGTCGCCAGGTAGGAGAGGAACTCGATAGCGTCGAAGATGTTCGACTTCCCCATGCCATTGGCGCCAGCGATGCAGGTGAAGGGGCCAAACTCGACATCCACGTCGAGCAGGTTCTTGAACCCTTGCACCTGGAGCCGCGTCAGCATGGTCCGAGCCTAGTCACGCAGCTACGCCACTTCACTGACGGGCGCGGCGGTGTTGCGTACGGAGGTGAGAATCGCGTCGATGCGGTCCACGTCGGCGGGGGCGAACAGCGACTCCGGCCCGTGCGGGGCGATCTCGGTGAACGGCGACTCGTAGAGCCTGTCGATCTCCATGGTGCCGTTCTGGGTCAGGTGACCGATGATCATGTGGATGAAGTGGATCTGGTTCCTGGTCAGCGCCCGCCCGTCGAGGAATTCGTTGAACGCCTCCGTGGCGGCCTCACGGTCCAGGCCGACCAGCGACCGGATGAACAGACCGAGCCCGTCAGCCGACCGCCGGGCCCGCTCGATGTCGTCGGCGGCCCCGATACCGCTGTCGGCGAGCATCCGTTCCAGCTCGGCGAGGTCGGTGGGGGAGAGCTGCCGATTGCGGCGCAGCTTCTGCAACGCCACGTGATTCTCGTGCTGGCGCAGGTAGGCCCGCGCCTTGATCCGGAACCGCTCGTAGTCGGTGCCGACCCGCGCCTGTGGGATAGCGACCTCGGTCAGCTCACCGAGTTCGTCGACGAAGTCGGTGTAGACAACGGTGCGCTTGCCCCGCTCGATCAGGCGCATCAGAGAGCGGACCCGGCGGCGGACCAACTCCAGCATCGGCAGGGTCACGTCCTGCCACCACTCGTCGCCGGCCACCTCGTCCAACAGCTCCCGCTGCTCGCGGATGGCCGGGATGCTGGTCTGCTCCAGCAGCGCCGAGGCGATCTCCTGCACCTGCTCGCGCAACCGCTGGTAGGCCGGCTCCACATCGAGCTGGCCGAGTTGCAGACGCAACATCATCAGGTCGAAGCGCTTGGCAGTCTCGTCGTCGTCCTTGACAGAGGTCGGCAGCCCGGCCAGGTCACGCCCGATCTCCTCGGCCGCCTCCGGGGTGAGCCGGTGCCAGTTGGCGAAGTCGGCGTAGTACTGGACGGTCCGCCGCTTGGACCGGACGACGAAGTTGTCCAGGTGCATGCCGCTGACCCGCTGGTGCAGCAGGTGGGCGAGGTCCAAACGCAGCCCGGACTCGCTGCGGGTGCCGTCGGAGGCGGGCGAATCACCGTCGGAGGCGGGTGAGCCGCCGGTGGGGAGACGTTGGTCGAGCCGGTAGAGCAGCTCGACTCGCGCCTTGAACAGCCGAGCGGTGAGGGGCTCGCCGAGTGACCCCTCGCTCTCCGGCACCTCCTGGCTGAAGTACGCGAAGTTCGCGCAACAGTCGAAGACGAAGAAGTTCTTCTTGTCCTGGCCGGGGCCGAACAGGTCCGGGCAGAGCCGGGTGCCCCGGCCGATCATCTGCCAGAACTTCGACTTGGAGCGGACGACCTTGAAGAAGACCAGGTTGACGACCTCGGGCACGTCGATGCCGGTGTCGAGCATGTCCACCGAGATGGCGATGTGCGGGGCCTTCTCCTTGACCGAGAAGTTGTCGATGAGGTCCTGCGCGCGGTCGACCTGGTGGGTGATGACCTGCGCGAAGTGGCCGGCCAGGTGCGGGTAGTTGGCGTCGAATCGTTCGCGGATGAAGTTCGCGTGGTCGTTGTTCTTGGCGAAGATGATCGTCTTGCCGAGCCGGTCACCCCCGGCGACCGTGTGCCCGTGCGTCAACAGGGTCTTCAACACCTTGTCGACCGTGTCGGTGTTGAACAGCCATTTGTTGACCGCATCGGGGTCGACACCGTCCGGCGGGCCGTCCTCACCCCAGTCGAGGGCGTCCCAGCGTTCCTTCTCCTCCTCGCTGAGATCGTCGTAGCGGATGCCGTCCCGCTGGAATTTCAGCGGCACCGCGACGGCCCGGGGCGGCACCAGGTAGCGCTCCTCGACCGCCTCGTCCAGGTCGTAGTGGTCGGTGGGCACGCCGTCTTCCAGGTTGAACAGGCTGTAGGTGTTGCGGTCGATCTCGTTGCGTGGCGTGGCGGTCAGTCCGAGCAGCAACGAGTCGAACCACGCGAAGATGGCCCGGTACTTCTGGTAGACCGACCGGTGCGCCTCGTCGATGATGACCAGGTCGAAATGGCCGGGGCCGAAGCGCCGCACGCCACTCACGGTCTCGTTGATCAAGCCCATCATGGTTGGGTACGTCGAGACGTACACCCGGCCGTCGGTGGTCTTCTCGGTGACCAGGTTGACCGTGGCCACCTCGGGCAGGTGCGCCTTGAAGGCGTTGACGGCCTGGTTGACCAGCGCGTTGCGGTCGGCGAGGAAGAGCACCCGCTTGACCCACTTGGCCCGCATGAGCTGGTCGACCAGGGCGATGACGGTCCGCGTCTTGCCCGCGCCGGTCGCCATCACCAACAGCGCCTGACGCTGGTGGTGCAGCTCGAACGCCTCGCCGACGGCCCGGATCGCCCGCTTCTGGTAGTGCCGTTCGACGATCCGCCCGTTGATCTCCAGCTCGGCCAGTGGCCGGCGGCTCTCCCGCCGCTGCACCAGTAGTTGCAGCTCCGCCTTCGTGTAGAAGCCCTGCACCGGCCGGGGCGGGTAGGCGGTGTCGTCCCACAGCCAGTGGTCGTATCCGTTGCTGTAGAAGATGACCGGGCGCTGCCCGTACGCCTGCTCCAGGCAGTCGGCGTAGAGCTTGGCCTGGTGCTGGCCGGCGGCGGCGGCCCGGCGGGCGCGCTTGGCCTCGACCACGGCGAGCGGCTTGCCGTCGTCGCCCCACAGCACATAGTCGACCGCGCCCGCGCCGCTGCCGCCGGGCATGCCGGTGACCGGGAACTCCCGGTCGCGCTCCTGGTCGAGCGGCCAGCCGGCTTCTTTGAGGAGTACGTCGATGAAGAGGTCCCGGGTTTGCGCCTCGTTGTAGTCGTGGTCGTCCGGCCGGGCCTCGTTGGCGGCCTTGGCGGCGGCGATCTGGGCGCGCAGCTTCGCCAACTCGGCGTCCAGGCTGGCGCTCTTCTCCCGCTCGGCGGCGAGCGCGTCATCCTGCGCGGCGAGCTTGTCGGCCAGCGCCTTGATTTCGGCCTGGCTGGTCTGCTGCGGCTGGCCGTGCGTCGGCCGGGGGAAATGCGTCTCGTCGAAGGCGAGGTTGCTCGGCGGCACCTGCGACTGGTCACGGGTGTAACGGCGAGCCACCCAGTACATGACGTGGAACAGTTCCCGCACCACAGGTATGGAATCGGTGGATTTGACCGGCGCGGTCTTGTGTGCCGCCCAGTTGCCCTGCTTGCGGATGATGTCCATCTTGGTATTGAGAACCGGGCCGACCAGATGACGCAGCGTCGGCTCGTGGATCATGCCGTTGAGATCTTTCTTGTACGGCTGGTTGAGCGTGCGGTCGACCTCGAACAGCCAGGTGAGGGTGTGCTCCAGCGTCCGCCGAGCATAAAAGCAGGCGGTACGCGGATCGAGCACCGTATTCCGTTCGGCCTTGAACGCCTCTCGGAAAAGATCGGGCCACTCGGTACGCAGAAAATGAAAATTGCTCATTGCGCCAACCCCCACGATCGACAGCAGCCACCGATGCTCTCACATCGGCAGGCCAAATCGAGCCCTCCTGGCAGCCATGGTCATTTGCCGGTTTGTGTGGTGTCGCTCGACCAGCGGGGCTGCGGAAGGGGATTCACGTTGGGTAGTGTCTGATCCGCTACCGAACGTGAAGGGTGTTAGTGCCCTCAACGCCAACGGACCGGAAGGACGGCATGGCCAGCATCGAGCAAGTCAAGGCCGAACTTGCCCAGGCGGCCCGGCAATACATCAGCATCCTTGGCTGACCCGTGAGCATCGGTGAGGTCAAGGTGGTCCTCGACGAAGCACACCACCTGCTCGACCAGGGCAAGACCACGATCGAGGGGGTCGGGACGGGCCTGGACGAGGCCGCCGGGCTCGTGCTCGCCACCCTGCACGACAGTCAGCGGACCGAGGCAGACCAGGCGCGCAAAGCCATCGCCGACGCGGTACGCGAGGTGAAGCTGACCCTGCGCGTGATCGCTGCCGCCCAGGAGCACGGCAGCACGTACCGAAAAGCGTTGGGGTGAGCGGTCTGCTCGCCCAGGTCGTCGCCCAACTCGGGTCCGCTATGGAGGAGCTGGACGCGCTCGCGGTGCGGGCATCCCGGGCCGCGACGGATGTCGCCGAGGCCCACGCCCGGTACACGACGGTGGGCAGGGGTTCGGATCATCCGTCGCTGCGCGGGGCGGTGACCCAGAGCCGTACCGGTGCCGACAAGGCCCACCGGCTCGCCCGGTTGTGCAGTGACGCGGCCCGGCAGGTCGGCGCGTACCTGAACGTCATCGCCCCGGGTTCGGTACCGCAGCAGGCCGCCGGATCCGGTCCACCCTCGGGCGAAGACCTCATGACTGACAGCGACCGACGCGCCCTGAGGCGCGCGAAGATGAGCGGCTATCTCATCCGATCTGTTCGGCGAGCCGACGACGTGCAGGAGCACACGAGCACGGCCACCGATACGATACGACAGTCGATCGGCATGTTTCGTGATCCCAAAGGGCCCAGCGGGACGCACTCGACCGGGACGGCCACCTCCACGGTTCCACCCGCCCCACCACGGCCAAAGATCGACGCTGCGGAAGCCGCAGGGAATCTCGCGGTGCTCGGCATTCTGGCAGGTGTGGCGGCACATCGGATTGGGACGGTTATCAGGCAACGGATAGCGAGGTTCAGAGGACGTGGACGTTAACCCACTTGGTGACCTGATTCGGGCTCTGGCCAGGGCCGACTGGGATGCCGCCGACACGGTGGCGGCGGAGATCGGCCAGCACGGCCTGCGCGGCAGCCTGGGGGTCATCGGGGCCGCGTTCGCCGTTGCGGTTCATCGGCATTTCGGAACCGACGCCACCCCGACCGATGTGGCGGCTTTCGTGGCCTCGGCTCGCGCTGAGTACGAGCAGGGCGACACCCTGTCTGCCCTTGACGTGGAGGGTGTGATCCGAGCCGCTCTCGGTGAGCCGGAACTGGTCGACAACATCCCTGCCGAGACCGTGCTGGGAGCCGAGATATTCGTCCTCGGGCAGATACTCCTTGAAGCGAACATGAGCGCAGCGGAGCTCGACGAGTTCGTCGCGGAGGCCGAGGATCTCGCCGCCGAGCACCTGTCGTAAGCGTCGCGGCCGGTTACTGCGATGCGTTGACGCAGTCAGCCCGACAGGGCCGATGTTGATCCTCAATCGTCGTCGGCCGGCCGAGGCTGCCACCAGTCCAGAGGATGTGGACGTTACGTGCTGCCCGAGGTCAGTCCGATCGTGGTGGCGAGGCGGGCGAGGTCGGCGGGGGTGGGTCCGGCGCGTAGTACGGCGATCAGCGCGGCGCGGGCGGCGGGTCGGATGCGGGTCTCGGCGGGGGCGATCTGGTCGGCGGTGACGAGGACGCGGGCGGCGGCACGGTGGTCGCCAATTGTCAGGTACGCGCGGCTCATGTCGATGAGGTGAGCGGCGCGGTGTTCGGCGGGGAGCCGGTGCCAACCGTCGGTGCGGGTGGCCGGCTGGTGGATGGCGACGGCGAGTGCGTGCTCGCCGAGGATGGTGGCGGCCAGGGCGCGAGCGAGGTTGACCGTGGTCGTCCCGAACCCGTCGCGGTCGGGGCACCGCCTGGCCCGGTCGGTGGCCTGGTCGGCGAGGTTGTCGGCGGTGCTGGCATCGCCGTGACTGGCGGCGGCGAGGGCGGCTTCGAGCAGCAGGGTGCCGGCGAGAGCGGCGTGTTCCGGTGGGAGGTCGGGGGAGCGGGCCGGGTCGAGGTGGCGTAGCGCCGTGGTGGTGACGGCCAACGCCAGGCGGCCCCGGCGCTGGGCGCGGAGGGCCTGGGCGAGGGGGAGCACGGCGACGGCGGTACGTCGCGGGTCGCCGCCGGCGGTGGTCATGGCGCGGTCGGCGGCCAGCCACGCCAGGTCGGGTTCGCCGAGCTTGACCAGCAGGTGAGCGGCGAGCCGGTACGCCCCGACCAGCACGTCAACGGTGGAGGCGTGACGAGCGGCGGTGAGCAGGTCGGGCAACATCCGCAACACCTGCGGATGCTGGGCATGCCGATAGGCGGTGTACGCGTAGGCGAGTTGCCGATCCAGGTCCGCGACGCAGTCGGCGGGGGTGTCGTAGCAGACCAGGGCTTCGCGTACCCGCTCCACGGCGGCGGCGACCTCGGTGACGGTCGCCTGTCGGGTCCGACGGCCGACCAGGAGGTCGGGGGCGACGCCGAGCACCCCGGAGATCGTGTGGATCACGGACAGTCGATCGAGGTTGCGTACCCCGCGTTCGACCTTGTCGACCCAGCTCTTCGACTTGCCGATCCGGTCGGCGAAGACCTGCTGGCTCATCCCCCGGCGGACCCGTAGCTGCGCGACCCGCCGCCCGATCGGCAGCTCACGCCGCTCCTGCCGGCCGGGGGCGGTCACCGCCGGACCTCCGGGGGTACGGCGTGGGTCGACGCGCCGCAGCGCGGACACCACCGCGACTTCACCTTGAACGCGAACAACCCGGCCAGAAACCCGAGCAGTACGGCACCGAGCAGCATCATCACCGTCTCGACAGCTACGGCGGACAGCGGATCCACGCTCACCAGCGGCCCCCGTTCGCGCGGAACCTCTGCCCCGGGGTCAACGTCCCAATCGGATACTGGCGATCGGGTACAAGCGGCGAAACTTGGACAAGTTCTGACATAACGTCATCAGCCCTTCCGGCATGCGGTGACCTCATCAGCCTCACTTATCACTTCGACACCGTCAAGTAGGCAAGTGCCGAAGTGGTAACCCCGGAGCTGCTTACGGTCGCGATGTGAGACTTGCCGCGCTGGCTGACGTTGCCGAGATGCTCGGCGGCGTATCACGCACGCGCGCAACGGAGATCGTCAAGCGCCCCGGCTTCCCGCAGCCGATCGACGTGGTCGGCAACGGCCGGATGCGAATCTGGGACCGCGAAGCGGTTGAGGCTTGGATCAGGCAGCACCGCCCACACCAGCACGGCGACTAGCGCTAGTCCGGCCGCGATGTGGTCGGCGGGATGCCAGGGCTATCGGGTGGTCGGGTTGCTCCAGTCACGACATCGACCGGGCCGGGGAATTCCGTGACCACCGGCGGGCTGGCCTCGTCAAACGTGGTCCTCGACCGCACGGAAACACCCAGCTCACCCTGCCCTCAAACGATTACGCAGCGCTCCACCAATCGGCGTACGGTGATCGAGCGCAGGTGCGCGCGCAGATCGATCACCTTGCAGTGCGCGGCCTTCTGCCCATGTTCAGGTGCATACCGTGCCCGAGAATTTCAGCATTTGTCGGGTCTCGGCCGAGAATTCATCCTCGGCGAGTTGCCGGATTGAGAGCATGTAGCGCATGCGGACAGTCAAGCCCGCATAGATGCTCAAGCAGCCTAACGACGTTGCTACGCTGAGTCGGAGGTCGGAATTCATCAGAGGCCAAGCACTCTCCGGAGCCAATCGTTGAACCTGATCAGGGAAGCGGCATGATCATGGACATGGCCGGCGCGCGGTGGCGCAAGAGTACGAAAAGTGGCAACAACCAAGGCGATTGCATCGAGGTAGCCGACGACCTTCCGGGTGTCGTCGGCGTCCGTGACTCGAAGGACCCGAACGGCCCGGCGCTGGTCTTCACACCGATCGCTTGGCGGGCGTTCATCGCCCGCGTCGCCGAGCACGTCTGACTCGAGGTTGCGGCGCTGCGGGGGCGTGGGAAGCCACACTTGGCGAGGCGCTGATCCTGCACCAGTCCACCGAGCTGATATTGGGAGTGGCGAAGTCATGGATCTGACCGGCGCGCGCTGGCGCAAGAGCACTCGCAGCGGCACCAACCAGGGAGCCTGTGTGGAGGTCGCTGACAACCTCGTGGCGGCGGTCTGCGTACGCGACACGAAAGATCATGGCGTCGGGCCGGTCTTGGCGTTCTCCCGTGATTCCTGGCAAGCGTTCGTCGCCGGGATCACCCAGCATGACTGACGGGCCGCAGACACACGAAGCGCTCGCCCAGGCATGGGGCGAGCGCTTCCGTGCTCTATAGGGAGCTTTCGTCTCTTCGGGCAGCGACAGGTCTATGGGAGCGCGGGGACGAGCGGATAGGGAGTCAGGGCCTTCTCTTAGACCAACCTATACATCCATTCAAGAGGGCGGCAGCATCATGGACATGACCGGCGCGCGGTGGCGCAAGAGCACGAAGAGCGGCAACAACGGCGGCGCGTGTGTCGAGGTCGCCGACAACCTCCCTGGCGTCGTCGGCGTCCGGGACTCGAAAGACTTGACCGGTTCGGCGCTGCTCTTCACGCCGGCCGTCTGGCGGACGTTCATCGCCAGTGTCGCCGAGCACGGTTGACCGACCGTAGACGAACGACCGTGCTCGCCTTGATGCTCGGGCGGGCACTCGTTTGCCCTGCCATCCCCGCGCTTGTCAGAGAGAGTCTCCCGTCCTGGAAGTACGGCCGAGGTCTTGGCATTCCAGGGACAGGGACGAAACGAGTGGGAGGCAGGAAGTCTCCGACCAAGGCAATCCGTCGATCTGAATAAGGGAGCAGGATCATGGACATGACCGGTGCGCGGTGGCGCAAGAGCACGAAGAGCGGCAACAACGGTGGCTCCTGCCTCGAGGTCGCCGACAACCTCCCTGGCGTCGTCGGCGTCCGAGACTCGAAGGACCCGACCGGTCCGGCTCTGATCTTCACGCCGGCCTCCTGGCGGGCGTTCGTCGCCCGCCTCACCGAGCAAGCCTGAGCGACCCGTAGGCGCACGACAGCCCCCGCCCCGACGCCCGGGTGGGCGCTTCTACATGCGCCCGGTCACAGTCCGCCCCGAAAAGCCCGATCCTGCAAGGAAGCGAACAGCGCGTCCAGTTCGGCGAGGCTTACGCGCTGAGCCGACTTAGCGGCTTCAACTTTGGCGATTCGTTCGACGAAATCCAGTTGCTCAGCGAGTGGTGGCACTAACACCGGCACGGAACCCAAGTTCTCGATGTTCAAATTGTACTGTCCCGCTGAGGTCTTACACCTGTCGCGAAGGGCTGCCCTGCCTGCGGCGGCTGCCATGAAAGTCTGGGCGAAGACAGGATGGATGCGCCGTTGATCCACACGCGCCCGGATTAGATAGGAGGCGTAAATGAAGTCGTTTGTTTGAAATTCTGTGTTGCGGATAAGGTGTTCATCGAATACCGCACAGCGTCCAACGTAGTCCGGGTTGCCGTTCGTCCGCACGAAGAGAATATCGCCGTTGACTAGTTTGAGGCGATCGAATTCGGTGGGGGTGACCGGAACGGTCTTGAGGTTCTCTAAGTCGAGGGTTCCGTTGACTACGTTCGGGATTCGAAGAGCCGGGCTGCCTGTGTTGGTGGACTTGTTTGAAGTTCCATACCGAAACTCGTTGACTAAATCTCCGAATGCCTCGACGGCCAGACGCCGTGGATTCGATCGAGGGTCGCCGAACATGTCGAGGAAGATGGATTGGGTGAGGTTGTCGAGATAAGAGAGGGCCTCTCGGCGCTTGACGCGCAGCTCGTCCGCCTTATCCAGCACCTCCGCAATTCTCCTCTGCTCAGCGAGCGGGGGCAAAGGGACGAGCATTTCCTGCAGCTTCGCCACAGGGAAATTGTCTGCTGTGGTGGCCCTGACCCAGCTTAAGATTTGGCTCGACTTCCCCTTGATGAATCGTGCCAGGTAATCTGGGTGCACCTCGGGGTTGCATAGTAAGGCTTTCATGTCCTGGTTAATCGCCACAGGAATCTGACTTAGGCCGACCGGCACCGTATGCTTCAGGACCCCCGAGCGAACGACGATCAGAATCGACTGCGCCGGAACAAGTCGAGCTGCGCTGTTTGCGAGACCGGCGTCTGTGATTTTAACCTGGGAGCCATCGATGTGCCATGACTTCATGTCCTTAGGAGTGACCCACGGGATGCTGCCATCGTAATACTGGGAGTTGCTCCGGGTCGGGGTTCCGCCGCCAACTATTCTGGTCACGTTCCCGAGCCGGGCTGTCTTTAGTGAGGTCATTTAAGCATCGCCTTCAGGTTGGCCATTCCTTGCTGGATGTCGGATTCGAGGCGCTCCAGGTCGGCGAGGATTTCCAGGGGTGAGCGGTGTTCGACTTCTTCATGGACGACTTCTCGGTAGCGGTTGAGGCTGAGGTCGTAGCCCTGTTCGGCGATGTCGGCCTTGGGGACGCAGAAGCTCTGTTCGGTCCGGGCACGCTGTAGCTCGTCGCCGTCGCGGCGGGACCAGCGGGCCAGGGCGTCGGGCAGGTTGTTCCTGGCGTGCTCGTCGGCGGTGAGGGCCACCTTGGGGGCGGGGCCGAGTTTGTCGTCGGGCAGTAGGGGAGTGCGTTTGTCGTCCAGGCTCCAGCCGTCGGCGGTGATGTCGTAGAACCAGACGTTGTCGGTGCCGCCGCTGTCGGTCTTGGTGAAGAGCAGGATCGCCGTCGATACTCCGGAGTACGGCTTGAAGGTGCCGCTGGGGAGCTTGACCACGCCGTCGAGTTTCTGGTCCTCGACCAGGACGCGGCGTAGCTCCTTGTGGGCCTTGGACGAGCCGAAGAGCACGCCTTCGGGCACGATGACCGCCGCCCGGCCACCCGTTTTGAGTAACCGCAGGAACAGGGCGAGGAAGAGTAGTTCGGTCTTCTTGGTCTTGACGACCCGTTGCAGGTCCTTCGAGGTGCTCTCGTAGTCGAGGCTGCCGGCGAAGGGCGGGTTGGCGAGGATCAGCGAGTATTTCTCCGACTCTCCGCTGACGGCCTCGGCGAGGGAGTCGCGGTAGCGGATGTCGGGGTTCTCCACGCCGTGCAGCAGCATGTTCATGCTGCCGATGCGGAGCATGGTGCCGTCGAAGTCGAAGCCGTGGAACATGCTCTCGTGGAAGTGCTTCCGCTGGGCGGCGTCGTGCATCGCGTCCGGGTAGTGGTCGCGGACGTACTCTCCGGCGGTGACCAGGAAGCCCGCGGTGCCGCAGGCCGGGTCGCAGATCTCGTCGGTCGGCGTCGGCCGGGTCATCTCGACCATGAGCTGGATGATGTGCCGCGAGGTGCGGAACTGTCCGTTGTGGCCGGCGGTGGCGATCTTGCCGAGCATGTACTCGTACAGGTCGCCCTTGGTGTCCCGGTCCTCCATCGGGATCTCGTCGAGCATGTCGACCACCCGGGACAGCAGCGCCGCGTTGGGGATGGTGAACCGGGCGTCACGCATGTGCTGCGAGTACGTCGAGCCGTCGCCGCCGAGCGTACGCAGGAACGGGAAGACCCGGTCGCGTACCGTCTCGAACATCTCGGCCGGCGCTGCGCTTCTGAACTTTGACCAGCGCAGGTCGTCGTACTTACGCCACTGGTCGTCGCAGCCCTCCGGGAAGATCCGCCGCTCCCACCGGCCGGTGCGGGTGGCCTTGTTCTCCTCAAGGGTGTGCAGGTCGTCCAAGCGCTTGATGAACAGCAGGTAGGTGATCTGCTCGATCACTTCGAGCGGGTTGGAGATTCCGCCCGACCAGAAGGCGTCCCAGATGCGATCGATCCTGCTCTTCAGCTCACCGGTTATCACGTAGCTCGGTCCCCATAGCGTCGGCCGTGTTCAGTTGACCATCGCAGGGTAGTCCGGCGGGCGGGCCATCCGGCACAGGGCGACGGACCGAGTCGCCCGCCGATCGTCGGATGCGCGCCCAACCGAGGCAACGTCGAAGAGCCGCTTCGGCTCGCCCCGCCGGGAATGAGCTGGACGATGGCTCAAGCGACGTTCAGATGGATGTTGCCGATCCTGGCGACGATGTCCAAGTGCCCGCCGAGCCCGGCGACGTAGGCGCGCAACGTCTCCAAGCTCGTCACCTCACCTTTCTCGATCTGACTGATCCGCGCCTGCGACAACCCTGCAGCCTCGGCGAGCTGGGTCTGGGTCATACCGAGCTGCTTGCGGATCTCAGCCAACTGGGCACCACTGACCGATGCGAGCATCTGTTCCCGCATCCGCCCACGCCGCGTCACCCGCTCCGGGCTGTCCCACTCAGGGTCGACAGCGCGGGCCTCGGCTTTCACATCCCGCCAGTTCGATACGCCGCTCATCGCTCTACCTTCAACCTGGTCAGGTGCTCCTCAAAACGCGCGTCCGCCAGCGGGATCGCCGTTCGATACCACGACTGCCACTGCCCGGATTTGTCTCCGGCAACCAGAAAGACCGCCTCCCGGGCTGGGTCGAACGCGAAGATCATCCGAATCTCGCTCGACCCGGCTGAACCGGGACGCAGTTCCTTCATGTGATGAAACATGCTGCCTTTCAACCGGTCCACCAGCGGCCGGCCCAACGCGGGCCCCTGCTCGGCAAGTAGCTCGATCGCCTCCGCGACGAGGTCCGCGCTGGCAGGGTCGCTCCGACACAGCCCCAGGAACCATGCCTCAACCTCCGGGTGCAGCACTACTTCCCACACGTGAGGATTATAAGCCGAGCTTATATCCGCCGTGGGGTCTTCAGGGTTCCGCTGGGACTTGGCGCTCACGGTCGGGCAGGTCCTAGTGGTGCATCGGGCCGCCGAGGTGGCACGGGCCGCCGGGCTCCACCTGGTCCGTCATTGCGCGGCTGAAAGCTGGTCAGCAGCGTGGGACGTTCGGGATGAAGCCGGAGTGACCGGTGTAGGTGTAGGCGTCGGCGATGAAGCGGCCGGCACCGATCCGATTCCAGATCGAGCTGGTGCCGTAGGTGCCGGTGACCGTGGTGCCGTTGGTCTGGCAATGGATGGTGACGTTGGTGCCGGTGGCCAGCGTGCCGACAGAGCTGTAGTTCGTGCCGGGGCCGGAGCGGACCGTCAGCGGGGTGCCGCTGGTGCGGACGGTGCCGCTCGCGGTGCCGCCGCCACAGCCGTTGCCGCTGGTGTAGGTCTTCGTGCCCCAGTACAGCGCCTGCGTCCCGTTGAACTTGATCTTGATGGCGCTGCCGTTGAGCCGCTGCTCGTAGTGCAGGTGCGGGCCGGTCGAGCCGCCGGTGCTGCCGACCCATCCGATCACCTTGCCGTAGCCCACCTGCTGACCGACGGAGACGTTGAAGCCGTTGAGGTGGGCATAGTAGGTGGTGTAGCCGCCGCCGTGGTTGATCCGGATGTACTTGCCGTAGCTGGTATTGCCGAGGTTCGTCACCACGTCGACGGTGCCCGGCGCGCTGGCCACCACCGGGTCACCGAGGTCGTCGGCGCGGTTGAAGTCGATGGCGTTCTGCGGGCTGTGGTTGGTCCGGGTCTGCCCGGACCAGGACTGGCCACACGGGAAGGGAACCCGGAACGTCGGCGCTGCCATCGCGGGGCTTGCCGGAGCCACCAACACCCCGGCCGCGAGCAGCGCGGCCGCCGCCAGACTCCACCATCGTCCACGCATTCCGGCCTCCCGATGAGGTTCACACCCCTGAACTGGGTGGTCACATCGTTGCATGCGAGATGATCGATGAAAAGGGAGTGCTGATCTGGGTGGTCAGAGCCGCCGGACCGGCTGGACCCGGACCAGGTCCTCCAGCCGAAGGATCGATCAGCCCTCGCGTGGGGGAGTCACCACTCACGGCTGAACGGGTCCTGGTCCACCGTCGAGTCGAGGTCGCGGCGGAACGTCTCGGCATCGAGCACGGGAGCGGTGGCGAAGGCCGCCATCACCTCGGCACGCAGTACGAAGGTGCGTCGCCAAATGAAGGAGTCGCCGCGCATGATCGCTCCGGAGAGATTGCGCAACTCGCGCCGCGTGATCTCCCGGTGGGCGTGCTCAGCCATGGGACAACGCTAACCGCAGGTGCTACGGAGTGCTACGACCTCCGTCGTGTCCGAGGTTGCTGCCGGTGGATCCGGGTTTACGGTGTGTCACCCTTCCTACCTACGTGGTGCCGGGGGGTTGGCCGTGCCAGCGGGCGCGGTAGGCGGCCTCGTGGGTCTCGTGGGCGGTGCGCTCCTCGAAGACCGCCGCGCGCAGCGTCTGCCGGGCATCGGACATCAGCAGCACTTCGGCGAGGACCAGGCCGACGCAGATCGCGGTGAGCAGCCCGAGGGTGGCCAACCCGGGCAGGGACAGGGCGATCGGGACGCTGGCGATGAGCGCGAGCAGGGCGGCGACCCGCGTCCACAACAGGGTGCGCAGGGTGCGTAGCTGGAAGAGCATGTTCCCCAGCAGGTAGAGGATCACCCCGCCGAACAGCATCGGCACGTCCGGCCCGTGGGCCGGCTCGGTGATCGGTACGCCGGGCTCGGCGACGTCGTGCATGATGCCCTCGGCGCCGAGGGCGAAGGTGATGATCCCGGTGATCATCAGCAGGTAGAGGTAGGCGTAGGCGTCGCGGGCCATCAGCACCCGGGCGCGACCGAGGGTGGCGTGCAGGGCGATCCGGGCGGCCGGGCCGATCATGTCGTAGTGCGCCCACCAGAGGGCGGCGGTGAAGACGATGCCGAGCACACCGGCGGTCACCCCGGGCCAGGTCGCCGGCTGGCTGAGCAGGTCGCTGCCGAGACCGACGGAGATCACCGATTCGCCGAGCGCGATGATCAGGATGAGGTCGTAGCGTTCCGTCCAGTGTTCCGCCGAGGTCACCTCCCAGCCCCAGGTGCGGTTGAGCAGCCCGGTGCCGTACTGGAGCAGCACCACGGTCACCCAGAGCGCGTCACGGACCAGATGGGCGGTGCCCGGGTCGGGCAGGTGGGCGGGGAGCAGCGCGGCGACCAGCAGCAGCACCGTGCTCAGGGTGAGTTCGGGAGCGTACCGGAGCAGTTGCCGACGCTCGGCGGGGTTGTCCCGGACGATGTGCAGGAACAACGCCAGGTGCACGGCCCGGATGACGACATAGCTCACCGCCACCACGATCGGGCCGATCCTGTTTTCGCGTGAGTTGACGAACGCCTGCGGCATGGCGACGGCGAAGCTGAACAGCGCGGCCATTCCAGCGACCATCAGCACCGGCACGAAACCCTCACCGATGCGGATGCGGGTCGCCACCACGGTGTGCACCACCCAGCACCACCAGAGCACGGCCAGCACGAGCAGGGCGTGCACCAAGCCTGTGCCGTTGAGGTTGGCGGCGGTGCTGCGGGCGATGTTGAAGAACGAGAAGACGAAGACCAGGTCGAAAAAGATCTCGAACTTGTCGACCCGGGCACCGGGTGCGATGCCGACGGCTGGTCCGAGCCGTCCGCGCCAGGCCTGGTCACCCACGGCCTGAGTCTGGCAGTGCCGGCCCCGGCCGTACGCCCGTTTGGGATCAGTCCGTCCGGCGGGTACCGCACTCCGTCCGTCAGCAGGTCGAGCCGGCGTTTGACCTGGCCACGCTGCCTCCGTCCATCCGCGGTCGAGGGCTTAGGGGAGTACGAAGGCGCCCCGGTCCTTGCGGACCGGGGCGCCTTTCGCGCGTGCGGGTTACAGGCCCAGTTCGGCTTCGAAGTTGCCGGCCTCCAGACGCTGCTTGACCGCGGTCAGGAAGCGGGCCGCGTCAGCACCGTCGATCAGCCGGTGGTCGTAGGACAGGGCCAGGTAGACCATCTGGCGTACCGCGATGACCTCGCCCAGATCCGGGTCGTTCACCACGACCGGGCGCTTGACCACGACACCTGTACCCAGCATCGCCGACTGCGGCGACGGGACGATCGGGGTGTCGAAGAGGGCACCCCGGCTGCCGGTGTTGGTCAGCGTGAAGGTCGCACCGGCGATCTCGTCCGGGCTGATCTTGTTGGTCCGGGTCCGCTCGGCCAGGTCGGCGACGCGCTTGGCGATACCGCCCAGGTTGAGGTCACCGGCGTTGTGGATGACCGGCACCAGCAGGCCCCGTTCGGTGTCCACCGCGATGCCGAGGTTCTCGGAGTCCGGGTAGGTGATCGTCCCGCCCTCCAGATCCATGCTGGCGTTGACGATCGGGTACGCCTGGAGCGCCTCGATGGCCGCGAGAGCGAAGAACGGCAGGAACGACAGCTTGACGCCGTGCCGCTGCTGGAAGGACTCCTTGGCCTGGGCCCGCAGCTTGGCGACCTTGGTGACGTCCACCTCGACCACGGTGGTCAACTGCGCCATCTCGTGCAACGACGACAGCATCCGCTTGGCGATGGCCGAGCGGATGCGGGGCAGCTTCTCGGTGGTGCCCCGCTTGGCGCTCGGCTGCGGCTTCTCGGCGGGACGGGTCGCCGCGGCGGCCGGCTGGGATGCCGCGGCCGGGGCGGCCTTGGCGGAGCGCGCCTTCTCGGCCGCGTCCAGCACGTCCTGCTTGCGAATCCGGCCGCCGACACCGGTGCCGTTGAGCGAGGCGAGGTCCACGTTGTGCTCGCTGGCGAGCTTGCGTACCAGCGGGGTCACGTAACCGGCTGCCTGCCCGCCGCCGTTGGCCGACGCCGCCTCACGCTGCGGTGTGGCGGCCGCCGGCTGCGCCGCCTGTTCGGCCTTGACCGGTTCCTGTGCCGTCTCGGCCTCGGCCGCCGGCTCGTTGTACGACATGCCGGGCGTCGGCTCGGACACCTTCGGCTCCGGCTTCGCCTGCGGCTCGGGCTTCGCCTCCGGCTTCGGCTCGGGCTTCGCCTCGGCCGGGGCACCACCGGCGGCACCCACCACGGCCAAGGTCGCGCCGACCTCGGCGGTCTCGTCCTCGGGGACCTTGATCTCCAGGACGGTACCGGCGACGGGCGAAGGGATCTCCGTGTCGACCTTGTCGGTGGAGACCTCCAGCAGCGGCTCGTCGACCTCGACGGTCTCGCCGACCTGCTTGAGCCAGCGGGTGACCGTACCCTCGGTGACGCTCTCGCCCAGGGCCGGCATCTGCACCGGGGTGCCCTCGCCGGACTGCGCCGGGGCCGCCTGCTCGGCCGGTTCCTCGACGGCCGACTGCTCCGCCTCGGCCTGCGGTTCCTGTGCCGCCTCGGCAGCCTGCTCGGCGGGGGCTTCCTGCTCCTGCCCGCCAGCCTCGCCGCCGCCGGAGCCGGCCGATTCGCCCTCGCCGGAGATGACCGCCAGCTCGCTGCCGACCTCGGCTGTCTCGTCCTCGCCCACCACGATCCGGGTCAGCACCCCGGCCGCCGGGGACGGGATCTCGGTGTCGACCTTGTCGGTGGACACCTCGAGCAGCGGCTCATCGACCTCGACGGTGTCACCCTCCTGCTTGAGCCAGCGCGTGACGGTGCCCTCGGTGACGCTCTCGCCGAGCCGGGGCATGGTGACCGATACCGGCATGTTCTCCAGACTCCTTCATTTCCCTGGTGGGGGGAGCGCCGCCCGTCGCCGGACGCCGCGGGTACGTCGTGATCAGGCGTGTGCGTGCAGCGGCTTGCCGGCGAGCGCGAGGTGCGCCTCGCCCAGGGCCTCGTTCTGCGTCGGGTGGGCGTGCACGAGCTGCGCCACCTCGCCCGGGTACGCCTCCCAGTTGTAGATCAACTGGGCCTCGCCGACCAACTCGCCGACCCGCGCGCCGACCATGTGCACGCCGACCACCGGACCATCCTCGACCCGCACCAGCTTCACGAAGCCGGCCGTCTTGAGGATCTGGCTCTTGCCGTTGCCGGCGAGGTTGTAGTTGTAGGTCTTGATCTTGTCGGCGCCGTACTGATCCTTGGCCCTCGCCTCGGTGAGCCCGACCGACGCCAGCTCCGGGTCGCTGTAGGTGACCCGGGGGATGCCCGCCTCGTCGATCACCGCCGGGTTCTGGCCGGCGATCTCCTCGGCGACGAAGATGCCCTGCTGGAAACCGCGGTGGGCGAGCTGCAGACCGGGCACGATGTCGCCGACGGCGTAGACGTTCGGCACGTTGGTGCGCAGCCGCTCGTCGGTCAGCACGTAGCCACGGTCGAGCTTGACGCCCTGCTCCTCGTAGCCGAGGTCAGCGGTGTTCGGGCCACGGCCGACCGCGACCAGCAGCAGCTCCGCCTCGACGGTGTCGCCACCGGCGATGGTCACCTTGACGCCCTTGTCGGTCTTCTCGACCTTCTCGAACGGCTTGCCGACCTTGAAGTTGATCTTCCGCTTGCGGAAGGCCCGCTCCAACGCCTTCGACGACTCCTCGTCCTCCGCGGCGACCAGCCGGGGCAGCGCCTCGATGATCGTCACGTCCACCCCGAAGGACTTCCAGACGCTGGCGAACTCGACGCCGATCACGCCGCCGCCGAGCACGATCGCCGAGGTGGGGACCCGGTCCAGGGTCAGGGCGTGGTCGCTGGTGATGACCCGCTCGCCGTCGATCTCCAGGCCCGGCAGGCTCTTGGCGTACGAACCGGAGGCCAGCACCACGTTGCGGCCGGTGTACCGCTTGCCCTCCACCTCGACCGCGTTCGGGGCGACCAACCGGCCGTGCCCCTCCACAATCGTGATCGACTTGTTGCCCTTGAGCATGCCCTGCAGGCCCTTGTAGAGCCGCGCGATCACGCCGTCCTTGTAGGAGTTGACCCCCGCCATGTCGATGCCGACCAGCTTGGCCTGCACACCGAACTGCTCCGACTCGCGGGTCTGGTCGGCGATCTCGGCGGCGTGCAGCAGTGCCTTGGTGGGGATGCAGCCATTGTGCAGGCAGGTGCCACCGAGCTTGGCCTTCTCCACCAGCGCCACGGAAAGGCCCAACTGGGTGGCGCGCAGCGCGGTCGCGTAACCGCCGCTACCACCTCCGAGGATGACGATGTCGAAGGTTGCGTCGTTCGGCTCGCTCACGTCCAACTCCCAGGTCGCTTCGCTGCATCGGGGGTCACGGTGGGGTAACACGGGACACACCCCACCTCGGCCATCTTGTCACCACCGCGTCGCACCCGCTTACCGAGGTGCCCAACGACACGTTGCCGCCACGTACCCTTGGCTCTGCCTTCGATAAGCCACGACTGGGGAGACGGTTCGGTGGGACTGTTCCGGCGAAGCAAGCGATCACGCGCGGCTGACCCTGACCGTACGGCCAATCGTGCCGATCTGGAGCACCTTGAGAACTTCGTCCGCACCCGAAAGGGTGTCGAGGCGTACATCGAGCCCCGTACCACCGTCACCGAGACCACGGTGATCCTGATCGCCGACGACGGCGAGTGGACCCGACGCCGGATCAACGGGCCCGAGGGCGCACGGCGTTTCGCGTACCGGCTGAGCATCCCGATCTACGACGTGGCGCTGATGGGCTACCCGCAACGCATGCGTGACTACAACGAGCGCCGCAAGCGCCGCCCTGAGCAGTTCTGAGTGTTAGGAAGGGCCCCCTGTACAACGCGAGGCGTTAACAAGGGGCCCTTCCTTACACCTCAGCCGTTGGCGGCGACGTCGTCGATCAGGCGCAGCAGCGTACGCACGGGAACGCCGGTGCCGCCCTTGGTCCAGTAGCCGGTGGCCTCGCCCGAGTGGTACGACGGGCCGGCGATGTCGATGTGCGCCCACGCGACGTCGTCGGTGACGAACTCGCGCAGGAAGACACCGCCCTGCAGCATGTGGCCGGCCCGGTCCATGCCCGCGTTCACCTGCGAGATGTCGGCGACGTCGGAGTCCATCCCCTTGCGTACGTCGTCCGGCAGCGGCATCGGCCAGGTGGGCTCGCCGACGGCGTCCCCGGCGTCACGGACCCGCTCGCACAGCTCCGCCGTGCCCATCACGCCGGAGATCCGCTTGCCCAGCGAGACGACCTGACCGCCGGTGAGGGTGGAGGTCTCGAACAGGTAGTCGCAACCGTCGGCGCAGGCCCGTGCCATCGCGTCACCGAGGATCATCCGGCCCTCGGCGTCGGTGTTGAGCACCTCCACCTTCTTGCCGTTGAACATCGTGATCACGTCACCCGGCCGGTACGAGGTCCCCGACGGCATGTTCTCCGCCATCGGCACGTACGCGGTCACCGGCACCGACGGCTTCAGCTCGGCCACCGCCAGCATGGTGGCCGCCACCGCCGCCGCCCCGGCCATGTCGGACTTCATCTCCCACATGCCCTGCGCCGGCTTGATCGAGACGCCACCGGTGTCGAAGGTGATGCCCTTGCCGACCAGGGCGACCCGCTTGCCGGTGCCGCCACCGTCCGGCGTGTAGGTCAGCTTGACCAGTCGGGGCGGGGCCTCCGAGCCCTGACCGACGGCGATGATGCCGCCGTACCCGCCCTCGCGCAGCGCTACCTCGTCGAGCACCTCGACGTCGAGGCCCGCCGCCCGACCGGCCTCGGCAACCGCGTCGGCGAAGGCCGGCGGGCGCAACTCGTTCGGGGCGGTGTTGACCCAGTCGCGGGTGAGCCGGACCGCGGCGGCCACCGTCTGGGCCCGGGTCACCTCGGCCTGCGCTGCCGCGTCCGCGGCGTCCGGTACGGCCACCAGCACCTCACCGACCGGCTCGCGGCGGGCCGGCTGCGGCCGGGTCTTGTACCCGGCGAAGCGGTAGCCGCCCAGCAGCGCGCCCTCGGCGACCGCGCGCAACGCGTCAGGGGCGTCGGCGTCGTCGGGCAGTGGCAGCGCCATCGCCACCCGGGACGCGCCGGCCAGGGCACGTACCGCGGCGCCTGCCGCCCGGCGCAGGGTCTCCGGGGCGGGTGCCGCACCACTGGGCTCAGCGCCGAGGCCGACGACGGCGAGCACCGGTGCGGTGACGGTGCCGAGCGTCGCCAACTTGATCACCTCACCCGGACCGCCGGTCGCGCCGAGCAGCGCCAGCGTCTCGGTCAGCTTGCCGTCGAAGGCGGCGGCGATGCTCTCGGCGCCGCTGGCGAGCAACAGGGTGCCGGCGAGGCCGCTGGTGGCGTCCTGCTCGCCGGTCGTGCTGTGCACGCCGATCACGATCGCGTCGACGGCGAGCTCGGCGGGGTCGGTGTCGACCAGGCTCAGGGTGGTGCTGGGCGATGTCACGGAGGCTGCTCCCGGGCGGGCCGGGCCGGTCGCATGGTGGCGTACCGGCGGTCGAGTTCCCCGACGGATGATTTACCCGCCGGACGTCATTGCTGCCCGCCAGGTCATCCGGCGGTCCCGCCGATGCTAACCAGCCCGGTGCCTGCCGGTAAGTTGCCACCCATGACCGAGGTGACCACCGACGCCGCCGCGACCCGGCCACGTCGTTCTCCGCTGCACGGCCGACACACCGCGCTCGGCGCCAAGTTCGCTCCGTTCGGTGGCTGGGAGATGCCCCTGGAGTACGCCGGCGGCGGAGTGCTGCGGGAGCACACGGCGGTGCGTACCGGGATCGGCGTGTTCGACGTGTCGCACCTGGGCAAGGTGCGGGTGACCGGGTCGGGCGCGGCGGAGTTCGTCAACGCCTGCCTCAGCAACGACCTGGGCCGCATCAGGCCGGGCCAGGCGCAGTACACCCTCTGCTGCGACGAGGCGACCGGGGGCGTGGTGGACGACATCATCGCCTACCTGCACGCCGACGACCACGTCTTCCTCATTCCGAACGCGGCGAACAGCGCCGAGGTGGTACGCCGGCTGCGCGCCGCCGCGCCACCGCAGGTCACGGTCACCGACGAACACGAGGGGTACGCCGTACTGGCGGTGCAGGGCTCCCGGTCGGCGGAGCTGCTGGACGGGCTCGGCCTGCCCAGCGGGCACGAATACATGAGCTTCACCTCGGCGACGCTCGGTGCGGTCGAGCTGACCGTGTGCCGTACCGGCTACACCGGCGAGCTGGGCTACGAACTGCTGGTTCCGGCCGGCGACGCGGTCGCGGTCTGGGACGCGTTGTTCGCCGCCGAGCCGACGCCGCAGGCCTGCGGGCTGGCCGCCCGGGACACGCTGCGCACCGAGATGGGTTACCCGCTGCACGGACAGGACCTGTCGCGGGAGATCACGCCGGTGCAGGCCCGTTCGGGTTGGGCGGTCGGCTGGGACAAGCCGGCGTTCTGGGGCCGTGACGTGCTGCTCGCGGAGAAGGCCGCCGGTCCGGCGCGTACGCTGCGCGGCCTGGCGGCCGTCGAACGCGCGATTCCCCGCCCCGGCATGCCGGTGTTCCACGGTGACACCCGGGTCGGCACGATCACCAGCGGCACCTTCAGCCCGACCCTGAAGCAGGGCATCGCCCTGGCGCTGATCGACACCGCCCCCGCCCTGCCCGACGGGGCCGAGCTGCACGTCGACATCCGCAACCGCCGCACCCCCGTCCGCCTCACCCGTCCCCCCTTCGTCCACCCCTCCGTCAAATAACCCCGGTCAGGGGGTGGGAGGGTGGCCGGCGTCGAGGACGGCCTGGGTCCAGCCGCCCTCGACGACGCCGCCGCCGCCGAGAACGGCCCAGTCGACGATGTCGGCGACCTCCACCACGACGGGAGAGCCGATCCGTACCGTGGGGTCGGTGTTGGCGTCGCTCGCGCTGGCACCCACGATCCGGTCCGGGGCATCCCAGGTCGTCACCCCGGCCCAGACGTACTCCGGCCCGTCGTCGCCCGGTAGCCCGTACTTGACCACCAGTTGCGTCTCCGGCGGCAGCCGTCCGGCGCGGAACCGGGCCCGGATGTCGTCCAGGCCGGCGCGGGCGGTGGCGATCGCCCGGCTCATCGCGTCACCGGAACGGGCGTACCGCACGTCGGGCTGGATGCCGGAGAAGAGCGTGGCGCAGGCGGTGGCGAAGTAACGCCCGGCCGGACCGGCATGCCCGGCCGGTGGGTGCAGGCTGAGGAAGGAGTCGGCGTCCGGGTCGGTGGCCGGGTCCAGTTCCAGGCGCAGCAGCACCGGCGCGGTCGCCCCGTGCTGCTCCGGGTTGCCGTACGCCACCGCGATGTCGTGCCCGGTCACCGTGGCCAGCACCGGCAGCTGCACGAACGCCGGCACCTCCTCGCCGGCCAACCCGTCGGTCCAGTCCCGCAGCAGTCGCCGAGCCGCGCCGGTCATCACCGCGCCCCAGGCCCGGGTGAGATGGTCGGGCACCCCCTGGGTCTGCAACTCCAGCAGACCGAAACGGCGCAGTCCCTTGGTGGTGAACCAGAGCCCTTCGGCGTCCGAGGAGTAGGGCACCAGCACCCAGTCGACCAGCCGCACCCGACCCTCGGCGTCGGGCAGTGAGCGCAGCGCCGCGGCCGGGTCCAGGAACTGCAGGCCGAAGACGTCAACCACGTCGCCGTTAACCGCCTCGGCGACCGCAGCGGCCACCGCCCGGGCGGCCCACTCGTGTGCGGGCGGCCAGCCCGGCCGGTACTCCGCCTGCACCACCACCAGGTGGGTGGCCGCGGCCAGTCGGTCCAGTTGCGCCTCGCTGGCCCCGAACGCGGTGAGCAGGTCCGGGGGCAGCTCGGGAAACTCGCCGACGGGCTGGATGTCGACGCTCATCAACGGACTGTCCAGCATCTGCCGAGCCAACCCGTACACCGGTTCGGCGAGCCGGCCGGCCAACCCCCGCACGGCCGTCCGGGCCGTCACCGACGGCAGTCCCACCGTCGGCACCAGATAGGTCGCGCTGAGCGACTCCGGGACCGGAACGGGCAGGAAGTCGTCGGTGATGAGCATGTCGTCCCCCGGGTGGCCGCGCCGGTGCTGTCGTCGCAGGTACGCTACCCGGCGCCATCCGCCCGGCTCAGTCGGACAGCACCAGTCCCAGGTAGACGAGCGTGGTGACCAGCTCGACGGTCGCGCCGAGCACGTCTCCGGTGATCCCGCCGAGACGGCGTACCACGTGTCGCAGCAGCCCGGCCGCGACGGCGAGCGCCCCCAGGACGATCAGCGGGCCCTGCCACGGCCGGTGCGGCACCGCCGCGACCGCCAGCAGCGCGACGGCGGCGGTGGCGACAGCACACGCGGCCGGCCCGACACTGCCGGCGACCAGCGCGCCCAGCCCTTCCGGACGCGCCGCCGGCACGCCGCGCCGGCAGGCCAGCGTCACCCCGAGCCGACCCGTCGCCGTGGCCGTCAGCACCGCCGCGAAGACCGCCGGGCGGGATCCGCCGGCCAACTCCGCCAACGCCGCGGCCTGTACCAGCAGGACGAGGACCAGGGCGACCACACCGAAAGGTCCCACGTCCGGCTTCTTCATGATCTCCAGAGCGGCCGGTCCACGCCGGTACGACCCGAGCGCGTCCACGGTGTCCGCGAGCCCGTCCAGGTGCAGCCCTCGGGTGAGCAGGGCGGCTGCCGCGACGGTCACCCCGGCGGCGACCAGTGGCGTGGCGCCGACGTCCACCAGCAGCAGTACGCCGGCCAGCGGCACGCCGAGCAGCGCGCCGACCGCCGGGGCGAGCGTCATGGCCGCACCGGCGGTGGCCCGGTCGATCCGGCCGACGCGCAGCGGCAGGATGGTGAAGGTGGTAAGTGCCAGCCGTGCCGCGTCGCCGAGCCGGCGCTCAGCCGGCACGTGCGGCGGAGGTCTCCGCCGGCTCGGCGGCCGGCCCGGTGCTCGTCGGGCCCGGCCCCTCGGGCTCCGGCTCGCGGAAGTCAGGCTCCGGCTCCTCGACCGGGCCCGGATCGCCGCCATCGGCTGCGCTGTCGCCATCGGCTTCGCTGTCGCCACCGGCTTCGCTGGCGTCCTCGGGGCGGGACGGCAAGGCGGCGGCCAGCGCCAGCGCTGAGCGCAGCAGCGGCAACACGGTGAGCGCGTTCGCCCCCTCGCCGAGATCGAGCCGTAGCTGGGTCAGCGAATCCAGGCCGAGCACGTCGGCGGCCAGCCGGACGGCCGGATCGCCACCGTCGTCGGCCAACAGGCACCAGTGCCGGGCCTGCCCGGCCAGGTCCCGGCTGATCAGCCCGGCGGCCACCCCGACGGGACCGTCGAGCAGCACCGGCAGCCGACGGGTGGTCGCACCCAGCAGGATGCCGGTGGCGACGGCGATGTCCCCGCCACCCAGCTCGGCGAGCACGCTCACGGCGTCCCGGCTGAGACGACGGGTGCGGTGCAGGGCGTCGCGGACCGCGGCGCAGCGGGCCATCCAGGCCACGTCGTCGATCTGGCCACCTGCGGTGACCACCCGGGCGAGTACCGCGGGCGGCTCGGCTCCGGCGGTCGCGGCCAGCACCGCCGCGGCCGTGGCCTCGGTGCCGGCGCCGCACGCGGCCAGCACCAGCAGCTGTACGCCGGCATCCGCCGCCTCCTCGGCCAGCCGTTGGCCGTAGCGCAGGGCCGCATCCACCTGCTCGGCGCTCAGCGCCGGACCATGCTCGATGGGTGCGGCGGCGGGGGCGTCCACCACCTGCAGGCTCGCGCCGGTCTCGGCGGCCAGCCGGGCGAGTACGCCCTGACCGGCGCGGGCCTGCTCGGCCCGCCGTGCCGACTCACCGGCCACCGTGCCGGCGGCGACCCCGCCAGCATGGTCGCCGTGCACCAGCAGTACCCGCACCGACCGCCACGGCGTCGGGGTGGGGGTGCCCTGGGTGGCGGCGGCGAAGGAGATCACCTGCTCCAGCGCGCCGAATCCGGTTCCCGGCACGTCCAGGGTCGCCAGCCGGTCGACGGCCTGCGGGCCGGCGTACTCGTCGGGCATGGACAGTTCCGTGCCCGGCTGGATGATCGGCCCGGTCGCGGCCGACGGGACGGCCCCGGTGGCTGCCGTTGCGCCGGTGTCCGAGGTGGCGGGCTCGGTGGGCAGCTGCGGGGTGGTCACCGGCGGTGAGCCGGGCAGCGGCGAACCGCTGGTGGTGACCGGCAGCCCGGTCGGGCCCGCCTGGGCGGGCACCGTGGGGCCGGTCCCGCCACCAGCGGCAGGTTGGCCGGTGTCGTCTCCGGGTGCTGGTGCTGGTGCTGGCGCCGCGTCGGCGGCGGGTGTCGGCTGGACGAGAGCGGGCTTCAACCGGCACGGCTGACCGGCGACCACCAGCACCACCGTGTCACAGGCGTCCGCGACGGCGCGGTTGACCGTGCCGAGGGCATCGGTGAACGCCCGGCCCAGCGGGGTGGTGGGCACCAGGGAGAGCCCGACCTCGGGGCTGACCAGCACCAGGCGGGCGGGGCAGGACCGCACGGCGGCGGCCAGTTCGTCGACGGTGGCGGTGTCGTCGGCCGGCTGGTGCGCCGGGTCCAGCAGCACGGTCACCCAGCCGCCGAGATCGTCGACGAGCAGCGTCTCCTCCGGCCGGGCGGTGGCGATCACGTCGGCGAGGCGGCGCGGGTCGGCCGCGGTCTCCTCGGTGCTCCAGGTCGCGGGCCGGCGGGCGCGGTGTGCGGCGATCCGCTCGGCCCACTCCGGGTCGTCGCCCGCGTCGGTGGCGGTGGCCAGGTAGCGGACCGTGGGCGCGTCGGCGACCAGGGACTCGGCGAACTCCGACTTGCCGGACCGGGTTCCACCGAGGACCAGAAGCGTGTTCCACCCGTCAAGGGACATGCTGCGTACCTTACGTCCAGCCGGCGGCTCGGGGCACCGCAGGTACGGCACCGTACCTGCGGGCCACGGTGCGGTCAGTGCCTGCGGGCCACGGTGCGGTCAGTGCCGTTCGGGGGCCTGGTACCTGAAGTCGTTGGGGTTGACGTCGGCCGGCTTCGGGTCCTCCTGCCAGGCGCCCTCACCGGGACGGGCCTGGAGGGCGTCGATCAGTTCCTCCCGGTCCATCTCCCGGGCCCCTTCGATACCGCCGCGTACCGCGATGTCGCGCAGTTCCGCCATGTCCATCTCCGGGATCGGTGTCGTCATTGTCGCCTCCGGTGCGTCGGGTTCGCCGAAACACATACCCGGCCACGGCGGGGTCACTCGCCGTGCCGCACCCGGCGGGTCAGCACCGGGGACGGTATCGACGCCCGTGGCCGGGTCGCCGGTCGGCGGTACGACTACGCTGGCGAAGGTCCGTCCCATGGGAGATCAGCGGCGAGGGGAGACGCGCAGATGGCGTGGAGCTGGCGGTACGAGGGCGCGAACGGCGAGTCGGTCGACGGGCCGGCCGAGTCGTTCGGCAGCCAGGCGGATGCCGAGTCCTGGATCGGTCAGACCTGGCGGGAACTCGCGGCGTCCGGCGTCACCTCGGTCGCGCTCCTGGAAGACGATCGGGTGGAGTACCGGATGAGCCTGCTGCCCGCGGCCGAGTGATGACACCCAGGGACCCCGAGCCGTTGGTGCTCGGGGTGCCCCGGGCGGCCTTCCGACCCAGTCCGGTCTTCCTGGCGCTGGTCGCCCTGCTGGTGACCAGCGCCGTGTTGACCTGGCACGGGATCGGCAACGTCCGGCTCACCGTGTTCGGCTTCGTCGTCTCCGGCTGGCTGGTCTCGCTCTGCCTGCACGAGTACGCCCACGCCGTGGTGGCGTACCGCAGCGGCGACCGGGGGGTGGCCCACCGTGGCTACCTGACCCTGAATCCGCTGAAGTACAGCCACCCGCTGCTGTCCATCGCACTGCCGGTGGCGGTGGTGCTGCTCGGCGGCATCGGCCTGCCCGGTGGCGCCGTCTGGGTGGACCGACACGTCATTCCCGGGCGGCTACGGCACACTCTGGTCAGCCTCGCCGGACCGGCCACCAACGTGGTGTTCGCACTGGTGCTGGTGGCGGTGCTGCGGCTCGGTGCGGGCGGCGGCGGGCCGGTCGAGTTCTGGGCGGCGGTGGCCCTCTTGGCCTTCCTCCAGATCACCGCCAGCCTGCTCAACCTGCTGCCGGTGCCGGGGCTGGACGG
Organism: Micromonospora lutea; assembly: GCF_016863535.1. Lineage (GTDB taxonomy): Bacteria > Actinomycetota > Actinomycetes > Mycobacteriales > Micromonosporaceae > Micromonospora > Micromonospora lutea. The sequence continues at coordinate 389,925 of NZ_BOPB01000009.1, forward strand.
CGGGAACATGATCCAGCCGTGGCTGACCCCGCCGTACCGGCGGATGTACGACCTGTTCGCGCCGTACGGGTTCATCCTGCTCTTCGCGTTGCTGTGGAACCCGACGATCGGCGGCTGGTTCTTCACCGCCGTCTTCGCGATCGGTGACCTGCTCGGCCTGCCCCCGTGGCTGTACGCGACCGGTCTGGAGCTGATCCGGTTCTGGCGCAGCTGACCGGGGTGGGCAGCGCGTCCGCCCGGCCGGCGTGCGGTGCGCCGGCCGGGCGAGGCGGGTCAGGGCCGTTGGGCCGGCGACTCGGTACGCGCGGGATCCCGCTCGGTCACCGGCTCGACGATCTCGTCGATCGCCTTGAGCAGGCCGGCGTCGAGCTTCACACCGGCCGCCTTGACGTTGTCGTGCACCTGCTCGGGACGGGACGCCCCGATGATGGCCGACGACACGTTGGGGTTCTGCAGCACCCAGGCGATGGCCAGCTGGGCCATGCTCAGCCCGGCCTGGTCGGCCAGCGGCTTGAGCTGCTGCACCCGGGTCAGCACGTCGTCGGTGAGCCACTTGGCGATGAACCCCGCACCGGACTTCTCGTCGGTGGCCCGGGAACCGGAAGGCGGGGGCTGACCGGGCAGGTACTTGCCGGAGAGCACGCCCTGGGCCATCGGAGACCAGACGATCTGCCCGATGCCCAGCTCCTCGCTGGTGGGGACGACCTCGCTCTCGATGACCCGCCAGAGCATGGAGTACTGCGGCTGGCTGGACACCAACGGGATGCGCAGCTCGCGGGCGAGACCGTGCGCCTCGCGGATCTGCGATGCCTTCCACTCGGAGACGCCGATGTAGTGCGCCTTGCCGGAGTGCACGACGTCGGCGAAGGCCTCCATCGTCTCCTCCAGCGGGGTGCTGTAGTCGTACCGGTGAGCCTGGTAGAGGTCCACGTAGTCGGTACGCAGCCGGCGCAGCGATCCGTTGATCGACTCCATGATGTGCTTGCGGGACAGGCCCCGGTCGTTGCGGCCCGGCCCGGTGGGCCAGTACACCTTGGTGAAGATCTCCAGACCCTCGCGCCGCTCCTGCTGAAGCGCCCGCCCGAGGACGTCCTCGGCGCGGGTGCCGGCGTAGGTGTCGGCGGTGTCGAAGGTGGTGATGCCGGCGTCGAGAGCGGCTCGCACGCAGGCGAACGCCGCTTCCTCCTCGACCTGCGAACCGTGGGTGATCCAGTTGCCGTACGAGATCTCACTGACCATGAGGCCGGAACGGCCCAGGTGTCGGAATTCCATGCCTCGACCCTAACCGGCGCTGGTGAACTGGCTGGCCTCAGAGCACCGGGTTGGCGTCGGCGAGCAGCCCGTCGATCTCGGCGACGACCGCGCTCGGATGGTGGAACATCGGGTCGATCAGCGACTCGCCGCGTCGGTCCAGCGCACCCCAGTTCCCGGCGCTGTTGGTGGCCAGGAAGGCGACCGGGTGGATCAACAAGGCCGGGTGCGCGGGCGCGACGATCACCTGCCCGGCACGGTCCACCACACCCTTGCGGCCAGCCAGGTCCACCACGGCCAACCCCTCCTCGGTGAACCCGTCGATGTAGTGGCCGTCGGCGAGGGCGGTGTGGAAGCCGTGGTAGCGGGTGGGCACCACGATCTGTCCGGTGCGGTCGACCGCACCCCAGCCCTCCCGGCGTACCACCGCCACGCCCTTGTGGAAGGGCCGGACGTCGGCGAAACCCGGCGGCACCGCCACCTCGCCGCTCGTGTCGACGGCGTGCCAACCGCTCTCGTCCCGCACCACCCAGGCCAGACCGTCGGAGAACGGTCGGGCTGCCAGGTAGTTCGGCCCGAGCACCGTCTCACCGGCCAGGTTGATCAACGACCATCGGCCGGTCGGCGATTCGCGTACCCAGGCCAGGCCCTCCCGGAAGGGCTGCGCCTCGGCGTACCGGGAGGGGACCACCATGTCGCCCTCGGCGTCCGCGTAGCCCCACAGGCCCTGGCCGCCGTCGCGTGTCGGCACCGGCGCCCGGTCACGCTCCAGCACCTCTTCCCAACCGCGTGGGTACGGCCCGAAGCCGCTCTCCTCGGCTCGGGCGGCGATCGCGTCGAGGCCGATCCGGACCCGGGCCAGCAACTCGGCGTCCTGCTCGCCCCGCAGGTCGAGGGCCCGCTCGAAGTGATGGCAGGCCTCGATCAGCCGACCCTGGTCGTAGCAGCAGCGGGCGGAGTGTTCGTGCAGTGCGGCGCGTAGCCGGTCGGGTAGTTCGATGGAGTTGGCCTCCGCGAAGAGCCGGTCGGCCTCGGCGAACTCGCCGCGCCAGCGCAGCACGTGGGCCAGTCGGGCCTGAGCGAGCGCGGCGCGGCGCAGTTCGCCGGTCGCCTCGGCGTAGGTGAGCGCCATCCGACCGTCGGCCAGCGCGTCGTCCAGGTCGTCGAGCATCCGTGAGGCCACCGCGCGCAGGCTCAGCAGCCGGGCCCGGGAGCGGTTGTCCAGAGCGGTGGCGAGTTTCTCGGTGAGCCGTTCCCGGATCTCCCGCAGTTCCTCCGGGTCGTCCGCCAGTTCCCGCAGGGTCACCGGGTCGAGACGCCAGCGGAAGCTCGCCAGCATCTGCTCAGGATCGGCCGGCGATTCGGGTACGTCCTCGCCGTCGTCCGCGTCTCCGGTCGCCTGCTCGCCGTCGTCCGCCGGCTCGGACGAGGACGATGCGGTCGGCACGGCGTCGACCGGGTCGGCGTCCGCACCGGGTGTCACCTCGTCGTCGACGTCAGCGGGCCCGGCGCTGCGCGGACGCTCGGCGGGCTCTCCGGTTCCGGGCTGCGGGAGGTGACCGACGGTCGGGGCCGGATCGTCCGACGGCGTGGTGTCATCCGGCGGCGTGGAACTCGTCGGTGCGGAGACCGGCGGTGCGGACACCGGCGGTGCGGACACCGGCGGTGCGGAGACCGGCGGTGCGGACACCGGCACGGCGGAGACCGGTGCGCCGAGGTCCGGCTCGCCAGGAGGTACGGCGACCGGCGGTGCCGAGACCGGCGACGCGGGGCCCGGCGACGCTGAGACGGGCGGTGCGAAGTCCGGCGGCGCCGAGACGGGTGACGCGGTGACCGACGGTCCGTACGCCGGGGGCGCGGAGACGGGCGGCGTCGAGGCTGGTGGTGCGGAGACGGGAGATGCCGAGGCGGGCCGATCGGCCGGTCCGAACCAGCCCTGCGAGCCCTCGGACGCTGGCCGGGCGGGCGGGGGAGCGGACGGCTCGGGCGGTGGGGGGACGTACCGGCGAGGCTGGCGGGCCGCCGGTGTGGCCGGCACCTCCGGGGCGTCGCCGATCCGGTCGGGTCGCGCCACCGGCGGCGGACCGAGCGGTGCCGCGTCGGCGTCGGCCGGCTCGGGCCTCCGCCCCGACGGCGCGGGGACGGATGGCGGACCGGGCGGCGCGGAGACCGGCCCATGGGCGGGGGGTGCGGAGACCGGCCCATGGGCGGGGGGTGCGGAGACCGGCGGTCGGGTGGGTGGAGCGGAGACGGGTCGGTGGACAGGTGGCGCGGAGACCGGCGGCTGGGCGGGTGGTGCCGAGACCGGTCGGGTAGGGGGCGGTGCGACGGGGGACGCAGCGGCCACCGAGGGCATCGGCGTTGGTGGTGGCGAGGCGACGACCGGCTGGTCGTGCAGGGGAGCCGGGCGGACCTGATGCTCGTGCAGCGGCGCGGGACGTACCTCATGCTGATGCAGTGGTGCTGGTCGGACCGTGTCACCGGTCGGTGCCCGATCGGCACCGGAGGCGACCGCGGGCTGGTCCTGGCCGGGGAGGTCGGGCCGGTGCCGGTCGGGACGCCCGGTCGGGTCACGATCCTGGCCGGGCTGGCGGATGTCGTTCCGGTCTCCCGCAGTGGTCGAGGGACGGATCCGATGCGGGGGGCCGACCTCCGGTTGGTGACGCTGCGGTGCGGGGGAGACCGGTCGGGCCCGTCCGGCCGCGGGGGAGACCGGCCGGTCCTGTTCCGGAGCGGGTGAGACGGGATGGTCCGGCACCACCGACAGATGACGGCGACGCGAGTCCGGGTCAGGTGCCGCGGAAACGGGCCGGTCGGCGTCGGGCAACGCGGCGGCCGGCCGGTCGTCGAACCGCTGCGGGCCGGGACGGTCCGGCACTCCACCCGGTCGTCGGTCGGCATCCTGCTCCCGCGCGGCCGGCCGCTGATACTCGCGATGATCCCGTCCGCTGCTCGGCCGCAGCGGTCCGGGCGCGGGCCAGGGCAGGTCGCCGCGCGGGGGAGCGTCGTACGCCTGCTGGTCCGGCATTGACGGCTCTGGACGACCTCGCCGAGGGGTCCGATCCGGCCGGGCCCATTCGTCGGACGCGCGGACCGGTTCGTCGTCGACGAATCCGTCCGGGTACGGCGCGGCGTCCGGGTCGCCGCCGCCGACGAAGTCGCTGCGGTAACCGTCCACCATCGGACCATCGGTGCGCGGCGGATGCCCAGGGTGGTGACTCCACTGGTATCGAGGTCGTGGTGAGGCGTCCTCAGGTGTTCGACGGTCGGCGTCCTCGACCGGGCGTCGTGCGGCGGCGGGCCGACGTGCCTCCCCGTCGGACTCCGCTACCCAGCCGGGTTCCGCCCTTGCGGCCGGGGACACCGGCGCACCACGCCAATGATCGTCGCGTCCACTCGGCTCGACGTGGCGCGGCCGGTCGGTACGCGGGTCGGGTTCACGCTGGCTCCGCCGCTCGGGCTCGGGTCGCGGATACCGGTTGCCACGGCGGTCCGGGTCACGTCGTTCAGGTTCCCGCCGGGCGTACCGCTCCGGGTCGCGTCGCGCGTACCGGTCGGGTTCGCGCTGGTCACGGGGGCGGTCCGGGTCGCGGCGGTCCGGGTCACGCTGATCGCGGCGGTCGACGTACCGGTCCGGGTCGCGCTGGTCGCGGTGTGCTGGCGCGCCTGGTCCGGCGGCCTGTGGTCCGAATTCCGACCAGATGACCCCGTCGCGACCCCGGGCGGACTCGCCGTACGCCGAGCGTCGTCCCTCGGGCCGCGACTGCTCCGGTCGGGAACCGGGCGGCACCGACCGGTCGTACGGCCGCGAGCCGTTCGGGCCGTCGACGGGTCGCCGGTCGGGGACCTCGTGCCGGCCCGGCCAGCCATCCGGCTCGTCGTCCCAGGACCGACCGGTGTACGTGCCGTCGGGCCGGGTTGGCGCGAGCGGCGGCACCTCGGCACGGCCGACGGCGCTGGCGCGGCCTCGTGCCGGAGGCGGCTGGTGCTCGGCCCCGATATCACCGGGATAACGCTGGCCAGGGAACTGCGGCTGCCACTCGCTCGTCGGCTCGACGACCCAGCGAGGCTCGGCGGGATCGTGCCACCGGTCGGCGTAACCGCGACTCATCCGCCGGACCTGTCGTTGGGGCCGGGACGTCGCCGGGAGGTGGCGCGGGCCGCGACACGCGGAGCTTGAGCCTGTCCTGCGCAACAGCAACGGTCGGACCTGCCGGTTTGGCCCGTGCCGTAGCCCAGGGCCGGCGTCCGCTCGCTCACGGTCGCGCCCCGGTGGTCGGCTCGCGTCCGCTCGCTCACGGCGATGTCACCTCGTCGGAAATGGTCGCGCTGGGCACCCCCGGAGGCCGGCAAAACTGCTCGTCCGGGCACCGAATGGCTGCGCATGGAGGGTAGCGGCGCAGGCTCGGTCACCGCCACTACGGCACCCTCGTCGACCCAAACGTTATCCTATTGATCCGGACATTTATCCCTATGCCGGTATCGGACTTCCGACCATGCCGCACCCACCGTCAGCCATTCGTCGCCGGGAGCCGAGGTGCCCTGAGTCGCGGTCAGACCTGGTCGCCGATGGCGACCCGTGGCTCCGGCGTACGCAGCTTGCGGAAGGTGATCGACCGCATGATCGCGTAGACGTAGAGCGAACCCATCCGCTGGGTGGACCTCGGGAACCGCTCGCGGACCAGCTTCTTGATCCGGCGGGAGATGAGGATCGAGTCGACCACCACACCCAGGGCCAGTGCGCCCCAGAGCAGGTTGGAAGCCAACCGGATCACCGGCGGCATCGCCTGGTTCGAGCCGATCAGCACCACCAGGGCACCACCGAAGAACCAGGTGCCGACGGTACGCCGGGAGTCGACCACGTTACGTGCCAGCAGCCGCTCCGGACCTCGGTCGCGGGGACCGCCCTCACGTCGGAACTCCGCAGCCGCCTCGGCGCGACGTTGCCGGCGCAGCGCCTTCGACTCGTCCTTGCTCAGCGGCTTCCCGGCTCCGGCGGGTCGGCGACCGGTGACGGGTCGCTTCGGCGTCTCCCGACCCTTGCCCGGGGTGTAGGCACGGGACCGGGTCGCCTCAGCCTCCTCCTCCGCTGGCGTCAGCGGATCGGTGGTGGGTTCGGCGAGGTCGGCGGACTTGCGACGAAACAGCGACGGCACGCGGCAAGGGTAGCCAACGCCGCGCGCCCGGTGCACATCGCGGTGCAGCGAACGCGCGGCGGGCGGTTCGGCCCGACGTCGCCCGGTCGCGCTAAGGCCGTTCGACCTGCGCGCCCAGATCGGCGAGTTTGGCTTCGAAGTCCTCGTAGCCCCGGTTGATCAGGTCCACGCCGTAGACCCGGGAGGTGCCTTCGGCCGCCAGCGCGGCGATGAGGTGGCTGAAGCCCGCCCGCAGGTCGGGAATGACCAGGTCGGCGGCGTGCAGCTTGCTCGGCCCGGCGATCACTGCGGAGTGTTTGAAGTTGCGCCGGCCGAAGCGGCACGGGGTGCCACCCAGGCAGTCCCGGTAGACCTGGATGTTCGCGCCCATCGAGTTCAGCGCCTCGGTGTAGCCGAGTCGCTGCTCGTAGACCGTCTCGTGGACGATGGACAGGCCGCGCGCCTGGGTCAGGGCCACCACCAGCGGCTGCTGCCAGTCGGTCATGAAGCCCGGGTGCACGTCGGTCTCCAGCGCGGTGGCCTGAAGTTCGCCGCCCGGGTGCCAGAAGCGGATGCCACCCTCCTGACCGGGCTGTCCCGGTCGTGGCGGACGGGTGTCGGTCACCTCGTACTCGCCGCCGACCGAACGGAAGACGTTCAGGAAGGTCATCATGTCGGCCTGTTCCGCGCCGAGCACCTCGACGTGCCCCCGAGTGGCCAGTGCCGCCGCGGCCCAGCTCGCCGCCTCGATCCGGTCCGGGATCGGCCGGTGGGTGTAACCGTGCAGTTTCGGTACGCCCTGGATCTCGATCACGCGGTCGGTGTGCACTTTGATGATCGCGCCCATCTTCTGCAGGATGCAGATCAGGTCGATGATCTCCGGCTCCACGGCCGCGTTGCGCAGCTCGGTGACGCCCTCGGCCATCACCGCGGTCAGCAGCACCTGCTCGGTCGCGCCGACACTGGGGTAGGGCAGCGCGAACTTGGTGCCGTGCAGCCCGTTCGGCGCGGACAGGTGCAGCCCTTCGGGGGTCTTCTCGACGGTCGCGCCGAACTCCCGCAGCGCCTGCAGGTGGAAGTCGATCGGCCGGGGCCCGATGTGGCAGCCGCCGAGGTCCGGTATGAAGGCGTGGCCGAGCCGGTGCAGCAGCGGACCGCAGAACAGGATCGGGATCCGGCTGGAGCCGGCGTGCACGTTGATCTGGTCGGTGCTGGCGCTCTCCACGTTGGCCGGGTCGAAGACCAGCTCGCCGTCCTCGTCGCCGTCGGTGACCTTGACGCCGTGCAGCCCGAGCAGACCCCGGACCACCTCGACATCCCGGATCTTCGGTACGTCGAACAGCCGGCTCGGGCTGTCGCCCAGCAGCGCGGCGACCATTGCCTTGGAAACCAGGTTCTTCGCACCGCGCACACGGATCCGCCCTTGCAGCGGCGTGCCTCCGTGTACGACCAGGATGTCGTCGGTCAACGCAACCTCCAGCGCGTGCGTGCTGCCGTTTCGATGGATGGACACGACCGGTTCGCTTACCCGGGGTACGGTCGCGCCCAAACGCCCGCGCCCGCGTGTGTCGTCGTCGCCCGGCAGCATAGCCCTCCGTGATGAGAATGGATCGGGTCACACCGCTTTGGAGGGCATTTATCGGTGATCCGGCACTTTCGTGTACACCGGGCGTCACAGAGGGTGATGCCCGGGGTGGGTCAGGCTCCGGGTAGCGCGAGCATCTGGTCCAGCGCCACCCGGGCGTGGTGCGCGGTGTCGGTGTCGACCGTGATCTGGTTGACCACCCGTCCGGCGACCAGTTCCTCCAGCGCCCAGACCAGGTGCGGCAGATCGATCCGGTTCATCGTCGAGCAGTAGCAGACCGCCCGGTCCAAGAACATGATCTGCTTGTCCGGGTGGGCCAGCGCGAGGCGGCGGACCAGGTTCAGCTCGGTGCCGATGGCCCACGCGGAGCCGGCCGGAGCCGCCTCGATGGTCCGGATGATGTACTCCGTCGACCCGACCAGGTCGGCGGCCCGCACCACCTCGTGCCGGCATTCCGGGTGGACCAGTACGTTCACGCCCGGCACCCGGTCCCGAACGTCGTTGACGCTCTCGAGCGTGAACCGGCCGTGCACCGAGCAGTGCCCACGCCAGAGGATCATCTTCGCGTCGCGCAGCTGCATCGCGGTGAGCCCGCCGTTCGGCTTGTGCGGGTCGAAGAGGACGCAGTCCTCCAGGGAGAAGCCCATTTCCAGCACGGCGGTGTTGCGGCCCAGGTGCTGGTCAGGCAGGAAGAGCACCTTCTCGCCCTGCTGGTACGCCCATTCCAGGGCCCGCTTCGCGTTCGACGAGGTGCAGACCACCCCGCCGTTACGCCCGACGAAGCCCTTGATGTCCGCCGAGGAGTTCATGTAGGTGACCGGGACGGTCCGCTCCGCCAGGCCCAGCTCGGTGAGCACGTCCCAGGCGTTCTCGACCTGCGGCAGTGCCGCCATGTCCGCCATCGAGCAGCCGGCGGCCAGGTCAGGCAGGACGACCTGCTGCGCGGGAGAGGTGAGGATGTCCGCGCTCTCGGCCATGAAGTGCACGCCGCAGAAGACGATGTACTCGGCCTGCGGTCGGGCAGCGGCCTCGCGGGCCAGCTTGAACGAGTCGCCGGTCACGTCGGCGAACTGGATCACCTCGTCGCGCTGGTAGTGGTGGCCCAGCACGAAGACCCGTTCGCCGAGCGCGGCCTTGGCCGCCGTGGCGCGGGCCACCAGGTCAGGGTCGCTCGGTGCCGGTAGGTCTCCCGGACACTCCACGCCACGTTCGGTGGCGGGGTCGCTGCCGCGGCCGAGGAGCAGCAGCGCAGTGGCGGTGTTGGAGGGTTCAACCCAGGTCGACGTCACGCCCTCCATGGTCCCACAGCATGACCGTCGTGCCGTCCGTACGGGTGTGGGCTGCCACACTGCCAGGCATGCGCGTACTGCTCTGCCCGGACAAGTTCGCCGGTACGCTGCCGGCCCCGCAGGTCGCCGCCGCCGTGGCCGACGGCTGGCGGGAGGTGGCGCCCGGAGACGAGCTGCTGGTCAGACCGCTGGCCGACGGGGGACCGGGTTTCCTCGACGTGCTCGCCGAGGCGCTGCCGGGCCAGCGGGTCCCGGTGTCGACAACCGATCCACTGGGTCGTCCGGTCGCCGGTGAGATGCTGCTCACCGACGGCGGCGCGGTCGCGTGGCTGGAAAGCGCTCAGGCCTGCGGCCTGCACCTGCTCGCCGCCGCCGAACGGAACCCGTTGGTCACCACGTCGTACGGCCTGGGTCTGCTGATCGCCGCTGCCGTCGAGTCCGGCGCGCGCACGGTGGTGGTCGGGCTCGGTGGCTCGGCCACCAACGACGGTGGTGCGGGAATGCTCGCCGCCCTCGGTGCGGTGGGGCTGGACGACAGTGGCGCGGCCCTGCCGTACGGCGGTGCGGCGCTGGCTGCGGCGGCGACGCTCGACGGGGCACCCCGGCTGCGGGACGCCCGACTGATCGCCGCCACCGACGTCGACAACCCGTTGCTCGGGTTGCACGGCACGAGCAACGTCTTCGGACCGCAGAAGGGGGCCGACCGGGCCGACGTGCTGCTGCTCGACGCCGCCCTCGGACGCTGGGCCGAGGTGCTGGAGCGCGACCTGCCGGGCTGCCCCAGCGGGCTGGGCGCGCTGCCGGGCGGCGGCGCGGCGGGCGGTGTCGGTGCCGCGCTGCTCGCGCTCGGCGGTCGGTGCGAGTCCGGCATCGGGCTGGTCAGCCGGGCCGTCGGGCTGGAGACGGTGCTCGACGAGGTCGATCTGGTGGTCACCGGGGAGGGCCGGTTCGACCACCAGTCGCTGCGCGGCAAGGTGGTGGCCGGAGTGGCCGGCGCGGCACGCGACCGGGGCGTACCCTGCGTGGTGCTCGCCGGTCAGGTCAGCACCGGGCGACGGGAGGCGGCGTCGGTCGGGGTCACCGACACGTACAGCCTGGTGGAGCACTTCGGCGGCGAGGAGCGCGGCGGGCTGGCCGCCGCCCTGGAGCGGCCGGCGCAGGGGCTGCGGGAGCTGGGTGCCCGGCTGGCCCGGCAGTGGAGCCGCTGACCCGGTCCCCACCGAGTGCCTGGTCACGCCGCCGGGTCACGCGGCCAGCGGCGGCCTACAATCAGAAACTGGACCACTGTGGGAATCGCTGACCGGCGGCTGACGTTGGCCAGGGGAGGACCACACCGACGCGCCGCAGGGAGAATTCCACGTGACCACGCCAGCGCAGACCGAGTCGACCGAGGCCAAGGCCCCCACGTCCGTCGTCCTCACCGACGTCGCGGCGCAGAAGGTCAAGGCCCTGATCGAGCAGGAGGGCCGCGACGACCTGCGGCTCCGGGTCGCCGTGCAGCCGGGCGGCTGCTCCGGCCTGCGGTACCAGCTCTTCTTCGACGAGCGTTCGCTCGACGGTGACGTCGTCACCGACTACGACGGTGTCGAGGTCGTCGTTGACCGGATGAGCGCCCCCTACCTGGCCGGCGCCACCATCGACTTCGCCGACCGGATCGACGCCCAGGGCTTCACGATCGACAACCCCAACGCAGGCAACTCCTGCGCCTGCGGAGACTCCTTCAGCTGACTCCCAGCTCCACCCAGACGGCGGCACGGCCTCACCAGGCCCTGCCGCCGTCCGCACCTCCCCGCCCTCTCCCCCGCCCCGCAGGGTTGATCATGAGGTTGTTGTCATCCACACCGGCGTGGCGTGACAACAACCTCATGATCAACCGTGCTGAGGTTCGGGTGGCGGGGCGGTCGCTTGGGGGCGGGGGTGCCGGTAGGCTGATCGGGCTCTGCTGCCGATCCCGAGGGTTGCCATGAAGATCGCCGTGACCGGCTCGATCGCCACCGACCACCTGATGAGCTTCCCGGGCCGGTTCGCCGACCAGCTCATCGCCGACCAGCTGCACAAGGTGTCGCTCTCCTTCCTGGTGGACGATCTGGTGCTACGCCGGGGCGGGGTGGCCGCCAACATCGCGTTCGGCATGGGGCAGCTCGGTCTCCAGCCGGTGCTGCTCGGCGCCGTCGGCGCCGACTTCGCCGACTACCGCTCCTGGCTGGAGCGCCACGGGGTGGACTGCGAGTCGGTGCACGTCAGCGAAATCGCCCACACCGCCCGGTTCGTCTGCACCACCGACACCGACATGTGCCAGATCGCCTCCTTCTACGCGGGGGCGATGAGCGAGGCTCGCAACATCGAGCTGCACCCGGTCGCCCAACGTCTCGGTGGGCTGGACCTGGTCCTGGTCGGCGCCAATGACCCGGAGGCGATGCTGCGTCACTCGGCCGAGTGCCGTGAGCGTGGTTACCCGTTCGCCGCCGACCCGTCCCAGCAACTCGCCCGCATGCCCGGCAAGGACGTGGTGGCGCTGATCGACGGTGCCGACTACCTGATGACCAACGACTACGAGAAGTCGCTGTTGCAGAGCAAGGCCGGCCTCTCCGACGACCAGTTGCTGGACCGGGTGAAGATCCGGGTCACCACACTGGGCAAGCACGGGGTGGAGATCGCGGGCCGGGACATCGAGACGATCCACGTGCCGATCGCCCGGGAGACCCAGGCGGTCGACCCCACCGGGGTCGGCGACGGCTTCCGCGCCGGGTTCTTCACCGCTCTGTCCTGGGGCCTCGGGCTGGAACGGGCCGCCCAGGTCGGCTCCCTGCTCGCCACCCTGGTGCTGGAGACCGTCGGCACTCAGGAGTACCAGGTGCGCCGCGACGTGTTCGTCAAGCGTCTCGCCGAGTCCTACGGCGACCAGGCCGCCGACGAACTCCGCCCCCACCTGCTGCCCTGACCCCGCCGCCTCCCCGACCCCCGTCCGGCACGAGACCTGCCGCCCGGTTCATGATTTGCGCAACTTCCCTGTTGTTGCTGCCACGCGGGCGTTGGAGCCAGCAACTTCGGTGAAGTTGTGCGGATCTTCGGGTCGGTTAGGCGGGACCTGCGGGGTCAGCGTGTTCGGCGGACCCGGTAGGCGGGGCCGGGAGCGGGACCGAGGTACTCCTGCTGGCGCATGCGGCACCAGGCCGGGATGTCCACCGCCGCAGCGGGGTCGTCGGCGAGCACCCGCACCACCGCGCCGACCGGCAGCTCCGGCAGGCGGCGGGCGAGCGCGATCACCGGCAGCGGGCAACGTTGGCCAAGGCAGTCGAGCACCTCGTCGGCGGGGGCGCCGGAAGCCGCGGGGTCGGAGGTCGTCACAGGCCCGTCACCCCCGCCTCCGCCCGCAGGTCGGCGACGATCTGCGGTAGTTCGGTGAGGAAGCGTTCCACGTCGGCCTCGGTGGTGCCGGCGTGCAGGGAGACCCGGACGTTGCCGTGCGAGAGCACCCCCATCGCCTCCAGCACGTGTGAGGGGCGCAGGGTGGCGGAGGTGCACGACGAGCCCGACGAGACAGCGAAACCCCGCCGATCCAGCGCGTGCAGCAACGCCTCGCCGTCGACGTACAGGCAGGAGAAGGTCACCAGGTGCGGCAGCCGGTGCTCCGGATCGCCGACCACCTCCACGTCCGGCACCTCGGCGGCCACCCGGGCCCGGATCCGGTCCACCAGCGCGGACAGCCGCACCGCCTGGGCCGCCGCGTCGGCCGCCGCCGCGCGCAGGCTCGCCGCCGCCGCCACCACCGCGGGCAGGTTGACCGTGCCGGGCGTACGCCCCGACTCACGCTCGTCGGACGGCCAGGGCGACTCCCAGCGGGTGCCTTTGCGGACCACGAGCAGCCCGACGCCGGGCGGACCGCCCCACTTGCGGGCACTCGCGGTCAACACCGACCAGCCGGTCGGCACCGGTGCCCGGCCCACCACCTGCGCGGCGTCGACGCAGAGCGGCACCCCCGCCTCGGCGCAGGCCGCCGCGGCGGCCTCGACCGGCTGGACGGTGCCCACCTCGTGGCTGGCCGCGATCAGCGCGGCCGACGCCACCTGAGCCCCGGCGACCGCCGTCGACCAGGCGTCCAGATCCAGTCGGCCGAGACGGTCGACCGGCACCTCGACGGCCCTACCGCCGCCGGCCACGTGCTGTTCGGCGGCGTACAGCACGGCTGAGTGTTCGATCGCCGAGTGCACCAGGACACTGCCGACCCGTCGGCGTCCGCGCAGGCCACCGAGGACGGCCGTGTGTGCGGCGCTGGTGCCGCTGGGGGTGAAGGACAGCTCGTCGGGGCGTACACCGAGGGTGTCGGCGGTGGCCTCGCGGGCCGCGTCGAGCAACTGGCGGGCGCGCCGCGCCTGGGAGTAGAGCCGATCGGGGTCGGCCCAGCCGTCGTCGAGCGCGGCCAGCAGCGCCTGCCGGGCGACCGGGTGCAGCGGCGCGGCGGTGGCCGCGTCCAGGTAGACGGGGGAGGGAGTCACGTCTGCCCACGCTATCGCCTCGGTCGGCACAAGATCCCCGGTCGGGTGGGGACAACGACCCCAACCGGGTCCAGCCTGGCATGGTCGAGTAATCTGCGACCGTCGGTGACGCCTTTGCCGCCGGTGCGGCGGCTCCGCTCGGCGGAGCCGGCCGGAACGAGACACCGCGGCGCGCTAGGGAGGCAGGACCAGGTGGTCGCAAGGAGTTCGGAGGTACGGCCGACGGCCGTACGGCGCAGCGCATCCCCGCGAGCCGGTGGGCGTCGTGCCGGGCGTCTCGCCGGGCTCGGATTCGGTGGGGCGGCTCTGCTGGTCCTGCTCACGGGCTGTGACGTCGGAGCAGCGGTTGACGGCTTCGGTTGGCCGCAGGGCGGCATCACTCCTGAGTCACGGCGGATGTACGACCTGTGGATCGCCTCGTGCGTCGCGGCGCTCGCGGTCGGCTTCCTGGTCTGGGGCCTGATCTTCTGGTGTGTCGTCCGCTACCGCAAGCGGGGCAACGAACTGCCGGTGCAGACCCGCTACAACCTGCCGATGGAGTTCCTCTACACCATCGCGCCGGTGCTGATCGTCTCGGTGCTGTTCTACTACACCGCGGTGGTGCAGACCGACGTGGTGAAGACCACCAGCAACCCCGACGTCACCGTCGAGGTCGTGGCCTTCAAGTGGAACTGGCAGTTCAACTACCGCGACGGTCAGGGTGTCGAGGCTGACACCACCGCGTCGGTGCTCGGCACCAGCGAGGTCATCCCGATCCTGGTGCTGCCGACCAACCGGTCCATCCGGTTCGAGGAGACCAGCCGCGACGTCATCCACTCGTTCTGGGTGCCCGAGATGCTGTTCAAGCGGGACGTCATGCCCGGCAGCATCCGCAACGTCTTCGAGGTCTCCTCACTGGAGAGCGAGGGAGCGTACGTGGGCCGCTGCGCCGAGCTGTGCGGCAGTTACCACGCCTTCATGAACTTCGAGCTGCGGGTCGTCTCACCGGAGAACTTCGACCGCTTCCTCACGGCCAAGCAGGGCGGTGCCTCGACCCAGGAGGCGTTGACGTCCATCGGCGAGGAGCCGTACGCGATCACCACGAAGCCGTTCGAGACGCGGCGGACCGAGAGCAACTTCAACCCGGACACTGTTCCGGCCGGCACGGGAAGCTGAGGCAACCGGCATGAAGACCGAGTGGCGTATCTTCCTGATCATCGCCGGGTTCCTGCTGTTCGCCAGCGTCCTGTACGGCGCCTGGACGTGGGGCGAGTCGGACGGTCGGATCGAGTGGATCGGCACCGTGGCCCTCCTGCTGTCGTTCCTGCTCTGCGCGATGTGTGGCGGCTTCTTCTGGTTCGTCTCCCGCCGTATCGACCTGCGCCCGGAGGACCGGCCGGACGCTGAGATCGCTGACGGCGCGGGCGAGATCGGCTTCTTCAGCCCGGGTAGCTACTGGCCGTTCGCACTGGCGCTGGCCGCCGCGCTCGGCGGTCTGGGCCTGGCGTTCTGGCAGTACTGGATGATCGGCCTTGGCGCGGTGGCCGTGATCATGGCCGCCTGTGGCCTGCTGTTCGAGTACTACAGCGGCACCCGGCGTACCGCCGAGCACTGAACCTCGAAGCACGACAGGGCCCGCCCCTCGGGGCGGGCCCTGTCGTCGTCGGTGGGTCAGGCAGCACGGTGCTGGACCGTCTTGCGACGGCGCATCGCCCGGCGCGGCGCGTGGATGATGAACGTGACGATCGCCGCCCCGCAGCCGGTGCAGGCGAGCTCGGGGCAGTCGGCACCGTGACCGTCGACGCAGGGCGGTGCCTCGAACGGCTGGCTGCTGCCGCAGGTGTCGCAGTGAAGCTGTCGCTCCGACACGGACCTCTCCTTCCGTTCGGCGGCCAGGTCGGCGGAGATCGCCGGAACTACTCGGGTGTAGTTTCCCATGGCCGTCCGACAGCCGATCCGCGCACCGGGCGGCACGGAGTCGGCCGACGGGTGCGGTGGTGGGTGCGGAACAGCTCCGACCTCGGCCGGATCGAGCCGGAAGGACGCGAGCGGGGGTCAGACGGCGCCGGCGATCTTGATCCAGCGGTCGAGGGTGCGGGCCGCCGCCCCGGAGTCGATCGCCTCGGCGGCCCGGTCCAGGCCGGCGCGGAGCGCCTCGGTCAGATCGCCGTCCAGGGGTCCCTGGGTGGCCAGCGCCGCCGCGGCGTTGACCAGGACCGCGTCGCGCACCGGTCCCGGCTCGCCGGCGAGCAGGCGCCGAGCGACGTCGGCGTTGTGGGCCGCGTCGCCCCCGCGCAGGTCGGCGAGGGTGGCCCGGGGTACGCCGAGGTCGATCGCGTCCACCACGGTCTCTCTGACGGTGCCGTTCTGGGCGATCCAGAACCGGGTCGCGGCGGCGGTGGTGAACTCGTCCAGCCCGTCCTCGCCGCGCATGACCAGCACCGAGTCGCCCCGCGCCGCGAAGACGGCCGCCATCACCGGCGCCATCGTCTCGTCGAAGCAGCCGACGGCACCGGCGTGGGGACGGGCCGGATTGGTCAACGGGCCGAGAAAGTTGAAGGTGGTCGGCACCCCCAGCTCCCGGCGGACCGGACCCGCGTGGCGCATGCCGGGGTGGAACCGGGCGGCGAAGCAGAAACCGATGCCCGCCTCGGCCACGCACCGGGCCACCTGCTCGGGCCCGAGATCCAGTGGGATGCCGAGGAACTCCAGCAGGTCGGCGGTGCCGCAGGAGGACGAGGCGGCCCGGTTGCCGTGCTTGACCACGCGTACGCCGGCCCCGGCCACGACCAGCGCCGTCATCGTGGAGATGTTGACCGTGTGCGCGAGGTCGCCACCGGTGCCGACGACGTCGATCGCCTCGGCGCGTACCTCCTCGGGCAACTCGATCGGGACGGCCCGGCGGAGCATCGCCTCGACCAGCCCGGTCACCTCGGCCGGAGTCTCGCCCTTGGCTCTCAGCGCCACGGCGAAGCCGGCGATCTGGGTCGGCTCGGCCGACCCGGACATGATCTCGCCCATCGCCCAGGCGGTGTCGGCGGCGGGTAGTTCCTCACCGCGCAGCAGCGCGGCGAGCAGGAGCGGCCAGGTCCGATCGCCCATGGTGGGCCTCCCGAGCAGACGGTTGCGGGTGGGACGGGACCGGCGCCGGCTCGCCCGGCGCCGTGGCGGTGCCGGAGTGGGACGTCAGGCGGGCGCGTTCGCGCGCAGCAGATCGGTCACGGTGGCGGCGGTGGTGACCGGGTCCAGCGGGTGAACCAGAGTGGCGTCGACCTCGGCGAAGGACGCCAGCCAGCGGTCGGCGGCGCGGGCGATCACCACACAGGTCGGTGGGGCATCGTCCGGCAGATCATCCTTGATCTGCCGGGCGATGCCGATGCCACCGCCGGGGCTGGCCTCACCGTCGAGCAGCATCAGATCGATCTCGTAGTCGTCGACCAGTCGGATGCACTCGGCGTAGGTGGACGCCTCGACGAACTCGATTCGCAGGTCGGCCGCGGGTCGGGTGCCGACGGCGAGCCGCATCCGGTCCCGCACCTGCGGGTCGTCGCTGTAGAGCAGGACGGTGCACAGACGCTCGCTCATGCCGACACTCCGCTTCGCTTCGTGCCGTCCTGAGGCTCATTCGCACCCAGCTCGACTGGCTCGCTCATGGCTTCCAACGGCTCCCACTTCGTAGCTGCGTGGCTGATCGTACCGGTCGGTGTGGTGCGGGTGACACGCCGCCCCGGGCCGGTTGCCGATGTCCCTCAGGTGGTGGCTTCCGCCGCCCGTTGGCGGGCCTCCTGGCGGTCCAGCTCGCGGTCGACCCGGCGGGCTTCCCGCTCGGACTGGCGCATCCACTGCACCACCAGAACTGCGAGCATCGTCACGCTGACGAACTCGCCGCCGGCCCACACGATGCCGCCGGCGAGCACCTGGTCGTCCCAGGGGTCGGCCCAGCTCAGCCCGAGCGAGGGGTACCAGTCACCGCCGAAGAGGGTGGTGCTCTGCATGATGGTCAGCCCGAGCACGGTGTGGAACGGCACCGACAGCAGCATCAGCAGCGCCCGGCCGGGGTACGGCCAGCGCCCGGGGAGCGGGTCCAGGCCGAGCAGCGGCCAGAAGAAGACGCAGCCGGTCATGATGAAGTGCGCGTGCACCAGCTCGTGCGCCCAGACGTGGTCCAGCGTGTAGCGGTACAGGTCGGTGAAGTAGAGCGCGAACGGGTTCACCACGAAGATGGCGAACGCCACCAGCGGGAACGTGTAGATCCGGGCGATCCGGCTGTGCACCACCGCGAGCAGCCGCTTGCGCGGGCCGGTTGGCAGCGTACGCAGAGCGAGGGTCACCGGCGCGCCCAGCGCCAGGAAGATCGGCGAGATCATCGACAGAACCATGTGCTGCACCATGTGCACCGACAGCAGGGTGGTGTCGTAGGCGCCCACCCCGGTGACCGTGACCAGGGCGATGCCGGCGAGGCCGGGGCCGAGGAAGAAGATCGTCCGGGAGATCGGCCAGCGGTCGCCGCGTAGCCGCAGCCGGTACACCCCGTACAGGTAGAGACCCGCGGCGAGGACCAGTGCGACGGCGAGCCAGTTGTCCAGCCGGGACTCGGTGACCACGGCGGTGATGGAGAACGGCGGGGCGACCTCGGCCGCCAACGCCCCGGAGATGGTCGTCACCTCGGTCGCGGCCGAGTCGGTCGCGACCGCGTTGAGCAGCGGCGCGCCCGGTGCGGCCCAGGAGATCGGATCGACGTGCAGCACGCCAATCAGCCTAGGTCAGGCGAACCGGACGGTACCGATCGGGCCATGCTGGGCCGGGTTTCACCCCCCGCTGATCGCCGGCCGTGGTGAGCGGCCATAATGACCGCGTGACTGCGGCCCCAGCCATTGACAAGAGCCGGATCCACTCTCTGACGCGCCCCAACATGGTCAGCGTCGGGACGATCGTCTGGCTCTCCAGTGAACTCATGTTCTTCGCGGCGCTGTTCGCGATGTACTTCTCCATCCGCGCGGCGGCGCCGGAGCAGTGGGCGGAGCACACGCAGGTGCTCAACGTCCCGTATGCGACGGCGTTCACGACGATCCTGGTGCTGTCCTCGGTGACGTGCCAGATCGGCGTGTTCGCCGCTGAGAGGGGTGACGTCCACGCACTGCGGCGCTGGTTCACGATCACCTTCGTGATGGGCCTGATCTTCGTGCTCGGCCAGCTCAACGAGTACCGCGAGCTGGTGTCCCACGGCATCAAGATCAACGGTGACGGCTACGGGTCGGTGTTCTACCTGACCACCGGCTTCCACGGCCTGCACGTCACCGGCGGTCTGATCGCCTTCGTGATCTTCATGATCCGCACCACCATGGGCCGGTTCACGCCGGCTCAGGCCACCGCGGCGATCGTGGTGTCGTACTACTGGCACTTCGTCGACGTCGTGTGGATCGCGCTCTACGCCATGATCTACTGGCTTCAGTGATCTTGGCGCGGCGCCCGACGCCTTGCCGCTGCTTCACCCCCGCAAGACAAGGTCCAACCGGTTAAGGACACAGGTCATGACTTCTGACAACGACCGCCGACGCGGTCTGCTCGCGCGGCTGCGCGGGCGGCCCGGGGCGCCCAGCAGGGGCCGCCGCCGGCTGGGTGCCGCGGTCCGGCTGGTCGCCGCGCTGATGCTGGCCGGCGGCGCCTACACCGTCCTCGCCCCTGGCGCCGCCGCGCAGGAGAACCCGCCGCTGAGCACCGCCGCCGCCGACGGCAAGGCGCTGTTCGACGTGAGCTGCTTGACCTGCCACGGGAGCAACGCGCAGGGGGTCGAGGGGCGCGGGCCGAGCCTCATCGGCGTCGGCGCGGCCTCGGTCGAGTTCCAGGTGAGCACCGGCCGGATGCCGATGGCCCGGCAGGAGGCCCAGGCGGCGCGCAAGCCCGTGGTGTTCACCCGCGACGAGATCGACCAGCTGGCCGCGTACGTCCAGGAGCTCGGCGGCGGCCCAGTTGTTCCGTCGGGCGAGAACCTGCACGCCGACGGCAACGTCGCGCTCGGCGGCGAGCTCTTCCGGATCAACTGCTCGCAGTGCCACGCGTTCAGCGGTGGCGGCGGTGCCCTCTCCTCGGGCAAGTACGCGCCGAGCCTGGGCCCGGCCACCGACCGGCAGATCTACTCCGCGATGCTCAGCGGCCCGCAGAACATGCCGGTCTTCGGCGACAACCAGATCACGCCGGAGCAGAAGGCCGACATCATCGCCTACATCCAGCAGACGCTGAACAACGACGGCGATCCGGGCGGCTTCTTCAACCTGGGCCGGTACGGACCCTCCACCGAGGGTGTTGCGATCTTCCTCGTCGGCATCGTCGCGCTGGTTTTCGCCAGCCTGTGGATCGCGGGTAAATCGTGAGCGGGGGAACCATGAGCAGCCAGACCGGGCAGCCGGCCCTGTCCGACGGGGAACCGCTCGACGTGAACGACCCACGGCTCAGCCGGTTCGACATCGTTCGTGAGGGTGCCCGGCGGGACGACATCGAGATCGTCCACTACGAGCCGCAGGTGGTCGCGGGCACCAAGGCCGAGCGGCGGCTGGTTCGCACCGTGGCGGCCTTCTTCCTGCTGACCGGCCTGGCGGCGACCGCCTTCCTGGTGATCTACATCTGGTGGCCCTGGGAGTACGAGCCGGGTCGCGGCGGGGACAAGTTCTACACCCCGCTGCTCGGCGTGACCCTCGGCATCGCTCTGCTCGCCGTCGGCTTCGGCATCCTCACCTGGGGCAAGAAACTGCTGCCCAAGGAGGTGTCGATCCAGGATCGGCACGAGGGCGCGGTGCCCGCCGAGGACCGGCGGATCACCGGCGAGACCATGGCGTACATGGCCGAGGAACTGGGGGTCAAGCGCCGGCCGCTGCTCGGTGTGTCGCTGCTGGCCGGCCTCCTGCCGGTCGGCGCTGTCGCCGCGGCGCCGCTGGTCGGCGGGCTCATCTCTGACCCGCACAAGGACAACCAGATGATGACCACCGGGTTCGCCCCTCGGGACGGTCAGAAGATCCGGCTGGTCCGTGAGGACGGTCGGCCCATCCGGCCGGCCGACATCAGCGCCGGCGGTCAGATCACCGTCTTCCCCGGCGTGGAGCACGGGGTGAGCAACCGGTACGCCGACTCGCCCACGCTGCTGATCCACCTGCGCGAGGAGGACGCCGAGGCATCCCGGCGCAACAACGAGCGCGAGGGCCACGGCGGCTACATGTGGGGCAACTACGCCGCGTACTCGAAGATCTGCACGCACGCCGGCTGCCCGGCGAGCCTGTACGAACAGCAGACCAACCGGCTGCTCTGCCCGTGCCACCAGTCGCAGTTCCTGATCACCGACAACGCCAAGCCCATCTTCGGTCCGGCCAGTCGGCGGCTTCCGCAGCTGCCGATCGAGGTGGACGCCGAGGGCTACTTCGTGGCTACGTCCGACTACACTGAACCCGTCGGGCCCGACTTCTGGGAGCGGCCGTGAAGCGGCGAAAGTTTGACGTAGCAGCCGTGCCCGGCAACACCGCCCGGGCGGTCGACGACCGCTTCCAGGTGGCGACTCCGCTGCGCCGACTGCTCAACAAGGTCTTCCCGGACCACTGGTCCTTCCTGCTCGGCGAGATCGCGCTCTTCTCGTTCATCGTCCTGCTGCTGACCGGTGTCTTCCTGACCTTCTTCTTCGAGCCGACGATGACCGAGGTCATCTACAACGGCAGCTACGCCCCGCTGCGGGGCACGCCGATGTCGGCCGCGTACGCCTCGACGCTGGACATCTCCTTCGACGTCCGCGGCGGCCTGATCATGCGCCAGATGCACCACTGGTCGGCGCTGCTGTTCATGGCCGCGATCGTGGTGCACATGCTGCGGGTCTTCTTCACCGGCGCGTTCCGCAAGCCGCGTGAGACCAACTGGATCATCGGCTCGCTGCTGTTCTGGGTCGGCTTCCTGGCCGGCTTCACCGGCTACTCGCTGCCGGACGACGGCCTCTCCGGCACCGGCCTGCGGATTGCCTCGGCGATCATGCTGTCCATCCCGGTGATCGGCTCTTGGGTGACTGCGGCGGTCTTCGACGGCGAGTTCCCCGGCACCATCATCATCAGCCGGTTCTACATCGCTCACGTGCTGCTGGTCCCGGGCCTGCTGGTGGCGCTGATCTCCGCCCACCTCGGGCTGGTGTTCAAGCAGAAGCACACCCAGTGGCCGGGACCGGGCCGGACGAACGGCAACGTGGTCGGCGAGCGGATGTTCCCCCGCTACGCGATCAAGCAGGGCGGCTTCTTCATGGTCGTCTTCGGCGTGATCGCGCTGATGGGCGGTCTGTTCCAGATCAACCCGGTGTGGCTGTTCGGCCCGTACGAGGCGTGGGTGGTTTCCGCCGCCAGCCAGCCCGACTGGTACGTCATGTTCCTCGACGGCTCCACGCGGCTGATGCCCGATTGGGAGATCAATATCCCGATCGGTGACGGGTATGTGATCCCGCCGTTGTTCTGGCCGACAGTGGTGCTACCCGGCATCCTGGTGGGGATATCCCTGCTCTACCCCTTCATGGAGGCTCGCCACCTGAAGGACTACCGCAGCCACAACCTGCTCCAGCGTCCCCGCGACGTGCCGTTCCGCACCGGCCTGGGCGTCATGGCCATCACGTTCTTCCTGATCCTGACCCTTACGGGTGCGAACGACGTCATCGCCGACAAGTTCCACATCAGCCTGAACGCGATGACCTGGGCCGGCCGGATCGGTCTGCTGCTCCTGCCGCCGCTGGCGTACTACGTCACCTACCGGATCTGCCTCGGCTTGCAGCAGCACGACCGGGAGGTCCTCGCTCACGGCGTGGAGACCGGCATCATCCGGCGTCTGCCGGACGGCCGGTTCGTCGAGGTGCACCAGCCGCTCAGCGCGGGCAAGGAGCACGGCGAGCTGGAGTACGTCGGTTGGGTGGTGCCGAAGAAGATGAACCGGCTCGGTGCTCTCGGCCCGGCCATCCGTGGATTCTTCTACCCGATCGAGAAGCCGGCCGAGGCGCCGGTCTCACCGGGGCACCCTCCGGTCGAGCCGCGCCCGGATCGGGAGGAGATCACCAGCGGGGAGAACCGCCCCTGAGATCCGCCGCAACGTGACGTGGCGCCCGTCGGATTCCTCCGGCGGGCGCCACGCCCGTTTGGCCTCTTCCGGACGTCGTCGCCGCTTCCCGTCGCCGCCGGATCGCAGGAATAACCCCGGTCAGCCGGGTATCCGTGCGGTCCAACGTCTCAACGGGGAGGAAGCATGTTGGGTATCAAACGCCTCGGCCTGCTGGCCGCGCTGGTGCTGGTCGGTGTCGCACCCGCCGCAGCAGCGCAGGCGGCGCAGCCGTCGGAACAGGACACCCAGTACCTGCAGGCGATCCACCAGACCAACCTCTACGAGATCGCCGCCGGTGAACTGGCCCAGGAGAAGGGTCAGAACCAGCAGGTCAAGGAGCTGGGGCAGCAGTTCGTCACGGACCACACCGAGCTCGACCAGTCGGTGCAGGACCTGGCCGGACAGCTCAACGTCGAGCTGTCCGACGAGCCCACCACCGATCAGCAGACGGCTCTCGACCAGCTGAACAACGCCAGCGGTGAAGAGTTCGACCGGCTCTGGGTGACCCAGGGCCTGGCGGGCCACGTCCAGGCCATCCAGGCGACCCAGACCGAGATCTCGCAGGGCACCGAGCCGCAGGTGGTTCAGCTGGCCCAGACCGCGCTGCCGGTCCTGCAGGCGCACTACGACGCCCTGGTGATGCTGGCCGAGGAGCTCGGCATCCCGGTCCCGGAGACCAGCCCGAGCGGTACGCCCAGCCCGGGTGGCACCGCCCCGGCTCCGGGGGTGACCACGCCGACTCCGGGCGGCACCGAGCCGGCTCCGGGTGGCACCGTCACCGAGGAGGCGCCGGTTCCGGGTGGCACCGAGGTCCCGGTGCCGCAGCAGAGCTGACCCGGCGGTACGAGGCGAGCCGGTCCACCCCGCGCGGGTGGGCCGGCTCAGTCGGTGCTGCCCAACCCGATGGCGAACGCCTCCTCCAGGTCGTGCCGGGAGTACGCCCGGAAGGCGATGTGCGACTCGGTGTTGAGCACCCCCGGCACCTTCGAGATGCTGCCCGCGATGATCTGCGCGATCTCGTCGAACTCGCGGACCCGGACCATCGCGATCAGGTCCACGTGCCCGGCCACCGAGTAGACCTCGCTCACCCCCGGCAGGTTCGCCAGCGCCTCGGCCACCTCGGGAATCGAGTCGGTGGCGCAGTCGATCAGCACGATCGCGGTGATCACGTGGCTCTCCGTTCGTCGGCGTCGCGTCGTCGCTCATGCTAACCGCGTGGCACCGACGCGGTGCGGTGTAGCGGTCCGTCCGCCCCACAAGGCGTGGCAACCCTGAGTGACTGCTACGCGCCGTGACGCTGGGCCCCGTCGACCGCCGCCCACCCCGTCTCCTCCATCCACGCTTTGCTCTGCTTCAACCGACGCACAACCCCGCCTTGCAGGGGTGATGCGATCAGTGCCCGCGGCGGGGGTCGGTCATCGATAGTACGGAGGGTGACTGTTGCGTCTGTTGAAGCAGAGCAAAGGATGCGAGGGGGAATGTGACGGCCGGTGCGGCTATTACCGGTGGTGATTCTGGTCGTGGTCGTGGTCGTGGGCGGTGGCGGAGAGGTCGGTCAGCACCGGATCAGGCGGTGACCGCTGGGACGGTCAGGTCGACGCCGACCCGGATCACGTCCCGCAGGTGCTCCTCGTCGCCGACGCTGGCCTGCGGCCAGATCACGCTGCGGCTGACCGTCCCCCGGACGGTGGCGCCCGCACCGACGACGCAGCGGTGACAGTCGCCGGTGACCGTGGCGGTCGGGTCGATCAGGCAACCGTCACCGGCGGCGTGCAGGTTCGCGGCCAGGTAATCGGCGGGGGTGCCGGTGTCGATGAAGGTGCCCGGGAAGGGGATCACGTCCAGCCGGCCGGCCGCTTCGGCGGGACGCCACACCGCGCGTACCAGGTCGCCGAAGGTGGCGGGCAGCTCGCGGACCAGCCGCCACGGCAACAGGGAGAAACCGGTGAAGACGTGCCCGTCGAAGGTGCCCGGCGCCGTCGGGTCGCTGGCCGGCTGACCGAGCAGGCGTACCGAATCGCCGTCCCAACCGTCCAGCAGCGCGGCGATGTCCGGACCGGGTGGTGCCGCCGGATCGGACAGGTACGCGTCGGCGTTGCCGACCAGGACGCCCCGGCCGTCGATCCAGTCCCGCAGCCGTCCCACACCGCCCGCGGTGCCCAGCGGGCTGCCCGGCTCCACCGAGAGGTGCGCCCGGGTACCCACCCGCTCCACCACCTGGTCGCCCAGGTAGCAGGCGTTGACCGCGACCGTATCCGGGCCGCTCAGGCCGAGACCGGCGAGCCGGGCCAGCGCCCGGTCCAACAGCGGCACGTTGCCCACCGGGCAGAGCGCCTTGGGTACCCGTTCGGTCAGCGGTCGTAGGCGGGTGCCCTCACCGGCGGCGAGCACCACCGCGCAGAGGCCGTCGGCGGTCGACGGGACACCCTCCGGCCCGGTCATGGCGTTGCGTCGGGCAGCGGTGGGGGGAACTGCCCGGCCAGCGGACCGATGTCGTAGTAGGCCAGCAGGCGGGCGGTCGGCCAGGTCAGCTTCGGCAGGTCGTCCAGCGGGTGCCAGGCGGCCTCGAAGACCTCGGCGCCGTCGACGGTCAGCTCGGTGCTCGACGCCGGCACCTCGGCGGTGAACACCACATCCACCCACCCCTTGGCGTGCACGACCGCGTTGGGGACCGCCGGAGTGAGCCGGCTGGGGGAGAGCCGGACACCGGTCTCCTCGAACAGTTCCCGGGCGGCACCGACCGCCGGGTGCTCGCCGCGTTGCAGCAACCCCGCCGGCAGGGTCCACCCTCGGCCCGGCGGCTGCCGCAGCAGCAGCAACCGTCCGGCCCCTGCGGTCTCGCTGTCCCGGAGCAGGGTGACGGCCCCGACGATGTACTTGGGCACGGCCATCCGGACCAGCCGACGTCGTACCGGCAGCGGCAGCCGGTAGAAGACCTGGTACGCGACGGCGCGCCCGGTGCGGCGCGTACGGGGGATCATGGCTTCAGGCTAGTGGTCGTGAGGCACCTTCGCGCCACGAGGACCACGCCCGGTAGGGCACGGGGCCACAACGGTCACTGACGGTGGTCAACCAGGTCGATGAGTTGGCGCACCACCGCGTCCGGCTCGATGACCCGGTCGAAAACCGCCACCAGCAGGGTTTCCAGATCCGGGTAGCCCAGCTCCTCCGACAGGCGCAGCAGCGGCAGATCGCTGGCCAGCCCCCGGTTGTACCGACGTAAGGCCAGCCCGATGGTGGCCCGGCCCAGACGCACCTTGTCGCTGATCGAGATGCCCGGCTCGCTGTGCTCGGCGAACCACCGGTTGATCTGCATCTGCGCGTGCGGTGACTTGACGAACCCCAGCCATTCCCGACGCGGCCCACGCGGGGCCACCTCGGCGTCGAGGCTGCTCTCCTCGTCGGTCTCGGTGAAGATCTCCACCACGTCACCCTCCTCGAGCTCGGAGGAGAGCGGCACCAGTCGACCGTTGACCCGTGCCGCGAGGCACCGCTCACCCCGGTCGGTACCCAGTTCGTACGCCAGGTCGACCGGGGTGGCGCCGGCCGGCAGCACGATCTGCCGGCCCTCGGCGACCACCTGGATCTGCGCCTCGGACAGGTCGCAGCGCAGCGAGTGGAGGAACTGCGCCGGGTCGGCCGCATCCTGTTCCCAGTCCAGCACCCGGCGCAGCCAGTCGAGCTGCCCGGTGGAGGCCCTGCCCCCGCCGGAACGGGGGAAGCGGAAGTCGGCGGCCACCCCGTACTCCGCCGCGCGGTGCATCTCCGCCGTGCGGATCAACACCTCGACCGTACGGTTCTTCGGCCCACAGACGCTGGTGTGCAGCGAGCGGTAGAGGTTGTTCTTCGGTGAGGCGATGAAGTCCTTGAATCGGCCCGGCACCGGACGCCACAGACCATGCACCGCGCCGAGCGCCGCGTAGCAGTCGGTCGTCGGGCCGTCCACCACGATGGTGATGCGGGGCAGGTCGAACGGGACGGTGTGGCCGCCGGCCACGGTGTCCTTCCAGATCGAGTACAGGTGCCGGGGTCGCGGAGCGACCGCCGCGTCGACCCGGCTGCGCCGTAGCGCCCCCTTGACCTGCGCGACCACCTCGGCGAGGTAGCTGTCCCAGCCGGGCCGGTCGTGCACGTGCCGCGCGATGCGGGCGTGCTCGTCCGGTTCGAGGTGCAGCAGCACCACGTCGTCCAACTCCCGCTTCAGGGTCTGGATACCCAGCCGGTCGCAGAGCGGTACCAGCACCTCCTGGGTCTTGCGGGCGATGCGTTCGCGGGAGGCGGCCGAGCGTACGCCCAGGGTGCGCATGTTGTGCAGCCGGTCGGCGAGCTTGATGATGAGCACCCGGACGTCCTTGCCGGCCGCAATGATCATCTTGCGGATGGTCTCGGCCTCGGCGGCCTGCCCGTAGAACGCCTTGTCGAACTTGGTCACCCCGTCGACCAGGTGGGCGACCTCGTGGTCGAAGTCCTCCGCGAGGGCCTGCAGGGTGTAGCGGGTGTCCTCCACCGTGTCGTGCAGCAGCGCCGCGACCAGGGTGGTGGTGTCCATGCCGAGTTCCGCGCAGATCTGGGCCACCGCGAGCGGGTGGGTGATGAACGGCTCCCCGCTCTTGCGGAACTGGCCGCGGTGCATGTTGTCCGCGATGGTGTAGGCGCGGCGCAGCACGCTGGGGTCGGCGCCGGTGTGGATGGTCCGGTGGGTGCGTACCAGTTGGCCGACCGGTTCGGTCTCGGCGGTCGGCCAGGTGAGCAGCGATCGGAGCCGTCTGGTCAGGGGCAACTCGCCGGGCTGTGTCGGGAGCGCGCCGCCCAGGGCACCGCCGTGTCCGGCGTTGACGTCCACCTGGGACACCCCCTCACGCCTGCTGCGCCACCACCACCGGAATCCGGCAAGCGGGAGCAGACCCTCGAAACGGGCAGGACTGCACTTCCTTAACAGAGTAAGTGAGTCGACGTAGTCCGATCGGACAGTTGCTCATGAGCGTTCGGACCAGAGTTGCGGGGACGCCGCGCTTTCGGCTTTGGTCAACAGGTCACGGAACCGGGCCGCACCGGCCACCGGGGAGGCCCAGCCGGCGGACATCTCGACCAGTCGGGTCTCCGGTCGTTCCAACCAGGACAGGATCCGCTCCGACTCCTCCGGAGTGGCGGCCGGGACCGGGCCGTGCCCGGGTGACACCGTCTCGGCGGTGGCCCGGATGGCGGTCAACGTCGGTCGAGGATGGACCCCGGGCGGCGACACGCCGGCCCCGGCGAGTCGGCCATGCCGTACCAGCGCCAGCTCCCAACCGCCGCCGGCCGCCGGATGCGCGGCGGCCACCTCGGCGAGGCCACTCAGCGCGGCCAGGCGCTGCATGCGTACGGCGGCCCGCAGCACCGCCGCGAGGCGGGAGCGCACGGTCGCCGCCTCCTCGTAACGCTGGTTGGCCGAGAGCGCCTCGATCCGGGTCAGCAGGGCGTCCACCACCGGCTGCGGGTCGCCGGTGGTGGCGGTGGCGAACGGCGTGACCGCGCGGGCGTCGTACTCCTCAGGGGAGATTCGGTGCTCGCAGGGGGCCGGGCAGCGACCCAGCTCGGCCAGCGCGCAGGCCGGCGTCACCGTGCGCAGCGACAACCGGTGGGTGCACTGGCGCAGCGGCACCGCGTCGTGGAAGCCGGCGGCGGCCAGCTCGGCGGCTCGCCGCGAGGTGAAGGGGCCGAGGTAGGCACGGTCGCCCGGGGAGATCTCCCGGACCACCGACAACCGGGGGTACGGGCCGTCGGTCAGCTTCAGCCAGACCACCCGCTCCGGGTACTTCGACCGTCGGTTGTACGGCGGCGCGTGCGCCGCGATCAGCCGCAGCTCACGCACCTCCGCCTCCAGGGAGTGCGCGCACTCCACCGCCTCCACCCGTTCGGCGGCGGCCAGCATCTCCGAAATCCGGGCGCGTTTCTCCGCGGCGGTGAAGTAGCTGCGTACCCGGGTGGCGATGTCCCGGGAGGTGCCGACGTAGAGCGGTCGGTCGTCGGCGGCCCGGAAGATGTAGACCCCGGGACCGCGGGGCAGCCCGTCGGCCAGGTGCCGCTTGCGACGTTGGGTCGGAGTGACCGCGCGGGCGAACTCGATGGCGTCGCCGATGGTGTCGACCCGGTGCCCGCCGAGACGTCCGATGAGGCCGTGCAGCACGTCGACGGTCGCCCGGGCGTCGTCCAGGGCCCGGTGGGTCGGCTGCGTGGCGGCCCGGAAGTACGCGGCAAGGGTGCCGAGCTTGCGGTTGGGCACCTCGTCGCGCAGCAGCACCCGTCGGGCCAGGGCCGCGGTGTCCAGCACCCGTGGATTCGGCCAGCGGTAGCCGTGCTTCGCGCACGCGGCCTTGAGGAAGCCGACATCGTAGGGTGCGTTGTGGGCGACCAGCACGGCGTCCGAGACGAACTCCAGGAAGCTCGGCAGCACCTGCTCGATCGGCGGTGCCGGCAGCAGCATCGCCTGGGTGATGCCGGTCAGCACGGTGATGAAGGGTGGGATCGGCACCCCGGGATTGACCAGGGTGGCCAGCACGCCCAGCTCCTCGCCGCCGCGCACCTTGACTGCGCCGATCTCGGTGATGCCGCCGCCGTCGGGAGCTCCGCCGGTCGTCTCCAGATCGACCACCACGAACGTCGTCGCGTACAGCGGCAATGCCGGGTCGACACCGTTGACGGTCGGGTCGAGCCCGGCCAGCGTCGGTTGGCGGAACTCCTGTGCTGCCATCCGCGGCACCGTAACCGTCCGGTCCGACACTCGTGCCCCATCGGCCCCAACAGTCACCACCGGTCTAGGATGAGAGATCGGCTCACCACCGGGCGGTGGGCCCGGTCGCGGTGGGAGACTTGCCACATGCCCCTCACCGAGCCGCATGACGACAACCTCCCGCAGGAGGAGCAGGTCGTCTCGGTGCCCGCGGCTGGTGGCGGTCCCATCGACGACCCGGTGACGGACAGCGACGCGGCCGAGGTGGGGCAGCCGGAGCCGGAGCCGAGTCTGCCCGAGCCGGTGCGGCAGCGGATCGTCTCGCTCACCGCCGCCGTGTTGCCGGGTCTGCCCGGCGACGAGGTGCCCGTGCCGCTGCGCCGGGTCGCCAAGTTCGCCCCGAATCGACGCGCCCGGCTCGGTGCGCCCGTGATCGCCGCCCAACTCGCCGCTGATCCGCTGTTCCGGCAGCGGGTCTCCGCCCGGGTGCTGGCCGACGTCGGTGACCTGGGTGCCGCCGTCGTTGACGGCACCGCCCCCGCCGCCGCCGACCCGGTCGAGGTGGCCGCCCTGGCCTACCTGGCCCGCCCGCGCGGCTGGCGGGAGCTGATCGACGCCAGCGGGGCTGCGGTCCGCGCCGAGGCGGACACGGCGGTCGTGGCCGAGTTGGTCCGGCAGGCGGAGCAGCGGGCCACCCGGGCCGAGCACGACCGGGCGGTGGCCCGGGTCGAGGCCGACAAGCTCCGCGACGAACTGGCCCGGGTGCGCGAGGAACTGGGCCAGTTGCGCGAGGAGACCCGGCAGTTGGGCCGTGCGCTGCGGGAGGGGCAGGCCCGGGAACGCCGGGCCAACGAGCTGCTGGCCACCGAGCGGGGCCGGGCCGCGCGCGCCGCCGCCGACGCGGACGCTGAACTGCGCCGGGCCCGGGCCCGGCTGGCCGAGGCCGAGGCGGCGGCCGGGGTGGCC
The DNA here is from genome assembly GCF_016863535.1 of Micromonospora lutea. Classification (GTDB taxonomy): domain Bacteria; phylum Actinomycetota; class Actinomycetes; order Mycobacteriales; family Micromonosporaceae; genus Micromonospora; species Micromonospora lutea. The sequence continues at coordinate 420,440 of NZ_BOPB01000009.1, forward strand.
CGCAGCAGTGCCAAGGAGGCCCGCTCGGTCGACGACGCACGTTTGTGGTTGCTGCTGGAGACGATCGGTCAGGCCGCCCGTGGGCTGCGTCGGGAGCTGGCTCTGGACCCGGTCGACAAACTGCCCGCCGACTTCGTGGCCGACTCCTTCGCCGATTCTCCTGCCGCCACCGAGGCCGCCGTCCGCGCCCGGGACACCGACGACCCGGCCCGGCTGGACCAGTTGCTGGCCCTGCCCCGGGCGCACCTGGTGGTCGACGGCTACAACGTGACCAAACGCGGCTTCGGTGAGATGTCCCTGGAACAGCAGCGCAAGCGACTGGTCAGCGGGCTCGGCGGGATCGCCGCGCAGACCGGTGACGAGGTCACCGTCGTCTTCGACGGGGCGGAACGGGTGCACGGCCTGCCACCCACCCCGCGCGGCGTGCGGGTGCTGTTCTCCCGCAAGGGCGAGACCGCCGACGAGTTGATCCGTCGGCTGGTCCGTGCCGAACCGCCGGGCCGCCCCGTGGTCGTGGTCTCCTCCGATCGCGAGGTCGCCGACGGGGTACGTCGACATGGGGCGTACCCGCTGGGGGCCGACTCGCTGCTGCGTCGCCTGTCGCGGTCCTGACCCCGCCGTCGTCGTCCCGGGCCGGTCGTGCGGGTGGGACGACGGGCGGGGGCGGGCGTACCCCCGGGACATAGGATGGGCGCCCATGGCGACAGGAGCGGCGGTATGAGGCGCAGGGCGGACGACGGGTCGGTTCGCGTTCGCTGCGGCGGCGGATCGCCCACGTCGAACGGAGTGCCGCGATGAGTCCGCGAGGGTGGGCGCTGCTGACCCTGGCCGGACTGGGCGTCGCCCTGCTCGTGGCGGCACTGGTGCTGATCCCGTGGCAGCGTCCGCCGGCGCCCCGGGCCGACCAGCTCGCCGCCCTGCGTGACCTGCCGACCGAGCAGGTGGAGCGGGCCCGGCAGTTCCGTTCCGCGTTGCGTCCCGGCGGATGGACGGCGCTCGGCGTCGGGCTGCTGGTGGCGCTGGCGCTCGGGTTGACCCCGCTGGGCAGCCGCCTGATCGAGCTGGCCGGGCGCCCCTTCGGCGACCACTGGATCGCGCAGGCGGTCCTCGGCGGTCTGGCCGTGGTGCTGGTCGCCGACCTGGTGACGCTGCCGTTCTCGGCGTGGCGGCACAGCGTGCTCACCCGCTACGGGCTGGCCACCAACGGCTGGGGCGGCTGGGCCGTGGACCTGCTCAAGTCGTACGCGGTCAGCGCCGTCATCGGCGCGGTGGCGCTGCTCGGCTTCTACACCGTCGTACGACTCGCCCCCCGCTGGTGGTGGGCGTTCGGCGCGGCCGGAGCCGCCACCCTGGTGGTGCTGCTCTCCTTCGTGCTGCCGGTGCTGGTCGAACCGGTCTTCAACCGGTTCACCCCGATGGAGCCCTCGCCGCTGCGCAGCCAACTGATGGAGCTGGCCGAACGGGACGCAGTGCCGGTGCGCGACGTGCTGGTGGCCGACGCGTCCCGGCGTACCCGGGCGGTCAACGCGTACGTCTCCGGGTTCGGGCCGACCCGCCGGGTGGTGGTCTACGACAACCTGCTGCGCGAGGCGACGCCGGCCGAGGTGACCGCGGTGGTGGCACACGAGTTGGGCCACGCCCGGGACCGGGACGTACTGGCCGGGACGCTCACCGGCGCGCTCGGCGCGGCCGCCGCCGTGGTGGCGCTCTACCTGATCGGCTCCTGGCCGCCACTGCTGCGCCTGGCCGGGGTCGACTCGGTGGCGCAACCCCGCGCGTTCGGATTGCTGCTCGCCCTGGTCACGGTGGCTGGGCTGGTCTTCGCCCCGGTACAGGCACTGATGTCGCGGCGGGTCGAGGCCCGTGCCGACGCACACGCGCTGGCGTTGACCGGAGACCCGGCCGCGTTCGAGTCGATGCAGCGACGCCTGTCCACGGTCAACCTCTCCGACCCTGACCCACCCCGCTGGGAGTACCTGTACTCGGCGTCCCACCCGTCAACCGTGGAGCGGATCGCTGCCGCCCGCGCGTACGCCAGGAAGGTGGGCCGGTGAGCCGTACGTTGCTGGTCACGAATGATTTTCCGCCTCGGCCGGGCGGTATCCAATCGTTCGTACACAACCTCGCGGTGCGCCAGCCGGCCGGTTCCGTGGTGGTGTACGCGTCGCGCTGGGCCGGGGCGGAGAAGTTCGACGCCGACCAGCCGTTCGAGGTGGTTCGTGAGCGCACCAAGGTGCTGCTGCCCACCCCGCTGGTGGCACGCCGGGCTGCCCGGCTGGCCCGAACGTACGGCTGCGATTCGGTCTGGTTCGGCGCGGCGGCTCCGCTCGGCCTGCTCGCCGCCGGGCTGCGCCGACGGGCCGGCATCCGACGGGTGGTCGCCCTGACCCACGGCCACGAGGTCGGTTGGGCGGCGCTGCCGCTGGCCAGGACCGCGTTACGGCGCATCGGTCAGGACACCGACGTGGTCACCTACCTGGGGGAGTACACCCGCACCCGGCTGGCCCGGGCGCTGGACGGGCGCACCGAGTTGCGGCGGCTCGCGCCCGGCGTGGACACCGACCTCTATCACCCGTCCGTCGACGGTGGCGCGGTCCGGCACCGGCTCGGCCTGTCCGACCGGCCGGTGGTGGTCTGCGTGTCCCGACTGGTGCCCCGGAAGGGGCAGGACATGCTGATCCGGGCGATGCCGCTGATCCGTCGTCGAGTGCCCGACGCCGCGCTGCTGGTCGTCGGCGGCGGACCGTACCGGAGCACGCTGGCCCGGCTGGCCCGCCAGTCAGGGGTGGAACGGGACGTGGTCTTCACCGGCTCGGTGCCCTCGGCCGACCTGCCCGCCCACTACGCGGCCGGCGACGTGTACGCGATGCCGTGCCGCACCCGGAACCGGGGCCTGGACGTCGAAGGGCTCGGCATCGTCTACCTGGAGGCGTCGGCGACCGGCCTGCCGGTGGTGGCCGGAAACTCCGGGGGCGCGCCGGACGCGGTGCGCGAGGGCGAGACCGGGTACGTGGTGGACGGTCGGGACCTCGCGGAACTCGCCGACCGGGTGGCCACCCTGCTGGCCGACCGGGACCTCGCCCGACAGTTCGGCGCTGCCGGCCGTGCCTGGGTGGAGCAGGAGTGGCGCTGGGAGACGCAGGCGCAACGCCTCACCACGCTGCTCGCCGGCTGACCCCCCCGGCCCGTCGAGATGTAAGGAAGGGCCCCTTCCTATACACCAGGCGTTAACAAGGTGCCCTTCCTTACTGCTCAGCGGATGCGGGCGAGGATGTGGTCAGGGGGAGCGGGACGGCCGAAATGCCAGCCCTGGCCGGCGTCGCATCCGATCGCCCGCAACCGTTCGGCCTGCCCACCGGTCTCCACGCCCTCGGCGGTCACGGTGAGGTCCAACGCGTGGGCCAGCGAGACCAGCGAGGCGAGGATCCGCTCGTCGGCGAGGGCATCGGGGGTACGCAGGCCGCGCACGAACTCACCGGCCACCTTCAACTCGGTCACCGGCAGATCGCGCAGGTAGGCCAGGTTGCTGTAGCCGGTGCCGAAGTCGTCGATGGCGATCCGGATGCCCAGGGCGGCGAGCGCACGAAGGGCGCGTACCGGCTCCTCGGAGGTGGTCATCATCGTGCTTTCGGTGATCTCCAACTGGAGCCGGTTCGGTGGTAGGCCGGTACGGCGCAGCAGGGCCCGCACCTCCTGCACCAGGCCGGGGCGGCGGACCTGACGGACCGCCAGGTTGACGCTGACGTACGGGGGCTGACCCGAGGCGGACGTCCAGCCGACCGCCTCGCGGCAGGCCTCGGCGAGTACCCAGCCGCCGAGCTGCACGATCAACCCGGTCTCCTCCGCCAGGCCGATGAAGCTGTCCGGACGCAACACGCCCAGCCGTGGGTGACGCCACCGGACCAGTGCCTCGACGCCCAGCACCGAGCCGTCGTGCAATGAGGTCAACGGCTGGTAGTCGAGGAAGAACTCACCCCGTTCCAGTCCCGCCGGGATGGCCGCGCTCAGTTCCTGGCGAGCCTGTTCGCGGCTGTCGCGCTCCGCGTCGTACAGGGCCCAGCCAGCGCCTCCGGCGGCCTTGGCCCAGAGCAGGGTGCTGCCCGCTGCCCGCATCAGGTCGTCCGGTGAGGTGCCGACGACCCGCCGCTCCACGATGCCCACGCTCGCCGTGACCGTCACGTCGTGCCCGTCGACCACCACCGGCTCGGAGAGCGCGGCCAGCGCCGCCTCGGCGACGGCGACCACGTCTCCGGTGCCGGTGGAGCGTTCGACGAGAACGACGAAGGCGTCTCCGCCGAGCCGTGCGACCAGGTGCGGCTCGACCGCCCGGCGTAGCCGTCGCGCCGCCGCGACCAGCGCCCGGTCGCCGATCTGGTGCCCGAACGAGTCGTTCACCCGCTTGAACCGGTCCAGGTCGAGGAAGCACAGCCCGACCCGACGGCCACTGCCGGCTGATCCGGTGACGGCGGCGGCGAGGCGTTCGGCGAAGAGCGTGCGGTTCGGCAGATCGGTCAACGGGTCGTGGGTGGCCTGATGCCGGAAGCGGGCCTCGCTGGCGCGCAGGGCCTGCTCGGCCTCGGCGCGGGCGGTCATCGCCGCACGTCGGATGGACTCCTGCTCATCGAGGGTCCGGTCGCGCAGAGCCCGGGCGTAGCCGGTGGCCACCGCGCCCAGCAGTCGGGCCAGCCGGTCCTCGATGTCGTCGGCGACCAGATCGAGGTCGCGGACCAGTCGAAGCTGGATCACCTCCACGGTCCGGCCGAGTGCCTCGGCGGAGGCGATGTGCGCGGCGACCAGCTCGTTGGCGACCCGGTGCCCCACCCGCAGGTCGAGCGGCTCCGCCCGCAGCGCCTCGGCCAGCAGGTTGGTGAGGCGCTGGAGCAGCATCTCCAACTGGGCGTGGGTCATCGGCAGATAGCTGGTACCCGCCACCGCCTTCGCCCAGGCCCGAGCGAAGACACCGACGCAGGGCTGGCCGTCCGGAGGTTCAGCCACCGAGGCGTCCGACCCCGCCGAGGAACACCGCCCGTTCGGCGTCTTCGGCGCTCTCCGGGGTCTCCGGACGCCACTGCGGCACCCACACCACGCCGGGCTCGACCAGCTCGAAGCCGTCGAAGAAGCCGGTCAGCTCGGCCCGGCCGCGTACCCAGAGTGGGTTGTCGGTGCGTCGGTAGACCTCCTCGGCCTCGGCCCGCTCGGTCTCGTCCCGGCCGTCGTCGCTGGCCTGCGACAGGACCAGGTAGCTGCCGGGGACCAGTGCCGAGCGCAGGGCCCGTAGCACCTCGGCCGGACGGTCGTCGTCGGAGACGAAGTGCAGCACCGCCACCACCAGCACGGCCACCGGCTGGGAGAAGTCGAGCATCGCGCGTACGTCGGGGTTGGCCAGGATCTGCTCCGGGTTGCGCAGGTCCTCCTGGATCACCGCGGTACGGTCGTTGCCGGCCAGGATCTCCCGACTGTGCGCCACGGCGACCGGGTCGATGTCGACGTAGACCACCCGCGACTCAGGGGCGTGCCGCTGCGCGATCTCGTGCACGTTGCCCACGGTGGGGATGCCGGAGCCGATGTCCAGGAACTGGCGGATGCCGGCGTCGGTGAGGAACTGCACCGCCCGGCGCAGGAAAGCGCGGTTGGCCTGGGCCATCAGGGGCGCCTGCGGCACCGCCGCCACCATCGCTCGGGCGGCGGCCCGGTCCACGGCGAAGTTGTGCGAGCCGCCGAGATAGTAGTCGTACATGCGGGCGACGCTGGGACGTTCGACGTCGATCGTCTCGGGTGCCCAGTCCGGCCGTCGCAATGACATCACCCCTCCGCACGCCCTCGGGGCGATGGTGCGCCCCGGCGCGTATTCTGCCCCGCTTTCGCATGCGAGGCCATAGTCGATCCGTGCGGAGCGGCGATCGATGCGAAGATCCGTGCCCCGCCGTGGTGGGACACGGATCCGCAAAGCGCCGCGCTGGGCGCGGTCAGAACTTCGGCGCGTCCGGCGCTTCGAGCAGACCGAGCCGCAGCGCGGTCATCAGTGCCTGCGCCCGGTTGGCCGCGCCGAGCTTCTCGTAGAGCTTCGAGATGTGGGTCTTGGCGGTCGATTCGCTGACGAACAGCTGCTTGGCGATGCCGGCGACGCTCATTCCGTCGGCGAGCAGTCGCAGCACCTGACCCTCGCGGGGAGACAGCTGCGGACCGGACGGGGCGAGGCGACGCTTCATCGCCTCGGCCAGGTCGGCGGCGGTGAAAGCGCTGGGGGAGGAGGCGGCGTGCCGGGCGGCGGCGACGACCTCGTCGGCCGGCGCGGTCTTCGGTACGAACGCGCTGGCACCCGCTTCCAGGGCACCGAAGAGCTGGTCATCGCCGGCGTACATGGTGAGCACCACGATGCCCATCGACGCGCTGGACTTGCGCAGTGCGCGGGTCGCCTCCAGACCGCTGCCGTCGGGCAGCCGCAAATCCATGATCACCACGTCTGGCTGCAGGGCACCGGCCTGCCGGACGCCCTCCGCCGCGGTGGCCGCCTCGCCGACGACCTCGAACTGCCGGTCGCGCTCGAAGGCGTGCCGCAGGCCCTTGCGGATCAAGTCGTGATCGTCGACAAGGAGGACCTTGGTACGGGTTGCCGGTGTCGGGCTTGTGGTCATCCTCGGCTTACTCCCCTTCTGCTGCGGCGGCGCTACCGCGAACGTTATCGCGCCGGGGCGGTGAACCGACCACCACCGCGACGGTCGTACCACTCGGCTGCCGCGGCCTGATCTCCAACCGGCCCCGGATACGTTCCGCTCTCTCGGCCATGATCGCAAGACCATAGTGCCCGTCCGAGCGCTGGTCACCTATGCCGTGACCGTCATCTGACACTTCGATCTGCGCATAGGGCGGATCGACCTCGCAGGTGACCCAGAGATTGGCCGCGCCAGCGTGCTTGCGGGCGTTGGTGACCGCCTCCTGGGCGATGCGTAGCAGCTCGGCCTCGGTCGCGGCGGGCAGCCGGGCGGTGGACTCGTCCAGGGACAGGTGCACCCGCAGGCCGCCGGAGGCACCGACGGTGCGGGCGTACTCGGCGATCGCGGCGGCCAGTCCACCGTGCCGGTCCACCTCGCTGCGCAGCTCGAACAGGCTCAGTCGCAGCTCGGTGATCACCCGGGTCACCTCCTGACGCAGCAGGCGCAGCGACTCGGCGGTCTCCTCGGCGTCCTCATGCACGGTGGCCAGGGCGTTGTCGATGCCGTAGCCCACCATCACCAGTTCCTGGGCCACCCCGTCGTGGATCTCCCGGGCCAGCCGCTGCCGCTCCTCGTTGGTGGCCAGCGAGCGCACCTCGTCGAAGAGCAGGGCGGCCTCCAGGCGCAGCGCGGCCGGGCCGGTCAGCGCGGTCACCTGGGCCACCACCGGTGGTGGGTACGCGTGCGCCCGGTCGGTCTCCAACACCACCAGACCCACCGTGCGCAGGCCGGCCACCAGCGGCACGATCAGCGCCGAGACCTCCGCGCTCCGGTGGGAGCGGGACTGCGAGCGGGCCGCGGTCTGCGACTGCTGACTGGCCCAGGCGTCGGCGATGGCCGAGTCCGCGTCGATGGTGGTTTCCCAGTCGACCCGGTCCGCACCGAGTTGGGCGAGCACCACCAGCCGGCCACCACCGCTGGCGGAGAGCACCGCGCCCCGATCGGTACGGGCCACCGTGCGCAACTCCTCCAACAGGTGCTCGGAGATCCCACCCGGGTCGAGCGTGGCGCCGGGCAGTTGGCGGGCCACCGTACGCAGCTGGGTCAGCAGGCGGGTCGCCTCGGCGTACGGCTGGGGTTTGTTGTCGTGGCGCACCTGCATCACCCGGTGCAGCGTGCCGGCGGCGTAGAGACCGAGGGCGGCCAGGATCAGCCACTGCGCGCAGACGGCGAGATATCCGGGCTGGCTCAGCTGGCGGACCCCGCCGACCTCGGTGACCGCACCGGCGACCAGCAGGCTGCCGGCGGTCACGGCGATCAGCGCCGCGCCCTCACGGAACCGGCGACGTAGCGCCGTGACGGTCACCGGCACCGCGAGGTACGGCAGCACGGCCGAGGCACCCAGTCCGCCGATGTGACCGCCGACGGTGGCCACCGCGGCGACCTGGCTGGCCGCGAGACCGAGCACCAGCACCTCCGCCACCCGGCTGAGCGGGCCGACGAGCCGGTGCTGGGGTGCCAGCATCGCCGGTAGCCCGGCCAGCGCCAACAGGACGATCCACCACAGCTGGGTCACGTCGCGGGTGGCGAACAGGGTCAGGACGGCGACCAGCGTGAGCACGACGACGCGCGCCGCCGCGGCGAGCGGGTGCGAGCGGGCCAGAGCGGATGTCGAGGCGGGCACGTGACGGATGGTAGTCAGCCGCGGTAGATATCGGCGATTTCCGCCGCGTACGTCTTGTGCACCACCTGGCGCTTGACCTTCAGCGACGGGGTCAGTTCCCCGGTCGCCTCGGTGAAGTCGTGCGGCAGCACCCGGAAGACCTTGATCGCTTCGGCCTTGGAGACCGACTGGTTGGCCCGGTCGACCGCGGCCTGGATCTCCGCCCGCAGCCCCTCGTGCTCGCGCAGCACGTCGATCCCGGTGTCAGCGGGCAGCCCGGCCGACTCCAGCCAGGCTGGCAGGGCCTCCTCGTCGAGGGTGATCAACGCGGCGATGAACGGTTGTCGGTCACCAACCACGACACACTGGCTGACCAGGGGATGTGCCCGGACCTGGTCCTCCAGCACGGCGGGGGCGACGTTCTTGCCGCCGGCCGTCACGATGATCTCCTTCTTCCGACCGGTGATGGTGAGGTAGCCGTCACCGTCGAGCGAACCCAGGTCGCCGGTGCGGAACCAACCATCGCCGGTGAGCGCCTCGGCGGTGGCCTCGTCGTTGTGCCAGTACCCCTGGAAGATGAGATCACCGGCGATGAGGACCTCGCCGTCGTCGTCGATCCGGATGGTGACGCCGGGCAGCGGTCGACCGACCGTGCCGATCCGGGTGTATCCGGGAAGGTTGGCCGTGGCGGCCGGAGAGGTCTCCGTCAGCCCGTACCCTTCGCAGACGGTCACGCCGACGCCCCGGAAGAAGTGGCCGAGCCGGGCGCCGAGCGGTGCGCCACCGGAGATCGCGTCGCGGCAGCGCCCACCGAGGGCGGCCCGCAGCTTGCCGTAGACCAGCCGGTCGAAGAGCGCGTGCTGGGCGCGCAGTGCCAGGCCCGGCCCGCCGGAGGTCTCCAACGCCTCGCTGTACGCGATGGCGACCGCCTCGGCGCGGGCAAAGATCCGGCCCTTGCCGCTGGCCTCGGCCTTCTGCTTGGCGCCGTTGTAGACCTTCTCGAAGACCCGGGGCACCGAGAGCACGAAGGTCGGCTTGAACTCCTGGAGTTCGGCGACCAGGTTCTTGGTGTCCGAGCAGTGCGCCATGGTGGCCCGGGCCTGCACCACGCCGATCTGGATGAGCCGGGCGAAGGCGTGCGCGAGCGGCAGGAACAGCAGGGTCGATGCGTTCGGGCCGAACAGGTTCGGCAGCACCGGGACGGCGTTGGCGATGTCGGCGTACATGTTGCGGTGGGTCAGCACGCAGCCCTTGGGGCGGCCGGTGGTGCCGCTGGTGTAGATGATGGTCGCCAGGTCCGAGGAGCGCAGATCGGCGCGGCGGCGCTCGATCTCGGCCGGCTCCACCTGTGCGCCGGCGGCCACCAGGTCGTCCACCCCACCCAGGTCGATCTGCCAGACGTGGGCCAGCGCGGGTAGCTGGTCCCGGACGCCGGCCACCAGCGTGGCGTGCGCGGTGGTCTCCACCACGACGGCCACCGCGCCGGAGTCGCCCAGGATCCAGGACGCCTGCTCGGCGCTGGAGGTCTCGTAGATCGGCACGGTGACCGCACCGGCCGCCCAGATGGCGTAGTCGACGAGCGTCCACTCGTAGCGGGTGCGGCTCATCAGCGCCACCCGGTCGCCCGGCCGTACGCCGGCGGCGACCAGCCCGCGGGCGACCGCGGCCACCTCGTCGCGGAACTGCCGGCACGTCACGTCGGCCCAGGCACCCCCCGCGTCGCGGCGGACGAACTGCACCGCGTCGGGCGCGGCCTCGGCGTTCTCCCAGACCGGATCGGTGAGGTTGGCCGAATCGCCGACAGTGACGATCGGCGGGACGGTGAACTCGCGCACCTGCACTCCCTCGTGCTCACGGGACCGGGTCGGGCCGCCACCTGCGCCGGTGGCTGTGTCGAAACCTACCCGCCCGGCCGGCCATCAGCCCACCGCAGGTGGGCTGCGCGGCACGCGGGCGGTCGACGGACGGTAGCCTCCCAGCATGGCGGACTCCTCCACCCAGTCGATCATCATCGGTGCCGCACCGGACCGGGTGGCGGCGGTCATCTGTGACTTTCCGAGCTACCCCGAGTGGACCGAGGCGGTCCGCGAGGCGGAGGTGATCGAGGAGTACGAGGACGGATACGCCAGTCAGGTCCGTTTCGTCCTCGACGCCACGGTGCTGGCCGACGAGTACGTGTTGGCGTACGCCTACGCCGAGGACCTGTCCCGTATCGAGTGGCACCTGGTCGCCCCGTCGAAGATGCAGAAGGCGCAGCGGGGCTCGTACGACCTGGTGGCCAACGCCGACGGGGGCACCACCGTGACCTACACCCTGGAGGTGGAGCTCGCGGTCGGGATGCTCGGCATGTTCCGTCGCAAGGCCGAGAAAATGATCATGGATGCCGCGTTGAAGCAGCTCAAGCGCCGGGTAGAAGCGTCCGGTGCGGCGCAATGACGCGTCCGGCGACCCCGTCGCCGCCGCGGTAGAGGAGCCCAGGATGGGTGCGACAGATCCGGGTACGGCCCGGGAAGAGGCGGAGCGGCTGGTCGCTACTCTGCTGGCCACCGTACGGTTGGCCGCCGCCAACCCGTCAGCGGTGCCCCTGGGCCCGCTCGGCGGAATCGTGACCGGTGTCCTCGGTCACAACGACGCCCCGGACACCACGTCCGGCGCCACCGGCGGTGGTTTCGCCACCGGTGCTGCCGAATGCTGCGTCTGCCCGGTATGTCGGGGCATCGCCGCATTGCGCGACCCCAGCCCGGAATTCGCCGAACGACTGGCCACCGGAGCCGGGGATCTGGCCGCTGGCCTGGCCAGTTTCCTGCGCGCCTTCAGCCCGACCGAACCGGCCTCCGGACCCACCGTCGACCCGGAGACGACCTCCGCCCCCGATGCCACCCCCACCGCCTCCGCCGACCCGTACGGCGACCACGTGTGGCGCGAGGCGACCCGTACCGGGCATGATTCTCAGCCGGCACCGGAGCGGGAGGTCTGGTCCGCCGCGACCCGGGCGGAGGACGTCGCCGTTCCGGCCGCCGCGCCCGTCGACGCCGCCGGGCCGGTCGCACCGGCCGGACGTCGGACGTCGAGCGAGCATCGCGTGGTGCCCGCCTCCCGGATACCCCACGGCGAACCCGTGCCGGGTGACGAGCCCGCACCGGACGGCCGTGCCGTGCCCGACGGGCGACAGGATGCACCAGGCGACGGGGCCTGACCACCACGGACGACCCGCACCACCGGCGAGGGCAGGTGTGCGCGGGGTGGCACAGCAGAGGGGAGTGGCAGCGGTGACGCTGACCATCGGAGTCGACGTCGGGGGCACCAAGGTGGCCGGCGGTGTCGTCGACGACACCGGCACCATCCTCGTGCAGACCCGACGGGACACCCCCGCCGACGACGTCGGCAAGACCCGTGACGTCATCATCGAGCTGGTCGCCGAACTGGCCTCCGGACGCGACATCCAGGCGGTCGGCATCGGTGCGGCGGGGTGGATCGACGTCAGTCGTTCCACTGTGCTCTTCGCCCCCAACCTGGCCTGGCGCGACGAGCCACTGCGGGCCTACGTCAGCGCGGCGGTCGGACTGCCGGTCATCGTCGAGAACGACGGCAACGTGGCGGCCTGGGCCGAGTTCCGCTACGGCGCCGCCCGCCACGCCGACGACTCGATGGTCATGTTCACCATCGGCACCGGCGTCGGCGGCGGCATCGTGCTCGGCGGTGACCTGCTCCGTGGCGCCAACGGCATCGCCGCCGAACTGGGCCACATGCTCACCGTCCCCGACGGCCACCAGTGCGGCTGCGGCCGACTCGGCTGCATCGAGCAGTACGCCAGCGGCAGCGCCCTGGTCCGGTTCGCTCGGGCCGCCGCCCGGCAGGAGCCGCACCGGGCCGCCGCCCTGCTGGAATTGGCCGACGGGGAGGCCGAGGCGATCACCGGGCCGATGGTCACTGCCGCCGGCAAGGGCGGCGACCCGGTTTCGACCGAGGCGTTCGCGCAGGTCGGGCGCTGGCTCGGCACCAGCCTGGCGGACATGGCACAGATCCTCGACCCGCAGGTCCTGGTCGTCGGCGGTGGCGTCATCGAGGCCGGTGAGCTGCTGATGGGCCCCACCCGTCGCTCGTTCAGCCAAGCCCTGGCCCAGCGCAGCCGACTGCCCGTGGCCGAGATCCGCCCGGCCGAGCTCGGCAACGCCGCCGGAGTCATCGGCGCCGCCGACCTGGCCCGGCGGGCCTAGCCGGTGTCCGCCGTACCGCACCCGGTGACCGAACTCGGCGTGCCGCTGCGCGTGCTGTCGTACAACGTCCACAGCCAACGCGACGACACCGCCGCGCTGGCCACGGTGGTACGCGAGGCGGCACCGGACGTGGTGGTCGTGCAGGAGGGGCCGCGCCGGTTCCGGTGGCGGGAGAAATCGGCCGCGCTGGCCGAGTCGTTCGGTCTGGTGGTCGCCGCCGGTGGGCTGCCGTCGCTGGGCAACCTGGTGTTGACCAGCCTCCGGGTACGGGTGACCGCAACCCGCTGCCGGCGTTTCCCGCTCACCCCTGGCCGGCACCTGCGCGGCGCCGCGTACGCCGACTGCCGGGTGGGCACCTCCGCCTGGTTCACCGTGGCCGGGTCACACCTGTCCACCGACCCCACCGAGCGTCCCGGCCAGGCCGAGCTGTTCAAGCGGGACCTGGCCGCCGCACCTCACCCGGTGATCGCCGCCGCCGACCTCAACGAGGAACCGGGCGGGCCGGCGTGGCGCGCCGTCGCCGACGGGCTGACCGACGCGGCGGAGGCGGCCGACCGGACCGACCGGCTCACCTACTCGTGCGCCGATCCCCGACGGCGCATCGACGCCCTGTTCGTCGATCCGCGGATCATCGTGGTCGACTACGACGTGGTGGACACTCCGCTGACCCGGCGGGCCAGCGACCACTTCCCGGTCCTGGTCGACCTGTTGCTGCCCGCCGCTGCCTGACATCGGTCCCTGGCCGGGCTGGACATCCCGCTCCGTTGTGGAGAGGATTTCGCGCGACCCGGCACTCGTGCCGAGACGAAGGAGATCCCCGGTGTCCACCTCCACCGAGCCCGGCCGGCCAGATCCGGAGACGACCACGCTCGCCCGCAGCCACGACGGCCGTCCGGTCTCCGACCGGGGCGACACCGTCTGCGTCATCGGCGCCGGCGCCAGCGGCCTGACCGCCGTCAAGAACCTCGTCGAGCACGGCTTCGGGGTCGACTGCTACGAACGCGAGACCGGCGTCGGCGGTGCCTGGAACTGGCGACACGACCGCAGCCCGGTGTACGCCAGCACCCATCTGATCTCGTCGCGGCCGTTCACCCAGTTTCCCGACTTTCCGATGCCCGACGACTGGCCGGACTATCCGCACCACAGCCAGCTGCTGTCGTACTTCGAGCGCTACGCCGACCACTTCGACCTGCGGCGGCACATCTGGTTCGGCACCGAGGTGGTGCGGGTGGAGCCGGTCGCCGACGACCGGTGGGACGTCACCACCCGCAGCACCGGCGGCTACGGACCCGAGCGCACCTCCCGGTACGCCGCCGTGGTGATCGCCAACGGGCACAACTGGTCGCCGAAGCTGCCCCGCTACGAAGGGCTGGAACAGTTCCGCGGCGAGGTCATGCACGCCTCGTCGTACAAGGACGCGGCACAACTGCGGGGCAAGCGGGTACTGGTGGTGGGCGCCGGCAACACCGGCTGCGACATCGCCGTGGAGGCCGCCCAGCAGGCGTCGCGTTGTTGGCACTCCACCCGCCGTGGCTACTGGTACGCCCCGAAGTACGTCCTTGGTCGTCCCGCCGACCAGGTCAACGACCTGCTGCTGGCGTTGCGGGTACCGCTGCGTGTCCGCCAGTGGCTCTATCACCGGACGTTGCGGCTGACCGTCGGCGACCTGACCCGCTTCGGTCTGCCGAAGCCGGACCACCGGGTGTACGAGACGCACCCGATCGCCAACAGCCTGCTCGTCTACCACGTGGGCCACGGCGCGATCGCCCCGGTACCGGACATCGAACGCTTCCACCCGCACTCGGTGGAGCTGACCGACGGTCGACAGATCGACCCGGAACTGATCGTCTTCGCCACCGGCTACCTGCCCCGCTTCGAGTTCCTCGACGGAAAGATCCTCGGCGACGACGAGGGGTTGGGCCGGCCCCGACTGTGGCTCAACGCCCTCGTACCGGACCATCCCACTCTCGCGGTCACCGGGCTGCTCCAACCGGACTCCGGCATCTTCACCCTGGCCCACTGGCAGGCCGTGCTCGTCGCCCGGTCGCTGCGGTTGCGGGCCAGCCGTCCGGACCGGGCCGCAGCCTTCGCCGCCCGGGTGCGGGCCGGGGCCGGCGAGCGCTACTCGGGACAGGTGAAGGATTCGACCCGGCACTGGTTCGAGGTCGGGCACGCCGACTATCTGCGCGCGCTGGAGCGCGCCCTACGCGAGCTGGAGAGCAAGTGACCGAGCGGGTGATGCGCAGCTGGGAGTGGGCGCGGCCGGTGCGCCCGGTCCGGCGTGAGGTGCTCAGCGCCGTTCCGGAGATGGAGGAGGGGCGGCCACCGCTGCTGTTCGTGCCGGGCTTCGGTCACGGTGCCTGGGCGTACGCCGAGAACTGGCTCGGCCATGTCGCCGCCCGCGGCTTCAGCGCCTACGCGGTGAGCCTGCGCGGGCACGGCGGCAGCGACCCGGCACCGGAGGCGACCCTGCGGGCGTACGCCCACGACGTGGTCCAGGTGGCGGCCAGCCTGCCGCGCCAGGCGGTGCTGGTGGGACACGGTGCCGGGGCCCTGGTGACCGAGTACGCCATGGCCCGCTATCCGGCCCGGGCAGCGGTGCTGGTGGCGCCGGTGCTCGGCGGTTGGGCCACGCTCGGCACCGCGTTGCGCCGCAACCCGCTCGGCACCCTGCCGGCCGTGTTCGGTGCCGGGCTGCGGCTGAACCGCAAGCAGCTGTTCAGCAGCGAGCTGCCCGACGCCGAGGCCCGGCGGCACACCGCGCGGCTGGGACGGGCGGCCCGGCGGGCCCAGTGGCAGCTGATGACCGGTGCCGATCCGGAGCCGGCGGTGGGAAACCCGCCCGTGCTGGTACTGGGTAGTCCCGACGACCGGGTGGTGCCGGCCTCGGCGCTGACCCGGGCGGCACGGCGGTACGGTGCGGCTCCGCTGCTCTTCCCCGGCATGGGGCACGATCTGATGCTCGACGCCCGGTGGCGGGAGCCGATCGACGCCATCCTCGACTGGCTGGTCAAGGACCCGGCCCGCGACGACCGCGGCTGACCGTCGCGGCACCGGCCTGGTGTCAGTCGCCGCCGAGGCGGGCCAGCATCGAACCGGTCTGATCCAAGGTGGACAGGTAGGAGCGGGCCCAGGCCCGGATGTCGTGTTCATGCAGGTGGGCGCGCATGGCCCGCATCCGCTCCCGCACGTCGGCGGGGTCGGCCCGCAACGCCGCGAGCAGGCCCTGCTTGAGCCCTTCCAGGTCGTGCGGGTTGACCAGGTGCGCCTGCGGCAACTCGGCGGCGGCCCCGGCGAACTCGCTGAGCAGCAGCGCTCCGGTGTCGTCGACCCGGGCGGCGACGTACTCCTTGGCGACCAGATTCATTCCGTCGCGTAGCGGGGTCACCGCCATCACGTCGGCGATCCGGTAGAGCGCGGCCAACTCGGCACGGTCGAACGGTTGGGTGAGGTAGTGGATCGCCGGCTCACCTACCCGGCCGAACTCGCCGTTGATCCGCCCGACCTCCCGCTCGACCCGGTCCCGGAGGATCTGGTACTGGCTGACCCGCTCCCGGCTGGGCACTGCCACCTGCACCAGCACCGTGTCACGGACCTTGACGTGCCCGCCGGCGAGCAACTCGCTGTAGGCCTTGAGCCGCTGCTCGATGCCCTTGGTGTAGTCCATCCGGTCGACGCTGAGGATCACCTGATCCGGGCTGCCCAGGTCCTGGCGCAGTCGGCGAGCCCGGTCGGCCACGTCCGGGCGGTCGGCCAGCGCGGCCATCTCGACCGTGTCGATCGAGACCGGGAACGCGCCGATGCGCACCACCCGGTCCTCGATCCCGATCCGTCGGTCGGTGGCCGGCAGCCCCAGCACCTTCGTCACCAGCTGCGCGAAGTTGTGTGCCGCCTGGGCGCGTTGGAAGCCGACCAGGTCGGCGCCGAGCATCCCGCGCAGCAACTCGGCCCGGCGGGGCAACTGCATGAACAGCTCCGGCGGCGGGAACGGCACGTGCAGGAAGAAACCGATGCGCAGGTCGGGCCGGAGAGTGCGGAGCAGCCCCGGCACCAGTTGCAGGTGGTAGTCCTGCACCCAGACCACCGCGCCGGCCTCGGCGACCTGCGCGGTGGCCTCGGCGAACCGCTGGTTGACCCGTAGGTACGCGTCCCACCAGCGCCGGTGGTGCTGCGGTTGCTCGACCGCGTCGTGGTAGATCGGCCAGAGGGTCGCGTTGGCGAAACCCTCGTAGTGGTCCCGCAGGTCTTCGCCGCTGAGCGCGACGGAGTGCATCCGCACTCCGTCGATGTCGGGCAGGACGGGCGCCGGACCGGTGCCGCCGGCCCAGCCGACCCAGGTTGCGGGGGTGTGGCGCAGCAGGGGGTGCAGCGCGCTGACCAGCCCGCCGGGGTTGCGGCGCCACTCGCAGGCACCGTCGGGAGCCACGCTGTCGTCGATGGGTAGGCGGTTGGCCACCACCACCAGGGAACTCTGTCGCATCTCGGGCATTCCGATCAGCAGGGGAGTGACCGCCACGAGGGAGGAACAACCGGGCAGTCAGCAAGTGACGTGACGTACTGCGGTATTCCTACTGACAGTAAGTTACACCACTGTTACGCACGTTGGCACGGGCCGTCGCTGTCCCGGTATCCGGGCGGTTACCCTGCGCGGTGACTCAGACGACGGCACCGTCGTCAGGGTCGCGATCGTCGGCGTCGCCGGGACGTAGCCGCCACACCAGCGTGACGAACCCGGCGAGGATGCCGGTGAAGCCGAGTAGCGTCACGATGCCCTGGTCGGCGGGGAGCAGATCGGGAAAGAGGAACAGCACGAAGCCGAGCAGCACGGCGAGAACGCCGGCCATCGCGAACTTGGACACCCGGGGTAGCGGCGGGGGCGGCGGCGGTACGTAGCGCTCGTCGTCGTCCGGGTCGTCGGGCAGGTCCGTGCCGAAGGTGTCCAGGCCGTCCAGCAGCGACGGCCCCTCCCCGTCCCGAGGACCACGTCCCACCGAGACGCCGGAGATGTCGGCGGCGT
The DNA here is from genome assembly GCF_016863535.1 of Micromonospora lutea. Taxonomy (GTDB): domain Bacteria; phylum Actinomycetota; class Actinomycetes; order Mycobacteriales; family Micromonosporaceae; genus Micromonospora; species Micromonospora lutea. The sequence continues at coordinate 437,990 of NZ_BOPB01000009.1, forward strand.
ACGGCAGCCGGCGTACGCCGGTGGCGGTCGGGCCGGGCTCCTCGGTGCCCGACCGGGTGGCGGTGGCCGTGCCGCCGCTCCGCCCGGTCTGGTCGTCCACGTCCTCCACGGCGGGCCACGGATGGTCGCCGGTCTCCGGCTCGGCGTGGAAGCCGGCGACGATCCGCTCCCACTCCGCGTCGATGTCCGGTTCCTCGCTGGCACGGGCACCGCTGGTCTCGTCGGCGAGTTGACTGAGGTAGTCCCGGGCGGTGCTCAGGTGCGAGCGATCCACGTAGAGCCGGTCCACCGGCCGCGCCGGCACGGTGGTGGTGCGGGTGACCGGGTTCAGGTCGGCCGACGGTTGCAGGTAGGCGGCGATCCCGCCGGCGGCCAGCACGTCGAGCAGGTGCTCACCGACGCGCGGGTCGACATCGCCAGCGATGGCGTACTCGCTCGCGTCGAGACCGTTGTCCCGCCGTCCCCGGCGGGCCCCACCCGCTGACACCGGACCATCCTCCTCATCGCGCCACCGGCGCGCCCCGCAGCCCCTCGACGCGCCCCCGCACGCCCGTGCCTTGAATCGTGACACGTCGAGGGTGGGTTCGGGGAGTGCCTTGTGGCGCGGCGTACGGGTGGGCCCGCTCCGGCTCGCTCGCGGACGCTGCCACCGTCGCACCGCTTGTCGGTCACGGCAACCCTCGGTAATGGCGACACGGCGTCACCGAGACCGCCCCAGCCCGTGGTCACCCACCAATCCTTTGCTCTGCTTCAACCAACGCAAGGGTCCCTGACCAGGTACGACGGCACCCGCGCACGTCAGGTTCCGAACGACAATCGATACGGAAAGTCACCATTGCGTGCGTTGAAGCAGAGCAAAGCGTGGCGACCGAAGGGAGGGCGGTCGGCCGGCCGACACCCAACGTGACGGGTGTTTTCAGGCCGGACGTCCGTTGCTGCGGTTGGCGGCGGTTCGTAGGCTCGTGCCACGATCACCCGACCCGGCGCGGGTCCGCGGTGACCAACACCTGGGGAAGGGATGCCGGTGCTCTACTGGCTGCTGAAGTACGTGCTGCTCGGCCCGCTGCTGCGACTCATCTTCCGGCCGCAGGTGGAAGGTCTGCACCACGTGCCGGCTGCTGGTCCGGTCATCCTGGCCAGCAACCACCTCTCCTTCTCCGACTCGATCTTCACCCCGCTGATCGTGCCCCGAAAGGTCACCTTCGTGGCCAAGGCGGAGTATTTCACCGGCAAGGGGATCAAGGGCTGGCTGACCAAGGTGTTCTTCACCGGCACCGGCACCATCCCGGTGGACCGCTCCGGTGGCCGGGCCGCCCGCGCGGCACTGGACACCCAGCTGAAGGTGCTGCGGGCCGGCGGTATCGCCGGCATCTATCCGGAGGGCACCCGCTCACCCGACGGTCGGCTCTACCGGGGCAAGACCGGGGTGGCCCGGCTGGCGCTGGAGAGCGGTGCGCCGGTGGTGCCGGTGGTGATGCTCAACCTGGACGAGATCCAGCCGCCCGGTCAGCTCATCCCGAAGCTGGCGCGGGTGCGGATCCGCTTCGGCCCGCCGGTGGATTTCTCCCGCTACGCCGGACTGGCCGGTGACCGGTTCGTCGAGCGCGCGGTCACCGACGAGATCATGTACGAGTTGATGGAGCTCTCCGGCCGCGAGTACGTCGACGTCTACGCCCAGAAACTCAAGACCCAGCCCACCGGGACACCCGCCACGCCCGTCACGGCCTGAGCGGACGCCCCCGCCACCGGTGTGCCGCGCGGTAGCGCCGCCGGGCCAGCGACGGTTCAGGAGGCGAGGGTCTGCGCGGGGTCGGCGGGCGGGTGGGCCAGAGCGAGCAGACCCGGTGCGCCGTTGCGGTGGGCGAAGGCGCGCAGCTCGGCCAGGGGCGCGCTGGCCGCCGCCGGGTCGCCGGCGCAGGCCAGTTCGCGTACCGCGAAGGTCAGTGCCAGCATCCGGTCGGTGACGTCGGGGATGCCGGCGTAGATCTCGGCGGCGGCCAGGTGCAGCTCGGCGGCGTGCCGGTGATTGTCGTCGGCCCCGGCCAGCGCGCCGGTGACGGTCCGCAGCGCCGCCTCCGACCACGGCGTACGGTGGCCGACCCGGCCGAGCATGGCGCGTACCCGGGCTGCGGGCTTGCGCCCGGCGATACTGGCCGCCCAACCGGCTGCGGCGATCCACTCGCCGCTGGCCAACGCCGGCACCGCGGACCACGACTCGGCCAGTTCGTCGACCAACGCGGCGGCCTCGTCGACGCGCCCCTGTACCGCTCGGCACAGCGCGCCCATCGCGAGCATCGTCCAGTGCAGCCGGTGGAAGCCACTGCGCCGGGCGACGTCCAACGCGGCGGCCACGTCGTCGCGGGGCGGTGTCCCGGCTGGCGACTGATCTGCGGGTGGGCCCGGTGGCACCGGCTGGCCACGCAGCACCAGCAGGCACGACCGCAGGCCGCGCACCTGCATGTCCCAGCTGCCGGTCGGGGTGTCCACGAACGCGTCGGCGGCGGCGATCAGCCGCCCGAAGTCCCCCTCGAACCAGGCCCGCATCGCCTCGCTGGAATAACTGGTGGTCAGGGTCTGCCCGCTCGCGGTACGCGCCGGCACAGCCGAGAGCAGGGCATCGGAGCGTACCCAGTCACCCTCCTCACAGACGGCGTAGGCGAGGTTCTGGGTGGCCCGGGGCAGCGCCAGCAACTGACCGGCCCGGCTGAACTCGACGATGGTGTACAACTCGTCGAGCCCGGCCCGGTCGCCAGCCTGGTAACGGGCGGTGGCCGCGGTGATCCGGGCGTTGGTGCGGATCTCGGTCAGCCCGAGCCGTTCGCCGATCTCGGCTGCCGTGTCGGCCGCCGCGACGGCCGGATCACGCTCGTAGTTGAGCATGTGCAGCCGACCCAACTCGGCGAAGGCGTCGGCCTTCTGGGCGCTGTCCGGTAGCGGCTCGAACAGCCGTACCGCCCGGTCCAGGCAGGCCAGCGCCGCCGGGCGGTCGGCCCGCAGCCACGCCGCCTGGCCGAGCAGCGTCCAGGCCCGCGCCGCACACGCCTCGTCGCCGTGGGCGAGCAGCCGCTCGGCAAGCGCCTGCACCTGCTCGGGCCCGCCGCCAGAGAGGAAGGCATTGCCGTCGCGGTGGAACGAGATCTCGGTACTGAGCAGCTCCAACTGGAGACGGCCCACCGGATCGGAGTCGTCGGCCAGGCCGAGCGCCCGGGCGGCGTGGCTGGCGGCGGCGTCCAACCCGTGCAGCGCGTACGCCCGGCGCGCCGCCCGGTGCAACGCGGCGCGTGCCGGCGCGCAGTACCGGCGGGTCTCCATACCCAGCGAGCGGGCGATCTCGTGCGCCACCCAGCGGTGGTGGGCCAGCACCTCGGCCAGGTCGGTGTCCCGGCTCTGCGACAGCGTGTCCAGCCAGTCGGCGGTGCGTTCGTGCCGGGCCACCCGCTCGGTACGGGGTAGCCGCTGGTAGCAGACGTCACGGACCAGCACGTGCCGAAAGCGGTACTCCGGCTGCCCGGCCATCGTGGAGGCGCCCTGCTCGTGCACGAAGTCCCGCTGCTCCAGCCGGCGCAGGGCGCGCTCGACGGACTCGACCGGCTGCCCGACGGCGGCGGCCACGGCGCCGGGCCAGAACTGCACCCCGACCACCGACGCGGCCAGCAGCACCGCCCGGTCCTTCGCGTCGAGCAGGTCGACCCGGTTGGCGATGACCGCGTGCACGCTCTCCGGCATCGGCAGGTCCAGGTGTTTCTCCAGCGACCAGCCGCGTCCGGACTGCCGCAGCGCGCCCTGCTCGATGAGCATCCGGACGTACTCGTGGGCGTAGAGCGGGTTGCCGCCGGCCACCTCGATCAGCGGGGTCAGCAGGTCGGCGGAGAACGCGGCCTGGCCGAACATGTGCGCGTACAACGCGGCGATGCCGGTGTCCCGCAACGGCGGCAGGGCGATGGTGACCGAGCCGGTGATGGTCCCCGCCCAGCTCGGATCCCGGTCGACCAGTTCGGGGCGGGCGGTGCACAGCAGCAGCAGCGGCACGTCCCGGGCCGCCGCGCCGAGCAGCTCCACGAAGCGCAGCATCGCGTCGTCGGCCCAGTGCAGATCCTCGAAGACCAGCACGGTGGGACGGCGGGCCGCGAGCGCCAGCAGGAACCGCCGCCACGCCGATTCCGCCTCCTCCGCCGGCAGCGGGGTGCCGGCCAGTCCGACCAGCGGACGCAGCGCGTCGGCCACCCGGTCCCGTCCGGCGACGCCGACCAGTTCGCTGACGGCGGCGGTGAGCCGCTGCGCGGCACTGGCGGCTGGGTCGGTGTCGAGGATGCCGGCCTCGGCCTTGACGATGTCGGCCAGCGCGGCGAACGTGACGTTCTCGCCGAACGGTGGGCACCGGCCGATCCGCCAGGTCAGTGGCTCGTCCACCAGCCGGGCGGCATGTCGGTGCAGTTCGCGCACCAGCCGGCTCTTGCCGATGCCGGCCCGACCGAAGACGGTCACCACCTGGGGCCGGCGGTCGCGCAGGCTGCGGTGCAGGGCGTTGACCAGCATGCCCAGCTCGTGTTCCCGGTCGATCAGCGGCGTGGTGTCGGGCTCCCGGTCGGTGGGCTGCTGGTGTACCGCGGACCGGGCCAGCCACACCTCGGTCGGCGCGGACCGTCCGCGCAGGGTGACCGGGGGTTGCTCGTCGTAGCGGATGGTGTCCCGGGTCAGCGCGTGCGTGGCGCCGTCGACCAGCACCCCGCCGGGTGGCGCCGCCGACTGCAACCGCGAGGCGGTGTTGACCACGTCACCGGCGACGATCGCCTGCCCGCCGTCGCGGGCGGCGGCCACGTCGACCAGCGCCTCCCCGGTCGCCACCCCGACCCGGAAGCGCAACCCGTCGGTGCCGGTGGGGGTGAACCGGGTCAGCACCCGCTGCAACTCCAGCCCGGCCCGCACACACCGCAACGCGTCGGTCTCGGTGGCCACCGGCGCACCGAACAGTGCCATCACCGCGTCGCCGATGTACTTCTCCACCACCCCGCCGTACTGGCCGACCACCCGGCGGGCGGCGGAGAAGAAACCGGTCTGCATGCCGCGGACCAGCTCCGGATCGGCCCGCTCGACGTACGGGGTGAAATCGATCAGGTCGACGAAGAGCACACTGACCCGGCGACGATCCTCCTGGTTGAGGGTCCCCGCCACGTCCGTTCCGGGGCGGGGTGCGCCGCAGGAGGTGCAGAAGACCACGTCCCGCGCGAGCGGGCGCAGGCAGTGTGGGCAGACGGCACCAAGTTCCGCGCCGCAGCCACCGCAGAAGCGGTCGCCCTCGGCGGCGGTACGTCCACAGCGGTCACACTGCGCGGCGATGACACCCTCCACTGGCAGGCCCCCGACGCCCCGGGGCGCAGCATCGAGTATCACTGCCCGACGCACTGTCGGGTACCGGGCTGTTGGCTTGTGGACACTCAGCCGGGCAGCTCACCACGTTTCGGAACGGCTAGATTCAGGCAGCCGATTCGTCGACCACCGATCAGGGGGACAGCTCCATGGTGTACGTGATGCTGAAGAGCGACTGGACCGACGGTAACGGGGTCACCCACCCCGCCGGAGACTCGGTGGACGTGGACGCCGCCACCCTCGCGCAGCTTCAGGCGCAGGGGATCGTTGGCGAGGTGCCCGGTGGTGGCAAGGACGGGACCGACTGGGTCGGACCGGGTGGTACCGACTGGGTCGGCCCGGGCAGCACCAAGCCCTGACCGAACATGTGCGGGCAGGGCCGGGACGATCGTCCCGGCCCTGCCCGCGTACGTCTGCGTCGTCGTGTTGACGGTGCCGGGCGGGTCAGCGCTCGTTCATGCCGGCGCGGCGGCGCAGCGCGGGCACGTCGGTGACGACGATCCGTCGGCCCTCGGTACGCAGCCAGCCCCGGTTGGCGAACGACCCGATCGCCTGGTTGACGCTCTGCCGGGAGCCACCGGCCATCTCGGCGAGCTGGCTCTGGTTCAGCTCTATGGTGATCATCGGGGCCTGGCTCTCACCGGCCAGCCGGACCAGTGTCTTGGCGACCCGGCCGGGCAGGTCGAGGAAGACGTGGTCGGCGTTCTGCTCGGTCAGCCGGCGGATCAGCGCACCGAGGGACCGCATCACCGCGTCCAGGATGCGGGCGTTCGAGTGCACCAGCTCCATGAACGCCGGCCGGGACAACGCCAGCGCGGCAGTGTCCTCGATCGCCTCCGCCGAGGTCGACCGGGTCGAGGCGTCCAGTAGGGAAACCTCGCCGAGCACGTCCGGCGGTCGCATCACGGTCAGAATCGCCCGCTCGCCGGTGGGCGCGGTACGGAACACCGCCACCGCGCCCCGCCGCAGGATGATCAGCGACTCGCCCGGGTCGTTCTCCACGAACAGCAGCTGACCCTTGCGGTACGTCCGGGGCACCGCTGCGGCAACCACCCGCTGACGTACCTCCGGCTCGAGTCCGGCGAACATGTCGACGCCGGTGAGCGCGTCGCCCGGCTCCGGCAGGCGCATTTCCACGGCCCCACCCCTCCCCGGTCAAGGACCCCAACTCGCTCACCGGGTGAGCCTGGCGGCCCTGACGGGGTGATCCGACACCCGTTCGGCGTCCGGCAGCGGTAACACATCAGATCATGACGGTCCGGTCGCGTGCTGTACACCCCTCAAACCACTTCCGTGACCGGTTCGAGCTGCGGCGTGACCTCGCGGCGGCGCGTGGAAGCGCTCCCGGTGTCGCCGACCCGATCGACGGGCCGCGGTGACCGTCGGCGAGGATGGTCCCGATGGCCTACCGCTACTTCTACGACTGTGAGTTCATCGAGGACGGCCGGACCGTCGAGCTGGTCTCGATCGGCGTCGTCGATGAGCACGGCCGCGAGTTCTACGCGGTCTCCACCGAGTTCGACGCGTCCCGGGCGGTGCCCTGGGTCCGCCGCAACGTGCTGGACAAGCTGCCGTCTCCGGCCGACCGGTCCTGGCGGTCCCGGGAGCGCATCCGCGACGACCTGTACGAGTTCCTGGTCGAACCGATCCGGGGGCGCTCCGGTGCGGAGCTGGAGCTGTGGGCCTGGTACGCGGCGTACGACCACGTGGCGTTGGCGCAGTTGTGGGGCGCGATGCCGGCGCTGCCCCGGGAGATCCCCCGGTACACCAAGGAGCTGCGGCAGCTCTGGGACGACCGGGGTCGCCCCCCGCTGCCGAACGCCGCGGCGGCCCGGCACGACGCCTTGGTCGACGCCCGGCACAACCTGGCCCGGTGGCGGGCGATGACCGGTTCGTGAGATTCGGTACTTCGGTGGTTTGACCCGTGCTGTTGCGGGCACCGGAGTTTCGCCACCGGCCGAGGCGAGGGAGTGCCGGCGTGAACAGGCGCAGGGGAGTACCGACGTGAGCGGTGGAGTGATCGGTGGCCGACAGGCCCGCGCCCGCATCACCGAGTTGATCCGCGCGTCGCGGATCTGCACACTGACCACGATCTCCCTCGACGGTCGACTGGTGGGCCGGCCGATGACCCTCCAGCGGGCGGAGTTCGACGGGCAGCTGTGGTTCCACGCGAACGCCGCTTCGTCGACCGTCCGACAGGTGCGGGTCAACCCGGAGGTCGTGCTGAGCCTGCACGATCCGCAGGCGCAGGTCTGGGCGTCGATCACCGGCAGCGCCCGGGACGACCATGACCAGGCACGCGCCGAGCGGTTGTGGCACCCGGGGCTGGCCGCGTGGTTCCCGGACGGTCCGGCCACGGCCGGTCTCACGCTGATCGCTGTGCACCCCACCGCCGCGCGATGCTGGGACGCGCGGGGCGGCCAGGTCGACCTGATCGGTCCGGTCGGCGCGGCGTCGAGCGGTGGGCCGCCGGCCGATCGTCGCGAGGAAGGCTACTGACCGGTAGTGGGTCGCGGTGTGGGCCGCACCGAGCTGCGACTACAGTTCGTAGGGACGGCCCGCCCCGGGCCGGCAACGGTGCCGAGGTCCGCGCTGACACATATCCTGGGGCTTGATCGGGCTTGACCAGATGCTCCCCAGGAGGATGAGCAGATCATGCGTATCGGCGTGCTCACCGGCGGCGGCGACTGCCCCGGTCTCAACGCGGTCATCCGGGCGGTGGTCCGTAAGGGCGTCGCCAGCTACGGCCACGAGTTCGTGGGTTTCCGGGACGGTTGGAAGGGTCCGCTGGAGGGGCTGTCCCGCCCGCTCGGCATCGCGGAGGTCCGCGGCATCCTGCCCCGTGGCGGCACGATCCTCGGCTCCTCCCGGACCAATCCTTTCAAGATTGAGAACGGCGTCGAGCGGATCAAGGACAACCTGGCCGCGCAGGGCGTCGACGCACTCATCGCGATAGGCGGTGAGGACACCCTCGGTGTCGCCACCAAGCTCCACGAGCTGGGCGTCAACGTCATCGGCGTGCCGAAGACCATCGACAACGACCTTGGCGCGACCGACTACACGTTCGGCTTCGACACCGCAGTCAACATCGCCATGGAGGCGATCGACCGGCTGCACACCACCGCCGAGAGCCACCACCGCACCCTGGTGGTCGAGGTGATGGGCCGGCACGCCGGCTGGATCGCCCTGCACGCCGGCCTGGCCGGCGGCGCCAACGTGATCCTGCTGCCGGAGCGGCAGTTCGACGTCGAACAGGTCGCCGGCTACGTCGAGAAGCGCTTCCAGCACCAGTACGCGCCGATCGTCGTGGTCGCCGAGGGCGCGCAGCCGCTGGAGGGCCAGATGGTCCTGCAGAACCAGGAACTGGACGCTTTCGGGCACGTGCGGCTCGGCGGCATCGGCCAGTGGCTGGCCCAGCAGCTGGAGGCCAAGACCGGCAAGGAGGCCCGCACGGTCGTGCTCGGCCACATCCAGCGCGGCGGCACCCCCACCGCGTTCGACCGGGTGCTCGCCACCCGGCTGGGCCTGCACGCCATCGACGCCGCGCACGAGGGCGACTGGGGCAAGATGGTCGCGATGCAGAGCACCGACATCGTCCGCGTCCCGCTCGCCGACGCGACCGCCGAGCTGAAGACCGTTCCGCTGGAGCGGTACGCCGAGGCTGAGGTCTTCTTCGGCAGCTGATCGTCGTTCCGGCGTCGCGGTCGGGCCGCCTGGCCCGCCGCGACGCCGGCCCACGAAGGGGGTACGCCAGGTGTCACCCGGGGTGCACACCGTCGCGGTGATCGGGGCGGGCAAGATCGGCGAGCTGATGCTCTCCGGGCTGCTGCGGTCGGGCTGGCCGGTGGACCGCCTGCTGGCGACCGCTCGCCGTCCGGCTCGCGCCGAGGAACTGGCCGCCCGCTACGGCGTGCGGGTGGTGGACAATCTCACCGCCGTGCACGAGGCCGAGGTGCTGGCCGTCTCGGTGAAGCCGCAGGACGCCGCCGCGCTGCTGGACGAGATCGGGCCGAAGGTGCCCTCCGGCAAGCTGCTCGTCTCACTCTGCGCCGGCCTGCCCAGCAGCTTCTTCAGCCGCCGGCTGCCCGAGGGCACCCCGGTGGTGCGGGTCATGACCAACACCCCCGCCCTGGTGGACCAGGCGATGACCGCGATCTCGGCGGGCGCGTACGCCACCGGTGAGCACCTGGCGCTGGCCGAGGAGATGTTCAAGCCGCTGGGCGCGACGATCCGGGTGCCGGAAACCCAGCAGGACGCGGTGACCGCCCTGTCCGGATCCGGTCCGGCCTACTTCTACCTGCTGGTCGAGGCGATGACCGACGCCGGCATCCTGCTCGGCCTGCCCCGCCAGGTGGCGCACGACCTGATCGTGCAGACCGCGATCGGGTCGGCGGTGATGCTGCGCGACTCCGGTGAGCACCCGGTGAAGCTCCGCGAGGCGGTCACCTCGCCCGCCGGCACCACCATCTCCGCCATCCGTGAGCTGGAGAACCACGGCGTACGCGCGGCGTTGCTGGCCGCCCTGGAAGCCGCCCGCGACCGGGCCCGCGAACTCGCCGCCCAGGCCGAGTAGACCTTCGCGCCGGTGCCGTCGTCCCGCGCGGCGGCGGTGGCGCATACTGGCGCGGTGTTCACTCTCGCCCAGGCTCGGCACCTGGTAGCCACCCTGCATCCCCGGATCGACGAGCTGATCCGGGTCCGGGCCGACCTGGCCGAGTTGCAGGCCGACCTGACCGCACACGGGCTCAGCGCGCTCGGTGGCCGAGCCGAGGTCAAAGGCCTGGAGGCCCGGCTGTACGCGGTCCTCGACGAGATCCAGCAGCACGGCATCGAGGTCAAGAGCGTCGCGCCGGTGCTGCTCGACTTCCCCGGTGAACGCGAGGGTCGGCAGGTGCTCTGGTGCTGGCTGGAGGGCGACACCGACGTGCGCTGGTACCACCGCGCCGACTGCGGCTTCGCCGGCCGCCGCCCGATCTGAACGGGTCAACCGGCCAGCGCTGATCCTTGTACGCTAGGACGCGATGACCGAGGCTGTCCTCATGGGACGTTCGGATTCACCGGTTCTCGAACCGCCACCCGGCCACGGGCCACTCCACGAGGCACGATCGGACGAATCGCGATGACGGACGACGCCGTCGACGGAGCAGGTCGGCGCATACCGCGACGGGACATGATCAGCCGCCCCTTTCCCGACCTGACCGGGCAACAGCCCACGGCCATCCTCAACAGCCTCCGCGAATGGGCGGAGGGCCAGGCTGAGGACACCATCGCGTGGTACCTGCGCGACAAGGCGGCGCGCCGCAGGATCTCTCGGCTGCTCCGCGGATGCGCGATCCTGCTCGGGGTCGCCGGGGGAGTGGTGCCACTGGCCAGCGCCGCAGGCGTCGGTAACGGTGCGAGTTGGGGCTACGTGCTGCTCGCCATGGCGGGTGGGTGTCTGGCCTTCGACCACTTCTTCGGGCTGTCGTCGGCGTGGATGCGCGACATCGCCACCGCGCAGGCGCTGCAACGAGCGCTCACCGAGTTCCGGCTGGACTGGGCGACCACCGGTCTGCGTACCGAGACCGACGGCGCATACGGTCCGGTGGGACCGGAGGTGGCGAAGCAGCGTGAGGAGCTCATCCGAACCCTGGTCACCCGGACCTCCGAGCTGGTGGAAGCGGAGACCGGCGAGTGGCTGAGCGAGTTTCGGACCAACATCGGCGACCTGAACCGGCGAAGCGAATGGACGGCCTCGTCAGCTCAGCCCTCCACCGACCCAGCCCTGAGACAGTCGGGCTCCAGCTGAACAGCCCCGGCGGGTGAGGCGAAGGTGTAGTGCTCGCACAGCTCATCAAAGGCGTCCAGGACAACGTCCGGCGCGTACTGCGGTGACTCGGCGTCTGCGTTCTCGACCGCGTTGACGGCCGATGGATCCCAGTGGGACAGGGCGACGAGGTCGCGCCAGAGGTGGGGGTCGTGGTGGGTGCCGTAGCGTGCCCACGCGGCCAGCATCCCCGCCCGCTTGGCCATCGTCACGTCCTTGCTCAGGTTGTCACCCACGTAGAGGCAACGGTAGGGCGGAACGCCGAGTTGGTCGGAGATCTGGCGAGCGATCTCCGGGTTGGGTTTGCGTGCGGTGGGCGGAAGCACCCGGGCCCTGATGGTGTCTTGTTTCCGCTCTCCATCGGTGCTCAAGGGGTGTGGAAGCCCGACGAAACGAGGTGCGTAGATCGCTTCCAATGTCGTGTCGAGCCCAAGCGATCTGGCCCGGCTGTTGATGTTCACGTCCTTGGCCTCGGTGTGACCTACGACCCGGCAGCCGGCGGCGCGGACTGCTGCCAAAGTGGCAGCCACACCTGGATAGAGGTGTAGGCGGTCGCGGCGGACCTCGTTGAACGCGGTGAAGGCAGGCAGTAGGTGCTCGTGCCGGACCCGCCGGCTCATTCCGGGCAGACAACGTTCGGCGGTGGTGGTCTCCAACAGCGCGAACGGATGCTCAGTATTGCCATGCCTGCGGTGCACGACCTGGAGATCGCCCCGCAACTCCTGCTCGGACACGCCGAGAATCTTGGCCGCCACGGTCACCATCGCCTGCACCGCAGGGACGAAATACGCCACCCAATCGTAAAGCGTGTTGTCCATGTCGAGGATGAGCGCGTGCACGACCGGGCGGCGGATGGTCATCGGGAACCGACCTGCCACGGAGCGATCTCCAGCCGGTCACCCGCCGCAGCGCTGACCAGCGGTGCTCGCCAGGTCATGAATCTCTCGAACGAACCTTGCTGCTGGCTCCGGTACATCTCCAACTCCACGACAGGACCCGCCACCCGGATCAGGTTGAAGAAGTTACGCCGCCCGTCTGACGAAATCGAGCCGCTGCTGCCGCCACCGACGATGTTGAAACTGCCCAACTCCCAGCGCTCATTGTTGTACTCGGGAAGATGGTAGGCCTGCGTCCGCCAGACGAACGCGCGATGCTTGTGCCCGTGCATCGCGAGGTGCACGCCGTCGCGGGCGGCCATCCGCTGGATCCTGGGCGCGTCGATGGCGATACCGAAGCCGCTGGCGTACTCGTCGGGCGATTCGAGATCCTCGGTCAACGCCAGATGATGATGCAGCGCGAGTACCCGCAGCGCCGATCCCGGGCTGGACCAGGAGAGGGCGCTCGTCACCTCACGGTAGGCGGCCTCCTGCACCCGACCCATGCCGGCCAGGAACGAGCGTCCCTGCTCCAGCGAGCTGGAATTGACCGCCGCCACGTCGACGAGGTTGCCTCCGGGAAAGACGAAACGGCGAGCCATGGACAGGTGCGGCGACGCCGGATATCCGTAGAGCGCCTGGAAGAACGATCGGTAGTTGGCGGTGGCCTCGGCCGGGGCGACCTCCACCGGTGCCGCGTACTGGTAGGTGTCGCTCCGCGTCCACGCGATGTCGTGATTTCCCGGCACGACCACGAGATGCTCCATGCCGAGCCCGAGCAAGCCGTTGGTCAGCTTGAACAGTCCCGCCCTCGCCGCCTTGAACTCCTCCGGAGCGGCAACGTAGGTGAGATCGCCGGTGACGAGAACCGCTCCGACGGAGCGCTGGTGGTGAGCCAGGGCGTTGGAGATGGCATCGACCATGGTGGGGCGGGTCGCCCCGTCCTCGGTCTCCAGCCGCCACTGATGCTCCGACCGGAACTGTCCGGTCGCGTAGTGCGGATCGGTGAGGTGCAGCAGCCAGGGCCCCGGGCAGGCGACCGGCTCCGCCGAGAGAGCACCGTCCTGACGCTGCGAGGCGGTCAGGAACCGCTCGCTGGAGTCGGTGGGTCGAGTGGGCCGGACCTCCCAGATGGTGGTGTCCATGGTCCGCAGCTCATCGGCATCGAGGATTCGCTTGCCCACCAGCCGCTCCAACTGGCTCGCCGGATGGTGCGGCAGCGGCGGCGCCGAGGCGAGGGAGAATCTTCCGAAAAACTCGATGGGCTCTTCTGCGAGGGCCACCAACCGCAGCCACCCCCTGCTGTGCCGGCTGGACCGGTAGTAGCCGGGGACTCCGTCCCGCTCCGCCTCGGGAGGGCTCAGCGAGACGAAGCTTCCCAGATCGTCGGCGCGGGGCACGACCACCCGATCGACCACGGCCGGATGCACCGTGCCCGTTCCTGAGTGGAACAGCCCGATCCGCACCCGCTGCCCGGCGGCCGTCTCGCGGTCGAGTGTCTCCCACACCTCGGCCCGGCCGGGCTCGTTGGGGCGCTTCCACCAGCCCCACCAGCACCACCCTCGCTCGCGCAGCACCGCTCGGTGTTCGGGCAGGGTGTCGGCGACCAGATCCCGGTAGCGGAACAGGAACCGCAGGGCCGGGGTATTTGTCGGAGATGGTCCGTCGCTCATACCAGCGAGCCTCCAACCGCGGGCGGGACGCCCCGGGCAACGTGAGCGCCGATCCGGGAAGAACATTCTGTATACCCGAGCGCGACGACGAGCGACATCCCTTGTCCGTTCGGGCATCAGCAAGCCGGAACTTCTGTGAGTGAAGCGGTGGTTGTACATCCGGCGGTCCACCCTTTCGCGCCCGACTCCTCACCTCACATAGCGGCAGCTTGTCGTGGAACGCTCCTGAGCCGGTCGAGGGTCCATACGCAGAGGCAGATACGGTTAGTCTCTTCCGGTGAGCGGGGTGCGGCGGGCGAGTGTGGACGACGCTCGGGAACTCGTCCGATTGCGGGCGGTCATGTTGGGCGCGATGGGCGGTTCCCCGCCGGAGCCCGGAGAGTGGCAGCACACAGCCCTGCGTACGCTCCGGCGGCAGCTGCCGGACCCGGAGGCTGACCTCGCCGCCTACGTGGTGGATGCGCCGGGTCGCCCCGGGACTCTCGCCGCCTGCGCGGTCGGCGTTATCGACCTGCGGCTCGGCGGGCCGGCGGACCCGAGCGGCCAGTCCGGGTACGTCTTCAACGTGGCGACCGATCCGGCGTACCGTCGCCGGGGTTTTTCGCGGGCCTGCCTGGTCGCGCTGCTCGACTGGTTCGGCACGCGGGGCGTCCGGACCGTGGATCTGAAGACCAGTCCGGAGGGGGAGTCGCTCTACCGGGAGCTGGGATTCCGTCTCACCTCGACGGCGGCGATGCGAAGGGTCGGGAGGCTCTGATGTTCGCTGCGCCGTTGACGGATGATGTCGAACTACGGCCGCTGAACCCGTGGCACGCCGAGGAGTTCCTGGCCAACCTGGACCGGTCGCGGGAACACATCTCGCCCTGGGTGTCGCCGTCCTTCGTGGCCGCCGATCTCGACGCGGCGCGGCACGTCCTTCAGCGGTACGCCGACCGGTGGGCTCGCGACGACGGCGGCATCTGGGGAATCTGGTCCGGCGGCACGCTGGTCGGTGGGGTGCTGCTGGTGTCGCTCAGCACGGCTTCGGGCGTGTGCGAGGCGGGTTGCTGGCTGGAGCCGACCGCCGTCGGGCGGGGTCTGGTGACCAGGGCGGTCGAACGGGTCATCGACTGGGCGTTCGTCGAGCGTGGGTTGCACCGTGTGGAGTGGCGCACCAACGCCGGCAACGTACGCAGCATCGCGGTGGCCCGCCGGTTGGGCATGCGCCGTGACGGTGTCCTGCGGGAGGTGCTGCCGGGGCCGCAGGGCCGCGTCGACCTGGAGATCTGGTCGGTGTTGGCACCCGAGTGGCGGGCCCGGCGCGCCGGAGTTCCGTCGTAAGGGACTCCGGCGACGTGGCTCCTGGCGATAGTGGAGCCGCCGGTGGCGGGGGCACGTGCCCTCACCACCGGCGGCCGGTCGCCTTAGGAGCGGGTCAGGAGGTGGAGACGTCCACCGTCCCGGCGTAGTCCGGGTTGGCCTTCAGCCACTCCTCGACGGCCTTCTCCTCGTCGTCCTTGTGCACGTTGAACATCAGGTCCTCGAGCGAGCCGAGCTGCTGGTCGTCCATCTTGAACTTCTTCAGCATCTCGGTGACCTCGGGGAAGTCCGCACCGAAGCCCTGACGGGCCAGCGTGTGGATCTCCTCGGCCCCGCCGAGCGTGCCCTTCGGGTCCTTCAGGTCCTTCAGCGGGTACTTCGCGTAGGCCCAGTGCGGGTGCCACAGGGTCACCACGATCGGCTTCTGGTCCTTGACCGCAGCGTCCAGCGCGGCCAGCATGGCCGGGGTCGACGAGGTGGTCAGCTTCAGCTTGCCGGTCAGGTCGTACTCCGGGATGACCTTGTCCTGGGTGGCGGCGGTCAGGCCGGCGCCGGCCTCGATGCCGATGATCTCGCCGCCGAAGGTGCCCGCGTTCGCGGCGAGGTCCTCCAGCGAGTCGATGCCCGACACGTACTCGGGGACGGCGATGCTCAGGCTGGCGTTGTCGTACCAGACGCCGACCTTCTCGATCTTGTCGCCGTACCGCTCCATGTAGTCCGCGTGGGTCTGCGGCAGCCAGCTGTCGAGGAAGAGGTCGATGTCCCCCGTCGACAGGCCCTGGTAGACCACCCCCGCCTCGACGTTCTTGAGCTCGACCTCGTAGCCCTTCTCCTCCAGCAGGTTCTTCCAGAGGTACGAGGCGGCAATGGCCTCGTCCCAGGCCATGTAGCCGATGCTGATCTTCTTGCTGTCGCCGGCGCCGCCCGCAGAATCGTCGGAGTCGCCGCAGGCGGCAACGCCGGTCAGCGCCAGAGCGGCGGTGGCCGCCAGCGCGACCCGGCGCACCAAACTACTGCTCCACATGTGGAGTTCCTTCCCTTGTTGCGGTAAGCCGGCGGAACTCGCGGTAGCGAGGCAGGGCGCCGGCACTGATGACTTCCCCGCGTGGGTCAGGCCGGTGGATCAGGCTTCCTGCATGGCGCGTTGCGCCTTCGCCGACGCGGTACGCGCGCCGATGGAATCGGTGAGGCGGTCGAGCACCACTGCCAGGATCACCACAGCGACGCCGCCCTCGAAGCCGGCGCCGACCTGAGCCCGGAACAGTGCCGTCGTGATCACCTCACCGAGGCCGCCGGCACCGACCATCCCGGCGATGACCACCATCGACAGCGCCAGCATGATGACCTGGTTGACGCCGGTCATGATGGTGGGCAGAGCCAGTGGAAGCTTGGTGCGCAGCAGGATCTTCCACGGGGACGCCCCGAACGCCTCGCCGGCCTCGACGACCTCGCGGTCGACCTGACGCAGGCCCAACTCGGTCAGGCGTACCCCCGGCGGCATGCTGAACACCACGGTGGCCAGCGCGCCTGGCACGACGCCGACACCGAAGAAGAAGATGGCCGGGATCAGGTAGACGAACGCGGGCATCGTCTGCATCAGGTCGAGCACCGGTCGGACGATTGCCGAGGCGCGGCGGCTCTCCGAGATGACAATGCCCAGCGGTATGGCGAGCAGCAGGGCGAGTCCACTGGAGACCAGGACGAGTGCCAGCGTACTCATGGTCTGATTCCAGATCGGCATCCCGGCCACCAGACCGAGCCCGAGCGCGGTGCCGAGGCCGAACTTCCAGCCCCGCAGCCACCAACCGAGGCCCGCGAAGATCAGCACCATGACGATCGCCGGCGGCGCGGTCAGCAGCTCCACCAGCGGGTCGACCAGCGCGTCGACGGTGGCGGCGATGCCGTCGAAGAGGGCGGAGAGATTCGTTCTCGACCAGTCGACGCCGGTCTGGAACCCGTCGCCGATCCGGACGTACGGCAGCATGTCGTTCAGCCGCTCGATGATGTTCATGCTGGCCCTCCCGTCATCCGGGCTGAGGGCTCAGCAACCACCTGGGCTGGTACCTCTGGGGTGGCGGCCGGGCCGCTTCCGGTCGATGCCGTGCCGACGTCGTCGCTGGCCGGGATCGCGTCGCTGGTCTGCGCCGCGTCGTTGGTCGGTGCCGGATCGGCCGTGCCGGTGGGCTCGGGCGTGGTGGTGCTCTCGCTGACGTCTGGGCTGATGCTGCCCAGTGCGCTGAGCAGCGTGACCCGCGGAATCACGCCGGCGAGCCGACCGGCGGCGTCAACCACGGCGACCGGAGCCGGGCTCTCGGCGCAGGGGGCGAAGATGTCGGCCACCGGCGTCGTGTCCGCGACCGTGCGGGCGTACTCGGTCGACACGATCTCCTGGAGGTTCTTCCGCCCTTCCCGGACGGCCTGGGTGGCGGCGTCGGCGGTCACGGTGCCCAGGTACCGCTTGTCGCGGCCGGTGATGTAGACGGCCGAGGTCTGCGTCTCGCGCAGCACCCGGGCAGCCACTCGAGGGCCGGAGTTGACATCCACCACGCCGAGCGGTCGCTCCATGACCGCCGACGCGGTGAGGATCCTCGTCCGGTCGACATCGGCGACGAACTGGGCGACGTAGTCGTTGGACGGGTCGGTGAGGATCTCCTCGGCGGTGCCGATCTGGACGATCCGGCCGGCCCGCATGACCGCGATGCGGTCGCCGAGGCGCATCGCCTCGTTGAGATCATGTGTGATGAACACGATCGTCTTACCGAGCTCGGCCTGCAGTTCGAGTAACTGGTCCTGCACTTCACGGCGGATGAGCGGATCGAGCGCGGAGAAGGCCTCGTCCATGAGCATGATCTCGGTGCCGGCGGCGAGCGCGCGGGCCAGTCCGACCCGCTGGCGCATACCACCGGAGAGTTCCTGCGGCAGCTTGTCTGCCCAGCCGTCGAGTCCGACCATCCGGAGCGCCTGCAGCGCCTTCTCCCGGCGCTCGGCGCGCGGCAGGCCCGCGACCTCAAGCGCGTAGCCGGCGTTGTCCAACACCGACCGGTGTGGTTGGAGCGCGAAGTGCTGGAAGACCATGCTGATCTTCTCGCGGCGCAGCTTCCGTAGTGCGGCTGGCTTGAGCTTGGTGATGTCGATCCCGTCGACCTCGACCGTGCCGTGCGTGGGGGGCAGCAGGCCGTTGAGCATCCGGATCAAGGTGGACTTCCCCGAGCCGGACAGGCCCATGACCACGAAGATCTCGCCGCGCCTGACCTCGAAGTTCGCGTCGACGACGGCAGCCGTGACCGACAGGTCTGCCAGCTTCTCGTCCCCGTCTGCGCTGTTCCGGAGAATCTCCGCTGCCTTGTCGGCGCGGTTGCCGTAGACCTTGTAGAGGGATTTCACTCTGAGTGCGGACACGGTCTCCATTCCAAGGGGCACAGAGTACGCGGGCAGCTTTCTTGGGCGAGGCACGAATGCGCTTTTCTATCCACGCTGTCGTTGCCGGGGGCCTGCCGAAGTCACGACAGCCCTGGTGAGCGAGCCTCGACCTTACCCGAGAGTTTTCTGTGAACGGCAACCCCCGCAACCCAGCCCGGGTGCGCCTCGTCGCCAGAACATAGCGACAAAAATCGATGTGCCTTGCGCCTGGGCATTGGTGAGCGACGCGCAATTCTGGTATCGAGGATCGGGTGACCGGCGGGCGCTCCAGTGGGGGATATTCCGGTCATGGTGCACCATAATGGCACTAGATTGATCATGGTTTGCTGCCGTCACCATCCGAATGAGTTCTTCTCGACCGTGTTCGCTCCAGCCGTCCGTCGAGACCGATGGTGTTGTTTTCTTCACTCGCGGCACACCGTATTTCGGTACGGTCCACGCCTAGGTCAGGCGGCCCGTCTTGGATCCGTCATATCTGACCGATGTGGATTTTCATGAAACCGACATGGAATCTCCACGGGACCGAGACGGAATCTCCATGACATCTACACGATCCGGCAACACCCCAATCCCGCCACCCCACCCGCCCCCGGACCGGTCTCGTCGATCATGCAGTTGTGGTTCCCGTTCTGCCGCGATTCACGGCTTTTGCGAGGTGCCACAAGTGCATGATCGACGCGACGGGACGGGGCGCGACGCGACGGGACGGGACGGGACGGGACGGGGTGGGGGGTGGGGGGTGGGGGTGGTTTAGGTGGGGAGGGTTTTGTGGAGGGCGGCGTGTAGGTCGGGGTCGTCGGGGGTGACGGTGGGGGCGAAGCGGGTGGCGGCGGTGCCGTCGGGGGCGACGAGGAACTTCTCGAAGTTCCAGCGGACGTCGCCGGTGTGGCCGTCGGCGTCCGGCGTGTCCACCAGGGCCGCGTACAGGGGGTGTCGGTTGGGGCCGTTGACGTCCACCTTCTCCGTGATCGGGAAGGTCACTCCATAGTTGACCTGGCAGAACTCGCTGATTTCCGCCGCGGTGCCGGGCTCCTGGCCGGCGAACTGGTTGCACGGCACGCCGAGCACCGTCAACCCGCGATCGGCGTACTCGTCCTGAAGGGCCTGCAGGCCGGCGTACTGCGGGGTGAGGCCGCAGCGGGAGGCGACGTTGACGATCAGCAGGGTGCGTCCGCGGTACTGCGCGAGATCGGCCGGGCCGCCGGTGAGCGTACCGATCGGAATGTCGAAGACGGTCATGTCGGGAGGCTACCCGCCGGGAGCGGGCCCGCAGATGGTGTGGAGACGGGTGACGTTACCGACCGGTACCCGGCTGATGGCCGACGGTGAACGGCTGGTGCGGCCGATCTGACTCTACAAGCCAATCGATACATGCACATCTTGACGAAGTGGTGGCGTGTGAGTAGCGTCTCCTCAACCTTTTGGAAAGTTTCCTAACTGTTTGGAGACGCCACATGAAGAGATCGCTTCGCCGGACCCTCTGGGGCGGCGCCGTGGTCGCGGTGACCGTCGCCACGGTCCCGATGGCCTCGGCGTTCGGCGCCGGAAGCGTGACGACTTCGTTCGCCCGGGTGTCGGACTGGGG
This sequence comes from Micromonospora lutea, assembly GCF_016863535.1. Taxonomy (GTDB): domain Bacteria; phylum Actinomycetota; class Actinomycetes; order Mycobacteriales; family Micromonosporaceae; genus Micromonospora; species Micromonospora lutea. The sequence continues at coordinate 458,015 of NZ_BOPB01000009.1, forward strand.
GACGGGTCACGAAACGCGGGTCACCATCACCAACGGGTCGGACACCAGCGTCAGCACCTGGCGGGTCGAGTTCGAGCTTCCGTCGGGTACCAGCATCAGCAGCTCCTGGGACGCCGATGTCACCCGTAACGGCAACCGCTATGTGGCGGTCAAGAAGAGCTGGGCCGGTGCGCTGGCCCCGGGCGCCTCCTTCAGTTGGGGCTACAACGGCACCGGCGCGTACCGGGCACCGCTGAACTGCACCATCAACGGCGCGCCCTGCGGGGGCGGCACCCCGCCGCCGACCACCACGGCACCGCCCACCACGACGCCACCGACGACCACGCCACCCACGACCACCCCGCCGACCACCCCGCCGCCGAACCCGGGCGCGCAGAAGGTCGTCGGGTACTTCGCCCAGTGGGGCGTCTACGCCCGCAACTACCACGTCAAGAACATCCACACCAGCGGCTCGGCGTCGAAGCTGACGCACATCCTGTACGCCTTCGGCAACACCACGGGCGGCCGGTGCACCATCGGGGACAGCTACGCCGACTACGAGAAGGCGTACACCGCGGCGGAGAGCGTCGACGGCGTCGCCGACACCTGGGACCAGCCGCTGCGCGGCAGCTTCAACCAGCTGCGCAAGCTCAAGAAGATGTACCCGCACATCAAGGTGATCTGGTCGTTCGGTGGCTGGACCTGGTCCGGCGGCTTCACCCAGGCCGCGCAGAACCCGGCCGCCTTCGCCGAGAGCTGCTACAACCTGGTCGAGGACCCGCGCTGGGCAGACGTCTTCGACGGCATCGACATCGACTGGGAGTACCCGAACGCCTGCGGCCTGACCTGTGACGCCAGCGGCCCGAACGCGTTCAAGAACGTAGCCAGCGCGCTGCGCGCCCGGTTCGGCTCGAACAACCTGGTCACCGCCGCGATCACCGCCGACGGCAGCAACGGCGGCAAGATCGACGCCACCGACTACGCCGGCGCCGCCACGCACCTGAACTGGATCATGCCGATGACGTACGACTACTTCGGCGCCTTCAACGCGCAGGGCCCGACCGCCCCGCACTCGCCGCTGTACTCGTACTCCGGTATCCCCCAGCAGGGTTTCTGGTCGGACGCGGCGATCCAGAAGCTCAAGAGCAAGGGCATCCCGGCCAACAAGCTGCTGCTCGGCGTCGGCTTCTACGGCCGGGGCTGGACCGGGGTGACCCAGACCGCCCCGGGCGGTACCGCGACCGGCCCCGCCCCGGGCACCTACGAGCAGGGCATCGAGGACTACAAGGTGCTGAAGAACACCTGTCCGGCCACCGGCACCGTCGGCGGCACGGCGTACGCCAAGTGCGGCAGCAACTGGTGGAGCTACGACACCCCGTCGACCATCGGCGGCAAGATGACGTACGCCAAGAACCAGGGCCTCGGTGGCGCCTTTTTCTGGGAGCTCTCCGGTGACACCAGCAACGGTGAGCTGATCAGCGCCATCAAGGGCGGCCTCGGCTGAGTCGACGGCCGACGCATCACCCACCCCGACGGGGAGGGGCCCACCGGCTCCTCCCCGTCCGGCTCGCCGCGCCCTTCCCCGCCACAAGCGTTAGGAAGGGCCCCTTCCTATACACCAGGCGTTAGGAAGGGGCCCTTCCTTACCCCGCAGGAGGGTGTGACAGACTCGCCGCTCGACCATGTCTCGATGTCCGCCGTCGAGAGGAAGTGATGCGGGTGACGTACCAGCGACCGGCGATCGTCGCGCTCCTGGCGACCGTGTCGTTCACCCTGGTCGGATGCGGGTTCGTCGGTGGTGAGAACGAGGCGGAGCAGCCCGGGCGGGCACCGGCCGAGGAGGCCATGCTGAAGTCCCGCGAGCGGGTCCAGGCATACCTCGACGCGATGGCGGCCAAGGACGTGGCGGCCGGTCGCAGCCAGCTCTGCGCGGTGCTGCACGAGGCGTTCGATGCCGCCGCCACCGAGCCGAACGGCGACTTCGCCGACCACTTCGAGGTGTCGACGTCCGAGATCACCGACGTTCGACCCGGCCCGTCCGGGCAGGAGGTCAGTACCGCGGTCACGGTGACCGTCGGCAAGAAGAAGGCGACCCGCCCGCTGCTGTTCACGGTCACCCGCGACGGGCTCGACTGGTGCATCTCCGACGAGCGCCCCGGCGCGAACAGCCCGGCCCCGGCCCCCACGCCCTGACCTGCGCCACCGCCGAGGATCGTCCATCTGCCGGAACCCGGCCCCTCGCCGGTGGCCCTGCCGGCTGGTCGCCGTACGCTGAATACCATGCGCCATGAGTGGCATCAGTTGAGTCATCCGGCGGTGGGCAGCCCGGTGCTGCAGACCAGCCGCCCGACCGTCGACTCCGCCGAGGACGAGGCTCTCGGTCTGGACCGCTGGCGGGAGCTGCCGCGCGCCCAGACCCCACCCTGGCCCGACGAGACGCAGGTCGCCGAGGTCTGCAAGGTGCTCGACACCGTGCCGTCGGTGGTCGCCCCGTACGAGGTCGATCAGTTGCGCCAGCGACTGGCCCTGGTCTGCGAGGGTAAGGCGTTCCTGCTGCAGGGCGGTGACTGTGCGGAGACCTTCGCCGACAACACCGAGAGCCACCTGCTGGCCAACGCCCGCACGCTGCTCCAGATGGCCATCGTGCTGACCTACGGCGCGTCGTTGCCGGTGGTGAAGGTGGCCCGGGTGGCCGGGCAGTACACCAAGCCCCGGTCCCTGCCGACCGACGCCCGCGGGCTGCCGGCCTACCGCGGCGACATGATCAACTCGCTGGAGGCCACGCCGGAGGCGCGGGTCGCCGACCCGCAGCGCATGATCCGGGCGTACGCGAACTCGGCCGCCGCCATGAACATGTTGCGGGCCTACCTGGCCGGCGGGCTGGCCGACCTGCACGCGGTGCACGACTGGAACAAGGGCTTCGTGCGCAACTCCCCGGCGGGCGAGCGGTACGAGGCGATCGCCCGCGAGATCGATCGGGCCCTGGCGTTCATCCGCGCCTGTGGGATGACCGAGGACGATGCGCTGCGCACGGTCACCCTGTACTGCTCCCACGAGGCGCTGGCCCTGGAGTACGACCGGGCGTTGACCCGGGTCTCCGGTGGTCGGCCGTACGGGCTTTCCGGGCACTTCCTGTGGATCGGCGAGCGCACCCGGCAGATCGACGGCGCACACATCGACTTCATCTCCCGCGTCGCCAACCCGATCGGCGTCAAGCTCGGCCCGACCACCACGCCGGACGAGGCGATCGAGCTGTGCGAAAAGCTGAACCCGGACAACATTCCCGGCCGGCTCACCCTGATCAGCCGGATGGGCAACCACAAGGTCCGCGATGCCCTGCCGCCGATCGTGGCCAAGGTGACCGCCGCCGGCGCCAAGGTGGTGTGGCAGTGCGACCCGATGCACGGCAACACCCACGAGTCGTCCAACGGCTACAAGACACGCCACTTCGACCGCATCGTCGACGAGGTGCTCGGCTACTTCGAGGTGCACCGTGGCCTGGACACCCACCCCGGCGGTCTGCACGTCGAGCTGACCGGTGAGGATGTCACCGAGTGCCTCGGCGGCGCCCAGGGCATCGCCGACCTCGACCTGCCCGGCCGCTACGAGACCGCCTGCGATCCCCGCCTGAACACCCAGCAGTCGCTGGAACTGGCGTTCCTCGTCGCGGAGATGCTCCGTGGCTGACGCGAGGAGTGAGCTTGCGAGCCCCGCAGTCGGCGGCCGGAAGGACAACAGTGGTTGATCTGATCGACCTGCGTTCGGACACGGTGACCCGGCCCACCGCGGCGATGCGTCAGGCCATGACCAGCGCCGAGGTGGGTGACGACGTCTACGCCGAGGACCCGACGGTCCGGGCGCTGGAGGTCGAGGTCGCCACGATGTTCGGCCACGAGGCGGCGCTGTTCTGCCCGAGCGGGTCGATGGCCAACCAGATCGCTCTGCAACTGCTGGTGCCGCCCGGCGCGGAGTTGCTCTGCGACGCCGACGCGCACGTGGTCACGTACGAGATGGGGGCCGCCGCCGCGTACGGCGGGATCACCTCGCGGACCTGGCCCCCGGTGGGGGCCCAGCTCGATCCCGACGTGGTCGCCGGCATGGTCCGTCCCGACGCTCCCTGGGTGGTGCCCACCCGGGCGATCGCGGTGGAGCAGACCCACAACCGTGGCGGCGGTGGGGTGATTCCGCTCGGCACCCTGCGCGAGCTGCGCCGGGTCGCCGACGCCGGGCAGGTGGCGCTGCACTGCGACGGCGCTCGGATCTGGAACGCCCACGTCGCCGACGGCGTGCCACTGGCCACCTACGGCGCGTTGTTCGACACCCTGTCGGTCTGCCTGTCCAAGGGGCTCGGCGCGCCGGTGGGCTCACTGGTCGTCGGTGCCGCCGACCGGATCGAGCGGGGCCGGGTGATTCGCAAGCGGATGGGCGGCGGGATGCGCCAGGCCGGCATCCTGGCTGCTGCCGGCCGGTACGCTCTGGCCCACCACATCGACCGGCTGGCGGCCGACCACGCGAAGGCGGCCCGGCTGGCGGAGGCGGTCGCTCCGTTCGGGGTGCTGGCCACCGGGGTACGCACCAACATCGTTCCGTTGGACCTGACCAAGGCGTCGCTGGACGCGCCGGCGCTGGCCGCTGCGGCCCGCGCCGACGGTGTGTTGGTCTCGGTGCTCGGTCCGCGTACCGCCCGCCTGGTCACCCACATGGACGTCACCGACGCCGAGGTGGATCAGGCCGCTGCCGTGCTCACCCGCATCCTGCGCCGCTGAGCGTCGCCGACCCGGCTGGGCGTGCCCCGTCACCGCGCGGCCGGTGAAACACCGGCTGCAAGGTCATGGCCGAACGGCAGTGGTCAGGGCAGGAGACGGCGCAGGGTGCTGATGTCCATGGCGTGGCCCTCGTGGCGTTCGGTGGGAGTCTCCACCAGCACCGGGACCCCGGCGGTGGCGGGGTGACGCATCAGCTCGGCGAAGGCCGGTTCACCGATCATGCCCTTGCCGATGTTCTCGTGCCGGTCCCGGGTGGAGCCGCACAGGTCCTTCGAGTCGTTCGCGTGCACCAGCCGTAGCCGGTCCGCTCCGATGGCGGTCACCAGGGCGTCCAGCGTCGCGGTCATCCCGCCCTCGGCGGCCAGGTCGTGCCCGGCGGCCCAGGCGTGGCAGGTGTCGAAGCAGACCCCGAGCCACGGATGCCGGTCCACCGCGTCGAGGTACGGCCCGAGCTGCTCCACCCGGCTGGCCAACGACCGGCCGCCCCCGGCGCTCGGCTCGACCAGCAGCATCGGCCCGCCCGCGTCGGCGGCCGAGTCGAGCAGCGGCAGCAGCGACTCGCGTACCTGCCGCATGGCTGCGTCGGCGTGCCCGGGGTCCACCGCGCTGCCGGCGTGGAAGACCACCGCACGGGCACCGATGGCGGCGCCTCGGCGCAGCGCGTGTGCCAGGGTCCGGGCCGACCGCTCGACCGTCGCCGCGGTCGGGGAACCGAGATTGACCAGCAGCGACGCGTGGATGTAGACGGCGACACCGCGTTCGGCGCAGCCGTCACGGAACAGCGCGTCCTGCACCGGATCGCCGGCCGGCGTGGCCCAGCCCCGGGAGTTGCCGACGTAGACCTGCGCCACCTCGGAGCCGGCCGCGTCGACGTACGGCAGCGCCGCCTTCGCCAGCCCGCCCGAGGTTGGCGTGTGTGAACCGATCGGCCGGTGGCCGGGATCCGAAGCAGACATCAGAAGCACCCGATGGTGATCTGCGTACCCGGAGCGACCTGGGCGTTCTCGTTCGGGTTCTGGAACCGGGTGACGGCGTTCGGGTTGAACTGCACCGCCACCGGGAAGCCCTGGCTCTCCAACACCTGCTTGGCCTGCTGGCACGGCAGGTCGACGACGCGGGGCACGGTCACCAGCGGCGGCCCCTCACTGACCTCCAGCCGGATCTGGGCGCCCCGCTCCACGCCGCTGCCGTCGGCCGGGCTCTGCCCGATCACCTCGTCGCGCGGCTTGTCGGACTGCTTACGCGTCGGCTCCACCAGGACCAGACCGAGCTGCGCGATCTGGTTGCGGGCGTCGTTGAGGTTCTTGCCGACCAGGTTCGGCACCGTGATCGGGGCTCGGCCCTTGCTGAGGATGACGGTGATCTCATCGCCCGGCTTGACTTCTTTGCCCGCCTCCGGCTTGGTGGCCACCACGACGCCCTCCGGCAGGCTGTCGTCGTACCGGGCGGTGCCCTTCACCACTTCAAGCTGCGCGCTGAGCAGGTCGGCCTCAGCCAGCGCGAACTCCTTGCCGACCACGTCCGGCAGTTCGAAGCGTTCCGGCCCCAGCGACAGGGTCAGGGTGATGGTGCCGCCCTTGAGAATCTTGGCGGATGAGGCGGGATCCTGCTGCAGCACGCCATCGCGGGGGACCTGATCGTCGTACCGCGGATCGGCGTAGATGACGTCGAAGCCCCCCTGGGAGGCCTGCGCCTCCGCCTCGGCCTTGGTCATGCTCACCAGTTCCGGCGTGGTGGTGTATCGACCGACTCCGAACCACCAGCCACCGAGCGCGGCCACCAGCCCGAGCACCACGACGACGGCGGCGATGGCGAAACGTCCGCTGCCCTCGCCGGGCAGCCGGGCGACCAGACCAGCCAACCGGGTACGCAGATCGTCGCCGCCGCCGGAGGCGGCCCGACGGCGACCACGGGCGGGCGGGCCATCCTCCGGCAGCCGGGCCCAGGTCGGTCGCTCATGCGGACGCACGGGCGCGACCACCATCGTCGGTTGGGAGACCGCCGAACCGTCGGTCACCGGGGCGATCAGGGCGGTGTGGCTGTTCGGACTGCCCACGCTGTCCCGGGCCACCTGCACCTCGGCCAGCAGCGTGCCGGCGTCACCGGGGCGGCCCGTCGGGTCGCGTCGGGTGGCGCGGGCGACCAGGTCGTCGAGCACCCTCGGCAGGCCGGGCACCAACGTCGACGGTGCGGGGACGTCCCGGTCGACGTGCTGCCAGGCGATGTCGATCGGCCGGTCACCGTCGTAGGGCACCCGGCCGGTGAGCATCTCGAACAGCACGATGCCCGTCGAGTAGACGTCGGTGCGGGCGTCGGCCCGGCCGTCGGTCACCAGTTCCGGAGCGACGTACGCCACGGTGGCCATCAACTGGTTGCCGCTGTCATGGTCGGTGCTCGCCTCGACGGCCTGGGCCAACCCGAAGTCGGTCACCTTGACCACGCTGTCGACGAGGTTGGCCGGACCGCCGCTGGGCGCCTCGGCGACCAGCACGTTCTCCGGCTTCACGTCACGGTGCACCAGACCGGCCCGGTGGGCGGCGCCGATGGCCGCGAGCATCTGCTCGGTGATGGCCAGCGCCTCGTCCGGATTGAGCCGGCGTCGCTCGGCCAGCACCTCACGCAGGGTACGGCCACGGACGTACTCCATGACCAGGTACGGCCGCCCGGCGTGGGTGCCCTGGTCGTAGACGGCCACCACGTTGGGGTGGGTGAGCCGGGCGATCGTCTTGGCCTCGTCGGTGAACCGGTCGACGAAGCTGGGCCGACCGGCCTGGCCGGGTGACCCCTGGGTGGCGTGAATGATCTTGACGGCGACGGTGCGTTCGAGCCGCTCGTCAGTGGCGGTGTACACGGTCGCCATGCCGCCACGGGCCACGCGACCGCGGATGCGGTAGCGCCCGTCGATCAGCGAGCCCAGCAACGTGTCGGCGACCTGTGTGTCCATCGGCAGGCAGTCTATGTGTCGGGGGGATGAAGGTTGAACAGGATGCTACCGGCAGGCGTCCGCCGGCGGGTCCGGCACGCGCACAGGGTGACGGTTGCCCCTGCCCAGGGTGGTCGCCGGGAGCCCGTTGACCGGAGATGGGGGCGGCGTGGCAGGGTGTTGCCGTGACCGATTCCGTACCCGCCGAGGGCACCGCGCCCCTGGCCGGTCCCGCCGACGCGGCGGGCTGGCTGACCCTGCCGGACGTCGCCGAGCGGCTCGACCTGTCGATCAGCAAGGTCCACCAGATGATCCGGGACCGGGAACTGCTCGCGGTACGCCGTGACGGTGTCCGCCGGATCCCGGCCGACCTGGTGGCCAACCGCACCGTGCTCAAGCACCTGCCGGGCGTGCTCACCCTGCTGGCCGACGCCGGTTACGACGACGAGGCCGCGCTGCGCTGGCTCTACGAGCCGGACGACACGTTGACCGGTGGTAGCCCCGCGATCGCCCTCGGCGGCGACCACGCCCGTGAGGTCAAGCGCCGCGCCCAGGCCCTGGGCTTCTGAGGAGTCAGTCGGCGCGGCGGGTGGCGGCGATGGCCAGGTCCACCAGCGCCTGTCGCGCCTCGGTGTCGAGGTCGACGGCGGCGAGCGCGGCGAGCGCCGCGTCGGTGAGCGTGACGATGCGCTGCTCGGTACGGGCCAGTGCGCCGGTGTCGACGATCAGCTCCCGCAGTCGGGTCACCCCGGCAACGTCCAGATCGCCGTCACCGAGGCCGTCGAGCAGCAGCGCGCGACCGCTGTCGTCGGCGGTTTCCAGGGCCGCCGCCACCAGGTAGGTCCGTTTGCCCTCGCGCAGGTCGTCGCCGGCCGGCTTGCCGGTCTGCGTCGGGTCGCCGAATACGCCCAGCACGTCGTCGCGCAACTGGAAAGCCTCACCCAACGGCAATCCGTACGCCGAGTAGGCGATGCGGACGTCGGCGGGGGCGTCGGCCAGCGCCGCGCCGATCAGCAGCGGCCGTTCCACGGTGTACTTGGCCGACTTGTACCGGGCGACCTTGCTGGCCCGTTCCAACGAGGTGTCTCCGGTGGCCTGGGTCAGCACGTCGAGGTACTGCCCGATGGTGACCTCGGTGCGCATCTCGTCGAAGTCGGGCCGGGCGCGGGCCACCGTCCGGGGGTCGAGCCCGGCGGAGTGCAGCAGTTCGTCGGACCAGACCAGGCACAGATCGCCCAGCAGGATCGCCGCGGCGTCACCGAAGCCGTCCGCTTCGCCCACCCAGCCGGCCGATCGGTGCCGGGTGGCGAAGCGTCGATGCACCGCGGGCTCACCGCGTCGGGTGTCCGATCGGTCCATCAGGTCGTCGTGGATCAAGGCGCTGGCCTGCACGAACTCCAGTGCGGCGAGGGCGGTCACCACCGGGTCGGTGTCCACCCCACCGGCACCTCGGTAGCCCCAGTAGGCGAAGGCCGGACGCAGCCGCTTGCCGCCACCCAGCACGAACGCCTCGATCGCCTCGGCGACCGGCATCAGGGCGTCATCGATGTCGGCCATCCAGGCGCGACGGCCGGCGAGAAAATCCGCCAGCGCTTTGTCGACTCGCTGACGCAGGCTGGCACGGTCGACGGGGGAGACAGGAGCTGCATGGGTCACATCCCGACGCTAATGGGTCGGGATGCGCTGCGCCGAGCCACCCGCCCTCCGGCGCGTCGGGTCACCTGCTGATCTCGGCCGGACCGACGCCGCAGCGCGTCGTGCCGAGCGTGGCGACCCGCCGGGCCGGGAGGCGGTGCCGGGCCTGACCGCCGGACCGGACGTTTCGAGTGGCCGCAGCCCGGGCGTCGCGGTCCGGCGTCCCGTGGCCTTGCCGGCCACCGGGCCTGCGGCGGGCCTGACTGCCGAGCCGGCGGGCTGAACTGCCGGTGCCGCCAGGATCCGGAGCAGCCAGCCGCGCCAGAAGCGCCCCGGCACGCGTACCTGTCGTTCCCACCGGGAGATCTCGTGCCGACTCAGCGTGAACACGCCGGCGGCGGCACAGAGTTCGGCGGCGAGCCGGGACTGGCTCCATCCCCGGGCGACCCGTAACCGGGCCACCAACGGGCCGAGGGGTGTGGGGTGGGGCCAGACGGGGTCGGGTGGGGACGGGGACATCGATCCTCCGGCAGGGTCGGCGGGGTGGTGGCCCGACACCCGATCAGGGCGGGTCGGTGCGCACCGTCTGCTGCTGACCCCCGCGCGGCCCCCGGTGGGCTCGTGACCGCACCCGCGCAGGTGAGCAGGTTAGATCGGCGGTGCGACAGTTCTCGTCGTTGTCTCCACCGCTGGGAAGCCGGTGGGGGTCTCCGGCCCGGCCCGCTAGAGTCGGTGCGTGGCGCTCGGTCTTCCCTCGGTCCTCCCGAATCCGCATCCGGCGATCGGTGAGCTGGTCCGCGACTGCCAGCCGACCTTCTCCTTCGAGTTCATGCCCCCGAAGACGGAGCAGGGCGAGCGGCAGTTGTGGCAGGCCATCCGCGAGCTGGAGTCGCTGCGTCCCTCCTTCGTCTCGATCACCTACGGTGCCGGCGGCTCGACCCGGGACACCACGGTCGCGGTGACCGAGCGGATCGCCACCGAGACGACCCTGCTGCCGCTGGCCCACCTGACGGCGGTCAACCACTCCGTCGCCGAGTTGCGGCACGTGATCGGTCGGCTGGCCGGTGCCGGGGTGCGCAACGTGCTGGTGGTACGCGGCGACCCGCCGGGCGATCCCACCGGCGAGTGGATCCCCCACCCCGACGGCGTGCACTACGCCGAAGATCTCGTCCGCCTGGTCCGCCACTCCGGCGACTTCTGCGTCGGTGTCGCCGCCTTCCCCTACCGGCACCCGCGCTCGCCGGACGTCGACACCGACACGGAGTACTTCATCCGCAAGTGCCGGGCCGGCGCGGAGTTCGCGATCACCCAGATGTTCTTCGACGCCGACGAGTACCTTCGGCTGCGTGACCGGGTGGCCGCCGCCGGCTGCGACACCCCGATCCTGGCCGGAGTGATGCCGGTGACCCGGATCGGCACCATCGAGCGGTCCGTGCAGCTGTCCGGGGCGCCCTTCCCACCGGCGCTGGCCGCGCGGTTCGAACGGGTCGCCGACGATCCGGAGGCGGTCCGCCGGCTCGGCATCGAGCAGACCAGCGAGATGTGCCGGCGGTTGCTCGACGAGGGGGTGCCGGGGATCCACTTCATCACCTTCAACCGGTCCACCGCGACCCGGGAGATCTGGCAGAACCTGCGGGTGGGCGCCGCGACGTGACGTCCGGCGCGCGACACCTCGGCGCTGTCGCGACGGTTGAACCGTGGTGGGCAGACAGCTGAACTGGAACGAGTACGCCACGGCATGGGCCCGGCTGCACGGCGGTTTCGATCCCCGGGCCGCCACTCCGGTGGTGCGCGGTTGGCTGCGCTTCTCCTACCACCTTGGATTCCTGCTGGGCCGGCTACGGGTCGGCCCGACCGCGGTGACCGTGGTCGGGGTGCTGCTCTGCCTCTGCGTACCGCTGTTCGCCGTCCGGCCGGGCGACGGGCCGTTCCTGGGTGCGCTGTTCGTGCTGCTCGCCTCGGTCGCCGACAGTGTCGACGGGGCGGTGGCCGTGGCCACCGGTCGCACCACCCGGCTCGGCTACGTCTACGACTCGCTGGCCGACCGGCTCGGCGAGGCCGCCTGGCTGGTGGCGTTCTGGCTGGTCGGCGCGCCGGGAGCACTGGTCGCCGCGGGCGGTGCGCTCTCCTGGCTGCACGAGTACGTCCGCGCCCGCGCGGTCGCCGCCGGCATGCGGGAGATCGGCGCGGTCACCGTGGGGGAGCGACCCACCCGGGTCTGTGTGGCCATCGGTGGACTGCTGCTGGCCGGCCTGAGCGGGCTGATCGAGGCGGATCTGGCCGCCGGCACCATCACCATGGCGAGCGCGGTCTGGGTGCTGCTGGCCGCCTTCGGGCTGGGGCAGTTGCTCTCCGCCGTCCGCCGGGCGCTGATCGACGCCGGCTGAGCGGCGGCCCCCGGGACGTACCGCCCGGCTGGGCCGCGCCCGCTGGGTGCGCCCGGTGCGCTTCCCCGGCGTTAGCAAGGGACCCTTCCTCTACCGCAGGCGTTAGTAGGGGGCCCTTCCTTACACCTACCAGGCGGGGCCGATCGCCTCGGCGACGATCTGCGCGGACAGGGTCACCATCGGCAGGCCGCCGCCCGGATGGCTGGAGCCACCGACCAGCCACAGGCCCTGGACCGGTCCCCGGTTGGTCGGCCGGAGCAGGCCACCGGCCGTGCCGTAGATGGTGCCGCCCGGTGCGCCGGTGGCGGCGGCCAGGTCGGCCGGGGTGCGGACGTCGCGGAACACCAGCCGGTCGCGTACGTCCACGCCGCGTGCGGCCAGCACGTCGAGGATCCGGTCGGCGTACGCCTGTGCCAGGCCCGGCCGACGCCAGTCGACGGCCCCTGCGGCGGTGCCCTGTCGGGCGGCGTTGACCAGCACGAACCACGCCTCGTGCCCGGCCGGGCGGACAGCCGGGTCGTTCGCCACGGTGACGAAGACGGTCGGGTCGGCGGCCGGGCGGGCCCGAATCCCCCGTCCCGGATCACCGAAGACCGCGTCGAACTCGGCGTCGTAGTCGGCGGGGAAGAAGACGTTGTGATGGGCCAGCCCGGAGTCGCCGCGTACGCCGAGCAACAGCACGAAACCGGCCAGGCTGCGGTCGGTGAGCCCGGCCAGCCGGCGCGGGTCGGGCAGCAGGTCGCGGTAGACGCTGAGCGCGTCGACGTTGGCCACCACCACGTCGGCCGGGATCGGGGTGGGCGAGTCGGTGACGCGTACCCCGTGCACCCGGCCGCCCACCGCGTCGATCCGGCTGACCGTGGTGCCGGTACGCACCACCACCCCCAGGTCCAGGCAGCGCGACAGCAACGCGTCGGCGAGGGTGCCCAGCCCGCCACGTAGATACCAGCCACCGAAGGTCAGCTCGGCGTAGGGGACCGCGACCAGCGCGGCGGGCGCACGGCGCGGGTCGGCGCCGGTGTAGGTGGCGTACCGGTCCAGCAGCATCCGCAGCCGAGGATCGGAGATCAGGGCGCGACCCAGCCCACGCAGGCTCTGGCCGGGCCGGATCGCGGCCAGGTCACCCAGCCGCCAGGCCAACCGGGCCAGATCGCGCGGAGAGTCGACGCGGCGGCGCAGGATGTCGCGTTCGGAGGCCCGCCACACCCGTCCGGCACGCCGCCACAGCCGCTGCCAGTCGGCGGCGGCCCGGTCACCGAGGGCCGCGCCGATCCGGGCGGTGAACTCCGTCGGGTCGGCGCAGGAGTCGAGCACCGGGCCGCCATCGGGGAAGACGTGCCGCACGATCGGGTCCAGCGGCACCAGGTCGAGGTACTCGTCGAGCTTCGCCCCGGTCGCCTCGAACAGCTCGTGGAAGACCTCGGGCAGGGTGAACAGGCTGGGGCCGGTGTCGAAGTGGAACGAGCCCTCGGGGGTGTCCCGGCGGTGCCGTCCGAGTTTGCCGCCGACCTCCTCGGCGCGTTCCAGCACGGTCACCTGGTGCCCGGTGACGGCCAGCCGGGCTGCGGTGACCAGCCCACCCACCCCGGCGCCGACGACCACGATCCGCGCCATGTCGCGTCCTCCTAGCCGACCGGCCGGCCGCGCCAGGACAGGCGCCGCCGCTTGCGCAGATGGTACGACCGCAGGGTCAGCCAACCGAGGACCGCGACCGATACGGGGTGGCCCAGCGCGTCGGGCCATGCCCGGCCGCCGGTGGCCCGGGCGCTGACCACCCGCCCGGCCACCCCCATCAGGTACGCGCCCAGGGCGACCCCGGCCACCATCGGCGCACCGGCGACCAGCGCCGCGACGGCCACCAGCGGTGGTGCGGTGTAGAGCGCCAGGAGCAGGGCCAGCACCACGGCCGCGCCGGTCGGATGCCCAAACGAGGCCCACAACGACTTGGTGTAGCCGTCACGCAGCTGCGGCCAGTCCTCGTACATCCGGCAACTGGCCAGCCGGGAGCCGTCGGCGAGGGCGATCCGGCCACCGGCCCGCTTCACCGCCCGGGCCAGCTCGATGTCCTCCAGCACCCGGTCGGCGACCGCCGCGTGCCCACCGGCGCGCAGGTAGCCGGCCCGATCGACGACCAGGAACTGTCCGCCGGCAGCGGCCAGCGACGGCCGTGACGACCGCTCCATCGCCCGCAGCGGCAGGAAGGTCAGCCACAGCCACTGCAACAGCGGCTGCACCAGCCGGTCGGCCGCCGTCCGCACCACGATCCGTGGGTACGGCGACAGCAGCGTCGCCCCGGCGGCACGCAGTTCGGTGACCGCCGCCGCCACGGCGTACGGGTCGAGTACCACGTCGGCGTCGACGAAGACCAACGCGGTGGCCGACTCGTCGGCGCGGGTGGCCAACTGCCAGCAGGCGTGCGGCTTGCCCAACCAGCCCGGCGGCGGGGTCATCCCGGTGAGCAGGGTGACCCGGGGATCGTCGGCGACAGTCGCGCGCACCACCTCGGCGGTGCCGTCGGTGGAGCCGTCGTCGAGTACCACCACGCGAAGTCCGGGAACTCCCCGCTGAGCGAGCAGGGCGCGCAGGCACGGGGCGACCCGGTCGGCCTCGTCGCGCAGCGGCAGCAGCACCGCCACCGTCTCGGTGATCTCTTCCGGGCGGCCGGTCGGTCGGCGTAGCCAGCGGTTGGCGTTGACCACGGTGTGCGCGGTCAGCACGGTGACGCCGAGCAGCAGGACCAGCGCGACGGTCATGCTGCCGCGTCGACCGGGGAACGCGGCGAACCGGTGTCACGCTCGCGGGTCCGCCGGGCCCGTAGCAGGGTGACGGCCAGTGGTACGGCGACCACCGCCATGCCGACCGCGCCCCATACCGCCGAGGCGGGCAGGTCGAGGAAGACCGCGTGGGCCAGCACGCTGGAGCCGTACGTCCACAGGTAGAGCGCGTACATCGGGTGGTCGCCGTCGCCGGTGGTGGTCACGGTGGACCCGGCGAGCGGGCGGAGCGCGGTCATCATCAGCACCGCGAACAGCAGCCAACCCAGGTAGTTGCTGACCGGGATGCCGGGCAGGCCGGGCAGGGCCGGAGTGGGATCGCGCCACACCCAGTGCCCCTCGGCCACCATCTGCGGATCGAGGAAGAGGTCCCAGGCGGCCAGCCCGACGGTGGCCAACGCGATCCGGCCCGGCCAGCGCCACCGACCGGACGATCCGCCGGTGAGCCGGGTGGCCGCCAGCCAGGCCGGCCAGGCCATCCAGGTCCAGGCCAGCGGGATGATCAGTGGAACGCCGGCCAGTTTCGGGCCGAGCTGGCCGGAGTAGTCGTAGCTGCCGAACGGGAAGCCGGTGGCCACGCCGAGCGCCTCGATGGCGAATCCGCCGCCGGTGGCCACCGTGACCAGCGCCGCCGCCGCTCGTGGCCCCCGGCTGAGCAGCGCGTGACCGACCGAGAGCAGGTAGCCGAGCACGACGGTGGCCACGGTCAGCCGGGCCCGGGTGACCCCGCCGGTCAGCGGGTAGCAGATCTGCGCCAGCACCAGCAGGGCCAGCAACGTCCAGGCGTAGCCGCGGGCCGGTGCCGGTGCGGTCATGACCGCACCGGCGGTGCGGTCGACGCCGGTGGTGTCGATCCGGGCACGGGTAGCGGCAGTTCCCGGCCGAGCACCCCGAACGGGCGCTCATCGCCGGGGAAACGGAAGTCGCGCAGCACGTCGACGAAGCCGAACCGGCGGTACAGTCGCCAGGCGCGCGAGGTCTGCTCGTCGGCCTCCGGGGTGGACAGCAGGGCGGTGGCACCCTCGGCCATGGTGAGCAGGGCGCGCAGTTGCCCGGCACCCAACCCGTGCCCCTGGGCCGGTGGCCGCACGTGCAGCTCGACCACCTCGAAGCAGTCCGTGAGCCAACGCTGACGGGTGGCCTGGTCCAGTGCCCGCCAGACCTGGTCGTGCCACCACTGACCGGTGGCCCCGACGTAGCCGTACCCGAAACCGGCCAGGTGACCGGAGCTGGTGAGGCTGGCCACCGCGCGGAAGCCGGGCCGGCGTACGTGGGTGGCGATGTAGCCTCGGCGGGCCTCCAGCAGGTCGGCACGGTAACCCATCGCCTCGCCGTAGACGGCCACCACGTCGTCCAGCCGCCGGAGGAGATCGTCCGGTGTCCACCGCACCAACCTCATGCCCGCTCACCCTTCGCCGGGTCACCGTCGTCGGTGACCCACCCCAGTACCGTCCGGTCGCCGACCACGTCCCGCACCTCGAACCGAGCGAAGAGCTCCTCCGCGTACCACCGTTGGGTCTCCGTCCGGATGATCGCGGACCGGTGCTGCGGGTGACGGTACGCGAACGCCACGAGATCCGCCGGGTCACGCCACACGCTCACCGTGCCCTGCCAGCCCAGCGGTGCCTCGCCGACGCCGAAGCGGGCCAGCAGCCCGGGTGCGGCGTGCAGGGCCGTGGCCACCGGCGGGACCGCTCGCCAGAAGGCGAGTGCCCGCGTCGGGCGTAGCCGGGCCCGGGTCAGCGCCAGCACCGGGCCGGTGACCCGGCCGCCGGTGGGCTCACCGAACGGCCGCCGTCTCGACCATTCACCCCGGCTGGTCAGCGGTCGAAGGTCGAGTCGGACACCCGCGCGGGCGAGACCGGACCAGGCCCGTGCCACCGGCGAGTCGGCGAACCGGGCGGCCGCGACGGGGGAGTCCCAGACCGTCAACGCCGCCCACCGGGTCAGGTCCGCGTCGCCGGGCCCGAAGCCGGTGCCGGTCCCGGTGCCGAGCAGCTTGCCGAACCGTACGCCGGGCAGAGCCCGTAGTCGGCGCGGGTCGACCGCCATCCGGGTCAGGGCCCGGCCCACGGCGGCCGGCGCGATCCGCCACACGTGCAGGGTGACCAACTCGGGGACAAGTTCCGGGTGACTCACGCCGCCACCTCGCTGCGCTCGCCGCCGACGCGAGGCACCACTGTGCTGTGCCTGATGGTTCGCTCGCTTCGCTCGTTCACGCCACGTCGGTCGGGGTTCCGCCGGTGACCCGCAGCAGTTCGGCGTACGTGGTGGGGAAGACCGCCTGCGGTACGCCACCAGCAGCCCAGATCTCGTCGTACTTGTCCAGGGCGGTGTCGACCAGCGTGCGCAGCGGCTGCGGGTGACCCACCGGGGCGACCCCGCCGATCACCTGCCCGGTGTGTTCCTTGACGAACTGTGGGGTGGCCCGGCGCAGCCGGGTGACGGCGAGCCGGTTGGCCAGGCCGGTGGTGTCCACCCGGTGCGCGCCGGAGGTGAGCACCAGCAGCGGGGTTCCGTCGGCGTCGAAGACGAGCGAGTTGGCGATGGCGCCGACGTCGACGCCGAGCGCCTCGGCGGCGGCTGCGGCGGTGTGCACGGCGTCGGGTAGCAGGCGGACCGTGGCGGGCGCGTCGGAGCCGTTCCGGGCGTTCGCGGCGTCGAGAGCGTCCTGCACCGCCCGGACATTCGGGTGTGACTGCATGCCGCCATTGTTCCCGGTGCGCGGACCGTCCGCGCAGCCGGCCACGTCGTCCGCAAGGAGCCCGATGGTGCCGGCGCGTCACACGTTGCGTTTTCGTCGGCGGGAGGGTGTACTGTCAGCAGTAGTTAGAACGAGTGTTCGATTGCCTCGAACGTTCGTTCCAACCCCTCTCGGAGGCGGGTGTTTCGCGGCACCGGCTTCCGACAGGTGCGGTGCCGCGGACCGCACCTGGGCTCCGGGCAGTCGCGAGTCCGGGCCCGTCAGGCAGGACCGTCGTCCGCCGCCCAACGACCCCCGGGCGGCGGACGACGGACCCGCCGGTAACGCCGGCCGGGTGTGGTGTGGGGAAGCTCCACATCCGGCCGGCCACCCACCTGGTGCGTCTTCCTCCGCACCGACCGCCGCGGGCTTGCGCGTCGACGGATCCGACTCCGTCCGTTGCGCCTGCCCGCCCCGGCTCATCTGGAGGAGAGACCATGCCGACCAGTCCGGCTCAGGCACCGGTGGTGCCCGCGCATGTGCTGCCGCACCGCACTCCCGTCCAGTTGCTCGCGGTGGCCCGGCAGGGGCTCACCGAGGCCGCCCGGACCGGCCCCGACGGCCTCCGGTACGCCGCCGCCCATCTCGCGGCCCTGCGCGCCGCCGCCGCGGTGCTCGCCGCCCGCGCCCGTCCCGCGCCCGTCCGCCGCCACCGGATCACCAGCGTCTGGGTTCTGCTCGCCAGCGTCGCCCCCGAGCTCGACGAGTGGGCCGGCTACTTCGCCCTCGGTGCCGGTAAGCGGGCCGCCGCCGAGGCCGGCATACCCCGGGTGGTGACCGCCCGGGAGGCCGACGACCTGCTCCGCGCCGCCGAGGAGTTCGTGACGGTGGTGGAGGCGGCGCTCGGCCTGGCGCACCAGCCGGCGATCGAGGGTCTCGTCGCCTGAGCCGCGGCGTCCGGTCCGCCATGGCGGGACCCAGGGTGGGCCGGACGTCGCCCCGCCACGCGCACGTTCCTGTGATCCACGACAGCACCATCCACGGGCCGGATGTCCGTGGCGACGACGGGGGAGGTCCGATGGCGGGCCGCATGGTGGTCGGTTCCGCCGCGCTGGCCGGGCTGGTCCGTCCGGCCAGCGCACCCGACCCGGCGGGTGGGCACCGGGTGCTGCCCGTGCGACCCGAGCTGACCGGGTTGCTGCCCAACCGGGGTCTGCGACGCGGCAGCACCATCGCGGTCGGTGGCGGGCAGCATCGACCCAGCGGCACCGCCTCGTTGTTGCTGGCGCTGCTCGCCGAGGCGTCCCGCACCGGATCATGGTGTGCCGTGGTCGGGATGCCGACCTTCGGAGCCGGGGCGGCGGCCGAGGCCGGCATCGCCCTGGACCGGCTCGCCCTGGTGCCGCAGCCCGGCCCGGAATGGCCCACCGTCGTCGCCGCGCTCATCGACGGGGTCGATGTGGTGGTCACGGCGGTCCCGTCGACCGTCTCCGCCTCCGTGGCTGACCGGTTGGCCGCCCGCGCCCGGCAACGGGGCAGCGTGCTGGTGCCGTACGGCCGGTGGGAGGGCGCGGACGTGACACTCCAGGTGGTGCGTGGCATCTGGCAGGGGCTCGGCGCGGGGCGGGGGCGGCTACGTCGCCGGGAGGTGACCATCTCGGCTCGCGGGCGAGGTGCCGCCGCCCGGCCCCGGGAGGTCAAGGTCTGGTTGCCCGGGGACGACCACACCCGGATCGTCCCCGGCCCGGCGGTGACCGCTCGGTCGGGTGCCACTCGCCTGCGGGTGGTGGCGGGTCGTGGGTGAACCGGTCCGGACGCTGCTGCTGTGGTGCCCGGACTGGCCGGTACTCGCCGCCGAGATCGTCGACGGGGTGCCCGCCACCGGGGCGGTCGCGGTGCTGCACGCCAATCGGGTGATCGCCTGCTCGGAGCGGGCTCGCGCCGAGGGGGTACGCCGGGGGCTGCGTCGGCGGGAGGCGCAGGGACGCTGCTCCGAGCTCACCGTCGTCGACCACGATCCGGGGCGGGACGCGCGGGCGTTCGAGCCGGTGGTGGCCGCGGTGGAGGAGGTGGCGGTCGGGGTCGAGGTGATCCGTCCCGGTGCCTGTGCGCTGGCCGCGCGGGGACCGAGCCGCTATCTGGGTGGTGAGGAAGCAGCCGCCGAGCGGATCGTCGAGCACGTCGCCCTCAGTTGCGCGGTGGAGAGCCAGGTCGGTGTCGCCGCCGGGGTCTTCGCCGCGGGACTGGCCGCCCGGGAGGGGCGGATCGTGCCGCCCGGCGGGACGTCGGAGTTCCTGGCCGGTCAGCCCGTCGAGGCGCTCGGCCGTCCCGCCCTGGTCGACCTGCTGCGCCGGCTCGGGGTGCGTACGCTCGGCGACTTCGCCGCGCTGCCCGCCGGCGACGTGCTGGCCCGGTTCGGGTTCGACGGGGCGTTGGCCCACCGGCTGGCCGCCGGACGGGACGACCGGCCACTCGCGGTGCGGCGTCCGCCGGTGGACCTGACGGTCACCGCCGACCTGGACGAGCCGATCGACCGGATCGACGTGGCGGCGTTCGCGGCCCGGACGCTGGCCGAGCAACTGCACGAACGGCTCGCCGGGTACGGACTGGCCTGCACCCGTCTGGGCATCGAGGCGGTCACCGCGCACGGTCAGGAACTGCACCGGGTCTGGCGGCACGATGGGTTGCTCACCGCGGCGGCGATCGCCGACCGGGTCCGCTGGCAACTGGACGGCTGGCTCTCCGGTGCTCGTGGCGGTGACCGGCCGGCCCGTCCCACGGCCGGGATCATCCGGTTGCGGCTGCTGCCGGACGGGGTGCTGGCCCGGGCCGGCCTGCAGCCCGGGCTGTGGGGGGAGACCGGCGCGGAACGCGAGCGGGCGCACCGCGCGTTGAGCCGGGTGCAGGGGCTGCTCGGCCCCGAGGCGGTGGTCACCGCCGTGCTCGGCGGGGGACGGTCCCCGGCCGACCAGACCCGGCTGGTGCCCTGGGGCGACGAACGCCTCCCGTCCCGCCCCGGTCCGCCGCCGCTACCGGGCGAGCCGGTCGCACACCCCGGCGGCGCGGCTGCTCCCGGCGTTGCCGGGGGATCGGCTGCCGTGGGGGCGGCTGGGGTCGGCGCTGACAGGTCCGGGTCCGGGTGGAAGCCGAACCGGGCCGGCGGTCGGGCGAATTCCGGGCCGGCCGTACCGCCCTGGCCGGGGCGACTGCCACCGCCCTCACCGGCCGTGGTGCTGCCCGTCCCGCTCACCGCGAGCGTGCTCGACGCCACCGGCGCGCCGGTCGTGGTGAGCGCCCGGCTGGCGGTCAGCGCGCCACCGGCCCGGCTGCGCATCAGCCCGGTGCCACCGCAGGCCACCAGCTCCACTCCCGCCCCGGGCTCCGCCGCTTCGGTCGCCGCCCTTCGTGGTGGCACGGTCGCGTCGGTCGAGATCGTCGGCTGGGCCGGCCCGTGGCCGGTCGACGAGCGATGGTGGGCCCCGGCCGAGGCCCGCCGCCGAGCCCGGTTCCAGGTCAGCCTGGCCGACGGCAGCGCCCTGCTGCTCGCCGTCGAGTCCGGCCAGTGGCTGCTGGAGGCGATCTATGACTGACGTGAATGTCAGTGCGAAACAGCCCCCCGGAGGGTCGTTTCGTACCAAGATTCACCGGGTCTTCCGGTGAGTTTCCACAATCCGCGGTTGCCGTGGTGGGAGTTGGAGCGGGTGCTCTCCGGGCAGGGTGGCGGGGCGGGCAACGGTGGCGGGGCGGGTGAGGGTGGCGGGGCGGGCGACGGCGGGCGGCGGCACCTGCATGTGGTGGATCCGCTCGCGGTCGACGCCGACGGGGGTGACTCGCCGGCCTGGAGCCGGCGGCGGGAGCACTACCGGCCGCCGGAGCTGACCCGGCCCGAGGGCGTGCCGGCGTACGCCGAACTGCACGCGCACACCAACTTCAGTTTTCTCGACGGTGCCAGCCACCCCGAGGAGCTGGCCGAGGAGGCCGTCCGGTTGGGGCTCACCGCGCTCGCCGTCACCGACCACGACGGTTTCTACGGTGTGGTGCGGTTCGCCGAGGCGGCCCGCGCGCTGAGCCTGCCGACGATCTTCGGAGCGGAGTTGTCCCTCGGTCTGCCCGGCCCGCAGAACGGCGTACCCGACCCGCACGGCAACCACCTGCTGTTGCTGGCCCACGGTCACGAGGGGTACGCCCGGCTGGCCACGACGATCGCCCGCGCCCAGTTGCGGGGCGGTGAGAAGGGCCGCCCGGTCTACGGCGAGCTGGAGGAGATCGCCGCCGACCTGCGCGACCACGTGCTGGTGCTCACCGGCTGCCGTAAGGGGCACGTACCGGCCGCCCTGCTCACCGAGGGGGTCGACGCGGCAGCCCGCGAGCTGGACCGGCTCACCACGCTGTTCGGCGCGGAGACGGTGGCGGTGGAGCTGACCGACCACGGGCATCCGATCGACGGTGACCGCAACGAGGCCCTGGCCGAGTTGGCCGGGGCCGCCGGGCTGCCCACGGTGGCCACGAACAACGTGCACTACGCGACCCCGGGGCGGCGTCGGTTGGCCACCACACTGGCCGCTGTCCGGGCCCGGCGCAGCCTGGACGAGATCGACGGCTGGTTGCCCGCGGCGGGTACCGCCCATCTGCGGGACGGTGCCGAGATGGCGGCCCGGTTCGCCGCCTACCCGGGTGCGGTGGCCCGAGCCGCCGAGTTCGGCGCCGAGCTGGCCTTCGATCTCCAGCTCGTCGCGCCGCAACTGCCGGCGTACCCGGTGCCGCCGGGGCACACCGAGATGAGCTGGCTGCGCCACCTCACCGAGGCCGGCGCGCGGGAACGCTACGGCCCGCGCGAGGCGCACCCGCAGGCGTACGCGCAGCTCGACCACGAGCTGAACATGATCGAGGAACTGGGCTTCCCCGGCTACTTCCTGGTGGTGTACGACATCGTCGACTTCTGCCGCCGGAAGGACATCTACTGCCAGGGCCGGGGTTCGGCGGCGAACTCGGCGGTCTGCTACGCGCTGCGGATCACCAACGTGGACGCGGTCCGGCACCGGTTGCTGTTCGAACGGTTCCTGGCTCCCGAACGTGACGGGCCGCCCGACATCGACGTGGACATCGAGTCCGACCGCCGGGAGGAGGTCATCCAGCACGTCTACGCCCGGTACGGCCGGGAGCACACCGCCCAGGTCGCCAACGTGATCTCCTACCGGCCCCGCTCCGCGGTGCGGGACGTGGCCAAGGCGTTCGGCTTCCCACCCGGCCAGCAGGACGCGTGGAGCAAGCAGATCGACCGGTGGGGCGAGGTGGCCACGATGGACGTACCGGAGATCCCCGAGCAGGTGGTCGCGTACGCCAACGAGCTGCAGACGTTCCCCCGGCACCTGGGCATCCACTCCGGTGGCATGGTGATCTGCGACCGGCCGGTGATCGAGGTCTGCCCGGTGGAGTGGGGTCGGATGCCCGGCCGCAGCGTGCTCCAATGGGACAAGGACGACTGCGCCGCCGTCGGACTGGTCAAGTTCGACCTGCTCGGCCTCGGCATGCTGTCCGCACTGCACTACGGCTACGACATGATCGGGATGAGCCTGGACCTCGGCGACATGGCGCTGGACGACCCCGAGGTCTACGACATGCTCTGCCGGGCCGACTCGGTCGGGGTGTTCCAGGTGGAGAGTCGAGCCCAGATGGCCACCCTGCCCCGGCTGCGGCCCCGCGAATTCTACGACCTGGTGGTCGAGGTGGCGCTGATCCGGCCCGGGCCGATCCAGGGCGGCTCGGTGCATCCGTACATCCGGCGCAAGAACGGCCAGGAGCCGGTGACCTTCGCGCACCCGCTGATGCGCAACGCGCTGGAGAAGACCCTCGGCGTGCCACTGTTCCAGGAGCAGCTGATGCAGCTCGCCATCGATCTGGCCGGCTTCGACGCGGCCGAGGCCGACCAACTGCGCCGGGCGATGGGCGCCAAACGGTCGGTGCAGCGGATGGAGCAGATCGCCGACCGGCTCTACGCCGGCATGGCGGAGCGCGGCATCACCGGCGAGTTGGCCGACGACGTCTACCGCAAGCTCACCGCGTTCGCCAGCTACGGTTTCCCGGAGAGCCACGCGATGAGTTTCGCCTACCTGGTCTACGCCAGTTCCTGGCTGAAGCGCTACCACCCGGGCCCGTTCCTGGCCGCGCTGCTGAGCGCCCAGCCGATGGGTTTCTATTCGCCGCAGACCCTGGTCGACGATGCCCGCCGGCACGGCGTGGAGGTTCGCCGCCCGGACGTCAACGCCAGCGGCGCGAAGCCGGTGCTGGAGTCCACCCCGGAGACCCGCTGGGGCAGTCAGCCGGGGGAGCCACCGCACGCCTGGGGGCTGGGCGGGCCGGCCGTGCGGCTCGGACTGTCCAGTGTGCGTACCCTCGGCGAAGGCGTGGCCGAGCGGATCGAGGCCGAGCGGACGGCGAACGGGCCGTACCGCGACATGCCGGACCTGGCCCGGCGGGTGGGTCTGACCGCCGCGCAGTTGGAGGCGCTGGCCACTGCGGACGCCTTCGCCTGTTTCGGGATGACCCGCCGGCAGGCGCTCTGGGCGGCCGGCGCGGCGGCCCAGGAGCGGCCCGGCCGGTTGCCCGGCACGGTGACCGGTACGGCGGCACCAGTGCTGCCCGGGATGGAGGAGGTGGACCGGTTGGTCGCCGACGTCTGGGCCACCGGGTTGTCGCCGGAGAGCCATCCGGCCCGGTTCATCCGTCCGCAACTGGATGCCGTGGGCGCGGTGCCGATCGACCGGTTGGGCCGGGTGGAGCCGGGTCGGCGGATCCGGGTCGGTGGGATCGTCACCCACCGGCAACGGCCGGCGACGGCGGGTGGGGTCACCTTCCTCAACCTGGAGGACGAAACCGGCATGCTCAACGTCACCTGCTCGCCGGGGCTGTGGCAGCGGCATCGGCGGGTGGCCCGCACCAGCGCGGCGTTGGTGGTGCGGGGGCGGCTACAGCGGCACGAGGGGGTGGTCAACCTGGTCGCCGACCGGTTGGACGCCATCGAACCACCGGTCCGCCCCACCTCCCGGGACTTCCGCTGACGGCAGGACGACGGCGGGCAGGTGCCCCCTGGCGATCTGTTCCCGGCTGACTAGGCTCGACCGAGTGGAACAGACCTCAGGCCCGGCCGGGCCGCCGCTCACCCCCCGTACCGCCGTGGTCTGGTCGGTGCTGCGCGCCGAGCTGGACCGTCGGCCGGCCACCGAGCTGACCGTGCTGGACGTGGGGGGTGGCACCGGCGGGTTCGCGGTGCCGCTGGCCCGGGCCGGGCACCGGGTGACCGTGGTCGACGCCAGTCCCGACGCGCTCGCCGCGCTCAGTCGCCGGGCCGCGGAGGCGGGGGTGGCCGAGCGGGTACGCGCGGTGCAGGGCGACGGCGACGCGTTGGCCGGGTTGGTCGAGCCGGCCAGCGTCGACCTGGTGCTCTGCCACGCCGTGCTGGAGGTCGTCGACGACCCGGCCCCGGTGGTGTCCGCGCTCGCCGGTGTGCTGCGACCGGGTGGTGCGGCGAGTGTGCTGGTCGCCGGGCGGGCCGCTGCGGTGCTCGGCCGGGCGATGAACGGGCACCTCGATGTGGCGGCGACGCTGGCCGCCGACCCGGCGGGTGCCGCCGGCGCCCGGGACACCCTGCGCCGCCGTTTCGACGTCGAGGGCGCCGCCGCGCTGCTGGCCGCCGCCGGGCTGAGCGTGGAGGAGATCCACGGCGTACGCGTCCTCGCCGACCTGCTGCCCGCGGCGGTGGCGGACGGTCAGGCCGCTGCGCTGGTCGAGTTGGAGCGGACGCTAGCCGCGCGACCACCCTGGCGGGACGTCGCGGCCCAGCTGCACCTGTTCGCCCGCCGCCCGGCATGACCGGCCCCGCCGGCACCCCCGTTCCCGGCCCCCGGCCGGTGTTAGGAGGGGGCCCTTCCTATACAGCAGGCGTTAACAAGGTGCCCTTCCTTACTCCCGTCGCGCCGGGATATGGGGGCGGGAGCCTCGCCGACGTGCTGCCCAGCGCGCTGGCCGTGCTCGGCGTCCCCGGTGTCGCGGACCCGCTCGGTCTGGCCGCCGAGCTGTCGGGGGTACGCCGGATCGCGGTACTGCTGGTCGACGGCCTCGGCTGGTACCAGATCCCGACCGCCGCACCGCACGCGCCGACGCTGGCCGGGCTGGCTGCCGCGTCGGGGCGTCCGCTCACCTCCGGATTCCCCTCCACCACCCCCACCAGCCTGGTCACCCTCGGCACCGGCGTGGCCTCCGGCGCGCACGGGGTGATCGGCTTCACCGTGCGCGTCCCCGGCACCGAGCGGGTGCTCAACCACATCGAGTGGCGCGACGGCGACCCCGATCCGCTGCGCTGGCAGCCGGTCCCCACCCAACTCGAACGGGCCCGGGCGGCGGGAGTGGCGGTCACCGTGGTGAGCCGGCCGGAGTTCGGCGGCACCGGCCTGACCCTGGCCGCGAATCGGGGCGGTGACTACCGGGGCGCGGCCGGGGTCGACGCGGTGGCCGCCACCACGCTGGCCGCGCTGACCGCAGGCCCCGGCCCGACCCTGGTGTCCGCCTACCACCCGGACGTCGACCGGCACGGTCACCTCAGCGGCGTCGACTCGCTGCCGTGGCGGGCGGCGGTGACCGAGTTGGACGGGTTGTTGGCCCGGCTGGTGGACGGACTGCCGTCCGACGCCGCGCTGCTGGTCACCGCCGACCACGGGCAGCTCAACATCCCCGACACCGACCGGTTCGACCTGGACACCGACCCCCGGCTGACCGACGGGGTGCAGGTGGTCGCGGGCGAGCCCCGGGTGCGCTACCTGCACGTCGCCCCGGGGGCCACCGCCGACGTGGTGGCCGCCTGGTCGGCCGTGCTCGGCACCGCCGCCCGGGTGCTGACCCGGGAGGAGGCGGTGGCCAGCGGCCGGTTCGGGCCGGTGGCCACCGGCCACCTGGACCGGATCGGCGACGTCGTGGTGGTCTGCAACGACACGTACGCCGTGCTGGCCAGTCGGTCGGAACCGCCGATGGTGTCCCGATTGGTGGCCTTCCACGGTGCGGACACGGCGGCCGAGATGACGATTCCACTGCTGGTGGTGCGGGGCTGACCGGCGAGGATGTCGCTCTCGCGGGCTAATCTGCGCGGGTGGGCCGCAGCCAGTCGCTCCCCCGGGGCGGCGATTCCCGGTTCGGAGCCGACGCCGATGACGCCGGGTGTCCGATCCTGCACGTCGACATGGACGCCTTCTACGCCTCGGTGGAGGTCCGTCATCGACCAGAGCTGCGCGGCCGTGCCGTCGTGGTCGGCGGGCTCGGCCCGCGCGGCGTGGTCAGTTCGGCCAGCTACGAGGCCCGGCGGTACGGCGTACGCAGCGCCATGCCCACGATGCGGGCCCGGGCGCTCTGCCCCCACGCGGTCTTCCTCGCCCCCGACTTCGCCAGCTACTCGGCGGCCTCGCGAGCGGTCATGCAGATCCTCCGTGACGTCACGCCGCTGGTCGAGCCACTCTCTCTGGACGAGGCGTTCCTCGACGTCGCCGGTGCCCGGCGACTGTTCGGGCGGCCGGCGGCGATCGCCCGCCGCATCCGGGAGCGGGTCGCCGAGGAGCAGGAGCTGACCTGCTCGGTAGGGGTCGCACCAAGCAAGTTCGTGGCCAAGCTCGGCTCGACCCGGGCGAAG
The DNA here is from genome assembly GCF_016863535.1 of Micromonospora lutea. Taxonomy (GTDB): domain Bacteria; phylum Actinomycetota; class Actinomycetes; order Mycobacteriales; family Micromonosporaceae; genus Micromonospora; species Micromonospora lutea. The sequence continues at coordinate 484,835 of NZ_BOPB01000009.1, forward strand.
CCCGACGGTCTGCTCGTGGTGCCAACCGACCGGGTGCTCGAATTCCTCCACCCGCTTCCGGTCGCCGCGCTGTGGGGGGTGGGGGAACGCTCCGAGCAGGCACTGCTGCGGCTCGGTCTGCGTACCGTCGGTGATGTGGCGCAGGCCCCGCTGGGGATGCTGCGGACCGCGCTCGGCGAGGCGGTTGCCGCGCACCTGCACGAGCTGTCCTGGGGGCGCGACCCACGCCGGGTCAACCCGGAGCAGGCGGAGAAGTCGATCGGCGCGGAGGTCACCTTCGACGTGGACGTCGACGATCCGGCCGAGATCCGTCGTACGCTGCTGGCCCTGGCCGAGAAGGTCGGCGCCCGGCTACGGGCCGCCGGTCAGGTGGGACGGACGATCTCGCTCAAGGTGCGTTTCGCCGACTTCCGCACGGTGAGCCGGGCCCGCACCCTGGACGTGCCCACCGATGTGGCCCGGGAGTTGTTCGACACGTCGTGGGCGCTCTACACCGCGTTGAACCCGGGTGAGCGGATCCGTCTGCTCGGCGTCCGGGCGGAGGGACTGACCGCGGCGGCGGAAACCCCGCAGCAGCTCACCCTCGGGCAGCCGGAGCGCGGCTGGCGGGAGGCGGAGGTCGCCGCGGACGCGGCGGCCGCCCGTTTCGGGCGATCCGTCATAGGACCGGCCAGTCTTCTCAGCGGGCGCGATCCCCGACGAAACGAAAATCCGACCCGGCCGTAGGTCGTCCCGCTTTCCGACGCGCGAGGGCCCTCGTAGACTTGCGGGTAAGCAGCCGGTTGGCTGCCACGGTCTGTCGGTCCGACCGGACCGACCAACGTGACCGGGGAGGAGTGCCGTGCCGCTCTCGGAGCACGAGCAGCGGCTGTTCGAGCAGATCGAGCGGTCGCTTGCCGAGGACCCCAAGTTCGCCTCGGCCGTGCGCGCCAGCGATCCGCGCTTCCACGCGCGGCGTCGCCTGCTCGTCGCTGCCGGCGTGATCATCGCTGGTTTGGCGTTGCTGGTCTATGGCGCGGTGATCAAGACTCCGCCGTTGGCAGTGGCGGGATTCGTAGTCATGTTGGCCTCGGCCGCGTTCGCGGTGCAGTCGCACCGTCGGGCGCAGTCACCCGACCTGCACGTCGTCGGGGGCACGGCGAGTCGTCGCCGGTCCCGAGGCCGTGCCGGCCGGAAGTCGGGTTTCCTCGACCGGATGGAGGACCGGTGGCGGCAGCGCCCGGAGGGGCACCGCTGACCCCGTTCCGCCACTGACGCGGAAACACGTCACCCCGGGCCGACCTGCCCGGGGTGAGTGCCGTGTGTCGTCACGGGCATCCGACCGTCCGGCGTTGATCAAGAAGTTTGCGTCGGCTCCCAGCGCGGATCACGACGCAAACTTCTTGATCAACCCCTTGGTGTGGTCAGCGGCCGGCGCGACTGGCGATCAGCCGACGGGGGCTGAAGCGCAGCAGCCTTCGGCGCACCTGCCCGCCGGAGGCGACCAGGCGTGACGAGGTGTCCGCGATGGCGGTGCGCCACCGGTACAACACCGACGGCGGCAACACGGTCGCCATCAGCCGGGTACGCCGACCCGCCCGCTCGGCGAGCGCACCGCGCACCGTTCGCAGGGCCGCCGGCAGCGGCTCGCCGGTCAACGGATCCCGGGCGTAGCGGGCCCGTTCCTCCGCCTGCCCGAGCAGCCGTGCCGCCGACGCGGCATCGGTCTGGGTGGCCAGCGGCTCCCGGGCCAACCGCTCCGCCGTCGCCCGTGGGGTCTCCGTGCGGTCCACCCCGACCCGGTAGTCGACGAGCGTGTCGATCAGTTCGTCCCAGGCGGCGTGCGCGTCGGCCCGCGCGCGGTCCGGATCGGTGACGACCACCGCGACTGGCTGTCCGGTCGCGGACGGATCCGCGTCCGGCGCGTCGACCGCCCGCACCGCCGGTGCCGGCCGGCCCCGACGGCGACGCAGGGCGAGCCGGCGCAGCGCGGGCACGGCGAGCAGGACCAGCAGGGCCAGGACACTGGCGGCGACCAGCCAGGGCCAGCGGGATCGCTGCTCGGCGGGAGTGTCGGAGCCCGCCAGCGCGCCCGGGTCCTCACCCTCCTCGAACTGGTTGGGTCCCTGCTCCGCCTCGGCCGACGGATCCGTCTCGTCGGGGGTGTCCGAGGTGCCGTTCTGCGGCGTGCTCTCCTCCGGGGCGTCCACGTCCGGTGCCCACGCCGAGCGGGTCGAGCCGGGCACGCCGTAGGCCGGAGTGGCGTCGAAGGGCACCCAGCCGATCTGGTCGAAGTAGACCTCCGTCCAGGCGTGCAGGTTGCGGTTGGTCAGTGTGAGGGTGTCGTCGCTGCGCCGGCTGCCGTTGGTGAACCCGAAGGCGACGCGGGCCGGGATGCCCGCGTCGCGGACCATCCAGGCCAACGCCGCGGCGTACTGCTGGCAGTAGCCGACCTTGGTCTCCAGGAAGTCGAGGATCGCCTCGCCACTGGTGCCCTGCTCGGTGCTGAGCCGGTAGCTGAAGCCGTTGTCCTCGGAGAAGTAGTCGTAGATGGCCCGCACCTTGTCGTACTCGGTGCGGGCACCCCGGACCAGATCTGCCACCAGAGCCCGGACCTCCGGCACGTCCGGCGTCACGGTCTGCTGCCGACGCAGGGGCAGGTCCGCCGGCAGCGGTTGGGCCCGCCGCAGCGCCTGCGGACTGTACGACGAGCGTACGTAGTCGAAGGAGTACTCCTTGCCTCGGGAGTTCTCGCGGTTGGAGAAGACGACCTGCAGGTTCGGGTCGTAGAACCAGTTGTTGCCCAGCTCGGCGAAGCCGACCGGTTCGGCGTAGACCGGCAGCAGCGGCATGTTCAGCTCCCGGCTCACTTGCACGGTGGCGCGTTGCCGGGTCCGTTCGACGCCTGGCAGCGATCGCCGTGACGGGTCGGGTAGTTCGCCGGTGACCCGTCGACCGTTCGGACCGCGCACCCGGAAGCCGTCGGTACGCAGGTCGTCGGCGACCCCGAAGCGTAGGTAGAACGGCTCCTTCTCGGTGGTGGTGACCGTCACCAGGTCGGTCACCTGGGACTGGTTGAGCTGCCCACTGAGCGCGGCGAAGAGGTCGACCCGACCGGGTGAGCCACCGAACCCGGGACCGATGCCGGAGCCGGCACCGGAGTTGAGTGTGGTCATCAATCCGGCGGTCATCCCCGGCACGGCCAACGGCACCAGCACGGCCAGGGCGAGACCCACCACCGCCAGTCGACGGCCGGCGGCGGCCAGCGGCGACGACTCCCAGACGTCGACGTCGCGGCCGTCGCCGGTGAACCGTCGGCCGAACCGGCGGACCCGGTCCACGTTGTCGGTGACCAGCAGCCACAGGAAACCGGCGGCGCCGATCGCGAACGGCACCGGCGGGACACTGTCCACGTAGACGGCCACCGGCACCGAGTAGATGGCCAGCATGGGCAGGCCGGCCAGGGCGGGGCGGCGTAGTCCGACGCAGAGCATGTCCACCAGCACCGCCACCCCGCCGATGCCGAGCACGGTGACGAACAGCAGCGGGTCGGTGTCCGGGACCTTCACGCCGTGGGAGCGCATGTCCTCGACCGAATTGCCGAGCAGTTCCGCGAAGTGCCCGAAGGTGGCCGGGGTCGGCAGCACCGCCAGCAGTTCGCCACCGCTGGGAAACAGCCAGGTCAGGGCAAGCGTGAGGCCGCCGACCATGGCCAGGACCTGCACCCACAGCGGGGTCCGACCGAGCCGGGCCAGCGCTGCCGCGGCCGCCACCGCGGCCACCGCGATGACTGCCTGGACCAGCCACGTCCAGTGTTCGAAGATGGCCGACAGGGGCGCCGCCGCGAGCAGCGTCGCGCTGGCGGCCACCAGGCCCAGGTTCCGATGGGCGATCATGAGGGGGACCTTCCGTTCATCGCACGCCACCGGACACGGTCTCGGCCAGCGCCGCGCGTAGCGCGAACCCCTGCGAGCCCCGCCCGGCCTGTGGCCAGAGCGCGGGCAGCCGGCCGCCGTGGTCGACGCCGATCACCCGCCAGCCGGAATGCAGCAGCGCCAGCGCCGCGGTGTCGTGCGCCTGATCGGCCTCGGCCCGCGCGGGCGTCGGCAGGTTCAGCCAGGTGGAGCTGTCCAGCAGGAAACAGACGCAGGTGGCGCCGTTGGCCCGCAGCCCGGCCAACAGCTCCGCCTCGGCGGTGCTCAGCGACCCGAACAGGCCAATGATCAGCCCGCCGTCGGCGCGCTGCCGGACGTGCTGCACCAGGGTGGTGATCTCGACCCGCTGATCCAGCCGAACCTCCGCGAGCTGGTCGAGCAGCAGGCCGTCACCGGCGCCCTCGGTGGCGTCGACGTCCGCGCCCGAGCCGGTCACCAGGCGCAGCTTGTAGCCGGCCTGCCGTAGGTGTACGGCGATGCTGGCGGCGGCCGAGACCGCCCACTCGAAGCTGGCCGTCGGGCCGTCGCCCTGGTGGCCGTACGCGCGGGTGTCCAGCAGCACGGTCGCCCGGCTCTCCCAGGGCTGCTCCTCCCGTCGCACCATCAGCTCGCCGGTGCGCGCGGTCGACTTCCAGTGCACCCGGCGCAGGTCGTCGCCGCGCCGGTACTCCCGGGTGGCCGCGTCGTCCTCGCCGTGCACCGCCACCGAGCGGGCCCGGCTCTCGCCGCTGCCGGCGTACTCGCCGGGCAGCCGCACCGAGGGCAGCGGAACCACCTGCGGGACGACCGTGAGGCGGTCGGTGCTGGGGAAGGAGCGGGTGAGTTCGCAGAGCCCGAAGGGGTCGGTCATCCGGACCACCAGCGGGCCCACCTCGTACCGGCCGCGCACGTCGGCGCGCACCGTGTACGCCACGGAACTGGCCTGATGCGCGCCGAGACGCTCCAGCACCACCCGGGGTCGGCTGCCGAGGGCGTACGGGAGCCGGTCCTCCAGCAGCAGGGTGCCGGTGGGCAGCCGGGACATGTTCTGCAGCCGCAGCACCACCCGGGCGGTCGCGCCGACCGGCACCCGGTGTGGTTCCAACGACCGGTGACAGGCGAGCTTGTAGCGGCTGCGGCCGACGTAGATCGCGGCGAGTAACGGCAGCACGGCCAGCAGCACGGCCACCCGCAGCAGATCCTTCTCGCCGAGGATGCCGGCGGAGATGGCCGCCGCCACCGCCGCGGCCAGGAAGGAGCGGCCGCGGGTGGTCAGTCCACGCAGGCCGTCACGCACGTCACGGCCTCCGTGGCTCGAAGGGAGCCCGGCCGTTACCGCTCGGTGGCCGCGTGTCGTAGGGCGAGCGCTTGCGGTCGTGGGGCAGCGGCAGCCGGTGCACCAGGTCGGCGACGATCGCGTCGGTGGTACGCCGGGCGAGCTGGGCGTCGGCCGTGGGGATGATCCGGTGCGCCAGCACCGGCACGGCGAGCACCTGGAGGTCGTCGGGCAGGACGTAGTCACGCCCGTCGAGGGCGGCCACCGCGCGGGCGGTACGCAGCATCTGCAGGGTGCATCGGGGGGAAGCACCCAGCCGCAGGTCGGGTGACTCGCGGGTGGCGGTGACCAGGTCGACCGCGTACTGCTTGACCGCGTCGGCGACATGCACCTGCCGGACGTGACCGATCAGCCGGCGTACCGTGTCGGCGTCGGAGACCGGCCGCAGCCCGGAGAGCGGGTCGACCGCACCGTGCCCGTCGAGCATGGCCAACTCGGCCGTCGGGTCCGGGTATCCCATCGCGATGCGAGCGGTGAACCGGTCGCGCTGCGCCTCCGGCAGCGGGTAGGTGCCCTCCATCTCGATCGGATTCTGGGTGGCGATCACCATGAACGGTGTCTGCAACTGGTAGGTCACCCCGTCGACGGTGACCTGCCGCTCCTCCATGCACTCCAGCAGCGCGGACTGGGTCTTCGGCGAGGCCCGGTTGATCTCGTCGCCGACGACCAGGTTCGCGAAGACGGCGCCCGGGCGGAACTCGAAGTCGTGGGTCTCCTGGTTGTAGACGCTGACTCCGGTCACGTCACTGGGCAGCAGGTCGGGCGTGAACTGGATGCGGCGTACCGAGCAGTCGATCGACCGGGCCAGGGCTTTGGCCAGCTTGGTCTTGCCGACGCCGGGTACGTCCTCGATGAGCAGGTGGCCTTCGGCGAGCAGGACGGCCAGCGCCAGCCGCACCGTCGCGGTCTTGCCCTCGATGACCTGTTCGATGTTGGTTACGATCGCGTCACTCGCGGCACGGAACTCGTCGTACGGCAGCAGACCGCCAACTTCGTCCCAGGTCTGTTGTGTCACGGGCCTCCTCCTCGTCGCCGTCACGGCAGCTCTCTACGAGAGCACCTGGCCCCGCCGTTTCGTTCGCGACGTGTGAGCCTCATGTGCCGCGGCAATCTCACTGGCCTCTCAGGCTAACCATGTTTGTCGTCAACGCCGACCGCCGCAGGTGTTTGAGCGCTTACGCAGGGATTTGTCGTTCACACAGCGCATGTCGTCGATTCTGTCGGGTAAGGGGGCCTGCTCACTGCCGGTGCTGTCGGCTCCGGCCCACCAATGGGTGGACGGCCCGCGGGTGGTGGACAGCGGCCCCGCGACGCGCGCGGTACACTGCCGGTCATGGCCGGAGTCTTCCTGCTTCTTATCGGGCCGTACTGATGCGCTGAGCGCGCGACAGTACGGCGGCCCCTCCTGCGTGAGGGGCTTTTTCGTGCCCGCTGCCGGCCCGTGACGGGCCGTCGAGACAGACCCGAGACCAGCCAGCACTCCGACAGACTCCGAGTGACGCGAGGAGAAGGCCATGACCGAGGCAGAGGTCCCACCGTTCCGGTACACCGCGGCGCTGGCCGACGAGATAGAGCGTCGCTGGCAGGATCGCTGGGAGCGGGAGGGTAGTTTCCACGCGCCGAATCCGTCCGGCCCGCTGGCCGATCCGGGTCATCCCCGATCCGGCGCGGAGAAGCTGTACGTGCTGGACATGTTCCCCTACCCGTCCGGGGCGGGGCTGCACGTCGGGCACCCGCTGGGATACATCGGCACCGACTGCTTCGCCCGGTACCAGCGGATGGCCGGCCGCAACGTGCTGCACGCGATGGGCTTCGACGCCTTCGGCCTGCCCGCCGAGCAGTACGCGGTGCAGACCGGCACCCACCCGCGTACCACCACCGAGGCCAACATCGAGCGCTACCGGGCGCAGCTGCGCCGGCTGGGGCTGGCCCACGACCAGCGACGGTCGGTGGCCACCATCGACACCGACTTCTACCGCTGGACCCAGTGGATCTTCCTGCAGATCTTCAACTCCTGGTACGACCGGGAAGCCGGCCGGGCCCGACCGATCAGCGAGCTGATCGCCGAGTTCGCCGGGGGCGTTCGGCGTACCCCGGACGGCCGGCCGTGGGCCGAGCTGTCGCCGGCCGAGCAACGCGCCATCGTCGACGACCACCGCCTGGCGTACGTGTCGCAGGCGCCGGTCAACTGGTGCCCCGGGCTGGGCACGGTGCTGGCCAATGAGGAGGTCACCGCCGACGGTCGCTCCGAGCGCGGCAACTTCCCGGTCTTCAAGCGCAACCTGAAGCAGTGGATGATGCGGATCACCGCGTACGGCGACCGGCTGCTGGACGACCTGGACAAGCTGGACTGGCCGGAGCCGATCAAGCTGATGCAGCGCAACTGGATCGGCCGGTCGCAGGGTGCGCACATCGAATTCCCGACCCCGGCCGCCCCGGTCCGGGTGTTCACGACCCGGCCCGACACTGTCTTCGGCGCCACCTACATGGTGCTGGCGCCGGAGCACGAGCTGGTGGACACGCTGATGCCGGCGACCTGGCCGGAGGGCGCCCGGGACGCGTGGACCGGTGGGCACGCCAACCCGCGCGAGGCCGTCGAGGCGTACCGCAAGATGGCGGCGGCCAAGACCGACGTGGAGCGGCAGGCCGAGACGAAGGAGAAGACCGGCGTCTTCACCGGCGCGTACGCCACCAACCCGGTCACCGGTAACCAGATTCCGATCTTCATCGCCGACTACGTGCTGGCCGGCTACGGCACCGGTGCGATCATGGCGGTGCCCGCGCAGGACGAGCGGGACTGGGAGTTCGCCGAGGTTTTCGAGCTGCCGATCGTGCGTACCGTGCAGCCGCCGGAGGGCTTCGACGGCAAGGCGTACACCGGGGAGGGCCTGGCGATCAACAGCGCCGCGCCCGACCGCGACCTGGACCTGAACGGCCTGGGGGTGGCCGACGCCAAGGCCCGGATCATCGCCTGGCTGGAGGAGACCGGCAACGGCCAGGGCGCGGTGACCTACCGGCTGCGGGACTGGCTGTTCAGCCGGCAGCGCTACTGGGGCGAGCCGTTCCCGATCGTCTACGACGCCGACGGCACCGCCATCGCGCTGCCCGAGGAGATGCTGCCGGTCGAGCTGCCCGAGGTGGACGACTTCTCGCCGCGGACCTTCGACCCGCAGGACGCGGACAGCGACCCGGAGACGCCGCTGTCGCGCCGCCGGGACTGGGTCGAGGTGGAGCTGGATCTGGGTGACGGCCCGAAGCGCTACACCCGGGAGACCAACGTGATGCCGCAGTGGGCCGGCTCCTGCTGGTACGAGCTGCGCTACCTGGACCCGACAAACGGTGACCGGTTCGTCGACGCGGACAACGAGCGGTACTGGATGGGCCCGCGCGCCGAGGGCGACTGCGGCGGCGTCGACCTGTACGTCGGTGGGGCCGAGCACGCCGTGCTGCACCTGCTGTACGCCCGGTTCTGGCACAAGGTGCTGTACGACCTGGGCCACGTGTCCAGCTTCGAGCCGTTCCGCAAGCTGTTCAACCAGGGCTACATCCAGGCGTACGCGTACACCGACGCCCGGGGCGCCTACGTGCCGGCGGAGGAGGTCGCCGAGCGCGACGGCGGCTTCTTCCTGGGCGACGTCCAGGTCAACCGCGAGTACGGCAAGATGGGCAAGTCCCTGAAGAACGTGGTCACCCCGGACGAGATGTGTGCCGCCTACGGTGCGGACACGTTCCGGGTGTACGAGATGTCGATGGGCCCGCTGGAGGTGTCCCGTCCGTGGGAGACCCGGGCGGTGGTCGGCTCGTACCGCTTCCTGCAACGGGTCTGGCGGGCCATCGTCGACGAGCAGACCGGTGCCTCCCGGGTCACCGACGAGCCGGCCGACGAGCAGACCCGACGGCTGCTGCACAAGGTCATCGACGGTGTCCGGGGCGACATGGAGCAGATCCGGTTCAACACCGCGATCGCCAAGCTGATCGAGCTGACCAACGGGGTGACCCGGCTGGCAGGTACCCCCCGTGAGGTGGCCGAGCCGCTGGTGCTGATGGTCGCGCCGTTCGCCCCGCACGTCGCCGAGGAGCTGTGGCAGCGGCTGGGCCACCAGACCTCGCTGACCTACGCGGACTTCCCGGTCGCCGACCCGGCGCTGCTGGTCGCCGAGACGGTCACCTACCCGGTGCAGGTCAACGGCAAGGTCCGGGGCCGCATCGAGGTGCCCGCCGACGCAGGCGAGACCGACGTACGCGCGGCAGCCCTGGCAGCCGTGGCCGGTCCACTGGCCGGCAAGGAGCCCCGCAAGGTCATCGTCATCCCCGGCCGAATGGTCTCAGTCGTAGCCTGACCCCCACCCACCCACCCACCCACCCTCCCTCCCGCCCTCCCGCGTTGACCATGAGGTTGACGGCAGTAGCTGATCTTCAAGCTGCCGCTAACCTCATGATCAACACCGCGAACGAAGGGAGGGGAGAGGGGGAGGGTGTCAGGGGTGGCGGCGGGACAGGGCTGTGACGGTGATCAGGGTGGCCACTGCGGCCCAGGCGGCGTAGGTGGTCCAAGCTCCGGTGACGGTCGCGGGATAGGGGTTGTCGAGCCAGGCTGGGGGGCCGGTCGGCTCCATCAGCCGCTGCCACGCGGGGAGCGGCATGGCGTGCCGGAGCAGCGCGCTCCAGCGTTCGTCCTCGTCGACGGCGGTGGGCACCAGGAGCAGCACCGTCGCGGCGGTGACGATCGCCGGCGCGGTGTGCCGGATCAGCGCGGCCAGCGCCATCCCGACCAGCGCGCAGAGCGGCACCAGCAGCGCGGAGGCGGTGATGCCGCGCAGGGCACCGGGATCGCCCACGGACATGTTCGCGCCGACGTCGGCGAGGATCGCCTGCGACACCGCGAACGCCGCCGCCGCACCCAGCGCACCCAGCAGGGTCAGCACGCCGGTCAGCACGGTCAGCTTCGCGGCGGCCACGGCGCTTCGCCGAGGGACGGCCGCGAACGTGGTACGCATCAGCCCGGAGGCGTACTCGCCGCCGATCGCGACCGCGCCGACACCACTGGCCGCCAAGACGACGAACATCTGCGCCTCGGTGGGGAAGGCGTCCCAGAGTGGGGAGCGCGCCGCCCGCTGCTCGGCCGGCCAGTCCGGCCAGCCCGCGTGGGTGGCCAGCGCGGCGTGGACGGCGAGACCCACCATGGCGAGCAGGATCAGGGCGAAGGCAGCCCAGGTGGAGCGCAGCGACCAGAGCTTGATCCATTCGGCGGCGAGCAGGTCACGGAAGCGCGCCGAATGGGTCGACGTGGTGGGACGGATCATGGCGGTCATCGGCTCTCCCGGGCGGCGTACTCGACATCGGCGGCGGTGAGCGCCATGAAGGCCTCCTCCAGCGAGGCGGTGCGGGGGCTCAACTCGTGCAGCGGGATCCGCAGACCCAGGGCCAACTCCCCGATCCGCTCGGCGCTCACCCCGGTCACGGTGAGCGCACCAGCGGGATCCGGGCGCACGCTCGCGCCGGCGTCCGCCAGCGCCGTGGTCAGGATGGCCGGCTCAGGGCTACGCACGACGACCTCGGCGCGACCGACGCGGGCGGCGAACTCGTCCAGGGACTCCTCGGCGATCAGGCGGCCCCGACCGATGACCACGAGGTAATCGGCGCAGTGCTCCACCTCGCCCATCAGGTGACTGGAGACGAAGACCGTGCGGCCCTCGGTGGCGAGCCGGCGGAACAACCCACGCACCCAGCGCACCCCCTCCGGGTCCAGGCCGTTGAACGGCTCGTCGAACATCAGCACGGGCGGGTCGCCCAGCAGCGCCGCAGCGATACCGAGGCGCTGCCGCATGCCCAGCGAGAACCCGCCGACGCGTCGGCCGGCCGCGTCGTCGAGGCCGACCTGCCCCAGCACCTCGTCGACCCGGGCGGCCCCGATGCCGTTGCTGCGGGCCAAACTGGCCAGGTGGGCGCGAGCGCTGCGCCCGCCGTGCACGTCCGCGGCATCGAGCAGCGCGCCAGCGTGCCGCAGCCCCCGGGCACGCTCCCGGAACCGGACACCGTCGACGGTGGCGGTGCCACTGGTCGGGGTGGTCAGCCCGAGAACCATGCGCAGGGTGGTGGACTTGCCGGCGCCGTTGGGGCCGAGGAAGCCGGTCACCCGACCCGGCCGGACGGTCAGGGTCAAATCGTCTACGGCGGTGGTGCGGCCGTACCGCCGGGTCAGGCCATCAAGTTCGATCATGCCGTTCACGCTGCCGGTCACCGGGCCCGGCCGCGTCACCCCACCGGCCGTACCAGACGCCGGGGTGGTGGCCTGCGGGCGTACGCCCCCGGGCCGATGCCGGTGCGGCGCGGAGCTGGATACCGTGTGCCGGTGGACGTCATCGCCCTGCTCCGGCCGCGTGGCGCCGTGCCAGTGTTGCGGGCGGCGCTGGTGTGGGCCGGGGTCGCGCTCCTGCCCGCGCTCTGGGTGATGGCGCCGGCCGTGGCGAACAGCGGCGACGGTGTCGGCGTCATGGGCTGGTGGCTGCCGGTGCGCTACCTGGTGCCGGTGCTGATCGTGGTGCTACCGGCGGGTCTGCTGCGTCGCCGGCCGCTGACCGCGCTCGGCCTGATGCTCGCCGGTGCCACGCTGTGCAGCGCGACAGTGCACGGCCGGGACCCGGGGTACCTCGGGGATCTGTTCGTCCTCCAGTTCCTCGCCGTCGACGCGGCGCTCGCCGTGGTCGCCGCGAACCGCCCCCGTCGGGTGTCGGTGCCCGCCGCCGGGGTGGTGCTGGTGACGCAGTTGCTCGCGGCCTTCGTGAACCTCGGTGTCGAGCCGGTGAACCAGGCCGCGCTGACCGTGCTGGCGGTCGCGGCGGCCTGGATCGCCGGCAACTCGGTGCGGGCCCGGCGGAACTACGCCGCCGCGTTGCGCGTCCACGCCGCCACCGAGGCGGTCACCGCCGAGCGGCTGCGCATCGCCAGGGAGCTGCACGACATGGTCGCGCACAGCATCGGCGTCATCGCCATTCAGGCCGGGGTGGGCGCGCGGGTGATCGACACCCAGCCGGCCCAGGCCCGCGCCGCACTGGCCACCATCGAGGCGGCCAGCCGGGACACCCTGGCCGGGCTGCGGCGTACCCTCGGCGCGTTGCGTCGTGGCGACGGGGATCCGGCGTCGCTGGAGCCCACGCCCGGGTTGGCGGACCTGGACCGGCTGATCGCGGCCACCGGCCATGCCGGTGTTCGGGTCGAGCTGGGTACGGTCGGCGACGCGCCCGTCCCGGCGGAGGTCGACCTCGCCGCGTTCCGCATCGTCCAGGAGGCACTCACGAACGTGGTCCGCCACGCCGGGGTCGACGCGTGCCAGGTCATCGTCGAGCGTGGCGACGACGCGGTCACGGTGGAGGTCGTCGACGACGGCCGTGGCGGCCCGATCGGCATCGACGGGCACGGACTGATCGGTATGCGCGAGCGGGTGCTGGCCGTCGGTGGACACTTCCGGGCCGGTCCACGGCCCGAGGGAGGCTTCCGGGTGGCGGCCCGGCTGCCGGTGTCGTCGGAGAACGTCGTCCCGGCCGGCGTTCGTCCGGCCGAGGCGGTCGAATGACCATCCGGGTGCTGCTCGCCGACGACCAGCCGCTGGTGCGGGCGGGGCTGCGGGTCCTGATCACCGATGTGCCGGACATGGCGGTGGTCGGCGAGGCGGGCACCGGCGCCGAGGCGGTGCGCCTGGCCCGGGAAATGGTGCCCGACGTGGTGTTGATGGATCTGCGGATGCCGGGAACCGACGGCATCCAGGCGACGCGGACGATCACCGACTCCGGCGGACCCGTCCGGGTGCTGGTGCTCACCACGTTCGACGACGACGAGCACGTGCACGCCGCGCTGCGGGCCGGTGCGAGTGGCTTTCTGGTCAAGGACATGGCGTTGGAGGACATTCTCGGCGCGATCCGGGTGGTGGCGGCCGGGGACGCGTTGATCGCACCGGGCGTCACCCGGCGACTGATCGCCGAGTTCACCCGTCGGCCGGCGGTCCGGTCGCCCCGGCCGCTCGCCGGGGTGACCGATCGGGAGCGCGAGGTGCTCACCCTCGTCGGCCGGGGCTTGTCCAACGCCGAGATCGCCGCCGAACTGGTGATCAGTGTGGCCACCGCCAAGGCACATGTGGCTCGGCTGTTCAGCAAGCTCGGCGCCCGGGACCGGGTGCACCTGGTCATCGCCGCGTACGAGGCCGGCCTGGTCACCCCACCCCAATAACCCCTACCACCAGCACCCCGCCACCCGTCCCCGCCTCACCGGTCCCCGCAACTTCGGGGAAACTGCTGCCTCGACCGCCTCGGACCCAGCAGTTTCCCCGAAGTTGCGCGGCCTGCGCGGAGGGGGCGGTGGGCGGTGGGGTTGGTCAGGGGAGGGGGCGGTGGGGTCGGCGTTCGGTGCGCCACCAGTTGACGAGCAGCACGGCGCTGGCGATGAAGCCGAGCGCGGCGGGGGCGGCGGCGAACCAGTTGATCTCGTCGGGGCTGGTCACGGCGGCGCCGACCGCCGCGTAGCCGAACGCGGTCGGGGCGGAGGCGATCACGCTGCCGACGAGGAACGGCAGGATCCGCGCGCCGGTGGTGCCGTAGCCGTAGCTGACCAGACCGAAACCGGAGATCGGCAGCAGCCGTACGGTAACCACGCCGAGGACGCTCTGCCGGGTGAACCAACGATCGAGACGGGCCAGCCGGCCCCGGACGCGTTCGGCGACGAACTCGCGGCCGAGCACGCGGCCCACGGTGAAGCCGATCAAGGCCGCCAACAGGGCGGCGCCGAGCGCGTACGCGGCACCTTCCAGCGCACCGAAGATCGCCCCGGCGGCGAGTGTGATGAACGTACGGGGGACCAACGCCACCAGCAGCAGCGCCCCGCCGAGCACACCGGCCACCGGAGCGAGCCGACCCATCCGGTCCGCCAGGCCCGACAGGGCCGCCGGCTCGGGGTGCGGCACCAGCAGCAGCGTCACCCCGAGGCCGGCGAGCAGGAGCAGCAGCAGCGCGAAGCGGGTGACCGACGGCGTCGCGGCGACCGGTAGGCGTCTGCGCAGCTCCCGGATCATGCCCGGGATGTGGCCACCGCGGTCCGGCGTTCGGCTCGCAGCCGGTCGGCCCAGGTGTCGTCGAGCGGCGGAAGGTGCTGCGCGCCGGTCGCCCACCGCAGCAGCAGGTCGGCCAGGGCCGGGTTGCGGGCCAGCGCGGGGCCGTGCGAGTACGTGCCGAGCAGCTTGCCTCGCCAGGCCCCCTCGGTGGCACCGTCGTTGCCGACACCCGCGGTCACCCGGGCCAGCGGCGAGACCCCGGGGCCGAGGTGGGTACGGCCGCCGTGGTTCTCGAACCCGGTCAGCGGCGGCAGGCCGAGGCGGGCGTCGATGTCGCCGGCCAGTTCGCCGACGGCCCGGCTGGGGCCCCGGTCCGAGGAGAAGTCGAGCAGTTCCAGGCCCTGGTACTGGGTGCCCTTGGCGAAGAACGAGGTGCCCAGCAACTGGTAGCCGGCGCAGACGCCGAAGACCACCGAACCCTGGGCGACCGCCCGATGCAGACCACCGTCGGCGAGCAGCCGTTGCGCGCCGAGCGCCTGCGGGCCGTCCTCGCCGCCACCGATGAGGTAGATGTCGGCCGTGGTGGGCAGCCGCTGGTCGGAGCGGACCTCCAGCACCTCGACCGGGAACCCGCGCCGCTGGGCCCGGCGGGCCAGGATCAGGGCGTTGCCCCGATCGCCGTACGTCGACAGCAGGTCCGGGTAGATCCAGACGATGCGCAGGTTCTCAGTTGACACGGTCCAACTCCGCTCGGATGTCCTGGAACGCGGTGTAGTTCGCGATGACCTCCAGCCGACCCGGCGGTACCGCCCGCACGGCCTCGTCGAAGGTACGCACGTACTGGAAGGGCACGTCGTTGACCTCCAGCCGCACGGCCAGGTCGTACGCCCGGTCACCGGTGATGAGCACCAGGCGTCCGCGCAGTGGTGCGAAGTCGACGTCGAAGAGCCAGGAGGTGTCCAGCCCGTCGGGGTCCCGGGCGTTGATGGAGAGCAGCGTCGGGGCCTCGTCCGCCATGTCGAACGCCTCCAGCCAGCTGGCCGGGTTCTTGGCGAGCAGCAGCCGCACGGTGCGGCCCTCCCGGACGACCTGGGCGTAGCGCCCGGCCACCGAGGTGACGTCGCCGAGGCGGGGGACCGCGTCGAAGGGACGTACGCCGAACTCGGCGGCGACCGCGAGGGCGGTGGCCGCGTTGCCGACGTTGACCTTGCCCGGTAGCTGGAGCTTGACCTTGTACCAGGCGCCGGTCGGGTCGACGACGCCCTCGTCGTCCACGGTCCACTGCGGATCCGGCCGGCGCAGTGGGCAGCCCGTGCACCACCACTGCTCGCCGGAGCGCTGGATGGTCGAGCCGCACTCGGGGCAGACCCAGGAGTCGTCGTGCCACCGCTGCCCGGCGGAGAACCAGGTGACATGCGGCGGGGTGATCCGCTGGTCTTGGGTGGCGGGCGGGGTGGCCGCCCAGACCACCATCGGGTCGTCGGCGTTGGCCACGATGCGGATGTCCGGGTGGCGAGCCAGCGCCGCGCGCCAGAGCTGCGCCATCATGGCGACCTCCTTGGCCCGGTCCAGCTGGTCGCGGGAGAGGTTGAGCAGCGCCACCACGTGCGGCTCGGTCGCCTCGATCACCTGGGCGAGGTAGTGCTCGTCGACCTCCAGCACCGCGTACGGGGTGCTGCCGGCCTTGGCCAGCGCGGAGGTGTGCCCGGTGGGCATGTTGGCGCCGAACGAGTTGGTGGCGACCCTGCCGAGCACCCCGACGGCGGCGGCGGCCAGCCGGGTGGTGGTGGTCTTGCCGTTCGTGCCGGAGATCAGCGCGATGGCCCGCCCGGCGGAGAGGTGGGCCAGTAGTTCCGGGTCGATCTTCAGGCCGATCCAACCACCGATCACCGAGCCGTCGCCCCGGCCCGCCGCCCGGGACAGTGCCGCGGCGGTCCGTGACACGGAGCTGGCCACCTTCGCCCGCAGGGGCATCTTCGCGTCCGTCACGCGAGCGAGGTTACCGGACCAGCGAACCCGTGAGATCGCCACCGACGACGAACCGTTCGGGTCGGCTCCGGCGGCGCCCGGTCGGATGACGCTCAGCCGGACGGAGTCGATCTATGTCGGAAAGCGGACCCGCCGCGGGGCGGCGCTCGGCCCTCCACTCCGCTCCACCCCGGCTGACGTGCGGTTTTGTCGTGAGACTCGGCGCGCCACGCGGTCATTTCTGGTTGCGGGTGGAGGGAAGTGGAGTAGAGTGGGGCGCATTGGTGGGGCCGGGAGGGGCCCACCGGCCCGGGGGGTCAGCGGCGCGCGAACGCCGCTAAAGGGCGAGGGGGTTGGGCCGATGTTCCTCGGCACCCACACTCCGCGCCTGGACGACAAAGGTCGGTTGATCCTTCCGGCGAAGTTCCGGGATGAGCTGGCGGGGGGTGTCGTGATCACCAAAGGGCAGGAGCGCTGCCTCTACGTCTTCCCGACACCGGAGTTCCAGCGGATCGCGGAGCAGTTGCGCGCGCAGCCGATGACGCACAAGGCGGCCAGAGCCTACAGCCGGGTGTTCTTCGCCAGCGCGCACGACGAGGTGCCAGACAAGCAGGGTCGGGTGACCATCCCGGCACATCTGCGCACCTACGCGGGGCTCGAACGGGACCTGGTGGTCATCGGCGCGAGCACCCGGGTGGAAATCTGGGACAAGGTCGCCTGGGAGACCTACCTCGCCGAGAGCGAAGACGACTTCGCCGACATCGAGGAAGGGGTGCTGCCTGGCGGTCTGTAGGGCGTGGCGACGCCCGACGTACTGCGAGATCTCCAGCCGCTTTCGAGTTCCTGGCATCCCTTCCCCGGTGCCAGGCGCACGATCCGACCCTCCGGGCCACGGTCCGACGGGCGGGCGGAGAGCGGATGGGGATCTGGCGGTACGACGGCTAGGCGTCGTCCGACGAACAGGGCGCGGATACACAACCGGTTCAACCAGGGGGTCGACATGGGGGAGCTACGCGGCACGCATGTGCCGGTGCTGCTTGAGCGGTGTCTCGAGCTGCTGGCCCCCGCGCTGGGCCGGGGTGGACGCACCGTGCACGTCGACGCGACGTTGGGTCTGGCCGGCCACGCCGAGGCGGTGCTGCAGGCGCATCCGGAGACGATTCTGGTGGGCCTGGACCGGGACACCGAGGCGCTGGCCCACGCCAGGGTCCGGCTGGCCCGGTTCGCCGACCGGGTCCACCTGGAGCACGCCGTCTACGACGAGCTGCCCGACGTGCTCGACCGGCTGGGTTACCCGTCCGTGGACGGGATCCTGTTCGACCTCGGTGTCTCCTCGTTGCAGCTCGACGCGCCCGACCGCGGGTTCGCGTACGCGCAGGACGCGCCGTTGGACATGCGGATGGACCAGACCCGAGGGGTGACCGCCGAGGAGGTGGTCAACACCTATCCGCACCCGGACCTGGCCCGGGTGCTGCGGGTCTACGGCGAGGAGAAGTTCGCCGGTCGGATCGCCTCGGCGATCATCCGGGAGCGGGAACGCGGCCGGATCACCTCGTCGGCCCGGCTGGCCGAGCTGGTCCGGGAGTCGATTCCGGCACCAGCCCGACGAACCGGGGGACACCCGGCAAAGAGAACGTTTCAGGCTTTACGGATCGAGGTAAACAGAGAACTGGCAGCGCTGGAGACGGCGCTGCCGGCCGCTCTGGACCGGCTCGCCGTCGGTGGTCGCCTGGTGGTCCTGTCCTACCACTCGTTGGAGGACAGGCTCACCAAGCAGGCGCTCGCCGATCGGGTCCGCAGCACGGGCCCGATCGACCTCCCGGTCGAACTGCCCGGGTCAGAGCCGACGTTCCGGCTGCTCAGCCGGGGCGCGGAGCTGCCCGGGGAGGTGGAGGTCACCGCGAACCCGCGGGCCGCTTCGGTACGCCTACGGGCGGCGGAGCGGATCGACCCGCAAGCACGGCAACGGGGGCGTACCGACCGCGAACGGTACCGCCGCCGGGTCAAGGCCATGCACCAACCGGGGACGGGGTCGGCCACGGAATCCGATCCGGATCCGCGGCGGGCGCCGGGGGACACGACGGACGAAGAGGGGGAGGGGACATGAACGTAGACAAGCGTCGGAACATCGCCGACGTCGGGCAGCGCGCACCGCGGTCGGGGGGCCGGATCGTGGCGGAGCGGACCCGGGGGACGAGCGACGGTACCCGGCGGACGGACCGGTCGACGGAGACTCGCGCCCGGGGGGCGCGCGAGTTTCCGACCCAGGGCAGCGCCGCGCTGCGTCCGGTGGAGCGGGCCGCCGTCACGGCCGAGCGGTCGGAGTCGCCGCGACTGCGGGTCGCGCCGCCGCCGCCGGTCCGAGTGCCCCGGGCGCCCTTCGCGGCGCTCGTGGTGACGCTGGTGGTCGGCGGGGTGCTGGGCATCCTGGCGGTCAACACGAAGATCAACGAGAACGCCTTCCGGCTCGACGAGTTGCAGCAGCAGCAGTCCAAGCTCGACATGGAGCAGCAGCAGCTGAAGAAGCGGATCGCCGAGTCCGAGTCGCCGGGCAACCTCACCGCCCAGGCCCGCAAGCTGGGGTTGGTCGAGTCGGGGGAGCCGGCGTACATCCGGCTGCCGGACGGCAAGGTGATCGGGGTGCCGCAGCCAGCCGGTGGGCAGCTCTCCATCGCCAGCCAGCAGGGCGCGGAGGGGTAGGCCGTGCCACCGAGGTCTGAGGAACCGCGCCGGGATGCCGAAGGCTCCCGGCGCGGTTCGTCGCGTGGCGGGCCGCGGGGGGTGTCGCCCCGCACGGGGGAGCGGGACGTCGAGTCCGGCCTCGGCGGCATCTCCGACGCCCGCGCCTACACCCCGCGTGGTCGTTCCATCCGTGAGGGGGGCGTGTCCGGCGGCGCCGGACGCGCGGAGCAGCGGCGTACCCCGCGCAGCAACCGGTCGCAGGATCCGTTCCGGCCGGCTCTCCAGGTCCTCGACGGTGGCCGGGGCACCGCCGGCCGGTCGGGCGGCCCGACCCGTCGGGACGGCGGCACCGGCCGCGTCACGGTGACCCGTTCCGTCACCGACCGCACCCCACGCGACGAGCCTGCGGTCACCGCACCCCGACGGCGGGTCACCGGCCGGGAGCCGCGTCGTGGGGACCGGCCGCCGCCGCGCCGACGCAAGCCACCCCGCCCGCCCCGGCTGGCCGACCCGGGGCGCCGGCTGCGGCTGGGTACCGCGCTCACCCTGGCCCTCTTCGTCGCTGTCGGCGTGCGGCTCGTCGTGCTCCAGACGGTCGACACCCCGGCGTACGCCGACGGCGGTCGAGCCGACCGCATCAAGACCGTGCCGCTGCCCGCGCCGCGGGGGGCGATCTACGACCGGGACGGCGCGGCCCTGGCGCACAGCGTCGAGGCTCGGTACGTCTACGCCGACCCCACCCGGGTGGAGGACATCGCCGGCACCGCGCGGGCGCTCTCCCCGCTGCTCGGTATGCCGGCCTCGGAACTGGCTGAGAAGATGAAGCCCCGTAAGCGGATCAACGGCGTCGACTCGCAGTTCGAGTACCTCGCCCGGGGGGTGGACATCGGCCGCGCCAAGGAGATCATGGCGCTCAAGCTGCCCGGTATCGCCACCGCCCGTGACGAGCGGCGCGAGGTGCCCGGTGGTGACCTGGCCGCCAACCTGATCGGCTTCACCAGCCTGGACATGGTCGGGCTGGAGGGCCTGGAGGCGCGCTTCGACGACGTGCTGCACGGTGAGGACGGCCAGCGGGTCTTCGAGGTCGGCCTGGGTGACCTGGCCGCACCCATTCCCGGCGGCTACAGCCGCACCACGAAGGCCAAGCCGGGCAGCTCGGTGGTGCTGACCGTCGACCGCGACCTGCAGTACATGGTGCAGCGCATCCTCAGCGAACAGATGCAGCAGGTGCAGGGCAGCACCGGAGCCGCCGTGGTACTGGACGCGCGTACCGGTGAGGTGCTGTCCCAGGCCAGCCACCCCACCTACAACGCGGCGAAACCGACGGCGAGCGAGCCGACGGACCGGGAGGACGCGGCGACCAGCTTCGTGGTCGACCCGGGCTCGGTGCACAAGGCGATCACGTTCGGCGCCGCGTTGCAGGAAGGCGTCATCACCGCGGACACCTCGTTCCCGGTGGCCAACGGCATCCGCAAGGGCGACACCTGGTTCCGCGACAGCCACCAGGCGAACGGGCGGCGGATGAGCGTGGCCGGCATGATGGCGTACTCCTCGAACGTCGGCACCATCCAAATTGCCGACAAGCTCGGCGCGGAACGCCTGCTCGACTACCAGCGGCGGTTCGGTCTGGGTAAGCCGACCGAGGTCGGGATGCCCGGCGAGGCGAGCGGGCGGCTGCTGCCCTTGGCGGAGTGGAGCGACTCGTCGCACGGTTCGGTGCCCATCGGGCACAGTGTGGACGCCACCCCGTTGCAGATGGCCGCCGCCTACGCCGCGATCGCCAACGACGGCACGTACATCCGGCCGCATCTGCTGAAGGAGACGATCGCGCCGGACGGGAAGCGGACCCCGGCGGCCGAGCCGGAGACCCGGCAGGTGCTGAGCCCGGCCAACGCCGCTGCCCTGCGTACGATCATGGAGGCGGTGACCACGGTGGAGGGCGCCACGGGTGTGGGCGCCGCGGTCCCGGGCTACCGGGTCGCCGGTAAGACCGGCACCGGCTGGCGGTTGGTCGATGGCAAGAAGCAGCCCGGTGAGGTCGCGTCGTTCATCGGGATGGCCCCGGCGGAGAACCCGCGCTACGTGATCGCGGTCTTCGTGCACAGCCCGAGTGGCGGTGGCGGCCAGATCGCGGCGCCCGCGTTCCGGGAGATGATGACCTTCACTCTGCGTCATTTCAAGGTGCCACCATCGACGGAGCCGGCGCCCAGGTTCACCGTTTTCCCGTAGCCGCTACCAGCGGTTCGACTCCATGAGACGGAGATTCAGGCGCGCCGTGCGGCCCGGACCGGGCGACCGGGTAGGGTCTGACGCCGTGCACGGCAATCCTCGTCCCCGTTCCGTGACGGGAATCCGGCTCAATGACCTGGCCGCCCGGCTCGCCGTGGCGTCCCCGACCAGTGCCGACCCGGTGGTGACCGGGGTGACCCACGCCAGCGGCGAGGTCCGCCCCGGCGACCTGTACGCGGCGCTGCCCGGTGCCCGCCGGCACGGCGCGGAGTTCGCCGCCGCCGCGGCGACCGCCGGTGCGGTCGCGATCCTGACCGATCCGGCCGGTGCCGAACGGGCCGCCGCCAGCGCGCTGCCGGCCCTGGTGGTGGCCGATCCCCGGGCGGTGCTCGGTACGCTCGCCTCGGCCGTCTACGGCGATCCGACGGCCGGACTGACCGTGATCGGAGTGACCGGCACCGCCGGCAAGACCTCCACCGCGTACCTGGTCGAGTCGGGGCTGCGCGCGGCCGGCCACACCACCGGGCTGATCGGCACCGTGGAGACCCGCCTGGGTGATCTGGTGATCGACAGCGTGCGGACCACGCCGGAGGCCACCGACCTGCACGCCATGCTGGCCGCCGCCCGGGAACGCGGGGTCACCGCCGTGGTCATGGAGGTCTCCAGCCACGCCCTGGCGATGGGGCGGGTCGGTGGGGTGCGGTTCGACGTCGGCGGCTGGACCAACTTCGGCTCCGACCACCTGGACTTCCACGCCGACGCCGAGGACTACTTCGCCGCCAAGGCGCGCCTGTTCGACGGCCGGTGTGCCGTCGAGCTGCTCAACCACGACGATCCGGCGTTGAAGGCGCTGGTCAAGCCGGGCACGGTCAGCTTCTCGGCGGCCGGGGACCCGGCCGCCACCTGGTGGGCCGACGAGATGACCGGCGAGGGGTACGCGCAGCGGTTCACCGCACACGGTCCGGACGGGCTGGTGCTGCCCGCCCGGGTGGCGTTGCCTGGCCGGCACAACGTGTCCAACGCCCTGCTGGCCATCGCCAGCCTGGTGGCCGCCGGGGTCGACCCGGTGACCGCCGCCAAGGGAGTGGCGGCCTGTGGCGGCGTACCCGGCCGGCTGGAGTCGGTGGGCGTGGCCGGTGGAGTGCGCGGAGTGGTCGACTACGCGCACAAGACCGACGCCGTGGTGGCCGCGTTGGCCGCGTTGCGTGAGCTCAGCACCGGTCGACTGATCTGTGTCATCGGTGCCGGCGGAGACCGGGACCGGGGGAAGCGGCCGGCGATGGGTGCCGCCGCCGCGGCCGGTGCCGACGTGGTGGTGGTGACCGACGACAATCCCCGTACCGAGGATCCGGTCGCGATCCGCGCCGAGGTGCTTGCCGGTGCCCAGCGGGCCGGGACGACGGCCCAGGTCGTCGAGGTCGGTGGCCGCCGCGCGGCGATCGACGAGGCGGTCCGGCTGGCGACGTCGGGCGACGTGGTGGTCCTGCTCGGCAAGGGGCACGAGCGGGGCCAGGAGATCGCCGGTGAGGTGTACCCGTTCGACGACCGGACCGAACTCGCCGACGCGCTGCGGGGCCGCTTCGGGGATCTGGAGGGTCAGTGATCACGCTCAGCCTCGCCGAGGTGGCCTCGGCGGTCGATGGTCGGCTGGTCGCCGCCGACCCTGCCGCGCAGGTCACCGGCAGCGTGGAGTTCGACTCCCGCAAGGTCACCCCCGGTGGGCTCTTCGTCGCCTTCGACGGGGAGAAGGTGGACGGCCACGACTTCGCCGCCGCAGCGGTGGCCTCCGGTGCGGTGGCGGTGCTGGGTACCCGCGAGGTGTCCGGAGTTCCCATGATCGTCGTCGCCGACCCGTTGGCCGCGATGGGTCGGCTCGCCCGTGCGGTGGTGGACCGGCTGCCCGGGCTCACCGTGATCGGGTTGACCGGTTCCTCCGGCAAGACCACCACCAAGGATCTGATCGCCCAGGTGGCCGCCCGGCTCGGGGAGACGGTGGCCCCGCCCGGGTCCTTCAACAACGAGTTGGGGCACCCGTACACGGCGTTGCAGGCCGGGCCGACGACCCGCTATCTGGTGATGGAGAAGGGGGCCCGGGGCATCGGACACGTGCGGTACCTCTGCGAGGTCGCTCCGCCGCGCATCTCCGTGGTGCTCAACGTCGGGGTGTCGCACATCGGCGAGTTCGGGTCGCAGGAGAACATCGCCCTGGCCAAGGGCGAGCTGGTCGAGGCGTTGCCGGCGGACGGTCTCGCGGTGCTCAACGCCGACGATCCGCTGGTCGACGCCATGGCCGCCCGGACGGCGGCCCGGGTGATCCGCTACGGCGAGTCGGCACACGCCGACGTGCGGGCCGTGGACGTGACGCTGGACGAGCGGGGGCGGCCCGCGTACACCCTGGTCACGCCGGAGGGCAGCGCCCCGGTGCGGCTCGGGCTCACCGGCCGGCACCAGGTCTGGAACAGCCTGGCCGCTGCGGCCGTGGCCCGGGAACTGGGGATGCCGCTGGCCGAGCTGGCCATCGCGTTGGGCGCGCTCGGGCTGGTTTCCACCCGTCGGATGGATGTCTTCGAACGCACGGACGGGGTGACCGTGATCGACGACTCGTACAACGCCAACCCGGCGTCGATGGCGGTGGCGCTGCGGGCGCTGGGTGGCATCGGCACGGGACGGCGTACCGTCGCGGTGCTCGGCTACATGGCCGAGCTGGGCGAGTTCGAGGCAGAGGGACATGCCGAAACGGGCCGCCTCGCGGCCGAGCTGGGCGTGGACCGGCTGCTCGTGGTCGGCGAGGCGGCGGCGCCGATCCACCACGGGGCGACATCGGTAGGTGACTGGGGAGGAGAGTCGGTGCTGCTCACCGATCAGGCGGCGGCCGTCGAGGTGCTGCGCAGCGAGCTACGGCCGGGCGACGTCGTCCTGGTGAAGGGCTCCCGGTACCGGACCTGGGAGGTGGCCGACGCGTTGCGCGTCGACGCCGCCGGGGACGGTACGGGTACGTCGGCGTCGGCCGAGGGTGGCGCCGCGTGAGAGCGGTCATCGTGGCCATCGGCGTGGCCTTCCTCGTCTCGCTGTTCTGCACCCCGATCGCGATCCGGGTCTTCACCCGGCTCAAGGCGGGGCAACCCATCCGGGCCGAGGGCCCGCAGATGCACCAGGGCAAGAAGGGCACGCCGACGATGGGCGGCGTGGTGTTCATCCTGGCCACCGTCATCGCGTACGTGGCCGGTCACCTCGCCCTGACCACCCTGCCGGACGCGCAGATCGCCCAGGTCGAGCCGACGATCACGGCGTTGGTGCTGCTGGGGCTGATGGTGTTCTGTGGGGCGGTCGGCTTCATCGACGACTTCCTGAAGGTGCGCAAGCGGCACAGCGGCGGCCTGAGCGCACGCGGCAAGCTGCTCGGGCAGATCCTGGTCGGTGCGGTGTTCGGGGTCGTCGCGCTCTGGTTCCCGTCCACCATGACCGACGCCACCGGGGCGGTGACCAACACCGAGACGGTCGGCAGCACCATGCTCAGCTTCATCCGGGACATCCCGGCGCTCGATGTCACCAAGGTCGGCGCAGTGATCATCTTCATCTTCGTGGTGATGGCGGCGACCAACGGTGTCAACCTCACCGACGGGCTCGACGGGCTGGCCACGGGGGCCTCGGTGATGGTGCTCGGCGCGTACGCGGTGATCGCGTTCTGGCAGTACCGCCACTGGTGCGCCGACCCGGCGTACACCGCGAATCCGGACAACTACTGCTACACGGTCCGGGACCCGCTGGAGATCGCGCTGATCGCCGGTGCGGCGGCCGGTGCCTGCGTCGGCTTCCTGTGGTGGAACACCTCGCCGGCTCGGATCTTCATGGGCGACACCGGGGCGCTCGGTCTCGGTGGCCTGATCGCCGGCATGGCGATGTCGACCCGTACGATCCTGCTCCTGTTGATCATCGGTGGGCTGTTCGTGATCATCACGATGTCGGTGGTGATCCAGATCATCTCGTTCAAGACCACCGGTAAGCGGGTATTCCGGATGTCTCCGCTGCAACACCACTTCGAGCTCGCCGGCTGGAGCGAAGTCAACATCGTGGTCCGCTTCTGGATCATCGCCGGCATCGGCGTCGCCATCGCCCTGGGCCTCTTCTACAGCGACTTCCTGGCCAACATGGGCTGACCCACCCCGCTGGTGTATCGCCACGTTGATCATGAGGTTGTTGTCACCCTGCCCGGCGTGGCGAGGTAACAACCTCATGATCAACATGGGTGGGGCAAGTGCGACACGCCGAGTGGGCGATAGCGGCGGTGTCGGATGACAGCAGCGGCGATGATGGCGTCGTGGGGGAGGCGCGAGAGGCAAACGGCACGGCGGGGTCCGGTGCCGACGGGGCGTGGCGCGGGCTGGACGCGATGGGGTCCCTGGCCGCGCTGCGGGGTCTGTTGTCCCGACCGCTGGCCTCCTACCACCTGCTGCTGGCCAGCGCCGGGCTGCTGCTGCTGATCGGGCTGACCATGGTCTTCTCGGCCACCAGCGTGCGGGATTACGCCCAGGGCGGCAACGCCTCGGCGTCGCTGACCAAGCAGGCGATCTTCGCGGTGATCGGTATCGTCGCGTTCTGGGCCTGCCAACGCCTGCCGGCGCGCACCTACCGGGCGCTGGGCCGGCCGACCCTGGCGGTCGCGGTGGGACTGCTGGTGCTGCTGAACCTGCTGGTGGCGTACGGGCGGCTGACCAACGGCGACGCGAAGATCGGCCCGCTGGAGGCGGAGCTGCTCTGGCTGTACATCGGCGGGATCAGCCTGCAACCGTCCGAGCTGGCGAAGTTCGCGTTGGTGCTGTGGGGTGCGCACGTGCTCGCCCGCAAGGGCGCGGCGCTGGGTTGGTGGCGGGAGTTGGCCACGCCGCTCTTTCCCGTGGTGGCGCTGCTCTTCGTGCTGGTCGGCTACAACGACCTGGGCAGCATGCTCTGCCTGCTGGCCCTGGTCGTGGGGTTGCTCTGGGCGGCCGGGGTGCGGCTGCGGGTCTTCGCCGCGCTCAGCGCCATCGGGCTGCTCGGCATCGGACTGCTGGTCGCGGTGGCCTCCCTCGGCGCCGGTTCCGGCGTGCGCGGCGAGGAGAACTACCGCCTGGCCCGGCTCACCGTCTTCTTCAATCCGCCGCCGCTGGACGCCTGCAAGGAGGAACTCTGCTACCAGATGGTCCAGGCCCGGTACGCCATCGCCAACGGCGGCTGGTTCGGCACCGGGCTGGGCCAGGGGCGGACCAAATGGGCCTGGCTGCCGGCCGCGGAGAACGACTTCATCTTCGCGGTGATCGCCGAGGAACTCGGGGTGGTCGGCTGTGCCGTGGTGGTCACCCTCTTCGCCGTGCTCGGCTACACCGGCCTGCGCATCGCCCGGCGGGTCGACGACCCGTTCCGCCGGTTGGCCGCGGCGGGTGCCACCGCCTGGCTGGTCGGTCAGGCGTTCATCAACATCGGCGGGGTGATCGGGCTGTTGCCGCTGACCGGCGTACCGCTGCCCTTCATCTCCGACGGAGGTAGCGCCCTAGTGGTCACCCTCGCGGCGGTCGGAATGCTGGCCTCGTTCGCCCGCGCGGAACCGGATGCGGCCCGGGCCTTGCATGCCCGTCCGCCGGCCCGGTGGGTCCGACTAGTGTGGGCACCGTTGCCGCCGCTTCCCGGCCGACGGCGCCGTGCGGCGCCGCCGTCACCCGCCCGGGGTTCCGTGCCCCAGGCTCGCAAGCGGCGCAGGGATGACCAGGCCGTACCGCGTGGCACCCGGGACGCCCGGGGCCGTGGCGGATCGGCGGACGAGAGGAGACGTTGATGGGTCCGCTGCGTTCGGTGGTGCTCGCAGGAGGTGGCACCGGGGGGCACATCTACCCGTTGCTCGCCTTCGCCGACTGCCTGCGCCGGCATGACCCCGGCGTCCGGATCACCTGCCTCGGCACACCGAAGGGCCTGGAGAACGAGCTCATCCCGCCGGCCGGCTACGACCTGCGGAACATCCCGGCCTACCAGCTACCCAGGTCGATAAACATGAACCTGGTCCGCACCCCGGGCCGGATGTGGACCGCGGCCCGCGCCGCAGGCAAGATCGTCGACGAGGTACGCGCCGACGTGGTGGTCGGCTTCGGTGGGTACGTCTCGGTGCCGGCCTACCTGGCCGCCTGGCGGCGGGAACTGCCCATCGTGATCCACGAGGTGAACGTGCCCCCGGGGGTCGCCAACCGGCTGGGGATGAAGTTCACCAAGCACGTGGCGGTCGGCTTCCCCCACCAACCGGCGCAGGCCGAGTCGTTGCGCGATGCCCGGGTGGTCGGTGTGCCACTGCGGCGGAGCATCTCCGGGCTGGACCGGGCAGCGATGCGCACCGCCGCGCGAACCCACTTCGGGCTTCGCCCCGACCTGCCGGTGCTCTTCGTCGCGGGCGGCTCGCAGGGCGCCCGCTCGATCAACCTCGCGGTCGCCGGAGCGGCGAAGGAGTTGGCGCGCAACGGCATTCAGGTGCTGCACGTGATCGGTGCCCGCAACGAGCCGGTGTCGATCCCGTCCGACCTGCCGGTGCCGTACGTGACGCTGCCGTACCTGTCCGACATGGACGCCGGGTACGCGGCGGCCGACCTGATGCTCGGTCGGGGCGGGGCGATGACCTGCGCCGAGGTCGCCGCGATCGGGCTGCCGACCATCTACGTGCCCTACCCGCACAGCAACCAGGAACAGAAGCGCAACGCGCTGCCGGTGGTCGAGGCCGGCGGTGGTCTGCTCGTCGACGACGCCGAGATGACTCCGGACTGGCTCGAACGCACCGTGATCCCGCTGATCCGTGACCCGCAGCGGCTGCACGCGATGGGTAGCGCCGCGGCGGCCTACGGGCGGCGCGACGGCGACGAGGCGCTGCTCAACTTCGTCTACGAGGCGGTGTCCCGGTGAGCACGTTCAGTCCGGCGGGCACGTTGACCGCCGAGGATCTTGGTCACATCCACCTGATCGGTGTGGGTGGGATCGGCATGAGCGGGCTGGCCCGGCTCTTCCTCACCCGGGGCCTGCCGGTCTCCGGCAGCGAACTGCGTGAGTGGCCGGCGCTGGCCGGCCTGCGGGCGCTCGGCGGAACCATCCACATGACCCACGAGACGGCCAACCTCGACGGGGTCGACACGGTCGTGTACTCCTCGGCGATCCCGGCGGACCACCTGGAGATGGTCGAGGCGCGGCGGCGCGGGCTGCGGGTGCTGCACCGCTCGGAGGCACTCGCGGCGGCGATGACCGGTCGCCGTACCGTGGCCATCGCCGGTACCCACGGCAAGACCACCACCACCTCCATGGTCACCATGGTGCTCCAACAGGCCGGGGCGGACCCGTCCTTCGTGATCGGTGGAGAGATCTCCGAGGGGGGCTCGGGGGCGCACCACGGCACCGGCGAGTACTTCGTGGTCGAGGCCGACGAGAGCGACCGCTCCTTCCTCATCTACCGGCCCTTCGTCTCGATCGTCACCAACGTCGAGGCGGACCACCTGAACACCTACGGCGACCTGGCCAACCTGGAGGCTGCCTTCGTCGACTTCGCCCGGCTCACCGACCCGGACGGCTTCGTCATCACCTGCGCGGACGACGTGGGTGGTCGGCGGTTGGCGGCGACGCTGCGCGCGGAGGGACGTCAGGTGTACACCTACGGGGAGGCCGAGGACGCCGACCTGCGCCTGACGGATGTGGTCTCCTCGGCCCGAGGGGTGCGCTACCTCGCCCACCTCGACGGCCGGGCGCTGGGCGAGTTCCGGCTGCCGGTGCCGGGCCGGCACATGGGACTCAACAGCGCGTCGGCGGTGCTGGCGGCGTACCTGCTGGAG
Source organism: Micromonospora lutea (assembly GCF_016863535.1). GTDB lineage: Bacteria > Actinomycetota > Actinomycetes > Mycobacteriales > Micromonosporaceae > Micromonospora > Micromonospora lutea. The sequence goes on from NZ_BOPB01000009.1 coordinate 513,812, forward strand.
TTGCCGCTGCCGGCGGCGGAGGCCGCACTCGCGGCCTTCCCGGGGGTGCGTCGACGCTTCGAGCGCAAGGGTGCCGTCGACGGGGTGCTGGTCTACGACGAGTACGCCTACCACCCGACGTCGATGACGCTGGCCCTGCGGACGTTGCGCGAGGTGGCCGGTGACGGTCGTCTGATCGTCGTCTTCCAGCCCTACCGGCTCTACCGCACCCGGGAGTTGCAGGCGGAGATCGCCGAGGCGCTGGCGATCGCCGACGAGGTGGTGTTGTTGGAGGTCTTCGGGCCGGGCGAGCAGCGTGCCCCCGGCGAGGGCTCGGCGGCGCTGATCGAAGCGGTGTCGCTGCCGGCGGAGCGAAAGGTCTTCGTCGACACGTGGGAGGCTGCGCCGGTCGAGGTGGCCCGTCGGGTCCGGTCCGGCGACGTGGTGGTGACGATGGGGGCTCCGCCGATCTCGCTGATGGGGGATGAGTTGCTGGCCGCGCTGGCGGGGCGTACCGCCGGTGCGCCGGCGCTGACCGGCACCGTCACCGGTGAGGCAGCCGGCGGGCCGACGGGCATCGGGAGCGCCGTACCGGGAGTCGTCGGCGTGGACGGCGCGGCGCCCGTCGCGGAATGAGTCCCGGTCCGGCCCGTGGGCGTGGCACCGGTGTGGACGGTGGCGCGGGGCGTCGCCCCGTGCGCAGGTGGCAGCTGGTACGCGCGGGCAGTGACGCGGTGCCCGCCTCGACCCGGCGGTTCATGGCCCGGGCCCGGCGTCGCCGGATGCGCGCGGCACTGCCCTGGGCGGTGGCCGGTGGCCTGCTCGCGGTGGCCGGGCTGGTGGCGTGGACGCTGCTGGGTACCGGCCTGTTCGGGGTGCGGGAGGTGCGGGTGGAGGGCGCCGAACTGGTGACGGCGGTGCAGGTGCGGGATGCGGCGGGGGTGCCGGACGGGGCTCCGCTGGCCCGGGTCGACCTGGCCGCGCTGGCCGGCCGGATCGGTGCCCTGCCTCCGGTGGAACGGGTCACCGTGACCCGGGACTGGCCGGACGCGTTGGTGGTGCGGTTGACCGAGCGTACGGGTGTGGCGGCGGTGCCGAGCGGGGAGCAGTTCGCGGTGGTCGACGCCGCCGGGGTGGTGTTCCGGACGGTCCCGCAGCGCCCGGACGGCCTGCCGCTGGTCCGGCTGGCCACGCCGGGCCCGGAGAATCCGGAGACCCAGGCGGGTCTGGAGGTGCTCGGCGCGCTCACCCCGGAACTGCTCGACCAACTGGTCGAACTCAACGTCGAGGGGCTGGCGCGGATCAGCCTGAAGTTGCATGACGACCGTACGGTGTTCTGGGGCGACGCGACCCGTGGTGCGGACAAGGCGCGGGTGGCCACCGCGTTGCTGGACCAGGACGCGGCCCGGATCGACGTCAGCGCACCGGAGGTGGTCACCTTCCGGTGAGCGGCCGGTCAGTGGTGAGCCGTCTCGCTACCCCGGCGACACGCCGGAAAGGTCCTTGGCTCATCGCTCGGCTGCGCTTACGTTGCCCGGAAGAGGATCAGTGGTTGACATAACTCTAACCCTCTAGTAGAGGGTGAGGGTTTACCTCTCGACCTCGGTGGTGGTAGCTGCGTCGACCGTCGGTCCGGCCAGGCCGTAGCCGGTCGGGGAGTAGCCGATCTCGAAGGGAAAGGACCGGAGATGACACCTCCGCACAACTACCTGGCGGTCATCAAGGTCGTCGGCATCGGGGGTGGCGGCGTCAACGCCGTCAACCGGATGATCGAGGTTGGGCTCAAGGGCGTCGAGTTCATCGCGATCAACACGGACGCGCAGGCGCTGCTGATGAGCGACGCCGACGTCAAGCTCGACGTTGGCCGCGAACTGACCCGCGGCTTGGGGGCCGGCGCCAATCCGGACGTCGGCAAGAACGCCGCCGAGGACCATCGCGACGAGATCGAGGAGGTCCTCAAGGGAGCCGACATGGTCTTCGTGACCTGCGGTGAGGGTGGTGGCACCGGCACCGGTGGCGCGCCGGTGGTGGCGAACATCGCCCGCAAGCTCGGCGCGTTGACCATCGGTGTGGTCACCCGCCCGTTCTCCTTCGAGGGCAAGCGCCGTCAGGTGCAGGCCGAGGCGGGCATCGACGAGCTGCGCAACCAGTGCGACACCTTGATCGTCATCCCCAACGACCGGTTGCTGGCGCTCGGCGATCGCAACATCAGCATGATGGACGCCTTCCGGACGGCCGACCAGGTGCTGCTCTCCGGTGTGCAGGGCATCACGGACCTGATCACCACGCCGGGTTTGATCAATCTGGACTTCGCCGACGTCAAGAGTGTGATGAGCGGCGCGGGCAGCGCGTTGATGGGCATCGGTAGCGCCCGGGGCGAGAACCGTGCGGTCGAGGCCGCCGAGGCCGCCATTTCCAGCCCGCTGCTGGAGCAGAGCATGGACGGTGCCCGGGGTGTGCTGCTCTCCATCGCCGGTGGTTCCGACCTCGGCCTGTTCGAGATCAACGACGCGGCCCAACTGGTCACCGACGCGGCGCATCCGGACGCGAACATCATCTTCGGCGCGGTCATCGACGACGCGCTCGGCGACGAGGTGCGGGTCACCGTGATCGCGGCCGGCTTCGACGGCGGCACACCGGCGTACAAGGCGGCCGAGCCGGCCCGCAAGACCAACCAGAACCAGCCCGCGCAGCCGAGCACGCCGATCCTGCCGTCGCCGGCCACTCCGGCCACGCCGCAGTCGCCGCGCCGGGTGCTCTTCGACGACGTGGATGTGCCTGACTTCCTGAAGAACGGGTCCTGAACAGCACCGATGACTGACAGTCGAGCCCCGGCGAGCGGGGACCGGCGCGCGGAGCTCGCCGCCGGGCTCGCCCGCGTACGCTCCCGTATCGCCGACGCCTGCGCCGCCGCCGGCCGGGACGCAGCCGAGGTGACCATGATCGCGGTGACCAAGACCTACCCGGCCGCTGACGTGGTGACGTTGGTCGGCCTCGGCGTGACCGACGTGGGGGAGAACCGCGACCAGGAGGCGGCGGCCAAGGCGGCGGAGGTCGCTGCCGCCGGAGTCACCCCGCGCTGGCATTTCGTCGGCCGGTTGCAGCGCAACAAGGTCAAGTCGGTGCTGCGATATGCGGACGTGGTCCAGTCGGTCGACAGCGTCCGGTTGGCGTCCGCGTTGGACGCGGGCGTCACGTCGGTCGGCCGGGAGCGTCCGCTGGACGTGCTGGTGCAGGTCAGCATCGACGGTGATGCGGCACGGGGTGGCGCGGTGCCGGACTCGGCCGATCCGGACGTCGGTCTCGGCCCGGTCACCGAAGCGGTCGCCGCCGCCGCCGGGTTGCGCCTGGCCGGTCTGATGGCGGTGGCACCGCTGGGTTGGGAGCCGGAGCGTGCGTTCGCCCGGCTGGCCACCGTCGCGGCGCTGGTACGGGCGGACCATCCACAGGCCACGCAGCTGTCGGCCGGCATGAGTGGCGACCTGGAAGTGGCGATCGGTCACGGCGCGACACATGTCCGCGTCGGCAGCGCGTTGCTCGGAATGCGTCCCACGCTGCGGTAGCCTGGCCGCGAGGGAAGCAAATTACATCAGTGTTGTTTGTGGGAACGGCCTTCCCGGCAACGGGGGGTGTGACGTGCAACGCGAATTGCGCGTCGGGGGATTGCCGTTCCTGTCCGGTGGGCAGGGATGTCCACTCGCGACAGGCGACACGGCGGGGGCGTGCCGCACTGCGGACGGGAAGGGCGCGGGGATGGGTGCACTGCGCAAGGCGGGGGTCTGGCTCGGACTGGTCGAAGAGGACGACGAGCGGGCCTACGACGACGGCGGCTACGACAAGGGTGGCTACCGGGAGTCGCGTTACCGGCAGAGCCGGTACGCCGAGGAGTTCGCCGACGAGGAGGACGAGACGGAGGAGCCGCCGGCACCTCGTCCACGGTTGAGTGACCGTGGGCGCCTGAGCGAGCGGCAGAGCCGGTTGGGCGAGGCCGAGCGGCTGGAGTCCGAGCGCCCGGAGCGGGCCGAGCGGTCCAGCGTCCGGTCGATCACCCGGTCCACCGGCGAGCCGTCCGGCGCGCTGACGTACCACACCCGGGACAACCTCGCTCTGGCGCCGCAGGTGCAGCCGAGGGAGCGTGCGCTGGCGCCGGAGGAGGAGCAGCGATACCAGATCACCACGCTGCACCCGACCACCTACCGTGAGGCGCGCACGATCGGCGAGCACTTCCGCGATGGAGTGCCGGTGATCATCAACCTCACCGAGATGGACGAGGCGGATGCCCGCCGTCTGGTGGACTTCGCCGCCGGGCTGGCCTTCGGTCTGCGGGGTACGATCGAGCGCGTGACCAACCGGGTGTTCCTGCTCTCACCGGCCAATGTCCAGGTCACCGCGGAGGACAAGGCCAAGATCGCTGAGGGTGGGTTCTTCAGCCTGAGTTGACCCGCCCGACCTGAGGGACGTCGCCTGCCGTGTTGTCGATCTTGTTACAGGTTGTCTACCTGACCACGTACATCTTCCTGATCGTGCTGTTGGCCCGGTTCGTGCTGAGCGCGGTGTTGCAGTACGGCCGACGCTGGCAGCCTGGTCGGGGAGCGTCAGCCGGACTGGAATCCGTGTGGAGCGTCACTGATCCCCCGCTCCGGGCGTTGAGGCGTGTGATCCCTCCGCTGCGAATTGGTACCGTGAGCATCGACCTGGCCTCCCTTGTGCTCCTGGTTATCCTGTTCGTGCTGATGAGGTTTGTGTTAGAGCCGGCGATCATCAGGACCGCCTGATGACCGACGCGCTATCGCGGCCGCAACTGACCCGAGGAGTTTCGATGCCGCTGACCCCGGCCGACGTCCACAACGTCGCCTTCAAGAAGCCGCCGATCGGCAAGCGGGGCTACGACGAGGAGGAGGTCGACGCCTTCCTGGACGAGGTCGAGCGCGAACTCGCCCGTTTGATCGAGGAGAACAACGAACTGCGCGCCCAGGTGGAGCGCGGTGGGCGGGGCGGTGCCCCCGCCGGCCCCGGTGGCGATGCCCGCCTGGCGGCCGAGCTGAACGACGTCAAGGCCCAGCTCGACCGGGTGCAGCGCGACAAGGCCGCCGCCGAGCAGGCCGCCCGCGCCATGCAGGCTGAGCTGGAGCAGGTCCGCGCGGTCGGTGTCGGTGGCGCGGCAACCAGCGCTGACGGCGAGCAGCAGGCACTGCGCGTGCTGATGATGGCTCAGCGCACCGCCGACGACCACGTCTCCGACGCTCGTCGCGAGGCCGACCAGCTGCTCTCCGAGGCCCGCTCCAAGGCCGAGGAGGTCACCCGCGAGGCCCGTGCCAAGGCCGACGCGCTGGAGCGCGACGCCCGGCAGCGCCACCAGGAGGCCATGGGTGGCCTGGACGCCAAGCGCACCGCGTTGCAGAAGCACATCGAGGAGCTCAAGCAGTTCGAGCGGGAGTACCGCACCCGGCTCAAGGCGTACCTGGAGAGCCAGTTGCGGGACCTCGACGGCCGTGGCCAGGGCCTGGAGGTCGAGATGACCCGCGGCGAGGGTGCCCGCGCCGCCGGCAACGGGCTCGCTGCGGCGGGTCTCGCCGGATCCTACGGCGGGGGCCGCTCCGGCGCGCTTGAGGCCGGTCGCTGAACCGGGTCGGTGACTGCCGCCGAAGCGGCGATCACCCGCCCTGCCTCATCGGTACGACACGGCGAGGGTGAGTCATGATAGTTATCAGTCTCGCGCTCATCCTCGTCGCGGTGGTGCTGCTGGTCTTCGGCCTGGCCGGTGGCTCCAGCCCACTGCTGGTCGTCTCGATAGGGGCCAGCCTGCTGGCCGCCGTGGCACTGGTCGTGGGTGCCCGCCAGGCGGCAGGTCGCGCCTCGGTCGCCAGCGGCGCCCCGGACAGCAAGGCGCGTGGCGACGGGCGTGAGCCCGGCATACCGACCCAGCAGACCTCGGCAGATGTGGACACCGGCGATGCTGGGTGGCGGCAACCACCCGGCTCGCCGGTGGCCGAGCCGGGTGAGCGGTCAAGCGTCGTCGACGGGTACGACGACGAGCCCGGAGCCGAGGAAACCACCGCTGAACAGGCGGCCCGGGTGGTCCGTCTCGCAGGCGAGGTGCGGGTCGTCGACGGCCGGCCGCGTTACCACCTCGACGAGTGCCCGCACCTGGTCGGCCGGGAGCACGAGCCGCTACCCGTCGCGGAGGCGGTCGAACTCGGCTTCACCCCCTGCGCGCACTGCACTCCGGACACGGTGTTGCTGTCGGAATCCGAACGCCGCTGAGCCGGCCCCCGATGGACGATGCGCTCACCGTCGCGGTACGGGTGAAACCAGGGTCTTCCCGGGCCCGCGTGGGTGGCCGGTTCGACGGCCCGCACGGACCTGCTCTGGTCATCGCGGTGCATCCTCCCGCGGCTGACGGCCGGGCCACCGAGGCGGCCCGTCGCGCGTTGGCCGCCGCGCTCGGCGTCCGCCCGGCCGCCGTGTCGCTGCGTACCGGTGCGGCGAGCAGAGACAAGCTTTTCCTCGTCACCCCGTCCGGGCCGGATCTGGCCAGCCGACTGATCCGGCTACGCGACGGCGCGGAACCGGCCGGCTGAGTGTTCGTCATCTGCTAGCGTTCCCTGTGCCCCGAAACGGCAGTAATCGGGGCGGAGCGGGCGTTTCGGTGCGGCACGTTGTCGCACGCCTTTACGTTCCGTATCCTTGCCAACCTCCGGAGTGCGCGGCCTCGTGCCGCGCGCCCGTTTTGTACCTGGGGCGGCCGATGTTGGCGGCCCTGTCGAGGTGTCGCGGATTCACCGCGGCTCCGTGGCCGAGGGAGCGACGATGGCCAAGCCAGCCGACACCAGGACCGCCGGCCGCAAGTCTGCGGCGAAGTCCACCCGCAGCGCCGCGGAGACCGACAAGATCCGTGCCGCACTGGCGGCCCGGCACGAGGAACTGCGAGCCGAGTACGATCAGACGCTGAGCGAGATCACCGAGCTGCAGCGCGACCGCCTCACCGACTCGGCCGGGGACGACCAGGCTGACACCGGCACCAAGACGTTCGAGCGGGAGCAGGAGATCTCCCTCGCCAACAGCATCCTGGAACGGATCACGCAGGTCGAGCGCGCCCTGGAGCGTCTCGACGAGGGTGGCTACGGCTGGTGCGAGCGGTGCGGTAACCCCATCCCGGTGGAGCGCCTGGCTGCCTTCCCGTCCGCCACCCTCTGCGTGACCTGCAAGCAGCTGGAGGAGCGGCGCTGACGACACGCTCCCCGGCGTCCGTGCGTGGCGGTGCGACGGCACCGCCACGATCGTCGATGGGGAGCAGATGAACGCAGCACCACCCGCCGGGCCCGGCACCACCGGGCCCGGCACCACCACCAGATCGCGGCGGCGAGCCGTCACGATCCTCCTCTCGCTCGCGGTGTTCGCGCTGGCCGTCGACCTGTTGACCAAGCACCTGTCGCTGCAGGAGCTGAGCGACCGCGAGCCGGTGCGGCTGCTGGGTGGCGCGCTCTACCTGTCGCTGACCCGTAACAGCGGGGCCGCGTGGAGTCTCGGCAAGGACTACACCTTCATCTTTCCGATCATCGCGATCGGGGTGCTCGGCTGGATCGCCTGGATGGCGCGGACGTTGCGGTCGGTCCCGTGGGCGATCGCGCTGGGCCTGGTGGTCGGCGGCGTCGTCGGCAACCTGATCGACCGGATCTTCCGGGCACCGGGCTGGTTCGTCGGGCACGTGGTCGACATGTTCAGCGTCTTCGACCCGTACGGTCGGGTTTTCCCGATCTTCAACGTGGCCGACAGCGCTCTGGTCTGCGGCGTGCTGCTCGCCGTGGCGCTGGAGTTCACCGGGCGCCAGCGCGACGGCACCAGGGCGCTGGCCGACGGTCGTCGCGCCGACGCCGATCCGGACGACGTATCGGCCGACGACGGCACCGACCGGCAGCCCGCCGGGACGGGCGACCAGGCTGTCACCGACACCGACGGCGGACGGCGGGAGCGGGCATGACGGCCACCTTCGCCGCCGGCGGCGACCAGCGCAGCCTGCCGGTACCCGACGGACTCGACGGCATGCGGCTGGACCAGGCCGTGGCCCGGCTGTTCGGCCTCTCCCGGACCGCCGCCGCGGCGCTCGTCGACGCCGGCGAGGCACTGGTGGACGGTGCGGTACGGCCCAACTCGCACAAGGTTCGGGCGGGTTCCTGGCTGGAGGTGACGCTGCCCGCGCCGGCCACGGCACCGGTGGTGGTGCCCCAGGCGGTGCCCGGCCTGCGGGTGGTGTACGCCGACGACGACATCGTGGTGGTCGACAAGCCGGTCGGCGTGGCCGCCCATCCCAGCCCGGGGTGGACCGGCCCGACGGTGATCGGTGGGCTCGCCGGGATCGGGCACACGATCGCCACCAGCGGCGCCGCCGAGCGTCAGGGCGTCGTGCACCGACTCGACGTGGGCACCACCGGCGTCATGGTGGTGGCCAAGAGCGAGCAGGCGTACAGCGTGCTGAAGCGGGCCTTCAAGTACCGGGAGGTGGAGAAGCGCTACCACGCGGTGGTGCAGGGGCACCTGGACCCGCTGCGCGGCACCATCGACGCTCCGATCGACCGGCACCCGCACCACGACTACCGCTGGGCGGTGGTCTCCGGCGGCAAACCGAGCATCACCCACTACGACACCATCGAGGCGTTTCCGTCCGCGAGCCTGGTCGACGTGCGGCTGGAGACCGGACGGACCCATCAGATCCGGGTGCACTTCTCGACGCTGCGGCATCCGTGTGTGGGTGACCTCACGTACGGCGCCGATCCGACACTCGCCGCCCGGCTCCGACTGGATCGGCAGTGGTTGCACGCCAGAGAGTTGAGCTTCGAGCACCCCCGTACGGGGGACGAGGTCCGCTTCGTCAGCGACTACCCTGACGATCTGGGACGCGCGCTGGACCTCCTCCGCGACTGACGCGTCCGCCCGTGCCGACCGACTGACGAGGGGACCGCCCGTGCGCGCCGGCGATCTGCTGCGGAAGTTGGACCAGCGACTACTGCCCCGCCTCGCGGCCACGGTGACCCGGCTGGGTCAGGGCCCGAGCCGTACTCCGCTGCTCGGGTGGGTGGCGACGCTGTCGTGTGTCACCGTGCTCGCCACGGCCCTGCTGGCCACCGGTGGCCCGCCCGCGCAGGACCAGACGGTCGGCGAGGTGACCCGGGTGGGAGTGGTCGAGGGTGACTCCATCCCGCGGTACGAGGCGACCGCTGCCGCCGATCTGGCCGCGTTGGCCGGCCGGTCGCTCGGCGACGGCACGTACGCGCTGGTCTCGCTCACCGAGTACCTCACCCCGTCCCGGCTCGCCGCGGTGGTCGGTGACGTGGGAGTCGCGTTCGTGTTCGGTCGGGTGCCGCTGCCGGAGCGACAGACCGAGATCGTCCGCATCCCGGCCCAGCGGGTGCCGGAGGACGTCACGGCCGGGATGGCCAAGCTGGCCGAGCGCAAGGAGCGGGAGGCCGCCGACTACCGCGCCCGGGCCACCGCGCTGGGCGGCGGCGCGCCACCGGAACGCGAACTGCGCGACCTGTACCTCAGCGGCGCGCAGGTCGCGGCGGCGGAAGCGGCCGCGTACCGGGCCGGGTGCGCCTGTCTCTACGCGCTGGTGGTGCGCGCCGAGCCGGCAAAGTTGCGCGGCGTGGCAGCCCGCTCCGGGGTACGGGTGGTGGATCCGGCTCCGGAGGTCCGGCGGCTGGAGCGGACCGTCTTCACCCCACCGCTGCCCGAGCAGCGGGACGTCGTCCGGCCGCCGGTCGACCGGGTGACCACACCGGAGCCGACCGCGAGCGTCGTCGTGACCAGCAGGCCGCCCGCGCCGGAGCCGACCGTGGCGGATCCTTCGCCGTCAACGCCGGCGGTGACGGATTCGTCACCGTCACCGTCGCCGCCACCACCCTCGCCCGCTCCCTCGGCCTCGACCTGGACGCCGTCCACCTCGGCAGACCTGGTCGACGAGGATGATCCGGAGCCGACACCGTGACGGTTGTCGACACACCCGGTTGCCGCCCGGTGTGGCCTCAATAGGCTTTCGTTCGTAGCCTGTCAGACGGAGACCGTAGCGCTGGGGAGGCGATCCGTGGAGGGCAGCGAGACCGGTTGGGGACGACCCGCCGAACCGGCACCGCGGTGGCGGGCGCTGCTCGATCGAGCCCGCCTCGGCGGTCGCAGCGCAGAGTCGGCCGGCACCGAGCACCGGGCCGAGGAACTGCCGCCGGCACCGCCCGAGCCGTCGCCCGAGCCGTTGCCGCGGCGGGGGCCCGGCACCGGCTACACGGCGCGCGTACCGGCCGTGGGACCGCCAGCGGACCGGTCGTACGGCGAGGAGCCCGCCTACCGTGCCGAACCGGCGTACCTGGTGGACCCGCCGCGCCCCGCCCAGCCGTACCGGGGGCAGCCAGGGCAGCCACCGTACCCGGCGGTGCCGGAGCCGCGCCGGCCGGAGCCGGTCGAGTCGCGGTACACCCTGTTGGACAACGGCTACCGGCATGCCGCACCACCGGTGGAGTCCCGATACGCCCTGCTGGACAACGGCGGCTATCAGCCGCACTCGGCGGCGGTGGCGCCGCCGGCCGTGGCGCCACCGACCCAGGTTCCGCCGGCGGCACCGTTGCCGCCGGTCCCGCCGCCGGCTGGGGTGCCGCCGGCCATGGTGGGCGGCCGTCCGCGCATCGAGTGGCGGGCGCAGAGCGCCGGCAGCGACCTCGAACGGGCCGCCGCCGTGCTCCGTCGTGACCTGGGTACCCCACGGGTGATCGCCTTCGCCAACCCCAAGGGCGGGGTGCACAAGACGACGGCCACCGTGCTGGCCGCGGCCACCGTCGGCAGCGTACGCGGCCGAGGCGTGCTGGCCTGGGACGACAACGAGTTGCGCGGCACGCTCGGGCTGCGCGCCGGCAGCGCCCGGCACGCCCGCACGATCCGACACCTGGTCGCCGATCTCGTCCAGATCGAGATCCGGGAGGGCACCGAGCTGCTGGAGACGCTGGACGACTACCTGCGGCACGCCTCCGACGGGTCGTACGACGTGCTCGCCGGTGAGGAGAGCCCCCGGTTCGCCCAACGACTGGATCAGTTCACCGTCAAGCGGGTGCTCGACCTGTTGCGCCGTACCCACGACGTGATCTGTGTGGACACCGGCAACAACGTGGAGAGCCCGAACTGGCGCACCGTCATGCAGGCCGCCGATCAGCTGGTGGTCACCACGGTGCCGCGCGAGGACGCGGCGTTCAGCGCGGACTGGATGCTCGACCTGCTGCACGAGGAGGGGATGGGTGAGCTGGCCGACAACGCCGTGACCCTGATCTCCTGCCCCACGCCGGGACGGCTGCCGTTGCAGAGCGACCTGGAGCGGCACTTCGCCACCCGGACCCGGGCGGTGACCATGGTGCCGTACGATCCGGCGCTGGAGACCGGCTCCTCGATCGAATACCACCAGCTCCAGGGCGAGACCCGGCAGGCCTGGCTGCGGGCGGCGTCGGCGATGCTGGAGCCGTTCGGACGCTGACGGATCGGGCATTCCTGCGGCGACACGGTGTACGACCGACGAGGGTAGCTGCGAGGATCATCGGGTGAGCCCCACCACCCCCGCCGCCGAGCCTCCCGCACGACCGTCAGCGGCCCTGCCGCCGTCGTCCACCGAGCCGGTGAGCCCGCCCGCCGAGCAGCCGACGACGGAGGCGACAACCGGGTCGACGATCCCGCCGAGCACCGAGGCGGTGTCGTCCACCGAGCCGACCACCGGGCGGCCGGGTGGCCCCGGCCGGGTGGCGGTCTTCGGGGCGGCGGTGCTGGTGATGGGTGTGCTGGGGGCGCCGCTGGGTTGGCTCTGGGCGGCGGTCGCGCCGGCCACGCCGGTCATCAAGAGCGGCGACGGCGCCGTCTACGGCCAGGCACAGCCGGAACAGCCGATCGCCGCCGACGGGTGGTTCAGCCTGCTCGGGCTGGGGTTCGGGGTGCTCGCCGCGCTCGCCGTGTGGATCCTGCTGCGACGCCATCGGGGACCGGTCGGGCTGGTCGTCGCGGTGGCCGGTGGATTCGCTGCCGCGTTGGTCGCCTGGCAGGTGGGGCGTCGGATCGGACTGGCCGGCTATCAGCGGCTGCTGGACACCGTCCCGGACGGCACCCGCTTCAGCAAGCCGGTCGACCTGCGTTCCGGTGGGATCGAGTTGTTCCTCGGGGTGCTGCCGGTGCCCTACGGCAACCTTCTGCTGCCGGCGTTCGCCGCCGCGGTGACGTACACCCTGCTCGCCGGCTGGTCCCGATGGCCGTCGCTGCGGCCCGAGCCGGAGCCGGACGCGGCCTGGCTCGCCGCGTATCCGTCGTCGCAGCCCCCGCTGTCGGCGGGTGAGGTCAGTTCGGGGCCGGTGGAGGCGACGCCAGCTCCGCCAGCGGCACCGGAACCGCCCGCACCTGGCGCAGCAGAGCCGCCTCGCGGTTGAGCAGGTGCAGCTCGGCGCGCAGCCGGGCCGCCGTGCCGTCGATGGCGAGCAGCCGCTGACGGTCGGTCAGCGTCAGCGCCGCGGTCGCGGCGACCAGGTGGGACAGCACCGTCGGGTCCTCGGGCAGTTGCTCGGTCAGCTGACCGGCCTCGGCCCGGATCAGGCCGAGGTACTGCCGGAAGACGGAGATCACCCGGGCCGCCAGCAGGTCGGCGGTCTCGTCCGGGCCGTCCGGCTCGGGCAACCACTGCACCTCGGCGGTCAGGTACGGCGCGGAGTCGTGGTCGACGTCGCCCACCCGGAACCGTCGCCGTCCCACGGTGACGATGTCGAAGCCGCCGTCGTCCAACTCGGTGACCTGCCGCAGCTCGGCCGTGCAGCCCACCTCGTGCAGGGTGACCTCCGCGGACGCGGCCTGGCCGACGCCGGTGGCGACCTCCCAGCCGCTGCGGATGGCCACCACCCCGAACTCGCGCGACGCGCCCTCAGGCAGCGCGACCAGGTGCCGGACCAGGGCGCGGTAGCGCTCCTCGAAGATGTGCAGCGGCAGGACCAGCCCCGGGAAGAGCACCGTGGCGAGCGGGAACACCGGCAGCCGTGCGGTCACGTGATCGAGCGTAGCCGGATCGGCAAGCGGCGGCGTGTCCCGCCTCACCGTCCCGGACAGCGGGCGGCGACGGTCGGCTCGGCGACGGCCGCCTAGACTCGCAGGCGTGTTGAACCGGATCGACCTGCGCGGTGGTGCGCGTGACCCGCGCCACCTGCTGCCTCGCGCCCAGCTCGACGTCTCGGTGGCCGTCGAGCGCATCCGCCCGATCGTCGAGGCGGTGCGCGAGCATGGGTATCCGGCGGTCCGTGAGGCCAGCGAGCGCTTCGACGGAGTCGCCCCGGAGGTGCTGCGGGTGCCCCCGGAGGCCATCGCGGCGGCCGAGGGCACGCTGGACGGCGAGGTTCGTGCGGCGTTGTTGGAGTCGATCGCCCGGGCCCGGCGGGTGCACGCCGATCAGCGGCGGGTCGACCACACCACCCAGGTCGTGCCGGGTGGCACCGTCACCGAGCGGTGGATCCCGGTCGACCGGGTCGGTCTCTACGTCCCCGGTGGGCTGGCGATGTACCCGTCGACCGTGGTGATGAACGTGGTGCCCGCCCAGGCGGCCGGCGTCCGGTCGCTGGTGGTGGCCAGCCCGCCGCAGCAGGACAACGGCGGCCTGCCGGATCCTCGGGTGCTCGCGGCCTGTGCGCTGCTCGGCGTCGACGAGGTGTACGCCGTCGGCGGTGCCCAGGCCGTGGCGATGTTGGCGTACGGCTGTGCCGTCGACGCCGCCGGCAGTGCGCACTGCGACCCGGTGGACATGATCACCGGTCCCGGCAACATCTGGGTCACCGCCGCGAAGCGGCTGCTGCGCGGAGTGGTCGGCATCGACGCGGAGGCCGGCCCGACCGAGATCGCGATCCTCGCCGACGACACCGCCGACCCGGTGCACGTCGCGGCCGACCTGATCAGTCAGGCCGAGCACGACCCCCTCGCGGCCAGTGTGCTGGTCACCCCGTCGGTCGCGTTGGCCGATGCGGTCGATCGGGAGCTGGCCCGACTGGTACCCGCGACCAAGCACGCGGAGCGGGTCGGCACCGCGTTGCGCGGTGAGCAGAGCGGCGTGGTGCTGGTCGACGACCTGACGGCGGGGCTGGGGGTGGTCGACGCGTACGCGGCGGAGCACCTGGAGATCCAGACTGTCGACGCCCGCCAGTGGGCGATGCGGGTACGCAACGCCGGGGCGGTCTTCGTCGGCGCGTACTCGCCGGTGTCGCTGGGTGACTACTGCGCCGGCTCCAACCACGTGCTGCCCACCGGGGGCTGCGCCCGGCACTCGTCCGGCCTGTCCGTGCAGTCGTTCCTGCGCGGCGTGCACGTGGTGGAGTACACCGAGGAGGCACTGCGGGAGGTTGCCGGCCACGTGGTGACGCTGGCGAACGTGGAGGACCTGCCGGCGCACGGCCAGGCGGTCACCGCCCGGTTCTCCGACGCGACCGTCCGCACGGGCAGTGAGCCGGCGTCCTCGCCGACCGGGGGCACCACATGATCGGACTGGACGATCTGCCGATCCGGGACGATCTGCGCGGGCTGTCGCCGTACGGCGCGCCGCAGCTGGACGTGCCGGTGCGGCTGAACACCAACGAGAACTCCCACCCGGTGCCGGAAGCGGTCGCCGAGGCGATCGGCAAGGCCCTCACGGCGGAGTTGCGTGACCTCAACCGCTACCCCGACCGGGACGCGCTGGCGTTGCGGGCCGACCTGGCCGGGTACCTCGGCCACGGGCTCACCGCCGACGAGGTGTGGGCGGCCAACGGTTCCAACGAGATCCAGCAGCAGCTGCTCCAGGTGTTCGGCGGGCCGGGACGCAGCGCGCTCGGCTTCACCCCGGCGTACTCGATGCATCCGCTGTTGGCGCTCGGCACGGGCACCCGGTGGGTGCCGGCCCGCCGGGGCGTGGACTTCGCGCTGACCGTCGACGAGGCGGTCGCGCAGGTCCGCGAGCACCGGCCGGACGTGGTCTTCCTCTGCTCACCGAACAATCCCACCGGCACCGCGCTCGACCCGGCGGTGATCACCGCCGTGCTCGATGCCGCGCCCGGCATGGTGGTGGTCGACGAGGCGTACGCGGAGTTCGCCCGGCCGGGCACGGTCAGCGCCCTGACGGTGCTGCCCGGGCACCCACGGCTGGTGGTGACCCGGACGATGAGCAAGGCGTTCGGCTTCGCCGGTGGCCGGCTGGGCTATCTGGCCGCCGATCCGGCCGTGGTGGCGGCGGTGCAGCTGGTTCGGCTGCCGTACCACCTCTCCGCGCTCACCCAGGCCGCCGCGCGGGCCGCGCTGGCGCACCGCGACGCCCTGCTCGGTACGGTCGCCGAGATCGCCGAACAGCGTGACCGCATCGTCGCCGAACTGCGCCGCCGTGGCCTACGGGTCGCCGACAGCGACGCCAATTTCGTGTTGTACGAGGTAGGTGGCGACCAGTCGACCGCCTGGCGGGCCCTGCTGGCCCACGGCGTGCTGGTGCGCGACGTGGGCCTGCCCGGCTGGCTGCGGGTCACCGCGGGCACCCGCGCCGAGACCGACGCCTTCCTCGCCGCCGTGGACAGCACTCGGCGCGAGGGTTCCAACGCCCCGCAGCCGCGACAGACGAAAGGCACACCATGAGCCGGACCGCCCGGGTGGAGCGGATCACCAAGGAGACCAAGGTCCTGGTCGAGGTCGACCTCGACGGCACCGGAGTGGCCGAGATCAGCACCGGGGTCGGTTTCTACGACCACATGCTGTACCAGATCGCCCGGCACGGCGGTTTCGACCTGACCGTGCGTACCGTGGGTGACCTGGAGATCGACGCACACCACACGATGGAGGACACGGCGCTGGCCCTCGGTGCCGCATTCGACCAGGCGTTGGGCGACAAGGCGGGCATCCGCCGGTACGGTTCGGCCACCGTGCCGATGGACGAGGTGCTGGTCCGGGCCGCCGTCGACCTCTCCGGCCGGCCGTACGTGGTGCACGACGAGCCGCTCCTGGCGCCCTACATCGGCCCGGTCTACCCGACCAGCATGACCCGGCACATCTGGGAGTCCTTCGGTCAGGCGGCCCGGATCACCCTGCACGTGGACGTGCTGCGGGCGGCCCGGCCGGGCGGGAACCCGGACGCCCACCACGTGGTCGAGGCGCAGTTCAAGGCGGTTTCCCGGGCGCTGCGGGAGGCCACCGCGGTGGACCCGACGGCGGGCGGGGCGATTCCCAGCACCAAGGGGGCGTTGTGACGAGCCCGGGTACGACGCGGCGGAGGTGTCGTCGGTGAGCGGCATCCTGCCGACGCTGCTGCTGATCCTGGCCGGCGTGCTGGTCGGCGGGGCACTGTCCCTGCACCGGCAGGGCGCACCTCGGGGCGCGGTGGTCGTCACCGCGCTGCTGGCCGCGCTGGCCACCGTCGCGGGCGTGCTCTGGCTGCTGCCGGGGGACGGGTCATGACCGGTCGGCACGGCGGGTCGGCTGCGGGTGGGCGACGCCGGATCGTGGTGCTCGACTACGGCTCGGGCAACCTGCGCTCGGCCGAGCGCGCGCTGGCTGCGGCCGGAGCGGACGTGCTGGTCACCGGTGATCTCGCCGCCGCGGCCGACGCGGACGGCCTGGTCGTACCGGGAGTCGGGGCCTTCGCCGCCTGCGTGGCCGGCATCGAGGCGATCGGCGCTGGTCCGGTGATCGCCGGGCGGGTCGCCGCCGGCCGCCCGGTGTTGGGCATCTGCGTGGGCATGCAGATCCTCTTCGAGTCCGGCGACGAGCACGGGGTGGTCACCAAGGGACTGGGCCTGCTGCCGGGCACGGTCACCCGGCTCGCCGCCGCCCGGCTGCCGCACATGGGCTGGAACACCGTGCAGGCGCCGGTCGGTTCGGTGCTCTTCGCCGGCCTGCCCGCGGACAGCCGGTTCTACTTCGTCCACTCGTACGCCGTCGTCGACCCCGCCGCGTTGACCGCGTCCGGGGCTCGGGTGACCACCGCCCACCATGACTGTGACTTCGTCGCGGCGGTGGAACGGGGCGCGTTGTCGGCTGCCCAGTTCCACCCGGAGAAGTCCGCCGAGACCGGTGCCGCGTTGCTACGCAACTGGCTGGCCACCGTTCCTGCCGGTGGCTGAGCCGGTGAGTGGCGTCCGCCGGGAGCCACGGTGAGCAAGGAACGGGCCCACCGCCGGGCGGCCCGGGAGGCGGAGGCGGCCCGGCAGCGGGTGCTGCGGGAGCGCGCCAGGGCTCGCCGGACCCGTCGTCGGGCGCTGGTCCGCCGGGTGGTGCCGACGGTGCGTCGTGGCCGCACGGGCCGGCTGCCGAGATACTCCCAGGGCGAGCGGGCCGCCATCGTGGCGCTCACCCTGGCCGCGATCATTCTCATCTGGGTGTTCGTGCCCGACCTGGCGTTGCGCGTCGGGCTGATCCTGTTGCTGCTGCTCGTACTGCCGGTGATCGTGGTGATCGCCCTGAACCGCCGTTGACCATGCGAGAAGGACAAGACACATGAGCCTCACCCTGTTGCCCGCCGTCGACGTCGCCGACGGCCAGGCCGTCCGTCTCGTGCAGGGCGCCGCGGGTAGCGAGACCACCTACGGCGACCCGCTGGAGGCCGCGCTGGCGTGGCAGCGGGACGGCGCCGAGTGGATCCACCTGGTCGATCTGGATGCCGCGTTCGGTCGGGGCAGCAACGCCGCTCTGATCGCCGAGGTGGTGCGCCGCCTCGACGTACGGGTGGAGCTGTCCGGCGGCATCCGGGACGACGCCTCACTGCGCGCCGCGCTGGCCACCGGCGCCGAGCGGGTGAACATCGGCACCGCCGCGCTGGAGAATCCGCAGTGGTGTGACCGGGTCTGCGCGGAGTACGGCGACCGGGTCGCGATCGGGCTGGATGTGCGGGGTCGGACGCTGGCCGGCCGGGGCTGGACCCGCGACGGTGGCGACCTGTACGAGGTGCTGGAGCGGCTCGACAAGGCGGGTGCCTCGCGGTACGTGGTCACCGACATCACCAAGGACGGCACCATGCGCGGGCCGAATCTGGACCTGCTGCGCGAGGTGTGCGCTCGTACCGACGCCCCGGTGATCGCCTCCGGGGGCGTCTCCACCCTGGACGACCTGCGTGCGTTGGCCACCCTGGAGCCGGTCGGTGTGGAGGGTGTGATCGCCGGTAAGGCGCTCTACGCGGAGGCGTTCACCGTGGCTCAGGCCCTGGCGGTCCTCGCCAACCCGTGATCCCGCCCCGGCCCTGCCGGGCCGGCGTACCGATGGCAGAGAAAGGACGCTCCCGTGCAGACCAACCGTGAGATCCACCTGGCCTCGCGCCCGCAGGGCTGGCCCACCGAGGACAATTTCCGGCTCGTCACCACCGAGGTTCCCACGCCCGGCCCGGGGCAGTTGCTCGTCCGCAACCAGTACATGTCGGTGGACCCGTACATGCGTGGGCGGATGAACGACGTACGGTCCTACGTGCCGCCGTTCGCCCTGGACGCACCGTTGGACGGCGGGGCCGTCGGTGAGGTGGTCGGCGGCGAGGCCGACGGGTTCGCCCCGGGCGACATCGTGCTGCACGGTCTCGGGTGGCGCGACTACGCGCTGGTCGAGGCGAAGACCGCCCGGAAGGTCGAGCCGGGCGTCGCGCCGGTGACCGCGTACCTCGGGGTGCTCGGGATGACCGGGCTGACCGCGTACGCCGGGCTGCTGGAGGTGGCGGCGATGCGCCCGGGCGAGACGGTGTTCGTCTCCGGTGCGGCCGGTGCGGTCGGCAGCATGGTCGGCCAGATCGCCCGGCTTAGCGGTGCGGGCCGGGTGATCGGCAGCGCCGGGTCGGCGGCCAAGGTCGCGCGACTGCGGGCGCTCGGCTTCGACGCCGCGTTCGACTACCACGACGGTCCGGTACGTGACCTGCTGCGGGCCGCCGCCCCCGAGGGCGTCGACGTCTACTTCGACAACGTCGGTGGCGAGCATCTGGAGGCCGCGATCTCGTCGATGAACCTGCACGCTCGGGCGGCGATCTGCGGCATGATCGCGCAGTACAACGACCCGGAGGCGCCGGCCGCCCCGCGTAACCTGGCCCAGGTCATCGGCAAGCGACTGACCCTGCGTGGCTTTCTGGTCAGTGACCACGGTCACCTGCGGGAGCGGTTCGTGCGGGAGGTCTCCGGCTGGCTGCGCGAGGGCACGCTGTCGTACGACGAGACGATCGTCGACGGGCTGGAGAACGCCCCGGCGGCCTTCCTCGGCCTGTTGCGGGGGGAGAACCTCGGCAAGATGCTGGTGCGCCTGTGACCGGCGGCGCACCCGGTCGACGCGGTGGGGCCGCCGGGCGTCGCACGGGCGGCGATAGGCTCGGCACATGACGGTGGCGGTGCGGGTGATCCCGTGTCTCGACGTGGACGCGGGACGGGTGGTCAAGGGCGTCAACTTCCTCGACCTGCGGGACGCGGGCGATCCGGTCGAACTGGCTGCCGCGTACGACCGCGCGGGGGCCGACGAGCTGACCTTCCTCGACGTCACGGCCTCCGTCAGCGACCGAGGCACGATGCTCGACGTGGTCCGGCGTACGGCGGAGTCGGTCTTCATCCCGCTGACCGTCGGCGGCGGTGTGCGGACCGTGGCGGACGTGGACACGCTGCTGCGCGCGGGTGCCGACAAGATCGGGGTGAACACGGCGGCGATCGCCCGGCCGGAACTGCTCGCGGAGATCGCGGAGCGGTTCGGTCGGCAGGTGCTGGTGCTCTCCCTGGACGTGCGGCGGGCACCGGCGGGCACCACTCCGAGCGGTTTCGAGGTGACCACCCACGGCGGTCGGCGGGGCACCGGGCTGGATGCCGTGTGGTGGGCGCAGCGCGGTGCCGAGCTGGGTGCGGGTGAGATCCTGCTCAACTCGATGGACGCCGACGGCACGAAGGCCGGCTTCGACCTCGAACTCATCGGCGCGGTGCGCCGGGTCGTCGACGTGCCGGTGGTGGCCAGCGGTGGAGCAGGCGAGGCGGCCCACTTTCCGCCGGCGATCGGCGCGGGTGCCGACGCGGTGCTGGCGGCCAGTGTGTTCCACTTCGGGGAGCTGACCGTGGCGGAGGTCAAGGACGTGCTGCGCGGCGCCGGTCACCCCGTGCGCTGAGGTCTGTCGGGGCGCTACGGGGGGTCCGGGTTCCGGTGGTGTGGTGGCCGATGGCGCGGCGGTCAGCCGCGACCGGAGTGCCCCTCGGGGGAGCGCCGGGGCACCGGAATGGACCGCACCAGGTATTCCTGCACGGCGGCGGCGTGCTCCTCCTCGTCGAGGTGCCAGTCTGCGGTGCCCGGCGGGTGCCGGCGGCTGAGCACGCCCTGCACGGTGTCGACGGTGGTGGCCAGCCCGGCGCTGGGCCGGGAGCGCCACAGGTGCTCGCCGTCGGTGGTGATCCGGAACCAGCCGTCGGAGACATCGACCAGCCCGGCGCCGAGCAACCGGCGGATCGCCTCCTCGATGTCGCGCCGCTCAGGAATGCTCTGGTCGAGGTGGTCGGCTGTGGAGAGCACGTCGGCGAGGCGTACTCCCTCGGGGCGGCGGGTGGTCGTGGACCGTCGGTGTCGTCCAGCACCGCTGGCGATGACCAGCGAGACGAAGATCCATGCGTCGGTGCGACGCCAGGCGTTGTCCCCCATGCGGAGATTCTGCCGGGCGACCGGGCTCCAGGAAAACACCGGCCGCCGTACTGCGACAGTGAGTGGCATCATGATTGCCGACAGTCCACCCGGGTAGACGGAACGGGTTCGATCCGCTATGTGTCCGTGGCGCTGGGTGGTCGTCAGGTGACCGGGGCAGGCGTGACCCGTTCCGGTGCCGGTGGGCTCGGCTCGGCGACGTCGAACAGGGGCAGGAACAGTTGGGCCAGCGGTCCGATGGCCAGCGCGTAGGCGATGGTGCCGATGCCGACCGTGCCGCCGAACACCGCCCCCACGGCCAGCACGCCGACCTCGATGACGGTGCGGACCAGGCGGAGTGACCGGTTGGGGTAGCGGGCGACCAGGCCGGTCATCAGCCCGTCCCGGGGGCCCGGTCCGAGTCGGGCGCCGAGGTAGAGCGCGGTGGCCGCGCCGTTGCCGACGATGCCGGCGACCAGCAGGCCGATCCGCAGGGGGAGTGGGTCCACGGACGGCAGCAGGGCCAGTGTCGCGTCGACCGCCAGGCCGATCACCACGACGTTGGCGACGGTGCCGAGGCCGGGGCGCTGGCGCAGCGGGATCCAGGCCAGCAGCACCAGCACGCCCACCGCGATGACCATCGTCCCCATGCTCAGGCCGGTCAGCCGGGACAACCCCTGATGGAAGACGTCCCACGGGTTCAGCCCGAGCCCGGAGCGGATCATCAGGGCCATGCTGAAGCCGTAGAGGACGAGCCCGACGAAGAGGTGCGTGAGCCGTCGGACCGGCCGGTGTCGGAGGTTGCCAATCATTGCCACGCATGCCACTCTAGGTGCCAATTGGCCACGCGATAGAGCCAATATTGGGAGAGTGGCCATGGTCAGTCAGGTTCGCGGCGTCCAATTGGCCCGACTGCTCGGGCAGTGGCATGCCCTGCCGGGCCGGCGACGCAGCCCCGACTACGCCGCGCTGGCCGGGGCGGTACGCGGTCTGCTCGCCGACGGCCGGTTACCGCTCGGCGTACGCCTGCCGGCCGAACGGGACCTGGCTGAGGCGCTGCGGATCAGCCGTACCACCGTCACGGCCGCGTACCGCGAGTTGCGCGACAGTGGCCACCTGGCCAGTCGGCGGGGCGCGGGAAGCTGGACGATGCTGCCGGGGACGCACCGGGTGGCGCCCAACGGGCTCTGGACCCCGCTGGACGACCAGGACATGCTCGACCTGGGGGTGGCGGCGTTGGCCGCCCCGCCCGAGCTGCTACCGGCGGCCCGCGCGGCGGCGGAGGACCTGCCCCGCTATCTCAGCGGTGCCGGGTACCACCCGATCGGGATCATCGAGCTGCGCGAGGCGGTCGCCCAGCGGTACACCGAGCGTGGCCTGCCCACCTCGCCCGACCAGATCATGGTCACCAACGGGACGCAGCATGCCCTGGACCTGGTGTTGCGGTTGGCGGTCGCGCCGGGCGGCGGGGTGCTGGTCGAGTCACCGAGCTATCCCAACGCGCTCGCGGCCCTGGCCGCCCGGCGGGCCCGGATCACCACGTACGGCCTGGCCGCCGATGCCGACGGTTGGGACGCGGACCTGCTGCTGGGCACGCTGCGGCAGGTGCGACCCCGGGCCGGATACCTGATCCCCGACTTCCAGAACCCGACCGGGCACCTGATGCCGGCCGACCTGCGGGAGCGGCTGGTGGCCACCGCGCACGCGGTCGGCACCGATCTCGTGATCGACGAGTCGTTCGTGGACCTGCCGCTGGACGGGACGGAACTGCCGCCGCCGACGGCGAGCTTCGACCGGCACTCCCGGGTGATCAGCATCGGCGGCATGAGCAAGCCGTTCTGGGGTGGGCTGCGGATCGGCTGGATCCGCGCGTCGGCGCCGCAGGTGCAGCGGCTGGCCGCCGCACGGGTGGGGGTCGACATGGCCAGCCCGGTGCTGGACCAGTTGGTCGCGGTGCATCTGCTCGACGTCGCGCCGGCCATCGTGGCCGCCCGGCAGGGCCAACTGGCCGGGCAGCGTGACGCGTTGCTCGGCGCGCTGGCCGCGCGGCTGCCGGAGTGGCGGGTCACGGTGCCGCGCGGCGGGGTGACCCTCTGGGCCGAGCTGGACGGTCCGATCTCCAGCGCCCTGGCGCGGGCCGCCGAAGAGGTCGGCGTACGCCTGGCCCCCGGACCGCGCTTCGGCCTCGACGGCACGTTGGAGCGTTTCCTGCGGCTGCCGTTCACCCTGCCGGCCGGCGATCTGGTCGAGGCCGTCGGCCGGATCGCCGCGGTTCGGTACGACCTGGACCGTGCCGGGCAGCCTCGCTGGCGGGAGCCGAGCGTCATCGCCTGAGCGGGCGTCGATCCGGCGATCATCGACCGTCGGCCGGTGGTGCCGGGCAGACTGCGGGGATGGGCGGCGCCGGCGGAGTGCGATGGTCACGCGGCCTCAGACCTGGCGCTCCCGGGTCCCGCACCACTCGCCTGGAACTCTTCTACGACCTGGTATTCGTCTTCGCCTTCATCCAGGTGACCACGCTCACCGCCGACAACGCCACCCCGCGCGGGCTGGTGCAGTGTGGGGTGGTGCTGGCCCTGCTCTGGTGGGCGTGGACCGGCTTCGCCGTGCTCGGCAACATGGTCCGCACCGACCAGGGCGTCGTGTTGCCGTTGCTGGGGTTCACCACCATGGCCGCAGCGTTCGTGTTCGCCCTGGCGATGCCGCGGGCCTTCCTCGACCTGCCCGGGGGGCTGCCCGGCCCGCTGGTCTTCGCCGTGTGCTACTTCGTGGTCCGGGCCATCCAGGTGGCGCTCTACGGCTGGCTCGCCCGGGGCAGTCCTGAGCTGCATCGCCGCTTCCTCTTCACTGCCGGGCGTGGGGCCATCGTCGGGGTGCTGATCCTGTCCGCCGCGCTGCTGCCCAAGGGGCTGACCGGTGAGCAGGAGAAGATCGGGCTGCGGCTGGCGCTCTGGATCGCCGCGGTCGCCGTCGAGTACGGCACCGCGCTGGCCCGGAGCGGCGGCGGCTGGACGGTGTTGTCCGCCGGGCACTGGGCCGAACGGCACGCCCTGATCGTGCTGGTGGCGCTCGGTGAGACGATCATCGGGCTGGGGCTCGGCGCCGGGTTCGTGGCCGCCCGGCCGCTGACCTGGCCGGTGATCGTCGCCGCGACGCTCGGCGTGACCGTGGTTGCCGGGTTCTGGTGGGCGTACTTCGACAGCTTCGCCCTGGCCGTGGAGCAGACCCTGCACCGTACCCGGGATCCGCAGGCCCGGGCGCTGCTGGCCCGCGACGCCTACACGTACCTGCACCTGCCGCTCGTGGCCGGCCCGATCCTGTTCGCGCTGGGCCTCAAGCGGCTGCTCGGCGGCGCGGCCGAGCCGGTCACGTCGGCCGGGGGGACGCTGCCCGGGTTCGACCTGCTGGCCCTGTACGGCGGGGTCGCGCTCTACCTGCTGACGCTGGTGGCGCTGGGCTGGCGGGTGCTGAGGCTGCGGCGTTGGCCGACGATCGTCGGCATCGTCCTGCTGGCGGTGCTGGTCCCGGCCGCCACCCGGATGCCGGGACTGGCCGCCCTGGGGTTGCTCACCGGGGTGGTGCTGGCGGTGACCGTGGTGCAGACGCTGGCGGACGCGCCGCTGCGTAGGCGGGTGCGCGGGCTGGCGTGGGCCGAGCAACTCGCCGCCGAGGCCGAGCAGACCAACTGGCGGGGTCGCCACCTGTGACGCCCACCGACCGTCGTCCCGGGGCGCGGGGGCCCGAGACGCCGGGCCGGGTCGGCCCACGCCGGAGTTCCGACGCGGCCGACCCGGGGAACCGTCCGTCAGATCTCGGCGACGGTGCCGACGTACATCTTGTCGATCTCCTCGGCGAAGTTGTTCTCCACCCCACGGCGCTTGATCTTGAGCGACGGGGTGATCTCGCCGTCCTCGATGGTCAGGTCGCGCGGCAGGATGGTGACCTTCTTGATGGTCTCCCAGCGGTTCAGCTTCTGGTTGAGCTCGGCGACGTACCCCTCCACCATGGCCAGGGCCTCGGGCGAGGCGACGATCTCGGCGTACGGGCGACCCTCCAGCGGGGTGCCGGCAGCCCATCCGGTGATGGCGTCCGGGTCCAGCGTCACCAGCATGGTGCAGTAGTTGCGGGCCTGACCGATCACCACGGCCTGCGAGGTGTAGGGACAGGTGGCCTTGAACATGCCCTCGATGTGCGACGGCGCGACGTACTTGCCGCCCGAGGTCTTGACCAGATCCTTCTTGCGGTCGGTGATGCGCAGGTAACCGTCGTCGTCGAGGCTGCCGATGTCGCCGGTACGGAAGAAGCCGTCCTCGGTGAAGGCGGCGGCGGTCTCCTCGGGCAGGTTGTGGTAGCCCCGCATCACCGGACGACCCTTGATCAGGATCTCGCCGTCGGTGTCGATGCGGCACTCGAGGTCGCCCATGGCCTTGCCGACGGTGCCGATCCGCAGCCCGTCGGGCGGGTTGACGAAGTTGCCGGCGCTGGTCTCGGTCAGCCCGTAGCCCTCGGAGATCGGCAGGTTCGCCGCGGCGAAGAAGGTGGCGATCTCCGGGCTGAGCGGGGCGGCGCCGGAGACCAGCACCCGGATCCGGCCACCGAGCCGGGCCTGGAGCTTGCTGAAGACCAGCTTCTCCGCCACCGTGTACTTGAGCTTCAGTCCGCCCGGCACCGGCTTGCCGGCCTGCTCCAGGGCGACCTTCTCCTTGCCGACGCCGACCGCCCAGGCGAAGATCTTGGCCTTCGCTCCACCGGCGTCCTGTGCGGTGGTGACCGACTTGTTGTAGACCTTCTCGTAGACCCGGGGCGCGCCGCACATCAGCGTCGGGCGGACCACCGAGAGCAGCTCGACGAGCTTGTCGACCCGGCCGTCCACGTACGTGGGCAGGCCGACGTGGGTGGCGCCGCAGAGCAGCGTCTTGCCGAACGAGTGGGACAGCGGCAGCCAGAGGTACTGAAGGTCGTCCTCGCGGAGCAGCCCGACGGCCTCCTGCGCGACGCCCTCCCAGCACCAGCCGCCGTGCAGCAGCTCGACGCCCTTGGGCCGACCGGTGGTGCCGGAGGTGTAGATCAGGGTGGCGAGGTGGTCCGGACCGATGTCGGCGACCAGGCGCTCGATCAGCTCCGGGTCCTCGGCGAGCCGCTGGGCCCCCTGCTCCTCCAGCTGGGTGAGGGTCAGCTGCGGCACGCTCGCCGACGCGTCGGGTTCACCGTCGAGGAGGATCACGTGGGTCAGCGCGGGCAGTTGCGCTCCGGCGATCTTCGCCGCCTGCTCCGGGTTCTCCGCGAACAGCACCTTGGAGCCGGAGTCGGAAATGATGTAGGTGGCGTCCTCGGCCTCGGTGGTCGGGTAGACCGTGGTCGTGGCGCCGCTGGCGCACATGATGCCGAAGTCGGCGAGCACCCATTCGAGGCGGGTGTTCGCCAGGATCGCGACCCGATCCTCCGGACCGACGCCCAGGCCGTGCAGGCCGGCGGCGATCGCCTTGGCCCGCTGGGAGACCTGTGCCCAGGTCAGCCAGACCGGTCCGTCCGGGCCGGGGTGGGCGAAAGCGTGGTGGTCGGGGGTCGCCGCCACGCGCTTGAGGAACATGTCAGGGATGGAGCTGTACGGTACATCGAGAGCCATCGCTGTAGCCGCCTTCGGGGGTGGAGGCGTGACGGTCGTCACGGTCGGTGTTCGTTACCGAAGAGTATTGCCTGTTCCCGGCATCGGCTAGCCCTGACGATCATCCCACCAGCCCGTTCCCGTCAGGTGGAACGGTCGTCTCACGCGTAGCGCGCCGCAGCCCGTGACCAGTCGTAGGTGGCCCGAATCCAGTTCCGTCGGGAGTCCAGCGCCGGACGCACCGCGTCGCCGTGGCTGGCCAGCAGCGCGGTCTCGGCCGCCAGATACGCGCCGAGCCGTTCGTTGAACCGGTCGGTGGCCGCCTGCAGGGCCGCCCATTCGTCACCGGTCTCCCTGGTCAGCACCGTGATCAGGTTGTGTGCGTCCGGCCCGCCCTGGTTCTCCTTGCGGTAGGAGAAGACGTCGTTGCACCAGCAGATCAGGTCGGCGGCGAGCATCTCCAGGGTGGCCCAGCCGGGGTCCGCCCGGCGGACGGCCGGCGGAAAGCCGTCCAGAGCCAGGTCGGTCAGGGTCAGACTGGGATACACGGCACCGGTGTGGCGGCGCATCTGGACGTACTCGTCGACCGGCGGGACCCGTTCGTGTTCCCGGTTGGCCGCCTCCCACAGCAGCGCGAGCAGATACTCGCGCATCCCGGAGACGAACCGCAGCAACACGGCCGGGCGACGGTGCTCGCGCACCCGTTGGCACAGGTCGGCCAGGCCGGCGGCCAGTGTCCCGGCCGCGCCGGGTGGTACCGGACCTGGCGCGCCCTGACGGTCCAGGACGTCCAGCAGGGCGGCCACGGTCGGCGCGAGCCGAATGGGCTCGGCGCCCAGTCCGTCCTCGTCACAGGCGTCGTCCATCACGAACAGCCAGGAGATGAGGTCGGTCAGCAGGCGGAGACGCTCCAGCGGGGCCTGCGGACAGGCTCGCCCGGCAAGGCCGGCGGCGTCCGCCCGGTGGAGGCGTTGCCCGTTACTGATCAGTCCGAGGTCCTGCGCCCAGTCCGCACTCTCTCGGGCCACGCGCTCGGTGTCGCCGTGCCGAACGCCGGCGAACGGGGGCTCTCGCAGGGCCGAGACCACAAATCTTCGCATTGCGCTCCCTGTCGCCGCCCCCCCACGAGGCGGCGCGGTCAGCGTACGGGAGCAAAGATGCTGGTCGCTCGATGAGTTGCGTAACGTTTCGGATTTCGCCGTGACCGGTTCCGCACACAGGGTTAGAATGCCAGGTTGGCGGCGTGCAACCGGTCGGTCAGTTCCGGGGCGCCGTCGAGCTGCACCCGGGCCGCGCGTTGCCGGCCGGACAGAAACAAGGCCAGCTCACCGGGCGTGCCGACCAACCGCAACGGTGCGTCGCCACGGCCGGTCGCCACCTCGCCGTGGCCGGGTGCCTGGACCAGCAACCGGGCCGGGAAGCGGCGCAGGGCCAGCCGACCGAGGGCCGACACCCGACGCCACAGCGCCTGCTCCAACCCCGCCGGCAGGTCGCGGGGCTGCCAGTCGGCCTGGGCGCGGCGTACGTCCTCGTGATGGATGAAGAACTCCAGCGTGTTGGCCAGCTCATCGGTCAACGGGTTGCTGACCGGGCTCCACAACGGAGGACGCCCCACCTGGTCGAGCAGCTCGGTCCAGTCGCGGGCGGCGACCTGACGTCGCACCCGTTCGGCGTACCCGCTCAGCGGCGGGAGGAAGATGCCGGGCGCGGCGTCCGGACGACGCTCCCGGACCACCAGGTGCGCGGCGAGATCGCGGGTCGTCCAGCCCTCGTTGAGGGTCGGAGCGTCGGGGCCCAGGGCGGCCATCAGTGCAGTGAGCGCCTCGCGCTCCGATCGGGCGTACCTCGGCATGACAGTGATCGTAGGCCGGTAGGGACCACGTCGCCTGCCGAGCGCGTGAGCGAGCGAACCATCGGGTTCAGCAGCGTGGCGCGACCGGGCCGATCCGGTTCGCCGGGGTGACGTCGGACATATCCCCGCGGGTCGGCGGACCCGGCGCGCAGCGGTAAGGATGAGGGAGGATGATGGCGGCTTACGGCGGGGGAGAATGTGGCGAGCGGGACTAGTCGGGAGGTGCTCGGTCGGGGGATGACCGTCCTCGGGCGGGCCATCCGGGAACAACCGAGGATCTTCGCGGTCGCGGTGTCCGGCAGCGTGCTGTTCGGCCTGATGGTGGTCGCCAGCGCGTTCGTGGTCGGCGCGGTGGTCGGCGAGGTGGTGGTGCCGGCCGTCGAGAGCGGATCGGTGGCGGTGGGCACGCTGGCGTTGGCCGCCGCCGCGCTGCTCGGGCTGAGCGTGCTGCGGGTGGTCGGCATCTTCGGTCGACGGCTGGGCGCCGGGTACATGCAGTTCCGCCTACAGGCCGCCTATCGCCGCCGGGTCACCCGCCGCTACCTGGAGCTGCCGCTGTCCTGGCACCACCGCAACGCGACCGGGACCCTGTTGTCCAACGCCAACTCCGATGTCGAGGCCGCCTGGCAGCCGATCGCGCCGTTGCCCTTCGCGGTGGGCACGCTGGTGATGCTGGTCGGTGCCGTGGCGTCGCTGTTCGCCGTCGACTGGGCGCTGGCGCTGGTCGGGCTGGCCGTCTTCCCGGCCCTGTTCGCGCTCAACGTGGCGTACTCCCGTCGGATGGCACCGCGTCAGACGCGGGCGCAACGCCTACGGGCCGAGGTCAGCGGCATCGCGCACGAGAGCTTCGACGGCGCGCTGGTGGTCAAGACGATGGGTCGGGAGGCCCAGGAGACCGACCGGTTCGCGGCCCGGGCCGGCCAGTTGCGCGACGCGCTGATCTCGGTCGGTCGGCTGCGCGGCATCTTCGATCCGCTGCTGGAGACGCTGCCCAGTCTCGGCACCCTCGCGGTGCTGGTGGTCGGTGCGTACCGCCTGCGGCAGGGTGCCATCGAGGTGTCCGAGCTGGTCAGTGTGGCTTTCCTCTTCACCGTGCTGGCCTTTCCCGTGCGGGCCATCGGGTGGGTGCTGGCCGAACTGCCGCGCAGCGTCGCCGGCTGGGACCGGATCCGCCGGGTGCTCGACGCCACCGGAGAGATGGCGTACGGCGACACCCGGCTGGACCCGGCGGTGACCGCCCCGGCCACGCTCACCTTCGCCGACGTCGGATTCGCCTACGAACCCGCCGAGGCGCACCTGCCCGGCGCCGAGGTGTTGGGCGAGGTCTCCTTCACCGTGCCGGCCGGAAAGACCGTCGCCCTGGTCGGTCCGACCGGCGCCGGCAAGTCCACCGTCACCGCGTTGGCGGTCCGGCTGGTCGATCCCCGGTCGGGCTCGGTCAGCATCGACGGCGTGGATGTGCGCGAGCTGGCCGCGGACGTGCTCGCCGGCACCGCGGCGCTGGTCGCCCAGGTGCCGTTCGTCTTCGACGACACGGTTCGGGCCAACGTCTCGCTGGACCGCCCCGGCGTCGACGACGAGGCCGTCTGGGCCGCGTTGCGGCTGGCTGAGGCTGACGGCTTCGTCGCCGCCCTGCCGGACGGGCTGGACACCATGGTCGGTGAGCGGGGCACCTCGCTCTCCGGCGGTCAGCGGCAGCGACTCACGCTCGCGCGGGCGTTGGCGGGCCGCCCTCGCCTGCTGGTGCTCGACGACGCGACCAGCGCCGTCGACCCCCGGGTGGAGGCTGCCATCCTGGCCGGGCTGCGCTCGTCGGCCGGGGGCGGTCCAGGCGCGTCGATCCTGGTGGTGGCCTACCGGCGGGCGACCATCGCTCTCGCCGACGAGGTCATCTACCTGGAGCAGGGGCGGGTGGTGGCGCGGGGCACCCACCCCACGTTGTTGGCCACCGTGCCGGGCTACGCGGATCTCGTCACCGCTTACGAGCAGGCCGAGGTCGACCACGACCGGCAGCGCACGTACGACGAGGTCACTCCGATGACCTCCGGACTGGAGGTGGACCGGTGAGCGTGAGCAGTGCCTCTGTCCGCTCCGGCATCGCCGACGAAGGGTGGATTCGGTGACGGTCGACGAAGCGCCGCAGCCGGCGGAGTCGACGTGGCGGACGATGCGTCGAGGGCTGGCGCTCTCCCCGGAGCTACGGGTCGGGCTGGCCGGCACCCTCGGGCTGGCGCTGGTGTACATGGTCGGCCGGGTGGCCGTGCCGGTGGCGGTGCAGCAGGGCATCGACCGGGGCATCGCCGGCGGGTTGGACCTGGACGCGTTGTTCGTGGTCGTGTCGGTCACCGCGGCGGTGCTGGTGGTGACGACGACGTGTGGCTACCTGATGATGCGCCGACTCTTCACGGTCAGCGAGACGGCGCTGGCCGGGGTCCGGATCCGCGCCTTCCGGCACGTGCACGACCTGTCGATGCTGCACCAGCAGTCGGAGCGGCGGGGTTCGCTGGTTTCCCGGGTCACCAGCGACGTCGACCAGATCACCCAGTTCCTCCAGTGGGGTGGGGTGATCCTGCTGGTCAACCTGGGTCAGCTGGCGGTCACCACGGCGGTGATGCTGGCCTACTCGTGGCAGTTGACGCTTGTGGTCTTCGCCGCCTTCGGACCGGCGGTGCTGGTGATCCGGCTGCTCCAACGTCGGCTCGCCGCGGCGTACGGGGTGGTCCGGCAGCGCACCGGGGCCCTGCTGGCGGCGGTCGGGGAGAGCGTGGTCGGCGCGCCGGTGATCCGGGCGTACGGCATCGCGGGGCGCACCGGCCGGCGGCTGGACGAGGCGATCGACGGTCAACGGCGAGCCCAGCAGAAGGCGATCCGGATCAGTATTTTCGGCAGCTCGGTCGGTGAGCTGGCCGCCGGTTTGGCGTTGGCCGGTGTGGTGGTGCTCGGGGTGTTCCTCGGTGCCGACCAGACGCTGAGCATCGGTGAGATCACCGCGTTCCTGTTTCTGGTGACGCTCTTCATCCAGCCGGTGCAGATCGCCACCGAGGTGCTCAACGAGGCGCAGAACGCGATTGCCGGCTGGCGTCGGGTGCTCGACGTGCTGGATGTCGCCCCCGATGTGGCGGATCCGGGGCCGCAGGGGCGCGAGCTGCCCAGCGGGCCGTTGGACATCCGCTTCGGCGGGGTGCGGTTCGCCTATCCGGGCGGCCCGACCGTGCTGCACGACGTCAGCCTGGAGATTCCGGCGAAGAGTCGGGTGGCGGTGGTCGGTGAGACCGGTAGCGGTAAGACCACCTTCGCCAAACTGGTGACCCGGCTGATGGACCCCACGGCGGGGGCGGTGCTGCTGTCCGGGGTGCCACTGACCGACGTGCGTTTCGACTCGCTGCGTTCCCGGGTGGTGATGGTTCCGCAGGATGGTTTCCTGTTCGACGCCACGGTGGCCGACAACGTCCGCTTCGCCCGTCCGGAGCTGACCGATGAGCAGCTCACCACCGCTTTCACCGAGTTGGGCCTGGCTGACTGGCTGGACGGACTGCCGGCCGGGCTGGCGACCGGGGTGGGCGAGCGTGGCGAGGCGTTGAGCGTGGGAGAGCGCCAGTTGGTGGCGTTGGCCCGGGCGTACGTGGCCGATCCGGATCTGCTGGTGCTGGACGAGGCGACCAGTGCGGTGGACCCGGCCACGGAGGTGCGGCTGCAACGGACGTTGGACGCGGTGACCCGGGGCCGGACCACCCTGGCGATCGCGCACCGGCTCTCGACCGCGCAGAACGCCGACGAGGTGATCGTGGTGGACCGGGGGCGGATCGTGCAGCGTGGCTCGCACGAGGAGTTGATCCGGGAACCGGATTCGGTGTACGGCCTGCTGTACGCCTCGTGGCTTGAGCAGACCCGGTAGACGTCAGGGGACCGATGCCATACCCTCCGAGTTAGGTAAGCCTAACCTCAAAGGAGGTCGTGCCATGCGGCCCAGCCCCGCTGAGATCGTCCGGACCCTGGTGGCGGGTCGGTTGCCCGGCCTCGTTCACCTGGCCTGCCGACCTGGTCTGCACCACGTGCGCCACGCCACCGACGGTGAGGGCCGGGTGCTGCTGCTGGTGCCGGTGGTCAGCGATCTCGCGGCGGCGTTCCGCGCCGGTGCCGAGCAGCACCGCGCGGTCGCGGTGGTGCTCGACGTGCTCGACCTGCCGCCCGCCGCCGGGGCGCCGTCACTCGGTCGGGCGCTGGTCTCCGGTTGGGCGCGTGAGGTGACCGGCGACGAGGCACGTGCCGCCGCGGTGGACTTCGCCGAGGTGGAGCCCACCGGCGACCTGCTCGACGTCGGCACCCGCTTCCGGCTGTTCCGTTTCGAGGTGGCCGAAGCGCGCTGGCACCGGGCCGGCGACCTGCGCCGGATCGACCCTCAGGCGTACGCGGAGGCTGAGCCGGACCCGCTGCACCCGGTCGAGGCGGGGCTGCTCGCCCACCTGGGCGAGGAACACGCCCAGCGGATGACGGACTATCTGCGCCGGCAGCTCGGTCTGGCCGCCGGTCCGGCCGAGCACGCGCCCCGCGTCGAGCGGATCGACCGGTACGGAATGCTGGTGACCTTCGGCCGACCGGGCGGCCGGCGACGGGCCCGACTCACCTTCGGTCGCCGACTGGCCGACCAGGCCGACCTGACCCGCCTGCTGCACCCGGTGTTCTGCGTGAGCTGAGCGGCGGTGCCGCCAGTCACTGCGGGTCACCCGGCGAGTTCGTCGGTGAGATAGCGCTGCACGGTCGGGCCGACCGTGGCGATCAGGGTCTGCGGCGCGACCGAGGCGACCGGCTCCAGCCGGATCACGTAGCGCATCAGCGCCAGCCCGACGAGTTGGCTGGCCACCAGCGACCCACGCAGCGGCACCTCGGCCGGGTCGACGTCGAGCTGGTCGAGGACCCGGCGCAGCACCTGGGTGGTGAGGAACTCGCGCAGGAGCCGGGCCGTCCACTCACTGCTGACCGCGGAGCGCAGCAGGGCCACCCCGGCGGCGCCGGCCGGCGAGTCCCACACCGTGACGAACATGCGTACCAGCCGTTCGCCGAGGGCGTCACGGTCACCGGCGAGCACCTTCGGCAGCAGCTCCCGGGGATCCACCGGAAACCGCATGGCGGCCAGGAAGAGCTGTTCCTTGTTCCCGAAGTAGTGGTGCACCAGGGCGGGGTCGACACCGGCGGAGGCCGCGATGGCCCTGATGGTGCTGGCGTCGAAGCCGCGTTCGGCGAAGGTGGACCGGGCCGCGTCGAGAATCGTGTCCCGGGTGCCGGGGTTGCCGGGCCGCCGTCCACTACGCCGTGCCATCGCTCTCCCTCGCTCCTTCCCGACGGCCGTGCCTGCCCGGCGGGCGCGGTTCGCCCGCGCCGGGCAGGCAGGATGCCGTCAGCCGCTCCGCCGGCGCAGCGTGGCCGCGGCGAGCACCAGCGCCAGTACCGCCGCGGCGGCGACGATCGCCACGTCGCGCCACATCGTGCCGGTCGGTTCGGTGTGCGCGCCGACCTCCTGCAGTGCTTCGACGGCGTACGACAGCGGTAGCACGTCACTGATCACCTGCAACCAGCCGGCCATCTCGCCGCGAGGCACGAACAGCCCGCAGAGCAGCAGTTGTGGCGCGACCACGACCGGCATGAACTGTACGGCCTGGAACTCGGTGCGGGCGAAGGCGCTGCAGAGCAGCCCGAGGGCGACGGCGAGCACCGCGTTCAACGCGGCGATCATGATGACCAGGGCACTGCTGCCGGCCGTCTCCAGACCGAGGAGCCAGTACGCGACGGCCGAGGCGATGACGGCCTGCACCGCGCCGGCCAGCCCGAACGCGATCCCGTACCCGAAGAGCAGGTCCGTCCTGGCCAGCGGGGTGGTGAGCAGCCGTTCCAGGGTGCCGGTGGTCCGCTCGCGGAGCATCGCGATGCTGGTCACCAGGAACATGATGATGAACGGGAAGAAGCCGAGCATCACCAGCGCGATCCGGTCGAAGGCCGACGGCTGACCGGGTGGCGTGGGCTGGTCGACGTACATGTAGTAGACCAGGGTGAGCAGCACGCTGGGCACGGCCACCAGCAGGGCGACGGTCCGTCGGTCGTGGCGCAACTGCCGCAGGATGCGTGCGACGGTGGCGGACAGTATGCGCGGGTTCATCACGCCTCCCCGGACTGGTCGGGCTGACTGGCTTTGATCAGTCGCAGAAACGCCTCGTCGAGATCGTCGACCCCGGCGGTGGCTCGGATCGCGGCTGGCGTGTCGTCGGCGATGAGCCGTCCCTCACGGATGAGCAGCAACCGGTCGCACCGGGCGGCCTCGTCCATCACGTGGCTCGACACCAGCAGGGTCGTCCCGGTCGCCGCGAGGGCGTGGAAACGGGCCCAGAGCTCCGCCCGCAGCACCGGATCCTGGCCGACGGTGGGCTCGTCGAGCACGATCAGCTCGGGTTCGCCGACCAGCGCGCAGGCCAACGACGCGCGGCTGCGCTGCCCTCCGGAGAGGGTGCCGACCAGTTGACCCGCAGCCGAGGCCAGCCCCACGTCGGCCACCGCGCGGTCGGCCTCGGCGTGGGCGCGGCCGTGCAGCGCGGCGAAGTAGCGGGCATTCTCCCGCACCGTCAGGTCGGCGTAGACGCTCGGCGCCTGGGTCAGGTAACCGACCCGGTGGCGCAGCAGCGGCGAACCGGCCGAGGCCCCGAGCACCGTCACCGTGCCGGCGGCGATCACCTGGACGCCGACGACCGCGCGCATGAGTGTCGTCTTGCCGCTGCCGCTGGGCCCGAGCAGACCGGTGACCGAGCCGCGCGGCACCGTGGCGTCGATGCCGTGCAGTACCCGCCGTCCGCCCCGGTTCACGACCAGGCCCCGGACGGCGATCGCGTTGTCCATCACCCACCTCCACAATTCATCGTTCGTTGAAATCAACGGTAGGTGAATTACCGTCGGTGCGGCAAGGCGGGGTCGCGCCGGGTGGGTCGATGCTGGGACCCTCGAACGATGAACATCGGTACGCGGGAGCCGACCTTCACCGTCAGTGAGGCGGCTGGCCAGGTTGGCCTGACCACCCACACGCTGCGGTGGTACGAGCAGGAGGGGCTGGTTGCCCCGGTGGGCCGGGACTCGGCCGGTCGCCGCCGCTACACCCCGCAGGACGTCAACTGGTTGCTGCTGCTGACCCGCCTGCGTCGTACCGGCATGCCGGTACGGGACATGCGTCGCTATGTCGAGCTGGCCCGGCAGGGCGACGGCACGCTCGGTGCCCGTCGGGCGCTGTTCGAGGAGCATCGGGTACGGGTGCTGGACCGGATGGCCGAGTTGGAGGAGGATCTCAAGGTGCTCGACTTGAAGATCGACCACTACCGCCGGGCGGAGCTGGGCGAGTTCGACTGAGCGTCAATGGTAATTCGGACGAAGCGCCCTCCACGGTAGCAACGTCCATAGCACGGTCACCGAGCGGCAGATCGGACGACAGGTCCGTCTCCGGTCATTGCGCCCTGATCGGACGTGCGGCACGATGGCGCAGTGGATCACGCTCCGTCACCGGACAGTGGGTTCTTCGACGACTGGGCCGCACGGTTGCGGGCGAGCGCCGACCGGCCCGTGGTGGGCATCCTGCTACGCGGCAGTCACGCCCGTCGGGCCGCCACCGCGCACAGCGACGTCGACGTCGACGTGTTGCTCGGCGGCGCCCCGTACGCGGCCCGCCGGGCGTACTTCGCGGAGCACTCCGGCAGACTGACCCACGTGTCGGTCGCGGCCCGGGACATCCGTTCCTGGGTGACCCGGCTCGCGGAGCCGGCCGACTGGGCGTTCGGCCTGCCGGTGACGGCTCCCACCCGACTGCTCTGGGCCGACCCGTACTGGCGGCACCGCATCGATCTGCCGGTGCTCTGCCAGCCGGCGGACGAGCCACGGTTGGAGGAACTGATCGCCACGCTCGGCAAGGTTGCCTCGGCCCGGGACGGCGAGGATCCGCTCGGTGCCCGGCTGGCCGCCGCCGACCTGGCCCGGCTCTGCCCGTCGGTGTTACGGCTGGCGAACCCGTCCGTGCGGGTGGTCTCCCGCCGGTCGGCCTTCGCCGCCGCCCTCGACCTGCCGGTGGCGCCTGCCGGCTACCGCGAGGACATGCTGCGCTGCCTCGGCCTGCGTCCCGGCTCGATCGGCCAGCTGTGGGCGGCGGCGGCCCGCCTGGTCACCGGCACCCTCCCGCTGATCCGCCCGTACGCCGCCGAGGTGGCCCGGGCAGCCGGTTCGGATCTTGCCGGGGCCCTGCTCGACGGGCGTCTGGACCGCTACGTGGACCAGTTGGCGGAGTCTGCCGGCGGTACGCCGTCCGCCAGCCGGGAGCCCACTGGGGTACCCGCGCCGCGTACCGGACAATGGGTCACTGTGCCCGTACCTGACGCGCCGGTGACCGGCGCCCACCCTGACCAGCCGGCGTCGCCGGGCGGCTCGCAGCGGCCGTCGCAGCTCGCCCCGGAGATCGCCGGCCGCCTGCGGCGCACCCCCGACGGCCTGGTGGCCGCCGTGGTCCGCCAACACGACAGCGGCGAGGTGCTGATGGTGGCCTGGATGGACGACGAGGCCCTGCACCGCACGTTGACCACCGGCCGGGCCACCTACTGGTCGCGCAGCCGGCGCGAGTACTGGGTCAAGGGCGCCACCTCCGGTCACCACCAGTACGTCCGCTCCGTGGCGCTCGACTGTGACGGCGACGCGGTGCTGGTCAGCGTCGACCAGGTCGGCGCGGCCTGCCACACCGGGCAGCGCAGCTGCTTCTTCACCGAACTCCCCGTCACCGGCGAGGTGACATCATGAGCGAGCGTTGCGAGCGAATCATCAGGTTCGGTGCGGTGGTGCCTCATGGCGGCGCGGAGCGAAGCGGAGTGCCGGCATGAGCGAGCGGATCGTCAGGCACAACGACGGACGGGTGAGTCCGGACGCGGCCACCTTCACCGAGCTGGCCGCCCGGTGGCGGGTGGTGCC
Source organism: Micromonospora lutea (assembly GCF_016863535.1). GTDB lineage: Bacteria > Actinomycetota > Actinomycetes > Mycobacteriales > Micromonosporaceae > Micromonospora > Micromonospora lutea. Next base: position 550,840 of record NZ_BOPB01000009.1, read on the forward strand.
GGTGACCCGCCGGCTGCTCGCCGACGCGGAGACTCCGGTCGGCGTCTACCGCAAGCTCGCTGGTGGCCCCGGGACCTTCCTGCTGGAGTCCGCCGAGCAGGGGGTCGGCTCGTCCGGGCTGGCCTGGGCCCGCTACTCCTTCGTCGGCGTGCGCAGCAGCGCCACCCTGGTCGAGCGCGACGGCAGCGCGGCCTGGCTCGGCGTGCCGCCGGCCGGGCTGCCGACCACCGGGGACCCGGTCGAGGTGCTGCGTGAGACGGTGACGGCACTGGCCGGCCCACCCAGCACGCCGGACGACGGCACGCCGCCGCTGACCGGCGGCATGGTCGGTTATCTCGGTTACGACCTGATCCGCCGCTTCGAACGGCTGCCCACGCTCACCGAGGACGACCTGCGCCTGCCCGAGCTGGGCATGATGCTCGCCACCGACCTGGTAGTGCTCGACCACTTCGACGGCTCGGCGATCCTGGTCGCCAACGCGATCCTGCCGCCGCTGGACGAGCCGGACCGCGACGAGCGGGTCGCCGCCGCCTACCACCACGCGGTGGGCCGGCTGGACGCGATGACCACGGCGCTGTCGCGGCCCATCCCACCGATGGTCGCCACGGTCGCCCGCCCGCCGGCCGGCGAGGTGAGCAGCCGCACCCCGGAGGGCGGGTACCCGAAGGCGGTGGAGGCGGCGAAGGAGGCGATCCGGGCCGGCGAGTGCTTCCAGATCGTGCTCGCCCAGCGGTTCGAGCGGGAGACCGACGCCGACCCGTTGGACGTCTACCGGGTGCTCCGCACCACCAACCCCAGCCCCTACATGTATCTGCTGCGCTTCGACGACTTCGACATCGTCGGCTCGTCACCCGAGGCGCATCTGAAGGTGACCGGTGAGGTGGACGGCGAGCGGCGGGCGCTGCTGCACCCGATCGCCGGCACCCGACCGCGCGGCGCGACCCCGGAGGCCGATGCCCGGCTCGCCGCCGAACTGCTCGCCGACCCGAAGGAGCGTGCCGAGCACGTGATGCTGGTCGACCTGGGGCGCAACGACCTCGGCCGGGTCTGCCGGCCCGGCACCGTCGAGGTACCGGAGTTCGCCACCATCGAGCGGTACAGCCACGTGATGCACATCGTCTCGACCGTGGTTGGCACCCTCCGGGCGGACCGCACCGCCTTCGATGCGCTCGCCGCGACCTTTCCGGCGGGCACGCTCAGTGGCGCGCCCAAGGTGCGTGCAATGGAGATCATCGAGGAGTTGGAGCCGGTCCGCCGGGGCCTCTACGGCGGAACGGTGGGGTACTTCGGTTTCGCCGGCGATCTCGACATGGCCATCGCGATCCGGACCGCGCTGATCCGGGCCGGGCGGGCGTACGTGCAGGCCGGCGCTGGCGTGGTGGCCGACTCCGATCCGGCCGCTGAGGACCAGGAGACCCGGAACAAGGCTGCTGCGGTGCTGGCGGCCATCGCCGCCGCGGAGACCCTCCGGCCGGCCCGGTGAGCGCGTGGACGGTGGCACCGCGCAGACCCGCTGCGGCGACGGGAGGAGCGGTCGGGTGAACGCGACGGTGGAATCCGGCGGCGGCGCACCGGGCCGGCGCGAGCTGGCGTACGCCGTGCTGCTCTGCCTGGCCGGTGCGGGGCTGGCGCTGTGGGCGGTGACCCGGACCTGGGTGGTCGGCGTGGCCGGCCGGCCGGATCCGCTGTCGCTGGTGGAGGAGGGACGCACGGGTGGGCAGTTGCTGCTGTGGCTGCCGGCGTTGGCCCTCGTCGGGCTGGCCGGCGGCGGCGCGGTGCTGGCCACCCGGGGGCGGCTGCGTCGGGTGCTCGGCGGGCTGCTGACCCTGCTCGGTCTGGCTGTCGCGGCGGGTGGAGGCTACGGCCTCGCCGGTGACCTCGGAGCTCCGGTCACCTGGCAATGGCCGGCGCTCACCCTGCTCGGCGGGGTCCTGATCGCCGTCGGCGGTTCGTTGACCATGCTGCGCGGTCATCGCTGGCCGGCGATGGGCGCCCGCTACGACCGTCGGCCGTCCCGGCCGGCCGGAACCGGTGGCCCGATCGGTGGCGGCGGCACGGTCGAGGCGTGGGACGCGTTGGACCGCGGCGAGGACCCGACGATCCGGTGAGCGGCCCGGCGCGGTGCGGTCAGCCGACCGGCTGCCGGGCCCGCGCCCGCGCTGCGGCGAGTTCCGCGACGAGGCGCTCCAACTCGGCTCGCTGGTCGGCTCGGGCCCGGTCGGCGCAGATGGCCTCCCAGGCGTTGCCGGACGCGGTACGCATCCGGTCCGGGCCGATCACGGCCCGCTCCAAGGTGTGGACGACGCCGACGGCGAGCGACGCGACGGTACGCGAGATGGTGGTGAGTCCGATGGTCTGGTGCGGCGTGGAGGTACTCATGATCATCCCGGGGAGATCGTCGTTACGGTGGGGCGGGCGCGTCATCGAGTGTGCCCGAGCCTGATGCTGCTCGACGTCGGTTTCGTGCTGATGACTACACCGTCAACTCTGCGGCAACCGTCCTGACCGGCACAGGGACCTTGGTCCTTGAGCTTGGTCACAACATCGACGTGGCCGGATCGCCGACCTGAGATCTACCTGTCGGCCAGCACCGCACATGGGTGAACGTCGATGGTATCGTGACGCAGCGTCACAATCCGTGCGCGCAGGTCGGCCATTATGCCGCAGCCCATTTCGTGAGGAGCGCCATACCCCCGGCGGTCGGGTCCAGGTGGGGCCCCCTAGCATCGGCCCATGACACCCGGAGAGGGGAGTCCGTTGGTGACTGCTGAGTATGCGCACGCGGAAGGGGACGAGGCCGGTTCGACGGCACCCGTCAGTGTGCTCGACGAGATCCTGGCCGGCGTCCGGGAGGACGTGGCCCGGCGGCAGGAACAGGTTCCGCTGGAGCGGATCCGTGAACTGGCCGCAAACGCGCCGCCGCCGTTGGACGCGTACGCGGCCCTGCGTCGGCCCGGCGTCGCGGTCATCGCCGAGGTGAAGCGCGCCTCGCCGTCCAAGGGCAAGCTGGCCGACATAGCCGACCCGGCGGACCTGGCCGGCGAGTACGCGGCCGGCGGTGCCCGCGCGATCAGCGTGCTCACCGAGGGGCGCTGGTTCGGCGGATCACTGGACGACCTCGCCGCCGTCCGGGCCGCGGTGAACATCCCGGTGCTGCGCAAGGACTTCGTGGTCTCCAGCTACCAGGTGCACGAGGCGCGCGCCCACGGCGCGGACCTGGTGCTGCTGATCGTCGCGGCGCTGGAGCAGAACGTGCTGGTCGGCCTGCTGGAGCGGATCGAGTCGCTGGGCATGACCGCGCTGGTCGAGGTGCACGACGAGGAGGAGACCGACCGGGCCATGGAGGCCGGTGCCCAGGTGATCGGGGTCAACGCCCGTGACCTGCGTACCCTTCAGGTCGACCGGTCGGTGTTCGAACGGATCGCGCCGGGTCTGCCGAGCAACGTGGTCAAGATCGCCGAGTCGGGCGTGCGTGGCCCGCACGACCTGATCCGGTACGCCTCCGCCGGTGCCGACGCCGTCCTCGTCGGTGAGGGACTGGTCACCCAGAAGAGCCCTCGGGAGGCGGTGGCCGAACTGGTCAACGCCGGCAACCACCCGGCGACGCCCCGCCCGGTGCGCTGAGCCGCGCCGCTGACCCGTCCGTGAGCGAGAGGACCCGCGATGAGTGCTGACGCCGCGAAGACCGAGGTGCCGGCGCAGTTCCCCGACGCCGCCGGCCACTTCGGCACGTTCGGCGGGCGGTTCGTGCCGGAGGCACTTGTCGCCGCGCTCGACGAGCTGGCCAACGCGCACCAGGCGGCAATGGCCGACGAGGTGTTCCGGGACGAGTTCGCCGGACTGTTGCGTGACTACGCGGGAACGCCGTCGCTGCTCTACGAGGCCCGCCGCTTCTCCGCCCAGGTCGGTGCCCGGGTGCTGCTCAAGCGGGAGGACCTCAACCACACCGGCGCGCACAAGGTGCGCAACGTGCTCGGTCAGGCGCTGCTGACCCGGCGGATGGGCAAGCGTCGGGTGATCGCCGAGACCGGTGCCGGTCAGCACGGTGTCGCCACCGCCACCGCGGCGGCCCTGTTCGACCTGGAGTGCGTGGTCTACATGGGGCAGGTCGACACCGAGCGGCAGGCGCTGAACGTGGCCCGGATGCGGATGCTCGGCGCGACGGTCGTGCCGGTGACGACCGGTTCGCGCACGCTCAAGGACGCGATGAACGAGGCGATGCGGGACTGGGTCGCCAACGTCGACGAAACCCACTACCTGATCGGTACCGCCGCCGGGCCGCACCCCTTCCCGGCGCTGGTCCGCGACTTCGTCCGGGGCATCGGTGACGAGGCCCGGGCGCAGTGCCTGGACCTGACCGGCGGCCTTCCGGACGCGGTGACCGCCTGCGTCGGCGGCGGCTCCAACGCGCTGGGCATCTTCCACGCCTTCACCGACGACCCCCAGGTGCGGCTATACGGCTTCGAGGCCGGCGGCGAGGGCATGGACACCGGCCGGCACGCGGCCAGCATCACCGGTGGCTCCACCGGCGTGCTGCACGGCACCCGGACCTTCGTCCTCCAGGACGCCGACGGCCAGACGCAGGAATCGCACTCGATCTCCGCGGGCCTGGACTACCCGGGCGTGGGCCCGGAGCACGCCTGGCTGCACGACACCGGCCGGGCCACCTACCAACCGGTCACCGACGCCGAGGCGATGGCCGCGTTCGAGCTGCTCTGCCGGACCGAGGGGATCATCCCCGCGATCGAGAGCGCACACGCCCTGGCCGGCACCCTGGCCATCGCGCCGAAGCTCACCGCCGAGCTGGGTCGGCCGCCCACCATCGTGGTCAACCTCTCCGGTCGGGGCGACAAGGACGTGCACACCGCCGGTGAGTACTTCGGCATCCTCGACAAGGAGTGAGGCCATGAGCGAGCGGACCAGCCGGATCGGGGCGGCGTTCGACAAGGCCCGGGCGGACGGCCGGGCGTTGCTGGTGGGCTGCATGCCGGCCGGTTACCCCACCGTCGAGGGCAGCATCGCCGCGATGAAGGCGATGATCTCCGCGGGTGTCGACGTGATCGAGGTGGAGATCCCGTACTCCGACCCGATGATGGACGGCCCGGTGATCCAGCGCGCCAGCGAGATCGCCCTGGCCGGCGGGGTACGCACCCGGGACACGGTGCGGATCATCGAGGCGGTGGCGGCCACCGGCGCGCCGGTGGTGACGATGACCTACTGGAACCCGGTCGAGCGGTACGGGGTGGACGCGTTCGCGCGGGATCTCGCCGCCGCCGGCGGCACCGGGCTGGTCACGCCCGACCTGATTCCCGAAGAGGCCGGCGAGTGGCTGGCCGCCTCGGACGCGCACGGGCTGGACCGCACGTTCCTGGTCGCGCCCTCGTCCACCGACGAGCGGCTGGCGATGACCGCCGCGCACTGCCGGGGCTTCGTCTACGCCACCGCGATCATGGGTGTCACCGGTGCCCGGGCACAGACCTCGCAGGCGGCGCCGACGCTGGTGTCCCGGCTGCGCGAGGTCACCGACCTGCCGGTCGGCGTCGGGCTCGGCGTGGGCACCGGGGCGCAGGCTGCCACGGTGGCCGGGTACGCCGACGCGGTGATCGTCGGCAGCGCCCTGATCCGTTGTCTGCTCGACGCCCCCGACGAGGCGGCTGGCCTGGCCGCCCTGCGCGCGTTGAGCGCGGAACTCGCCGAAGGCGTCCGCCACCCCGACCGCTGAGGCGTACCGGGGGCGGACCGGGGTGACGCCGAAGGGGTCCGCAGCGGTAGCGTGTGCACCCGTGAGTCTCGTCTCGCCGATGCCCCTGGCCGCCATTCCCAGCCCGAGCAACGCCGTGTGGCAGCTCGGCCCGATCCCCATCCGGGCGTACGCGCTGTGCATCATCGCCGGCATCGTGGTGGCCTGCTGGGTCACCGAGCGGCGGTTGCGCCAGCGTGGCGTCGCGCCCGGCGCGGTGCTCGACATCGCCGTCTGGGCGGTGCCGGCGGGCATCATCGGGGCCCGGATCTACCACGTGATCACGTCGCCGCAGCAGTACTTCGGCACCGGTGGGGACCCGATCAAGGTGTTCTTCATCCACGAGGGCGGGCTGGGCATCTGGGGCGCGGTCGCCGGTGGTGCGGTCGGCGCCTGGATCGCGGCCCGGCAACTGGGCATCCCGCTCACCGTGGTCGCCGACGCGCTGGCACCGGGTCTGCCGCTGGCCCAGGCGATCGGCCGGCTGGGCAACTGGTTCAACAACGAGCTCTACGGCGGCCGGACCGACCTGCCCTGGGGGCTGGAGATCCACCGGATGGACGGCGGGCAGGCGCTGCGCGACGAGGCCGGCCAGCCGATCCTGGAGGAGGGGCTTTACCACCCGACGTTCGCCTACGAGTTGCTGTGGAACGTCGGCGTCGCCGCCCTGGTGCTGCTCCTCGACCGTAAGCTGCGGCTGGGTCGTGGCCGGGCCTTCGCCCTCTACGTGATGGGCTACACCGCCGGCCGGTTCTGGATCGAGATGATGCGTACCGACGAGGCCAACACCATCCTCGGCGTACGGCTCAACGTCTGGACCGCGGCGCTGGTGTTCCTCGGTGCGCTCATCTACTTCCTGCGGGTACGCGGGCCCCGGGAGTACCTGATCCCGATCGGTCTGCCGGCCGCCGTCACCGCACCACCGGCCGCCTCCGACGTCTCGCAGGTGGACCTGTCGGCGAAGGGTGCCGGCACCGAACCGGCCGCCCCCGAGGGCTACCGGGTGGTCAGCGAGGAGCAGTTCCGGCACTGGCAGGCCACCGGCGAGACGCCGCCCGACGCGACGGGTACCCCCGAGACGCCGGCCAGCACCGCCAGCGCTCCGGACGCGGCCACCGGGACCGACGCGGACGGTCCGGAGGACGTCTCCGCCGACGGTGAAGCGGCCGGCTCGACGTCGGCTCGGCCGGCCGACCGCGACAGCTGAGGCCAGGGGACGCCATGCGGACCGCGGTGGTGGTCGGCGGCGGGCTCGGCGGCCTGGCGGTCTCCGGTGCCCTCGCCCGTTCGGGCTGGCAGGTCACGCTCCTGGAGCGGGCCGACCGGATCCGCCCGGAGCCGGCCGCCGTGGTGCTCTGGCCCAACGGGGTTCGGGCGCTGCGCGCCCTGGGCCTCGGCGCCGGGCTGGACGCCATCGCCACCGCGCTGCCCGACGGCGGTGTACGCCGCCCGGACGGGCACTGGCTGGTGCAACCCCGGCCGACGCCGGCCGAACGCCTCCCGGTGGTGGTGCACCGTGAGGATCTGCACGACGCGCTGATCGCGGGTCTGGGCGAGCGGGTCGAGCTGCGTACCGGGGTGACGGTGCGTACCGTGCGTGCCGTCGCAGGTGAACGGCCTGCCGTCGGCGACGGCCGGCACACCTACGAGGCGGACCTGGTCATCGCGGCCGACGGCACGGACAGCGTGATCCGTCGCCAGCTCGCGCCCGAGTCGGGGGTGGTCAGCTCCGGCTGCGCCGCCTGGCGGGCGGTGATCCCCTGGTACCGCGCGCCGAGCCTGCCCGATTCGGTCGGCGGTGAGATCCTCGGCGCCGGTTACCGTTTCGTGGCCGCCTCGCTGGGTGAGCGCGGCTCCTCCGGTGCCTCCAGCCGTGGCGGCATCTACTGGATGGCCACCGCGGCGGGAGCCGCCCGACCTGAGCCGCCGGAGACCCAACTGGCGCTGCTCCGCCGCTGGTACGCCAACTGGCCCGCGCCGGTCGACGACCTGCTGGCCGCGACCGACCCGGCCGATCTGGTGCAGCGGGAGATCCGGGAGCTTCGTCCGCTGCCCCGGGCGTACGGTTTCCCGGCCGGGCCGGGTGGGGTGGTGCTGCTCGGCGACGCCGCCCACGCCATGCCGCCGCACCTCGGGCAGGGCGCGTGCCTCGCCTTCGAGGACGCCGCGACGCTCGCCGCGCTGCTGCGCGAGTCGACCCTGCCCGACGCGGTGGTGGCGTACGACCGGGCGCGGCGACCCCGGGCGGCGGCCGTGGTCCGGCAGACCCGTCGGATGTCCGCGGTGCTGCGTACCCGGGGCCGGCTGGCCCTGCGTGCCCGCGACGCCGCCCTCGGCACCATCACTCCCCGTCTGCTGGGCACCGCCGCCTCGATCGCCGCCCAGTGGCGGCCACCGGCCTGAACCCTGGTCGACCAGGAAGGTCGCGTCTCCCACCGTGCGGATCAACGCGATGGGGGAGTGGGTGGCTCAGGGGTACAGCGGGGTGGGGGTGGCGACGCAGGCGGTGCCGACGCGGTGGAAACCGGCGCGCAGGTAGACCCGGGCGATCTCCTCGCTACCGGCGGAGAGGAAGACCAGGTCGGTGCCGTGCGCGAGCAGGGCGCGGGCCAGGGTGGCGGTGACCGCCGCGCCAAGTCCGCGACGGCGGGCGCTGGGCAGGGTGGCCACCCCGGCGATCTCGGCGACGTCGTCGACCCGCATGGCCATCCCGCTGGCCAGTGGACCTTCGGTGCGCGTGCCGGCCAGGGTCGAGAGGCGGCTGCCGTTGGCGATGCTCGCCCGTTCCTCGTCGACCGCCGCCTCGTCCAGACCGATCATGGCGGCGTCGCGCTCGGTGACTCCGGCCTCGCCCCAACCCGTGCCGGGCGCGGCGAATCCGACCGCCGCCACCGCCCGCCGGGCGGCCACCGCGGCACCCAGGTCCTCGTCGGTCGGGTCGAGCAGCCGCAGCGACACGCTGTCGGCGTCCTCCGGGTGGAGCAGGGTCGCCGGGTCGGGCAGGGCAGCCGGGTCGAGCACCATCAGTGGTGCTTCGAGCACGGCCAGGCCAGCCGAACGGGCCACCGGGAGCAGTTCCGGGTTGAGGTCGTGCACCCATTCGAGGGCCTCGGGCAGGCCGAGTTCGCGCTGTCGTTGCCGTACCGCCGTCACATCGGCGAGGGTGGGCGGCCGGGCATCGCCGCGCCTCGGTCGCGCGTAGAACGGCCATCCGGTGCCTTCCCGGACGAAGAGCACCAGAGCGCCGTGATCTTCTACCCGGGCCGCGTCCCGGGGCACCGCGTCATAGAACCGTTCCAACCGGTCGAGGAGGTCGGTACGCTCGGAATCCACGCCGCGAGATTACCGGTCCCAGAGTCTGGACGGTGTGATCGATCCGCACTGGCCTTGCGTGCCGGGCCCTAACGTAGACTCAATAATCCGATACAGGGCCGACGTCGTCCCGACCATGTTCCAGTCTGAGCGACGACAGGAGGCCCGGTGGCCCTTGCGTACCCTCACCGCCCCCAGCCGGCGCCGCGAGAAGGCCAGCTAGCGTCCCCCGCTGGCCTCCACGACCCCGCGTACGAGCATGACGCGTGCGGCGTGGCCTTCGTGGCGGACCTGCACGGCCGGCGCTCGCACACGGTGGTCGCCAACGGCCTCGGTGCGCTGTGCCGACTCGACCACCGTGGTGCCCGGGGCGCCGAACCGAACACCGGTGACGGCGCCGGCATCATGATCCAGGTGCCGGACGCGTTTCTGCGCGCGGTGGTCGAATTCCCGCTGCCCCCGCCCGGCGAGTACGCCACCGGTCTGGTGTTCCTGCCCGACGACGACGCCGCCGAGGCCCGCGCCCGGCAGGTGGTCGAGAAGTACGCCCTGGTCGAGGGGGCCGAGGTGCTCGGCTGGCGGGACGTCCCGGTCGACCCGAGCGACCTCGGCGAGACGGCCCTGGCGGCGATGCCCCGCATCCGTCAGGTCTTCCTCGCCGCGAAGCGGCTGACCGACACCCCCGCCGGTCCGGCCGGTGCCCCGCTGGGCGGCATCGAGCTGGAGCGGGTCGCCTTCTGCGTACGCAAACAGGCCGAGCGCGAGTCCGCCGAGCGGAAGGTGCCGGCCTACTTCCCGTCGCTGTCCGGCCGGACCATGGTCTACAAGGGGATGCTCACCCCGGACCAGCTACCCGCGTACTACCCGGATCTCACCGACGAGCGGGTGGACAGCGCGATCGCCCTGGTGCACTCCCGGTTCTCCACCAACACCTTCCCGTCCTGGCCGCTGGCGCACCCGTACCGCTTCATCGCCCACAACGGTGAGATCAACACCATCCGGGGCAACCGGAACTGGATGCAGGCCCGCGAGGCGCTGCTGCGGACCCCGGATCTGCCCGGCAACATCCGCCGGGTCTTCCCGATCTGCACCCCGGCCGCCTCCGACTCGGCGAACTTCGACGAGGTCCTCGAACTGCTGCACCTGGCCGGGCGCAGCCTGCCGCATGCGGTGCTGATGATGATCCCCGAGGCGTGGGAGAACGACCCGGACATGGCCGCCGACAAGCGGGCCTTCTACCGGTTCCACGCCAGCCTGATGGAGCCCTGGGACGGCCCGGCCTCGGTCGCCTTCACCGACGGCGAGATCGTCGGTGCGGTGCTCGACCGCAACGGCCTGCGTCCCGGCCGCTGGTGGCAGACCACCGACGGGCTCGTGGTGCTGGGCAGCGAGGCGGGCGTGCTCGACCTCGACCCGGCCACCGTGGTGGCCAAGGGCCGGCTCCAGCCGGGAAAGATGTTCCTGGTCGACACCGTCGCCGGGCGGATCGTGCACGACGACGAGATCAAGACCGAGCTGGCTGCCGCCCAGCCGTACACCGACTGGCTGCACGCCGGGCTGATCGAGCTGGACGACCTGCCGGTCCGCGAGCACGTGGTCTACACCCACGACTCGGTACGCCGCCGCCAGCAGACCTTCGGCTACACCGAGGAGGAGCTGAAGATCCTGCTCGCGCCGATGGCGCGGACCGGTGTGGAGCCGATCGGCTCGATGGGCACCGACACCCCGATCGCCCCGCTGTCCACTCGGCCACGACTGCTCTACGACTACTTTCATCAGCTTTTCGCCCAGGTCACCAATCCTCCGCTGGACGCCATCCGGGAGGAGTTGGTGACCAGCCTGGCCACCACCATCGGCCCGGAGGGCAACCTGCTCGATCCCGGCCCGGCGAGCTGTCGGCAGATCGTGCTGCCCTACCCGGTGATCGACAACGACGAGCTGGCGAAGATCCTCTGTATCGACGAGGACGGTGACCTGCCCGGGTTCAAGGCGGTGCGGGTATCCGGGCTCTACCGCGTCCGCGAGGGCGGCGCCGGGATCAAGGCCCGGCTGACCGAGATCTGCCGGCACGTCTCCGAGGCGATCGAGGACGGCGTACGGATCCTGGTGCTCTCCGACCGTGACTCCAACGCCGACCTGGCCCCGATCCCGTCGCTGCTGCTCACCGCGGCGGTGCACCAGCACCTGGTGCGGGAGCAGACCCGCACCCAGGTCGCACTGATCGTCGAGTCGGGCGACTGCCGCGAGGTGCACCACGCGGCCGTGCTGATCGGCTACGGCGCCGCCGCGGTCAACCCGTACCTCGCCTTCGAGTCGGTCGAGGACATGATCTCCACGGGGGCGCTGGTCGGCGTCGAGCCGAGGACGGCGATCCGCAACTACGTCAAGGCGCTCGGCAAGGGCGTCCTGAAGATCATGTCCAAGATGGGCATCTCGACGGTGTCGTCGTACTGCGGCGCCCAGGTCTTCGAGGCGGTCGGGCTGCACACCCGACTGGTCGAGCGGTACTTCCGGGGCACCCCGAGCACCATCAGCGGCGTCGGGCTCGACGGCATCCACCGCGAGGTGGCCGCCCGGCACGCGCTGGCCTGGCCGGCCCCCGGCGCCCAGCCGGTCGACCTGTTGCCGGTGGGCGGCGAGTACCAGTGGCGTCGCGAGGGTGAGCTGCACCTGTTCAACCCGGAGACGGTGTTCCTGCTCCAGCACGCCACCCGCAGCCGGCAGTACGACGTCTTCCGGCAGTACACCGCCAAGGTCGACGAGTTGGCCGCCCAGGCGGGCTCGCTACGCGGGCTGTTCCGGCTGCGTGACGGGGTACTGCCGCCGGTGCCGATCGAGGAGGTGGAGCCGGCCAGCGAGATCGTCAAGCGGTTCGCCACCGGCGCCATGTCGTACGGGTCGATCTCGGCCGAGTCACACGAGACCCTCGCCATCGCGATGAACCGGCTCGGCGGCAAGTCCAACACCGGCGAGGGCGGGGAGGACGTCGAGCGGCTGCACGACCCCGCCCGTCGTTCCGCCGTCAAGCAGATCGCCAGCGGCCGGTTCGGTGTCACCAGCGAATACCTGGTCAACGCCGACGACCTCCAGATCAAGATGGCGCAGGGGGCCAAGCCCGGTGAGGGTGGGCAGCTGCCCGGCAACAAGGTCTGGCCGTGGATCGCCCGTACCCGGCACGCCACCCCCGGTGTCGGCCTGATCTCGCCGCCGCCGCATCACGACATCTACTCGATCGAGGATCTCGCCCAACTGGTGCACGACCTCAAGTGCGTCAACCCGACCGCCCGGGTGCACGTGAAGCTGGTCAGCGAGGTCGGTGTCGGCACCGTCGCCGCCGGGGTGGCCAAGCTCAAGGCCGACGTCATCCTGATCTCCGGCCACGACGGGGGCACCGGCGCGTCCCCACTGAACTCCCTCAAGCACGCCGGCACGCCCTGGGAGTTGGGCCTGGCCGAGGCGCAGCAGACGCTGCTGCTCAACAAGCTGCGTGACCGGGTCACCGTGCAGGTCGACGGGCAGCTCAAGACCGGCCGCGACGTGATCGTCGCGGCGCTGCTCGGGGCCGAGGAGTTCGGCTTCGCCACCGCCCCGCTGATCGTCTCCGGCTGCGTCATGATGCGCGTCTGTCACCTGGACACCTGCCCGGTCGGCATCGCCACCCAGAACCCGGTGCTGCGGGAGCGTTACACCGGCAAGCCCGAGTTCGTGGAGAACTTCTTCCTGTTCCTCGCCGAGGAGATCCGCGGCTACCTGGCCGAGCTGGGCCTGCGCAGCATCGACGAGGCGATCGGGCGTACCGAGCTGCTCGACGTCGTACCGGCGGTCGAGCACTGGAAGGCCACCGGACTGGACCTCGGTCGGGTGCTGCACCTGCCGGAGCTGCCCGAGGGCGCGGCCCGTCGGGGCGTACGCGCCCAGGATCACGGTCTTGAGCTGGCGCTGGACAACGAGCTGATCGCGCTGGCCGAGCCGGCGCTGTCGGCCACCGGCTCGGACGCCTCGGTCCCGCTGGTGCGGGCCGAGGTGGCCATCCGCAACGAGCACCGCAGCGTCGGCGCGATGCTCGGCGGTGAGGTCACCCGTCGCCACGGCGGTGCGGGCCTGCCGGCCGACACCATCGAGTTCACCCTGCGCGGCACCGCCGGGCAGTCCTTCGGCGCGTTCCTGCCGCGTGGGGTGACCCTGCGCCTGCACGGCGACGCCAACGACTACGTCGGCAAAGGGCTCTCCGGTGGTCGGTTGGTCGTCCGGCCGGACGCGGCGGCACCGTTCGTGTCCGCCGACGCCGACGCCGGTGGCCGCGCCGAGGACCAGATCATCGCCGGCAACACCATCCTGTACGGCGCCACCGCCGGTGAGGTCTTCCTGCGGGGCCGGGTGGGGGAGCGGTTCGCCGTCCGCAACTCGGGCGCGGTCACGGTCGTCGAGGGCGTGGGCGACCACGGCTGCGAGTACATGACCGGTGGCACGGTGGTGGTGCTCGGCCCGACCGGCCGTAACTTCGCCGCCGGCATGTCCGGCGGCACCGCGTTCGTCTGGAAACTCGACCGACGCCGGGTCAACACCGAACTGGTCGACCTGTCCGCCCCGAGCGAGGCGGAACGGGCCCGCCTGCACGAACTGGTGCAGCGGCACTTCGTCGAGACCGACTCGGCGGTCGCCGAACAGCTGCTCAAGCGTTGGCCGGAGGCGGTGGAGGAGTTCACCGCCGTGGTTCCCCGGGACTACCGCCGGGTGATGGAGATCATGCGGGCCGCCGAAGCCGCCGGCCAGGACGTCGACGACGCGGTGATGAGCGCGTTGGCGGTACCGGCGCAGCCGGCCGCCGGCTCGTCCGCGCCGGTCCCGCCCGCGCCGCGGGCCCTCGCCCAGGAGGTGGCTCGTGCCTGACCCGAACGGTTTCCTGCGCTACGGCCGGCAGCTGCCGGCTCGCCGGCCAGTGCCGGTGCGGATCAGCGACTGGCGGGAGGTCTACCCACCCGCTGGTGAGGAACTCATCCGTGAGCAGGCCACCCGCTGCATGGACTGCGGCGTCCCGTTCTGCCACGACGGATGCCCGCTGGGCAACCGCATCCCGGACTGGAACGATCTGGTCCGCACCGGCAACTGGGCTGCGGCGGTGGAGTCGTTGCACGCCACCAACAACTTCCCGGAGTTCACCGGCCGGCTCTGTCCGGCACCCTGCGAGGCCGCCTGCGTGCTCGGCCTCGGCGGTCAGCAGCCGGTGACCATCAAGCAGGTGGAGGTGGAGATCGCCGACGCGGCCGGGGCCCGGGGGCTGACGCCGCGTCCGGCCGCCGCGCCCTCCGGGCGGTCGGTCGCCGTGGTCGGCTCCGGGCCGGCCGGGCTCGCCGCCGCGCAGCAACTGGCCCGTGCGGGTCACGCCGTGACCGTGTACGAGCGTGACGACGCGATCGGCGGCCTGCTGCGGTACGGCATCCCGGACTTCAAGCTGGAGAAGCGGCACATCGACGCCCGGCTGGCGCAACTGCGCGCCGAGGGGGTCGTCTTCCGCGCCGGGGTGAACGTCGGGGTCGACATCACCGCCGAGCAGTTGCGGGCCCAGCACGACGCGGTGCTGCTGGCCTGCGGCGCGTTGCAGGGCCGGGACACCGACACGCCGGGCCGGCAACTGCGTGGCGTGCACCAGGCGATGGCGCATCTGGTGGCCGCCAACCGGGTGGTCGCGGCGGCCGGTGCGGGCCGGCCCGCACTCGCCACCCTGCCCGACGGCACGCCGATCGACGCGGCCGGCAAGCACGTGGTCATCATCGGCGGTGGCGACACCGCGGCGGACTGCCTCGGCGTGGCGCACCGGCAGGGCGCGGCCGGCGTGCACCAGCTCGACCTGTACCCGCAGCCGCCCCGGGCCCGGGACGAGGACCGCGACCCGTGGCCGACGTGGCCGTGGATCCTGCGGGAGTACCCGGCCCACGAGGAGGGCGGCGAGCGGGTCTTCGCGGTGGCGGTGCAGGAGTTCGTCGACGACGGCACCGGCGCGGTACGGGCGGTGCGGATCGCCGAGGTGACCGTGGAGAAGCGCGACGGCCAGCGGATCGTCACGGTGGTGCCGGGCACCGAGCGGGAACTGCCCGCGGACCTGGTGCTGCTGGCGATCGGTTTCGAGGGCACCGAGGAGCAGCCCTTGTTGGCGCAGCTCGGGGTGGCCCGTAACGCGCGGGGAGCGGTCGACTCCGGGGCGGACTGGCAGACCGAGGCCGACGGGGTCTTCGTCGCCGGTGACATGCACCGGGGCGCGTCGCTGATCGTCTGGGCGATCGCCGAGGGACGGGCCGCCGCCGCGGCCATCCACACCTACCTCAACGGCATCGGCACCCTCCCGGCCCCGGTCCACCCGGCCGCCCAACCCCTCACCGCCCGCTGAGGTGTAAGGAAGGGCCCCCTGTTAACGCCTGGCGTATAGCAGGGGGCCCCTTTTAACGTCTCGGCCTCGACGGACGTTCCTTAACGGCTATTCACTTTATCCAGGGGTTTCGATAGCATTACCGCCCAGTAACAACCCTTGACCACGCGCGCGGTTCTCGGGCTCCACCACCACCCCTGTGGAGGTCCGCCATGTCCCACCGTCCGCTGGCCCGTGCCCTGACCGCGCTGGTCGCCCTGCTCACCGCCGCCGTCGGCGCGCTGGCCGTCCCCGGCGTCGCCCAGGCCGCCGCCCCGATCCACTACGTCGCCCTCGGCGACTCGTACTCCTCCGGTGTCGGTGCCGGGCCGTACGACCTGTCCACCTGCCTGCGCAGCCAGAAGTCCTACGCGCCGCTGTGGGCCGCCGCCAACAACGTGGCCAGCTTCCGCTTCCCCGCCTGCGGCGGCGCGGTCACCGCCGACGTGCTGAACAACCAACTGAGCTCGCTCTCCGCCACCACCACCATGGTCACCATCACCATCGGCGGCAACGACGCCGGCTTCGCCGACGTGATGACCGACTGTCGCTTCGGCAGCACCTCCACCTGCACCAACGCGGTCAACACCGCCAAGGCGTTCGCCACCAGCACGCTGCCGGCGCGACTGGACCGCACCTACGCCGCCATCAAGGAACGGGCCCCCAACGCCCGGCTGATCGTGCTCGGCTACCCACGGCTCTTCGAGACCCGCTCCTGCGGACTGCTGGCCATGAGCACCTACAAGCGCACCATCCTCAACGAGGCCGCTGACGTCCTCGCCGCCGTGACCGCCGACCGCGCCGCCGCGGCCGGCGCCACCTTCGCCGACACCCGACCCACCTTCGCCGGCCACGGCGTCTGCGGTGCCCAGCCGTGGATCCGGGACGTCACCGGGGTCATCGAGGCGTACCACCCGAACGCCGACGGCTACCGCTACGGCTACCTGCCGGCGCTCAACGCGGTCACCGGCTGACCACACGGGCGGCCGACGGTCCGGGAAGGACCGTCGGCCGCCGGCTCCCGCTCCGGTACGACGCGACGACCGACACGTCCGGTTCGGACTGTGCCGGTGTCGCCGCCGTCCGTTAGGGTTTCTGCGACCAGACGGCGCTCGGCGGTGAGGGGCAGGGGTGTGGGCAGGCTCGCGTCCGCGTACGAGCAGGCGGTCGCCGCGCACCGGGCGGCACGCACCCACCTCGAATCCGCCCGCACCGCGCTGAACGCCACCGCACCGTCGGCCCCGCTGGTCGACACCGACCTGCTGGCCCGACTGGCCCGGGTCGGTACCGCGCTGGCCACCCCGACCCCGGGCACCCCGCTGGCCCGCCGGCCCGTTCCGGTACGCATCGGGGAGGCCGTGACCGCCGGTGGCGGCTTCCCGGCCCTGCTGCCGCTCGGTGCCGGGTACCACCTGGCGGTCGACGGCGACGCCCGCCACCCGGCGGTCGCCGGGCTGCTGCGGGCCCTGGTGCTGCGGCTGCTGGCCACCGCCGTACCCGGCGGCGTCCGGGTCGCGGCGCTGGACACCGCCGCCCTCGGGGCCACCTTCGGTCCACTACGGCCGCTGCTCGACGCCGGGATCGTCGATTCGCCGGCCACCACCGAGGCCGAGGTCACCGCCCTGCTCGACGCCGCCGAACGGCACGCCCGCGCCGCCCGGCAGGCCGACCGACCGGATCAGGACCTGCTGGTGGTCGTCGCGGCCTCCATTTCCTCGCCCCGCGAGGCCGCCCGGCTGGCGGCGCTCACCCATGCCGGTCCGGCCGCCGCCGTCTGTGTGCTGCTCGCCGGCTGGCCACCGACCGGGCCGGGCGAGTCCGCCCCACCGCTGGGTGCCACCACCCTGCTACGGCTCACCGACGGGTACGCCCGGGTCGGCGACCCGCCCGACGCGCCGTTCAGCGCCGACGGCAGCGGCCTGGCCGCACCGGTGCTCCTCGACGGCGACCCGCCACCAGCCTCCGTCGCGGCGCTCGCCGCCCATCTGGGCGAGGCCGCCCGGCGCGGCGAGGCGCTCGGCTTCGTGGACCTGCTACCCGGGCAGCGGTGGGCCGACTCCGCCCGCGCGGGCCTGCGCACCGTGGTGGGCCGCGCCGGACGTGACCCGTTCGCGATGGCCTTCGACGACGCCACCCCGCACTGGCTGGTCGGTGGGCGCACGGGAGCCGGCAAGACGGTCTTCCTCCTCGACGTCCTGTACGGTCTGGCGGCCCGCTACTCGCCGGCCGAGTTGCAGCTCTACCTCCTCGACTTCAAGGAGGGGGTCAGCTTCACCGAGTTCGTGCCCACCGAACGCGACCCGTCGTGGCTGCCGCACGCCCGCGCCGTCGGCATCGAGAGCGACCGGGAGTACGGCGTGGCCGTGCTGCGTGAACTGCGTCGCGAACTGCACCGGCGGGCCACCGCACTCAAACGACACGGCGTCACCAAGTTGGCCGACCTGCCCGCCGACACCCCGGTACCCCGGATCGTCGCCGTGATCGACGAGTTCCACGTGCTGCTCGCCGGCAACGACCCGCTGGCCCGTGAGTCGGTCGACCTGCTGGAGGAGTTGGCCCGCAAGGGCCGCTCGTACGGCGTACACCTGGTGCTGGCCAGCCAGAGCACGACGGGAATCGAGGCGCTCTACGGCCGCGCCGAGGCGGTCTTCGGGCAGTTCGCCCTGCGGGTGGCACTGGCCGGCGGCGGGGGAGTGCTCGACCACCTCAACGACGCCGCGGCGACCCTGCCGGTCGGCTCGGCCGTGGTGAACACCGCCGCCGGCGCACCCGGGGCGAACACCGTGATCCGCTTCCCCGACGCGCACGCCGCGACCGACGAGTTGACCCGGCTGCGGCACGAACTCTGGCAGGCACGCCCGGCGGGAGGCCGACCACCGTCGGTGTTCCGGGGCTACGACACCGCCCGCGTCGAGGACGACGCCACCTTCACCGGGTTGCGTCCCGGCGGTCGGCGTCCGCTGGCCCTGGTCGGCCGGACGGTCGACGTGGACGGCACCACCGCCATGTTCATCATGGACACGGCGCCGGGCCGACACCTGGCCGTGATCGGCACTTCACCCGCGGGGGCCGAGGTGGTGCGGGCGGCCACGCTGAGCCTGGCAAGCCAGCACCAGCCGGGCGAGGCCACCTTCCTGCTCGCCGCGCTGGTGGCCGCCGCCGACTCGGCGGCCGACGACACCGCCGCCACGCTGTCCGCTGCCGGGCACCGGGTCGAACGCCTCGACGCCGCCGCACTGCGCGACCGGATCAGCGCCCTCGCCACCGGCCTGGCCGGCGGGCACCGGCCCGGCGGCTTGGCACCCCCTGCCGGGGACGCCGTCTCCACCGCGTCACACGCCGGGTCGGCGACTCCGGACGTCGCTTCCGTCGGGCCCGGTGCGGTGCCGTCCGGTGCGGGTGCGGTGCCGTCCGGTGCGGGTGCGGTGCCGGCGGACCGCAGCTACCTGGTGGTGTTCGGGATGGACGCCGCTGCCGGTCTGCTCGGCGAGAGTGACCCCAGCACGTTCCGCTCCGGCCTCGACGACCTGCGGGTGCTGCTGCGTCAGGGGCCCGGCCACGGGGTGCACCTGCTCGGCTGGTGGCGCGGCCTGCGCCGGCTCGCCGACGACCTCGGCGGTACCCAGAACCGCGACGACGTCGCCTGCCTGGTCGCCCTGAACGTGCCCGGCGCGGATCTCGGCCTGCACCTCGGCGTGCACGACCTCGCGTACACTCCCCGCGCCGGTCGGGCGTTGCTGGTGGACCGGCACGACCAGCGGGTCCGGCTGATCGTGCCGTTCGCCCGCGATGATCACCCCTCCGACGGGCAGGAGTGAGGCGTGTCCACCTTCGACGAGTACGCGGCACTGGCCCGTCACCTTGCCGCGCAGCAGCGCGCCGGGGAACAGGGCGCTGCCGCGGCGGCCGAACGGCAGCGGGATCTGGGTGCCGCCGTGGACTACCTCGACCGGCGGCTGACCGCCCAGGGGCAGCGCCTCGACCATCTCGGCCGCACCATCGGCGTCACATCGACCGGCGGTCCGGTGCCGCCCGGTGCCACGCCGCCCGGTGCCGGCCGACCCGGGGAGCCGTCGGGTTCGCCCGGCCACCCGGACAGCGGGTGGGGACCGGGGACGGGGTCGGACGGCGGCGCAGCCGCCGCGCCGGGGCGGCCGGATGTCGGGGCGTACTCCCAGGTGGGTGTGGGGGAGTCGGGCCGGGCGCTGCCGGTGGCGGTGAGCGCGACGGAGGCCGGGGTGCCGGCCCCGCGCGCGGGTGAGGTCGACCCGGCGACGGAGCTGGAGTTGGCCCGGCGCTGGGCCGACGAGGCCGACCGGCACGGGCAGCAGGTGGAACTGCTCGCCCAGCGGCCGGCGTTGCTACCGACCTGGTCCCCGATGGCCCGGGCGCTCGCCGTCTACCTCGGTTTCGCGGGCGTCGCCGTGCTGCTGATGCTGGGATTGGTGCTCGCCTCCGGCGTCGGGGTGGTCGGCTTCGGCACCCTGGTCGCCTGGATGTGTGCCGGCCTGCCCGCAGTGGCGATGATCGGCGGCTGGCTGGTGCTCGGCCGCTGGGGACGACCCGCCGTCGGAGCCGCCACCCCGCCCCGCTACCCGGTCCTGGGCTTCCTGGTCTGCTTCCTGGCCGTGCCGCTCGCCTACTGCGGCTACCTCCTGCTGTTCCGAGCCATGCGCTGACCGCGTCGAGCCGCGCGATACGCGTCGAGTCGCGCGTTACGCGTCGAGTCGCGCGCGATCTTGGTACGAATCGGCCCCTGGCGGGGCGGAAACGCACCAAGAATCATTCGGTGCGGTGGGATAGCCTCCCTTGTGTCCGGTGGTGACGAGGCTGTGTGCGGTGGGGAGGGCGTGTGAGCGCAGCGGAGATGATCGCCAGGCTGACGGCGGCGGCGCAGAAGCTGGACGAGGCGAAGGCGAAGACAGCGGCGGCGGCCCAGGACGCGGCCGAGGCACGTCAGCTCGTCTCCGGGGCCCTGCAGGGCGTCGCCGCCGGTCCGCTGATCGGCATGATCGACTCGTACCGGCAGGCGCTAGCCCAGGCCGCCCAGGGGCACGAGCCAGCCCGGCAGCACGTCCAGGAAACGATCGCCAAGGTACGCGCGCTGGGCAACTGATCCTGGACCACACCGGATTCGATCGAGGTGGTGACATGAGCGGCGACGAGACGCGTGACGGCGGAACGCTGGACGGGTTCCACATCGGGCAGGTGCCGGCCGATGTCGGCGACGAGGTGTCGGACTTCGACACCGAGTGGGAGGACGTACGCTTCGCCAGCCGGTTCTGGGAGCGGCAGACGCCCGACGGCACTCGGGTGGACCTGCGGGTGCACGTGCTGCGCGGGGACCGGCTGACCGACCTCGACGCGTTGCGCGACTTCCTCGCCGGGTATCACGAGCGCGACCCCGCCCAGTGGCAGCTGGCGGAGTTCCCGCACGGCGACGGTACCGGCCTAATCGGCGACGGTCAGGCGTTCTGGCTTGTCGAGCCGGGCGTCGCGGTCAGTGTGTTGACGATCCCCGAGTTCACCGAGTCGCTCCTGCCAACCGCTCTGTCGGTGCGTGCTGACAGCAGCGGCCCAACCGTGTGACGAGGGCGACCCGGCCGGCACCCCGCTTCCCCTTCGCGTAAGTGCTCAACGTAGCCAGCGTATGCGGTTCTCGACGTAGCGGAGCACCTGGCGCCACGCGACACTCGCCAATCCCGCCTCAACGGTTCCAAGCTGGCGGCGTGCGCCCCAGCCGGCAAGTGGTCGGTCGACGACCCGCAACAGGTCATCGACCACGTCGATCGGCGAACCCACACGCATCAGGATGAGCACCTGGCCCAGTTCGAATGCCTCCGCGATCTCGAAGATGAGATCCCGGTTGGGAATGAAGAGCCGAGGAACCCAGTCGGTGGGTGGTCGCCTGATGTTGTAGAGCATCAGTTCGAAGTCGAACGACCGATCGTCGTCAGCGCTGATTCCGGTTCTGAGGATCGAGTTCATGAAGTCGTCCCAGCCGGGAATGTCGGCCAGGTCGTGGGTGTCGGACTCGATCAGGTACCGCTGTAACGCCTCTGCGGAGCGAAAGAGAAGCAGTTGGCCGTCGGCGCCGGGAAAGAAGACGACGGATCCCTTGTCTTCCGATCGGGCCAGCAGCGTGTAACCCTCCGCGCCATCGGTCAATGAGACAGCTATCGGGTGGATGGTCAGCGGTCCCGACAGTTTCGCGGAGTCGTACCGGGGGTGCGTCCACCGTGCCCTCGGATGCTGGTGCTCGCGCGCTTCCCGCTCGCGTGCCTCGCGTTCACGTGCCAGGCGTTCGGCTTCCGCCTGTTCGCGTGCCGCACGCTCCCGGGCTTCCTGTTCACGCGCCTCGCGCTCCCGGGCACGCTGTTCACGTGCCTCGCGCTCCCGAGCTTCCCGCTCGCGTGCCTCACGTTGCTCTGCCTGGCGCGCCCTGCTTTCCCGCTGGCGCTTCGCGCGATCGTGTTCATTGGACTGGCGGTCTCGGCGCTCGCGCGTCTCACGTTCACGGCTGTCGGTGAGCAGCTTGTAGGCAGCGTTGATGTGCTGCATCTGACGGGTCGCTTCTTCCCGCACATTCTGCGGGCTCGCCTGATGCTTGTCCGGGTGCCAGACCTGCACAAGGATGAGGTAGCGCTCCCGTATCTGCGCCAGCGACGCATCCCGGCTGACGCCGAGGAGCACGTGCGGATCCTGCTCGTCAGGGGACATCTGTTCGCCGGATCCTCAGGGGTGCTGGACGTGATCGTCGCCGTGATGCTAACAGCACCCATCGATGTGGTGGATCGAGCCGCCGCGGCGCCGGTGCCGTTGATCGTTCCCGACCCGGCAGGCGATTGTCGTGTCGGATAGGCGATAGAGGTTGCGCTGTGCTTTCCGCCTCAGTTGCGCAGCCGTATCCTGACCAGTTCATCGGGGCCTATGGACGTGGGGAAACGTGGATCCTCGACAGGTACGACGCTTGGCGGAACGCTCCGCCAACTTCGGCTTCTTGAAAGATCATCCGTTGCTGGTCTGGTACGGCGCGGGTGCCGAACTGCTGGTTTACGTCGACGCGCAGGCGGCGATGTTCAAGATCCGTGCCTTCGGCGACGAACTGGCCAAAGACCTGCTGCGCCGCACAGGTCAGCGGCCCCGCAGCGACTTCTTCCACCGCGTGGAGGCGTTACAAGCCGATGGCACCCTGACCCGGGAGATACACCAGGCATTCCACAGCCTGCGGGACCAGGGCAACAAGGCGGTGCACGATCACCTCGCCGAGGTGCGGGCTGCACTGGAGATGCTGCGTACCGGTTTTGAACTGGGCCTGTGGTTCCACCGTGCGTTGACCGGGGACCGCTCGCCGATCGGGTTCGTCCCGCCGACGCCGCCGCCCCGGCAGGTGGCGCAGAGTGTCGCCGACGCCCTCCAGGCCGAGCTGGCCCGCTACCAACGGGAACTGGCCGAGACCAAGCTGCTCCTGGCCGGTAAGCCATCGGTCGCTGCGGCGCAAGCCGAAGCAGAGCTGGACGCCGACCGGGCGATCCGTCGGGCGGCTGCCCACCGCGACGAGGCCGCCGCGCTGGTGACGAGCCTGGCATCGGAGGCCCGCGCGACCCAGGAGGCACTCGACGCCTCGGTCACCCGCAAGGTGTCGGCCGCGAAGCGCGAGGAGTTCATCGCCCGCGCCCGGCGCGCATCGCAGGAACCGCTCAATGAGATGCAGACCCGGGAGGAAATCGATCGGCAGCTCACCGCCGCCGGCTGGCAGGTCCAGGACGAAAGCCAGATCAACCTGTACGCGGCAACTGGCGTCGCCGTCCGTGAGGTCACCCTGGCCACCGGGCGGGCCGACTACCTGCTCTACGTCGACCGGCTACTGGTGGGCGTGATCGAAGCCAAGCGCGAGGGCACCGCCCCGCGTGGCGTGGAGGCGCAGCTCGACCGCTACCAGCGCGGGCTCACCGCCGAGCAGCGGCTGTCCGCCTGGAAGCGGGACGCGCCCCTGCCGTTCGGCTATGTGGCCACCGGCACCGAGACGGCCTTCGTGAACCGGCTCGACCCGTTCCCGCGTACCCGTGAGATCTTCGCCTTCCACCGGCCGGAGACCTTCGCGCGCTGGATGCGGGAGGCGGACGACGACTCGGACGCACCGACGTTGCGGGCACGGTTGCGCCGGATGCCGACGCTGGACCCGCTCGGCCTGCGGCCGGCACAGGTGGACGCGATCACCGGGCTGGAACGCTCCCTGGCCAGCGACCGCCCCCGTTCACTGATCCAGATGGCGACGGGGGCCGGCAAAACCTTCACCGCGGTCACCAGCAGCTACCGGCTGCTCAAGCACGCCCGCGCCAACCGGATCCTGTTCCTGGTCGACCGCAACAACCTGGGTAAGCAGACCCTCCAGGAGTACACGGGCTATCAGACCCCGGACGACGGCCGGAAGTTCACCGAGCTGTACAACGTGGACCGCCTTTCGGGCGCCGGCATGCTCGGCTCCTCCAATGTGGTGATCTCCACGATCCAGCGGCTCTACGCCGCGCTGCGCGGCGACGACCTGCCCGACCCGGACACCGACGACCGTGCCTACGACGACTACGACCTGGACGCGCCCGCCGAGGTCAGCTACAACCCGGGCATCCCGCCGGAAACCTTCGACCTGATCGTGGTGGACGAGTGTCACCGGTCGATCTACGGCAAGTGGCGCGGGGTGATCGAGTACTTCGACGCCTTCGTTGTCGGCCTGACCGCCACCCCGGTCAAGCAGACCCTCGGCTTCTTCCAGCAGAACCTCGTCTCCGAGTACACCTACGAGCAGGCGGTCGCCGACGGGGTCAACGTCGGGTTCGACGTCTACCGGATCAGGACCCGGATCACCGAGGAGGGCGAGAAGATCGAGGCGCGCACGGTGGTCCCGCTGCGTGACCGCCGCACCCGTGCCGAGCGCTACCAGGAGCTTGAGGACGACTTCACGTACGCCGGCAACCAGGTCGGCCGTTCAGTGATCTCCAAGGGGCAGCTCAAGCTGGTGCTGGAAACTTTCCGCGACAAGCTGTACGACGAGATCTTCCCGGGGCGCACCACCGTGCCGAAAACGCTGATTTTCGCCCGCGACGACAACCACGCCGAGGAGATCGTCACCATGGTCCGGGCGGTCTTCGGCCGGGGCAACGACTTCGCCACGAAGATCACGTACGCCTCACGCAAGGACGGCGACAACCCGGACACCCTCATTCAGGCGTTCCGCAACAGCCCCGAGCTGCGCATCGCGGTGACCGTCGACATGATCGCCACCGGCACCGACGTACGCCCCCTGGAATGTGTCTTCTTCCTCCGGCCGGTGCGCAGCGCCACCTACTTCGAGCAGATGAAAGGTCGGGGCGCCCGCACCATCGACCCGGCCGAGTTCCAGTCGGTAACCCCGGACGCCGAGGTCAAGGACCGGTTCGTCATCGTCGACGCGGTCGGCGTCACCGAGGCGGAGCTGGACGAGGCGGTGCCGCTGCACCGGCACACCGAGAAGCAGATCTCGCTGCGGGACCTGCTGCGCAAGGCCGGCACGCTCACCGCAGACCCCGACGAGGTCGCCACCCTGGCCGCCCGGCTGGCCCGGCTCGACCGGCAGCTCACCGACGACGAACGCGACGAGCTGGCCGACCTGGCCGGCCAACCGCTGCGCGGCATCGTTGGTGGCCTGGTCAAGGCGGTCTCCCCGGAGCAGCTCAACCCGGCGAAGGAGACCGGCCCGGCAGCCGTACGCGAGCTGCTGGCCGAGGCGCTGCGCCCGCTCGCCGCGAACCCGCCGCTGCGGGAGCGGATCCTGGAGATCCGGCGAGCGCACGACATCACCATCGACGAGGTCAACGCTGACACGCTTCTCTCGGCGCGGGGCGTGCCGCCGGAGGAACGGGCCCAGGTCACCGTCAAGAGCTGGCACGACTACCTCGAAGAGCACCGCGACGAGATCACCGCGTTGCAGGTCTTCTACGAGGGTCGCGGCCGGATCGGGTACGCCGAACTCAACGAACTGGCCCGCCGCATCGCCCGCCCACCGCAGGCGTGGACCCCGGAGACCCTCTGGAAGGCGTACGTCCTGCTGGGTCGCGCCGCCGAGGTCCCCGGCGAACGAACCGTCACCGACCTGGTCAGCCTCATCCGGTACGAGCTGGGCATCGACACCGAGCTGCGGCCGTACCGCAGCCTGGTGGAGGAGCGCTTCCGTGGGTGGCTGCTCCGGCAGGAACAGGCGGGCGCTACCTTCACTGCCGATCAGGTCTGGTGGCTGGAGAGGATCAAGGACGTGATAGCGGTCAGCGTGGAGATCAGCCCCGACGACCTCGACACCGCCCCCTTCACCGAACGCGGCGGCATCGACGGCTACGCCGGCACCTTCGGCGACCGCGCCGAACCCCTCCTCACCGAACTCAACCAGGAGCTAACCGCGTGACCCTGCCCTTCACGATTCCCGATTCCTGGCAATGGGTCACATTGGGTGATGTAGTAAGCCGCGTGGAGGCGGGTAAGTCCTTCACCTGCCAGCCTCGGCCCGCCCGCGACGACGAGTGGGGCGTCGTCAAGGTCAGCGCTATGACCTGGGGCGAGTTTCGGCAGGAGGAGAACAAGGCTGTACCGCCAGATCGCGACGTCGATCCCCGGTACGAAATCCGTCCGGGCGACATCCTCGTCAGCCGGGCTAACACTGAACAGTACGTGGGTGCGCCCGTGTTGGTCAGAGAATGTCGGCCCAAGCTCCTTCTCAGCGACAAGAGCCTACGCCTCGTGCCTGCCGCAGGGATCGATCGCGGATGGTTGCTGAGCGCCCTCGCGTCGCCGTTTGTCAGACGGCAGATATCGGCTCGCGCCAGTGGACAGCAGGACTCCATGCGAAACATCTCGCAAGCGGCCTTGCTCGCCATCGACCTACCTGTGCCGCCGCTCGCCGAGCAACGCCGCATCGTCGCCGTGCTGGAACGAAATATGGTAGGGCTGGAGCGAGGGTTGGCGGGGCTGGCGGACGCTGCGGAGAAGGCACGAACTCTTGACCAACTTCTACGTGGCCGAACCGTGGGTGGTGGAGGACAACTATCGGTCGCTGCCGAGACTATCCCCCTGCTTCCGCTGGAATCGGAAGCAGAGGACAGCGGAGGAGAACCGACAGATGATCCCGTTAAAGTTCGAGGCTATGTCCTGCCCAAGGGTTGGTCGCTGGCATGTTTGAGGTCGCTGTGTTACGACTGGGGGTATGGTACATCCACAAAGTGTGCTTACGATGCCTCCGGGGTTCCTGTCCTGCGCATACCCAACGTGCAGAACGGGGAGATCAGTCTCGCGGACATCAAGTATGCAATCGATGCTTCGCAAGACCTGAGCGGGTATTTTCTTGGGCCGGGTGATTTGCTTTTCGTGAGGACGAATGGGAGTCGGCAACTCATCGGGCGTGTTGCTGTGGCGCGGAAGGCGATGTCGGTCGCGTTTGCTTCCTATCTCATTCGCTTTCGACTAAAACCGGGGGTGGTAGACCCGGACTGGGTTGCGCTTGTCGTGTCTAGCCCGGCATGGCGGCAGCACCTCGAAAAGGCGGCAGCCTCGTCGGCTGGTCAGTACAACCTCAATTCCAAGACGCTTGCTCGTTTGCCGATTCCTCTACCCACGATGGACGAACAGCGAGCCTTGGTGTCCCAAATGTCAACTGCTGTGACCCTGATTGACGGCGTGTTGAATGAGTTGACGACGGCCAAACGCAGGGCCGAAACTCTGCGAGCTTCGCTGCTGACGGAGGCGTTTGCGGGGCGGTTGGTGGCGCAGGATCCGAGCGATGAGCCGGCATCGGAGTTGTTGGCGCGGATCCGGGCCGAGCGTGAGGCCGCGTTGCCGAAGCAGAAGGCGCGCTCTCGGCGTACCAAGAAGGAATTGCCGGCACCGCCGACGAGGGTGACCGGCGGCGACTACCAGCAGGAGGCGCTGCCACTGTGAGCGCGAGGAGTGAGCGGAGCGAGCCCCGCAGCCGCGAACGGAGGATGGTTCGGTGAGCACTGTGGATTCGCGCCGGCTGGTGCAGAAGCTCTGGAACTACTGTGACGTGCTGCGTGACGATGGGGTTTCCACGATCGACTATGTGGAGCAGTTGACGTTCCTGCTGTTTCTGAAGATGGCGCACGAGCGGGCCAACCGGTCGCTGCGGCCGGAGCAGATCGTGCCGGAGGAGTTGAGTTGGCAGACGCTGCTCGACGCCGACGGGGATGCGTTGGAGGTGCAGTACCGGCACATCCTGGAAGGGCTCGCCAAGGAGGGCGGCACCCTCGGCACCATTTTCCGCAAGGCGCAGAACAAGATCCAGGACCCGGCGAAGCTCAAGCGGCTCATCGTCGACCTGATCGACAAGGAGCAGTGGTCCAGCGCCGGCGTCGACGTCAAGGGTGACGCGTACGAGGAGTTGCTGGCCCGGGGCGCGGAGGACACCAAGTCGGGGGCGGGGCAGTACTTCACGCCTCGCGCGCTTACCGCCGCGATGGTGGACTGTGTCCTGCCGACCCCGGACGACACGATCACCGACCCGGCCTGCGGCACCGGTGGCTTCCTGCTCGCCGCGTTCGACCACATCCAGCGGCACCACGGCGCGAGCCTGACCCCCGACCAGCGTCGTCGGCTCGGCAACGGCGCCATCACCGGCACCGAGCTGGTCGACGGCACCGCGCGGCTCGCCGCGATGAACATGCTGCTGCACGGCATCGGCACCCCCGGCGGCGACTCACTCATCACCGTCGGTGACGCGCTGGGCAAGCCGCCGTCACAGCGGTACAGCCTGGTGCTGGCCAACCCGCCGTTCGGGCGTAGCTCCACGATCCGATCGGTGACCGAGAGTGGGCGGGCTTCCAGGGAGGACCGGGAGATCGAACGCCCCGACTTCTGGGCGGCGACCGCCAACAAGCAGCTCAACTTTGTCCAGCACATCGCCTCGTTGCTGGAGATCGACGGCCGGGCCGCCGTCGTCCTGCCGGACAACGTGCTCTTCGAAGGCGGTGCGGGGGAGACCATCCGCCGCCGGCTGCTCAAGCAGTACGACCTGCACACCCTGCTGCGCCTCCCCACCGGCATCTTCTACGCCGGTGGCGTCAAGGCCAACGTGCTCTTCTTCGAGCGCAAGCGGGCCCGCGAGGAACCCTGGACCCAAAACCTCTGGGTGTACGACTTCCGTACCAACCAGCACTTCACGCTCAAGCAGAACCCGCTGCGCCGCGAACACCTCCAGGACTTCGTGGAGTGTTACCTGCCCGGCAAGGACCGCTCGGAGCGGGTGGAGACCGCACGCTTCAAGTCCTTCACCTACGAGGAGTTGATGGCCCGGGACAAGGTGAAC
This sequence comes from Micromonospora lutea, assembly GCF_016863535.1. Lineage (GTDB taxonomy): Bacteria > Actinomycetota > Actinomycetes > Mycobacteriales > Micromonosporaceae > Micromonospora > Micromonospora lutea. The sequence continues at coordinate 579,640 of NZ_BOPB01000009.1, forward strand.
CTGGACATCACCTGGCTGCGCGACGCCTCCCTGGAAGACGCCGACGCGCTGTTGCCACCCGAGGTGATCGCCCAGGAGATCGTGGAGGACCTCCAGGCGGCGCTACGCGAGTTCGCCGCCATCGCCGACGCGCTATCGTCCCGCACCGAGCTTGCGCAAACGCCTGCGGAAACACCGGCCGAAGAGGCGGTGCCCATTTCACCGCTGTAGTGCGGCGACAAGCTCGCCGACTGAGGTGGAGGGGTTTCCGTCCGGTGGTGGATCGAGCCGCGCCGCCCGCCGGCACGCGTCGCTGACGCCGCTGCGGAAGTTGCCGAAGTCGAGCAGGGTCTT